>NZ_WVQW01000009.1:0-131529 GCF_013110635.1 Ruegeria sp. HKCCD6604 | reverse complement strand
CCTCCGTTTCCTAAACATAACGGTGGACCCGTTCAGTTGGGGAGGCTCAAACGCTTGCGCCGGTTAGTAGGAGATGACTCAACCTTAGAAACCGTCTCAACTGTTCATTCACTGGCTATGCGATTGGTCGGTGCTAGTTTTGGTGGAACTCAAACAGTCGAAGCCCCCGATTTCAAAGGTCTATTGCAGAAGGCCGCAGCCCTACTGCGAGGTGATGGCCTAAGCAAGCAAGAGGCCGAGGCGCTGCGTGACACACTGATACAGGGTTATCGCTGGATTTTGGTCGATGAATATCAGGACATTGGCCCCGACGAATATGCGCTGATCGCTGCTGTGGCGGGTAGAACCCTGGACGATCCCGATCTGCGACTCAGTCTTTTTGCAGTGGGTGATGACGATCAGAATATTTATACCTTCTCCGGTGCATCGATCCGCTACATCCGCCAGTTTGAACAGGACTACGCTGCAAAACCGGTTTTCTTAACCGAGAACTACCGCTCTACCGGTCATATCGTCGCCACCGCCAACGCCGTGATTGCAGGGGCCGCCGCGCGTATGAAGCTGGGTCACGACATCACCGTTAACGAAGACCGGAGAATGACTGACCCCGGTGGGCAACTGGCCAAATTGGACCGAGTCGTGCAGGGCCGCGTCCAATTCCTTGAATGTCCGGCCGGGGATGACGCCCAGGCCACGGCTGCGCTGGAAGAATTGATCCGTATATCCCGTCTTGACCCCGATTGGACGTTGTCACGCGCCGCGATTATATCACGCGATTGGCGCAAGTTGATACCAGTGCGCGACTTTGCCGAAAACCTCGGCATACCTGTCGAAATGGCCAACGAAAGCATGCCAAGCCTCTGGCGGATGCGCGAGATGCAGGCATTTGTCAAAGCCCTATGCGAGACCCCCACAGAGCTTTATTCGCTCGAACGATTGACCGAAGTGCTGAACACATTTCCTCCCTCGCTCTGGACCAACCGAATTGGCGAAGGACTAGGCCTTCTGGCACGCGAAGTCGGATCGCGAAGCTTGCCTGTCCCAGACATAGTCGAATGGTTCGCAGAATGGGCGCGAGATAGCTGGGACGAACAGCGAGGTCTAAAGCTACTTACGGCTCACCGTTCGAAGGGGTTGGAGTTTGACGATGTGGTCATCCTAGATGGTGGATGGGAGCGTCCCTCTAAAACAGAAGATCAGGACGCCCCCCGCCGATTGTTCTACGTCGCCATGACACGTGCTCGCCGCAGCTTGGCCGTGATGAGCAACGACAACCACGAATACCTACCAACAGAAACACCTTCGGTTCTGACCCGTCGCGTGGCACCCGACATGAAGGCGTTGCCCAGTCCCCGCCGTTTTTTCAAGCAGCTGAAGCGCGGATGGTTGATCTTTCCTATGCTGGACGCCTGCATCCAGGCCATTCTTCTCTGAGTGCTGTTAATGCGGCACGCGTCGGCGATGCAGTGTTATTGGTAAAGGACGGCGACCGCTGGTTGCTACACAACGAAAAAGGGCAAGTGCTGAGCCGCATGTCCAAATCCTTCGCACCACCGCCAAATACCCGGTTTGAGAGGGGGGAAATCGCCACCATCTTTAAATGGAGAAAAGAGGACTCAGGTGAAGCCTTCCACCATACGCTCCGCCGCGATGCATGGGAGGTGGTTTTGCCGGAACTCGTTTTCGTGCCCGTCAACTAGGACATCACTAACAAATTTCATGTTTCCAGAGGGATCCAGCGAGGCTTAGCACTTCAACCATTCCTCCCCGCCTTCCTACTACGCAATTCCATCAAGCTCTTCAAAGCTCGCATAGGCGCCGCAATAGCTGCACCCGGCGCAGGGTAATGCCGGGGTCGCTGTCATTGCTAACATCGCGCAGGAAGCGCAGCCAGGCGCGTTCGTTAGGTGTCAGATCGTCATTCTTATCACACATGTATCTTATCTCCCGAAAATCGCGTTGATCGCGGCCTGTGACCTGCTGGTCAGTCTGGGATCGGTGTTGCTGGAAGCCTTACGGATCGCCTGCAACCAACCAACTTCGTTTGCAGTGACGGGTTCACCGAACACCTCCACAACGGCCTCAGCTGCCGTCCGGCCGATCGCCTGCTCCAGGGCGAGCCGCATCACGAAGGCCGGATCTGCTTCCAGAGCGTGCGCCAGGGCCGGGACGCGATCCAAGGCCACCTTGGAGCGGCCCTGCTTGATCATCGTGATCATGTTCTGGTTCACATAACCGGCCTGCGCCGCGATCTCCGCCTAGCTCTTGGTCGGCTTCAGTTCGAGCACCCGGCGTTCGACATACATCGCCATCCGGGTGTCGAAGTGCGGTTTCTTTGTCATCGCTATCCTCTCAGATCTGACGCAGCAAGCGCTGCATGTCTTCGATATAGCGAAGGGGTGATTGGGGATTCCGAGGGAAATGATACGCCGTTTGTGTTTCCGTATTCTCGTTAATAGAAAGCGAGCTCAATACTTCCGCCTTGACGGTCACGACGTCGTAGTTTCAATTTCTCTCATAGGTTTAGTGTTTATTGGGGAAATATGTTGGCCTTCCGGTTCGTTCACACTGCAGATATTCATTTGGACTCACCGCTAAAGTCTCTAGCCATGCGCGACGAAGCACTGGCCGAAGTAGTTGGGAACGCGACCCGAACCACATTCAGGCGGATTGTCGAACTGTGCGTGTCTGAAGATGTCCAGGCGCTGCTGATTGCCGGCGACCTGTATGACGGCAGTCAAACATCAATGAAAACTGCTCGTTTCCTCGCTCTAGAGATGGAGCGCCTAGACGCAGCGGGCATTCCGGTTTTCATTATCCGCGGCAACCACGATGCGGCGTCCAAAATCACGCGTGAGCTAGTCTTGCCGGAAAACGTGACGGTGTTCCCGGGCAAAGCACAGGTCGTCGAGACTGACTGGAACGATCATTCAGTTGCTGTTCACGGTGTTTCATTTCGTGACCCCCATGCACCCGACACTCTGTTGAACCGTTTTGGGCCACCAGTGATGGGGGCTTTCAATATAGGAATGCTACACACGTCCCTCGGCGGAGCACAGGGGCATGATCCATATGCACCTTGCACGCTGGCCGAACTTCACGCGACCGGGTTCGATTATTGGGCGCTGGGGCACATCCACCGGCGGACCATTCACACCGGCACGACCACTGTAGTCATGCCCGGAATACCGCAGGGTCGCGACATCGGCGAGGCCGGGAACAAGTCGGTTTCGCTGGTTTCGGTGGCCGACGACGGTTTGATCGCGGTAGAGGAACGGCACCTCGCGATGGCGCAGTTCGAACGGCTCTCGGTGGAATGCCACCTATTGTCTGACTGGCCAGACCTAATTGAGGCGCTGAAGCATGCTCTGCACACAGCGCGGCGTGACCACGCTGGTGAGCACCTGATCGTCCGACCGGTGCTGACCGGAGAAACTCCATTGGCCTGGAGAGCGGGTCGTGACCTCGACCTGCTACACGCCGAGGCACAGAACGTCGCCGAGCAGATCGGCACGCTTTGGATCGACAAGATCGAGGTTGCGTTGTCCGCCATCAGCAATGCGTCCACTGGAGGCGCGGTGGAGGAACTGGCTCAGATCATCACGCAGCGAAGTCTTCCCCCGGATGATCCGACCGTTCTGGAAGACGTGGAACGACTGCTGAAGCATCTTCCACGCGAATTGCGAGGGCTTCTTGGTGATAGTGAGGAAGAGACTACCGCAACTATTGTCGATGCGATGCAGCAGGGTGCAATGGAGGTGCTTGCGCGCCTCGAAGAGACCGGTGGTTGAACAATGCGACTGAACCGGCTCGACCTCACGCGTTTTGGCAAGTTCACTGATCTGAGCCTGTCGCTTCCCGTCCCAACACCCGGAAGCCCGGACCTGCACGTGATCTACGGCGCAAACGAGGCTGGGAAATCCACCCTGCTTGAAGGCTGGCTGGACATGCTGTTCCAGATCCCCGTGCGAAGCAGCATGAACTTCATTCACCCCTACCCGTCGATGCAATTGGGGGCCGTGCTGGACATCGACGGGCAGACGCATGAACTGCTCCGGGTCAAGAAACGTGACAATTCTCTGCTCGACGCCAGCGGTAAACCGCTAGGTGAAGCGTTGCTGCATGGCGGTCTGCGAGGACTCGACCGCTCATCCTATGCAGCGATGTTCTCGCTCAATCGGCAGACCCTGGATGAAGGAGGCGAAAGCATCCTGGCCAGCAAAGGGGATCTCGGTGAGTTGCTATTTCAGGCGAGTGCCGGGATGACCGATCTGGCGGCGCAGTTGGACGAATTGCGTGCAGAGTCGGAGGGGTTCCTAAACAGGACCGGACGCAAGGGTGCGTTGCGCGATCTTTGTGCCGCCTACGACGGCTTGGGAAGGCAGATCAAGGAATTGGACACTGCTGCTTCCGAGTATGCTCGCCTATCGACCGAATGCGATCGGACCAAAGATGCCTGGCAAAAGGCGCGCGATGCGGCAGAAGCTGCACAGACCGATGTAATCGAAACCGACCGCCACATCGCCGCTCTGCCGCTTTTACCGCGGCTGGACCGCCTAGAGACGCAGATCGCTAGCTACGGTGCGCTACCAGAACCTCCAGAGGGATGGCTTGCTGAGCTTCCCGAACTTGACCGCAGGGAGACCGCCGTTGCCACCCAGCTTGAGGTCGCGAAAAAGACTGTGGCAAGGTTGGTAGCCGAATTAGAGGATCTCCCATCCGACGGGCCGGTTCTGAATGCGCGCGAGGACATCGAGGCGGCGGAACAGTTGAAATCGGCCCATGACACCGCCGTGGAGGACTTGCCCAAACGGCGCGGAGAGCAAGAAGCTAAGACCGGAGCAGTCAATGATTGCCTGTCTCGACTTGGGCAAGTTGGGGCGGATCCGACCACGCTGTTGCCCGAGGCAAGAACCCTGGGGCGCCTGCGCGCGCTGATCGAAAAATGTTCTGGTGTGGAAACCGCGTGCGATTCCGCGACTGGAGAATTGCAGCGCGCTAAAGATGACCTCGAGCGCGCTGAACGGCGTTTACGTGAGGCTGGAGGCAGCGTGTCAGATTTGGGTGGGCTGGCCGGTTTGGTGCAAAACCTTCGCCGCGACGATCCTGTCGGCGCACACGATCGTGTATGCACCGAGCTTGAAGAGACGGAAGCACGTTTGAATTCGGCCCTGTCTGCGCTTTCACCCTGGACGGTAAACAACGATGAATTGGCGAGTGTGACTCCGCCAGACGGCGCCACTCTTGAGCAACTGGACGCGGAAATCGCCGAGGCGGATAGGGCGGTCGACCGGGCGGATGATTGGATGGAGCAACTAGAACAGGCTGTGACCCAAGCTCTCGCTCGACGCGATGCAATCGGAACAACTGCCGTGGTTACTCTGGAAGAGGCAGCTCAAGTGCGAACACGTCGGGAATCCGAATGGTCCAACCACCGTGCGGATCTGACGGATGAAACGGCAGAGCGCTTTGAAGTTGCGATGCGTCTCGACGACCAAGTGGCTGCCACCCTTGCGGATCAGCGCGCCCATGCCGAAAAGACAGCCGAGGCCGAGCGTGCGTTGGTCGAAGCCCAACAACAAGTCGACGCTGCAAAAGTGAAATCGGCCGAGGCCAGAGAACGGCGCAAAAACCTGGCGAAACGGCTTGCCGGAATCGCTGCCAAGGTCTCCCCCGCTCTCCCTACCCACATCGACCTGCCAACTTTCCGCGCTTGGCTCGACAAGCTCGACATAGCACAGGATGCCCTGGTCAAGCACGATGACAAGGCGCGCGATCTTGCCCGGCTCGTGCAGGTCGTCGCCCAGGCGCGTTTGGATGTTTCGAACGCTTTTGCACAGGCGGGCCGCGAGATACCCAAAGACACGAGCCTGGCTCTAGCCCTTGAAACCGCTCAATCTCTCTTGGACCAGGTGTCTAAGGTTGAGGCTTTGAGCGAGGCCGAAGCCGAGGCCCGCCAGAACCTGACCAGACGTGAGCGCAACAAACTAGAGGCAGACGATGCGCGCGCCGAATGGCAGGTAAAGTGGGAAGCCGCCTGTGCCGACACTTGGATGGCCGACGCGCCGCCCGCTGTCGACGAGATGCGTGCGATCCTCGAAGAGCTCGAACGGCTGCGTGAACATCAGGGCCGCATCGGCGAACTGACCCACCGGATAACAACCATGCAATCCAACCGCGAAAGGTTTGAACAAGAGGTTTGCGATTTGGCGGTTCGCCTCGAAATGCCTACCGATCTGCCAGCGACTGATCTGTGGCGTGACATCACCCGGCGACAGCGCGCAGCGGAGAGCCGCGAAGATCAGCGAACCAACCTCACAGATCGTTTGACGACGGCCACACAAGCCCTCTCGGAGTTGGAAGAGGAAGCCGAGATTCATCGTAATCGGACCGTAGAATTTTCCCGTCACTTTGGGGTCGAAGATTGGGCCGAAGCGCGCGATGCGCTCACGCGAGCAGGGGAACTGTCGAAACTGCGTGAAACTCAGCGCGAACTGACCGAAGACCTCTGTGCAGGGATGCGATGCGATACAGTCGAAAAAGCACGTGCGCAACTGCGTGAACTAGATGCCGATGCTCTCGCCGCACGCGCCGACAGCCTGCGGACCGATTTGAAAACCCTGCGCACAGCACAGGAAGAAGCGCAAGACGACTTCCGCAAGGCGGAAGACGCCGTCGAAGCGGTCGGTGGCGATGACGCAGTTGCCCGTCTGGAAGAACAACGCCAGACATTGTTGCTTGAGATTGAGGTCGGCGCCCGGCGCCACCTACGGCAGCGTTTGGGGCTCTTAGCAGTCGACGCTGCTCTCAGGAGCTATCGTGACACTCACCGCAGCGGTATGCTCGAACGCGCATCAGAAGCTTTCCGGATCATGTCGCGGGACCGATATTCTGGCCTCGCCGCACAGCCGGATGGTTCCCGCGAAGTATTGGTGGCGCTGGCCGCTGGGGGTGGCTCGAAACAGGCTGACCAACTCTCAGACGGCACCCGGGCTCAGCTCTACCTTGCGCTACGCATTGCAGGCTACCACGAGTTTGCTCGCAACAACGGCCCAGTGCCGTTCATTGCCGATGACATCATGGAAAGCTTCGACGACGACCGCACCGCCGAGGCCTTCGGCCTGCTAGCTGAGATGAGCAAAAGCGGCCAGGTGATCTACCTGACTCATCACGCGCATCTTTGCGACATCGCGAAAAATTCATGCCCATCTGTGTTTATTCACGAATTACAGAGCTAAAAGCGTGGTGTTCAACATCTTTACTTTTTGTTGAACATACGCTATGTTCAACAAAATTAAAATCCGTTGAGCACAGTGGAAGCCAAGATGTTCACGCGCCATTCATCCATAGCACATGCCGCTTATCACGATCTCCTGCGTTCACTGCGGGACGATGCTGTTTCGGACATCCGAGGCACCCCCACACGAGTCGAACGCAACAACAGGACCTACTGGTATGACACCTACCGGGTCGGTTCCGATGTCAAAAAGCACTACTTGGGAGAGGATTGTGAGGAACTGCGCGGTAGGCTGGAACAGCACAAAACTTTGAAAGCCCGACAGGAAGACCGCCGCCGCAACCGGGCGCGCCTCGTGCGGCTCCTAAGAGCAGAAGGTTTTCTGGGTCTGGACGCTGCCACGGGCAGCCTGCTCTCTGCGATGGCAACGTCCGGCGTATTTCGTCTAGGCGGCACCATAGTGGGGACGCACGCCTTCCGCCTTTACGAAGGTGAATTGGGTGTGCGTTTCGACATGGAAATGACCGCTCACACGGATGACATCGACATCGCCAGCTTTTCCAGGTTGTCGCTGGTGCTGGAGGACACTGCATCACCATCGCTGGAAGATGTGTTCCGCGATTTCGACTTCATGGCGCAGCCCAGTCTCACGGCCGGACGCACCTGGCGTTGGAAACAGACACGAGGCGACACGCTGATAGAATTCCTCACTCCATCATTTGGTGAGGATGAGGATGTGCGCGAACTGCCCGCTTTGGGAGTGGATGCGCAAGGATTGCACCATCTGAACTACCTCATCGCGGAGCCAATCAACGCTGCTGTAACCTACCGGAGTGGCGTTTTGGTGCAAATCCCGCAGCCAGAACGCTATGCCATCCACAAGTTGATCGTCGCGGACCGTCGCCGTCCCGGTGAAAATGCCCTCAAAGCAGAAAAGGACAGACGACAGGCCGCATTTCTAGTCGAGGTGCTTGCTCAGGATCGGCCGGATGAATTGAATGACGCCTACGAAGATGCACTCTCTCGTGGCCCCAAGTGGCGTTCTAGGATTGAGGCCAGCCTGGACCGCATGCCGAAAACGCAGCGGCTGTTACAGGAACTGCAGGATTAACGCGCATGTAGACAGTGCTCTCAGGTTCAATGAACCTGCCGAACCTGAACTTGGCTGGTTTGATTGGCGACAACGCCTGGAAAACAGGGCTCCTTTGACTAAAAATCAATAACTTGGCCACCTGCACCGATCTTCGGGAGGCAGGGGTCGGAGGTTCGAATCCTCTCACTCCGACCAATAAAACAAGGCGCCCAAGGGCGCTTTTTTGCTTTCAGCGTATTTCACGCAACGATTTCCGCAACGTTTCGCGGGTTGTTTTTGCTCAGTTCATCCCAACCGGCAGAAATCTACCACAGCAGGGGACCCTGATATCTTCTAGCCCCTAGTAACCGCAGCTTTCTTGGGCGCAACCAGGCTTTAGGAACGGTACAAATTCTACAGGGTCTCGCGCAAGATCGCAGAAAAGGCAGTGGCGTTTTCCAGGGTCATGCCGCGCATGCCCAAGCTGAAAACAATATGCCGGAGGCGACGGACAGAAGAATTAGCACGTCGCGATCGAGGAAGAGACCCAGACAATCAAAAGCACCAACTTTGTAGTACATTCGATGTTCCAACCCTTTGCCGCCCGCGACAGTAACCTCATCACAAGGCTACAACAGGCTTTGGCGCGGCCACGGCGGAACGGATTGTCGACACACTGCGCAGCCAGGGCTCCGAAATTCGGCCGGTGGTGCCTCCTCAATGCGCTGTCACGAATGTGCAGCGTTCAAGTGTTCGATTCTAGTCGAATGCTTTTGAGGGATTTTTGCATGGCAACAATTAGCGCATCTCGCTCGGCCGCGAGTGTCTGCGGGGATCGACCGTTTGCTTCTTCGTTTATGCCCTGAACCAACGTTTCGATAACGTCGTCGTTCAAGTGTGGCTGACCCAACCCGTCCCACCATCCGTTAAACGTATCCCGGAAGTGTTCGCAAAAGGCGCGCAGACCGCCCTCTCCCGCGCCTAGATTGAACAACATCGTCGGCCCCATGGCCGCCCATCGCAGACCGGGGCCCGCCCACATGGCCTTGTCAATGTCTTCGACCGAAGCAACGCCCTCGACAGCCATATGGACCGCTTCGCGCCAGACGGCTGCCTGAAGGCGGTTCGCCACATGGCCAGGCAAGCCTTTCCTGATGCGGATCGTGACCTTGCCTATGTCGTGATAAAACGCTTCGGCTCGTTCGAGAACGCCATCACCTGTTTGCGCGTTTGCAGTGAGCTCCACCAACGGGATAAGATGTGGCGGGTTGAACGGGTGTCCGAGGATGAAAGGCGCAGGATCTTGCCAGCCAGCTTGCAAAGCCTCCAGCGTCATGCCTGATGTGGAACTGGAAACGATCGCATCCTCGCTCAGGGCTGGTTCGACTTCAGAATAGAGTGCGTGTTTGATCGCTTCTCTTTCTGGAACATTCTCCTGCACGAAGTCTGCACCATCGACCGCAGATGCTGCTGTTTCTGCAAACGCCAATGCGTTCGGAGTGGCTCTGTCGGTCAGGCCGAGTTCTTCAAGCGTGGGCCAAGCTGTTTCAATGAAAGCGCGGGTTTGCTCTTCAGAGTTTGGTGCCGGGTCGTAAACAGTAACTGATCGACCAGCCGCGAGAAACAGCGCAGCCCAGCTTGCACCAATAACGCCGGCACCAAGAATTGCAGTATGTGAGATATCCGACATCAGAACACTCCGGGGTTGAGTGGCGACGCGGCCGTCATGCCGCCGTCGACGGTAAAGAACTGACCCGTTGCGAAGCTTGCCTCGTCAGAGGCGAGCCAGACAGCCATGGATGCAATGTCATCCGGCTCGCCAAACCGACGAACGGGATGACGGGCCAGTGCGTCTTGCCTTGCCGCGACAGGATCCTTTGCAAGTTCGAACGCGGCCTCAAGCATGCCGGTATTGATCCATCCCGGACAAATCGCATTGCACCGCAGGCTTGGGCCATGATCCACGGCGATAGATCGCGTGAGCCCATGCACGAAAGCTTTGGACGCATTGTAGAGAGCCATCGAAGGGTCCGCGACCTTGCCAGAGATTGAGCCGATATTGATGATGCTCCCGCCGGATTTCATAGTCGGAATAAAGGCACGGCAGCAGTTGAACACCCCTCGACAGTTGGCGCCGATCACTAGATCCCAATCCGCGTCGGTGCTTTCCGTCACTGACTTTTCCACCTGGACCCCGGCATTGTTGACGAGAATGTCCAACACACCCACAGCCTCGGCTACCATTTGGACGTTCACCGGATCACTGACGTCCAGATCGTGCCATTCACAGGGCAGGCCGTCAGGGGCTCCACCCCGCCCGCAGGTCACCACCTCGGCGCCTTCCTTCAGGAAAGCACCGACGATGGCGCGTCCAATTCCCTGGCGCCCGCCAGAAACAAACGCTTTTTTTCCCGCAAGCCGCATCAGTGCGCCACCATCACATGACGGATCGACGTATAGGCGTCGAGCGCATAGACGCTCATATCACAGCCCGTGCCGGAGCCTTTCATCGCGGCCCAAGGCATTTCAGGTGTGCCGACACCATGCGTATTGACCCATGTGAACCCGTAGCGCAGGCGAGATGTAATCGACATCGCCCGTCCCACGTCGGTCGTCCAGACCGAAGATGCCAGTCCGTATCGACCTGCATTCGCCACCTTTACGGCATGATCCGCGTCCGAGAAACGGGAAAGCGTCAAAACGGGCCCAAAGACCTCATCCGTTGCGATCTCTGCTGAATTATCGACGTTTGCTAACACCGTCGGTTGATAGAAGAACCCGTTTCCATCTCCGCTTGCGCCACCTGTGACGATCTCGCATCCAGGACGTGCGCGGTCGACAAAGGCGGAAACGCGGTCGCGCTGAGCTGCGGAAACCATCGGACCCATTTCGGTGCCTTCAGCCTTGGGTGCGCCAACTTTTATTTCTTTTACTTGCGCTTCGACCATGGCCGCGAATTTTTCATACACACTGTCCTGGACCAGGATCCGGCACGGTTGCGCACAATCCTGCCCGGCATTGAAAAAGCTCCCATAGCGGATCGTTTCAGCCACAGCGTCCAGGTCGGCATCATCAAAAACAATGACGGGGGCCTTGCCACCCAGTTCCAGATGCACATGGCGGATTAGCTCGCTGGCGGCGCGCATGGCGGCCATGCCGGTGGCCGGAGACCCCGTGACGGTGATCGCTTCCATTTGAGGGCTGTTGATCAATTGATCCCCAATCGTGGGACCACGCCCGTGAATCACATTCAGCACCCCTTTGGGCAAGACATCCTGCAAAAGTTCAGCAAGCCGCAGCGTGGACAAAGGTGTGATCTCGGAAGGCTTCAGAACAACTGTACAGCCGGCTGCAAGAGGGGCTGCAAGTTTCCAGGCGGCCATCATCAACGGATAATTCCAAGGGGCAATCGCCGCCACAGGGCCAACCGGGTCGCGGCGGATCATGCTTGTGTGGCCTACGACATACTCGCCCGCGGCCGATCCCGTCATGGTCCGGGCCGCCCCTGCAAAGAAGCGGAATGTGTCGATGGTAAGAGGGAACTCATCATCGCGTGCCGATGGCCAGGGTTTGCCGACATCAAGGCTTTCAAGCTCCGCCAACTCATCCTGATTGGCTTCGATAATATCGGCGATTTGCATCAGCAGCACGGCCCGTTCGGCCGGCGGGACATGTCGGAAGGTTTCGAACGCCTCTTCAGATGACCTTACTGCGGCCTCTACCTGGTCCGAACTTGCCTCTGCGACCTGACCAATCTTCTCTCCAGTCGCGGGATTCAAAATGGCCAGGGCCTCACCCTCCCCTTCCACCATCTCCCCATTGATAAGCAATTTGCCTTGCATGCCCGTTCCCTTCTATCAGAAATTCACCCGGTCCGCGCCCTTGAGCGCGAGCCGCTCTCTGGCTTCGGCAGGTGTTGCAACCTCAAGCCCGAGGTTTTCCACGATGTCTCGAATTTTCCGGACCTGCTGGGCATTGGATGTGGCCAGTTCGCCCTTGCCGATGAACAGGCTGTCTTCGAGCCCCACACGAAGGTTGCCCCCCAACAGGGCCGCCTGAGTCGCAACTGGCATCTGATGGCGCCCCGCAGCCAGCACCGACCATTCGTAATTCTCCGGCCCGAACAGCCGGTCGGCTATGGTGTGCATATGCATCAGGTTGTCGAGATCAGCGCCCACACCGCCGAGGATTCCGAACACCATCTGAATAAAAAACGGTGGCTTGATCAGACCCTGATCAACGAACCATTTTACATTGTAGAGATGGCCAAGATCGTAGCACTCGAATTCGAACCGTGTGCCATGTTCACCCCCAAGCTTTTCGATGGCGTAGCGAATTGTCCTGAACGTGTTGGGAAAGATGAAATCCTCGGTCATTTCGAGGAAAGGGCGTTCCCAATCATGCTGAAACTCGGTGTATTTCTGAAGCATCGGGAAGATTCCGAAATTCAGCGACCCCACATTGAGGGATGCCATTTCGGGGCTTGTCGTCGTGGCCGCCAACATGCGTTCGTCCATGGACATGCCAAGCCCACCGCCGGTTGAAACGTTGATCACGGCATCTGTGGATTGTTTGATGACAGGCATAAATTGCTGGAACAATTCTGGCCTGGGATCGGGTTTGCCGGTCTCGGGATGGCGGGCATGCAAATGGATAATGGAGGCACCGGCCTCGGCGGCTTCTATACTGGCCGTTGCGATTTCGGTTGGCGTAATGGGCAGATGAGGGCTCATTGTCGGGGTGTGGATGCCCCCGGTCGGTGCGCATGTGATGATTACGGATTTTGGCATTCCGGGGCCTCCTGCGAAACAACACGGCGCAAATGGTAACGCACCTCTTTGGGTCGGTAGATCAGGTGAACCTCGGGGGTTTCACCAAGCGCATAGCGTGGCCGTAAAGCACCCTCGTCGGCGACCTTCCTGGGGTTGACGGCGCATTTCATAGCCGCATCTGCTGGACTTGAGCGCTAAGGCCTCCATCCAGCACCCAAAGCTGTCCGCTTGCATATCGGGCCTCATCGCTGGCGAGCCAGTTCACGAGGTTTGCGATATCGTCTGGCGTTCCATAAGTGCGCATCGGGTGCACATCGCGCACAGCTTGCTGAAGCTGGTCAATCGTCTTGCCGCCGCCACCCGAGCCGTCGCCGGTGAAAAAGCTTTGCAGCATCGGTGTGTCGATGTAGCCAGGGCAAATCGCGTTGACCCGGATGCCTTCGGGCCCGTGATCGCAGGCCATCGCGCGGGTCAGGGCATGAACCGCACCTTTCGTTGCACAATATGCCGCCAGTCCCGGATCTGCGATGAAACCGTCATATGATCCGAAGTTAATGACAGATGCAGAACTGCCGCTCTTTGCCGCCTTGCGCATCAAAGGTAGCGCATATTTGGACGTCAGGAATGTGCCTGTCACGTTCACCGCAAACGAGCGGTTCCATTCTTCAAGGCTTGTATCCTCAATTGTTTTTTCGATCTCGATGCCCGCAGCGTTCACGAGAATATCGAGTTTGCCGTGCTCAGTCTTTATCCTCTCCATAGCTGCAATGGCCTCGGGTTCTGAGGTGACATCAAGTCGGAGAAAATGGCTATCGGCCCCTGCTGGGTTGGACACGGATCCGCTTTCACTGAGATCGGCTGCGTAGACAACGGCCCCTTCTCGGGTCAGCCGATCCACGATCGCACGGCCGATGCCGCCCCGTCCGCCCGTCACAAGGGCCACCTTGCCGTCTTGAATATCCATCAGTTTGTTTCCCCCATCGGTGGAAAGCGGTAGCGCGCGGCTGCCGCAGTCCAATCCATGTGATTGCGAACATATTCCTGACTGGCGTCGCGCGGCGGGTTGTAATCCCATGGCTCGCTTGCCCCGGCCTCCATCGCGGCATGAAGCGCGCGCCTCGATTTCTGGGTGCGCATAACATCAGCCCGGAGCCTTTCGCTGTCCCATCTCTCAGCGACTTCGCATGCAAAGGCAGCGGCTGCATCACTGTAGGCCGGGTCATCCGCCAAGTTGACACGCTCATCCGGGTCCCGAGACAGGTCATAGAGCTGCGGTGGATCCACATCGCAGTGAATATACTTCAGTGTCCCGCGCCGGATCATGAAGACAGGCCAAGGTGTCATCTCTGCGCAGTATTCGCCGATGGCAATGTCCTCTGGTGCATCCTCCCCACGCGTCAAGGGCATCAGGGACCGACCGTCAACTGGCTCGCCCAGCATGTCGGGTGTCCCTCCGGCAACCTCCAGGAAGGTCGGAAGCAGGTCGACGAGAGAGCACGCGTGAGGCGCCGTGCCTTCGGCCACATCCGGGCCTGCGAAGATTAAGGGCACACGGGCAGAGTGTTCGAAGAACGTCATCTTGTACCAAAGACCCCGTTCACCCAGCATGTCTCCATGATCCGCGGTCACAATGATCAATGTGTTGTCAATCTGACCCGTATTTTCCAGCGCCTTGACGATTGCGCCGACTTTACTGTCGAAATAGCTCACATTTGCCAGATAGGCGCGACGTGCGCGGCGGATTTCTTCATCCGAAAGCGGCACAGTGGAGGCTTCGATCCCATCCATCACACGGCGTGAGAACGGGTCGTGCTCTTCCAGAGAGAGGCCTTGCGGCAAGTCGATTTCATAATCGGCGTAGAGATCCCAGAATTCTGGCTTCGCCACATATGGATCGTGAGGATGGATGAAACTCGCCACCAAGCAGAACGGAGAGACGTCGCCGGCTGCGTGATCCCGTCCGCGCTCGATCAGCCACCGGCGCGCTGCGAACTCGACCTCGTCATCGTAATCCGTTTGGAATGTCGCGATTGCCACACCGCTTTCCTTGACGGTCTGCATGTTGTGGTACCACTTGTCGATCCGCTCATCATGGGCTTCCCAGTCCGGCGTCCAAGCGAAATCGGCGGGATAGATATCGGTCGTAATCCGATCTTGAAACCCATGCATCTGGTCAGGTCCGACGAAGTGCATCTTGCCTGACAGGCACGTGCGATATCCCAGAGCCTTGAGGTAGTGTGCAAAGGTAGGCACGCTTGCACGGAATTCCGACGCGTTGTCATAAGCCGCAATTCGGCTGACATATTGCCCGGACATGAAAGCAAATCGCGACGGCGCACAGAGCGGCGAGTTGCAATAAGCGGCGTCAAATCGCATCCCGCGTGCCGCGAGTTTGTCCATGTGCGGGGTTTTGGCGCCCTTGTGCCCATAAGCACCAATGAAATGTGGTGCCAACTGATCGGCCATCACCACAACAATATTCGGCTGCGTCATGGAGCGGCCATTGCGTAAGCATCAAGTACCAGACCGTGGAAGTGATGAACGGCATGTTCGGATTTGCCGGATCCTGAAGGGTCCGACACGATTCGACCTTGCGTAAAGGCAGGCGTTTTCATTCCTCGCTGTACACTTTCGACCAGATTGATGTCTTCAACCTGAAGCACTTCATCCAGATAGCGCATCGCGTCGATTTCCATCGGATCAGGCTCGGGCGTCTCAAGAAAAAAGTCATAGGTCTCCAACGTGCGATCTGGTCCGACCGGAATGACATTTAACACGATCATGCTGGACCGGCCCGGGTATCGCATCAGACAAGTTGTGGGCCACAGCCACCAGACCGCATGGGTCTTTACAGTCGCGTTGGAGACGTCGTAGGCGGAATTGGCGTTCTGCCCCGCTTCTGCCATGTGGCTGGAATAAATACCGTAGGTCGTGACTTTGTACGTGTCCATATCCACAAGATCACAAAAGTCCTTGTGGGCGGTCGGGCAGTGGTAGCATTCAAGGAAATTGTCGACGACATTCTTCCAGTTCGACTTGATATCGTATGTCAGTCGTTTCCCAAAGGTGAGTTGTTCGATATCAGGGGCCCAGTGGCGGATTTCGGTCTCCAGATTTCCGGATTGATCCGACAGCGAGGCAGCTTGCGTGTCGAGGTTGACGAAAACGAAACCGGCAAATTCTTCCACTTGAACAGCATCCAGGCAGATATCGCGTGGCGTGAAGGCCTCCAGGTGGTCTGTTTCAGGTGCGCGGACAAGTTGACCGTCAAGCTTGTAGACCCAAGCATGGTAGGGACACATGATACGGGTCGTCTCGCCTTCGCCACTCAACAGCTCATGGGCGCGGTGTTTGCAGACGTTGTAGAAGGCGCGCAAGACCCCTTCCCTATCCCTGACGACAGCGATTGGGTGCCCCGCGATATGTGTGGCGACGTATGACCCCGGCGTACGCAGCTTTTCGACGTGACAAACCCATTGCCAAGACTTGGCAAGGATCTCCGTACGGTCGACCTCAAACCAGTTTGCGTCAATGTAAGCCTCTTTGCGCAACGAAAGCGCACGATTTGGATCTGGGTCGAAGCCAGACTTTATTGCTTCGAACGCGTTTTGATCTGGAAACTGCGTCATGGCTGTCCTCACGACTGGAATCAGGAACTCACTGCACCAGCATTTCGCGGATCAAACCACAAGACTTACCATGAATCGCCGACTACTTAACTTTTTTCGCCTTAGGCTTTGGTGCGCGGTGCATTGGCCATGCTCGGAACTCGAATGGAATGCGTCCCTGCACACGATCCTTGCTCGGCGGGAGACCGAAGCGGTCCTTGTAGGCCCGACTAAAGTGGACCTGGCTTGAAAATCCGCTCGCAAAGGCAATCTCCGACATGGTCAGGGCAGTTTGGGTCACAAGGCCGCGGGCCCGGTCGAGGCGGATATCGCGGTAGTAAAGTGCTGGCGTTTTTCGCACGCATTGCGCAAAGAGCCGATCAAGTTGCCTATGTGATAACCCGACATGCTTGCAAACATCCGCAATTGAGATTGGTGTTTCAAGGTTTGCCTCCATGACTCGAATTGCGGCACGCACATTTGTTGGAACAGAGTTGCCCAAAGGCTCGGTATTCTCGGGGTACTGCAATGCCCCGTGGGCGCGTATCGGGGGGGCAAACACATAGCGTGCAGCGGCATTTGCAAGAGCGCTACCATGAGACTGCTGGATCAGATGCAGGGCAAGATCGAGCGAAGCCGCGCCCCCACTGCAAGTCACACGACGGCGATCAATAACCCAAAGCGCTTCACTGATGCCCGTCTTGGGGAACAATTCTTGAAACGCATCTATATGTTCGTAATGGACTGTTGCCGTATAGTTTTCCAGCAACCCGGCATGGGCCAGAATAAAGGCACCTGTATCTAGCCCGCCCAAGATTGCCTGACGTTTCGCGGCATTTCTGAGGTTCGCGCGCAATGCTGCAGAAACATGGCGCTCCGGCTCCCAACTTGACGAGACGAAAAGCATGTCCGCTTTGTTCATTCCCGCCTCCGAGAACCTGGCAGTGTTGACTTCAACGCCATTGCTGGCCGTCACCATTCCGCCCGCCTCGGACACAAGTTGCCATCGGAACAGTGTTGTTCCCTCGAGATAGTTGGCGGCACGAAATGGATCGATAAATGACATCGTGGCCGCCAGGTTGAAAAATGGTGTTACAGCGATTCTCAGTTCTGTTGTTCTGTCCGGCCCGCCGCCCTGGACCATGTCGCCAACTCCCTTCTGTTCTTTCTCAACCGTAGACAGTGCGGCCAGACAAGTAAAATCGACGACCAACTCAAGGCTGATTCAGCCGCGAAACGCAACGTGTATTGCAGCGACTCAAGCTTATCTTTCGCCTCGAACTGCGACGAAGGATCTTCCATTTTCGGCTGTCTGACTTCAGCACCCACCTGGTAGATTTGGGTATCTGTGTAACGGAGGAGTTCGAGTTCATTGAACCTATTGGCAAGCCAAGATGAACAAGAAATCTGGAACCTAGAAAGACGCAGACTAAAAGCTAGTCAGGAACATCAAACGCAAGACCCGCAAACATTACTGGGCCGAATAGAATGTCGGTATTGTCCCGGCCGGTCTGCGCGCTGAGGATAGCATTGCGGCGCTGTGTCTCCGCGAGGGCATAACCGAAAGCTTTTATATTCTGGTCGAAGGAGTTCCCGGAAGCCGGGAGAGCCCGTCTTGCGGGCGACACCGCTCGGCAGGTGACTGCCCCTGAGGCCTCGGACTGAGATCACGTCATGGTCGCACACGAGCCAAGGCTGCTCAGCGAAAACGGCTCGACATACGCCGCGGGTGATCTGGTGGACTGTCTCGGATCACGTGCACGGTGCGCCGCACCACACACAAACCCCACTCAAACCCCACTCCAGTTCGAGCGTTGGTACCAAACTAAGAAGAACTGGGTTCTCTTGGAAATTTACTTCCTACCCGGAGGTTTTGAGCGACAGATCGGCACCTTTGTCGATCACAACAACAACTACTGTTACCCCGAGAGCCCGGCCAACTTGACACCCGCCGACGTCTATCATGGCCGAGACGACAAAATCCTGAACATAAGAGTGGAGATCAAGAAGCAAACAATCAGAAACCGTAGGTTTCAGAACAAAGCCGCTGCCACTTTTACTTAAACGTAAACCGAACCAGAGCCTGCGTTACAAAGAGACCAACGCCAAAAAAACTCTGAAAACGGGCGATCGAGATCCATTTCGCATTTTTTGTGCCAAAGAACAGCGCACAGCTCACTTTCAATCGGTGACCTGCCCCGCGCCGATTATTGTTCCGAGAACAAATTGTGTCGCGGGATCAATTTCGCCCCTCACGATAAGCGCTTGAAATTGGTGATTCAGGGCGGTCTCGCCCCAGTTCCGCATGGCAACTGCGATCCGCGGCGCTAGATTACGGTCCTTTTCGAGTTCACTCGCGAAAATGCCAATAATCTGAGCGCGAAGTTCAGGCAAAACCGTGCCGCCTTCGGTCAAAGCCCGGATCAGGGATTGCTTTTCGGGCGGTTGCCAGCCGGGGCGCTGCAGTGCTCGCTCAATCGCAGTAACTGCAAGGGCGCCGTCGATTTCGATACCTGCGAGAGCCCATTCATAAAGGTTTTGACCATTGCTTTTCAAAACCTGTTCAAATCGCGAACGCACAACAGAGGCTGCCTGTTCATCAGATTGCAAGCCAAGCAGACGCACCGCGACGGGTATGTAACTGATCCTGTTCAGACTACGAAATTCTTGCAGGAGCTGCTCAGTAGGCACCGTGTTCCGCAGTGGATGAACAAATTCATATGGGGCACGGTAGATTTCAACCATAGCGATGTTTCTCAGCACATGATCTTCGTGGCTTAGATAGCCCGCAAAGAACATAACACGCTCCGAGCCGTCATTGTCGCCGTACGCCCACGATCCTCCAACAGCTATTAAATCCTCAACAAAGCGAGATCTGTCTGTCGTCATCATGAATAAGCGCTTCCAGCTTCGTGAAATGCTACGCCCTGCACCATCCTTGTCGGTTGCGCCATAGGTGAAGAGAACCGTCTTTTCTGGATTGGACCGGAAAGCTGCGCGGGTCTTGCTTTCGATCAGAAACGGTATTTCCGGCAGCGTTGAGATTTTCTGTTCTGTCCCTCTCAGAATGTGAACCGGAGAAAACCGGAACGGGTTGTCCGGTGTGGGACCGGCCAGAACGATAATGTCCGCGGAAATAATGTGATCAGCCGACGAAGCCTCAGGCAAAGTCACGCAGACTGAGCAAGCTTGCAAAGGTCTTGAGGTCACCAAGAAGATGGCCAGAATACAAAGCAGTGAGAGAAGTTTCGTTACTAAGCGCATAAGATACTGATGTTATTTAGTTTATGTGTTCCTTTTTACCTGTCGGCACTTGAGTTGGCACAATAATCTGTAACTCAACTTAGTTTAGAATGCGAATCTTCGACAGTGACTAAGCTCAGAACCCCGTGACGCGCTCGACCCGACAGAAAAGCAAAAACCAGACATTCCCGAACCGCCGCGTTCTGCATAAACACAGCGCGCTGCAGATTGAAGTTACAGCGAGCTTGACCCTCTTAAACCAATCAAGCGATCGTGGTCCTAGTCATACGATGAAAGACATTGCCAGCAACAGTCTAAGGCGTCTTTTAGCGATCGCAAAACGCACCCGGGACTCCGGCCCCGATCAGTCGGCCAAGTAAACCGTTTCACCGGTTTCAATTGCCTGTTGTGCCGCTTGCCCCATCCTGACAGCCCAGAGGCCGTCCTTCAAACTCACATCCGGTTTCGCCTTTTCGCCACGAAGCACGGACAGGAACCCTTTGTGCTGATAGTAGGTCGATCCATTGTGATCCCCAGCCGCCAAAAGGGTGGCGTCCACCGGAACGTCCATTGATACCGGACCTTTGGGATTGCGCGGGCTCAGGATCACCTGGGGCAATGGCGGGGCTCCCAAGTGATCGGGCCAGAATCGTCCGGGCCCGGGAACAAACGCCTCGATCTTGGCGTCCGGTCCGACGGCCGATATTTCTTCTTGATAGCGTGCGCCTCCGGCAAACATGCAAAGTTCCAACATCGCGCGCGCACCCGAAGCAAAGTCGACCAGAACATAGCCGTGATCCAGAATATCCGGGATTTGACCGTCGTAACTTTCGTCCAGATGGTTCACCGCCTGCCCGCCGCTTGCCGTGATGCGCACCGGATCGGATTGCAATACCAGACGCATCAGGTCGAAGAAGTGGCAGCATTTCTCGACAAAAGTGCCACCAGTATTTCGGTTGAACCGGTTCCAGTGGCCGACCTTGTCGAGGAAGGGAAAACGATGCTCGCGGATCGACAGCATTTTCACCCCACCTGTCGCCTCGGCCTTGTCGATCAAAGCAGCGATAGGGGGCATGTACCGGTATTCCATCGCAACCCAAATCGGGCAGGGGTAGTCGCGCTGCAACTGCTCGAGTCGGGGCACGTCTTGCGGGTTGGTGAATAATGGCTTTTCAACCAAAAGCGGTAGAGGACGTGTTTCAGCGATTTCGCAGATCTGGTCCACATGAAGATGGTTCGGGCTGACAATGACGACGCAGTCCAGTTCCTCTACCGCCAGAAGCTCTTGCACGGAACCTACCATGGTTGCAGTTGGCGCAATTGCCTTGGCGGCTTTTGCCATCTCTTGATCGGGTTCAAAGATCGCAGACACACTGGTACCTTCCAGCAATCCGATATTGTGCAGGTGCTCTTGCCCCATCATTCCGCATCCAATCAGCCCGTAATTGATGGTCCGGGTCATGTGCGATTCCTTTTACTTCAGACGTTGGACGTAGTTGGCCCGATCCGGGTCGAACCATGTTTTTGAGAATTCAACGGGTTCGGCGCTTTCCGACCAGCTGAACCGCTCGATATAACCGACTGCTTGGCCTGCTGGCTTGGTGAAGTCAGAAGGCGTCCAGTCCGGTAGGGGCCGGACCGAAACCCTGTCTTCGGCTCTTGCGATCCAAAAGCCCAACTGGCGCTGATAATAGCGATAGAGCGAGTCGGAAAGCAGGCTCTGGTCGATCAGGCCCGCTGATTCGTCCAGCCAGATTTCTTCGACGGCGATGATTGTATCATTCAGGTAGCGCATCCGCCGGACACGCGAACAGGCGTCAGAAGCACCGAATTTCGGCAGATCGACCGGCTTTTTCAGATGGTCAACCGACAGGATATCCGCACGAGGCAGGCCACCCCCTTCCGGCAGTTCCAGCCTGAACATTGCATAGACGCTGTTTTGCGTACCGGTCTCGCGTATGTAGTTGCCCGAGCCCTGGATACGCTCCAACATCCCCTTTTTTTCCAGCTCTGAGAGCGATTTTCGCAGCGTTCCAACCGAGACATTCAGCTCTGCGGCCATCTCGCGCTCGGGCGGCAATCGTTCACCGTCAATAAGACGACCAGCCGCGATGTCACGGATCAGAAGTTCCGCGATCTGAATATATACCGGCAGGGCATTGGGGTTTCGGTTGGATGCAGGCACAGCAGACGCTTCACTCGGTCGCAGGAAAAATTGATACACTATTGATCTACATCAAGGCGATTGCTACGCAAGAGGAAAGTCAAAGATGTACGGAGCGTGAATCAAATGAGCATCGTCCCCATCACATCCCCCGATCTGGATGCGGCCGAAGTTTCGTGGTTCGCTGCGCTGTGTTCCGATGATTACCAGTTCCTTGGCGTTCCCGACGGTGCCCTGCGGTCGAGTTGGGAGCATTGCTCGAACATTGTGAAAGAGGCCGAAGCGCAGGGTTTTCGCAACATCCTCTGCCCGTCCTCCTATCAGGTCGGTCAAGACACGCTGAGCTTTGTCGCCGGCTGCGCTCCGATCACCGAGCGGATCAACCTGCTGGCCGCCGTGCGCTGTGGCGAGATGCAACCGATCATGCTGGCCCGCACCATCGCAACGCTGGATCACATGCTGAAGGGGCGGTTGACGGTCAACATCATCTCATCCGACTTTCCCGGTGAGAAGGCCGACAGCGCGTTCCGCTATCAGCGCTCGCGCGAAGTGGTGGAGATTCTGAAACAAGCCTGGACGCAGGATGAGATCAATCATGCAGGCGAGGTCTATAACTTCTCGGGCCTGACCACCGACCCGGCCAAGCCATATCAGACCGGCGGGCCGCTGCTTTATTTCGGCGGCTATTCTCCCTCTGCTTTGGATCTGTGCGGCGAGCATTGTGACGTCTACCTGATGTGGCCTGAAACCAAGGATCAACTGGCCGAACGGATGAAGGCCGTTCACGCCGTCGCTGAAAACTACGACCGCACGCTGGATTACGGGTTGCGTGTCCATATGATCGTTCGCGATACCGAGGCTGAGGCACAGGAATACGCGGATTACATCGTCTCGAAGCTGGACGACGAATACGGTCGCGCCATCCGCGAACGGGCGCTGGATTCGACCTCTCTGGGGGTGGCGCATCAGGCCAGGAACCGCGATCTGGCGGATGAATACGGCTATGTCGAACCCGGTCTCTGGACCGGTGTTGGCCGCGCGCGTTCGGGCTGTGGGGCGGCGCTGGTCGGATCGACCGATCAGGTTATGTCGAAGATCGAGGAATACCAGAAGATGGGCATCCGCGCTTTCATCTTCTCGGGCTACCCGCATCTGGACGAAGCCCGCCATTTCGGCGCCCGCGTGTTGCCGAATTTGAAAACCTGTTCCCTTCCCGAAGCTTACGGAAGGGTTCCCAAATCGACCCCGGCCACACCGCTGGGCAAAGGAGAACGCCGCTGATGCAACGTGTGAAACTATCTGACTCGCTGGAGATGAGCCGCCTTGTCTATGGCATGTGGCGGTTGGGCGATGACAGTGACACGTCCGCGGGCCATGTCGAGGCCAAGATTCAGACCTGTCTGGATCAGGGTATCACCACCTTCGATCAGGCCGACATCTATGGCGGCTACAAGGCCGAGGCCGTGCTGGGTGCCGCCCTGCGCGCCAATCCAAACCTGCGTCAGAAGATGGAGATCGTCACCAAATGCGACATCGTCGCGCCGGTTGGCCGTTACGCGGATGCGAAGGTAAAATACTACGACACCTCGCGCGCCCACATTCTGAAATCGGTCGAGACGTCGCTGTCGGAAATGGCGATTGACCACATCGATCTGCTGTTGATCCACCGCCCGGACCCCATGATGGACCACCATGAAACCGGAGCCGCCCTGGATGAGGTCGTCGCCAGTGGAAAGGTCGGTGCGGTGGGTGTGTCAAACTTCCGCCCGTGGGATTGGTCGTTGCTGCAATCGGCGATGAAAACGCAGTTGGTCACCAACCAGATCGAAATTTCTCTGGGTGAGATCAGCCCCTTCACCAACGGGGACCTGGCGTTTCACCAACAGCATGGCCATCCGGTGATGGCATGGTCGCCGCTGGGTGGAGGCCTGTTGATGGCCGGAAACCCACCGGTTGGGGTCGTCGCCGACGAAATCGCAGCCAGGTTCGGCGTGGATCGCGCGGCCGTCGCAGTGGCGTTCCTGCTGGCCCACCCGGCCAACATCCTGCCGGTTCTGGGCACCAACAATCTGGACCGGATCAAACGCGCCTCGGACGCATTGAAAGTCAAACTGGATCGCGAAAGCTGGTTCCGCCTGTACGAGGCGGCACTGGGGCATGAGGTACCATGATGAACGCAATCTCAAAGGACATGACCCGCACCTTCATTCCGCATAAGGACGACACACGCACCCTGCGCGACGCCTTCGGCCGCTTTGCAACCGGCGTCACGATCGTGACTTGCGACAGCGCGGACGGGCCGGTCTGCATCACCGCGAATAGCTTTTCGTCCCTATCGCTCGACCCACCGCTGATCATGTGGGCCGGAGACCGCAACTCGCGCCGCTTCCCCTATTTCCACAAGGCGCGCCATTTCAGCGTCCACGTGCTGTCCGCGGAACAGGCCGAGCTGTGTTTCGGCTGCTCGAAAGACGCCTTTGCACTGCGGGACATCCGCCACGAGCGCTGTGAGAACGGGACACCGGTGTTGGCGGACTGCCTGGCGCGATTCGAATGCGAACAGCACGCGTATCACGATGCAGGCGATCACGTTATTGTAGTTGGAAAAGTTCTTCGGGCCAGCATGTCGGATGGCGACGCGCTGACCTTTTATGCCGGGAAACTCGGCCAATTCGCGAAAGCCTAAGCGCGATTTGATGACCACGGGGGACACCCGCGGCTGAACAAGGGAGGATCCGCATGGGCGGACTGGCATCGGTGCTTGCGCCGATTGCATTCGTGAACGAAACCGTGCTGCGTCTGGGCCGCGCGGTTGGTGTTGTTGCGATTGCGCTCATGGTGATCGCAATCCTGATCCAGGTGTTCTTCCGATACGTTCTGGGCAATGCCCTGCCGTGGCCGGATGAGGCCGCGCGGTTCTGCATGTTGTGGATGACCGGTCTTATGGCGCCCACCGCCTTTCGGCGCGGCGGCTTTGTGGCCATAGACATGCTGGAACGCTTCCTTCCCCGTATCATCGGTCAAACGCTGAATCTGTTCCTGCTTTTGATCGCGCTCGTCGTCCTGCTGGTCGCGGTCAACATCGGCTGGTCCGAGGTTACCGGCTTTGGCGGCAAATTCGCCACCGCCGCGCTGTATCTGCCCACCTCTTTCGGGTTCGACGAATGGTATCGCATTCCGCGCAGTTGGATGATGGCATCGCTGCTGGTGGGGATCATCCTGCTGATCTCGGTGAATATCGAGCTGATCCTGAGATCCTTCATTATTCTGCTGGGCGGCGGCCACCTGTTGCCCGAAATTCCCGATGCGGCAGTGGGGGCCGAATAAATGCTGATCTGGTTCCTGCCCACCTTCCTGATTTTCCTGCTGATCGGCCTGCCGGTCTTTTTCGCTTTGCTCGCGGCGCCCGGAATCCTGCTGTGGCTGAACGGCCAGACAAACGACATCACGTTGCTGTATCGCAATGTCTATAACGGCATGGACAGCTTCCCTCTGATGGCGATCCCCTTCTTCATGCTGGCCGGAGAGCTCATGAACCGAGGCGGCATAACCATCCGCCTTGTCGAGTTTTCCCAAGCTCTGATGGGCCATCTGCGCGGTGGTCTGGCGCATGTGAACGTGCTGAGTTCGATCCTGTTCGCGGGCCTGTCGGGGTCCGCCGTGGCGGACACCTCGGCGCTAGGGTCGATGCTGATCCCGGCGATGGAGAAACAGGGCTATACCCGCAAATTCGCCGCCGCGATCACGGCGGCGAGTTCGGTGATCGGGCCGATCATTCCGCCCTCGGGCATCATGATCATCTATGCCTATGTGATGGGCGAAAGCGTGGCCGCGTTGTTCCTTGCGGGTATCGTTCCGGGCGTGATGGTCGGTGTCGGTCTGATGCTGATGATCAAACTGATGGCCGACCGCTACGACTTCCCCGTCGCCAGCCGCAAATACACATGGTCCGAGAGGCGTCAGGCCAGTTTGAAGGCCTTCTTCCCACTTTTGACACCGGTCATCATTCTGGGCGGTATTCTGGGTGGTATCTTTACACCGACCGAGGCTGCGGCAGTCGCTGTGGGCTATGCCTTCATCATCGGTTTCTTCGTCCTGCGCACACTGACATGGAAAGAAGTTCCCGAGGTGCTCAGCAACGCAGGCATGACCTCAGCCGTTGTTCTTCTGCTGGTCGGCGCGGCAATGGCGTTCAAGACGGTTGTCAGCCTCAGCCATGCGCCGGAACAACTGGCCTCGCTGATCCTCAGCCTGTCGGAAAACCCGCTGATCCTTCTGTTCCTGATCAACCTGCTACTGTTCATCGTCGGCATGTTCCTGGACGCAGGCCCCGCGATCATCATCCTTGGACCAATCCTTGGCCCGATCTTCACCAGCCTCGGCGTCGACCCGATCCATTTCGCCATCATCATGAGCGTCAACCTGACCGTCGGCCTCGCCACCCCGCCAATGGGCTTGGTGCTATTCGTGGCTGCCGCCGTATCGCGCGAACGGGTTGAAACCATCGCCAAGGCGATCCTGCCGTTCCTGGCGGTCGAAATCATCGTGATTTTCTTGATCACCTACATACCCGCACTTTCCATGACGATCCCGAGGATAACGGGATTTGCCAACTAACTGAGTTTCACAGGGAGGAAACGCATGCTCAGAGAATTCATCAAAACCGCAGCGGTGGCCACATCGCTGGTGGCGGCGTCCGCCATGGCTGCGACAGCCGCCGATTATACGCTGCGCGCAACCGCAAATTCGAACGAAAACGATGAGGATTATGATGGGCTGATCGTCTTCAAGAACTATGTCGAATCTGCCTCGAACGGCGCGATCGAGGTCGAACTGTTCATCGGCACACAGCTCTGCTCGAACGGGGCCGAATGTTTGCAGGGCGTGGCAGACGGCACCATCGACATCTACATCTCGACCTCGGGCGGTGCCTCAGGCATCTTTCCCTACGTGCAGGTTCTGGACCTGCCCTATCTGATGGCCGATGACCGCATTGCCGAGCATGTCCTGTCGGGCGACTTCACCCGTACCATGCGTGACATGGCGCTTGAGGACTCGGGCGGCGCGATCCGTCTGATGACCATCGGCAACACCGGCGGCTGGCGCAACTTTGCCAACACCCAGCGCCGCATTGCCGAGCCTGCGGATATGGAAGGTCTGAAAATCCGCACCGTCGTCGCCGACCTGCCGCAGGAACTGGTCAAGGCGCTGGGTGCGTCGCCTACCCCGATCCCATGGCCGGAACTGTTCACCAGCTTCCAGACCGGTGTCGTTGAAGGATCTAAGAACGGCATCACCGACATCATGGGTATGAAATTCCCGGATGCGGGCCTGCAATATGTAACGCTGGACGGCCATGCCTATATGGGCGCACTGTGGTGGATGAACAACGCCAAGTTCCAGGAGATGCCCGAGGATCTGCGCCGCGTCGTGGTCGACGGATTCTATGCGTTGCAACAGGCCACTTTCGCCTCCCCCAAGCGCAAGTCGATCCAAGCCTATGAGGATTTCGTCGCCGGTGGCGGAGACCTCTATGTGCTGACACCCGACCAGAAGGCTGCGTTCAAAGAGGCCGCAACGCCAGTGTATGATTGGTTCCAGTCCAACGTTGCGCGTGGCGATGAAATCTTTGCTGCACTGACCGAAGCGGTCGCGGCGGCTGAAGCGGACGTCAACGCCGCTCGTGATGCGGATCTGAAGTGAACTGTTGGGCCGGGCTTTGCGGCCTGGCCCTCACCGAAACGGGTACATCCACCCTTTGTAGTCGTTGACCAGAACATGCGCCTTTTCGATCTGCTCCGGCGACATTTTTTTGACCACCTCCTCAAGGCTGATCGCCGCGTCGGGGTCGCCGCCAATGGCGCTGAGCGTGTACCACATATACGCGCGCACCAGATCGGGCGCGGGCATGCCCAGGCCCAATTCATAATACCAGCCAACGCCCGATTGCGCCCCCGGATGCCCCTTCATCGAGGCGCGCAGATACCATTCAAAGGCCCGTTCGTAATCCTGCTCGACCCCCAAACCCAACCCGTACATCACGCCGATCAGCTCTTCAGCCTCGGCGTTGCCCGAGCGAGCGGCTGGAAGAAGTGCCTCGCGCGCGGCTGCAAACTGACCGGCTTCCATCATATCGCGGGCTTGTTCCAGTTCAGCCAGAGCCGGAGACGCAAATACGCAAAGGGCAAGAACAAGCTGGCGCATGGGATGGTTGCCTTCTTCTGGGTCGGGGCCGCTGTGGCACAGGATTTGCCGCGCCCGCTGACCGATGATGACTTTATCCCCTTTGATATGGAACAGGCCGCCATCGGTCATCAACTGTTTTACGACCCGATCCTGTCAGGCAACCGCAACAACGCCTGCGCCCATTGTCACCACCCGGATTTCGGCACTTCGGACGGGTTGTCTCTGGGCATAGGAGAAGGCGGGCAGGGGTTGGGGCCGGACCGCACACCCGGCACCGGGGCCGACAGAATACGCAAACGCATCCCTCGCAACTCTCCGGGCCTGTGGAATCTTGGGGCCAAGGACATACACACCGTCTTTCACGACGGCAGGCTGAGCATTTCCGACGTCTACGGCAACGGCTTCAATTCCCCGGCGCAGGAGTGGCTGCCCGAGGGCCTGAACTCCCTGCTGGCGGCACAGGCTCTGTTTCCCCTGACCTCACAATTCGAGATGGCGGGCAATGTGGCCGAAAATGAAGTCACAGGCGCGGTGCATGATCGCATCGACAAGGGCTGGCTCATTCTGGCGAAACGCGTCCGCACCGATCCGCGCTATGGTCCAGCCATAGTCGCCGCCTTTGCTGAGGTCGAGACGACCGAGGACATCACGATCACGCAAGTCGCCAACGCTCTGGCCGCTTTCATGGCGATCGAGTGGCGCAGCACCGACAGCCCGTTTGACCACTATCTTGCGGGCGACATGAATGCCCTTTCACCGGCGCAAATCGAGGGGATGAGGCTGTTCTACGGCAAAGCCCGCTGCTCCGCCTGCCACAGCGGACCGCTCATGTCAGATCAGAAGTTCCATGCACTGGGCTTGCCACCCTTTGGGCCGGGTCGCACCCGGCAGTGGGATCCCTTCGTCCGGGATGTCGGCCGCATGGGTGAAAGCAACCGCCTTGAGGATGCCTACAGGTTCCGCACCCCGATGCTCCGTAACGTTGCCCTGACCGCACCGTACGGTCACAATGGCGCCTTCCCCGATCTTGAAAGCGTCATTCGCCATCATTTGGATCCGCAGGCCAGCCTGGACAAATGGACCCCACAAATGGCTGCCTTACCCCACGTGCCATGGTTGCAAAAAACGGATTTCCTAGTTTGGCAGGACCAATATGAAATGGCACGTCAACGCAAGAAAATTGATATTGATCCGATCCAGCTTGCGGAATTGGAAATAGAAAACCTGATTGCTTTTCTGCATTCGTTGACAGGTCGCAGCGTGGACTCGCCGATATTCGGTGTGCCGAAAGGGTTTACTCCTTAGCCATCCCTCTCATCAATTAGGTCATGTTGACTAATGGCTGAGCCAGAGACGGGTTGATGCGATATCGACGAAGCCGAAGAGCTTTCGGCGGGCACGTCGCAGCGAGTTGCAACTCGGCTGGCATTCTTCAACTTGTTGAAGCATTTCTCGGCTGGATAGCCTCATCTGGCCCCGCCCATCTCTGAAAGTTATCAATCGCCTACAAACAAATACTCTCTGCAATCTTCGTGGGCATTCTCAATTTGGCACCTGCTTTATTTCACTGCATGGCTAGAAGACCACAATCAGGCTAACGAAGCTTTGATTGGTCCAAGCGGACCAATGCGGTTTGGCACCCGCCAACTTTATCGGGAGCGTGCTAAAGCGCTGACAACTCTCTCTACACAATCCAAATCAAAAAAAGCCAGCGCCTCGAAACGCGATGGCAAAGTTCTGGTGGTCAAAGTTGCAGTTTGAGCAGGTTAAATTGCAGACTGTTGCTGGTTTTCTGTTCCGTCGGGCATAAATAACCCATAATCGGCAGCTCCCAAAATTTAAAGCATTGATTTTTATATATATTTATTATCACCCTTGATTATGCCGCGGCCACTTCACCCATCTTGACAACTCATTGTCGCCCACAAAAAAATTTGGGCAACAAAAAAGCCGCCCCGAAGGGCGGCTGTTACTTCAGCTTTTGTTCTTCTAGAATTCTGAGGTTCTGTAGAGCTCCACTCCCGCCGTTTTGGGTTCCCAAACTGGCAAGATCCCTCGAGATTTTAACTTCCTTCGGGCTTCCGGCACTGTTGTTGCCATTCTCGTCGCAACGTCGGTGATCTTTTGGTAGTCCAACTTGAAACGGTCCACGCTAGCAGGGCTAACAAGATCACGCATCTGCCCCATGTGTCTAGTTTGTCCGCAAATTGTCAGAACCGGTTCCATTCCGTCTGGTGGAGTTCGAAGAAGGAAGTCCACTGAGTTGGCAGAAAGGCCAAGCTTTCGCGCGACATCCGAAATCGATTTCCCGGGAGAACCAATTCGACAACCGAGTTTTTCACCCACTTCTGCCACGTCAACAAGTACAGATTGGTAACGCAGTTCTTCGTCGAGAAGCTCAACTCCAGTTAGTTGCCTTTGGAGCAACAGTTCGACAATCTTGACAGCGGGCACTTTCAAGGCTTCAGCCGCATTGGCAATTCCCAACACACCCTCTGAAGGTTCAGAAATGGGCTGTCCGAAACTTCGCAAGCGGTTCACAAAACTGTCCAGGTCGTTGGCGTCAACTCCCTGAGCAATGCTCCTTCGGCCATCTCTACAGCCCGCGATTGGTTTAAGCATGCCGGCTTCGATGAGCTGCGCCACTTGGGGCCGTTTGCAGCCTAGATATTTTGGAACTTCAGAAATCGGAACCGAACGCCGCATCCTCCTGAGAAGGTCTTCAGAACGTGCAACGTCAATGGCGCCGAAATCCCGTTTTGCGTCATAGTCCGCAGGCAGCAGATCGGCGACCATCAGCGCATTTTGAACAGTTCTGGGATGCACACCAAACTTCTGGCTCAGTGACACTACAGAATGACGCCGCCGCTGCACGACGGGTTCTCCAAACAGAATCGTTCCCGCACCAATTGGCATGGTTTCCAGAATATGTTCACGGAAAACCTCCCGAAATGGCCCAATCGGTTTTCGGTTTTTTTTGAACTGAATCCACTTATAAAGAACACCGAACACACCTTGCGGCCCGGCTTGGATCTTGGAGCATGGCGTCTTCTTCTGCACCGCTTCAAGCCCTTCTCGAATGCCTTCAGGGCCACATCGAGTAAACTCGTACCCAACCGCCCCGGCCAAGTCCCAATCCGCTTGCGATAGATTTGGAAGATTTGCATTTGGACCAAATGCGATACACGCACCGAGCATTTCAGATGCACGTGAGGCTAGATCAATCAGCTGCCCGTCTAGCCACTCTGGCCCAGGGCGCCCTTCAAGTCTGGCTTCAAGGTAAGATTGCAGTTCAGAGATGCGCCTCTGTTTCCCAATTTCGGCCAGCTTTGCCAATCGCGCTTCGTCTGGCATATGGGCAGCCAAGTCCAGGAAGAGATTGCCTCGGCCTCTCTCAGGCTCTCTGACCAAAGGAACGGAATGAACGGGACAAGTTCTCACAGGTGAAAAAGCCCAATTGATCTTCCCAACCGGCATTCTCAACGATTGAGGGCAGTCCGAGATGTCGTTCAAGATGCATTGCGGGCAATAACTTACTCGATTGCCCGCAACGAATTCTGAATGAAACTCTTCATCTCGATGTTTGTAGTAGCGAAAGGCAAGCTGTTTGTATCCGCCCTGCGTAAGTCGCTTCACAGGAATGCCGGTCAGCTGATGCATCTGCTCAACCGCGTTGTCTCGGGTCCTGGCGAGGTCCTGAAGTGGAATACGCACAAAAGAAGAAAACTCTTTCGCAGACATATCACATTGAACACGGGCGAACCGGCTGACCCATGAAACAAAGCTCTCACCTGGCAAAATGGGCATCATTGGTAAAATTGTACTCAATGCATCAACCCCGTCCAACTTGCTGATGTTGCCGCCGGGTTCGTTCTGCATCAAACTCTTCGGCGTCGCTATCAATCTCCAGCGCTGCCCAATCATTGATCTCGAACACGTTTTGATCCCAAGAGCAGCCTTCTTGGATGCTCCAAGCTTCCGCAAAATGAGATCGCTTCAAACAGTAGCTCTCTTCGTAGAGGGCTTGTTCGATGGCCGCGAGGATAGTCTCGATTGCTCTTCCGAACAGACCCCGGCTGCCATGGATAAGTCGCCTCAGTGTATCCGGTTCGATGTCGGGCCGGATACCGGCCATCTGACAGTATGTATCAATCAAGCCTTGAAGGTTTTGTTCGTGGTGACCCACGACAAGCGGTCGAGACATGATTTTCCTGAACCGTCGGTCGACTTGCTGGTCGTAGCGCGCCACCTCAAGAAGCCGGTCAGTACCACTGAGAACCAGGACCACTGCTTGGTCTCCTTGCATCAACGATTTCAGCGTTTTGAGCATGTCGTCAATCTCACGTGCTGAGCGTGACAGGAACACGTCTTGGGCTTCATCGATCCAAAGCACGACGATGCCCAACAACGACAAGCGATGCTTCACGACACGCCAGATGTCCCAAGCGGGGGCCCGCTCTGAAACATCGTTCAATCCAAGTTCTCCAAGAATGGCGCGGCCCAGGCTTTTGAGTGTCGCTGGACTTGGCACCTGAATGCGGATGTACCGAGGCAAGTCCTGCCCCGTCGCCGCTTGCAGCGCCGGATGGCGACTCAGGACCCTGTGAACCGCGGTAGTTTTGCCATCCCCCGGCTTCGCGACAACCATAAGCCCCCTGGCCTCAAGCCCCCCTGCATGGAGTTCCGGAGCAGGCAACCTACCACCTTGCTGGTCGGGTTGAAGCAAACGGTCGAGTTCACGCGTAATTTGGTGGTGCCGATTGTTTGTGAAGTACTTGGCCCGCAACGACTGCATAACCGTCTGAGGATCGATAACTGGGTTGATCTGGTTCATTTGTCGCCCTCCTCGTCGTTCTCCCAAACATCTTTTTCAACGGGTGGATGACGGTCCTGGTTGCCCTCGTCCTCGGACAAGTAGTCGGGTTTTTTCGGAGCAACGGTAATGCCAAACTGCGTTGGCCCCTGTTCCAGCCGTGTCTCAGACGAGGAAACGGTAAATCCGACAAACAGTTCCTTTTCCAACGCCGCCATGCGTGTCTCAGAGTAGACCTGTGAAACCAGACCGAACTCGAGCGATTTTTTGAGGTTCATTGCGTCAATGGCTTCAAGCGCATTTGCGACGACATTGTGTTCCCAGGCTCTTTGGCGCGGTTCAGCACTCTTCATCTTGCGTCGAGCTGCAACCCACTGTTGTGCATGAACACTGTCGAATTCATCGTAGACCGCTGGCACTTCATGCCAGTGTTCCCCAAGCTTTACAGAGATCGTCCCAATATTCTCAGGCAACCAGCTGACTTGCAGATCCTGCTTGCCACGATGCGCAAACCACTCCGCCAAGTGCTCTGAGTGGTACTGAACGCCCAAAACTGTGACACCTGATTTGCTCAGGGTCCGTTCGAGTTTCTTTCCAAAAATCAGCCGCCTCTTGCGCATATCAGGCGTTGCCTGAGCGGGGAAGTTGCCGTCCGCGATGTCTTTGTTCCACTGCTCGAGCGGTGTCCGGCCGTGCAGACCTTCATGAGGTGTATTATGGTAAACGTCCACAATCCAGCGCACCAGCGCAAAGCACAGATCTTCTGTGTTCAAGCAGGTGCGCTCCTCTGTCGGATGATCTCCGCGTTCAACCGAATTCGAAAACGTGCGACCATGAAGTCGGGCGGCAAGCCCCGTCGATGCAGTCTTGAAAAACCTTTCGACTGTTCCGCGCATACCAGGCATGCCGGCGATGGTTTTTTCGACGGTAATACCCAGATCCAGACAAGTGCTGATGAACTCTTGAGATTTGAAGGCAGCTCCATTGTCCGTAACAAGGACTTCCGGCAAACCAAACATGTCCCAAGCCGCTTCGGCGCCTACGGCATCCACCCAAGCACCTTTGTCCTGTACCGCCATTTGCAAGCAATCGATTGCTGTGGCGGATTTAGGGTTCTTCGTCAGCTTCATCGCAAGAATGCAGCGGCTGCGGCAATCAATAATGACAGACAACCACCAACGTGTGCTCTTTGCCCCCTTTTCGCCAAGCAAACCAAGGTCCTCGAGCTCTTTCTGATTGAACAGTTGGCCAAGACCTGTGCTGTTCACAAGGGTGCAAAGATCGACCCGCCATTCATCCATTTGAGCCTTTTGGAGCAATCGAGAAGTCTCAATTCCCCGCCCTACCGGCTTGCAGCGTTTCATCGCCTCGTCGTACCCGTACCGGTGCAGCAAAACTTCGAACTCACTATAGCTCTTGATGCATCGGCGCACTGCATCGCGACTAGGCACGCGGAATGGGGTCAGACCCTCTTTTTCACGTTCCTCGTTGACCCTTTCAAACGCCCGCTGAACGTCTTCGGTAGTCTTCTTTTGAGTCGGTCGGTTGAGATTGAAGTAACTTTTTCGCGTTTCTGCATCGAGCAATTTTTTCTCTTCGGTGCTGAAGTAACTAAACCGATTTCCGCGGTTATGGACGCTATCGATAAGACCAAGCTTGCCGTTTCGACGATATGCAGTCACCCACTTCCTCAGGGTGGTCGCATGGACAGGCTCAACGCTCCCTACAATCCGTCCGCCGCCATGACGACGACGCCGCTTTCCAGACCGAATTTCTTCGTCGCGCATGCACTCTTCTGGGGTCGGCATCTCTTCCAAGGCAATTGTTGCGGCCAATTGACAAATTTCCGCCATACACTCCTTGATCGACTTGTCATTTGGTGAGACACGATCCTCGCTTTCCAGCTCCAGATAAGCGCTTACCAAGCTGTAGCGTTTCCAGAACCGCTCTTTCTGCTTTTCCGTCAAATCGAACAGCGAGATAGAGTTATTGAAGTTTTGTTTGCGATCCGCCTTGGGCAGGAAGTGGTTACGTTCATGCACAATTTCGCCAGAGGCGTTGCGACGGCTCAATTCTTCATAACCAAAAAACTCGGCAAGTCCTGATCCGGAAGTTGGATAAAGGACATAGCCGTTTGCAGTTTTTCCGGCCAACCGCATACGTTTGCCTGCAATAGTTACGCGGTCATGCATCGAGATTTCGAAGCGGCTTTTTGTTGAAGTGCTTGCGGTATTCTTCGCTTCAGCCATTTTCTTGATCAGATCATAGTGAACAGTCATGGGAATTATCCTTTCCGTTGGACAAGTGTTTGGGGGTCGATGATTTCACGGGTAAGTGGCACAAGGTGTTGAGCGGCAACCAAACGCACGAGCGCTCGCCAACCGTCGGCACCAAGTCCAGTTTTGATTGTAAGGTCCCGCAGTGAGGCTGCGCCCAGAAGGTCTTGAGCTACATTCCAAGCTACGTCGTCAGCACTCGGCATAGGCTGCCGTACGGCCCAGAAAAGCTCTGCATTCCTCTTTTCAATCTGATCTGCGCTGCGTTCCGTCAGGATACGTACTTCATCGCAAAAGCCAGACTGAACGGAGAACCACGCAACCTCTTGCATTTTTTCTACAAATACCGACTTCGTGGCCTGAAAGCTTGGCTTTACGGCGAAAGCAACTTTAGAGCCTCCACGGATGTGCGCGACGTAATCAAACACATGCTCTCGCACCTTTTCGCTGAAGCCATTCCAACGGAACCGCACTTGATCGAAGATGTCTTCAACCTAGAGCTGCGCGTGCATTACCAGCAGATTGGCCAACTCAAGATGAGACTCCGCCTGAACCCTTACGCCCGGGTTTGAACCGATCACGGTGTAAGCAGTGCAATGGCGTTTCGCGGCTTTCGCAATGGCACGGTCTGAACGAAAATCTGACGGGAGCCGGATTCCGTCAGGAAAGTTCTTTTTCATGTGAATACCTCACGTCTTATCGAGCCCACCGAACGCGTTCGGTAGAAAAACTCGTGAATTGAATTTTGGTGGGAAGCAGGCGGCCGAAACCGCCCGATCACACGGCTATTCGCGTGAGATTCAAGAAACGCGGAGCAAAAGAAGGCGTGATGTCGCGATGGCTATCGCAACACATCTTCAAGAACCCCAATAGTTTTGTAGTAAACGCCATGACTAGCGCCTCATATCGACTTAGTGCCTACAGGAGCTCGCAGCAGAAGAAGGATATGTGTACCTATCGCTGAAGAGAGCTACCAACGGATCGGAAACTCAGAAAACCCGTATCTGATTGGGCGCGATATGATGGTCAGCATTTTGCATGGGCGTTCCTCGTACTCAAAACTCGGAGGTCTGCGCAAGCGAAAAGATGCGGGTACAGATGACGTGACTTTTACGCCGATAAAGTGTGACTAATTTGTCAGATCATTCGACCCCACTCTAAACAACTGGCTACCTCATTGATTAGCCGATTTGTGCTTTTCGTCTTTTTCAACGAAAAGGCGCCTCCGAACACAGCACTGCGTCACCAGCAGCAAATTTATCTACAACGAATGGCATATCTCTCAGCCTCGCTTTCATTTCGTGCACCCCCAGGTTGGGATAGGTTTGACACGCCAATCAGCATATCAAACTTCCGCCAATGCCTCAATAACTCATTGTTTTTACACATTTACCCTTGGGCGCGCTTGCGTTGCAAAAACCGACCCTGAATTAGGCTCTGCCTAATTCACTTCTTGCGAGTAAGGATAAATTCAAAGAGAGATGGTTGTCTTTGCGGCATGAGGAAGCGCCCAAGTGTAAGAATAGAATTCCTTCGCTTTCGTCTGGTCAAATGGCCTCAACAGCCAAATCACCCGTGTCCTGAGCGAGGTGATTCGCCGCTTGTTGAAACTGGAGCCCGGGCTCTTTGGAACCGACGGCAGTCTCCGCTCAATGTGCCCCGACACTATCGCAGTCAATCACTCGGGACGGTTTCACGGCGGTTAGTCCAATAGTGATATTGCGCGGATTGCCCTGCAAGTCATCAACGGCAGAAATGTTTATTTCCCGGAGCTATCGAATTCACGCACCGGTTTTGCGGAAAAAAGCCGGGATTTGATGATTTTATCCAGGTCGCGAAAGTACTGCATTTGCAATATCGCGATCTCGCATCGTGCGGACCCGATCAGTGTTTTGAATAAACCCATTTCAATGCGATTGGCCTTTTCGCCACGTTGCTTGATGATCCTCATCCGGGGCGCTTTGGTTCCTAGCAGGAGAGGCGCTTACAAGAAGCGCGCACTACTACAACGACAGTCGCCATATAAGACTTCGTATGTAAAATATTGGGTAATGGCGGCAGGTAACTGTACTAGCGGTCTGGGTCTGTATCGAGTTTGCCCCAGAGATCATCAACCAGATCTGAGAAGCCATCATTCGAGGTCCCCTTGGGCAGTAGACCAGCTCTTCGCCGGCGTTCGATCTCGGCCAGTAGTTCCTCCTCTGTAGCTGTTTCAACCACATCACATCGAAGAGCTTCAATCTCGTCCGCTGTCCACGACTCAAATTTGTCAGCGTAGAAGCCCAGGGAATACGGCTCGTCATCAGAAATCTGTTTGATCACAGCATTCCAATCGTCATTCTGGTTCGATGCCTTTTCGATCCTCTCGTCTGGTTCGCGAATGGACTCACGGATCAACGGCAGCAGCTTTGCCTGAGCGCTTTCTTCACCAGCACCAGTCCCTGCAAGCCAAAGGTCTGCGATCTTGCGAACAAGCGACCAAACAGTTTGATTTCGTGGGTGGTCTTCGATTCTGCCGCCAAGGCCTCGTTCTTCAACACCGAGCTGTTCAGATGCCCTCTCATTCATGCGGATATCGTAATTAGACACGTCAGCCAGATCTGAAGCGTTCTCAGCCACAGCTCGGGCGACCTCTTGATCACCAACATAGACAACCACCTTCAACATCCCGCTACCTCTTCCTTCGCCGGTTCATCACTCGGTCCAGGTGGCTGTAGTCCAGATCTCGCATGATCCTTTGAACTCGCTCTGGATCGACTTCGCGATCTTTTCCAGCGGTGCGGACGATGTGTCTGACGTAGACCGCCAACGCGACAACGATCACGGCGGATAAGATCAAGCTGTAATGCTCGGGGCCCATCACTACTTCTTCTTCCTTGGGTCTTCGATCCCGAGGTCGTCGAACACGTTGCCGCTACCATCAGTGATCTCGACATCATCGTCGTCAGTCACAAGATCCCAGGTGTTCTCTTTGACCCATTCATCCCGCCATTTGGGCGCGTCGGCCGGACGCTGTGCAAAATCGGCGATTTGCTCGAAAATCATTTTGCGCAATGCAAGCCAGACCTCCGGACCCTCTTTGCGACGAGCTTGCAACTCTGCGATCAACTCATCCAGAGGAACATCATGTAACGGGCGCCCGAAGATTTCTTTTACTGAACAAACTTCGCCTCTTTTGTTCTCAGCGATCCACTCGTCTGTCCACTCGGGAACCTCGTCGGGCTTTGGCACGACTTCCACCACGTGCTCTTGCACAACCTCCAGCAATGCTGGCCAAAAATCTTCATCCGCTTTCAAACGCGCGCGAATCTCGGTAATCAGGTCATCGCTAGAAAGTTCGTCACTCATCTGTCTTGTCTTTCGGCTCAGTAACCTTTCGCGCCCGGATCTTATCCGCTGAGATCGGCTTGGTTAGTTTCGCTCGACCGGCCGCAATTTCAGCCTCCCGAAGCCTAAGCAAACGCAAGGTTTGTTCATCCAGCTCAACGTCGTCGTCATCACCCATCAGACTTCTCCCGAGTACAGTAACAGTGAGAACAGAGCACTTGAGACCTGTCGGCTGTCCGAACGATGTCACCAACGTGGCCACACTCTTCACACGTCACACCGCATCGAAATTCCATCCAGTCAGCGTACTCCTGAATGAGATCGTGGTATCGACTGAAACCGATGGAAATCTTGCCATCCCGGCCTTTCCTAATTTCCGAGATCTGAATAGTTCCAAGGTCCAGTGCCCTGAAATCCTGACTGAAGGAAAGCTTGTGGAGTGCTTGCGAAATCATGACGAGCCAGCCCTTTCCGACAGCAGGAACAAGAGATGCGCAATCCGGAGAAACGAGGTCTGGATAGTTTTCCACAATGTCCAGCCTCAGGCTGTCGGGCCAGGATTCTTCAGCGCCCTCAAATCGCCGCCGCAGAGCATCATTGTAGCACCAGCTGCAAAGCGTCGTCACAAACCCAAGGAAGTTCTGGCGTTGGGCAGAATTAGAACAACCTTCACAGGTTTGCTCAATCTGATCGACACGCCATTGAATCTCTTCACTCGCAGCCTGGTTGCAGTCCGGGCCCTCATAGACGCGCAAGCCTCCCCATTTCTGTTTGATCTGAACGATGGACGGGTGTTCATCACCAAACAGGTCGGGCTGCTCGTCGATCAACCTTTTCACTTTCTCAAGTGCAAGCGTAAGCTGCTCCACCCACCCGGCACGATACTCACCAAGCTGCTTGAAGACGCTTCCATGAATATCGTTCCAGTCGACAACACTGCTCATCACTGACCTCCCGGCCCGCGCCTCTTTTAGATCATGTGAAACCTCCGCCATAGCAGTCATCATACGGTCGACCACTTCGCGGTCATCACACTCGACATGCAGAACCTCGGTCGACCATGTGACGTCAGAGACGTGCGGAGCTGGGTAGTTGTGCGCCATCACCAAACGCATCTCTTCGGCGTACCAGGCGTCAAATGAGCGGAGATCATCTGGCGCTCCATGGTCCTCGATCACACCTCGGACCTTTCCCCGGAATTCCTTCCAGCTCTTTTCGACATCATCCATCAGTCACATTCTCCAGAACTTGGTCTTGTTGAGATGGAAGACCCCTCTCGAGATCTGGCAAGCCGGACCAGCCTTCGGGTGTGCGTCCGAGGCACTCCTCGACCGATTGCTTGATGTCGTTGAAATCAATTGCGTTCGTAACGTCGTCCGCCATGTCGGACACCTCTTGAGGATGGTAGGAGGCGTCGGAATCGAACCGACTCGTGCACTCTAATCTGGAGCAATTACAAGGATATAAGCCTCGCCCGCATACCAATGCTGCCTCCCGCGGATTTCGCGTGGGTTATCGACCTCAGGCCGATATTCGATGGCAGTGGATGCGTATGAACGTCATGACCGCAAGCTGAACCAGTTCGCATAACCATGTCAAGACGGAGCGTGCGGCACTTCGAAATTCACCGCGTAGTTCTGGGAACCTTCGCGCTAGACGAGTGCCAAATAGGTTGTCCGCATCGCAGAATTGTAAACACATTAGGTATGTGCGGTGTAAGGCTTCCTCTAGCCACTTATGCGAAAGTCAGCGGCGCTCGATACCGAATCCAAATTGACTGATGCCGCGCGAAGCTCCGATGACAGCTATGCGCAGAAAGCGGACTTTGCAAATGTTCGGCGTGCAGCCCAGAGCTGTCGTCGGGCAGGTTATCCGGATGCTGTTGACGTAGTTCGCGGAGCCGACATTCGAGCACAACGAAGCAGATCTACGGGAGGTTGTAGTCTAGTCTCTGGGAAACCAGAAATCCGCGGTAAACTCAGTAGGGTCGACTTTGATTAACAAGAACCAACGCTGCCCTTGAAGTTCTCCTTCCTACGAGGTTGGCGTACAACATTACTGGCCTCATTGCACAGTTGGCACCGAAGAGCAGTACTAGATCCAATAAACGCTATGTTTCCAGCTGGCTACGGATCCAGCTGAGAAGGGGAGATCGTGCGTCTCGCTCATGCCAAATTGCACGGATTCCCAATTCCGGCAGAGGAAAAGGGCAATCGCGCGTGACTAGGTTTTTGTTGTTAGTAGCAGCTTGGGCGAGCGTCTCCGGCACAAAAGCGATTAGATTTGTTCCTTCCAGAAAGGCCGGTTGCAGATGCAGACTATCAGTCACCAGCCCAACCTGGCGTGGGGGCAAACCCTGATCCTTTCCATAAAGGTGAACTGGGTCATCTTGTTTAACCATTAGGTTCAGCCGGACGTGTGGATATAAAAAGACCGTCTCGGCGTTCCAGCTGTTCAAAGCTGGGTGGGTTCGGTCCAATAAGCACACTAGGCGCTCGCGCAGTAGACGCTTTTGAAGAAACTTAGGATTTGCCTGAAGTCCTGCGCCAATGATCAAATCGGCATCCCCGGAATCGAGCATCTGGTAGCTGTGATCTGAATAGCTGTGAATTTCGAACACGATCCCTGGAGCTTGATTTCGAATACGCCGAACTGCGTTTGCAAGGAAGCTGGTGGCAATAAAATCATGGGCATGAATTCGAATAGTTGCGCCCGCGTTTTCAGGTGAGAACGTAACCGGCGCGGTCAGCACGCTGATCTCAGAAAGGATCGTGTTCAACCGCGCAGCAAGGTCCAGAGTGCGCGCTGTTGGCACCATTTCGCGCCCTTGCTTGACGAACAGAGGGTCGTCAAACACACGGCGCAATCTTGCCAGAGTGTGGCTCATGGCAGGGTGCGTTACGTTCATTCGCTGCGCAGCACGTCCAACATGCCGTTCCGAGATGAGCGCTTGAAGAGATTTCAGTAGATTAAGATCAATTCCATCAATTTCATTCATACTAAGAAGAAATAATGATTATTTCCAATTATGTCTATTGATTGCCATTTTCCTCTCGACCACAAGAGGAACAGGAAGATGAATATTCTGATTACTGGGGCCAGCAGCGGCTTCGGAAAAGAAATGGCCATTGGACTCGCAGACGAAGGTCATTCTGTATTTGCCGGAATGCGTGCTTTGAAGGGGCGAAACGCCGAAGTAGCGGCCAGTCTGGAGGCAGTATCTGGGCAAATTTTTCCCATCGAACTGGATGTCAGCAGTGACGCGGGCGTAGACAGCGCAATTGCCAATCTGATGTTAAAGCTGGATGGCCCACTTGATGTCGTGATCAACAATGCCGGGATCTATGTCGGCGGAATCAACGAGACCATTTCTGCGGCTCGGTTTCAGAACATGCTTAATGTGAACGTTCTGGGACCGGTTCGCATTCTACGCGCCGTCCTTCCCAATATGCGCGCCCAGGGCTTTGGCACAGTGATCAGCATCACCAGCGACATGTCCAGGTTTGCTTTGCCGATGAGCGGTTATTACGCGGCCAGTAAGGCGGCACTTGAGCTGGTCGCCGAGACCTATGCTCTTGAACTCGCCCCTTTGGGACTGGAATCCCTTATCGTTCAACCCGGCGCATTTGATACTGGTATAATGCAGAAATCGCCGCCAACGGATGAACCGGAACGCATGGCTGGATACGGCCCAACGTTGGAAAAAGCACAAGCGATGGCCGGACGCTTCATGGGGTTGGCGCAAAAAAGCTTTTCTGAGGCGTGCCCTGCAATGGTTGCCGAATCCATCGCCGATCTGTTGAACCTGCCCTACGGCAAAAGACCATTGAGAACTATTGTCGACCCGTCGGACATTGGCGCTCTGGCCAACGCAATGAATGCTGCCGTAGCCGCCAAGCAGGAGAGGTTTCAGGACGCTCTCGGCGCCGAATTCTCCTTCCCCGTTCAGGAGGCTGCGGAATGAATGTGATCACTGTTTTCGTCGGACTTCTGTCCGTCTTCTTCCTCTTCGCAAGCTCGATCAAGATCTTCGGCTGGCAGAAGTTCGTTTTCGAAACCCAACAGGCGATGTTCATCAAGTACGGGTTAAACCGCCAGATTATGGCCTTGGTTGGCGTGGTTGAATTGTTTGGTGCAATCGCGATCTGGTTTCAGGGGTCCTGGATCGGAACTTTGGGCGCGTTGGCAATTCTTGGCACATCCATCGGTGCAGTTGGTTGTCATCTGATCTGGGACACCTGGAAAGAAGGCGTTCCCGCCATGGTCACAGGCACCTTGTCCACTATCGTGGCCTGGTCTGGCCGTGAAACGGTGTTGAGCATTTTAGGTATTGGTTGAAACCAAACTGTGAAACGGGAGTACATATCGTGACTGACAGTATCCGCGTGGCAAACGCCAAAGGCCTCTATCTGGAAGGCATTTGTGACGGCAAAATGGTCGAAGCGCTCGATAAATTTACCGGGGATCGCTACACGCAACACTCAACGGGTGTACGCGACGGTAAAGAAGGCTTCATCGAGTTCTTCACACCTTTTCTTGAGCGGAATCCGGTGCGCGACATTCAGGTTCTGCGTACAATCGAGGATGGAAATTTCGTCTTCGTGCATGTGTATCAAAGACTCAATAACGGTGAAGCCCAGTGGGTGACGGCCGATATCTTTGATACCGACGGAGACGGTAAAATCATCGAGCATTGGGATGTGATTGCCGCGTATAAATGGCCAACCGTTTCGAGCCGCAGCATGGTGGATGGTCCAACCGAAATCGAAGATTACGATTTCACCGAGGCCAACAAGACCGTGGTGCAAGGGTTCATCGACAATGTCCTGATGGCAGGGCGCATCGATCTTGTGAATGACTACATATCGACCGAGCAATACGTTCAGCACAACCCAGAAATAGCCGACGGATTGGGAACTTTCTCCAAGCATCTTGGAGAGATGACAGTTGGCGGAAAAACCGCGCAATACGTCAAAGTTCACCGACTACTCGGCCAAGGAAATTTCGTGGTTGCTTTTAGTCATGTAAAACAAGACGAGGACGACTGGGCCGTCTTTGACTTGTTCCGGCTCAAGGGTGGAAAGATCGTCGAACATTGGGATGTTCGGGAACAGATCGGCCCGAAAGAGACTTGGAACAACTCTGGCAAATTCTAGGGGAGGAGACTGTCATATTTTCTCTGGCAGAGGCCGAAGGTGATTGCTTTTTCACGGCAAGGGCGCGTTTACGTCGGCACAACATTCCAGAAATCGAATGGTTGTATTTGATTTACCCCGCGCGATATTCTGAACGCAGCTCAAAACCTTCGGAACAAGTGTGGAGCAACGAATGAACAAGTTAGCGCTGACAGCAATGGCATTGATCTCCACTGGCGCGGTGTGGGCCGCCGGTATGGAGCGGTGGGGTGAATCCGGGGACTGGACAATTCTGATTGATCCCGAAAAGGGAAACGGCTGTCTCGCGTGGAAGCCCTTTGAAAATGACATGACCGTTGAAATCGGCGCAGCACCCAATCAGGCCGGCGGCTTTTTTGCCGCTTTTAATCCGGCCTGGGTTCAAATCGAGGATGGGGCGACCGGGGTCGTACAGTTCGATTTTGGTGATGCGAAGTTTGAAAGCGAAGCGGTGGGTGTCTTCAAGAATGGCGTACCTGGTGGCTACGCCTTTTTCGACAACCCGGCTTTTGTAACCGAGTTTGGAAGACGCCAAAGTGTCACGATTATTGGTGAAAGCGGGGCTGAGGTTGAACTAGATCTCAGCGGGTCTGCAAAAGCAATTGAAGCGGTTCTGGCGTGTCAGGCCGAACAGCCGGAACCACTGAAGAACTAGGTGCGTCCGATTACTGCAATTGATCGATGTCTGGCACGCAGGGTTGCCTGTTGGCAGGCATAGCATCAGCGCCTTCAGGGGCCTTGTTTCTGGACCCGCCCACATCAAGCTTGAACTTTGGCGACGAAAGCTGGCCAGTCACATCAAAGGGCCAGGCGCTTCGGGATAGGGGTTTGCCAACGCGCCGCGGCTCCGCTCTTATTGCTATCGTATCATTCAGCCAATCCACTTGCCCCCTAGCAACCAATTGAACCGATCCTGTTTCTATTACGATGGAATTTGAACTGACTTGTCCGGCCTGGATATCAACCGGGGCAACGACGCAAGTTATGTCGGTGTAGCCTTTTCTGAACTCCTCTGAAAACAGCCAGGGGAAAATGCCCAGCCCCGCCAGTTCCAATAAGCTGGTGCTGATATAGCCCTGCGACATCGACAAAGACGCGTTGCCGCGCATCGAGTTGATGAAGGCCTTGCCCGAGGCAGTATTGCCAGAAACGTTGAACTCACCGCTCAAACGGCCATAGGCATCAATTCCAATTCCCAATTCATCAAGGATTTCACCAAATTCCCATCCTGAGGTCGATCCTGACAATGAAAGCCAATCAGGTGAGTCAATCAGGTCCATGACCGCCCGCAGGCTGAAGTTTCCGCCGCCGTAAGACATCTGAAGAGGTCCGAAATCCACGGTTCCTTCTTTGGCAGACATTTGGCTGGAAACAGATGTTACGCCTTGTTGGCCTAAAATCTCTTTGAATTCGATTTGTACCTCGACGTCAGCTTCTGTTAGCACGCGTTGCACATCCAGAAGATCGGCAGGTTTCCCTTTTTCCTTTGGCAACACCAGGGGCTGGACATCTGTCTCCTTCGGCAAAACCAAGGGCTGAACTTCGGCGTCAGGTTCTTTTGAGGCCTCGCCCACCAAGCTTTTCAGTTGGTCCAACACGGCAGTCAGGTTCTTCAGGTCGTTGAGATCGAGTTTTTCGCTTGTGATGTTACCACGGACGACGGGTGCACCTTCGGGAAACTTTGTATCCAATGCTGCAAGAAGATGCGAAGATCCGGCTTCGAACTCGATTGCGGCATCAAAGTCTTCGCCCTGCCTAGAGGTTTCAGCATCGATAGCTAGTGCTCCGATTTCGACAGGTTGCAAGTTGAGCGCGGTCAGAAACTGGGCACCGTCGTCGACATCCAGTTCAACGTCGAAAACGAGACCGGCTAGCCCTTTTAGCTCGTTGACAGATAGTGCGAGATCGAGTGCCCAGAGATCGGTGTCGTAAGCAGTCGCGTTAAACCTGTTGAGTGAAACCGGCCCACCCGCGTTGGATATGTTGAAATCGGCTTTGATGCCGCCGAACTGGTCAACGTAGTCTTCATCGAGGTTGGGCAAAATCAACTTGGCGGGCCCGTTTAGCTCCCCATCGAAAGTCACGTCCTGAAGCTGAAGCAGATCGAGGATTTTACCTTCGGCTTTCAGGACAGGCTCTTCAATTGGACCGGCTTGCAGCGCGATGCCCAGCATGGCGAGCCGGCCGTCCGGCATGCGGCGAATGCTTTCGATTGAGGCTGGACCGATTACGTCCAGCCCTTGGTCGAATGCATTGGTTTGGAACAGCAACTTCTCGAATTCGAAGGAAGCCAGGGATCCGACCATATGCATTTCAAAGCCCGTGAACTTCAATTCCTGGATACTTTTTGCTGCTGGTGGCGGCTGTCCTTCGGGATGAAGTCGCGCGTTGAAAAGCAGATCGACGCCCTGAGCGGTGTAGAGGTCATCTATTGAACCTTCAGCTTCGAGTTTCTGTCCATCTTCCAGGCTTACAGTTGTTGTAAACGCCTCAATCTTCAGAGCGTCCTGAGACACGAGCTCAGCCTGCAACTGGCCATTGCCTTCCAGAACGCGTTCCAGCCCGATGACGTCCAGAAAATCACCGAATTCACCTGTGTCCATCTCCAAGACTGCGCGATAGCCGCCCCCTTCGTCTGCCGAGAAGGGCTCGCCATCGTAGCTTACGGTCATTTCGCCAAAACTGGCGCGTGTCGTAAAAGGTGCGGCGTGTGGGTAGTCGCCTTCGATTTCGAAAACCTGACCGTTGACGGAGCCGGAACCAGAGACCTTTGTTCTTTGTCCATTATCTACTTGTTCGAGCGCGAGGACCTGAAGGTCAAACACAAAGGAGAAGCCCGAGACCTTGTCGTCGATGTTTAACCCGATTGACCTGAAGCTGACGTTCTTGTCGCTCAGGAAGTTCAGAATTCCACTGCTTTCGGTGTCGATCTCATCGATACTATCAGCGCTCGCGACGTCTTTTTGATCATCCGCCGATACTGTTTCCTCGGACACGGGCTTGGGTGTTGGCCTGTCTTTTTGCCAGCTTATGGTGCCGTCTGCGGCCGTCAGAAGATTTGCTTGGAGGCCTTCCACGACGAGATTGTCAAAATGCAGACGTCCGTTGGTCAAAGCGGCAATGTCCAGCTCCAGTTCCAGTAGGTTCAATTCTACAAGAGGTGACTCCGGCATTGTTTGGCTTGGGATGACTACCCCACCGACGTAAATGCGACTAATGCGTCCAAGCGCGACGCTTACATCATCGTTGACCAAAAGTGGCCGACCAATTTGTTCCGAAAGAACTCTTTCCACAAGGTCGCGCCGTATGTCCGAGAACATCGGAGCAGCAAACAACAACCAAACAAACGCAACTGCTGCGAAAGCGAGAAGTGCAACAAGCCCAATTACCCTAAATAGCCAAACCCTCATGCGCTCCCCTATCGCCGCTTTCGCCGTTCAGTCTCTCACAAGCAGATATTCGGCCCACCTAACTGAACGCCCCTTCTGAACCATATTCGGGTCAGTTGGGCTGTGTCATTATTCGTCTTTGATAGCCCCGCCAGTCGCTTTTATTCTTCCCATCAGTACGCTTGCCCTATTGGTCGAAGCCTCTTCGGAAGTCTGGATTGTTTCAAAAGTCTGAACGTCATCGACCTCCAAAGTGAACGCAGCCTTCATGAGGACAGGACCATCAACAACCAGCATTTCCTTCTGCGTCGGGTCAATCCTGATTTGACCGGTTACAACGATGGGCTCGTAAACTGTCGATGGCGTCCAGGAATCACTCAGGCGCAAACGCACCATCTGGTTCGGAGGCGGAGGCGGCACATGGCTGCACATTCCACGTTCCGGCACGATATATGCCATTTGGGAGCCATCTTCGTCGCGGGGTGCCGGGATCACAAATCCGCCCAACGAAACGGTTGCACCATCGATGTCGACGTTGGCGGCCATACCCGCCTTCTCGCGTCTTTCCATCACAACCCAGCGTTGGGAAATCAGCCAATTTGCATCAACGCCTTCCTCAGCAAGGGTTGTTTCAGTCGCCTCGATATCCAAATTAATCTGATCCAACAGCTCTGGCGTCGATCCGCCTTTCTCTAGCTGCGCGCGTAACCGGACCAATCTGCGAAGCGCGTTAAGCTGTTTGCCCGTCAACTCGACGAAAGGATCTTCATAATCCTGAGCGGTTTCATCGACCAAGTCTGCCCATTCGATACGTGCAACTTCCGAATGAGCCGGCAATGCCAATAAGCACGCGGCGATTACTGCAAAGGAAAGACGCATTGTCATATGCTCCTCACTTGTCGGCAAAACAGCGCTTGTTGCCACTGGCTTCGACGGGTCATCATTCAGTTCCTCAGACTCGAAATAACTGTGACTTTTGCTCCTGGGCGAAGCAGCAACTCTGGATTCGGGAACTCGGCCCACACATCCATCAGCTGCGTTTTGGGATTAACCTTGAATGCCCCACCGAAATAACGGCCCTCGTAGGGGTGCAACTGTCCGTCCGGCATCTGCAAGGACAGGCTGAGCCCCTCAAACGCCTCGACATCTGAATCAAATATCTGACGCCGTTTGATGAATTCCTCGTAGGGCACTTTGACGACAACGTAGACAGGGTCGATGTCTAACAGGATCGCCAGCGTTTCGTCCCCCCGTCGTTCTGTGCTCAGATACTGGTACTGCTTGACATGCGGTTGGCTAATAATCCCCGAAAACGGCGCATGTAATTCGGTGAAGCTATACTCGAGCTGTGCCCCTTCATAAGCGAGGCCCGCCCGTTCAGCTGCGATTTCAGCAAGATCGCGGTTCACCTGGGAAAGCTGCAACTCCGCTTCCGGTATCAGCTCTTTCAGGTAGAGTTCCTTTTTTCGGGCCAATTCAGCGTCGGCGAGCCTGAGTTGGGCTGTCGCATCCTTCACAGCTGTTTCGCTTAGCCGCATTTCGATGAAGGGGCCCTTCTTGCCAAACTCGAACAGAAGGTCGCCCTGCTGAACATATTGGCCCGCGTGAAACGTAATTCGGGTGACCACATTGTCGACCAGTGGCGACAGCTCTGCTTCGCGACTTGGCTGTACATAACCCTCAAAGCGTATTGTTTGCGGGGCGTCTGTTGCTCCGTTTTCCTGAGCGAGTAGGGCGCTTGCTGACGAAAAGGTAGCAAGCGCAAAAAGAACAAGAAGGGCCTTTATCATCGTAGCGCCTCGGATCCGGGTTTTGAACTTGGGCCGGGGTTCACAAATGATCGCCCCGGCCAGCGTCAGGGCAAACGAGGTAGTTCTTGCCCTGAAACATCGTACTTTCGCCTAATTTAGAAGATCACCGACGATGCCGACGGCATCGACCACGGTAGACAGGTCATTCGTAACTTCGAGGACTTCACCATCGACCTGAATGTAGCGGTTTCCATTGCCCGGCTCCTTCAGCTTCCATTTGGAAAGATCCCCGATTTCCTCGAACTCTAGGTCAGATGGGAGCTTGGCACCGCGCGTGTAGCGCTTGATCTGTCCAGGTGGTACAGCTTTTGGGCCTTTGCCGGGTTTGTCTTCTATCTGAATGCTGACATCACCGTTCTTGCCCCCCTTGTTCGGCTTTTTACCCTTGTTGTCTTTGGCATGGGCATCGCTGCCTCCAAGGATGAAAAACACAACTGCTAAGGCTGCAAGAATTCCGTATGCAATCTTCATAGATTGTTCCTTTGCTTCCCAACTTCATTCGACCGGCGTTGAAAATTCCGGCACGCGCTTCAGGGCTTCGACCATGTCCGCGCTCGTCATCAGTTCGATGAAGGTGTAGTCTTTCAGAACCCCCTGGCTCAGACGCGAAATATACATGGCCTGCACCATGCCCGGATCGTCCGGGAAGCGGACGGTGATGTAGTTCTTGCCATCGGCCAGTCCCCAGAAATAACTGATCATCTCACCGCCCATTGCGGCGAGGGCAGCGCCCATGTCCTTTTCCCGGTCGGTCGGATTGTCGATCATGATTTGCCAGGCATCGGGGTTTGGTTCCCCGATCCCCAGGTAGTATCGGCTATGAGACTCCTCCGCCGCTGCTCCGGAAAAACCAATCCCAACTGCGCAAAGAGTTACTGCGATTGCCTTGTTCATTGATCGCTCCCCTGTTCAGGATCGACGGCGCAAGGCGCAGGGGTCAATTTTCCGCATACTCTGCTCATTCGAGTGTATTCTTGTAGAAGACGCCGTCTTTCATGATCACGCGAATGGTCTCGAACCCTCGATCACGCGCAGGTGCATCAAACCACTTCGGATTTGCTCCAAGAACCGATAGGTCCTCCAGCGGGTTTCCGTCGACGATCAGGATGTCTGCATAGGCCCCTTCTTCGATCACACCCAGCTTATTGGGATAGGGGTTCCGCCGCCCTGTCAGTTGCGCCAACTCACCCCCTGTTGATGTGGCCGCGACCAGGAAAGCGTGGTTCCCCAGCAATTCAGCGAAATAGTGCTTCTCAAAGTCCCGGTGTGCGCGGCCAAACCCAATAGTGGACAGCACGGTGTCGACGTTATGCACGATCTTGGGCTTGTATTTTTTGATGTACTCAATGACGTTTTCTGACCCGACCAGATATTCTTCCAGTTTTGGTTTCACCGTCGGCATCGAGAAATTCGGATGGTCGAGCAGCGCGGGATCCATGCCTGCAACATTCAAGGCCCAGAAGATACCTTCATCCGCAATGCGTTTGACGGTCTCCTCGCTCACCATTTGAGCGTGCTCCAGTGACTTGACGCCTGCGTCCAGAGCCATTGTAACCGTTTCGTCTGTATATGCGTGGACAGTCACATAGGTATCAAAGAAGGACGCGGCCTCGACCGCCGTCGAAATCTCATCAACGTTGTAGGCAACCGACCAAAGCGGATCGAGCTCGGATGACACACCGCCGCCAGCCATCAGTTTCAGGAAACTCGCCCCATGCGCGAAGTTAAGCCGCGATGCCTTCCGGATTTCTTCGGCACCATCAGCAATATAGGACAGGTTGAACGTATTGGCGACGTCGTCCGAACCCATGTTGAAGGTTCGCTGCTCGGGGTTTCGCCAGTCACCATGCCCGGATGTCGGGCCGATGGCCGCACCTGACGCATAGATGCGTGGCCCGTCTACAATCCCCTTGTCGATCAGTTCACGCAGACCTGATCCCATTCCGCCGGTATCCCGCACCGTGGTGTAACCGTCGTAGAGATAGTCGCGGGCATTTTCAGCCGCGGTGGCCCCGATCTGATCCCATTTGGCGGCCTGAAGACCCGAGAAGGATTGCACGAGCCCTGTCGCGTAGAGATGCACGTGACTGTCAATCAACCCTGGCATCAGCGTGCGACCACCCCCGTCAACAAGCGTTGCGTCGGGCGCATCAATACCGTCGGTCGAGACTGTCTTTATGAGATTGCCTTCAACCAGAACATTCGCGTTTTCGATCCGCTCTTCACTAATTCCGTCAAAGATATGCACATTGGTGAACAAGGTTTGCGGGAGCGCGTCCTGCGCCAACGCACCGCTTGCTGCCAAGGAAACAAATCCAGCGATTGCTGTCAGTGAGGCCAGTGTTTTCACGTGTCAGTACTCCCATTTGTCAAACTAAGGGGGCGCGGGATGCCGAGGTAAATTCACCCCGCGCGACACTCAATCGAGTGTATTCTTGTAGATCACGCCATCTTTCATGATCAGGTCGATGTTGTTGGTGTAGTCGACCAGTATCCCGGCATCCTCGACCGGGTTTCCTTCAACAAGCAGTAGATCGGCATATGCGCCTTGTTCGATCACGCCCAGCGGGCCTGCTGTGTAGGGATTGAGTTTTCCTGACAGTGCCAGAAGTGCGGCCGATTTTGACGTCGCCTGTTGCAGGATTTCGTGCGAAGTCCACGCCTCCAGCCGGTATTTGAATTCATCGTTTTGCTTGGTCAGCGCGACGGGATCGCCGATAATGTCGGTGGAGAAAGCCACATTCTCGATCCCGAAATCTTTGATCAACTGCATCTGCTTTCGCGCACCCGCTTGCACGCTGAGGAACTTTTCGGCGGACCCAGGCCCAAGTGCAGTAACAATGGTTTGCTCGTCGATCCCCAGAAGAGAATAGAACGGAACGATCCAGGCATCCGCGTCTTTGATCGCTTGCGCACCGACTTCGGTCATCAGTTGTCCATGTTCAATGCTGATCACACCTGCCTCAATTGAGCGAACAATAGATTCGTCCGTATAGGCGTGAACCATCACATAGGTTCCCCAATCGGCAGCGGCCCGGACAGACGCCTCAAGCTCTTCCGGCAGACCCTGAACGGTGTGTAGGGGATCAACCTGAGAGGATACCCCACCGCCAGCCATGACTTTGATCTGGACAGCGCCAAGGCGCAGGGCTTCGCGGGTCGCGCGCAGTGTTTCCGGCACGCCGTCGGCCAGAAACTCCAGATGCTGGTTAAAGAAAGATGGTTGCGCCCCCATGAAATTGGGATGGGGCTCGGTGTAGACGCGATGCTCTCCATGCCCTGAGGTTTGCGAGATTACTGGCCCAGAGGCGTAGATACGCGGGCCAACGGCCTTACCCCGATCAATCGCTTTTTGAAGACCAATTGCCGGGCCGCCCGCGTCCCGAACGGTTGTGAAACCACGCAAGAGCATTTTCTCGGCCTCAATCGTGGAGACTGCACCCCAGTACATCCAGTCGAAGTTATCGCGCAGGTCCGCCACCGGTTCGGTGACCGTCATATGTACATGTGCGTCGATCAGGCCCGGCATCAGGGTTCGACCACCACCGTCAATGATCTGTGCATTGGCGACGGCCAATGGTTCCGCTGATACGTCTGCGATCAGGTTGTCCACGACCAGAACGTTTGCGTTCTCAATTCGCTGTTCATCGACACCGTTAAACACGTGCACGTTGGTAAATAGGATCGGAAAGCTTTCTTCCTGCGCAAAACCTTGGCCCGCGATTACCAGGCTTGCAGAAAAGGCTGTCGTGGCCACCAGGTGTTTGAGTTTCGGTGTCATTGAGGCCCTCCAAATACGAATCACAGATGTATGTTTCTGAATATGATTTTAGAGTGATTGCCGGATTTTGCCTGACAGTATGGCGGGCTGCGCCAAATTGATTTGGCATTCTGCATGCTTTTGGCGCCTTTTTGTGTGTTTTCTGTCTTTCTGTCGTTACCTTCATGATATTTGAGGGCGACATGGGCGTATTTGAGCAAAACACAAAGAAGGCCTTGCCGCTGGTTCGGGCATCGGTTGCTGCACCCGTCGTAGCTGCTTTGCGTGGTGCCGGTGTTGAACCGGCTGTTGTTCTGGACCCTCTGGGCGTGAGCGAAGCTCAGGTGATGGATCGCCAAAACTTCCTGCCACACGAGACGATTTATAAAATCCATCAAGCCGCTGCTGATGCAACATCGCCGGACTTCTGCGCGCAAGTTGGTCAATCAATCGACCTTGTTAGGTTTTTGCCGCTTGGTGACATATTGGCCGAGGCGTTGACGCTAGGTGACTTCTTTACGCGCTACACTCAAGCCGTCTCGAAAGAATCCAACGCGGTCACACAGTCTATGCTTGTGGAAGGCGAGCACGCTTATTTCAGTGCCAAGCGGAATTTCAAGTTTTCAGTTTCGCCGGGACAGACCGACGCATTTCTGGCGAGCATCTGGATATCATTACTGCACCGGGTTCTGGATTTTAGGTGGGACCCGAGCCAGATCATCTTACGGGTCAGCGAACCTGACGTGCTGCCCAAGCATTTTCATGGTGTCCAAGCCATCAAGTGTAGCCCTCAGGGCTTTTCGATCCGGTTTCCTTCACCCTGGCTGAGCCATCAATTGATCCCGGAAATATTGGAGAACCCGTCAGACCTTCCTGTCACTGACCCTGACTTTGCGGCACCGCAAGATTTCCTGGCCGGGCTTCAGAGCCTGATCCGAACTCACCTCGGCGAGCCGGGATTTGGTGTAGACGAACTGGCACGCCTATGTGGTTTCCACCGGGAGACATTGAACAATCGGCTGGCCTCTTACGGGCAATCAGCCTCTCAGGTCATATCTGGCGTCAAACTGGAAGAAGCAAAGAAGCTGCTGGGTCCGGCAGAGAAGTCCGTTGGTGAGACCGCACTGCGGCTTGGTTACGCAGACTCCACCGCGTTTTCGAGGGCCTTCCGAAAATGGTCTGGAATGTCGCCGTCGGATTTTAAGAAAACGGTAAAAGAACGGGGCTGAAATACCTGCGCCAGTGCGGTCGCATGCTGCTCGCCGTCGTTTCTTCGGGCATAGGATGTGAACGCTAGCCGAATATATCCCAAGTTTCGCGCACGTTGTGAAAATCTGGTCGAGCGCCTGCAACACCATTCACTCCTGTCCGGTTCCGCTAAAAACTAGAATTGCAAAGTCTTGTTTTGAATGTCCGGTTTGAGCGGTGATTTCAACTGATCGCCGCAACACATTCTGCGAACTTCTCAGCTGGTGTTTGATATTGCAAGGTTTTGCGGGGCCGCAGCCAGCGGTGATGCCGCCACGGCCCGCGTGGTATAACGTCAATTCGTTGGGGTCACATCGACCAACGTGGGTTCTCGATCACCGCTGGTTTCAAAGACGATCATCTCGTCTCCCATAGCTCCGAAGTCAATCTGCTTCATATCAACCATGTGCACCGTTCGGTCGTACATTGTGTGATAGTAGTAGACGAGGTTCAGGGAGTCCGCAGCGGTCGTGATCTGTGTTGCGCTGTAAAGCAGGTCATCCGATTGCACATCGTCTTGGGCACCCTCAGCGGCATCGGCCGGAATGTTGAAATTATCCAGAATGCGAAACGCCTCGCGCACGGTGTCATAGCCGCCTTGCGTCTCCCGCGCCGTCTGGGAAAAGGCGACAGCACGGACAAACCGGGATGGGGGTGTAAAGTCGCCTGGCAGTCCTATCATACCGCTCCCAGCGCCCAGGGGTGCGAAGGTAACCCCGCTTGCCTCAACTTCCGGAAGCCCAAGAGCCGACAGGTTTACGTAGTTGTTTAGGTTGGTCATGTGCCAATCGTAGTTTGGCGAATTGGTGATCACGCCAAGCGGAGCATCGAAAATCGTCAGTTCACCATCAATGTACTCGACAACTATCCTTCCGCCGAACCGGTCAGCAACCAGCATATGAAATGGGAAGGGAAATCCGAGGGTCTCATCCACAACCCCGACGACACGGACATTCGCTAACCCGGTGGCAGCCTCTTCAACTGTCTCAAACTGGGAAAGAACATAGCTGGCGAGCAGATCGCCGGGAATCGTGTTGTCGGCAAGGTCAGGATCGTACTCCTGATACTCGGTAAATCCGGGCAGATAAAACAGTCCGGCGGTCAATCCAGCTTCGTTGATCCCATCTGCGGGAGCTCCATGATCCAGCATGCTGATACCGACCATCCCAAAACGACCGGTCCAGTTTGTTCCGTCTTGCCCATCGGGCATTTCGCCTGCGGAATACGTGAAACCTCGGGGAATAATGTTGATCTTTGTCTCAAGATCGAACGGCCCCCACTCGGCGGTCCTAGCGCGAACGATGCTTCCATCCTGCCCCGTCAACATGATGCCAGTACATCCCCAAGCCATCGATACTGAAGCCACAAAGGCTATGGTCGCTTTTGGCAATGTTCGAAGTAACTTGAAATGACGCATGGTCGTTCTCCAATTGGACTGATCTGATCTCATGAACTCACTCAATCAAGCTACCACACTGGTTCTCAAGTTGAATGAAGTTTGCATGATCTCCAAAGAGGCGAGAAAGTCCGCCTATTCCGTCCCTCGGACTTTGCAAATTCCGACTCTGAATGTCTGGTTTGGGGCTGGATCGGTCGCTTGCCCAGGGCGCAGAGGACAGCAGCGGAGAGCTCATTGTGCCAACTTACCGTCGCTCTGCGAAAATTAGGTTTGAAGCTGCGCGTGACCTGAACCCATCCTGTTTAGTAGTTTACGATTGTCGGATGTCATTCAGTGTGACTACCATAGCAGACCGGCGATACGCTACGCGGGTTCAGGTTTCCAGTTTCGGAGCATGTTATTGCAAAATCGCTGGATCATTCTGTTTGTGCTGTTCTTTGCGCGAACGACTATGGCCTTTCAGTTCCAATCAGTAGCGGCGCTGTCTCCACTTATGATTGACAGCTTGTTGTTGTCGATCACGGAGATAGGGCTGTAGATCGGCCTCTACCTCGGCCCAGGGGTTATCGTAGCGATCCTTGGGGGATCAGTTGCGTCTGTGTTTGGCGACAAACGCGTCGTCGTAGTGAGCCTCATTTTGATGTTCGTGGGGAGTATTTTGGTATTGCAGGCCTCGACCTTTAGTGGGCTGGTCGCTGGGCGCGTCATGGCCGGTATCGGGGGCGTAGTCGTCAATGTCCTTATGACAAAGATGGTGATTGATTGGTTTGCCGGGCGCAATCTGGCAGCCGCGATGGCAATATTCATAAGTTCATGGCCCATGGGAATTGGCTTGGCACTAGTCACCCTGCCAAGGGTCGCGGATCAAGGTGGTTTGGATTTAGCCTGGGCCTGTGTCGCGTTAGTAATTGCGATGGCGTTGGTCGCGTTCTGGACGAAATACAAGACACCAGAAGGAGCCGTTGCACATGGGCGTATCGCCGTAGTTGAACTGCCTTGGGTGCCATTGAGCTTAGCAGCATTGGTCTGGGGCTTTTACAACGCGGCTCTCGCGATGGTTTTTGGCTTTGGCCCAATCATATTAGTCAATAGTGGGCTTTCGGTTGCAGGAGCGAGCACTGCAACGAGTCTTTTTATGTTCGCCATAGTCATTGCGGCACCTTTGGGGGGATGGGTCGCTGACAGTCTAAACCGTCGAGATGCACTGATCCTATTTACTTTGGTTGCTGCAATCTTAGTACTTCCGCTGATGCTCTACCTTTCGGCATCGACTGCTTGGATCGTATTCTCTTTGGCTGGTTTTCTTATCGGGCTTTCGCCTGGAGCGATTGTCAGTATGACCTCGCAGATACTCCCGGCAAATGCGCGAGCCTTTGGCACCGGTATATATTACTCCATATATTACGTTGTCATGTTGGTTTCACCGCCAATGGCTGGCGCACTAGCGGACCATATGGGAAACGTGAACATTACTCTTATACTTGCTGCGGGGATGATGAGTATCTGCATTTTGGCTCTTCTGGCTTTTCGAAAAACAGCGTTATCTACAAGTTGAAATTCGCTTCACAGTAAATGCGTTACCAAAGAAGAGTGTATTCGGCTTACACACCAAAAAAATGGGTTGTACTGTCTATACCAGTCATTGGAGCAGACGCAGCGATAGCTCACCTTGTACGCCAAAGCTACAATTGCAAAGTTCGGATTTGAAGGTCTGCTTCGGGCTGAACGTGCCAGTGAAACAACCGAAGAAAGGGCGGCTCAGGGTTCAAGATTGCCAGAGTGACGCCCGAGAAATAGATGAGATCTGATTGCGTCATGGCATGGGCAAGTGCTTGCTTGTCTTGGGCCAATAGGCGTGCGGCCGACTGGCCGCGCCAATAGGTAAAACTACGTTCCCCGTTATTTAGCGTGATAAGATACAACTCCACTGAACGGTTTGGCACGATCCGCACCTGCTGGGTGTTGACTCCGCTTTCGCGCATCGCACCCAGCATCCGGGACGAGATGGCATCATCTCCGACGGCGGTAAAATAGGACAAGGGCGTTTCGGGTGTGAGTTAGGCCAGATACCAAGCTGTATTGAACGTGTCTCCGGCGAACCCCATTTGATACGTGCTTGGCGCGTCAGTTGGGGCCATTTCGGCCATGCATTCACCTATCGCTAGAATTCGCATACTCCGGTTTCCATTACTTCGAAGTTTAACAAACGGTAGCGTTCGACAATTAGGTAACCTGTTTTGCAGTGGTCACGAGAACAGCATCCCACCATTGATATCGACATTGGTCCCGGTCAGATAAGCCGAGTCCTCGCTTGCCAGAAACGCCACGAGGTTCGCAACATCCTGAGACTGGCCTTGCCGCTTGAGTGGCGCAGCAGCTTCTAACCCCCGACGACCTGCGTCGGGAGTGTGGATGTTATGGAAATCCGTGTCGATCATACCTGGGCAGATTGCATTAACACGAATGTCAGGGCCCAGTTCTTTTGCGAGACTGCGGGTAAATGTCATCACAGCACCCTTTGATGTTGCGTAAGCCGACGCACCCGGGCCGCCGCCGTCGCGACCCGCCTGACTGGCGATGTTTACAATGGCCCCGGATTTCATATGCAGCAGTGCCGCTTTGACCATAAGAAACGTGCTGGTCAGGTTGAGATCCATGACAGCCTGCCAATGCTCAAGCGACATCTCGGTGATTTTCTTGCGCGCAATCAAACCTCCGGCATTGTTCACCAGAATGTCCAGGCTGCCATAGGTATCGACCGTCTTGGCGATCAACGCATCGACCTCTTCGGGTTTGTTCAGGTCACCTTGCATTGCAAACGCCTGTCCACCGATCTTTTTGATCTCGGCTACGGTTTCCTCGGCGCCGGCACTACTGGCGAAGTAGTTCACCGCGACATTCACCCCTTCGGAGGCGAGTTTGACAGCGCAGGCGCGCCCGATATCGCGGCCACCACCCGTGACAATTGCGGTCTTTCCCTGAAGTCTCATGGTTGCTCTTTCCCGTTCAATTGGTGCTGCTATGCGTGACTGATGGATCTGACGCTAAAGCTTGGCAAAATAGTCGAAGATTTCCGGCACGTTGCCGTCGCCCATGCCTGCGTCCGCGGCTGCCTGAAGGTTGTTCGCGGTTCCTTCAGCGATCTCGGCACGAGTGCCCACGTCCTCGGCCAGTTTCAGGAAGTAACCAAGATCCTTGTTGGCGTTGTTAATCGAAAACCCCAAATCGCTGACACCATCTACCGCGTAGTTCTTACAAAACTGCATAAAGGGGGAATTGGACGGTCCAGCTGACATGATGTCAAAAAGCTGCTGTTTGTTTACCCCTGAGCGTTCAGCCACAGCAAAGGCTTGGCTCATGGTGCAAGCTGTCGTCATGCCCATATAATTGTTGATGAGCTTGGTCACATGGCCCGCACCCAGTTCGCCGAGGTGAAAGACATTTTCCCCCAGTACATCCAGGACAGGTTTCACCTTCTCAAAGGTGGCTATATCGCCCGCTGCCATGATGTTCAGCAAACCATCCTTGGCGTGCGAGGGTGTGCGTCCCAGCGGCGCATCAATCATACCAGCACCTTTTGCGGCCAAGTCTGCGCCGATTTTGCGTGTGGACGCTGGGATCGAGGTGCCAAAATCAATGACTACAGCACTATCTTTGATGCCTGCCAGGATGCCGTCATCTCCGTAGATCAGGCTTTCGACGACATCCGATGTTGTTACACAAAGCATCACGATATCGCTGTTTTCAGCAAGCTCTCGTGGGGTCGCAACCTCCACAGCGCCGCGGTTGACTGTGGCGGCCACCGCTTCCCTGTTGCGGCCCATGACAACCAAATCGAAACCGTTGTTTTGCAGGCATTCTGCCATGTTGCCGCCCATGAGACCGAGGCCGATGAAACCGATGACGGGTTTTGTCATATCTGACTCCTTAAACTCTTTCTAATTAGACTTCGCAGAGCGCTGTGACCGCTGCATGCGCGACTTCGAGATCTTGCGCTGGTGAGCCCGAGCTCACTCCGATCCCGCCGACAACATGTCCGTCAACCGTCACAGGGAGGCCACCTGCAACGGTCACCATGCGCCCCCCCAACGATGAAGATATTCCATGTGCGGCCATACCCGGCTGATTAGCTTCACCAAGAGCGTCCGTACCTTTTTGGATGCCGGCCGCGGTGAAGCTCTTGTCGATGGCTAGGTTGATGCTGGTGATCTTGCCGCCGTCCATCCGCTCAAACGCGATGAGGTTGCCGCTTTCGTCGGTGACGGCAATACACATTGGCACGCCGATTTCCTGCGCTTTGGCTCGCGCTCCTGCGATCAACTTGCCCGCGTCATCGATGTCCAGGCGTCTTATTGTCAGCATCACCACATTCTCCTTTGATTTAGGGGCCAATGATCAGGTTCGGCAGCGTCAGCGATATTGCCGGTACAAAAGTGATCAGCATGAGCGCGGCAAAGATGGCGAGGTAGAAAGGCCAAATAGTTTTGACCGCTTTCTCCATCGGTAGTTTTCCTACAGCACACCCCACAAAGAGACAGGTCCCGACAGGTGGCGTGCAAAGACCAAGACCGAGGTTCACCAAAAGGATCATACCGAACTGCAGCGGGTCGATACCCAGCATGTTCATCACCGGCAGGAAAATCGGCGTGCAGATCAGGATCAACGCGGCCATGTCCATGATCATCCCCAAGAGCAACAGCACAGCGTTGATCATCAACAAGATCAGGATCGGGTTTTCTGTGATACCCAACAGGAATTCGACTGTTTTTGTCGGCACCCGGTTGAACGTCAGCATATAGGCAAAGGCACCGGCGCAGGCGATTAGGATCATCACCATAGACGTTGTGCGCACCGAAGAGATAACGGCGGTTTTGAAGTTTTCCCAGGACAGGCTGCGATAGACTACAAGCGTCACCACAAAGGCATACATTGCCCCGAACGCGCCGGATTCAGTCACCGTAAAGACGCCTGACAAGACCCCTCCGACAATGATCACGGCCGTCAATAGACCCGGAATCGAACCCACAAAAGCAATGGCAAGTGCGGTCCAACCTGGAAACTGCTCGGCCTGATAGCCGCGCTTGACCGCTACGACGTATGCTGCAATTGCAAGGCAGCAACACATAAGGACGCCGGGCACAACGCCAGCCAGAAACAGTTTTGAGATAGAAACCGCACCGCCCGTTGCAAGGGCAAAGATGATCATGTTGTGGCTGGGCGGAATGATGATCCCGGCAATTGATGACGTCACTGTGACGTTCACCGCATAGTCGGCATCATAACCTTTGTCTTTCATCACCGGGATCAGGATCGACCCAAGCGCCGAGATATCGGCAATTGCCGATCCGGAAATGCCACCAAACAACATGGACGAGAAGACATTGACGATGCCAAGTCCACCGCGCACAGCGCCTACGGCGGCCTGCGCAAACCGAACCAACCGGATCGCGATACCACCGTGAAACATAAGCTCGCCCGCAAAGATGAAGAACGGGATCGCCATTAGGGAAAAGACGTTGATCCCCGACACGATACGCTGGAATCCAACAAACAGCGGCAATCCTTCAAACCAAAAGGAAGCCAATGCAGCAATACCAAGGGCGTATGCCACTGGCGCGCCTATGATGACACATAGGGCAAAAACCCCCAACAGAATCATGAGTCCCATGACTATCCCTGATCTATGTTGTCTTGGCGTTCGTCTCGGCCCAGAAACAGGCGGATCAGATGGCCAGTGGAAAAAAGGAACACCAACGCGCCGCTGATTGTCAGTGGCAAGGAACGCAAGCCCTCTGACCATTGGATGAGCGGGATCAGCGTGTTCCATTTGAATTTGGTCAACTCGATTCCGTACCAAAACATCATGCCACCGAAACCTGCCATCAGGACATCAGAGACCACGACGAAAACCGTTCGCACAGAGGGCGGAACTATATTGCGGAACACGACAACAGAGAGGTGCGTGTGATTGTGCACGCCCGCAGCCGCACCGAGGAACGCGATGACCATGACCAACAGCAGTGAAACCTGCTCGACCCACGTGGGCGTGTTGTTCAGAACGTAGCGGCCAAATACCAGCCAGGCAAAGATCGCTGTCATAACAACAATGGCGACGCCGGACAGCAACATGCAAACTCGTGCGAGCAGATCAAGAATCCTGTCCATGTTGCGCATGGCGGCAGGGGGGGTATCGGGCTCTTGCATTGGATTTCCTCTGAGACAAACCGCCCGGCATCCAATTGGCGGAGCCGGGCGCTCAAAGTTGAACTGTTAAGACAACTTATTCAGTGGCTTGCGCCATTTCTACCAACGCTTTCATGTCAGGATTTGCAGCCAAGTAGTCAGCATAAACCGATTCCATTGCAGACTGGAATGGGCCTTTGTCGGCGATTTCATTGACGGTGATGCCGGCCGCTTCAACATCTTTGCGCGCTTGTTCAGAGCCAATTGCCCAAAGCTCACGCTGGACCAATGCGGCTTCTTCTGCTGCACCGCGCACAGCGGTTTGCAATGCAGGAGACAGGGCATTGAATTTGGCCGTGTTCACGCAGATGCACTCGGGGATAATCAGGTGCTCGGACAAAGAATAATTTGTGGTCACTTCATAGTGACCGACATTCTTGAACGACGGGAAGTTGTTCTCCGCACCATCAACAACGCCGGTTTTCAGCGCTTGCTGAACTTCGGAGAAGGCCATTGGCGACGGGTTACCGCCCATAGCTGAAATCATAGATGTATAAAGATCGTTGTTCATCACGCGGATTTTCAGACCTTCGACATCTGCGGGCGTGTTGATCGGCTTTTGACTGTAGAAAGAACGCGCACCGGCATCAAACCATGCCAGTGGCAGAATGCCTGCTTCACCCATCGCAGATGAGACAACCTCACCGGCGTCGCCGTCCAGCACGCGGAACATGTGCGGCACATCTTTGAAGATGAAAGGAAGCGATACAAGGTTAGCTTCTTTCACCATTGGGCCAATGGGACCGAGGTTGAAGTTACCAACCTCGATTGCCCCGATACGAACTTGTTCTAGGGCATCCGGTTGGGAGCCAAGAACACCTCCGTGGAACACATCGACGGTAACTTCGCCTTCTGTAGCAGCGTTAACCAGTTCGGCGAACTTGTCCATTGCAGCCGTGTTGGGATGGCCGTCGTTGTGGATATTCCAGGCCCGCCAGTTTTCGGCTGAAGCTGACGTTGCAATGAATGCCACAGCGGTCGCAGTTGCAAAGAACGATTTCGTGAAAGTCATGGGTTCTCCTCCCCGGTTAATTTTGGACAGGATTTGGCTTTCATGGAATTTCAGAGATCGTAAGCCACGTAGCTTTCGATTTCCCCCAAGAACCAGAATCGCTGCTGCCCTTAAAGGGACACTAGTATCCAAGTTATGTCAACAGTAGGCATCTAGTATGTCAGATTGCTTGACAGTCGAAAGCGCAGGGCATTTGATAGGTGACGGGCATATATTGGTTCACTCAAGCAAAGTGAAATAGAATATTCTTTTTATTTCAATGTTATAACAGTGAATCTGTAATTTGAAACGTGACTAAGACAGAGGGCGCAAGCAACATACCGTGGAAGAAATTGTCAGACGAACCACAACCGATGCGGTCTATGAAGCGCTACACGACGAGATCGTTTCGCTAAAAATTCTTCCCGGTACAAAGCTATCCGAAACAGAGGTAGCCAGCCGATTCGGCGTATCACGCCAACCTGTTCGCAACGCATTCACAAGGCTCGGCAACGAAGATCTGCTCTTAATACGACCACAAAAGGCGACCGTAGTTCGAGGATTTTCTATGGAGCGTGTGGCTCTCGCGCGGTTGGTTAGAATGGCGGTGGAGCTAGAGATCGTCCATCGGGCAATGGAAGTTTGGGACGCAACACGTGAAGCAAAACTTGCAGAGAATCTCGCCTTACAAGAGCAGGCAATCAGTGATGGTGATCTATCGGCGTTTCACTCTCTGGACTATGATTTTCACAAACTGATCTACGTGCTCAGCGGCAATCCGATGGCATTTGAAGTAATGCTAGAATCCAAGCAAAAGGTTGACCGGCTTTGTATGCTCAGTCTTGAAAAGGGCAGTGCCGCAGACGCCATCCTCGCCGATCACCGAGAGATTGCACAGGCCATGGCGGCAGGAGACCATGACCAAGCACAAGCCGCTGTTAGAAAACACCTGTCCCGCCTCGACGAAACCATCGAGTTCATTCACAAGACGCACCCAGGCTACTTTGAGTAACCTAGGGTGTGTCGCAGCTACGGGAGCAACAAGTTTGCGGTGAGAATCTCTGATTTGTCATCTTCACCGATCGACTTCTCGCTTGGCTCAAAATATCTAGTTTCTAATAATGATAGAAGCCTGAAGGGGCTTTGTCGCACTTTTTTCTGAAGTCTGAGTGCCGCTTAAAATTTGCTGTCTTTAGATGGCTAGTTCCGCAAACTGCTTGAACGGACAGAATCCGAGTCCGAACTGACCCTTTCGGATCATCTGCGAAACTTCAATCCCATCAAGCGTAGCGGAAGCAGATTCAAAAGATTTGAAGCCGAGCATTGGTCGGATCCGGCGTTTAATAAATCGGTGGTCTTGTTCAATTATGTTGTTTAGGAATTTCCGTCTCACCATCTGGATCGGGATCGGGCAACCAAAGCCCTTCAACATCTTGTTGACGGCTTTGATACCGGCCGTGTTGGCGCCGCTTTTGTCGATAACAGTCTTGCTGGGCAATCGGTTTACTTCGAGCGCACGAGCGAAAAATTTAGTCGCTGCAGCTTTGTTCCGCCGTTTTGACAGCATGAAATCAAGGGTCTTACCGTGTTTGTCGACAGCGCGGTACAAGTAGACCCATTCACCTTTGACGCGCACGCATGTTTCGTCCATTCGCCAGGATCGATCGCAGCATTGCTTCTTACGACGCGCCCGGTCGGCGACCAGAGGGGCGTATTTAACGATCCAACGGTTCAGTGTCGCGTGATCAACCGAAGTGCTTCGCTCAGCCAGAATTTCTTCCAGATCCCGGTAGGATACAGAATAACGAAGATAGAAGAACACTGCGTGTAGTATCACGTCCCTTGGGAAGTGAGCGCCTTTGAATGAGATTGTCACGACCTGCCCCTGTCTGTTTTGAGCACGCGTCTACCAAAACTTCCGTCGGCCTAACAGGTTCGCTCAAAGTTTGCGACAGAGCCCCTGGGGTGTCGTCAGGCAAACCTGCCGTTGGCAGTATTCCAGCAGAATCTCTGTGCGGAACCCGGAATTGCTTTAAGGTAGCGTACACATCGTTGCTTCCTCACTTTGAGGCAAACCTATCCATAGCAAGATTGAAAGAAAACTGAATGAAACGTCTTTTTCCATCTCTGCCGGAGGACGCGACACTCGGAAGTGTCTATCAAGCCTTTCCAGACAAACTTTCCCCGCTTTGTGCGTACGAAAGCTTGGTGATGAGGGGAGAGAGCGACCTATCGGTCGCCCAACGTGAATTGATTGCAGCCTATGTCTCGGGCTTGAATGCTTGTGCCTATTGCCATGGCGCACACATCGTTTTCGCCAAAGCCTATGGCGTTGAAGTCGAGACAATCGAGGCACTGATGGAAGACCGCGATACGGCGCCCATCGAGGATCATCTTAAACCGTTACTAGCATACATTGAAAAGCTCACCGTCTCGCCATCACGAATGACGGAAGCCGATGCAAAAGCGGTCTACGCCGCAGGCTGGTCGGAGAGTGCGTTGTTTGATGCTATCCAAGTGTGCGGTGTCTTTAATCTCGTGAACCGCTTCATAGAAGGAACAGGTGTTCAAAGCCCTGGCACCGATCCAAGAGATGCGGACGAGGCCACTTTAAGCCGATGCCGCAGTGACAGCTTCTATACCGATTTTGGACGCGAGAACGGCCTCGACATCCCTTGAATTGATGTTGTTCGAACTTTCAAACGACGACAAAAAGCTGGTCCGAAAAAACGGCAGATGCGTCCTTCGCTCTCGGGGGTTAAATCATTCGTCGATACCAGTCGGCACCTTCAGTTATTTTGGTAGATCCATGTTCAAGCCTCAATGATCCGTCTGCTTTTCGTAGATAACCCATTTTCTGATAAGGTTTGGAGACTTGTGGTCTTTGTAAGGGGAGCGAGTTGCTTAAATTTGACGCTGAAACAACGAGATTACTTGAAATCGCCTATCAGGGAGCCGAATTGACACGGCGAAGACAGGCTTCATTTGATGCGCTGCGCCCGGCTCCTGGTGAGACTATTTTGGATGTCGGTTGTGGCAACGGGATGTTAACAGCGGAGTTGGCCCGCGCAGTCGGCTCGGATGGCTATGTCATCGGAATCGACCCAAGCGAGGATATGACAGCAGCCGCGAGAGAACGATGCAGCGACTACGCAAACGTGGAGTTTCGTGCTGGTGCTGCAAATAGCTTGCCCATTGAGGATGAGAGTGCTGACAAGGCCGTCTCGGTACAGGTCTTTGAGTACATCGACGATATAGACGGTGCACTGGATGACACGCTGCGGTGCGTCAAACCCGGCGGGCGCCTTGTCATCAGTGATCTCCACTTTGGTAGCTTAATCTGGTTCAGCGGCGAGCCTGACAGAATGCAAAAAATGCTAACTTCTTGGAACCAACACTTTGTGAGTGGTTCCCTCCCGGAAAGACTGCCCGCACTGATAAAGGCTCGCGGCAACTTTGTGGAAGATGTCTTGCCGTTCACAATGACAGATTACCAGCTAAAGCCTGATGGCCTCGCAATCATGATGATGCACCTCATGAAGCAATACGCTGTCGCAAATGACCATGTTGAACCCGCTGTTGCGCAATCGTGGTTTGACGAACAGCATAGCCTTGCAAAAGTCGGACGCTTCTTCTTTTCGATGACCCAATTTATCGTCGTGGTGCACAAAAAGGGTTGACCGTCCGGCCCCATTGCCCGGCATTTCGATGATACCATTGTCAGTCTTTTCCAGATTGGTCCAACACGGTGTAACAGTTCCGGGGCGAGCAGATATGTGCACATTAGACACTGGGGTATTTCTTCAACATTTTTCGCAACCAGTCTGGCCGAGCATCAATGCTCGAAATCATTGCTCCCAACTCCGGTTCACACACACTCTTTGCCGCTTGCTCGGGTGAGAACCAGCACCTTGTTCGCTCGTGTTTTTCCTTCCACTTCTTGCTGAGTTTCTGCACAACCATCGGGTAGAGTGTCACGCGGCAAGTTATTGCGGTGCCGTCATTGAGGATTTTGTTGTAGTCGTATGTCCCGACCGGTGTTTTGGAAATAGCGCCTATTGCGCCTGCTTCCTCCCAGGCTTCGATCTTCGCGGATGACCAAGGACTTTTTCTCTTGTTCGTCCATCCCTTTGGTGGAACCCAACGTCCTGTATCTCGGGACGTCACCATCAACACCTCTACCTTAGAAGCGTTTGACAGTCTCAAAGGCAGCGCTGCAGCCTGCGCATACAGCTTACCTGTCGTATCGGCGGCCCTTCTGGTTTTGCTCATTTATGCAGTTGCCATTACGTCTCAAACAACAAATCGACCGGGTTTATTGCGTTCTCTGTCGCGCAATACTTTCAGTTCCAATTCGTCTTCCTCATGAATCCTTGCCAGTATCTCTTTGCTGCTAACGACGGAATAAGGCTCGCCGCGTTGGGTGACGACTAAGTTTCGAATGTCGTGTTTCGCCATCAGATTGAGAGCGGTTGAAAGCTTCGAGCCAGTTGCACATGTAATTGGTTTCTCTGTCATCCAGTCATCCACTGTTTGTTCGTAGAAGGCCGAACCTGAGTCCGCGAGACACAACAGCACGTCGTGATCCGTGATGATCCCGACCAACTTCCCATCCTCAAGGACCGCAAGCGCATTCACCTCCAATAGCGCAATGGTCACCGCCGCTTCGAACACGGTTGTGTCTGCGTCGCAGAACGGGCGTCTTTTCAGATTCGGTGTGTCGACAATGCTTGAGATCGTCATTCTTTATTCCTCATGAGAAGGCACCCGGCCGAACTGATGGTTCGGGTGCGGGAAAGCGTCAAACCAGAAGTGGCATCATTGCGGTTGCAAGGCTCAATACGAGGAAGAACCCCGCCATGTCGGTTATAGTCGTCAATAAAGGGCCGCTGGCGACGGCGGGGTCCTGACCGATGCGCTTCAACAGCAATGGTAGAACACCGCCAATGGACACGGCGACGACGGTGTTGAGCCCAAGTGCTCCACCAATCACCAGCCCCAGAAACGGATTGCCTTTCCACATCCAGGCAACGACGCCGATCAGAAGCCCCAGAACGAACCCATTGATCACCCCGACCGACACTTCTTTGAACCAGACACGCATGGCGTCGATGGGCCGGACAAGGCCGAGGGACAACTCGCGCATGCTGACGGCGACGGCCTGATTGCCCGAGCAGCCGCTCATGTCGGACACCATCGGCAGGAACACTGCAAGCGCGATTACCGCGGCAAGCGTTTCTTCATAGGCGGCTATGACGCTGGCTGCTATGACGTTGAGGACGATATTGGCCGAAAGCCATTGAAGCCGCCGCCGCGCCCTAAGTGGCAGCGGCATCGAGCGAAGTTCATCACCGAAGACGCCCTGGCGTTTCAGGCTGGCCGATTCCGCACGTTCCAGAAGGGCTTCATCGACGGCAGACCGCGAGACGACGCCCACCAGATGCCCGTCCGCCTCCACGACCGGTAATCCAAGAAACGGGTGTTCATCGAACAAGTCTTCTAATTTCTCCAGCGGCATGTTGGCCGGGACGGCAATTGGAGGCGCCATGATATCGGTCAAACGCGCGCTTCGACGAGTGGACACGAGACTGCGTAATGAGACCACTCCAATTGGGGCACCATTTGAATCCAGCACATAGGGATGCTGACCCCGATAGCGTTCAAGGTCATACTCTTCATTGGCGAAGCGCCTGAGCACTCTTCCCACTGTATCGGTTTCGGAAAACGTGAAGGCTTCGGCAACCATGAGGCCTCCTGCAACATCATCCTCATATTCCACCAGCCGACGTACATTTGCGGCGTCCCCAGGATCCATCCGGGTAAGGATCGCTTCCGCATCTGCGTCTTCAAGCTCTCCTATGACATCAGCCTGAACATCGGAATCCAGCTCTTCGATGACCTCTGCGGCCTGCTCAGACTCCATGCGCTCGACAAGGTCGACCGCCATCGCGTTCGGAGCCTCTTCGACAAGTTCGGCAGCCAGTTCCGGTGACAGCAAAGATAGTGCGGCACTCCGCTGCTCTACTGGCAGATTGAGCAGTTCACGCAGGGCATCACTCAACGGAAGCGGATCAAGCAGTTTTGCGAGCTCAGCCCCGTCACGCTCTGCCAGGGCTTGCTGCAACTGCGCTTCCAGTTCCTTCGGGATAGTATCGATGTCTCTCATCTTCGTTTCATTGGTGGAGATTCTGTTCAGTGAAAGCCCTATATCAGAATATTTTTGTCTATAGACAAATTATTTTTGTCAATATAGGTAAAAGTCATGCTTGAAAGTGACTGGACATCTATGACCGCCGTACGCCTGGCCGAACTTTACGATCAGGACTTTGGCGGTAAGCCAAATGGACGCTATCGAATCCCGGACAAGCTCGTCCGTCGGATCGCAGGGCGTAGACGTTTATACGAAACAGACATCCGTGCACTGTCGGTTGCACTTTTTGAACTTGGGTACGTGTTAATCGACATGGATACGTTCTATGTCGTGATGAGCGCCAATTCGTTTGTGAACTACAGACGTGCCAACGATGATTGCTTAGAGTAAATGCTATGGTGAAGCGTGTCTCAAACCCGGAAATCATAGGTTGGCGTGAACGCATAAGCCTGCCCGAATTCGGAATAGAGAATATCCCGGCCAAGATAGACACCGGTGCAAGAACCGCAGCACTCCATGCTGTGGACCAGACAGTGTTTGAAATTGACGGCGAGCGATGGGTCGAGTTCATGATACCAGTCCAAAACCGCCGTTCACCAAACCGGGTTCGAACCAGGGTTGTCGACGAGCGCGAAATCAAGAACACAGGTGGTGTCCCCGAACGTCGATTGATCGTGAGAACGCAGCTTTTGCTCGGACGGCATCGATGGCAGATCGACGTCTCTCTGGCCAACCGCGCGAAGATGGAATTTGACTTGATTCTCGGCCGCACAGCCATTCGCAGGCGCGGTATCCTTGTCGATCCGGGTCATTCATATCTACTGAAAGCACCAAAACACCTAGCAATACCAAGAAAAAAGCTAACATCAAAGACATAGAGGGAAGCCGAGAATGAAAATTGTGATGCTGGCCCGGAACCCTGATCTTTACTCGCACAAGCGCCTCAAGGAAGCCGCCGAACAGCGGGGGCATGAACTTGATGTCGTGAACACGCTGCGCTGCTACATGAACATAGCGTCGCGTCGACCGGAGGTTTACTGTGACGGCAAAAACCTCGGACACTACGACGCGGTGATCCCCCGGATCGGAGCATCGGTCACATTCTATGGATTGGCCGTGCTGCGACAGTTCGAGATCATGGGGGTCTTTCCACTCAACGAGTCAGTGGCGATTGGCAGATCGCGCGACAAGCTGCGCTCCATGCAACTCATGGCGCGGGACGGCATTGGCCTGCCTGTCACCACGTTCGCTCATGATCCAAAGCAAACCGACGAAGTTCTCAAACTCGCGGGGGACGCTCCTCTGGTGGTCAAGCTTCTGGAAGGTACGCAGGGCATCGGGGTGGTTCTTGCCGACTCAAACCGCTCGGCAAAATCCGTGGTCGAGGCATTTCGCGGCGCGAAAGTTAACATCATGGTACAGGAGTTCATCAAGGAAGCGGGCGGTACAGATATTCGTGCGCTTGTGGTTGGTGGCCGCGTTATCGCGGCGATGCAGCGGAAGGGGGCCGAAGGAGAGTTCCGATCCAACCTGCACCGGGGCGGGAGCGCCCAGCCTATCAAGATCTCACCCGAGGAACGCTCTGTCGCTGTGCGTGCAGCTAAGACGATGGGGCTGAATGTCTGTGGCGTAGATATGCTACGCGCCAATCATGGGGCGGTTGTCATGGAGGTGAATTCCTCACCCGGACTTGAAGGGGTGGAAAAGGCAACTGGCATTGATGTTGCAGGCAAGATCGTCGAGTTCCTGGAAAAGAACGCCACCAAGGGAAACACCAAGACACGCGGGCGCGGATAACAGCCATGCGCGAGCCATTTGAAATCGGCGGTTTCACCGTCCCGGCAGGCACGCGGACTACGCTGGACCTGCCGGTGAGCGTGATGTCCGATCATACGCCGGTCAGCATGTCAGTGCATGTGGTTCATGGCCGCCGCCCAGGGCCGGTCCTGTTTGTCAGCGCGGCGGTTCATGGCGATGAAGTGATTGGCGTCGAAATCGCACGGCGATTGCTACGGGCCCCTCAACTCGACAAGATCGCGGGCACGTTGCTGGTTGTGCCTATAGTGAACGCGTTCGGCTTCATGACCCAATCGAGATACCTTCCGGACAGGCGCGACCTGAACCGGTCTTTTCCCGGTAGCGAGGGCGGATCATTGGCGGGCCGCCTCGCACATATCTTCATGACCGAAATTGTTGAGCGTTCCGATCTCGGTATCGATCTTCATTCTGCCGCTATTCATCGCACCAACCTGCCTCAAATACGAGTTTCTCCGGCCTCGGATGCAACGATCAGATTCGCCGATGCGTTCGGTGCACCGGTCGTCATGATTTCAAAGCTGCGCGACGGGTCGCTGCGAAAGGCAGCCCAAGAGCGCGGCGTCGATGTATTGCTGTTTGAAGGTGGCGAAGGGCTTCGATTTGACGAGCTTTCGGCGCGGGCGGGGCTCGCCGGTATTCTTCGGGTAATGAACGCGATGGGCATGGTTGCCAAGCGCGGGATCGCGTCTGTGCGTGAGGCGCCCGTTCATGCAAGAATGAGTTCCTGGGTACGCGCTCCGGCCGGTGGATTGCTAAGAACATTCAAGGCGGCGGGCGAATATGTAGAGGTCGGCGACTTGCTCGGCCGGATTTCGGACCCGTTTGGGGAAATCAGAATGGACGTTCTTGGAGAAGCGGACGGCATCATTGTAGGACGCACTAATTTGCCATTTGTGCACGAGGGCGACGCCTTGTTTCATATCGCCAAAACGACGAGCGCGGATGTTGAAATGCGGATCGACATGATCGCCAATCAGCTCGACGGCGATCCAATGTTCGATGAAGACGAGATCATTTAGATAGTCTGAATGTAAAAACGCGGGGCAGTTGCCCGCCCCGCGCCAGGTTACGAGATTGCACGCAATCCGCGGCTCGCCATTACCTCCCATACGACGAGCGCGATCAGCGCTGATCCCGTTAGCCATGCATTGGCCGTCGCCACAATATGGCCGGTGAAGCTCAGCGACGTTGGAGCCGCGATCAATAGGAACCCCAGAGCTGAAACCGGAGCCACCCGTGCGAGAAGGTGGCTCCGGCCGTCAGCGCCGGACATGACCAGAACAACAATGCCAGTTGCCATGAAGGCGATTGCTTCAAGTTCAGCCATGCCCTGCAACAGTGTTTCCTCCCGAAACAGGACAAAGGGGGACAAAACCAACCAAATACCCATCGCGGCAAGCAGCCATTTGTGGGGCGGGATTGGCTTCCTCATAGCCGTGACAACCTTTGCTTACTGATCACCTGTGGGACCAGGGAGAAGTTCTGCGTCAACGGCGGCAACCAATTCGTCGTCATTGATGAAACCATCTGCATTCGCATCGATCTCCAGGAAGAGATCATCCGAGACTTCAGGATACTTGGTCTGAAGCTCTGCCAGAGACGCCAGGCCATCACCGTCCATGTCAAGATCAGCGGGCATAGCGAATGCCGGAACAGCAAACAGCGAAGAGAGAAGAGCAACAACAGAAACTCGACTCATTTTGTTTTCTCCATGAGAAAATGGGCTTCTTGCCCATTGTGGGGTTGGTGCAGCGCTCCGGTGTGGGTGGCAAATTCACAGGATTCAGATTGCAACGGTTCCTCAGCTCGGGATCTCCACTACAAACGAGAATTGTTGATTGGCGTTCCGATCTGGTGGGGGCACTTTCGCGCTACATAGAGAGTATGGCACACACGTATCTTGTTGAATAACGAATTTTTCTCGCCGATAATATCGGATATTCAAATAGGTTGGCTATGGATATTGAACTTGCTCGAACTTTCCTCGCGGTTGTTGAAACGGGCACCTTTTTCGATGCTGCGAACAAAGTTCATGTCACGCAATCAACAGTCAGCATGCGAATTCGAACGCTTGAGCAACAGCTTGGTCAGCCGGTGTTCAAACGTGGTAAGTCAGGCGCAACACTGACCATTGCAGGGCGGCATTTCCTGAAACACGCTCAGGTTCTGGTGCGCACCTGGACACAGGCAAAGCTGGACGCTGGTCTTCCCGCCACCATGGCAGCAGCGTTGGAAATCGGCGCGGCGCCAAGCCTTTGGGACGGATATCTCATAAATGCCTTGCCAGACCTAATGACATCGCTACCCGATGTTGCAATCAGAGCATCAGCCGCTTCTTCCGAAACACTGACGCGCGAGATTGAAGAAGGAAAACTGGACCTTGCAATCATGTATCGGCCGCGAAGCGTGTCGAGCCTCTCTGCATTACAACTCTTTGAAGATGAGTTTGTTCTTGTCACCAGCGGCCCGTTGGCCCTTCCTACCGTTCACAGCGTCAACTATGTCTTTATTGATTGGGGCCCTGAGTTCCGAGCAGACCATTTGTTGAACTTTCCGGAGCTTGACACGCCGCGCCTTCAGCTTGGCATCGGAACCCTGGGCCTTCAGTATCTGAAGTCAGTTCCTGCAGCCGGATACTTTCCCAAGCGTGTGATTATGCCAGAGCTTGAAGAAGGCTGGCTCGCATTGATAGAGGCTGCGCCGCGCTTCGCATACGCAGCCTATGCGGTGTTTGATGGGAGCGACGTTGATGGGTTGCCGGGCCAAGCCGCAAAACAGCTTCGCAGCCTCGCGGCCTCCGTTTGTTGAATACGAGTTAGATTAATTCCGAAACCAAAATCTCAGCTCAAAGGAAGGGCTGAACCCAGACCACAAGCCCCCTTAATCTCATCGCCGAGCCTTGAAGTCTGACATCGCCGAGATATCGCTGATTGCGTTACGTGGGGTTTTGGAAGCATGTGAGTAAGTGAAAGTGCAACTTTCAAAAAACTGTGGAACTACCGGAACTCAAGGCTGCTCTTGCAAACGGGTTCTGTGATCACTGCGGCGCCACGGTATCGAAACTGATCCAACTCGGGGAGATTCTGGAACTCTGCGGACCGGAACACTGTTTTGACTATGAGACCGGCGAGAGTATCGAGGTCGCCATTGCGCTTTGCCTTTCCTACCACAAAGCCAATCATTTAGATGCGCAGCAACAGCATGACCCTTGCCACATTTCTGCGCGGCGAAGCCGGGGTGGTCTGGATTGATTGCCCAGACCCTAGTGCGGAAAGGTATTGCATAGGAGTAAAGCTGCACACTCTTAATAGGCAATCCGTGTTGCGGCCAGCATCAGTGGTCTTAACTTTCCAACCCACATAAAGAAGGATTGCCAATGAACACCCAAACAGTCACTCCCATCTGCGCGTTTGATATAGTAGCTGGCCAAGCAGTCCCCGTCTCTTCAGAGTGGCTAGAACCCTTTGCAAGGCAGCAAAACGGTTACCGCTGGATTCATTTCGACCTCGCCGACAGCGGCTTAAGGCAATGGGCATCCGAACAACTGCCAAACATAGCCGCGCAAGCATTGCTTCAATCCGAAACGCGACCACGATGTGATCTGCACGAGGATGGCATCATCCTGAACCTGCGCGGCGTTAACCTGAACCCTGACGCGTCTCCGGAGGATATGGTTTCTCTAAGGCTCTGGGCCACGGAAAGAACCATCGTATCTGCCCGTGTGCGCAAAGTCTGGGTAGCAGATAGTCTTCGCCTAAAAGCCGAAAGCGGTACGGGGCCGGAAAGTGTTGGTGCATTTTTGGCAGAACTTGCTTCGGGGCTCACAAAGCGGATTGAGGCTGTTTCCCTTGAACTTGAAGACGAGACAGACTCTCTCGAAGAGGTTGGGCTTTCAGGAAATGAAATCAAACCAGAGAGCATTGCGCGATTGCGGCAAACGGTGATCAAACTTCGGCGCTATATCAGCCCGCAACGCGATGCGCTCGATGCTTTGTCCTCATTGAAAAGTAGCGTAATTCACAGCGACGCATCCGTATTGGTCAATGAAACCGCGAACCGCACTCGCCGTACGCTTGAGGAACTGGATGCAAGCCGGGACCGCTTGACAGCCCTTCAGGAGCAAATGGACGCCGAACACGCGAATGCGCTTGCTCGAAACGGCTATCTCTTGTCTGTCGTGGCCGCGATCTTTCTGCCACTCGGATTTCTGACTGGACTGTTTGGCGTGAATATTGCCGGAATGCCCGGCTTGAGTGCGCCCTTTGCGTTTTGGGCGCTGACACTGGCGTCGGTTGCCATCGGAATTGCACTTTACGTCGTATTCAAACTCTCGAAGTGGTTGTAGCGAAAGCAGATTGCCAAAGGTTGACCAAACTGCTGGACAGAAAGCCTTGATCACCTTCGCCAAATCGCGTTTGCGAGCAAAATAGCTTCTCATTTCCCAATTTGACATTAGGCTGGAGCCGATGTTCCGACAGCTCTTACCGATATCAGCGCTACTTCTTGGATCAGGGCTTCTTCTATTTGCAGGTGGTGTCCACGGTCTGATACTTCCCGTTCGTGGATCCTTCGAAGGTTTTTCCGCCAGCTCTCTCGGCCTTTTAGGAACGGGGTGGGCAGTTGGCTATGTAGCAGGATGCCTTGTTGCACCAAGGCTTGTTGGGGCAGTAGGGCATATTCGAACCTTCGGCGTAATGTGTGCTCTCGCTGCCGTAACGATCCTTTTCCAGGCCGTTGTAGTGGAAACGTGGGCTTGGATACCGTCGCGCGCAGTATCAGGATTTTGTTTTGCTGGCGCAGCAATGATCGTCGAATCTTGGCTCAACGACAAGGTTGAACCCAATACGCGTGGTACAGTCTTTGGTGTCTACACGATGGTTAACCTGGGTGCGGTGACAGCCGGTCAGATGGCTATCTCACTGGGAGATGCATCGGGTTTCATTTTCTTTGCCGTAGGCGCGATGGTCTATTGTTTGGCGCTTATACCAACTGCCCTGTCAACCTCGGCATCGCCAGCACCCCTGACATCTGTGCGTCTCGATCTACCGGCGTTGTGGCGAAACTCACCAGTTGCGGTCGCTGCGGTCTTTCTTGTTGGCATTTCAAATGCAGCATTTGGGACTCTTGCTGCGGTGTATGCGGATCGCGTTGGGCTATCACTTACTGCAATAGCTTTGTTCGCGAGTATTCCGGTTTTGGCCGGAGCTTTTGCACAAATTCCAATTGGATTTGCAAGTGATCGAATGGACCGGCGTAAAGTCTTACTTTTTACAGCGGTCGTAGCTCTTGCTTCGGATCTGGCTTTTGTCCTTCTTGCGCCGGAGTCGCGCGTCATGAACCTTGCTTTGGTCGGGATGTTCGGCGCTGCAATTTTTGCGATGTATCCAATCATTGTTGCGCACGCGAACGACCATGCACCACCTGGAACGTCCATCCAAGTCTCAGGCGGCCTTTTGATGGTCTTCGGCTTAGGTTCAATTGTAGGGCCGTTGATCGCTGGTTTCGCCATGACAGCACTCGGGCCGCGGGGTTTGTTTCTTACAACCGTCGCAGCGCATTGCCTGATGATACTATTTACGATTTGGCGAATTCTGACTAAGTCCGCAGTTCCCGAGGGCGAGAAGACTGCATTTAGAGTCAGCGCTCCCGCAAGGGTGGTTACGCCTGAAACTGCCGTCCTTGCTGCCGGTGAAGATGAAGCAATTTCGCTTGCTGACGCTGAGAGCGAGCTGGGCGCCCATCCCGATGTGAAAGGTAAATTGGCTCCAAATTCAAGTTCCGAAAACAGTCTGCCCTGATCGTTGCAAATTTTTTCGCCACGCGCGATGCTGGTCCACTGCCAGCGTGAGAGTAATACCGTCCGCCCAAGACGCTCAATAACCGCTGGAAGCGCCGGAGCGACAAGAGCGAATTTGCCCGAACCACGGCGTGGATGACGGATATTTGCGCGCCAGAGTGGGACACCGGCCTCTATCAAAGACGAGTTGAATTGTGACGCTATTTTCACGGGATCGCCGGAGTTTCGACCTTCATTCAACCTCATTGCTAACCTCTTACCATTGGACACGGCGCAACATGGGAGGAGCTCCAATAAATTGCCGACTGTCAGCAACGAAGTTATCAAGTATATCACAAACTCTTCTCCGCTCGAGACCATGAAGGATTAGGGCGCCGGGGCCGGCGAGATGAGTGGAAAACTGTTTCCTTCACAAAAGCCAGCGATGGCTTCTTCCTAGATGGCGAGGCGCATTTCCAGTCTGTCCGCGCGGCTTGAGACAACGGCCTTACCGATACGAACCCGCTCGTTGACGACACAGGCGGAAGTATCAACCAGGACACAGAACAGAAAGTTCAAGTTATGTTTTCAGGTCCGTACCTCGATGCGTTGGCGAAAGGCTTAGGAAGAGCTCTCAAGATCAAAGAATGGAAAGATAACCCCAACAAACCGTCAATCGGCCACCCGTAGGTAGCCGCGCAACGGAATTTGGTTTCTGAATCCAAGATGACTAGGACAATTCATTGACCCGGCCCCCTGAAAACCATTCTGGATGTGAAATCGAGTCTTTGCTTCGTTTCGAGCAGTAATACTATCAACAGCCGCCTATCACAGTCCGCTCCTGGGAATCCGCAATGCAGCAATAAACATCCGCGCGGACAGCAACTTTGGACCGCCATATGACAGGTTGTAGGAAGAAATCATAGTATTGCCTCAGATTTCAGCATAAACGAGCAATTTGAACCAAGTTGGTTGCGCCAATTCGCTGACCATCGGTTTCAGCTGGCGTATATCGGTTCCGTAACACCCTCCAACTACTTGAACCTACGGATTCTTCCGTGCAATCGCGGCAGTCTGCTTTCCAAGCTCAATTGGATCGCCTTGGTCCAATTCATCTGCTTCGCCAAGTTCCGCATGCGAGCAACTCGAAGCGTTAGCCACCACGTCTTTCAGTCGGGGGTGGTTGCCAAGCGCTCCGGCGAAATGAGCCGGATGAACGCAATTGACAATAAAAACAGCGCTACCGCCTCGGTAGCCCCGTCGATCTTATCAATTCCGTCCACAAGTTTGGTTCCGTCCGCTAGGTATCCGTCTGTCTCTACAACCAGATACATGATGATCGGCAGATGCACCACCAAAACGGCGCGTGGTCTGATCGGTGGGAACAAAGTTTGCCACAGAGCTTCCACCCAGTTGGCGTTTCGAAGGTCGGCTTCGATTATCAGAGTTATCTGGTTAACTATACAGAACACCGTTTTCGAGCATTATACCCAAAACGCTTTGGGTTTGAGTTCGCGGCGCGGCTCAAAGGAAGGAAAGCGTACTAAAGCCCTACTTTTTGCAAAGCCTACTCTCGCGGCCCGATGCAGTTAATAATCGCGTTCAACAGCTGATTCATGTTTCCACTCGTAAAGCTGTCCTTCATGCATGTTGCAGGCCGTTGGGTCTTCTTTAGGCAGATCAAGCCGCCGCGCGGAATACTCTGACCGGTCAACTTAAACGCCTTGGTTCACGCAATTGTTTGTGTATCATGTCACCAAACGTTGCCGCCTTACAGATTTGCACAGTCCTTAGCCGAACTTCTGCGGAGTGTCGTTAATGCACGCCATCGATGATCTCGGATGGCCTGAAGCGTACATTGAGCTTCTGCCGCTGATAACTGACCGCTGGTTGGTAAAGGATGAGATTTATTTTCACCGGCAGCTAAGTGCCGGTAAGTCCGGAGCCCTAGTTTATATTGTCGACATTACATGCGACACGTTCAGCGGCCAGGCCATACTTAAGTTCGACGCCCTGCCCGATCCGGAATGGAATGAAAAGGCCGAAAACCAAAGGCATCTGGAAGCGTTTGAAGCGGTTCCCGCGTTTGGATCAAAGCACCTGGCGCGGGTCGTCCACTCTTTGGAACACGAGGGTAAGATTGCGATCCTGTCCACCGTTGTGGCGCAAGGACTTGAATACTCACTTCCCTGGAACGATTGCGGCTATGAGCCGGCCTTGAACGTTCTAGAGCGGCTGTCGAGAAGCCTGCTTGACGACTGGAATATCGATTACAAGATGGCGCCTGGCTTGCACTCGCCTCAGGATCTGCTTGCTGGATGGCTCGGCTACAGGTTGGATCCTGAGCCAGGCCGGCTACATCACTTTCTTTTGGATGTTTGCGGACATGACCCGCACGAGCGTTGTCTTATGTTTGAAGGGCATTGGTACCCAAACCCGCTGGCCTTTGCCTTTGAAAAGAACCTGCCGGGCCGGTTGAGCGTAAGAGCGGCAAAGGGACGGGTGCATGGGGACCTCCATGGCTACAATGTACTGGTTCGATCGCACCAGTCCCGCGATCCTGATTATTTTCTGATCGATTTGGCCATGTATGAAGACAAGCAATTCTTGTTTTACGATCATGCGTATTTCGAGATGGCGTACCTTCTGGCGCGGCGCGGAAACTGCATACCTGCCCAATGGGATGCCATCCTAGATGACTTAGGCCTCTTTCATTCGAAACACCACACATTGGGGCTTTGGCAGGATGACGTCGGCCTCGTCGAGTTCGTCAGAACTCTTCGGCGAGGCGCTATGAGTTGGGTCGAGCGCCACGAAAGCCATCGGCTAAGCTTTATGGAAAGCCAATACTTGCTGGCCCGTGTCGCCGTGGGCCTGAATTTTGCACACAAGAACCTCAACGTCGGCGCACGCAGCCACGCATTCTTGTATGCAGCTCACAATCTCAAAGACTACATGACACTCAACAATGTTGAATGGCCCAGACACGGTCCAGTGTTCCGTTTTCCAGCGACACGGGGAGCTATGTCTGATTCTCAATCTAAGGCCGAAACGCTTGCACCAAGAACCGAGCCTCCACCCGAAAAAGACCGTCTGTTTGATCAGATGATCACTCAGCTTCCAGCGCCGCAAAAACCAGTAATCGCAGTGCTACCTTTCGACTGCCTTAGTGGGCAAAGCGACACCAACGGGTTTGTGGCTGGCATCAACCATGAACTTGTAACCGAACTTGCCAAAGTGGATTGGCTGTCAGTCGTCTCACCAACCTCCACCCAGCTCCTCAAGGATGCTTCTTTGGTTGGAGAAGAGATCGCACAACGTCTCGGGGCCCACTATTTGGTAGAGGGTTCCGTGCGTTATGACGATCAGCGCGTTCGCGTGACTGCCCATCTGGTAGATACATCGACCGGGCATGATCTTTGGGCTGATCGCCTGGATCACAAGACAGAAGATGTCTTTTCCTTGCAGGAGGAGATCGCGTCAGCCGTTGTCGGGCACATAGATTGGGAGTTACGGTTCGACTTACGCGAACAAGCCCGGTTGAAACGTGGTGAGGTCAACGTTTGGGACAGGGTTCAAAAAGCGCTATGGCATCTCTTCAAATTCACAGATGAAGATACACAGAAGGCAAAGGATATTCTAACCAGAACTATCGACATCGCACCAGAATATGCACTTGCGCACGCGGTGATTGCGAACGCCGAGCTTCGGAAACTGTTCTTCGTCCAGGTCGATGATCGGGAAGAGGCGAAGGAACGCGCGCTATATCACGCAGAGCGGGCCGTGGCATTGGATGAACAAAGTAGTTTTGCGCACGCAAGTCTTGCCCGTGCCTACACTCAGTTCAACAAACACGATACCGCGATTGCAGAGGCTCAGCTCGCGGTCAGTCTAAATCCAAGCGCGGCAAACGCTCATTTGGTTCTTGGGTATGCGCATCTCGCAAACGGGCAGGCAAAGCTCGCGTTATCGCATTTCGAGACCGCTACCCGGTTTGGGCCATCGGGTCCTTATTTCAAGGTGAAATTGTTGGCTAAAGCCTTTTGCCTTTATGTTCTCGACAGTTTTGGCCAGGCCGAAAGTTGTGCGAGAACAGCATTGGAGGGAAAATCGGTTGATCCGTTCGGTCGCTATGTGCTGGCGGCAATACTAATTCGGCAGAAAGCCATAGGCGCCGCGAGACGAATGATTCGTCAGAGCCAAGAAAAACGCCCCGACATGACCTGTTCCCGCGTCCGTCTGGCATTCGAAAACCTGCAACAACGCGATATTGACAGGTTCGTTGAAGATCTTCGGGAAGCTGGGTTGCCGGATTGAGCTTGGCCCTTTTCGGTCTGCCTGGTGCCGCAATAGCACTTCTTTCGAATCGTTCAGCCAGATAAGAAGCCAGGCCCCGTGCCTCTGGCAACGCATGTATCAATGAGGCGGATGGTCCGCAGCCGTTGGCCGATGGTGCAAACGGGTTGCGATCAAAACACCACTGACAATCTACGCACCACCAACGCCTTGATAGGTCCGATTGTCCATGCCCTTTGCAGCCACGGCTTCGACCGCAACAAATATCGGCACGAGATAGGCAAATAGAGAAGCTGTCGAAACACCGACTTCGTTTGTACCAAAATTTATCAGGTGGAGGTAGATAGCACCCATGCCAACACCAATGAACAGGATCGATCCCCAGACCTGCCAAGAGTAGTCCAATGGCTGAGATGTACCAGCTTCATGTATCACAATGAACGGCAGCAGGACGACAATGCCAACAACGAATATCACGAATAAACCTTCATCTGGCTTAGGGTGCATGCGCCATTTCTTCAGAAGAACCAAATACAGCCCGCGGCAGGCATTGGAGGCTATCATCAAAAGAAAGGCGAGCGCGGGCGCATCGGCCAGAATATCCGCGCGGACCAAAACCAGCCACCCGGTCATGAGCCCCATGAGACTGACAACGATCAACACGGTCTGGATCAGCCGGCAGACCATGGCCGAAAGCGCCAGGCCCGGCGCTATGGCGCGAAAGATCCGGTAGAGCAGAATGGCCAGAGCGGCATCGCTGAGATCGATCAGGGGCGCGCGCAGGCCAAGTTCGGCACCAAAGCCCGTCATGATGATCGCGAGGTAAAACAGCCCCGGCGAGCCATATCTCGCACGCAAGATCGGGGGTGAGGGTAAGCTTGGGCATTGGGACCGTCCTTATTGACACCTGGTCAGACATTTCTTGCAAGCACCGGCTTGTGCCGCGCGAATGTAGCACGGGCGCTGGTCCGGTTCGCGCGCTGCCCCGCCCAGACGGAGGCAAGGACGATGACCGCGCCCAAGCCCTGCAGGGGTAAGAGCGACTGCCCAAGCACCACCCAGCCCAGGAAAACCGCAGTAACGGGGCTCATCATGCCCAACATGGCGACGGCACCGGGCTCGATCCGGGCGACACCCCGGAACCAGAGCGCATAGGTGGCTGCCGCGCCGATGAGGCCAAGCCAGACCAGCCCGGCCAGGTTCGTCGCCGTCAGCGGCGGCAAGGGCGGTTCGATGATCAGTGCGAACGGCAAAAGGACAAGCCCCCCGGCGGTCAGCTGCCACGCGGTGAAGCTCAGCGCCGAGACGGGCGGCTGCCACTTGCGGCTGAGCACGGTACCCGCCGCCATGGAGGCGGCACCGCCCAGACCCGCGGCGACACCGATGGGATCGAGTGCGGCCTCGGGTCCGATCAACAGCAGTGCGACGCCCAGTATGCCGGTTGCCGCCGCGGCGACCGCGCCAGCCCGGATCGGTGTGCCGAGCCAGCCGCGCGCCATGAGAATGACCATCATCGCCTGCAGCGATCCGAGCGTCGCCGCGACTCCGCCCGGCAGCCGATAGGCGGCCACGAACAGAAGCACCCAGAACAGGGCGAAGTTGAAGCTGCCGAGCAGGAAGGCGCGGCCAAGCCATGCGCGTGGCGGCAGGCAGCGCGTGAGGGCAAGCAGGAGCAGGCCGGCGGGCAGCGCGCGCAGCGCGGCAAGGGTCACGGGATAGCCCACCGGCAGCGCCTCGGTGGTGACAATATAGGTGCTGCCCCAGATCGCCGGGGCGAGCGCCGTGAGAAGAATGTCGCTGGTGCGTGACATGGATCGTATCTCCTTGTTCGGGGCTCACCAGAGCAGGTGATGGGGCAGCCGGGGTGGTCTGGCGCAGGCATCAAGGCCGATATCGCGCCGCATGTGCGGCGAGAGATCCCGTGCCAATTCGCACAACCTGCGGCGGTGGATCCGGCTGCGCGAAAGACGGGCGAAAGAGGTCATGAGGGTCTCCTTTCAGGCGACAAGGCGGAGGGCGGCGCGGAGCTGTGCGGCAAGGTCTTCCCGCGGTCCGTTGACGAGGCGCGCGCCTGTTTCGCGCACGATGAGCGTGGGAATGGAGTGGACCTGAAGAGCGCGGGCCAGTTGCCTATCGGCTTCGACGACCCGGGCCGTGTGTGGATCGTCGAACGCATCGCCAAAGACAGTCGCCTCGAACCCGAGATCCCGTGCCACTGCCAGAACGGTTTCGGGGTCGGCAATATTGCGGGCTTCGCCCAGATGAGCTCGTTGCAGGCAGTCGAACATGTCCCAATGTGCGGCTTGCCCGCCAATGCGTTCGGCGGCCTTGCAGCCGAGGGCGGCGATCATACCGTGGGGATAGTCGAAGGGCGCTGCCCGCATGGCGTCGATATCGACAAGCTCCGGCCGGTCGCCGACCTGGCGGCAGGCGTCCCAGTGGCCAAGGATGGTCTCGCGGGCGTCTTCGGGTGCGCCCCAGCGTGCGGCCATCTCGGCGCGGCTGGCCTGCAGGACGAAGGTCCGGTGCCGGATATCGAGATCGAACTCCTCCGCAAGCCCGCGCATCCACGACGAGATGTTGAAGCACCAGCAGCAGACGACGTCGTGAAAGAAATCTATTGTAAGGGACGGCATCACGCGGCCTCCTCTTGCCAATCCGCCCCGGCAAGGCGCACGGCGATCCGGGCGACATGCGCGCCCTGGAAGCGCGCCCCGGCAAGATCGGTCCCGGATGGTGCACGCGACCCGTCGGCTCCGGCGATGGTGCCCGCGCCATAGGGCGCGCCGCCCACGATTTCCTCGCCCGCCTTCTGACCAGCAAAGGTATAGGGCATGCCCGCGATCAGCATTCCGAAATGCTGCAACGGGATCTGGGTCGAGAGCAGCGTCGCCTCGTGCCCGCCATGCTGCGAGCCGGTAGAGGCGAAGACGGCCGCGACCTTGCCGACCAGCGCGTTCCGCGCCCAGAGGCCGCCCGCTTGGTCGAGAAAAGACTTCATCTGCCCGGCCATCATCCCGAACAGCGTTGGGGTGCCGAAGATGATGGCGTCGTAGCTTTCCAGATCGGCGGGAGACGCAACAGGGGTCTCGTCGGCCGCGAACCCGGCCTTCTGCCGGATCTCCTCGGGGACGGTTTCGGGCACGCGCCGCAGATCGACATGGGTGCCGGGCACCGAGCGCGCGCCTTCGGCCTCGGCCTCGGCAAGCGCGCGGACATGGCCATAGCTGGAATAGTAGAGAATAAGAACACGGGTCATGGGATCCTCTCAGTGTTTCGGGTTTCGTCACCTGAGAAGATCGGCGATGAGGCGGCCCGGAATAACCGGACCGCTCTCAATTCACTCTTTACGTGGATTGAAGAATGTCAGGGGTGCAGCGCGGCGCGCAAGTGATCGAGAAACGCCGTCACTTTCGCATCCATGCCGATGCGCGAGGCCGTCAATGCGTAGATTTCAGGCGCTGGCAGTTCCCAATCGGGCAGTACGCGGACCAGCTCGCCGCGCGCGACCGCATCCTTTGACACGAAATCCGGCAAGGTGCCGATTCCCTGGCCGGCAATCAGCAGATCGCGCAGGACAAGGCTGTTGCCGACGCGGATGGGCGGATCAAGGTCCACGGTCACCGTTTCGGACGGACCGTGAAGGGTCCAGGCGATGAGGTGATCGGCCAGCAAAAAGCCGATGACACGGTGATCGGCAACGTCCAGCGGCGTTTCTGGAGCACCGACGCTGTCCAAGTAGGACGGCGCGGCAAAGACCTGTTGCCGCATCGTCCCCAGCTTGCGGGCCACAAGCGCGGAATCCGGCATCGCCGCCCGGATCCGGATCGACACATCGAAGCCTCCCTCCACCATGTCGATCACCCGGTCATCCATCGAAAGCGTTAGGCGCAGATCGGGATAGGCGTCGAAAAACCCCGGCAGGATCGGCGCAATGACGGTCTGACCGAAGGAACTGGAGGCGTTCACCTTGAGATGGCCGCGTATCGCCCCGGCGCCGTCACGGATGCGCGTCTCGACCTGGGACACGGCATCAAGGATACCTGATGCTTCCTCGTAGAAGAGTTGGCCAGCATCGGTGAGTGACATTGAACGCGTTGTGCGGGTGAGCAATACCGTGCCAAGGCTCTCCTCCAAAAGCTTTATCTCGCGGCTTAGAAGAGCGGGAGAAACCCCGAGATCCTCCGCTGCACGCGCAAAGCTGCCTCGCTCGACAATGCGGCGGAAGGCGTTCATGACAGAGAGCTTGTCCATTGTTGCTTTCGACCAGTCCAACTGAAACGCTGCCTTCTGCGAGCGATCAAGTCGAGGAATACCATGAATGCGGATCTCGTGCGAACAGGCCGCAAGACTGCTCGGCTGTCAATTCGCCTCCCTCTTAGAGGATACCATATCTGCAAAACCCGCCAAACCGATGATCCGCATTCGAACCATGAACAAAGACCACCGGCTCACCTTCGGCGTATTGTGCGTAGGATAGCCTGACTGCACTTATTGCAACTCTGTGTTCCATTACTCTGGCGAGGTACTCTTGTAGCATTTGTTTTGAGAGATATAGCGCCAGACCCAAAGGCACTTGGAGCAATAATTCAGCTGTGTTCAGCCAAGAAAGCCAGGGCATCCCTCTCAAAACGTGGCCATTCCGGGTCGTTGTCCGGGATGGTATGGTTCGAGCTTTCGTAGGCGATGAACTTCGCGTTGGGCAATCCCTTTGCAAACAATCGTCCTTGTTCGACCGGTTGCATCCTGTCGCCGGTCCCATGGCAAACAAGGCACGGCACCTCGACCTTGGACAATATCGGTGAGATATCGATGTTATCAATCACGCCGCGATACCGCCCCATGTTTTCGGGTGAAATCATCTTGCGCATGTCTTCGGCATATTGCCGCCGTTCTTCTTGGCTCGCGCCCGGCACGATGATTTGCGCCATCAAATCACGCAGAGACGGATAATCATCGTCCCACCCGGCAGTCATCATTTGCTTAATTGCGTTGGCGCGTTCCACATCTTTTTGCGATGTTCTTTTTGCCCGACCAACAGGGAACCCACCTATCATTACGATCGCAGACACGCGGTCAGGTCGGCGCGCTGCGAAGGCGGCTGCCACTGCGGACCCCTGCGATATCGCAAGGATCGGCGCGCGCCTTATATCCGCTGCGTCGAAAACAGTTTCCAAGTCATCAACGAACCGTTCGAACGTACAAGTTTCGGCGTCCCAGTCGGATAGACCGTTGAGCCTGGCGTCAAAACGGACCAAGCGATGTCTTTGAGCGATGGAAGTGTAAATTGGAGCTTTCCCGGGATTGCGCCAGTCAAGTTCCAAGTGTCCAATCCAGCTTGGCGCCTTTACGACCGGAGGACCGTCCCCAACTGAGCTCCAGGCCAGACTAATGTTGTCGTCTGTCTTACAATAGCGAATTTCCTGTGTTTTGGCGAAGTTAGCGCGCGATTTGGACACATGTTCATCGGTGAAGTTGAACGACAGCACTTCGATCGGCTGTTCAATGCCTTTGAACGTATGCAGCCCTTCTCGGCGCAATCGTTTGGCGTAATCCGCTCCGGCAAGATCACAAAGTACCTTTGAGGCCAGAATGCCCCCGGGTTCAGCTGCCGATTGGAGCCGCGCAGCGATGTTAACGCCGTCTCCGAAGATATCTTCGCCATCGACGGTGACGTCGCCGACATGCAAACCCGCTCTAAGCTGGATACGTTCCGGAACCAGATAGGGATGGTCTGGCTCTCTTAACTTGGTTTGAATCGCAATTGCCGCTTCTAGAGCTTTTCCTGCTGACGGAAATTCAATCAATGCTCCATCGCCCAACAGCTTGACCACCCTGCCAGATTTTTGTTCAACGATCGGCGTAACCAAATCGCGGTACAAGGTGTTCAGTGTTTTGAGAAGTAGCTTGGAGCCGCCCTGCATCATCCGACTGAAGCCGACGACATCCAGAGACATGATTGCAGCAAGGCGACGTTGGCTCATAGTTACTTCCCGCAAGTTGGCTCGAAGACACTACCACTTTCATAGATTGTTAGAACCGGCAACTTGCCTAATACCTGTGAACGTGCGGTGGAAAGATCGGTAGCTAAGGTCTCGAATTGTCGGAAGACGTGTGGAGGCGATTATTCAAAAGGTATGCCTATCCGTTTTCGTGGAGAACTGCGGGTTTGTCCGCAAAGCAGACACTTATCGGGATTGCACCAATGACGGCTTCGAGCAGAAACTTGACTTTGCGCAGATAGGTGCACGTCCCTTTCTTACATCAACCGGTTTGTCCCAATACCGTGTCTACACCCAGCCTATCCCGCACTCATCGCTGTCGTGGCCCTACAAAACCTGATCAGCGTCAATGCTTGCGCAACCACCAAGCACTATTGTTGCGATTTGCTCAGAAATCTTCACCACTGTAGGCCGCGTTTAGTCCGCATGCTTTCAGCTATGTAATACGTCATTTATGGTTCACCGCTATCAACATGAGGTAAATTCAGACTCAAAACTGAAAATGGGCGGCAGTCGTTTAGTGACTAGGATTCGAAGGAAAAATCAAAAAAATACGTGGACTGCCCTTCGAAGCCAGGCAGTTTACTGCCCGCAAGATCGATTTGTTGGCTGGCAACACATTCGTTTACCAAAATCATTTGTCGCTTTTGATTGCTTCCGTCTCAATGTTAATCGTCACTTCATCGCCAACAAGCCCATTCGCGACTCCGTAGTCCATCCCAAACTCACTGCGCAAAATGGCGGTGTCGAGCGACAGTCCTAAAACCTCGCGTTTATGGCCAAACGGATATTCTGCGACTTTGTTTAGCGTAACATTCAGCGTTACGGGAAGAGTTTGATCCAAGATCGTCAATTCTCCGGTCACAGTTCCGCTGGTGTCGTCCGAAGCTGTGCCACCGTTCGCAACAAATTTGATTCCGGGATACGTCGAGACATCCAGGAAGTCTCGGTTTCGAACATGACCGTCACGCGCGTCGTTGAACGTGTTCACGGACGCCGCTTGGATTATAACCTCTACGTCGCGCAACTCTTGCGTTTCAGTGTCGTAAAAGAAGTTGCCCGACACTTCTGTGAACACACCAAGTGTTTTTGCGTAGCCGATGTGATCAATTGTGAAATAGATGGCCGTGTGCGTTGGATCGAGTTCATACCGCGCCATATCGGCGTTGGCCGCCATTGCATATGCACTTAGTGCAGCCGAGGTTACAATCGTTCGCGTTGTAGTGCCAAAGCGGCCGAGATCGGTTTTTAAACGCGTAAAAGCCATAGTACGAAGACCTCCGAGTGGTAGCCAAGGTTATAAATAATATAGGTTGCAAACGGACAAAGGCCGTAAAAACATGAGCAACTCCACAATTCGCTGCGCAACATGGAACATTCATCGCGCAAAGGGACCAGATGGACAGGTCGATCCAAACCGTGTGGCCAACGCAATCGGGACGGAACTGACGCCTTTGGGTTTGGACATTCTGGCGTTGCAAGAAGCGGATGAGGAATGTCGACCGCACGCTCGGATCGTAGACGTGCAGAACATCTCCGAGCTTACGGGGCTCAGATACACACAAGACGCCCCCGCATTGCGTTGGGGAAGTCAGAGCGATGGATTTCTGGGAAGCATCCTGTTTCTGGGCGAGAGGTTTCAGCGCACCCATGCAGATGTGATTGATCTACCAGGTCATTGCCACCGGGGCGCCATAGTGTTCGAAACGCTGGTTGACGGTTATCCGTTGCGCATAATGACGATGCATCTCTCTTTGTCGCAACCGTTGCGCATCATCCAAATGCGTACCATTGGGCAGTACTTACATCGTCGCCCAACTATGCAAACACTCATGCTAGGCGACTTCAATGAATGGCGGCCTTGGGGCGGTTTGATGTTCCATCAACGGATTACTGGAACGGCCTTTCAAGGGCCTGCTCGAGCCAGTTTCCCGAGCCGAGCGCCTTTTTTACCCCTAGACAGGATCTTGACGGATTTTCCAGACGCAATTTCAGAGGTTCACGCACTAAAATCAGAGGTTTTGGTGCAGGCTTCGGATCACTTGCCTTTGACGGGCGTTGTTAAGCTTGGGAAAAGGACGTGAGCGGTTGGTTGCCCACAAGGCTACCCGAAGTTCGTTGGCGGGCTAAATTGTTCTTAGGATCAATTGGGTGACGTTTATGTTTGGCGGTGATTTTTACAACGCGACAAGGCCTGTGGAGGTGGAACCACCTGTTGCCAACCTGTGCATAGCCAGCGCGGTCATTGCTCTTGCAATGGCAGTATGCTCATTACTGGCGTTTGGTTCCGCATTGCCCCCTTTGGTCGTCTTTGGGGTAGTCGTCGGATTGCTGATCCCGGGGTTGCGTCGAACCTATCCTTATGAAGTGTTGGGTCTGTGTAACCTTGTAACCCTAATCCGCGCTGCAATGGTCGCGTTTTTGGCTGGCACTGTGGTCGCGCCAACCGTGAACCCTTGGCTGGTATTTGTGGTGGCAACAGTAGCATTCGCATTGGATGGCGTAGACGGCTGGTTGGCGCGGCGATCAAAACTGACATCCCGATTTGGCGCGAGGTTTGATATGGAAACGGACGCGTTGTTGGGCGCGGTCCTCTCTGTGTGGCTTTTGGTATCAGGGACAACAGGCCTGGAAATTCTGGTTCTTGGTTTCATGCGATACACCTTCTGCGCAGCAAGTCTATTTTTGCCCGCATTGCAGGCTGAACTCCCCGAGTCGTTCCGTCGAAAAGCAATTTGCGTTATACAAATCGGTGCGTTGGTCACGCTCCTGTTTCCCTTGACGCCAACAACAGCGTATTTGCCGATATCTTTTATGGCTGCGATACTGCTCGCATGGTCCTTCTTTGTGGACATCAATTGGCTTCTTGGGCGTGCTGAATGAGGCAAGCACTTTTCTTAGCTTTGGGTGCGTTGGCTGTTTTTTCTGTTCTCGCGCTGCCAAACCATCCAAGCGCTTTTGGGTGGGGTGCGGTGTTGCGCTGGCCTCTCGAGCTGCCTGTCATACTATTTCTGATGATGGTGCTGGGTCGGCGCTTGATCATCGTACACGCGGTCGCGCTGGCTTTGTTGGCTGTCGCTGTTTTGAAGCTCGCCGACTATGCAATGTTTAGCGCTTTTGACAGGCCTTTTAATCCGGTCGTTGATATGCCCTTGATCGCTGCAGGGTTCTCATTCGCCCACGATAGCCTTGGTTTGGTTGTATTTGTTTTTGCAGTGTCATCGACCATTTTGTTGCTGGCCCTGCTTTACGTTTTTATAGTCCAGGGCTTTGCCGCTTGGGCGTCACTTGGACAAAATGCAAAAACAGGATTGGCAGCAGCTTTGATCGGCGTCGGCTGCACTGGATGGGCTGTCGCGGATGCGGGTCATCACCTCAGTTTCTGGAAATTGGGAAACAGCCCGCCGGGGACCACCTGGACCGCTCGCTTAGCAGTAAATCGCGTAGAGGAAATACAGAGAACAACCAGGGATTTGGCTGAGTTTCGTAAGGCCGCAGGTTCAGATACCTATGCCAATCAGACCGGATTGTTGAACAAGCTTGATGGGCGGGATGTGCTTTTGATCTGGATTGAAAGCTACGGTCGCGCGAGCTTCGACAACCCGCTGTACGCGCCAACGCATCTTGCAACGCTGCGGTCTGCTCAGGCGGAAATCGCGGGTTCGGGCCTTGCCATGAAAAGCGGTTGGCTGACTTCGCCAACGGCAGGCGGACAAAGCTGGTTGGCACATGGGACCCTGGGGTCCGGCTTGTGGACCGCCGATAACGGGCGCTATCAAGCGATGATCGACAGTGGGCGCAAATGGCTATCTCATATCGCGCAAGCGGCGGGGTATCGGACAGCCGCTGTCATGCCTGCAATCACAAAGGACTGGCCCGAGAGCCGAGCGATGGGGTTTGAGCTTGTTTTTGACAAGGCCACAATCCCCTATGCGGGCGAGAGTTTTCGCTGGGTCACGATGCCCGACCAATTCACCTTGGCTGCGTATCCCGATCTCTTGCCGCCGGACCCGAGACCTGATTTTGTCCAGATCGCCCTGATCTCTTCACATGCCCCTTGGACGCCAATCGCAGATGTAATCCCGTGGAAGGACGTAGGCGACGGCACCGTCTTCAATGAGATGGCCTTACGGGGACCGACACCTGAAGTGTTGTGGAAAGACCGGGATGCCGTGCGGGACGCGTATCGCAGATCGGTAGACTACGTTTTGCAAGTCGTCTTTTCTCATGTTCTTCAACTGGCCGACGATGCACCACTGGTCATTGTCGCAGGGGACCATCAAGCCGCTGGATTTGTATCAGGCAGTGACAGCAAGGATGTAGCTGTTCATATAATCGGACCCCCGCAAGTCTTGGATCACATCGAGCATTGGCGTTGGACCGAAGGGCTTGTCCCCGCATCCGACGTCCCTGTTCGCCGAATGGACAGTTTTAGGGACAACTTTATCGCGGCCTTTTCTGACAAGACCTCAACCGCAATGGTGACGCAATGAACCGGTATTGGGTCAGGTTGGTCGTATCGATCACGTTGATTATCGCGTTGCTTTGGTGGACGGATTTGGCGCGTGTCGCTGATCATCTGCGGATGCTTAGCCTGGAATGGGTAGGGCTTTCGATCCTTGCAACAACTGCCGCAACCTTCTCCATGGCATTCCGATGGCAACTTACAGCGCGCACGTTGGATATTCGGTTTGATTACTCTTTTGCCCTGCGCGAATACTATATCGCGCAGCTGGTGAATATGGTTCTGCCCGGCGGCGTTCCGGGGGATCTGACCCGTGCGGTTCGGGCGGGGAAGAAAGCAGACCTCAAACGCTCAGCTCAATCTGTGTTCGCGGAACGGCTGTTGGGGCAAATCGCGATCATGGCAGTCTTTTTTCTGGGCGTCTGTGCTGCGCTAATGTGGCCCGCAGGCTTCGATCATCCTGAACTGAGCATGACAGTTCTTGCTGTGTTGCTATGCGCTCTAGTCGTGGTGAGCCTTATATCACTTGCCCTTCCATCAATTGGGAGGTTCGTTGTCTTTTTGATCAGGTTACAACGTCGAACGGCCTTTGTTTTGCTCGGCTTAGTCAGCTCTGCATGTCTGATACTGGGATTCTACGCGTCAGCAAGGGCTGTAGGGGTTGTCATACCATCAGGCGGCTTGCTTATCATTATTCCTCTGGTGTTGACCGCCATGCTGATCCCTATGTCGATTGGTGGTTGGGGTTGGAGGGAAGGAGCCGCTGCCGCCTTATTTCCAATAATCGGGCAGTCATCCAGTGCGGGCATTGCTTCGGGTGTCACTTATGGCGCCGTTATCCTGATCGCCGCGCTGCCAGCAGTTGCAATTCTGCTGTGGCCAAGATCGCTTGAACTGCAACTAACGACAGGGAGAAGAAATTCGCTATGAAACAGCCCGCCCACCTTACACGCCGTTTTTTTCTTCAAACCGGAGCAGCCGGTTTTGCCGCTTCTGCATATGGGTTGCCGGCACTAGCAGCTAACTTACAACCTTTGAATTTCCAGCTGTCGTGGCTGCATTCAGTGCAGTTTGGCGGAAGTTACATTGCGAAAAACAAAGGGTATTGGTCCGATCTGGGTTTGGATGTCTCACTCGCCCAAGGCGGTCCAAACGCGCCTGTCGAGCCGCCCGTGGTTTCAGGAACTGCTATGGTTGGGATATCAGCTGCGGACTATACCGCCGCCGCTGTGGCGCAGGGCGCGCCGTTCAAAATTATCGCTGTTGCAATGCAAAAGAATCCGTTCGCGATTGCATCGCTTGCGGCCAACCCGGTAAACGAACCCGCGGATCTGGTCGGCAAAAAGATCGGTATGGCCGTCGCGAATACGCCCGTCTTGCAAGCCTTATGCAAGTTGAACGGGATAGACATCGACCAAATTGAAATTATCCCCACTCAATATGACCCGGCACCGTTAGTCAGTGGCCAAGTGGATTGCCTGCTTTGCTGGGAAACAGATTTGCCCGTCGCCATGACTGTGCAGGGCGTCGACAACACCACAATGCTCATGGCTGACTACGGGTATGCCGTTCATTCTCAAACCTATATCGCCACCGAAGACTCTCTTGCTCAAAGGCGCGCAGAGCTTGTGTCTTTACTGAAAGGCGAAGTCATGGGGTGGAATGATTATCACAAAGACACCGACGCCGCCGCCCAGTTGACGCTGGAGATGTTCCCTGATGCAGGTCTGGATCTCGCCGCGCAAAAGCTGCAGGCCGCGCGCCAAGTGCCGCTGATGTTCTCAAACCTGACGGCCGAGTTCGGGTTCGGTTGGTTCACCGACGAGACTGTGGCGGCCAATGTCGAAACGCTCGCGCTGTTGGGTCGAAACGTTACTCCTGACCTTTGGGACAGGTCGCTGCTGGAAGAGGTGTATGGCTGACCCGAGGGCTGACGCGTGACCACGCCCGGAATCTCCTGCACCAACATCCGCAAGAGTTTTGATCGCACAGAGGCGGTGTCAGAGCTTTCGGTTGACTTTCGATCCGGTAAGACGACGGCGTTGGTTGGACCATCCGGCTGCGGGAAATCAACCGTTCTGCGAATGATAGCCGGGTTGGAAACACCCGACACGGGGCACATTACGATTGGCCGTGAAACACCAAAACAGGTCGCCCGTCGCGGGGGGCTTGCCATGGCATTTCAAGACGCATCGCTGCTGCCATGGCGAACCGTAAGATCCAACATCGCATTGGGTGCGGAACTCGCTCGCAAACCGGTGGATCGCGTAGATGACCTGATAAATCTTGTCGGGCTGGACGGGTTTGCCGAGCATCGGCCTGCAGAACTGTCAGGTGGTATGCGCCAACGCGCCGCAATCGCGCGCAGCCTTATTTCAGAGCCAGAGGTCCTGCTGTTGGACGAACCTTTTGGGGCCGTCGATGCGATCACGCGACGTCGATTGAATCAAGAACTCCCGCCGTTGTGGCGTGAGCGCCAAACGACAACACTTCTCGTTACGCATTCCGTGGAAGAGGCGGTTTTGCTTTCGGATCGCGTGATCGTGCTGTCACCTCGGCCTGCGCGTATCTTGGCCGATATACAGGTCGAAATTAACCGGAACTGCACAGTTTCCACTGCAACTTCACCAGACTTTCGCGCTTTTGTGACGCAAGTTCTGACCGCGTTGGAGGAGGCTGAGTAGGTGGAACCGGGACGTATCATGCTGGGCGTCTTGCTTATGCTTCTAATCTGGGAAGGCTTGGCGCACGTTCAGCCAAACAGCGTGTTGTTCAGTGGACCATTTGAAATCGCGGAGTATATCAATGATCATTCTGGGCTACTTTTCAGGGCAGCGACCGAAACCTTAAGGAATGCCGCGCTCGGGTTCTTTTGGGGAAACCTTGCGGCGGTGGCCCTGGCCTGTTTCGTGATCTTGGTCCCGAAGTCAGAATGGGTAATATCGGCGCTCGCTCTTCTAGTGTTCTGCATTCCGCTGATCGCGAGCGGCCCGATTTTACGGGTCCTGTTCGGGCCCGGAGCTGGCCCACAGATCGCTTTGGCGGCACTGGCTGTTTACTACACCACATTCCTGGCCTTGGTTGTGGGTCTTCGGGCGATCTCGAAAAGCTGGACAGATTTGATGGCCGTTTACGGTCGGGGCCGCCTGTCGACCCTATTCGTTGTGCGATTCAGAGCCAGTTTGCCGTACCTTTTTGTGGGATTGCAGATCGCGGCGCCAGCTGCCTTTCTGGGTGCGATGATTGGAGAATTCACAGGCGCCGAGCGAGGATTAGGTGTTTTGACCTTGAGGGCCATGCGCGGTCTTCAAACGGATGCGACCTGGGCGCTGGCGGCTATTTCCGCATCACTGGCTATGCTCGGGTATGCATGCGTTGGCCTGCTCAAAAACAAACTGACACCACATGCACCGACAATCCTGCTGTCGACGCCCAGAGTTGGTCAAAAGCGCGCGCTCTCTACTCAAATACTTGGTATCGTTTTTCTGTCTGCCATGGTTTTGGTTCTGTGGCAGGGACTCATGGATTTATTTAACCTGAATTCGTTCTTCGCGAAGCGACCAGCAGATATTTGGACCTTCGTTTCCAACACAACGAACCTGAACACATTACTAACTGCGCTTGGCGAAACCCTGGCTTATGCGATACCCGGATATCTCGCCGGTTTGGCGCTTGGTGCGGGACTGGCCGTGATTTTAACGCTTTGGCCACCAGTGGAGCGGGCGATTATGCCGACCGCCATTACATTACGCGCCGTGCCGATCATCACAACTGCGCCCTTGCTGGTTCTGGCATTTGGGCGCGGCTTTACCGGGACCGTTGCAATTGTCGCTGTGATGGTTTTCTTCCCAACTCTTGTTGCCTGCCTGCAGGGATTGCGGCAGGCTCCGAAGCAAATCGTGGATCTTTTTGAAAGCTATGGTGCCGGTCGTTTGAAACTACTCCGATGCGCCCAAATCCCGGCCATGTTGCCCGCTTTATTCGCGTCTGCCCGCATGGCAGTGCCAGCCGCGCTATTGGCTGTCACTACAGCTGAGTGGCTGGCAACCGGGCGCGGCATAGGCGTGTTAATGGCACTGACCGCGAGTACATCAAACTACAATATGCTGTGGTCCTGCGTTGTCCTTTTGTGTCTTGCGGCAGTCACAGCATACGCTGGAGTTGCATGGTGCGAAAAGCGGGTTCTGCGCGTTTATGCGAGCGAGCAAGTGGTATGACAGAAGCTGTTTTTGCAATCCCTGGTGACAAAGACCGGCGCACCGGCGGATTCATCTACGAAGCCACTGTATTGCGGGTTCTTAACGAGATCGGTTGCAAGACCGAACACCTGAAACTACCGGGTCGATTTCCCGACCCAACGCAGGACGATATGGCAGTGGCACTGAACGCCCTGCGCGCCGTACCCGGAAAACGCCCGATTATCCTTGATGGATTGGTTTTTGGCTCCATCGATCCAGAGGGTTTGGCGCAGGTGAGCGCCCCTATAATAGCAATGATACACCACCCCCTTGGACTAGAAACTGGGTTGCCGACGGAACGGGCTAATTTTCTGCTCAAAAACGAAGCCGCAGCTCTTCAGCACGCAGCACATATTGTCGTTCCAAGTCCAGAAACTGCGCGCGTGCTGGTCAACCAATTGGCTGCAAAACCGGATCTAATAACTGTCGCACCCCCAGGTTTTGATCGTCCGGTTGTCTGTAAACAGCCGAAGCGTCCGCCTTTGATTTTGTCAGTTGGCCTGTTGGCCCGCCGCAAAGGGCATGACACTCTTCTAGGTGCGCTTGAGACAATCAGGGACTTGGAATGGCAGGCTGTTATCGTTGGCAAGGAGCACGACGATAACACTGCGGTTGAGCTTTACTGTCAGGCCAAGGCCCTCGGTCTAACTGAGCGCGTGACCTTCACGGGAGAGTTGGACCGAGCCCCGTTGAACGACTTGTTCAACTCGGCGACACTTTTCGCGCTTGCGACCCGGTACGAAGGCTACGGAATGGTTCTTAGCGAAGCAATGATGTTCGGACTTCCAATCGTTTCCTGCGACGTGGGTGCTGTCCCTGAAACAGTCGGTGACGCGGGGATTCTGTTGCCACCCGAGGACGCTCTGGCCTTTGGAGCTACTCTGCGTTTGCTTCTCAAAGACCAAGGAACGCGAGCACGCTTGGGAAGACTGTCAGACTTGAAGTCACAGTCTCTACCAACGTGGCGTGAAACCGCGGGAACATTCGCCTGCGTAATCAAATCACTCGCCGAGAAAACCAAATCATAGAGCTTTTTAGCAAGGGCTTCACCAAGATTTGTTTTTTGGCCACACAGTCTTAGCGGTCAGATCAACGGCAAAAGACGTGCTTAGCCGTAACGACCTGAAAGATTTCATCCAGCAAGGCATCGAAGCCTAGAAGCGCAAGAAAGCTGGTTTGTGTTGGACCGACTTCGCAGGGGTTCGCTGACACATAGTGACTGTGCGTTCTCGCTAGTGGCGAGCACTTGCCCGACCTCCCATCTTTGGCCTGAAAGGAGACAACCGATGCTCGATACATATACCATTCGCCAAGACGACATGCCTCAAGAAATGCGGTTTCTCTTGGACCAATACCCCCGCGACAGTTGGGAAGCCCATCCAGGTTTCAAAGAGAAAACCGAGCATTGGCTCGGCGCGCATGAGATGTTCCGCCGTGTTGCGGAACGTATTCGCTTGGATACAGAAGGGGTTTTGAGCAACGATATAGGGTTGGACGACTACGTTGGGCGGCTGTCGTACTATGGCGGCAACCTGGTTGGAAACCTGCATGGCCATCACGGCTGGGAAGATCGCAGCTATTTCCCTGCACTATCTGCTGCGGACCCTCGTTTTGATGCGGGGCTTGAGTTGCTAGAACAGGATCACTTCGATCTGGATAAGGTGCTGAGTGACTTCACCGGCACTGCGAACCGTGTGATCAAGCTATCCGCACTTGATGAGGAGCAAGCTTACGACGAAGCCGGACAGCTCCATGCGACGAGCAACACGATTGAAGCGTTCCTTAAACGGCATCTCAGCGATGAAGAAGAATTGGCCGTGCCAATCATCTTGCATCACCGGCTCAGAGGATGATGCTGAAGTTATGGCCGACACGTCTACCGAAGTAGACCAAACTGATATCAACAAGCGCCGTGCACGGGGTGAATTCGTGCGCGGTGTCAGCGGCTTTCGCCACGCTATTGGCGATCCAGTGTTTCCAGCAGAACCTGTTCGCTATCACCTATTCGTAGCACTGAATTGTCCGTGGTGTCACAGAGTGACGCTAGCGCGAAATGTGTTGGGCCTTCGAAACAGCATCACGATGGACGTTGCATTTCCAAATCGCACCGGCGACGACGATCCAGAGGCGCCAAACCTATGGGAGTTTGCGCCTGATCGGATTGCATCGCTCACAAGTGAGACTTTGCCAGAATGCACGAGTGAGACCGGCACCGGCAAAGGACTGCGCCTTGCCAAAGAGATCTATCGTGCCGAAGGCTCTGAAGAGTAATCCCTTCCAATCCTGTATGACAAGATTGCAGGGCGCATAGTTAACAACGAAAGCGCTGAAATTGTCCGAATGCTGGACGCATCAGAGGATTCTCTTGCAGCACAATCCCGGCAGCTGAACGCGTTAGGCTTTACCCAGACGAAGTGCCGATTCACCAAATTCACGACCTGAACGAACGGATTTATACAGCGATTAACAATGGTGCCTACAAGGCCGGGTTTTCCTCTGATCAAACGTTCTTTAAAACAGCCTTTGACGCCTATTTTGAGACACTCGAATATTTGGAGGAACATCTCTCAGATGGCAGGCCCTATTTGACAGGCAACCACTTTTCAGAAGTAGATCTTCGCCTGTTCCCAACTCTCTATCGTCACGATCCCGTCTACTATGTGCGAATGAAGCTTAATGGTGCGAGAATCCTAGATTACCCGTACTTGTGGCGGTGGCTGTGCCGTGTATACGCGTTGCCTGGAATTGCCGAGGCAGGTTCTCTTGTACACTGCCGCCAGGGCTATTTCGGACGCAGTTGGAATGTTGTGCCCAATGGGCCTTTCAAGCCAATGTCGTACCCAGAGGCCTATCGCCACCCTGACCTCGCAACACTGTAGGCCTCGTCAAATTGTATTTGGGAGGCCTAACTTCGAAACCAAACGTTTCTGTTTTGGACGACGGGAACATTTTTCCTCCGCATTTCGTAACCTGTAAATGTTTAGTTGCAAATGTCCGGTTTGGGCTGCGAGCGCTGAAGCATCTATCTGCAATGGGAAGCTCTCAAACTGGGCTTTAGGGCAATTTAGGTTGACAATTCATCTGTGAAATCGCCGGGTTTCTTGGGCAACAATCTTGGAGGTGGTGAACGCTCGCCGCTCCGGTCTGCGGATGACACCAAATTAGGAGATACGCAATTTCTATCGACAGTTTTGCGGAAACCGAGATTGGAAAACACCTAGCCGACGCTACACGTCGTTGCCGCATGGTTTTCTTCACTGGATTACCAGCGTCTGGAAAGTCATTTCTGTTGCGCCAGCATATATCCATTTCGGTCTCGTTGGGACGTCGCGTACATATCATCCGGTGGGATACAGGACTCGCGGCGTTTCAGACCGAAGACATACTCGCTAGGTATCCAGATGTTTCGGATGGAACTCATCCGTTGATCCGAAAGGCAGCCGGATTGTGGGGCCGGAGAGCCCTGGCGCGATGGCTGGCAGAGAATACCGATCCCACAGACATGATTGTCGGTGAAGTCCCTATCATCGGAAACAGGTTTTCAGAGTTCATCCAGGCGCAGCCGGATCAGGTTGAACCAGCCTTAGCATCCGAGGAAACCACATTCATCTATCCTGTTCCTACAAAGGGCTTACGTGCCAATCTCGAAGCCATCCGAAGGTCTACGTTTGCGAACCCAAAACATCCCGATGAGGCCAGAGATGCGCCTCCATCGACAATGGAACTGGCCTGGCGTTTGACCTGTGCCAAGGCCGCAGAATTGGGTTTGATCTCTGAGGCGGACAGTCATTCTCCGTACGAGGAGATGATTTATGTGCGGTTTTTTGAGCACCTACTGCAACACCGAAACGCCATCAGAATTGGGGTCGATACGATTTATTCAAATGCCGGGTCAGCCCATGATCTGGGGGCGAATATTTTAGAGCTCAATGCAAGCCCGGATGAAGTACGGTGTGTAGTCGCAGAGGTAGAGGCTGCTTATTCAGTCGAGGAAGCTACCCGAGACGTTGAAAACTGGTATCGGGTGTAACCTCGTGCAAAAGTTCGCTCTTTGACGTCTTGGAAACTGCAAAGTCTAACTGTGCATGTCCGCTTTGGGTTCGCGCCGCCGAAAATACACAGCGCAGAGAAACGCGTAATTGAGGCCGCGCTGTTTGGACAAACGAGTTAATGTCGGTGTCAGCCGGTCAAACCTGACGCCCGTAGCCCATCGGCAAGACGTTCAAAATCATCCTGTCGCCGCCACATAGACCGAAACCCGCGGGCAAGGCTATCTACCGTGTCATCCTCAACCACAATACCTCGACTTGTGAACTCATCGTGGCGTTCGGTGACAAATTCTCGCAACGCGTCGGAGGCGTCTCGCTCTCGCTCGAGCTGCGCGTAAGACGCGGCGACAAAGGCAGTGACCAACGAGTTAAGCCGCGCTGCTCCCATTAGAAAACCAAGCACTGCTTCATAGTTACCGTTGAAAAATTCGACCTGCCCCATAATCCAGTCGATGGCAGGCGGATGTAGCGGGTCCAGCGCCATAGCTTCCGAAACTACGTCGCGCGCCTTTTCGTGCTGGCCGAGCAGTAGGAAAGCATAGCCGCACCAAGCCATCGACTCCGCCTCGCTTTCTATCATGGAAAGTGTCTTGTTGAATTACGCTTCGGCCTCGCTCCATAGTCCGGCGCAGAGAAAAGCAAACCCAAGCTGGTCCTGAATGTAGACGTCCCGGTTATCCAGTGCCACGCCCTTTCGGGCGATTTTCAACGTGTGGGCCGGTGCGTCAGCGTCTGCCAGACCAAGCCACAAATCTATGACATATGTATCTGAAAGATACATGTAAGATCGCGCGATGGTCGGATCGAGCGCGACCGCTCGTTCCAACAACACTCTCGCCTTGGCCGTATCTCGTGCGTTCAGGCCGTCGCGCAATGCCTTGCCCTTGAGCATCAGTTCATAGGCCTTCATCTGATCTGTTGGTTTCTGTGTCGAACGGTCGACGACATCGTGCTGGACCGTGCCAGGTAACACTGCGACGATATTTCGGGCCGCCTCGTCTTGTACTGCCAGAACGTCCTCCAGTTCATGGTCGTACCGATCCGACCAGAGGTGAGTGCCCGTTCGGGCGTCAGCGAGCTGTACCGAGATTCTGACGAGACTGCCGGCCTTCCGCACGCTGCCTTCAACCAGGTAATCTGCGCTGAGAGCCTCCGCGATTTTGGCCGGATCTGTGTCCTGTGTCCGGAACCTGAAAGACGCATTACTGGAAACAACCTTAAGCGTCCGAAAACGCGATAAACCCACAATAATGTCTTCCGCAATCCCATCGCTAAAGAATGCCTGCTCGGGGTCATCACTCATGTTTTGTAGTGGCAAGACCGCAATAGTGGCTTTTCCTGAGGCTTCAGGCCGAGGCGGTTCAGCGCATACTGCGCTTGACCCGCCAATGCGCCAAGCATGTATCGGATCGGCCACGTTCTTTACCGTGTGCTGACCAGTATCCTCCCAGGCGACCGGTATACGGTTCCCGACCACACGATAAACAGCGTCCGACACCAACACACCGCCGGGTGGGGCAAGCTGCTCCAACCTGGACGCAAGGTTCACACCGGACCCAAAAACATCTCCGTCGCGCATGATGATGTCGCCAAGAGTGACGCCGATGCGAAAGCGAAGCGGGTCGGAGCCCACCACCGGCGAATTTTGCCATTCAACCGCGCAGGAAACGGCATCGACAGCGCTGTCGAAACTGGCGAGCAGACCGTCACCCATCTGTTTGACGATGCGACCGTGATGTCGACCGACAAGCGGAACAGCGGTTTCGTCAATGTACGCTGAAAGGACTTCGAGCGTGCCTTTTTCGTCCCGCTCCATCCGGGCGGTAAAGCCGACAAGGTCAGCAATCAGGATGGCCGCCAGCTTTCGCTCCACGTATTGTCCTCCTTTCTGTTTCATACTGGTCGCTAAGTGTTTAGACTATGCGAAAGTGAACAGGGGCGGTGTCTGATCTTGTCTGAAAGCTGTTTCAGCTTTGGAAAGTGCTGCGATACGTCTGCTTTATCAGCTCAGTGGGCAAACGGCCTTTTTTGTCCTCATCTTGCGAAACTTCATGGCCGCTTTGGGTTGTTGCTATCCATTCGAGTTGAACACCAACAACGGTTATATCAAGTGAGCCGGCGTCCATCTGAAAAGGCTTTTCTCATATTCGGTAATTGAGTTCGAAAGCCACTTCTGAAACACTTTTGCCGCTGGGCGAACTGGTCCAGGCAGCGTGACGAGGTGATATCCGATCTGCGGGATTGGATCATCGAATAGCGCCACGAGATCTCCAGACTTCAATTCATCAGAGATGAATGCCGGAACGGTCGCCCCGACACCATCACCCCGGCGGATTCCATCAAGCAGCATGTTGCCCGGCAAGCGAACAACTCTCCTATCGTCATCGGGTGGTACTCCAACCTTTTCCAACCACAAGTCAAATTCGACCGAAGCCTGTTCCTGAAGAAGAGTAAAGTCGAGCAATTCAATTGGGTCTTTGAGCACTCGCTCCCCAATCAATTCTTTTGCAGCGACCACAGTCAGACAGCCAGGTAGCAACATTTGCGAGACCAGTCCCGACCAGCGCCCGGTGCCGTATCGAATGGCTATGTCAATGCCCCCTGGTTTGAGGTCGACAGCTTGGATTGTTGAGTCGATCCGAAGCTCAATATCCGGAAACTCCTGAACAAACGTCGATAGACGCGGCATAAGAAATGCGCTTGAAAACATCGGTGTCGCACTGACCACCAGCGGGCGAACCGCCTCTGCACTTGATATGCTCTCAGTCAGGGACGCCATTGAGGCGAATGCTTCATGTAAACCTGCCGCTAAGAATTCCCCCTGTGCGGTCAGAGCGATACCGTGTCGCGTCCGAGAAACGAGTTGGGTTCCTAGATACTGCTCCAGTCCTCGGATTTGTTGGCTGACTGCGGAGTGGGTCACATTCAGTGCCGCTGCCGCGCGGGTCAAGTTCCTAAACTCTGCGGCGGCGGCAAAGGCTCTGAGAGACGTCAGCGAGGGTAAAGTGTGCCAATCCATAAGTCAGAAAATCTAACAATACAGAAATATTTACAACTACGCGTTTTCTCAATTCTTACGCATGCTGACGTGGAACACCAATGACCAGAACAGGAGAAAACCATGGCAACGCTTGCGGTACTCGGATTGGGCAACATGGGTTCGGCGTTGGCGCATTGCCTGCTCAAAGCAGGTTACAGCGTCTGCGTTTGGAATCGGACATCTGAAAAGACAAAGTCGTTTGCAAAGGTAGGTGCAGTTATTTGCGCTTCGCCAGAAGATGCTGTTGCAGCGTCCGAATTCGTCATCGTCTGCATCAAAAGTCACAAGGAAACTATCGATTTGATCAGCGGTCTAAGTGTATCGTTGAAGGAAAAAACAATCTGCGACATGAGCACCGGCGACACGTCCGATGCTGATTCACTGGTCTCATTTCTCAGCGAAAAAAACGCAGACTACATGTTGGGCATGATCAATGCCTACCCTTCAGGCATCGGTAGCAGCGACACCACTATCCTCACCGTGGGCAGTGCCGGAACCTGGGATCGCTACGGCGAAGTGATAAGGTCTCTGGGGGGAAAATCCGCTCAGATCGGTGAGAAACCCGCAGCTCTTGCAGCACTTTTTGCCGGTCTCTTCACTGTCCGGCAGGGGTTCATGTTTGGGATGATATACGGCGCACTGGTTTGCCAGAAAGCAGGTGTTCCGATGCAGGTCTATGCCGATCAACTCCCTGCCACGATCAAATTGGTAAATGACTATTACGATCTCTTTGCCCGAACTGTTCCGACCGAGGACTATGACGACGCTGAAGCCTCGTTGAAAGTCTACGCATTGGCCCAGGAGGACGCTCTAAAGACGTGCGTTTCTCTGAATGCACCGGCTGACTTTATCCGAATTATGCATGACCGCACAAAAGCGGCGTGGGAGGATGGATATGGAGACAAACAATTAACCTCTTTGGTCAAGCACATGACGGAAGCCTGTTGATATCGAACGCTTACTGTCAAAATGGCCATTCGACTTGACAAACAATCGGCTGCAAAGTTGCGTACATGGGACTGCGAAGTTTCGTCGCCAATGTCCGGTTTGGGCTGATAGTTCTACTCTCGGGGTTCGCGCAAAAAAGGCCGCTCGAAAGCGGCCTGATGGATCACACCTCGGTGGCTTCCGCGATGGCGAGTGCGTCTTCGATGTCTACACCCAGGTAACGCACTGTACTGTCCATCTTGGTGTGACCAAGCAATAGCTGCACTGCTCGCAAGTTACCTGTTCTACGATAAATCTGCGCCACTTTTGTGCGTCGCATTGAATGGGTCCCATATTGGCTGGGATCAAGCCCAATCGAAGCGACCCATGACTGAACCAACCTCGCGTACTGACGAGTAGAAATATGCAGCCGATGCTGAAAACGCCCTGGCCACAAGTACTCGGATCTTTTCATCGCAGGTTGTTTCAGCCAATTCAAAAGCGAGTTTCGCGTACCACTACTAATTTCAAAACGAACGGGTATCTTTGTCTTGCTTTGGTTGACAGACGCGCGTTCCTTTACTTGTCCAGCGGCAAATACGTCTGCAACTTTAAGGCGAACAAGATCGCAACCACGGAGCTTACTATCTATTGCTAAATTGAAGAGTGCTAAGTTCCTATGATCTTCTGAAATTTCTAAGCGAACGCGTATTGCCCAGACATGCCTTGGCAAAAGCGGGCGCTTCTGGCCAATAACCCGACCTTTGTTCCACGCTGATCGGCCAACTCGAATGACGGGTAGATTTAAAGCTTGCATGACGAATACTCCACACCGCCACGCACCACCTCATCGCCCACACAGTGTCAGCGTCTATTGGTTACCATGCTTGGTCTCCGTCATGAAAAATCTGACTTTGTCGAAGCCTGACCGGCGCCTCAAATATGCGATTTGGTATAGGGCGAATAGCAGAACTATGGATTCAATAGATCAGGATGGATAATCTTGGGTCTAGGGGAGAACGGGAGTGGAACGCCGCCTTACCACTATCTTGAGTATTGACGTCGTGGGCTACTCGCGACTGATGGAACGCGATGAGGCAGCAACGCTGGCAGCACTAAAGTCGCATCGGTCTGAACTCATTGACCCCTTTGCGGCGAGTTATGGTGGCAAGACGATCAAATTGATAGGTGATGGTGCTCTACTGGAGTTCGAAAGCACCGTACAGGCAATGAAATTTGCCGTTTCTGTTCAAAACGAAATGCTCTCTCGAAATTCGGACGTTCCAGAAAGCGAACGAATTGTGTTTCGGATCGGCATCAATATCGGAGATGTGATTGCCGAGGGCGGAGACATATATGGAGATGGCGTCAATGTCGCCGCCCGCCTTGAAGGTTTGGCTGAGCCCGGAGGTATTTGCATTCACCGCAGCGTGCGGGATCAGGTACAGGACAAGCTGGATCTGAATTTCGAGGATCTGGGTGAGACCGAAGTCAAAAACATAGAGAGACCAGTCCGAGCCTTCGAAATCGTTCTGGATGACAAGGCCAAGGCTTTGGCTTTATCAAAACCAATTGCGCATACGAAACCAACTATATCCAAGTGGGTGCCAACTCTAATCGGTGCAGCATGCATCTGTTTGGTGCTGGTTTCGGTCGTATGGTGGCGATCCAGAGATGCGGCACCCCTGACCGAACAAGAGGAGTTTGCGCTTGCCATCCCAGACGAACCGTCCATCGTCGTTTTGCCCTTTGAGAACCGCTCAAAAATTGAAGAGGTCGGCTATCTGGCAGAAGGTTTTGGAACAGCAATCACGACGCAGCTTTCGAAGTTTCCACAGCTATTTGTGATTGCTGGTTCGACTTCGATTACCTTTGCGGACAGCTTGGTCAAACCGCGAGAAATAGGTCGAGAGCTCGGTGTGCGATATGTTTTGTCAGGTAGCGTTCAGAGCGTTGGCGAGACTATTTCGATTAACTCAACACTGATAGAGTCAGAGTCGGGGCACGCTCTATGGTCGGAACAATATGACATTGGGATCGAAGAATTGTTTTCCGCTCAGGCCGACCTTATTCGGGAAATCGCATCCACCCTGAAAATAGTAGTTGAGGAAGAAGAAATCGCGTCGCTTAGGAAACGGCCAACCGATGATCTAGAAGCGTATGAACTTTTTCTGAGGGCTGTCGCCAATAGCAAGCTGCTGAATACTGCCAGTCGGCAAGAGGCAATTGAACTACTGGAACGAGCCATAGTGCTCGATCCAGACTACCTTTCTGCACATATTGAATTGAGCGGTCGCTACCTTAGTCTTTGGCGCTTTGGTGGGTCGGACGATCCAGAAACCGCGCTGAACAAAGCCCGCAGGCACGCACAGCGTGCGTTAGAACTGGATCAATCGGACTATCGCGTTCAACACCGCTTGGGCCAGCTACATTTGTTTGCTGACCACGATCATCAACTCGCATACCAGGCATTTCAGCGGGCAATACGGGAGAACCCCAATGATCCTGAGGTTCTATATGGTATGGGCTTTCTACGGTCGCTTATGGGTGAGCCAGCCGAAGCGATTGAGTGGAACAACAAGGCAAAAAAGGTCAACCCGCGTTATCCCGGCTGGTACAATTTTAACGCGGCCCTTTCTCATTTCTTAATCAGAGATTACAAACAGGCAATTCTGCTGGCAAAAACCGGTATCTCAACTTATCCAAAGTCGCTTCCTCCGCGCCGTATCTTGGTCGCAACTCTTGCTGAAATGGGACGTCTGGAAGATGCACAGGTTGAAGCAAAGAAATTACTCGAAATCCGGCCGGACTTCCGTGTTTCTACACACAGAAACACACCCTTTATGCATACTGAGGACCAGGACCGGTATTTTGGTGCGATGGTTGCTGGTGGATTGCCCGAATAGAAAGGTTTTCATATCCCGGATACTGGCTGTATGCGCGGTTTCCACTTTTGGTAGCATCGTTGCATGAATGGACCAATCCGCTCCTCGGGATCAACAAACATCGCTGTTGAATGTCTGGTTTGGGCTGCGACCCGCTGATGATGCGCATTGAAGAGAAGAGCGGGAGTAGCTTAGAACAACGTGTTTGTTGTTTCACTGGAGAGTGCGCAGTGAAGTAACCGTAGACGTTCAAGTGAGATTCAGGACTGACTCATTGTCAAAGCGGATCGGTCTACGCGCCAGTTTCAAGCCTTCCGGCCTCATTCGTCTTGCAGCACCGAGCCCGCCTAGGCGCGGAGAAGTATAGACAATACTCGGCGGTGAATACGATCTAGATCGTAATCGGTTAGTTCTAAACCCTCAGTCATCCGCGCTTTGAATGACTGAAAGTCTCCGCGAGTGATCTCGCCACGGTTTTCGTCGTCTCCGGCAAGTTGCTGCGCGAGTTTTTCCTTTCGGAAGTCCAGCAGAAAACGGGAAAATCGAGCGTTCAATTCGGAGTATTGAGGGGAATCCTCGATAGGCGATTTGTTTTTCATAAATTCGGTATCCGATAGCCATGGAACTGCTCGAGCGGTTTTGCTGGGCAAGTACAACATTCTGGTCAGCTTTTGCGTGTGACGCGTATGAGACGATTTGGTTCCATGGCCACAGTCTTGAGATTTTCTGGTCCTGGTCAATAGCGCGATTGCTATCGATGGTCGCCCAAAGCAGAACAATCTCAAAACTCTAAAGGAATCTTTTTTATTTTATTTCAGTACCTTAAGAATCTGTGGGCATTAAAGACCGTTCAAATGGGCGCAAAAATCAGCACTATGGGCTATTTATGCTCACCCACACATTTTCACAGCGACCCCCCCGTCTCAGCCACATTTCGAATGCCCGCAGCTGCGGCAGGTCATGCAGCCCTCGATCATCACCATGTCATACTGGCCGCAGGACGGGCAGGCCTTGCCGCGGGGGGCGTCCATGTTGACCACCTGCGCCTGCGGGTCGGACTTCAGCCCCATCCCTTCGCCCTCGAGGAACCCGATCGCGATCATGTGCTGCTCGATTACGCCGCCGATCGCCGCCAGGATCGAAGGGATATACTTGCCCTGCACCCAGGCCCCGCCGCGCGGATCGAACACGGCCTTGAGCTCCTCGACCACGAAAGACACGTCACCACCGCGCCGGAACACGGCCGAGATCATCCGGGTCAAGGCCAGCGTCCAGGCGTAATGCTCCATGTTCTTCGAGTTGATGAACACCTCGAACGGACGCCGCCGGCCGCCGATGACGATGTCGTTGATGGTCAGATAGATCGCGTGTTCGCTGTCGGGCCATTTCAGCTTGTAGGTCGAACCCTCAAGCGATTGCGGCCGGTCCAGCGGTTCGGACATGTAGATGACATCGCCGCCATCCACCTCGTGCGGCGCATCCGCACTTTCGCCCGGCACTTTGTCGTCGCTTTCCGAAACGGTCAGCACCGAACCGGTCACGTCGTTCGGGCGATAGGTCGTGCAACCCTTGCAGCCCTGATCCCAGGCCTGCATATACACGTCCTTGAAGGCGTCGAACGAGATGTCCTCGGGGCAGTTGATCGTCTTCGAGATCGAGCTGTCGATCCATTTCTGCGCCGCCGCCTGCATCTTGACGTGCTCGGCCGGGGTCAGGGTCTGGGCGTTCACGAAATAGTCGGGCAGCTCGACATCGCCGAACTTGTCGCGCCACATCTGAACGGCATAGTCCACCACCTCTTCCTCGGTCCGCGAGCCGTCCTTCTGCAAAACCTTGCGCGTATAGGCATAGGCAAAGACCGGCTCGATCCCCGACGATACGTTCCCTGCGTACAAAGAGATCGTCCCAGTGGGCGCGATCGAGGTCAGCAGCGCGTTGCGGATGCCGTGTGCACGGATGGCCTCGCGGACATCGTCATCCATCTGCTGCATCGTGCCGCTGGCCAGGTATTTCTCGGCATCGAACAGGGGGAACGCCCCTTTTTCCTTGGCCAAGTCGACCGACGCCAGATACGCGGCGCGGGCGATCGCGTGCAACCAGCGCTCGGTCTGACGCGCCGCCTCGTCCGAGCCATAGCGCAGACCCAGCATCAACAGCGCATCCGCCAGCCCGGTCACGCCCAGCCCGATGCGGCGTTTGTCCTGCGCTTCAGCCTCTTGTTCGGCCAGTGGGAATTTTGACACATCAACGACATTGTCCATCATCCGGACAGCCGTGGCGACAAGTTCTTGCAGGGCCTCTTCATTCAAACGGGCTTTTGCCTCAAACGGTTCAACCACCAAACGCGCCAGATTGATCGAACCCAACAGGCAGGCGCCATAGGGCGGCAATGGCTGTTCGCCGCACGGGTTCGTGGCAGCGATTGCTTCAACATAGCTCAGGTTGTTGGCCTGGTTGATACGGTCGATGAAGATCACGCCCGGTTCGGCATAGTCATAGGTGGCCTGCATGATCTTGTTCCACAGATCACGCGCCTGAACCGTGTGATAGACCTTGCCGTCAAAGATCAGATCCCACGAGGCATCGGCCTTGACCGCTTCCATGAACGGATCGGTCACCAGAACCGACATGTTGAACATGCGCAGGCGGGCCGGGTCAGATTTGGCGGTGATGAACTGTTCGATATCCGGGTGGTCACAGCGCATGGTCGCCATCATCGCGCCACGGCGCGAGCCCGCGGACATGATCGTGCGGCACATGGCATCCCAGACATCCATAAAGCTCAGCGGCCCCGACGCATCCGCCGCGACGCCTTTCACGTCAGCGCCACGCGGGCGGATGGTCGAGAAATCATAGCCGATCCCCCCGCCCTGCTGCATGGTCAAAGCGGCCTCTTTCAGCATGTCGAAAATGCCGCCCATGCTGTCGGGTACCGTGCCCATGACAAAACAATTGAACAGGGTCACCTGACGCGCGGTGCCGGCACCTGCTGTGATCCGCCCGGCAGGCAGGTATTTAAAGTCTTCCAGCGCCTCATAGAATTTCTCTTCCCAGTGCCCCGGGTCGTTTTCCGCCCGCGCCAGATCACGGGCGATGCGCCGCCAACTGTCTTCAACCGTTTGATCGATGGGGGTGCCATCCGCCTGTTTAAAGCGGTACTTCATATCCCAGATCTGCTCGGCGATGGGGGCGGCAAAGCGGCTCATTGGTGATTCCCTGTGCTGAAAGAGGTATCCAGACTACCTCAAATCACATGCTCACCACAACACCTTGATGACAACTGGAACCAAGCTACAATATAAAGATGGTCTTCGGGACGACTCTGTGGGAAAGCTGTGGATAATTACGTAAACCTCATAAAACTGTCCGTTGGTTCGGAAAGCGTCGACACGCTGATGGCCTGGCAGGACAGCTATCGCCAGCGGTTCGCAGATGGCCTTCCACGCCACGTCACCCGCATGTGGCCCAAGCGCGAAGCCGAAATTCTGAACGGCGGATCGATCTATTGGGTCATCAAGGGCGTAGTCCAATGCCGCCAGCGGATCCTGCGGCTGGATGAAGTGATCGGAGACGATGGTATCCGCCGCTGTGCCATTGTGCTGGACCCCAAGTTGCACCGCACCCAGAACGCCCTGAAACGCCCGTTTCAGGGATGGCGTTATCTCAAGCCTGAAGATACTCCTGCCGATTTGCCCAAAAACCGCGAGCAGGACGATGCCCTGCCCGATGATCTGAACCGCGCCCTGGCGGAAATCGGGGTTCTGTAAAGGCCGGCACTAGACTATCTGCAATGTGATGCGTTGAGGATGCCAACAAAATCGCATAGAATGTTTACTTGATTTTATTAAGTTAACGAGGGCAATCTAGATGATTGGACAATTTCGAACAATCGTATTGGCGGCTGTATTTGTAGCAGGCGGAACAAGCGTTCTCGCCGCCCCAAAGGATGGAACCTATAGCCTGACCGTGCCGTCCAAAAACCCGTTCCCGGTGTCGGTCACAATTACCGGCGGCAACATTGCAGGCATCACGTCCTCAACGCTGCAAAATATCAACGGCGCCAGCGTTTCGGGGAACAGCAAAAAGCAATCCATCAGTTTCAACTTCGACAGCGCGAACTGCGGAGGCGGCAACACCGGCACCATGACATTCGACCTGAGAAAGAATGTCGTGTTCAAAAAATGGAAAGGGACGTGCGGGTCAAAACGTTTTGACATCAGCAAATCAGTGACCGCTGCCCCTGATTAAGTTTTGCTTACCCGGTCCATTACTTCCGCAAGCACCCGCTTGTCATCAGGCAAATAACTGGCCACCCGACTGCGCCACAGCGTAGCCTGCGATTGCAGGATCAGACCGTCCGAGAGGATCTTCAGGTGGTTCGCCCGCAGGGTCTCTCCGGTCGAGGTGATGTCGGCAATTGCTTCGGCGGTTTCATTCATCACCGTGCCTTCAGTCGCACCCTGACTGTCGACCAGCGTGTAATCGGCCACGCCCGCTTCTGTCAGGAATTCCCGAACCAGACGGTGGTATTTGGTGGCGATCCGCAGCCGGTGGCTATGGGTTTTGCGAAACGCAGCTGCTGCCGCGTCCAGATCATCAAGCGTATCGACATCGACCCAACATGCCGGAATTGCGATGATCAGATCAGCCTTGCCGAATCCAAGCTGCGAAACCTCTTCAACCTGCTGTTCCCAGCGCGGCAGTTTCTCGTGCACCAGATCGATCCCGGTGACGCCCAGATGAATCCGCCCCGCCGCCAGTTCACGCGGAATTTCCCCCGCCGACAACAGGATCAGAGAGACGCCGTCGATCCCTTCGACCTTGCCCGCATATTCCCGGTCCGACCCGCTGCGTGACAAGGTGATGCCGCGTTTTTCGAACCATGAGAAGGTCTTTTCCATCAACCGGCCCTTCGACGGCACACCAAGTTTCAGGCTCATACAGCACCCTCCTCAATCTCCAGCATCAGGTCGGGGCGCAACACGCCGCCGACAGCGGGGATTTCGTCTCCACGGCCCAATTGCCGTGTCAGCGCGTCATAGCGCCCGCCCGTGGCGATCGGAGGCAGGTCAGGCCGACCTTCCGCGTAAAACCCAAAAACAAAACCATCGTAATATTCCATCGATGTCCGGCCATAGGCGGCCTCGAAATCCAACCGCTCGACATCGACGCCACGTGCTTGCAGCGCAGCCACACGCGCCTCCAGCCGGTCCAAGGCGGGCGTGATCTGCGGCAGATCCACCGCCACGTCGCGCAGCTGTTCCAGCGCAAATGGCATGGTCTCGCGCACATTCAGCAACGTTTCCAGCCCGGCCAGTTCATTGTCGGAAATCGGCGGCGTATCGCGGTCTTCGCGCAGGGCTTCGATGCGCGCTGCGATTTCGGCCTTGCGGCGCTTGCCGATCATAGGGGCTTCAAAGGCCATCGGATCGGCAGCGTCCAGCAGCGCGGCGCGCCCTTCCGAGGGCGCCTTGCGACCTGCAAACCGATCCAGCAAGATGCGGAACCGGCGCGGTCTCCACAGGTGCCGCATCAGGGCGGCCTTGCGACGCTCGGTCGTGCGCAGCCCTTCGACCGCAGCGGTGAGGATACCGATATCCCCGGTTGCCGCGCGCAGTGGCAGCCCGCGCAACTGAAGCGCCATCAGCGAAAACACCTCGGCATCGGCCCCGGCCGGATCGTCACGGTCAAAGACCTCGTATCCCACCTGGATGTATTCATTGGCGCGGTCGGGGTCATGCTCCTGACGGCGGAACACCTCACCCGAATAGGTATAGCGCGCCGGTTCGGCCCCGTCGCGCATGTGCATCTGCACCACCGGTAGGGTGAAATCCGGGCGCAGCATCTGTTCGCCGCGCAGCGCGTCCGAGGTGACATAGGCGCGCGCGCGGATATCCTCGCCGTAGAGGTCCAGCAGCGTCTCCGCCGATTGCAGCAGCGGCGGGTCGACGACCTGCGCCCCGGCGGCCTCGAAGCGCACGCGCATCATCGCGGCCCGGGCCTGGATCTGGGATCGGTTGGGCATGGCTTAGTCCTGACTGTCCAGAATCTCGCGCACCTTGGCGACCAGATCGCCGCGCGGCACCTCGAACTGGCTGGGGCGTTCCTTCCATTCCTCGAGCGTGGCGCTTTCGGCAATCTTGGCGCCCAGGATCAGGTCCTTGATCTGCACGATGCCCTTGGCTTTTTCGTCGCCGCCCTCAATCACCGCAATCGGAGAATTCCGCTTGTCCGCATATTTCAGCTGGTTGCCGAAACTCTTGGGATTGCCCAGATAGACCTCGGCCCGGATGCCGGCATTGCGCAGCTCGGCCACCATCGCCTGATAGTCGGCCATGCGGTCGCGGTCCATTACGGTCACGACCACAGGGCCGGTGGCCTGAGCACTGATCCGACCCTTTTCGCGCAGCGCTGCGAGCAGGCGATCAACGCCGATGGAGATGCCTGTCGCAGGCACTTCCTGCCCGGTGAAACGCTTCACCAGATCGTCATAGCGCCCACCACCCGAGACGGACCCGAACTGCCGCTTGCGGCCTTTCTCATCAAAGATCTCGAAGGTCAGTTCGGCCTCATAGACCGGCCCGGTATAATAACCCAGACCGCGCACGACCGAGGGATCGATCTGGATGCGATCAGCACCATAGCCGCCCGCAGCCAGCAACTCGCCGATCTGCTCCAATTCCGCAATGCCTTCGGCGCCGATCTTGCTGTCACCCACGGCCGCGCGCAGGTTGGCCAGCGTTCCGGCGGCAGCATCGGCCTTGGAGGTCAGGAAGGCGATCACCGGCTCGGCCTGATCGTCGGACAGGCCCACACCGTCGATGAACGCGCCCGAGACATCCAGCCGGCCCTTGGTCAGCAACTCGCGCACGCCCTGCTCACCCACCTTGTCGAACTTGTCGATGGTGCGCAGAACGTCGTCGCGCGCTGCCGCGTCCGCGCCTAGGCCCATCGCCTCAAGCACGCCATTCAGAACCTTGCGGTTGTTGACCCGCACCAGATAATCGCCGCGCGGAATGCCCACGGTTTCCAGCGTGTCTGACAGCATCGCGCAAATCTCGGCATCGGCCGCCATGCTGGCCGTCCCCACCGTATCCGCATCACACTGATAGAACTGACGGTACCGCCCAGGCCCCGGCTTTTCGTTGCGCCAGACCGGACCCATCGCATAGCGGCGATAGGGCGTGGGCAGATCGTTGCGGTGCTGGGCATAGACCCGGGCCAAAGGTGCTGTCAGATCATAGCGCAGCGCCATCCAATCGCCGTTGCCGCCCTCGTCAAACTCCTGCCAGGCGAACACGCCTTCGTTCGGGCGATCCACGTCGGGCAGGAACTTGCCCAGCGCCTCGACGGTCTCGACCGCACTGCTTTCAAGCGCGTCGAACCCGTAACGGTGATACACGCCCGCAATCGTCCGCAGCATCTCGGTGCGCTGCGTGACTTCCTCGCCGAAATAGTCGCGGAACCCTTTCGGCGTGACGGCCTTGGGGCGGGGCTGTTTCTTGGGCTTGGCCATGTGGGGCGTCCTTGGGAGTGTCCTTGTTCCGCGCGCGGTCTATCCCATGGTCCGCATCGGGGCAAGGCGCGCTTTCTCTGGCCTTGGGCCGACTGTGTCGCTATGACCTGCGCAAGACAGGAGTTCCCCATGCAGCATCTGGAAGAAGAGATCGCACATCTGACCCGTACCGTGGACGAACTGAACACGGTCGTCACCAGACAACAATCGGAAATCGACCGGCTGACCCAACGGGTTGAAATGCTGTTGCAGCGCGAAGCAGAACGGGCGCAGGAAGGCACGGGCGGCGTTGTCTTTGGTGACGAACGACCGCCTCACTATTGATGATTTAAAGCCCCAGCGTCGATCTTACCGCGTTGTCCACAACGCCCCCCAACAGGGCGTCTTCGTCCCCGGTACAGCCCTCTTTCAAGGCGGCCACAAATGTTTCTCTCAGAGCCGCCTTTTCCTCATCCGAAGTCGCGTGGGCTTCGATGTCAACCTGACGGTTGTAAAGCGAAAGGGCCGTCATCTTCCCGACGACGTCCAGAATGTATTCTTCGTTCCCATCAGCCTCTTCGATAACAGAGGTGCAGGTGTGATACATCAGCGGCAGCGCGTCCTGCATCATCTGTTCGGCTTCCTCGTCGGCAAGGGCCAATCCGGGCGCTGCAAGCATTAAGGCGGTGGCGGCTGGCTTAAGCAAATTCGTCCTCATCCGGGTGCTCCTCCGCTTACTTGGAATTCGCGCCGATCAGCGCACCGGCCACCGCTCCGGCGGCGGCACCTTTGCCGTCGCCGATCAGCGCGCCGACACCCGCGCCAATCACGGCGCCTTTGATCGTGTTTTCTTTTTTCTTGTCATCCGCCAGACCAGCTGAGGCCGAAACCAAAGCCAGCGTCGCTGCTGCGCCGAATAATATCTTTCTGAACTTGAGACCTGCTATTGTCATAACAACGCCCTCCCGTGGCATGACCTAAAGACATCTCTGTCAAGTCAGCCTAGCGGGGCACCAACAGTCTGGCAACAAAGCGGCGTCATATCTCTTCGACGGTCATGACGCCTTCAAGGGATTTGATCGCGCCCTTGATCTGCGGGTTGATGGGGAATTCACGTCCCAGTTCCATCTCAACATCGCCGGGCAGGCTGGGGTCCAGCAACATGAACTGGACTGGTCCCCGTGCAGCCCCTTTCGCGGCAGAGGCGGCGTCTTCCAAAACCTTGGCCACCGTTGGTACGGCCTGTGCTTCGTCAACGTAAATTCGCAGCCCAGTTGCTCCGGCCTCGGCCACGAGGGAATCCGCAGGGCCAACAGAGCGGCCCAGCAGCTTGAGCTGATCGGCTTCCATCGTTGCCTCGGCAGTCAGCACGACCTGCGCGCCGGTTTCCAGAAACTCGCGGCACTTCTCCAGCGTGTCTGAAAACAGCGTGACCTCATAGGCGCCGGCGGGATCAGACATTTGAACGAAAGCAAAACGGTTGCCTTTGGCCGATTTCCGTTCCTGCCGCCCGGCGACAACCCCGGCCATTTTCACTCCCATCATTCCCCTAGCTCGGACAGCATTAATCACTTCGTCCAGCGTCATCACCTGTTTGCGCTTCAGCGCGGGCATGTAATCGTCAAGCGGATGCCCCGAGAGATAGAAGCCGATGGCCTTGAATTCTTCGCTGAGGCGTTCGGCCGGCAGCCAGTCGGGCGTCGGCGACAGGCGCGGTTCGGGCAGGTCGTCGCCTGCCTCACCGAACAGAGACACCTGATTGGAGTTTTTCTGCTCATGGATCGCCGCCGAATACTGTACCAGACGGTCAAGGCTTTCGAACACGCGGCGACGGTTCTTGTCGAGCTCATCAAAAGCGCCGGCACGCGCCAGCATTTCCAGCGGACGTTTACCGACCTTCTTCAGATCGACCCGGCGGGCAAAGTCAAAGAGGTTGACGAAAGGCTTGTCTCCCCTGCCCTTCACCACAAGGTTCATCGCCTCGACGCCGACATTCTTGAGCGCGCCCAGCGCATAGACCAGCTGACCATCCACCACGTCGAAGGTCGCCAGCGAGCGGTTCACGCAGGGCGGCACGTAAGGCAGGCCCAGCCCCTTGCGGACCTCTTCGAAATACACCGCCAGCTTGTCGGTCAGGTGGATATCGCAGTTCATGACCCCGGCCATGAACTCGACCGGGTGGTTCGCCTTGAGCCAGCCGGTCTGGTAGCTGACCACCGCATAGGCCGCCGCGTGGGACTTGTTGAAGCCGTAGTTGGCGAATTTTTCCAAGAGGTCGAACACCTCGGAGGCCTTCTTGGCGTCCACCCCGTTCTTGGCCGCGCCGGCCTCGAATTTCGGGCGTTCGGCGTCCATCGCCTCTTTGATCTTCTTGCCCATCGCGCGGCGCAGCAGGTCGGCGCCGCCAAGGCTGTAGCCCGCCATGACCTGGGCGATCTGCATCACCTGCTCCTGATAGACGATGATGCCCTGCGTTTCTTCCAGGATATGATCGATCAGCGGGTGGACCGAGGTGATTTCGCGTAGGCCGTTCTTGACCTCGCAATAGGTGGGGATGTTCTCCATCGGGCCGGGACGATAGAGCGCCACAAGCGCCACGATATCCTCGATGCAGGTGGGTTTCATGCGCTTGAGCGCGTCCATCATGCCCGAGCTTTCCACCTGGAACACCGCCACGGTCTTGGCCGCGGAATAGAGCTTGTACGTCGCCTCATCATCCAGCGGAATGGCGTTGATCTGGTTCTCAGCCCCCTCAGCGGGCTCATAAAGTTCGGTGCCATCGGCGGCGATGTGCAAGGGACGCCCGGATTTGAAAATCAGGTCCATCGCGTTCTGGATCACGGTCAGCGTCTTCAGGCCCAGAAAGTCGAACTTGACCAGCCCGGCCTGTTCCACCCATTTCATGTTGAACTGGGTCGCGGGCATGTCCGAACGCGGGTCCTGATAGATCGGCACCAGCGCATCCAGCGGCCGGTCGCCGATCACCACCCCCGCCGCGTGGGTCGAAGCATTGCGCAACAGCCCCTCGACCTGCTGGCCATAGGTCAGCAGACGGTCAACAACCTCTTCATTCCGCGCCTCTTCGCGCAGACGCGGTTCGTCTTTCAACGCCTTTTCGATGGAAACAGGTTTCACCCCCTCAACCGGGATCATCTTGGACAGGCGGTCCACCTGCCCATATGGCATTTGAAGCACCCGCCCGATGTCGCGCACGGCGGCCTTGGACAAGAGCGCGCCGAAGGTGATGATCTGACCCACTTTGTCGCGGCCGTATTTCTGCTGCACGTAACGGATCACCTCTTCGCGGCGGTCCATGCAAAAGTCGATGTCGAAGTCGGGCATCGACACCCGCTCGGGGTTCAGGAAGCGTTCGAACAGCAGGCTGTAGCGCAGCGGGTCAAGATCGGTGATCGTCAGCGCATAGGCCACCAGTGAACCCGCGCCCGAGCCCCGCCCCGGCCCGACCGGAATGTCGTGATCCTTGGCCCATTGAATGAAATCCGCGACGATCAGGAAGTAGCCGGGGAAACCCATGCTTTCGATGATGCCCAGTTCGAAATCCAGACGTTCCTGGTATTCCTCGGGCGTCACCGCATGCGGGATCACGGCCAGACGTTTCTGCAAGCCCTCATTGGCGATGCGCCGCAGCTCGGCCACCTCGTCATCCGCGAATTTCGGCAGGATCGGGTCGCGCCGATAGGCCATGAACGCGCAGCGTCTGGCGATTTCGACGGTGTTTTCGATGGCCTCGGGCAAGTCCGCGAACAGGGTCGCCATCTCTTGTTGCGACTTGAAATAGTGCTGAGCCGTCAGGCGACGGCGACCTTCCTGCTGGTCGACATAGGCCCCTTCCGATATGCAGATCAGCGCGTCATGAGCTTCGTACATGTCCGGCGTCGGGAAATAGACGTCATTCGTGGCGACCAGCGGCAGATTCTTGGCATAGGCCATCTCGACATGGCCACGTTCGGTCAGGCGCTCGGCCTCGGGCTGGCCATCCTCACCCGGATGACGCTGGAGCTCGATGTAAAACCGATCGGGGAACATTGCCGCCAACCGATCGACCAACGCGTCGGCCGCCGGACGCTGACCCTGTTGCAGCAGCATCCCGACCGGGCCGTCGGGTCCACCGGACAGGCAGATCAACCCTTCGGATCGCTCAGCCAATTCTTCCAAAGTGACCTGAGGCAGTTGCCCGCCCTTGTCCACGTAGAGGCAAGTGCTGAGCTTCATCAGGTTTTCGTACCCGGTCTCGGACTGCGCCAGCAGCACCAGAGGCGCGGGCGTCTTTGGCTTCTCGCCGGGCTGGGCCTGAACATAGGTCAGATCGACCTGGCACCCCATGATCGGCTGCACCCCGGCCCCGCTTGCGGTGACCGCGAATTCCAGCGCCGAAAACATCGAATTGGTATCCGTTACGGCAACGGCTGGCATCTCCATCTTCTCGCACAGGCCCGGCAGCTTTTTCAGCCGCACGGCGCCTTCCAGAAGGGAATATTCAGTGTGAACGCGGAGGTGGATGAATCGTGGAGAGCTGCTCATGACGCCCAAGCTACCCCAGCCGGCTGTGCGACAAAAGGCGGAACCGCGCCACGTATGCCGCAAAAATATCGCCATTGATTATTCGGCTTTTTCAGAAGGTGCTTCGGGATTGACTGGGCGCCGCAATCAAAAACCGCTTTATTTACAAGTGGCTGCCCATTAATCAGACAAGACGGCAACAGGCCGTATACGTCTAATGGTGTATAACAGAGGCGGTTTTTCTTGCCAGACAAGCCGCGCTGTTTCTAACATCTCATGGCAAGCAATTCGCCCGCCACTCTTTCTACGTCGCATCGAAGGAGGGCCGCAGGGGCGCAACTGGGTAAGGCGACGGGTTTCTCGAATGAACATCACGTTTCTTCTGAACGGAGAGACAGTGGAGTTGGCTGGTGTTGATCCGACAGCCACCCTGCTGGATTGGCTGCGCGAAGATCGCGGTCTGACCGGCACCAAAGAAGGCTGCAACGAAGGCGATTGCGGGGCTTGCACCGTGATGGTGACGGATGACCAAGGCGCCAAGGCCCTGAACTCGTGCATTCTGTTTCTACCGCAATTGCATGGCAAGGCCGTCCGAACAGTTGAAGGCGCAAGTGGCCCGAATGGCGAAGCACACCCGGTCCAGCAGGCAATGGTCGATCTGCACGGCTCGCAATGCGGCTTCTGCACACCCGGGTTCGTCATGTCGATGGTCGCCGGGCACACGAATGGTGCAACGGACCATGACACTTTGCTTGCAGGCAACCTTTGCCGCTGCACCGGCTATGCGCCGATCATTCGCGCGGCGAAAGCGGCCGAGGAACAGCCCGTTCCGGTTTGGGTCAAAGATAGCCCACCTGCAACGATTGCCGCTTCGCGCATGCTGCCAACCTCATCCGACGAATTGGCCGCCGTGTATGCCGAGAACCCGAATGCGACTCTGGTCGCTGGTGCGACCGATGTGGGCCTTTGGGTCACCAAGCAACTGCGCGAACTGGACCCGGTGATCTTCCTCAACCGATGTGACGATCTGAAAGAGATCACGATCACCGACGATGAAGTCCGCTTTGGTGCCATGGTCGACATGAATCGCATGGCAGATGCATTGGTCGATCTGCATCCCTCCTATGCCGAGATGATCCGACGCTATGCCAGCGTTCAGGTTCGCCATGCGGCCACGGTCGGAGGCAATATCGCCAACGGCTCGCCCATCGGGGACAACCCGCCCGCGCTGATCGCATTGAACGCGACACTGCACCTGCGCAAGGGCAACGATCGGCGGTCGATCCCGCTGGAAGAGTTCTTCATCGACTACGGCAAACAGGATCGGGTTCCGGGCGAGTTTGTCGAAGCCGTCAGCTTCCCGCGCCAACCAGATCGCCTGAAGGTTTACAAGCTCAGCAAACGGTTCGATCAGGATATCTCGGCCGTCTGCGGCTGTTTCAACATAACCGTTTCGGAGGGCAGCGTCACACAGGCGCGCATCGCGTTTGGTGGCATGGCCGGTACTCCGAAACGGGCAACCCATGTCGAGGCCGCTTTGATCGGCAAACCGTGGACTCGCGCGACCGTTGACGCCGCGCTGCCTTCCTTTGCCGACGACTTTTCGCCACTCACGGATATGCGCGCCTCGGCCCTGTATCGTCTGGAAACCGCCAAGGCGATGCTGCAACGGTTTTTCCTGGAAGATCAGGGTGAGATCACCAATGTGCTGGAGGTGTCGGCATGAGTGTGACGCAAGCCCTGCCCCACGACGCCGCCCCTTTGCACGTTTCGGGCGCGGCGCGGTACGTGGATGACATCCCGACACCCAAGGGCACGCTGCATCTGGCCTTTGGCCTGAGCCCGATCGCCAGGGGCAAGATCACCGCAATGGATCTGTCGGCTGTCAAAAACGCCGAGGGTGTCGTGATGGTCATGACGGCACAGGATCTGCCATTTGCCAACGATGTCTCGCCCTCGATCCACGATGAGCCGCTGCTGTCGGACGGCTCGGTGCACTATATCGGTCAGCCCGTGTTCCTGGTCGTTGCCACCAGCCATCTGGCCGCCCGCAAAGCGGCGCGATTGGGTAAGGTCGACTACGCCGAAGACGTGCCGATCCTGACGATCGAAGAGGCGCTGGCCGCCGACAGCCGGTTTGAAGACGGTCCACGCATCTATGCCAAGGGCGATGCGGATGCGGCCATTGCCAGTGCGCCGCATGTGATCGAAGGTTCGTTTGAATTGGGCGGGCAGGAGCATTTCTATCTGGAAGGTCAGGCCGCGCTGGCCGTGCCGAATGAAGGTGCGGATATGCTGGTGCACAGCTCGACCCAGCACCCGACCGAGATTCAGCACAAAGTGGCCGACGCTCTGGGTGTTCCGATGCACGCCGTCCGGGTCGAGACCCGCCGCATGGGCGGAGGGTTTGGCGGCAAGGAAAGTCAGGGCAACGCTTTGGCAGTGGCCTGCGCCGTGGCCGCCCGCGCAACCGGCAAGGCCTGCAAGATGCGCTATGACCGTGACGATGACATGATCATCACGGGCAAACGCCACGCTTTCCGCATTTCGTACAAGGCCGGGTTCGATGAGCATGGCCATATACAGGGCGTCTCATTCCTCCACTATGCGATCTGCGGCTGGGCGCAGGACCTGTCCTTGCCCGTGGCCGACCGGGCGATGCTGCACTCGGACAACGCCTACCTTTTGCCGAACGCCCGGATCGAAAGCCACCGGTTGAAGACCAACACCCAATCTGCCACCGCATATCGCGGGTTCGGCGGCCCGCAGGGCATGGTCGGCATCGAACGGGTCATGGACCATGCCGCGCATGCGCTGGGTTTGGATCCCGTCGAGCTGCGCCGCCGGAATTACTATGCACCCGCGCACGCTGTGGCCGAGAGCACACCGACAGAAAAACCACTTGGGCATCCCGATCCGCACGAAGACCTGACCAGCCGCGGCGCCGTTGAAATGGGTGACGCACCGGTGCGTCCTCTGCCCGCCGGCGGCAACACCACACCCTATGGGATGGAGGTCAGCGATTTCGAACTGCACGGCATGACCGAGGCGTTGCTGAAATCCAGCGACTATGCCGCGCGCAAGACGGCTGTCGCGAAATGGAATGCCGAGAACAGTGTAATCAAAAAAGGCATCGCCTTTTCGCCGGTCAAGTTTGGTATCTCGTTCACGCTGACCCACCTCAATCAGGCGGGTGCGCTGGTACATGTCTATCAGGACGGATCAGTCCACCTGAATCACGGCGGCACCGAGATGGGCCAGGGCCTGTTCCAGAAGGTCGCACAGGTCGCCGCGTCGCGCTTTGGCATACCGCTGGAGATGGTGAAAATCACCGCAACCGACACGGCGAAAGTACCGAACACGTCTGCGACGGCGGCATCTTCGGGCAGTGACCTGAACGGCATGGCGGTCAAGGCCGCTTGCGACACGATCCGCGACCGGATGGCCGCCTATTTTGCGGAACGTCATCAGGCCGATCCATCGACGGTCACGTTCTCGGATGGGCAGGTCTCGGTCTCAGAAGAGCGCTACACCTTCGCCGAAGCCGCCGCACTGGCCTATCAGGGGCGCGTCAGCCTGTCGGCGACCGGGTTCTACAAGACGCCCAAGATCGAGTGGGACCGGATCGCCGGGCGCGGTCGCCCCTTCTTCTACTTTGCCTACGGTGCTTCCGTTACCGAGGTGGCGGTGGACACTCTGACCGGTGAAAACCGCATTCTGCGAACGGATATCCTACATGACGCGGGCGCGTCGCTGAACCCAGCTTTGGACATAGGTCAGGTTGAGGGCGGCTATGTACAGGGTGCAGGGTGGCTGACGACCGAAGAGCTGGTCTGGGATGACACGGGCAACCTGCGCACGCACGCGCCCTCGACCTACAAGATTCCGGCCTGCTCGGACCGGCCGGACATCTTCAACGTCACGCTTTGGGATGGCGAAAACCGCGAGGACACCATCTATCGTTCGAAAGCTGTGGGCGAGCCACCTTTCATGCTGGGGATCTCGGCCTGGCTGGCGCTGTCGAACGCCGTTGCCGCCTGCGGAGACAGATACCCGGCCCTGAACGCTCCGGCCACGGCCGAAGAGGTTTGGCGCGGGGTCCAGAGGATGAAGGGAGGCATCTGATGGGATTTGACCTTGAGGCTTTGAGGGAGGCGGTCAAAACCCACGGGAAAGTGGTTCGGGTGGTCATCGCCGGGATCAAAGGGTCGTCCCCGCGCGAGGTGGGTGCTGCGATGCTGGTCTGGAAAGACGGGCAAAGCGGAACCATCGGTGGTGGTACGCTGGAATACCAGGCCGCGGAGGCCGCACGATCGCAAACAGTCGCCACGCGCCTGACGCATCACACGCTGGGACCGGACATGGGCCAATGTTGCGGCGGAGCGGTCTCGTTGTTCAGCGAAGTCTATGATCTCAAGAAGGTTGAAACGCTGGATGATACGATCATTGCACGATCAGCATCCGGTGGCGCCACGCCTCTTTCGGTCAAGCGAGTGCTGGCGGCAGCATGCAGTCAGGGCATTGCACCCGAACCACGCCTGATCGACGGCTGGATGATCGAACCGGTGCATAAACCGGCACGAAACCTGTGGATCTGGGGCGCAGGTCACGTCGGACGGGCGCTGGTGGATGTTCTGTCCCCCCTGCCCGATCTTGCGATCACTTGGGTCGATACCGGCCCCGAGCGCTTTCCGGACGTGATTCCTGCAGGCGTGACCGATCTGCCAGCGACGAAACCGGCCGAACTTGTGCGACATGCACCGCCCAATGCCGAGCACCTTGTGCTGACTTATTCACACAATCTGGATTTAGAACTGTGCAACAGGCTGCTTTTGCACGATTTCCGCTTTGCGGGGCTGATCGGCTCGGCTACCAAATGGGCGCGGTTCCGATCGCGGCTGGCGGCTCTTGGGCATCCGCCCGACCGGATAAGCCGGATTACCTGCCCGATTGGTGACCCGTCGCTGGGCAAACACCCGCAGATGATCGCCGTGGGCGTCGCAGCGCAACTGCTGCGTCCGGCCCGGCAGAATGAGTTGAAGAAGGACCTGAGCGCGTGACCACTCCATTGCTGAGCCTGCAAGGGTTGACCAAAGCCTATCCCGGTGTCGTGGCCAATGATCAGGTGTCCTTTGACATCGGAGAGGGCGAAGTTCACGCCTTGTTGGGGGAAAACGGGGCCGGAAAATCCACGCTGGTCAAGATGATCTATGGGCTGGTGAAACCTGACAGTGGCACCATGCTGTTGCGCGGTCAGCCTTTTGCGCCGCCCGAGCCCCGCTCCGCACGGGCCGACGGGATTGCGATGGTGTTCCAGCATTTTTCGCTGTTTGACGCGCTGAGCGTGGCCGAGAACATCGCCTTGGGGATGGAAAACCCGCCCGCCATGGGTGATCTGGCCTCGCGCATCCGCGAAGTGTCGGAAACCTACGGCCTGCCGCTGGATCCGTTCCGCACAGTCGGCGATCTGTCCGCCGGGGAACGCCAGCGTGTTGAAATTATCCGTTGCCTTCTGCAAGACCCGAAACTGCTGATCATGGACGAACCGACCTCGGTGCTGACCCCGCAGGAGGTCGAGATCCTATTCGAGACGCTGAACAAGTTGCGGTCCGAAGGCACGTCGATCTTGTATATCTCGCACAAGCTGGAAGAGATTCGGACCCTGTGTGACCACGCCACGATCCTACGTCTGGGCAAGAATGTGGGCGAGTGCGTCCCGTCTGAGACCTCGGCCCGCGACATGGCCGAACTGATGGTGGGAACGGCCCTGCAAACCCCGGAACGTTCGGGGCGTGAATTTGGCGCAGTGACGCTGGATGTCAGCGGGCTGTCGGTGCCTTCTCCGTCAGAATTTGGAACTGCCTTGCGCAACGTGCATTTGACCGTCCGCAAGGGCGAGGTTCTGGGCATTGGTGGTGTTGCGGGTAACGGGCAGGATGAATTGCTGGGCGTTTTATCTGGTGAAATCCTGACGACGGCCGATGCGATCAAATTCAACGGTCAGGCGATCGGCAAGCTGGGCCCGACCGCACGACGCAAACTTGGCGTGTTGACCGCGCCCGAAGAACGGCTGGGCCATGCCGCTGCCCCGAACATGAGCCTGACCGAAAACGCCCTGTTGACTGGGTCGGTTCGAGAGGGTCTGGAAAGCAACGGCTTTCTGAAATGGGCCGAGACCAAGAGCTTTGCGGAGAAGATCATCGAGATTTTTGACGTCCGAACACCCGGCCCGGACAACGCGGCGCGGTCCTTGTCCGGGGGGAACCTGCAGAAATTCGTGATCGGACGCGAAGTGCTGCAAAACCCGGATGTGCTGGTGGTGAATCAGCCAACCTGGGGCGTGGATGCTGCGGCGGCCGCGTCGATCCGGCAGGCAATCCTAGACCTGGCGGCAATGGGAACGGCGGTTGTCTGCATCTCTCAGGATTTGGATGAGTTGATGGAAATCTCGGACAGCTTTGCTGCGCTGAACGAGGGCCGCCTGAGTGCACCACGTCCGACAACCGGACTGACAGTGGACGAAATCGGGCTGATGATGGGCGGTGCCCACGGAATGGAGGTGGCGCATGTGTGATCTGTTGGGCCGCCTTCGGCGAGAGTATTTGAGAAAAGATGAAGAAGTCAGGGGAACGAGCTGATGATTGTGCTGGAGAAACGTCCTCAGCCTTCCAGGGTCTGGTCTTATGCGACGCCGTTGGTTGCAGTTTTGGCGACGATGTTTTTTGGCGGAGTACTGTTCGCCATACTGGGCAAGAATCCGGTTGAGGCCATCGGCACCATCTTCTGGGAACCTCTTTTTGGTGAATTCGCCTTTTATTATCGCCCACAGCTGCTGGTGAAAGGCGCTCCGCTGGTGCTTATCGCCATCGGTCTGTCGCTGGGCTTTCGTGCAGGCATCTGGAACATCGGGGCCGAAGGGCAGTATATTATGGGCGCCATCTTCGGTGCGGGTGCCGGGCTGGCCTTTTACCCTTTGGATGCCTTCTTTATCTTTCCGATCATGGTGATTGCCGGCGCCTTCGGCGGCTGGTTGTGGGCCATGATCCCCGCCTTCCTGAAGGTGCGTTTCGGCACCAACGAGATTCTCGTCTCGTTGATGTTGGTCTATGTGGCCGAGCAGATGCTGGCCTCGGTTTCTCTGGGTTTGCTGAAGAACCCCGAAGGGTTCGGCTTTCCGGGGTCCCGCAATCTGCAATCCTATGACAGTGCGCACAATGCCGAACTGATCGCCGGATCCGGCATGCACTGGGGTGTTGTGACCGCGTTGATCGCAGTGATCTTCGCCTATGTCCTGCTGAACCGGCACATGCTGGGCTTTCACATCCGCCTGACCGGTGAAGCACCGCGCGCCGCGAAATTTGCGGGTGTGAACCCGGCCCGGTTGATCCTGTTCTGTCTGGGTTTGTCCGGTGCGCTTGCAGGACTTGCAGGCATGTTCGAGGTTTCCGGCCCTTCAGGCGTTGTCAGCATCGATTTCAACGTGGGCTACGGTTTCACTGCCATCATCGTGGCCTTTTTGGGCCGTCTGCACCCTGTGGGCATTCTGCTGGCCGGTGGACTGATGGCGCTGACCTATATCGGCGGTGAAATCGCGCAGTCGCAGCTGGGGCTGCCTGCTGCTGCCATTCAGGTGTTCCAGGGCATGCTGCTGTTCTTCCTGCTGGCCTTCGACCTATTGACCAACTACCGCATCCGTGCGGCCCGTAACGAGGTGGCGTGACCCATGGACCTTGGTGAAATCAATCCCGTACTTCTGGTCGCTTCACTGATGGTGGCCGCGACCCCCTTGCTGCTGGCCGCGATCGGAGAGCTGGTCGTTGAGAAAGCAGGCGTTCTGAACCTAGGCGTCGAAGGCATGATGATTGTCGGTGCGATCAGCGGCTTCGCGATTTCGGTCGAGACCGGCTCGCCCTGGCTGGGCTTTGTTGCTGCCGCGATCGGCGGCGCCGTTCTATCGCTGCTGTTCGTCTTGCTGACGCAGTTTGCGCTGGCCAATCAGGTGGCCAGTGGTCTGGCACTGACACTGTTTGGTCTGGGGTTCAGCGCGTTGATGGGGCAAAGCTATGTGGGGATCAAACCCCCCAGTATGGGCGACATCCATATTCCGCTGATCAGCGATATTCCGGTTGTCGGTCCGATCCTGTTTCAACATGACCCGATCCTGTATGTCGGTATCGCGATCACGGCGGCCGTCTGGGCGGTGCTGAAATTCACCCGTCTTGGTCTGATCCTGCGGGCAGTCGGTGAAAACCACGATGCCGCGCATGCGCTGGGCTACAAGGTGATCAAGATCCGCATTCTGGCCATCATGTTCGGCGGCGCCTGCGCTGGTCTGGGCGGGGCCTATATCAGCCTGATCCGCGTGCCGCAGTGGACCGAGGGCATGACCGCCGGTGTCGGCTGGATCGCACTGGCCCTTGTTGTCTTTGCGAGCTGGAAGCCGTGGCGGGTCCTGCTGGGTGCCTATTTGTTCGGCGGCATTACCGTGTTGCAGCTTAATTTGCAGGCAGCGGGCGTTGCCATTCCCGTCGAGTATCTGGCAATGTCGCCCTATATCATCACGATCCTTGTGCTTGTGATCCTTTCGGCCGACAAGAGCAGCGCACCTGCCTCGCTGGGCCGGACCTTCCATGCCTCACACTAGGGGCCAACAGTACCAACTTGGGGAGTAACACATGAAATTCACTACACTTCTGACGAGCGCCGCCATGGCGCTGGGCCTGGCCTCGGGGGCCATGGCCGAAGACAAGACCAAGGTCGGTTTCGTCTATGTCGGCCCGGTCGGCGATGGCGGCTGGACCTATGAACATGACAAGGGCCGGCAGGCCGTTGAAAAAGAGTTCGGCGACAAGGTTGAAACCGTATTCGTTGAATCCGTTCCCGAAGGCCCGGATGCCGAGCGTGTGATGACCCAGATGGCGCTGGAAGGCGCGGATCTGATCTTTACCACCTCGTTTGGCTACATGGACCCGACCATCAACGTGGCCAAGAAATTCCCGGACGTGAAGTTCGAGCACGCAACCGGCTATAAAACCGCCGACAACGTCTCGGTCTACTCGGCCCGTTTCTACGAAGGTCGCGCGGTTCAGGGCCACATCGCCGGTAAAATGACCAAGTCGAACATCATCGGCTATATCGGCTCCTACCCGATCCCCGAGGTGATCCGTGGCATCAACTCGGCCTATATCCACGCCAAGAAGGTGAACCCGGATGTCGAGTTCAAGATCGTCTGGGCCTATACGTGGTTCGACCCGGCGAAAGAAGCTGACGCCGCCACCGTTTTGATCGAGCAGGGCGCGGACGTAATCCTGCAACACACCGATTCGACAGCGCCGCAAGCAGCAGCGCAAGAGGCCGGCAATGTGATCACCTTCGGTCAGGCGTCGGACATGAGCGAGTACGCACCGCTTCCGCGTGTGTCATCGATCATCGACAACTGGGCCCCCTATTACATCGCGCGGACAAAAGCCGTAATGGACGGAACCTGGACGTCTTCCAACACCTGGGACGGTATCGGAGCAGGAATGGTTGAAATCGGCGAGATTTCGGACGCGGTTCCCGCAGATGTCAAGGAAGAGGCTCTGGCCCTGAAGGCGGCCCTTGCAGATGGCAGCTATCACGCGTTCACCGGTCCGCTGAAGAAGCAGGACGGCAGTGACTGGCTGGCTGAAGGCGAAACCGCTGACGATGGCACGCTGGCAGGCATGAACTTCTATGTTGAAGGGCTGGAAGGCGAAATTCCGCAGTAAGCTGTATCGTCAAGGAACGGAAAGGGCCCGCAATCCGTGTGCGGGCCCTTTTTTGTGCTATGTGCACCTGAGGTGCCGAACAACGAAGAGATTACCTGGTCAGCGCAATCGAGCTCAGATCCATCACGCCCTGCCCTGTCTTCGCCACCCCACCACGCTGAGACAGGCAAACAAGACTGCGGCGACGCAGACAATTGATGGCCCCGCCGGAGTATCGAACACATAAGCTGCCCGTAACCCCGCAACTGAGGACATCGCGCCTATTGCTGCCGCTATCAACGCCATTGATTCGGGCGATCGGGCCAGATTTCGTGCCGCCGCCGCGGGAATGATCAGCATCGCCGCGATCAGCAATACCCCCACGACCTTGATCGCAACAGCCACGGTCACCGCCAGAGACAGTGTCAGAATCAACTGTTCCCGCCTCGGGTCGAACCCACTGGCATAGGCCAGTTCCTCGTTCAATGTAGCCGTCAAAAGCTGAGCCCATCGCCAGGCGATCAGCGCCACGACAAGCGCCGCGCCGCCCCAGATCACAAGCAGATCCGAACGGGATACCGCAAGAATATCGCCGAATAGATATGCCAACAAATCAATGCGGACGCCGGACAAAAACGAAACGGCAACCAGACCGAAAGCCAAGGCGGAATGCGCCAGGACCCCCAGCAGCGTGTCCATCGCATAGCCACGACCCGCCAACAAAGTGACCGTCAGCGCCATAATCAGTGCAACGGCCAGCGCTCCGGTGAAGATCGACATCTGAAAGGTCAGCGACAGGGCCACGCCCAGAATTGCGGCATGTGCGGTTGCGTCACCGAAATACGCCATGCGGCGCCACACCACGAAACACCCAAGAGGAGCAGCCGCAAACGCAACACCGATACCTGCGAGCGTTGCCCGCATCATGAAATCGTCAAGCATTATTCCGCCGCTTCCTGAGGGTTTGCATCATGGTCGTGATTGTGATCGTGCTCGTGCCGGTACAGGGCAAGCGCACCGCCTGTTCCCGTTCCGAACAAGGCCCGGTATTCGGGTGCCGAAGCGACCACCGCCGGCGATCCTTCACAGCAGACATGCCCGTTGAGACAAATCACCCTGTCCGAGGCGCTCATGACCACGTGCAATTCGTGACTGATCATCAGGATTGCACATCCGGTTTCGCGGCGTACGGCCTCGATTTGCTGGTAGAAACTCGCCGATCCGCGCTGGTCCAACCCCTGGGTTGCCTCATCCAGCAGCAGAAGGTCAGGCTGGTTGATCAACGCCCGCGCCAGCAACACACGCTGAAACTGCCCGCCGGACAGTTGCGACATCTGACGTTTCAACAGATCCGGGACGCCCGCTTTTTCCAATGCCTCGACGCACTGACGGCCGGAGACACGGTCTGTCAGTCGCATGAATCGCTCGACCGAGATTGGCAGCGTGGGATCCACGTGCAGTTTCTGCGGCACGTACCCGATCTTCAATCCGGGTTTCAGCGATACATGCCCGGCACTTGGCCTGGTCGCACCGATGATGGCGCGCAACAGGCTGGTTTTTCCCGACCCGTTCGGCCCGACGATGGTGACGATCTCGCCGGGTTCGACAGCCATGTCCACATGGCTCAGAACAGTGTTTGAACCATAGCGAACACTGAGATTCTCGACAGAGACGAGCGTCATTTTCAGGCCTTTTCGGTGCAGTCGGGGCAAAGTCCCTCGGCTTCTACAACCGTTCTTTCGATCTCGAAACCCGCTGCGCGCGCAGCGGCACCCAGAACACCTTTGGCCGGCGTGGACTGCGCCTCGGCAACGGCATCGCACTTTCTGCAAATCATGAATGCCGGCGAATGCGACGCGCCGGGATGAGAGCAGGCAACGAATGCATTCAGCCGCTCGATCTTGTGAACGAACCCGTTTTGAACAAGGAAATCAAGCGCCCGATAGGCGACCGGAGGTTGAGATCCGAACCCTTCCTCTCGCAGGCGGTCAAGAATTGCATAGGCACCAAGGGCCCGATGCTCTTGCAGCAGCATTTCCAAGACCTTGCGGCGAACCGGCGTCAGGCGCAGCCCCTCGCCCTTGCAGCGCGCCTCGGCGGATACCAACGCAGTTTTGACGCAACTCTGATGGTCATGTTCCTGAAACCCGACCGGGGCCGCCTCATCGACAGAGACAGGGTTCGTATCGCTTGTCATGTTATTTCATATCATGTATTGCCACTCGTAACGTTATAAAATCACACAGAGGGTCTGATGTCCAGAAAGCTTCTTCCAGTTTCGATCACGGTTGCATTGATGGGAGGAACGGCCATCGCGGACGTTCCGAACGTTGCGGTCGATATCGCACCGATCCACTCGCTCGTTTCCCGGGTTATGGACGGCGTCGGAACACCGGCCTTGATCATCGCACCAGGTGCCTCGCCTCATGAATACAACCTGCGCCCGTCCGAGGCGGCCGCATTGCAGGATGCCGATCTGGTGTTCTGGGTAGGAGAAGACCTGACACCTTGGATGGAAAGTGCCATCGAAACCCTTGCCGACAGTGCGACGGTCACGTCCCTTCTTGACGCGGATGGTACGGTTCTTCTGGAGTTCCGCGAAAGCGCTGTTTTCGAGGCACACGATCATGGCGGCGAAGACGAACATGATCATGATGATCATGAACATGGTCACGACGACCATGCAAAGGATGATGACCACGAGCATGATCACGACGACCACGCCAAGGATGATGATCACGATCACGAAGAACATGCCGATCAAGACAAGCATGATGAGCATCATGATCACGCGCATGGCGCGCACGACCCACATGCGTGGCTTTCACCGGCAAATGCAGAAACCTGGCTGAATCTGATCGCCGCGCAGCTGTCGTCTGCCGACCCGGACAATGCAGGTGCATATTTTGCCAATGCCGCAGCCGCGCGCGCTGAAATGGCCGCGCTGTCTGAACAAGTGGCCGAGACGCTTGGACCGGTACGCGGAGGAAGCTTCGTCGTGTTCCACGACGCCTACCAGTATTTCGAGGATGCATTTGACTTTCCGGCCGCAGGTGCGATTTCCATCGCCGACGCCTCGGACCCGAGCCCGGCTCGTATCGCCGAAATTCAAAACCGTATCCGCGAAGAAGGTATCAACTGCGTTCTCGCCGAGCCGCAATTCAACCCCGGTATCGTCAAAACCGTGCTAGACGGGACCGAGGCGAAAACGGGCGTAATCGATCCGCTGGGCTCTGATCTGGAACCCGGAGCCGATCTCTACCCGCAAGTTATTCTCAACATGGCAAAAACTCTGGCCGAGTGTCTCTGACCCTGTCGCAAGCCCGGTTCAGTTTGAGAAACTGGCCGGGTTCAACCTTCCAGAAGACAGTGAGCCTCCCCAACTGAACGGGTCCACCGTTATGTTTAGGAAACGGAGGACTGAG
>NZ_WVQW01000028.1:0-1433 GCF_013110635.1 Ruegeria sp. HKCCD6604 | reverse complement strand
ATCAGTGGACGACTTTTGCTCCGCCCCATGGCAGGTTTTTACGCCGCCGTTGACAGACAGCCAGAGTTTTCCCCGGTCTGAGGCGCGGTTTGGTGCGGCCCTGCGTAGGGTTCAGCCGGTTCTGCGGCGACAGGGTGTAAACATCGCGTTCAGTCGGGAGGGTAAAGCGGGGATGCGGGTGATAGAATTAACAAACCATTGAAAATTCACGCGGCAACGAATGCTCAAGCGCTCGACCTGAACAGTCGAGCGCTTTTAGACTTCTAAGGGCCCATATGTAAATTCTCAACATCGCTTTAGTCCGCCATGCGGACATTAACGATCATAATATTCTTGGTAACTCACAACCAATCCGGGTGCCTCTGTCTTCAGCAACCGTACAATTGAAACAAAACGCTTTGGCGGAGACGTTTCACGTTCTATCTTTTCAACGCGACTAGTCAACTCATACCGATCAAGAAGGTAATCAAGATCTAACTTAGACACGTGGTTTAATTTGCGATCCAGTTCCCTAACAAATCGGATTGAAAAAGAAATCAAAGTGGAGATATCTTTGAGCGTCGGCCGACCTTTCTCAAAATGATCCAGTAATCTATCAACATCTAGGGAAGCAAAGTTAGATTTGATTGTAGCTTTTTGTTTTCTCAGTCGATTTTCTTGTTTGGCGGTTAGTTTGGCACTGGAACGTTTGTGAACTATACGGTTTCGCCAGTGGATTGTTAAGCAAGCTCCCACATGTAAAAAATCGTCCTCTCCTAAGAGAAATTCAGCCACGTCGGTAGTTTTCTCTGCGCTGGTTGTTTTTCCGGACCATCGTTCTCTTACAACTGTGAGCCGTTTGAAATTTGAAATGGTTGCGATATATTCCTTTAGGGCTCCACACACCTTTTGCATAGTGGCTTCAACCGCAAAGCGGCGAGCTTTTCTTGCCGCTGCATTTTGGTCATCGGGGTTCCACGAAATCTTCAAACCGGCTGGCTTCTTGTAGCCATTCTCTACGGCATCTAAACCAACCACAATTGTGTTCAGATAGGCCACTGCTTCGCCGACTTCGCCAAGAAAAAATCTGAGTGGTTGCGTCGCAGCCGAAAAATTGGTGACGCCATCGGGACTCGAACCCGCGCTTCCTGCTTTCAAAGTATAATCCTCTAATCGGCAGGCGTGCTACCATTACACTATGACGCCTCGAGAAGATTGATAAATAAGCGCTTGATTTCAGGTCAATATCAAAAACGGTTCAAGGTCTTCTTCTCAGAGTCTTTAGGCTGACGGTGCTGACAGCACTGACGGTGAATGTTGGAGAGGTTTTGTTGTGGGAGAGATTCGGGAGCTTGGGACGCGGAACTGGTTGCAACATCGTCGCTGTTCTTTGCAGTGTGGCTGCTCACCGGTGTAGCACCGTGGTGAGATGCCCTAAACGCAGAAAGCGCTCC
>NZ_WVQW01000008.1:22500-192496 GCF_013110635.1 Ruegeria sp. HKCCD6604 | reverse complement strand
ACCTGCAACCTGCCCCTTAGGAGGGGGCTGCTCTATCCAGTTGAGCCACGGGGCCGCGCCCCGCCTTCTGTAACCGGGAATTTCCGTGTTGTCATCGCCTTTGCACAATTGTTGTACACACCGACCTGTTCGCGCTAGCATCGGACAAAACAACTACGCAGGTGCCTCCCGTGAACAGTGAAACCAAACGCCCGCTTACCCTTCGTGATGTGTCCGAGGCTTCCGGTGTCTCAGAGATGACGGTGAGCCGGGTACTGCGTAACAGGGGGGATGTGTCCGACGCCACCCGCACCCGCGTTCTGGCGGCCGCGAAAGAGCTGGGATATGTCCCCAACAAGATCGCGGGCGCGCTGGCATCCAGCCGGGTCAACCTGGTCGCGGTGATCATCCCCTCGCTTTCGAACATGGTATTTCCCGAGGTGATGACCGGCATCAATCAGGTGCTGGAAGATACCGAACTGCAACCCGTGGTTGGCGTGACAGATTATCTGCCCGAGAAAGAGGAAAAAGTGCTGTACGAGATGCTCTCGTGGCGACCCTCGGGCGTGATCATTGCCGGGCTGGAACACACCGACGCGGCCCGCGCCATGCTGGATTCGGCGGGCATTCCGGTGGTCGAGATCATGGATACCGACGGCAAACCTGTCGACGCGATGGTGGGCATCTCGCATCGCCGCGCCGGGCGCGAGATGGCGCAGGCGATTCTGAAGGCCGGGTATCAACATATCGGCTTCATGGGCACCAAGATGCCATTGGATCACCGTGCCCGAAAACGCTTTGAAGGGTTTACCGAAGTGCTGGGCAAACACGGGATCGAGATTGAAGATCGCGAGTTCTATTCCGGTGGCTCTGCCCTGGCCAAGGGGCGCGAGATGACACAGGCCATGCTTGATCGGTCGCCCGATCTGGATTTTCTTTACTATTCCAACGACATGATCGGCGCCGGTGGTCTGTTGTACCTGCTGGAGCAAGGCGTGGATATTCCGGGGCAGATCGGTCTGGCCGGGTTCAACAACGTGGAACTTTTGCAGGGTCTTCCGCGCAAATTGGCGACGATGGATGCCTGTCGTCTGGATATAGGACGTCAGGCCGCGCAGATCATCGCTGAACGCCTGAAGGACCCGGAGTCCGAAATCGAGACACGGGTCACGCTGACCCCCAAGATCAGCTATGGCGATACCCTGAAACGACGATGAATGCGCCCCTGAAGCGGCTCGACAACCGGACGGCCCGCGCCATTTTTCTGGATCGCCATGCTTTGGCCGAACAACCCGCGGGCGCGGCCAAGGGCGCCGAGCTTCTGGACCTTGTCCAGCGGTTGGGGTTCGTGCAGCTCGACAGCATCAACACGGTTGCCCGCGCTCATGACATGATCCTGTTTTCCCGACGGCCTGCGTATCGCAGCGCCAACCTGAAAAGGCTCTATGAAAGGGAAAAAGCGCTGTTCGAACACTGGACACATGATGCGGCCGTGATCCCGATGTCGTTCTATCCGCACTGGCATCTGCGCTTTCAGCGTGATGCGGATCTGTTGAAGGCCCGTTGGAAGAACTGGCGGCGGGATGGGTTCGAGCAACAGTTCGAGACTGTCTTGCAACACATCCGCGACCACGGGCCCGTGTGTTCGTCAGACGTTGGCAAGGATGAAAAGAAAGGCTCGGGCGGTTGGTGGGACTGGCACCCGTCAAAAACCGCATTGGAGTTTCTGTGGCGTTCCGGGGCCCTGACCGTTGTGGGCCGCGACGGGTTTCAGAAACGTTATGATCTGACCGAACGTGTGATCGAAACCCACCTGTGCCCCGGGACCATGGCCTGTGATGCGACGGCAACCGTGGATTGGCTGTGCAACGCAGCGCTGGACCGGTTGGGGTTTGCCACGTCCGGAGAGCTGGCCGCGTTCTGGGGCACGGTCACCGCCGCCGAAGCCAAAGACTGGTGTGCCACGGCGTTGGCTCAAGGAAATATCGAAGAGATCGAGGTCATTTGCGCCGATGGACGCCTGCGCAAAACCTTTGCCCGCCCTGATTTGATGGATCGGGCAACCGACTTGCCGCAACCGCCCGGTCGGATTCGCGTGCTCAGCCCGTTTGATCCCATGCTTCGGGACAGAAACCGGGCCGAGCGGCTGTTTGGCTTTCACTATCGCATCGAAGTTTTCGTTCCCGAAGCCAGGCGCACATATGGGTATTACGTCTTCCCCTTGCTTGAAGGCGATCGATTGATCGGCCGGATCGACATGAAGGCGCATCGGGATCGCGACCTGCTGCATGTCAAAGCGCTCTGGCCCGAACGCGGGGTGCGCTGGTCTAACGCCCGCAGCCGACGCCTGAACGCCGAGCTGGACCGGGTGCGCCGGCTGGCAGGCGTAACCCAAGTGGAATTTGCAAGGGGCTGGCTGAAAGACCCTAAATAGGGCCTATTCCGCGTCCGTCAGGGTCAGTTTGATCGGCTCCAGCCCGTCAATCTCTCCTGTTATGATTTCGCCGGCCACAACCGGGCCTACGCCGGCCGGTGTACCTGTCAGGATCAGATCGCCGGGGCGCAGATGGTAGAAACCGGACAGATGGCTGACGATTTCATCGATCTTCCAGATGAGCTCTTCCAGGGTAGCGTCCTGACGTAGTTCGCCGTTCACGCTCAGCCGGATATGTTTGCCATCGTCCGGCGACCAGTCCGCGGCAGGGGTCAGCGGCGCGAAGACTACTCCGTTTTCGACGTCCTTACCCAGATCCCAAGGCCGCTGTTTGTCCCGCTCGCGGAGTTGCAGATCGCGGCGTGTCATGTCGAGCGCACAGCCATAGGCATAAACCGCATCCCAAGCCTGCGCACTCGAGGCACGAAACACCGGTTTTCCGATTGCCAGCGCCAGCTCCATTTCGTGATGGTAATTCTTCGTCCCCGCCGGGTACGGAACCGTCGCGCCGGACAGGATTGCGTTTGGCGCGGATTTGGTGAAATAGAAGGGCGCATCGCGATCCACCTCATTCCCCATCTCTGCTGCATGCGCGGCATAGTTTCGCCCGACGCAGAAAATGCGCCCGACAGGGTACCCGGCCGTCTCGCCAACGACAGGAATGGTTATAGGATCGGGAAGGGAAAACAGGCTGTTTGACATCGTGGTTCCTGAATTTTTCATCGCTGCCATCTTACGCCCGCCAGAGCTGCCAGCAAGCCGGGATTGCACGCTGGATTTCGCCAATATCCAAGAGTTGTTTCAGCGCGAACCTGCTCAATTCTGACCTGAACGCCCAGTGCCGTTCCAATGCTGTTTCACATCCGTCTTTATTGATGCGCCGGAACTTGGACAGATCGGAAATTAACTTGGCTCTGGCGCAAGTCGGGCTAGGTCTTAAATAGGAATTGCGGGGCGCATCTATCTTGAGGTGTGCGATGGCAGCAAATCACCGCACATGCGGGAACATTCGGCCAGAATGACGCCAAGTCATGCCTTGCGGGCCAGTTTTTCCTTCGGCAATTGCCCAAGACTGTTTCGGAGAGCAAAGGTGCACGGCCTTTCCCCCAAAAGGCCAAAAGGCCCTAATCAGAGCCACATTTCCGGCTCGCCATATACTCCGATGCGCAGGCCGGACCGTCAGGCAAGGCGTGACGCAACCGGCCTCAGGCCAGGCCTAACCCAAATCCAAGTCTGGCCACCCCGTCGGAGATCGCCCCTAAAATCTCCGGCGGGGCCTTGCAGATGACACCCATGTTCTGCGGCCGGTATCAGGTATCCAGGTCGTTCAACTCGTTCAGAAGATCCAACAGCAATTCGTGTTTTTCCGGCCCCAGGCGGGAACGAATGCGTTCCGCCTGCGCCATACTGGCGGGCTGATTGGCGTGAATAATCTGAACGCCACGCTCGCCGATCTCGACAATCTGGCGACGCCGGTCAGCCGGGTGGCATCGTCGGGAGATCAGGCCGCGATGCTCCAGTTTCTGCAATATCCGTGTCAGGCTTGGCAGTAACAGACAGGCGCGTTCGGCAATATGCGTCGGTTCCTGCGGGCCTTCTTCGTTCAACACGCGCAACACGCGCCACTGCTGTTCGGTGACACCGGCGTCGGCCAGCATTGCTCGGATCGGTCCCATAACCTTTTCCCGCGCCCGCAAAAGCGCAATGGGCAAAGATCGCGACGTCAGTGGGAGGTCGTCGGTCATGCCAAAATTATCGCCGAAATCCGTGATTTACGCAAGGGAACCCTCAGTCTTCGGTTTGAAGCACAAGAACCGCCGGGACGCCGCCGCCCTTGCGTGACGCGCCTTTGCCGCCGTCGATCCGATGACGCCAAATTGCATTAAAACTGGACAATTTCGCGCCACGGAAGAAGATGTGGAAACGGCCGCTTTCGCGACCACGTGGCGCTGAAGGTTTTGCAACAAAGGAAACAGTATGGCTGCGCAGCAGAACGCGTTCAAACAGGCTCTGAAAAGGGGAGAAATGCAGATCGGGTGCTGGATGAGCTTTGCGGAGCCTATAGCGGCCGAGATGATGGGAACCGCCGGTTTTGATTGGCTGGTAATCGATGGAGAGCATGCCGCAAACGATATCCGGTCGATCCGGGACCAGCTTCTGGCGCTTGCGGCAAGCGACTCTCATGCGGTTGTGCGGGTTCCCGTGGGTGAGACCTGGCTGATCAAGATGGTTCTGGATGCGGGTGCTCAGACCATTCTGGTTCCGATCGTGGAAAGCGCCGAGCAGGCGCAAGAGCTGGTTCGGGCCTGCCGTTATCCCCCTGCCGGTGTCCGCGGCGTGGGCGCGATGGCATCGCGGGCGACGATGTACGGATCGGTCGGAGATTATATTCAGACAGCAGATCAGGAGATTTGCCTGTTGTTGCAGGTGGAAACCCGCGCCGGAATTGCTGCTCTGGACGACATTCTGGATGTTGAAGGCGTGGATGGCGTATTCATAGGCCCTGCTGATCTGTCGACCGATATGGGCCATCAGGGCAACAGCGCGGCACCCGAGGTGCGAGCGGTTATCCGGGATGCACTGGCCCGGATCAAGGCCGCAGGCAAAGCGCCGGGCATTCTGGCCACAAATGACCAGGCCCGTCAGGTATATCTGGATATGGGCGCACAGTTCCTGGCGGTTGGCATTGATGTGATGCTTCTGACGCAAACGGCACGTGATCTCGCCGCACGATGGAAAGCCGACTGAACGTTCAACGGTCCATGGCCGCTGCGGCTTGGGCGTATCCGCCCGAAGCACCGTCGACGAAATGCACATGATCGTCCCGTGTGGCCGACGGGACGAAACAGGTCATCATCGCCTCGTCCTGCACGTGCAGACCGTATCGGATTTTGCCGCGCCCGCGCGCTTCTTTCAGCAAGTGTTCGATCTGTCGCAAAGTGGCCGGGTCACAATCCAACGTCATCTTCAGGCCGTCATCGAACTTGCGGAAATCGGCATTGCTGCTGACCATCATCCTGTAATGTTCGGGTTCAAACTGTCCCAGCTTCTTGCTTGTTTTGAACAATATCGCGATCAGCAGGTTCTGAAACAGAAGAACGAGCTTGTGCAGAAACAAATTCCGCCCGTTGCGCGAAACATGCGCGTCAATGTCGAGGCCGGGGGGCGGCCACGTCATGGGCGGACCATTCATCGGCACCGGATGACCTGCGCGCTCCAGCTCTTCTGACGCGGACAGAACCGATTGCGCAAGGTCGGCAAAGTCGCGTTCAGTTGCCGACGCGGTGGGTTCAACGACCAGTGACACGATCTGACCGTGTCGCGCCGGGCTGTTTGACCATCTGCATGACAGGCCTGTCAGGTCCGGCTGCGCACCCGGTTCGGCAGGCGCGATCATATGACGACCCGCTTTCATCTCTGCCTCGGCCCAGGCCAAGCCTCCGCCAGAGAACATGGCATAATCCACCCCGGAAGAAGGCGCAAAACGAGCGACGCGCAAGTCCCTGCCGGCTTTTCGGATATCCGCCACCGACACCAGCGCCGCACGCAACGGCATGGAAAACTCTTCTTCCGCCCAGCGCCGCATGGCTGACAGAGTATCCCGCGCTGCTTCAACTTCGCTGGGGGGGATCGCAAACGCCGCCCCGTCGCCGCCAAAGACATAGGGAAACAACTTGCCGCCCATCGCGTTTATCATCGCCGAGATAACAGCAGCCCCCACGGTGTTGACGGTTTTGTATCGTCCCCGCGCGATCTCGCCGGTTGAATCGACGATGTCGGCAACCCCCAGAAACCAGTCGTCGGGCACCGGCGAAAACTGCGCCGGGTCCGCCAGACGGGTGAAATCCCTCAGCAGGGGCAGGTTTTCGTAAAACGCGGAATGGAGGTCTTTCATTTTCCCCCTCGAAATCAAACTTCTGGCAAAGATAGCCGGAATGCGGCCCGAGTCCTCGTTTTGAAACATAGTACACATGCTTGTGCGTTGCATCATTGCGTGCCAAGCATTCCTTTCGGATGAGCGGAAAAGAGGCGGGATATGCAGGCGGGTTTGGTGGTTTTGTGCCTGGGCTATGTGCTCAGCCAGTTTTTCCGTGCATTTCTGGCTGTGCTCAGCCTGGATCTTGAACGCGATATCGGTGCTACACCCGAAGATCTGGCTTTTGCATCCGGCCTTTGGTTTCTGGTGTTCGCTGCAATGCAAATCCCGGTCGGCTGGGCGCTGGACAAGGTTGGGCCCAGGCTGACCGCAGCCGCGCTTCTTCTGGTTGGCGGTGCAGGAGGATCCGCAATTTTTGCGGTCGCGACCTCACCGTTGCATGTCAGCATTGCCATGGGCCTGATCGGGGTTGGGTGCTCTCCGGTTCTGATGGCTTCTTACTTCATCTTTGCCCGCGAATACCCGCCCGCGAAATTCGCGACACTGGCCGCCGTCATGCTGGGTGTTGGCTCGGTGGGCAATCTCGTGGCCTCTTATCCGACTGCGCTGGCTGTCGAATGGATGGGATGGCGCGCCACCATGGTTGGGCTGGCCGTGATATCTGCTGCGATTGCTTTGGGTACTTGGCTGAGCCTGCGTGACCCAGCAAAGGTTGATACGGAACACAAGGGTTCACTTCTGGACCTGCTGAAAGAGCCTGCACTGTGGCTGATCATGCCTTTGATGCTGGTGGCCTATGCGCCCTCTGCCGCGCTGCGCGGGCTATGGGCCGGGCCGTATCTGAACGATGTCTTCGGGCTCAACACCACCCAGATCGGCACCGCGACTCTGGTCATGGGGTCTGCGATGATCGTCGGTACCTTTGTCTACGGACCGCTGGATCGCGTCTTCGGCACTCGGAAATGGGTTATCTTCACGGGCAACGCGCTGGGTGTCGTGGCACTGACCCTGCTTTGCGTTTGGATCGACCATGCCACATGGCTGTCCGTTCTGCTGTTGGCCATCATAGGGTTCACCGGGGCCAGTTTTCCGGTCATCATGGCCCATGGTCGGGCCTTCGTTCCCGCCCATCTGGTGGGCCGAGGCGTGACCCTGTTGAACCTGTTCGGGATCGGAGGCGTCGGCATCGCCCAATTTGTCACCGGGCGCATTCATGCCGCCACGGCCCAGGCCGGAACGACCGCGCCCTACACCGCGATTTTCGGGTTTTTTGCCGTAACCCTTGCCTTCGGTTGCGTGATATATCTATTCAGCCGGGATAATGTGGATTGAAGCAATTGCGGAGCAAGCCGTGCAGGATATCGAGGTTATAGCGCCGAACCTGAAACACAGCCTCTCCGGCGTCACCACAACCGTCATCCGCCTTTTGCCGTTCCAGAAGCATATGATCAGGATCGTCGCCACGGGACCCGGCCTGCCGGGTGATCTGCCTCATATCCGGTTGATCAAAATTCCGTTCCTTTCGAACAGAACGCTCCGGGTGTGGCATGCGCGGCGCAACACCGAAATGCTGATGGGTTTGTTTCTGAAACATGTGCTCCGACGCAATCTGAAACTTCTGTTCACCTCGGCTGCGCAACGAAATCATTCGGGGTTCACCAAATGGCTGATTTCGAAGATGGATGCGCTGATCGCCACAACGCCGCAAGCGGCGTCGTTTCTGGAACATCCCGCAACCGTCATCATGCACGGTGTGAACACCGAACTGTTTCACCCGGCAGAAGACAAAACCGCCCTGCGACAGAAGCTGGGGCTGCCAGAAGGAACCTTGATCGGGTGTTTCGGGCGTATTCGACCTCAGAAAGGTGTCGATCTGCTGGTGGATGCGGCGATCGAGGTTCTGCCGAACCATCCCGACGCCAGCATCGTGTTCACCGGGCGCGCCACCAAAGAATTTGAAGCGTTCCAACAGGAACAGGAGGCCAAACTCAAAGCTGCCGGGCTGTCGGAACGGGTGCACTTTCTGGGCGAGCGCCCTTGGGAAGAGATCGTTGAAACCTACCGCGCCCTTGACCTGTTCGTGGCCCCGGCCCGACACGAAGGGTTCGGCCTTACACCGCTTGAGGCGATGGCCTCCGGCGTGCCTGCAATCGCCTGCCACGGGGTCGGAGCCTTCAGTGCCCAGATCGAGGACGGGAAAACCGGCCGCTTGATCGAAAAGGACAACGCCGGGGCGCTGGCCGAAGCACTGGAACAGATGTTGAGCGATCCGGACAAGCTGGTGCAATCCGGTCAGGCCGCAAGACAGCGTGTCGAGCAGCATTTTCGAATCGAAGGCGAGGCCGAGGCCATCGTGCGTGTCTATCGGTCTTTGCTGAACACGGGTGAAAAAGCGCATTCGGGTTAAAATCGACGTCAATTCGGCCAAATCACCCGTGATAGACCTTTTTTCTTTGCTGCAACGCGGCTATGAACGCGCGTCCTTAACTTTGGAGACATGAAATGGGCTATCGCGTCGTTGTCGCCGGCGCCACGGGTAACGTGGGCCGCGAAATGCTGAACATTCTGGCGGAACGCCAGTTCCCCGTCGATGAACTTGCCGTGCTGGCAAGCCGTCGTTCGCTGGGTACGGAAGTAAGCTTTGGCGACAAGACACTGACCACCCAGGACATCGAAACCTTCGATTTCACCGGCTGGGACATGGCCCTGTTTGCCATCGGCTCGGACGCAACCAAGACCTATGCCCCCAAGGCGGCTGCGGCTGGCTGTGTGGTGATCGACAACTCGTCGCTGTATCGCTATGACCCCGAGATCCCTCTGATCGTGCCGGAATGTAACCCGCAGGCGATCCACGACTACAAGAACAAGAACATCATCGCCAACCCGAACTGTTCGACCGCGCAGATGGTGGTGGCACTCAAGCCGCTGCATGATCGCGCCAGGATCAAGCGCGTCGTGGTGTCGACCTATCAGTCGGTGTCGGGCGCGGGCAAGGAAGGCATGGATGAACTTTGGGATCAGACCAAGGCGGTTTATAACCCCACCACAGACGTGCCGCCGAAGAAATTCCAGAAGCAGATCGCCTTCAACGTCATCCCGCAGATCGACGTCTTCATGGAAGATGGCTCGACCAAGGAAGAATGGAAGATGGTTGTCGAGACCAAGAAGATCGTCGACCCGTCGATCAAGGTTACCGCGACCTGTGTCCGCGTGCCGGTTTTCGTCGGCCATTCCGAGGCCGTGAATATCGAGTTCGAGGAATTCCTGGACGAAGACGAAGCCCGCGACATCCTGCGCGAAGCACCGGGCATCATGGTGATCGACAAGCGCGAAGCGGGTGGCTACGTCTCGCCCATCGAATGCGCGGGCGATTTCGCCACCTTCATCAGCCGTATCCGCCAGGATTCGACCATCGAGAACGGTCTGAACCTGTGGTGCGTCAGCGACAACCTGCGCAAGGGCGCCGCCCTGAACGCGGTGCAGATCGCGGAACTTCTGGGCCGCGAGGTTTTGAAAAAGGGCTGACATCCCGATTTTCGTCAAAGCTTGAAAACCAGGAAACCCGCTGATTGTTCAGCGGGTTTTTTTGCGTTTTCCTATAGCCGGTTTACGGACGACGTGACGGTTCGGTCAGGTTGCTGATGCCAACGGAAATACTGCATGGTAGGTGTCAAAGATGGGCCGGCCAACATCAACCAAGCACGATCCAATACCCTACGCCCTTGCCGGGGCGGGAGTGTTCTTTGCATCCATCTGTTTTGGCTTTGTACCCTATTTCAGCCGAGGTCTCACTGACCAGGGACTCGCGCCCTACGCAGTTGCGTTTTATCGGTACATTTTGACGGCGATCCTATTGTTGCCCACCCTTTTGAAGCATCGTTCAAACCGGCGGGAAATAGTCTGGGGTATGGCTGCGGGGGCAGTCATGGGGCTTGGGTGGGTCGGATATGTTACCGCACTTGAAACAGTGCCGACATCAACGGTGGGTGTTCTTTACATGACCTACCCGGTGTTTACGATCATCATCGCCTGGGCGATGTTCGCGGATCCGCCGACGCGGCGCAGCCTTGTTGCGGCCGGTTTGATTGTTCTTGCGGCAGGCATTGCAGGGTCTCCGGCATCCGTACCGATTGACCAAATTCCAACGTTGCTTGTCTCTTTGGCTGCACCTTTCGGATTTGGCTTCGGCATATGCGTGCTTGTACACCGTCTTTCGCGAATTGCTCCTTTGGCCAGGATAGCGTCGGTTTCGTTGGGGTCGGTCGTCGGGCTAACCCCTTTGATTATCTCTTCGGAAATTGGCGAAGTCCTGCCAGCAGGCGGCAGTGACTGGTTTCTGATCGTCGGGATCGGTCTTATGACGGCACTGGTTCCCCAGCTGATTTACACCGTCTGTTCCCCTGTCATCGGGGCATCGCGCACGGCCGTTATCGGCAGCATTGAACTGCCGACAATGTTTGCCGTGGGCGTATTTGCCTTCGGTGAAACAATCACAGGTGCGCAAGCAGTGGCCTGTGCCTTGGTTTTGAGCGCCATCGCAATTGCACAAAGTCGCGCAACACGAACCGTTACCACCGTGATCAGCAGTCAACGTCACAGGTGAGTCCGCGCCCGAGGTGGCCCGTCAATGCGCTCAGCAGAACCGGCTCGGATCACCTCTCCCACCAAACCGGCACCTTCCGGTCCATCACCTGCATCCATCATGGCTGCGCTATGAACCTCGGTTAGGGTACAGTCTTTCGCGCGGTGAAAATCGCCAACCTGTTGACAAAACCAGAGCCGCTTGCCACCTAAAACTGAACCTTGTTCGTGGCGGATGCCGGAAGTCCGAATAATAGTGTCTCGTGCAGGGAAAAAGAGGCAGGGCATGCACATTTCGACCAGACGCAGGATTGCCAGAACCCTGACCATCGGATGCACATGCATTCTGATGATACTGGTCGTCATTGGCTTTACGGGGCAGGTTTTTGCCGTAGGAGATTCAATCGCTCTGCTCCGGCCTCAGGCTGGTGTTTTGCTTCTCCCCTGCGCGGTAATTCTTCTTTTCATGCGCGCCAGATATCTTGCATTGGCCACCTTGCTCTTTTCCGGGGTGGCCATCGGGTCCATCGCGGCCAGCGTTGCCGCGCCCTCGGACGATTGCGACGACTCCTGCCTGACGCTGTACCAGAAGAACCTCATGAGCAAAGCCTGGCCCCGGTATTCGCTGGCCGATGATATCCTTGAATCAGGCGCGCAGATCGTGACCTTGCAGGAAGTCTCCAGCCACAACCGCAAGTACATGAGCAATCTGTTCGAGCATTACCCCGAACAGGCGATCTGTGAATTCCGTACTGAACAAAACGTCGCCATCCTGACGACCTTGCCGATTGTCGAGAATTCCGAGTTCTGTCTGCAAGGTTATGGGCTTGTGGGGTTACAGGTCAAAGCGCCCGGCGGTGACTTGGTCTGGGTTGTTTCAGTTCATCTGAACTGGCCATTTCCTTACGACCAGTCCAGGCAAAGCCAGGTGATTGCCGACCGCATCAGCCAACTTGAAGGACCGGTTCTGATTGCCGGGGATTTCAATATGGTGCCCTGGGGCGAAAGCGTCAGACGGATCGGAGCAGCCGCAAATAACCAAAGCTTTGGAACCGTCCTGAACACCCACAACCTCGGCAGTTGGAAAATCCCATTGCCGATAGACAACCTGTTGTTCCCCAAAGGCACAACCGGAACGGTTGAGCTGCGCCCCTTCATGGGATCCGATCACCTGGGAAAGCTTGCCCGGTTTCGACTGGGCTTGGACTTCGGTCAAGCACGCCGCCGCATGCTTCCATACAAACAAGCGGCCTAGCTTTGGTGTTCAACCAGTGCTTTCAGATTGGTCAGACCACGGTCATAATCCTCGCCCACCCATGTATCCATCATCAACCCCATCCAGCGGGACATGGGGTTGAGACCCAGATCCGAGTCAAACCCCCAGGTCACTCTGGTTCCCGCCCCGTCAGGCTCAAGGATGAAGGACGCTGTGGCGGTACCCATCGGGCCAAAATCCAGCGCCGTTTTGACCCGTTGGTTTTCCACGCTTTCGACGATTTCCTGGGATCCCGTGCCGACCTGCGGGTGATCCGACGCCCAGTTCAGAGTGTTCCCGACCCCGGCGGCAGGGCCGGAATAAGTCAATTTGGTTTCGGGGTCCCGGTGCAGCCACGGAGACCACTTTTCGGTTTCCTGCATCGAATTCACGTAAGGAAAGATGGCGCTTGGCGGCGCGTCGATCGCGATGCTACGCGAAACTTCCGCCTTTCCCGGCAACAGATAGGAAACCGCGACCAGAACCAGAATACAAACGACCAATCCAGCGAAGATGCGCTTGATGACTTTCATGGCAGGCTCCGATTTTCATTTGTAATGGGTGGAGTATACCAAAAACGGCCCTGAATCAGAGCCACCATTGCTGTTTCGGATCTCCAGCTCTGCCGCTGTCAGACCGGGACGAACTTTTTTTGGTAAGGGTCATAGCTTTCAAGCCCGCCTGCGCCGATATCCGTCCACAAGCCGTGCAAGCTCAGCGCGCCTTGATCAACGGCGGACGAGACGAAGGGGAAGGTCATCAGGTTTTCCAGCGAAGCGACAACCGATTGACGTTCGAACTGCCGGGCCTGTTCGACACCGTCCTCGATATCCGCGACCAGTTCGAATTTCGGCTTCAGAATATCCATCCAGCGGCCAACAAAGCTGTCCTTGGCATCCAGCTGCGGCGCCTGCCCCTTGCACATGTCGATGCAGCCCTGCACGCCGCCGCATTGCGAATGCCCCAGCACGATCAAATGAGCGACCTTGAGCGCCGTTACGGCATATTCGATGGCGGCGCTGGTGCCGTGGTGGTCCCCGTCCGGAGCATAGGGCGGCACCAGGTTGGCGATATTGCGGTGAATAAAGAAATCGCCCTGGTCAGCGCCAAACATGGACGTGACGTGAACCCGGCTGTCGCAGCAGGATATGACCATGGCGCGGGGGCGTTGCCCTTCATCGGCGAGACGGCGATACCAAACCTGGTTTTCCGAATATGTTGTGGCCTTCCATCCGTGATACCGTTTTACAAGGTAGCTCGGCAGAGGTTTGGCAAATTCCATTTCAATGTCCCCGTTCTTGTCGCTGACGGATGATCTAAACCGAATTCAAAGAAAATTCGAGCCATTATCCAGTTTCCCTGCAAGGTTTTGCAAAGGAATTTTCTGCCAGGATCAACACCGCGCCGTGGGGGCGTTTGAACTAGGGTGAATGTGGTGGAAAAGATTATCACGCTTGAACACAAGGAATCCGTCCGTCTGGACTCGGATCAATTAAGCGGGCTGTACCGGCAACTTGGCGACAAGAACGCGCTGGATGTTCTGTGTCGCACGGTCGAAGAGCTTGCCGTGCGCCTGTCAAACTGCGAACGCTACTGGCGTCGGCGCGAATGGGCGGACCTGCGCAAATGCGCCAGGTCACTGGTCGCTATATCCGAACAGATCGGGATGACGGCCCTGGCCCAGGTGGCGGGTGACGTGGCCCACACCGTCGATGCCGGTGACGCCGTTGCGGCGGGCGCGACGCTTGGGCGTTTGATCCGCGTGGGCGAACGATCGCTGACCGCCGTCTGGGACCAGCAGGACCTTTCCGTCTGACAGGGGTTGCGGGCAGATCATGCGCGGCTAGTCTGTGCGCAGAAACCATCAGCCGAGACGCCCATGACCCTGTCCTTCGCCCCATCCTCTGACCCGTCCATACCGCTTCATGTGATTGCGCAGCCGGATTTGGACAGTTGGTTGCAGGACCAGCCGGATACCGTCCGGGCCTGGGTTGCCGCAAACGGGTTTACAGGTGCGATGGGGCAGACCCTGCTGGCGCCAGGCGCGCATGGCGCGGTTGATTTTGTGCTGGCCGGGTATGGAACAGAAGACAAGCGCGCGCGAAAAAGGTTCCCATTGGCCGCCGCAGCCATGGCATTGCCCGAAGGAACCTATCATATCGCGTCCGGCATTCCCGCTGATCGTCTGGAGATGGAGTGCTTTGGCTGGTTGATGACCGGCTACGCCTTCGATCGTTACGCGTCTCAATCCGCTGGAACCGCGGCGCTGGTTGCGCCCGAAGGTGTCGACGCCAACCGTATCGAAGCGATGGCCAATGCCGAAGTTCTGACCCGCGATCTGGTGAATACGCCAGCCTCGGATATGGGTCCTGAGCAGTTGCAGCAGACGGTCGAGGCTCTGGCCAGCGAATTCGGTGCCGCGTGCAGCGTGATCAGCGGCGCGGCCTTGCTGGAACAGAATTTTCCCATGATCCACACCGTAGGGCGCGCCGCCGAACAGGCCCCCCGGCTGATCGAGCTGAATTGGGGCAGCAGCGGCCCCAAGCTGACTCTGGTCGGCAAGGGGGTGTGTTTCGATACGGGCGGATTGAACCTGAAACCGGGCGCATCCATGGGTCTGATGAAGAAAGACATGGGTGGCGCGGCCAATGTGTTGGGGTTGGCGCGGATGATCATGCAGCTGGGTTTTCCCCTGCAATTGAGGGTCCTGATACCGGCGGTCGAAAACGCGCTTGCGGGAAATGCCTTCCGCCCTGGTGACATCCTGACCTCTCGCAAGGGACTGACGGTCGAGATCAACAATACGGATGCCGAAGGGCGTCTGGTGCTTGCTGATGCGCTGGCGCTGGCGGCTGAAGGAGAGCCCGATCTGGTGATCTCGATGGCGACGCTGACCGGGGCCGCCCGTGTGGCTGTGGGCCCCGATCTGGCACCGTTCTACACCGATGATCAGCGCTGCGCGTCTGCCCTGTCGCATGCCGCAGAGGCTTCGGCTGATCCGGTCTGGCGCATGCCGTTCCACACGCCCTATGAAGCGATGATTGAACCCGGCATCGCCGATCTGGACAACGCGCCGTCGGGCGGGTTTGCAGGGTCGATCACAGCCGCCCTGTTTCTGCGCAGGTTCGTGGGCGCATGCCGCTACATCCATTTCGACATCTATTCCTGGCAGCCCAGCAAAGAACCGGGGCGCGCCAAGGGCGGTCTGGGTCAGGGGCCACGTGCCGTGCTGACGGCGTTGTCGGAGATATTGGAACTGTGACACGCCATCGAATTTCCGCACCCGTTGTCGATTTGCTGCGCAGCCCAGACGGGCCACGTGACCGGCAATTGTTGTTCGGTGATACGGTTCGGATCGAGGAAACAAAGAGCGGGTGGAACAGAGTCATCGCAGACAAAGACGGGTATACCGGCTGGTTGCGAACAGATCAGCTGACGGCGGATGCGCCTGCGACGCATTGGATCACGGCGCCTGCAACGCATGCCTACCAGGAAGCGAATTTCAAAAGCCGCGATCTGGTGTCGCTGAGTTTCGGAAGCAAAATCCAAGCCAGGACCGAGACGGACCGGTTTGTTGAAACCGAACTGGGATATATCCCAAAGGTACACACGGCGCCGATGACCGAAAAGCCTGACGACCCGGTCGAAGTGGCCCAGCTGTTTCTGGGCACACCCTATTTGTGGGGCGGCAACAGCCGGTTCGGCATCGATTGTTCCGGGTTGGTGCAGGCGGCGCTTTTGGCTTGTGGCCTGCCGTGCCCCGGCGACAGCGGCGATCAGGAACGCGCTTTGGGCAAAACCGTGATCGAAGGGGCCCCTGCGCAACGGGGTGATCTGTTGTTCTGGAAAGGGCATGTGGCCTGGGTTTCGGGCGACAACATGCTGCTGCATGCGAACGCCAGCCATATGGCGGTGGTATTCGAGCCAATGGATCAGGCGATCCACCGCATAATGAATCAGGGTGACGGGCCCGTCACGGCCCACAAAAGGCTCTAATCCGGGTTTACGGCCCGGATCAGCTTGCGTTCCAGTACCCGCAGGACTGCCCGAAGATCGTGGCCGCGTTTCAGGATGCGGCCATCCATACCTATGACGGAATACATTCCCTGCCGGGACCTCAGGCGCGGGTGCTTTTCGACGCGGTAGATCGGATGTTCCGCGGTGCGCCGAAAGATCGAGAACACCGCCATGTCGCGCAGGTTGGAAATACCATAGTCACGCCATTCTCCGGCGGCGACCATCCGACCATAAACGGATAGGATTTGAGACATCTCATGCCGGTCGAAAGCCACGGGCATCTGCGCTGCGCTTGCCGAGAACCGGCTGGGAGGCTGCATATTCATACCTCCAGCCTTGCCGGAAATCGTGTTTGAATCAAGCCTGATGCGCAGTTGTCCTACAATTGCGACACAAGTGTTACCGTCGGCCGACCTGACGGCAGATCAGGATTACAGGCAACAGACCTACCGCCAGAATGACCAGCGAAGGCACGGCGGCGCCCTCCAGCCTCTCGTCCGAGGCCAGCCGATACGCCTGCACCGCCAATGTGTCGAAATTGAACGGGCGCATGATCAGCGTGGCGGGAAGCTCCTTCATCACGTCCACGAACACGATCAGCAGGGCCGTCAGCAGAGAGGGGGTCAGAATCGGCAGGTGAACCCGTCGCAATGTTCCCAACGGCGTCTGACCCAGCGAACGGGCTGCGGCATCCATATTCGCATGTACAGTGCTTTGACCCCCTTCATAGGCGCTGAGCGCGGCAGCCAGGAACCGCACCATGTAGGCAGCGACCAGCAGCCAGATCGAACCTGTAACCAACAGCCCCGTGGACACGTCGAAGGTCTGCCGCATCCACACATCCAGCGCGTTGTCAAAGCTCGCGAAGGGGACGATCAAACCAACCGCGATGACACCACCGGGCACGGCATATCCCAGACGCGCCATATAGGCGGTCGCAGACGAGGCGCGCCCCGGTCTCAGACGTTGAAAGAACCCGACGCTGATCGCCGCAAAAACGGTGATGACCGCCGCCGTACCAGCAAGGATCAGAGAATTCTGAATGAAATCGATATAGCGCTGCGACAGCAGGTTCTGTTCGGATTCCAGGCCCATCTCGACCAAAATGATGACAGGCAGCAAAAATCCGAAAAGAACAGGTATAGCACAAAGCAGGAATGCGCCACAGGCCCGCAGGCCCGTCAGATTTGCCGCCGGTTGCGCCACATGCTGTTTCCCGGCCTGATAGTATTTTGCCTTGCCGCGCTGGGTGCGCTCGGCCACGGCCATGATCAGGGCAAAGACCAGCAGGCACAGCGCAAGTTGTGCAGCCGCCGCTCGGTCGGCCATGGAAAACCAGCTTGTGTAGATCCCGGTGGCAAAGGTCTGCACGCCGAAATACGACACGGTTCCGAAATCAGCGATGGTCTCCATGACGGCCAGCAGAACGCCGCCTGCAATGGCAGGCCGCGCCATTGGCAGTGACACGCGCCGAAACGCCAGCCATGGATTGTTGCCCAGCGCCCGCGCCGCCAGAAATGCGGTCGCGCTTTGTTGCAGGAACGCAGCCCGCGCAAGCAGATAGACATAAGGATAAAGCACCAGGATCAACATGACCGCCGCACCCTCGGTCGAGCGGATTTCCGGGAACCAATAGTCGCGCGGGCCCCACCCCGTTACATCACGCAGCGTGCTTTGAACGATGCCCGGGTGATCCAGAATGAAGGTGTAGGCATAGGCCAGAACATATGCCGGAAAGGCCAGCGGAAGGACCAGTGCGATCTCTAGAAACCGCACGCCGGGAAAACGGGTCATCGTTACCAGCCAGGCCGCCCCGGTGCCGATGCTGAACGTGCCGGCCGCGACCAGGACCACAAGAATCAGGGTCGTCGCGATATAGCGAGGCAGCACCGTCTCCATCAGGTGCGAGATCGTGTCCGTTCCCCCGGTTACAGCCGCCAGGACCACGGCGATCATCGGCAAAAGGCATGCGGCAGCCACGACATAGGCGATCCCCGCCAGCAGTCGGGTACCGCGTACACCGCGATTGCGCGATCCGTTCTGTGAAAACTCGATTTCGGCCATCATCCCGGCTTGTGATTGGCAAAGGCGAAGGGTTCGCCTTTAATCGACCAAAAAGCTCGGAAACACCAGTGCATCGGTCAACAAATCTGCGGCACAATCTGCCGCAGACCTGAAAAACACCACTATTCGTAGACGCGCTGATCCTCGATCACCACCCCGTCCTTGGGAAGGGATCCGGGTGCCACGACCTCGATCGCACCTTTCAGTTTCAACAATTCGGCCACTGACTTGGCGTATGCCGGGTCGTCACCGCGTGGGCTTTCGATCCGGACAGTCATCGTGTCCATCTCACCTTGGCGGGCTGCGATGACGCGGGCTTTGACGATTTCCTCATGCTTGTCGACCAGGGCCGCAACCTGTTCCGGGCGTACGAACATTCCCTTGATCTTGGTGGTCTGATCGGCGCGACCCATCCAGCCTTTGATCCGGGTGTTGGTCCGGCCACAGGGCGAGACACCCGGCATGACTGCAGAAAGATCCCCAGTCGCAAAGCGGATCAGCGGGTAATCCGGGTTGAGAGAGGTCACGACAACTTCGCCCACCTCGCCCGGCTCTACCGGGATTCCGGTTCCGGGCGTCACGATTTCGACGATCACGTGTTCGTCGATGATCATCCCTTCCATCGCGGCGCTTTCATAGGCGATGTTACCCAGATCCGCCGTTGCATAGCATTGCAGGCACGAAATACCGCGATCCCCATATTCCTGACGCAGGGACGGGAACAGCGCGCCACCACCAACAGCGGCCTTGGAGAAATTCAGCGAAACGCCCATCTCGTCGGCCTTGTCCAGGATGACCTTTAGATAATCAGGAGTGCCCGCATAGGCGGTGCAGCCAACGTCACGCGCGGCAGTCACCTGCAGTTCGGTCTGCCCGGTTCCCGCCGGCAAAACGGCAGCACCAACTGCGCGGGCACCGTTTTCAAAGATCATGCCAGCCGGCGTCAGGTGATAGCCAAAGCAGTTCTGAACAATATCGCCAGCTGCAACACCAGCGGCATGCAGGAACCGGCCCATACGCCACCAGTCGTGATCGGTGCTGCCCGGTTCATAGATCGGACCGGGAGACTGGAACACGTGATGAAAGTGGCGCGCAGGCTTCACGGTGAACCCACCAAAAGGGGGGCGCTCCGTCTGCGCGCGGATCAGGTCCGACTTGCGCAGCACCGGCAGCATCGGCAAATCATCTGCCGAAATCACCTTGTTAGTGTCTGAATCAGAAAAATGTGCAGCAAACCCGGGTGCCGATGCAGCACGCTTGATCTGCTCTACCAGAGCTGCAGCCTGATCCGAAGTTCGTTCGTCCGCCGAGCGTGTTTCGAGTGCGTCGAAATAGGTCATCGCGATATCCTCCATCCGCTCACAGCCACCTCTTGCGGCGACGATAGGACCGCACATCGCGAAAACTCTTGCGGCCTTCGTCAGACATGCCGAGGTAGAATTCTTTGACATCCGGATTCTCGCGCAGTTCTGCGGCCGGGCCATCCATCACAACGCGCCCGGATTCCAAAATGTATCCGTAATGCGCGAACCGAAGGGCAACATTTGTGTTCTGCTCGGCCAACAGGAAGGAAACGCCCTCTTTCTCGTTGAGATCCTTCACGATACCGAAAATTTCTTCGACCAACTGCGGCGCCAGTCCCATCGAAGGTTCGTCCAGCAGGATTGTCTCGGGGCGCGACATCAGTGCCCGGCCCATGGCGACCATCTGCTGTTCACCACCCGACGTATAGCCTGCCTGCGAGCGGCGGCGCTCTTTCAGGCGGGGAAAGTAATTGTAGACCAGCTCCAGATCCTGCTGGATCGCTGCGCTGCCGTCCTTGCGGGTATACGCGCCCGTCAGCAGGTTTTCTTCAACCGTCAGGTGTTCGAAACAGTGACGGCCTTCCATCACCTGAATCACGCCTTTTTCAACCAATACGGCGGGGTCGCTTTCGTGTACGCTTTGGCCACGATACTTGATCGTGCCTTTCGTGACCTCGCCGCGTTCTGAATGCAGCAGGTTAGAGACTGCTTTGAGCGTGGTCGTCTTGCCCGCGCCATTGCCCCCCAGCAAGGCCGTGATACCGCCCTTGGGCACAGTCAGGCTTACGCCCTTCAGCACGAGGATCACGTGGTTGTAGATCACCTCGATATTGTTGACCTCAAGCAGGGTTTCCGCCTGCACGTCAGTGGTTTGTGCCGCATCAAGCATCAGCGCGTGTCCTCATGCCTGTCCCCTTCGGGACTGTTCGTGAGGAGCGGCGGCAAACCGCCGCTCCGGTTGTCTGCACCGCCCCGGAATGTCCGGGGCGATCAATTTATCATTCACAACGCGGAGAGATGTTGTTTTCAGCCGCATATGCGCCCGAGTCTTCTTCGATCAGCGCGCTGATCACCTCGACATCGGTCGGTTTGAAATCCTGAACCGGGTTCCAGGTTCCTGCTGCCGCATCCCACTGAACGACGCCCACAAGACCGGGTCCGCCATGGTTTTCACAGCTTACCGCGAATTCGGGTCCAAAACCTGCCATGCCCAGACCTTCCATCTTGGCATTGGTGATCTCCAGCGCTTCCATTCCGTCACGCATCATCGATGCGTCGATATCGGCGGTTCCGTGCATCTCCTGTGCGGTCTTCACGGCTTCGGCTGCCAACATCGCGGCATAGAGACCACGGTTGTACTGAACCGTTCCCAGCTGATCACCTGCGCCGGCGGCTTTACCGGCATCCACAACGTATCTCTTCAGATCGTCGTAGACCGGATAGTCCATACCCAGGCCGGTGAAGGTCAACGCTTTATAGCCATTGGCTTTTTCACCTGCCGGCTCAACGTCAAATTCCGCGCCCGACCACCAGACGCCGATGAAATTTTCCATCGGGAAGCGGATGTTGGCGGCTTCCTGAACCGCGACCTGGTTCATGACGCCCCAGCCCCACATGATGACATAGTCAGGCTTTTCACGGCGGATCTGCAACCACTGCGACTTTTGCTCCTGACCGGGATGGTCAACGGGCAGCAGGGTCAGTTCATAGCCATGCTTTTCGGCCAGGGTTTCAAGTGTGCGGATCGGTTCTTTGCCGTAGGCAGAGTTGTGATAGACCAGCGCAATCTTTTTGCCGCTCAGATCTCCGCCATTTTCATCCAGCAGATAGTTGATCGCGCCGGATGCACCGTTCCAATAGTTGGCCGGATAGTTGAACACATGGCTGAACACCTTGCCGTTGGCAGCCGAGGTCCGGCCATAGCCCATCGTGTGCAGCGGGATGCCGTCTGCCGTTACTTTCGGGATCAGCTGATAGGTGATGCCGGTCGACAGAGGCTGATAGACCAGGGCGCCTTCACCCTTGGTCGATTCATAGCATTCCACACCTTTTTCGGTGTTATAGCCGGTTTCGCACTCGATAACCTTGGCCGGAACGCCACCGATACCGCCATCGCGTTCGTTCAGCAGAGTGAAATAGTCCGCATAGCCATCCGCGAACGGAATGCCGCCCGCTGCGTATGGGCCAGTCCGGTAGCTGAGCGATGGGAACACCAGGTCGGCCATGACCGGACCTGCGGCCATCACGGCGCCCAGCGCCAGGGTTGCCAGTTTCTTGTTCATCGGGTGTGTCCTCCCTTGATTGATCCGATGTTGAGTTTCGGGCTTCGCACCCGTCTTTTCCTTGGGCCTGCCCCTTAGTGCGGGAACGGCCAGAGTCTGAGTTTCTCTTTCGCCACGCGCCACAGCTGTGCCAGCCCGTGTGGTTCTAGGATCAGGAACATGATGATCAGCGCACCCACGATCACCAAGTTAAGATGCGCGACGATGTCGGTGGGCCAGCCCAGCAAATCAACGCCAACAAGTTTCAGAACCACCGGCAGCAACACCAGGAAAGCGGCCCCGGCAAAGGATCCAAAAATAGACCCTAATCCGCCGATAATGACCATGAACAGAACCAGGAACGATTTCTGGATCCCGAACACCTCGCCAACCTCAACCGCGCCCAGATAGACCGCGAAAAACAGCGCGCCCGCGATACCCACAAAGAACGAGCTTACGGCAAAGGCGGTCAGTTTCGCCTTGAGAGGGTTCACCCCGATGATCTCGGCGGCGATGTCCATGTCGCGGATCGCCATCCATGTCCGCCCTGTCGTACCACGTGTCAGGTTGCGCGCAACGATGGCGCAGGCGGTCAGGAAAATCAGACAGAACAGATAGGTGGCCCAAGCCGATGCATTCGGACCGGTGATGATGATGCCGAACACATCCCGTTCCGGCGCGTTGATCTGCCCCGAAGCCGAGTAGTTGTAGAACCACGGCACCCGGTTGAACAGCCAGACCAGAAAGAACTGCGCCGCCAGCGTCGCCACCGCAAGATAAAACCCCTTGATCCGCAAGGATGGCAAGCCGAACAGCACGCCCACGATGGCAGTGATGCCACCGGCCAGGATCACGTGGATGAACATCGACACGTCTGGAAAGGCGGTCATCAGCTTGTAGCAGGCATAGGCCCCAACGGCCATGAACCCCCCGGTACCCAGGCTGACCTGCCCGCAATACCCCACAAGAATGTTCAGCCCAATGGCCGCGATCGCATAAATCAGGAAGGGCAGCAGAAGTGCATTGGCCCAGTAGTCGTTGATGATGAACGGGATGATCCCGAATGCCACCGCCAGCACCACATAGTACCGATACCGATCGAACTTGATCGGGAAAGTCTGGCTGTCATCCACGTAGGAGGTTTTGAAATCTCCGGCCTCACGATAGAACATGTCTTACTTTCCCCATTGTTCCTGTGCCCGGTTCCGGGCTTCGGCGTCCAGTTGATTGGACCCTTTGGCATATCCGCTCGCCTCCGAGGCGCGCACCAGCTTCAAGTAGGCCAGAACCCCCATGATCAGCCCTGCAAAGGCCAGGATCGCTGCAATCGTCAGTTGGCCTTCGGTCAGATCGTCTGATGTGAGAGCGATGTAGCCAAAGGCCCAGAACCCCGCCCATGCGATCACGTTGATGATGGCGATCAGCTTGGTCATGCCCTACACCCTCTCGATGATCTTTTCTCCGAACAGGCCCTGCGGCCTGAACACAAGGAAGATCAGCGCCAGCACATAGGCAAACCAGTTCTCGGTTGCGCCACCGACCATCGGTCCGATTGCGAATTCGAACAGCTTTTCACCCACGCCGATGATCAGACCGCCGACAATGGCACCGGGGATCGAGGTGAACCCGCCCAGCATCAGCACCGGCAGCGCCTTGAGTGCGATCAGCGACAGTGAAAACTGGACCCCCGATTTGGTGCCCCACATGATGCCCGCGACCAGAGCAACGAACCCGGCCACCGACCAGACCATGACCCAGATGAAGTTGAGCGATATGCCCACCGACAGCGCCGCCTGATGGTCATCCGCCACCGCGCGCATGGCCCGGCCCTGCTTGGTGTACTGGCTGAACGCCACCAGAGCGGCCACCAACAGCGCCGCAATGATCGTTGCCACGATGTCCAGATTGTCGATGAAGAAGCCGTAGTCGAAGATGTTATAGGTGGTCTCGTCAATCCACAGATTGATGCCCTGCGGCAGACCCACATCCAGCGTCTTGATTTCAGACCCCCACATCAGGTCGGCCACGCCTTCAAGGAAGTACGCCAGACCAATGGTCGCCATAAACAGAATGATCGGTTCCTGCCCCACCAGATGGCGCATGACAAACCGCTGCACGGCCCAGGCCAGCAACACCATCACACCCATCGTCAGAATGATCGCAAACAACGCTGGCACATTCCACCCGAAATAATGGATATGGGTGCCGAAAGTCGCGTTGATCAGATGCGCAAACGGCACCTGCCCATTCATGATCCCGACCAGCGTCATGGCCGCGAACAGGGCCATAACCCCTTGGGCGTAATTGAAAATACCGGACGCCTTGTAGATCAGCACAAAGCCCAGCGCGACCAGCGCATAGAGCACCCCGGCCATCAGACCGTTGAGGATGACTTCCATCGCGAAGATAAGTTGTTCAGGCATGCCAGCCCCTCCCCAATTCTGCCCAGAGCTTAATCATGGCTGACCCCCAGATAGGCGTCGATGACTTCCTGGTTGTTGCGCACCTCGTCGGGTGTGCCGTCGCCGATCTTCTTGCCGTAATCCATCACGACCACCCGGTCGCTGAGATCCATCACAACGCCCATATCGTGCTCGATCAGGGCAATCGTGGTCCCGAACTCATCATTCACGTCCAGGATAAAGCGGCTCATGTCCTCTTTCTCTTCGACGTTCATGCCCGCCATCGGTTCATCCAACAGCAGCAGCTTGGGCTCCGCCGCCAGCGCCCGCGCCAGTTCGACCCGCTTTTTCAGGCCATACGGCAAGCGCGACACAGGCGTCTTGCGAATGTGCTGGATTTCAAGAAAGTCGATGATCTTCTCGACCGCCTCGCGGTTTTGCACCTCTTCCGCTTCGGCCTTGCCGCGCCAGATCGCCTGCTGGAGGATGTTGGTCTTCATGAAGTTCAGACGACCTGTCATCACGTTGTCCAGAACGCTCATACCCTCGAACAGGGCGATGTTCTGGAACGTCCGCGCGATTCCCTGTTGGGCGACTTCAAAAGGCCGCATCGGCGGGCGCCTGGACCCATGGAACCAGACCTCGCCTTCCTGCGGAACATAGAAGCCTGAGATCACGTTCAGCATCGAGGATTTCCCGGCGCCGTTCGGCCCGATGATGGCGCGGATCTCGCCCTCGCGGATATCGAACGAGATATCCTTGATCGCCACCACACCGCCAAAACGCAGGGTGATGTTCTTCATTTCCATCACCACACCGCCGATCTTGCGACCGTCTTCGGTGACATATCCTTCGGAATTATCCAGCATCGGTCACTCCCTGACTTGCGCGAAAACGGGACGGCGGGCGGGGCGATGACCGCAGGTCGAGCGGCGCTCGTACGGCCCTCATTCTGCGGCAACCTTGTGTTGGGCGACGGGAACAACCGGCGCGTCAACGATCTCCAGCGTCGCCGAGATCGATCCCTTGCGACCATCCTCATAGGTCACCTCGGTCGTGGTCGAAACCGTCTTGGACCCGTCATAAAGCGCGGCAATGATGTCGCTGAACTTGTCCTCGACAAACCCGCGCCGCACCTTGCGGGTCCGGGTCATCTCGCCATCATCGGCATCCAGTTCCTTGTGCAGCACCACAAAGCGGTGCACCTGACAACCCGACAGCATCTCGTCAGCGGCGACCGACTTGTTCACCTCTTCCACATGGGCCTTGATCGTCTCTAACACGCGCGGATGTCCCGCCAGTTCCTGATACGAGGCATAGGCCACGTTGTTGCGTTCGGCCCAGTTGCCGACCGCGGTCAGATCGATATTGATGAAGGCCACGCAACGATCCTTGCCATTGCCGAACATCACCGCCTCCAGAATATCCGGATAGAACTTCAGCTTGTTCTCGACATATTTCGGAGCGAACATCGACCCGTCGGCCATCTTGCCCACGTCCTTGGCGCGGTCGATGATCCGCAGATGACCCGAGCTTTCCTCGATGAACCCCGCGTCGCCCGTGGCCACCCAGCCCTCAGCGTCCTTGGTCGATGCGGTCGAGTCCGGGTTCTTGAAGTATTCGACGAACACACCGGGCGAGCGGTAATGTATCTCGCCCTTGTCGTCGATCCTGATCTCGACATCGGGGGCCGGGACGCCAACGGTGTCGGCGCGCACCTCGCCGTCGGGCTGGACGGTGATGAACACGGTCGCCTCGGTTTGGCCGTACAACTGTTTCAGGTTGATGCCTAAAGAGCGATAGAAATCAAAGATCTCCGGCCCGATCGCCTCACCCGCCGTATAGCCCACCCGAAAGCGCCCATATCCCAGCGTGTCTTTGAGCGGCCCGTAAACCAACAGATTGCCCAGCGCATATTTCACCTTGTCACCCAAGCTCACCGGCTTGCCATCCAGCAACCGGCCGCCGACCTTCTTGGCATGCGCCATGAAGTAGTGGAACATGCGCTGCTTGAGCTTGCTGGCATCCTCCATTCGGATCATCACATTGGTCAGCTGGGTCTCGAAGACCCGCGGCGGCGCGAAGAAATAGGTCGGCCCGATCTCGCGCAGGTCAGTCATCATCGTGTCGGCGCTTTCGGGGCAGTTCACGCAGAACCCGCACCAATAAGCCTGACCGATGGAAAAGATGAAATCCCCGACCCAGGCCATCGGCAGATAGGACAGGATGTCCTCGTTGCGGGTCAGGTGGTCGAATTCGGCTGAGTTCTTTGCACTTTCGATCACGTTGCGGTTCGACAGCACCACGCCCTTGGGCTTGCCCGTGGTACCCGAGGTATAAAGCATCACGCAGGTGTCGTCATAGGTGATCTCGCCGATGCGCCTGTCCAGTTCGGCGTCGAAACGCGCATGACCGGCGCTGCCCTCGGCCTTGATGTCGTCAAGGGCATTCATCTGGCTGTGGTCGTATTTCCGCATACCGCGCTTGTCGGTATAGAGGATGTGTTTGACCTGATGCAGGTTTTCCTGAATCTCGATGACCTTGTCGACCTGTTCCTGATCGCCGCAGACGACATATTTCGCTCCGCAATGCTCCAGCACATAGGCCATCTCTTCGGCAACCGCGTCTTGATAGAGAGGGACCGGAATGGCACCGACCATCTGCGCCGCAACCATTGACCAGTAATGTGCGGGACGGTTGCGCCCGATTACGGCGATGTGGTCACCCTTTTCAACGCCAAGTTCAAGAAGTCCAAGCGCCAGCGCGCGGATCTCGGCGACCGTTTCCGCCCAGGTCCAGCATTGCCAGATCCCGAATTCCTTTTCGCGGTAAGCCGGGGCATCCCCGAACTGCGTCGCATTGCGATGTAGCAGCGCCGGAAGGGAGTGCATCCCTTCGGCGCCCGACTGCGTCTGAGCCAATTCTATCTCTCCTCCCCATCCGGCCCCGGGTCGGGCCGGAACGGCGTCGCCGGGTCAGACCGGAACGCTGTTGCCCCGATTAAGGACAAGGAGGACGATCAGCGTCAACTTTTTCGTGATGTTTTCTCAATTCTTACGAATTGTAACAATGGAGGGGTGATCGTCTGATCCTGTTTCAAACCGCATATTCTAGTCGTGTTTTGTACTTTAACTGTCCGCTTTCAAACAGTCTTGGGCCAATGGGCGTGCCAATACACATTGGCAAATGAACAAGGAGCTTGGCATGACAACGCGAGGCAATTGCCTGTGCAAAAATACGAAATGGGAGTTTATCGGGGATGTGACATGGGCGTGCTACTGCCATTGCGATGATTGCCGTCGAAACTGTGCCGCACCCATAGTTGCATGGTTGGGTGTTCCACTTCGGAACTTCAAATGGACTGCCCAAGCACCCAAAACACTGGAAAGCTCAAAAGGTGTATTTCGGCATTTCTGCCGCGATTGTGGTTCTCCAGTTGGTTTTGAAGCAGACCATTACCCTGGCGGGATGCATTTATATGCCGCTTCAATGGAATACCCAGAGGACTTTGTTCCGACCTTCCACGTCAACTACCAAAGCAAACTTCCATGGCTGCGTATCGAAGACGATCTGACGAAGTACGAGGGCACACTCCTTCACGCCCCAGAGGATTTGAGTGCTTATGACGAATAGGCCGATTCAGGGTCTAAGTAACGCCTAAAGCCAATCCCGTAAAATCGGAATCAGCGGCACATCGGCAGCCGGCATCGGGTAGTTCCGCAGATCTTTCGCGCGCACCCATTTCAGCGCCTGACCCTCTTTCGACTGCGGGATGCCGTCCCATTTGCGGCAGGCAAACAGCGGCATCAGCAGGTGGAAATCGTCATAGCTGTGGCTGGCAAAGGTCAGCGGCGCCAAGCACGAGGCCCAGGTGTCAATGCCCAGTTCCTCGTGCAATTCACGGATCAGGGCGGCCTCGGGGGTTTCGCCGGGCTCGATCTTGCCGCCGGGGAATTCCCACAATCCGGCCATGGATTTGCCTTCTGGGCGTTGGGCCAGCAGCACGCGGCCCTCGATGTCGATCAGGGCGACAGCAGAGACTAACACGGTTCTCACGAGCGATAATCCGCGTTGATCTCGATATAGCCGTGGGTCAGATCACAGGTCCAGACGGTGGATTTCCCCTCGCCCAGCCCCAGATCAACGGCAATCACCAAATCCTGGCCTTTCATGTATTCGGCGGCGTCCTCTTCGCGGTAGTTGGGACTGACCCAGCCGTTCTCGGCCACAAGAATATCACCGAAGGAAATGCTGAGCTTGTCGCGATCGGCCGCCGCGCCCGACTTGCCGATGGCCATGACAATACGGCCCCAGTTCGGGTCCTCACCGGCAATGGCAGTTTTCACCAGAGGGGAGTTGGCGATGGCCAGACCGTGGGTCTTGGCGTCAGCGTCCGAGGCGGCTCCGGTCACGCGGATTTCCACGAATTTCGTGGCGCCTTCCCCGTCACGCACCACTTGTTGCGCCAGATCCAGCATCACGCCTTCCAGCGCCTCGGCAAATGCAGCGTTGGCGGTGGCATCGACGCCCGAGGCCCCGGTGGCGCACAAAAGCAGCGTATCCGAGGTCGAGGTGTCGCTGTCCACAGTGATGCAGTTGAAGGTGCGATCTGTCTGGGCACTCAGCATTTCCTGCAACGCCGATTGCTCAACCCGTGCGTCGGTGAAGGTATAGACCAGCATCGTCGCCATGTCTGGCGCGATCATTCCAGAACCCTTCGCAATCCCTGCAATAGAGACTGTTTTGCCACCGATTTCGACCTGTGCGCTCGCCCCTTTCGGGAACGTGTCCGTCGTCATGATCGCCCGCGCGGCGTCTTCGATTGCATGGCGGCTGAGGCCGGATTTCAACGCCTCAAGCTGCGAGATGATGCGATCATGCGGCAGCGGTTCACCGATGACACCGGTGGACGAGGTAAAGACCCGTTCGACGGGGACACCGGTCGCTTTGGAAACGGCCTGCGTCACCTCGGCAACCGATGTCTGGCCATAATGCCCGGTAAAGGCGTTGGCGTTGCCCGAGTTCACAAGGATCGTCGCAGGCCCATCGCTGGGGCCGCCGATTTTCTCCTGACAATCCAGAACCGGTGCCGCGCGGGTGGCCGAGCGGGTGAAGACACCCGCCACCGACGTGCCCGGATCAAGAACAGCCAGCATGACATCCGTGCGACCCTGATAGCGCACACCCGCTTCGACGGTGGCAAAACGCACACCGTCAATCGCAGGCAGTTCAGGGAAAGACGCCGGCGCCAGCGGCGAAACCTTCGTGATCGTGGCCACTGGTCTTTACTCCTGAATCAGGTCCAGCTGGCGCATGATCTCGGGGCCTGCGCCTTCCAGCGCGGGGCGTTCGATCTGTGCCTGCTGCGTCAACTCGTCGATCCGCGCCTGAATGGCATCTTGCTGGATCGTTTGGGCCAGCTCATCGCGCACCGCGTCCAGTTCGGGGGCTTCGGTTTTGCGCTTGTCGTTCAGCTTGACCAGATGCCAGCCAAATTGTGTTTGCACCGGAGCCGACACCTGCCCTTTTTCCAGCGCGATCACTGCTGCCTCGAATTCAGGTACCATCTGGCCTTTTCCGAACCATCCCAGCGCGCCACCATTCGGGCCGGACGGACCGGTCGAGTTCTCGCGGGCAAGTTCCGCAAAGTCGGCGCCATCATCAAGCTGTGCCTTGAGCGCTTTGGCTTCTTCTTCCGATTCCACCAGAATATGGCTGGCGTCGAATTCGTCTTCACCCGCAAAATCATTGAAACGCGCATCGTAAGCGGCCTGAATGGCTTCCTCTGTGACGAGATCGTTGGTCAGAGCCGCGACCGTCTGAACCGCCTGAAGCGACCGCTTTTCATTGTCGAGTGTCAGCGCGTTTTGCTTGCTCAGGCCGTCCTGTTGCTGTCCCAGCAATTGCTGCTGGATCAGCTGTTCCAGAACGAAATCGAACAGCACGTCGTCTTCCGCCTGTTGATATTGCGGTGGCAGAGAAGCGACGGTGGCGATCACGTGACCCAATGTGATCTCATCCCCGTTTACCCGAGCGACCACGGTCGACGCATCCGGCTGGGTTTCGGCGGCCAGCGGCAGGGCCATCACAGCGGCCAGGGCCAGCGATGGCAGAAAAGTGAGACCTTTGGGCATTGAATCATCCTATTTTCTTGCCGCGACAGGGCGCGGCGTTGACACTCTGGAACCTGCCGCTTACATCGCTTTGAAGCCTTGGACAGGGCCGCCTTTCACCCCCCGTATCTATGGGTTGCGCGCAAGGTGGGCAAGCCTGTCGCAACCACGAAAAGAACAGATCCTCTGGAGTGAACATGCTGGGACTCGGAACGCTCGCCAAAAAGGTGTTCGGAACACCGAACGACCGCAAGATCAAGGCGACCCGCCCTCTGGTCGAAAAGATCAATGCGCTGGAACCAGAGTTTGAAAAGCTTTCAGATCAAGGTCTGATCGACAAGACCGAAGACCTGCGCAAGCGCGCAGTGGATGGCGAAAGCCTGGACGACCTGCTGCCCGAGGCCTTTGCCAACGTACGCGAAGGCGCCAAGCGCGCACTTGGCCTGCGGGCCTTTGACGTGCAGTTGATGGGCGGCATTTTCCTGCATCAGGGCAACATCTCGGAAATGAAGACGGGCGAAGGCAAGACTCTGGTCGCCACCTTCCCGGCCTATTTGAACGCGCTGACCGGCAAGGGCGTGCATGTTGTCACGGTGAACGAATACCTGGCCAAACGTGACGCGGAATGGATGGGCAAGGTGTTTGCGGCCGTAGGCATGACAACTGGTGTGATCTGGTCCGGCCAGCCCGACGCGGAAAAACTGGCCGCGTATTCCTGTGACATCACGTATGCCACCAACAATGAGCTGGGCTTTGACTATCTGCGCGACAACATGAAGGCGGATCTGGAGCAGGTTTACCAGAAACATCACAACTTTGCGATTGTGGACGAGGTCGACTCGATCCTGATCGATGAAGCACGGACGCCGCTGATCATCTCGGGTCCTGCGCAGGACCGGTCGGATCTGTACACCGCCATTGATGCCCTGATCCCGACGCTGAGCGATGATCATTACACCCTGGACGAAAAATCGCGCAATGTGACCTTTACCGATGAAGGCAACGAATTTCTTGAGGCACAGCTGCTTCAGGCCGGCCTGATTCCCGAAGGCCATTCCCTGTATGATCCGGAAAGCACCACCGTCGTGCATCACGTCAACCAGGCGCTGCGTGCACACAAGCTGTTCCAGCGCGACAAGGATTACATCGTGCGCGACGGCAACGTCGTTCTGATCGATGAATTCACCGGCCGCATGATGCCGGGGCGTCGCCTGTCCGAAGGTCTGCATCAGGCGATCGAAGCCAAGGAAAAGGTTCAGATCCAGCCGGAAAACGTCACGTTGGCAAGCGTGACATTCCAGAACTATTTCCGCCTGTACGACAAACTGAGCGGCATGACCGGCACTGCTTTGACCGAGGCCGAAGAATTTGCCGAGATCTACGGTCTGGGCGTGGTCGAAGTTCCGACCAACCTGCCGATTGCTCGTATCGACGAAGATGATCAGGTCTATCGTACTGCCGCCGAAAAATACAATGCAATGATCGCCGAGACGAAAAAGGCGCAGGAAAAGGGCCAGCCGGTTCTGCTGGGGACCACGTCGATCGAAAAATCCGAACTGCTCAGCCAGATGCTGACCAAGGAAGGTATCAAGCACAACGTTCTGAACGCTCGCCAGCACGAACAAGAGGCTCAGATCGTTGCCGATGCCGGTCGTCTGGGCGCGGTAACCATCGCCACCAACATGGCCGGTCGCGGCACCGACATTCAGCTTGGCGGCAATGTCGAGATGAAGGTGCTGAAAGCGATTGCCGAGAATCCAGACGCGGATCCGTCCGAGCTGCGGGCTGCCGAAGAAGCACGCCACGCCGAAGAAAAAGAAAAGGTTCTGGCTGCTGGCGGCCTTTACGTCATGGCGTCGGAACGCCACGAAAGCCGCCGCATCGATAACCAGCTGCGTGGCCGTTCCGGCCGTCAGGGCGACCCGGGCCGAACGGTATTTTACCTGAGCCTCGAGGATGACCTGATGCGCATCTTCGGCTCGGAACGGCTGGACAAGGTATTGACCACGCTGGGCATGAAAGAAGGCGAGGCGATCATTCACCCCTGGGTGAACAAGTCGCTGGAACGCGCGCAGTCCAAGGTCGAAGGACGCAACTTTGACATGCGTAAGAACGTTCTGAAGTTCGACGACGTGATGAACGACCAGCGGAAGGTGATCTTTAGCCAGCGCCGCGAAATCATGTCTGCGAACGACCTGTCCGAGATCGTCTCGGATATGCGCGAACAGGTGATTGACGACCTGATTGACGAATACATGCCACCGAAATCCTATGCTGATCAGTGGGATACTGAGGGTCTGCACGAGGCAATAAAGGACAAGCTGAACCTGGACGTCCCGGTTCAGGACTGGGCCGCCGAAGAAGGCGTGGATGACGAGCAGGTGCGCGAACGTCTGATCAAGGCCGCGGATGAGATGATGGCCCAGAAGGCCGTCGCCTTTGGCCCTGAAAACATGCGCAACATCGAAAAACAGGTTCTGCTTCAGACCATCGACAGCAAATGGCGCGAGCATCTGCTGACCCTGGAACATCTGCGCTCGGTCGTTGGGTTCCGCGGTTATGCCCAGCGCGATCCTCTGAACGAATACAAGACCGAAAGCTTTCAGCTGTTCGAAAGCATGCTGGATTCCCTGCGCGAGACCGTGACACAGCAATTGTCGCGCGTACGTCCGCTGACCGAAGAAGAACAGAAAGAAATGCTGGCGCAGATGGCAGGGCAGCAGGCTCAGGCGCAGGAGGCCGTGGACAAGGCCGCGAAACAGGCCGAAGCCAAGGCCGAGGCTGCGGCCTCGGGTGATGCGCTTCCGGGGTTCGACGAAAGCGACCCATCGACCTGGGGCAACCCGTCGCGAAATGATCCGTGCCCGTGTGGCTCGGGCAAGAAGTTCAAACACTGCCATGGCCGACTGACCTAACGTCACCCGCCGAATCCACAATGTGTTCGTCTCGCGGCCACAAATTGGCCGCGATTCGTGGCGAATGTGCGATTTGCTCCTTCAACTGGGGAGGGTGTCTTGTTTGTAGTTCGAAACTACGTGACCATGTGCGGCACGGTCGCTTGTGCTTTGGGCATAGGCTACCTGATGCAAAACGGACCAACCGCGCAGCCGGCGAACGCGGGGGATAGTGTTGATGTTGCCTCGGCATCTCAGCAATCCTCGGTTCTGTCGGGGTTGGATGCTATCGTACTGACTTCGGCTTCGGCGTCTGACGCAGATTCCGGGGCGGCAGCGCCCGAACCTCGCGCAGTTCCGTCAGCACCGAAAACGACGGATTGCAACATTAGCGCGCGCGCCGTCGCCGTCCCCGGCGCCATGGCACAGCTGTCGCTGCGGGCACCCTGCCACCGAAACGAACGCGTTGAAATTCATCACAGCGGCCTGACGGTCAGCCAGAACACCGACGATTCCGGCGCCTTGGACATGACCATTCCGGCACTGTCGGAATACGCGATTTTCCTGATTTCGTTCGAAGATGAAACGGGTACGGTCGCCACCACTCACGTGACCGACATTGCCGAATATGACCGCGTCGTCCTGCAATGGCAGGGTGAAACCGAGTTGCAGATTCACGCGCTGGAATTCGGGGCAAGCTATGGCAGCAGCGGCCACGTGTGGGATGATTCCTCGGCAAATGGCGCAGGAGAGGTTCTGCGCCTGGGCCAGACGGGTCTGGGTCGTGCCAAGAATATCGAAGTATATTCCTTTCCGACGGGCGCGTCGGATCGGTCCGGCAGCATCGACCTGACGGTCGAAGCCGAAGTGACCAAATCCAACTGCGGGCAAACGCTGAATGTGCAGGCGCTGGAACTTCTGTCAGATAGCCGCCTGCGGTCGCGCGACATGTCCCTGACCCTTCCGGATTGTTCGCAGGCCGGTGAGTTTCTGGTGTTGAATAATCTGCTCTCAGACCTGACAATTGCGGCAAAGTAATCCGCAGGCAGGCTCGACTCTCTTATGACTTTCTTTCGTGCGGCTGTGACCGCGCTGTTTACCGTTGCAGGTGCGACCTGTGCAATGGCGCAGGACATCACGCTGACGTCTCATGACGGCAAGGTCGAAGTAACAGGCAACCTGCTGGGCTTTGACGGCGAATTCTACCGCGTCGATACGCAGTTCGGTGAGTTGACCGTTGATGGCTCGGGCGTCACCTGCGACGGACCTGCGTGCCCCAGCCTGACGGATTTCGTAGCCGAGTTGTGGTTTTCCGGATCGTCTGTCATGGCCGAAACGGTCCTGCCCGCCCTGATCATCGGGTTTGCGCGGCAGGAAGATCTGACCGCAACGCCTGCCCGCGTGGATTCGGACACCTTCGTCTATGAACTTTTTCAGTCAGGCCGTGACGCCCCGTTGGCGCGGTTCTACTTTGACGTCGGGACCACGGATCGTGGGTTCGCCAAGCTGATCGAAGACCAGACAGATATCGTGATGGCCCTGCGCGAAGTACGCGAGGCAGAGCGGGATGCAGCCGAAGCCGCGGGGCTGGGTGATTTGAAACGGGCCCGGCGATCCAGGGTTGTTGCATTGGACGCCATGGTTCCGGTGGTGGCGCCCGATAGTGTGATGCGTCAGATTTCGCTGGCCGATTTGGCGCGCATTCTGTCAGGTGAAGTGAAGAACTGGGTGGACCTGGGCGGGCCGGATGCTCCGATCGCCTTGCATGTGCCGGATCCGGGTTCGGGGCTGGCGCAGGCTGTCGAGGATCAGGTATTGAAGACCGCTGGTGTGGAACTGACCGATACCGCAATTCGTCATATTCGAACAAACGACCTGACCAAGGCCGTGGCCAAAGACCCGTTTTCCATCGGAATCGCCAGCAAGGCGACAGCCGGCGATACCCGCGCCCTGCCGTTGACCGGAGGGTGTGGGCATCCGCTGGCCGCAACCCGTCAATCGATCAAGACCGAAGATTATCCGCTGAATCTGCCGATGTTCCTGTATCTGCCCGAACGCCGCCTGCCACGGATCGCACGGCAGTTTCTGGCCTTTAGTCTAAGCCCCGGGGCCCAGATGGCCATTCGTGACGCAGGTTATGTGGATCAGTCGCCTGAAACCTTGCCGGTTGGCGTACAAGGCGACCGGCTTGCCAATGCCATCGCCACCGGTGGGCCCGAAGTTGGGCTGGACGAGCTTCAGCGCATGATCGAAACGCTGCGCCCGCTGTCGCGCCTGTCCCTGTCGGTTCGGTTCGAGCCCGGATCATCCCGACCTGATGCGCAGTCACGCTCCAATATTCAGCAACTGGCACATATGCTTGACGCCGGAACACTGAAGGCACGCAAGCTGGTGTTTGCCGGCTTCAGCGACGGGGATGGCGGGGCCGCCACCAACGCCCGCATTGCCTTGCGGCGTGCACAGACCGTACGAAACGCGGTACTGGCTGCGGCCGAGACATCGATATCAGACAGTATCGAGGTGGTCGCGGAAGGGTTTGGCGAAGCAATGCCGATGGCCTGTGACGACACCGAATGGGGCCGCAAGGTCAACCGCCGGGTTGAAATCTGGGTGCAGTGAAGGTCACAGATACCCTTCGGAGCGAAAGCTCAACTCGGTCGATTTTCCAATGATCAGGTGGTCGTGAAGGGTCAGGCCCAACGCCGAACAGGCATCCTGAATACGGTTTGTCATGTCGATATCCGATTGCGAGGGCGTCGGATCACCCGACGGGTGGTTGTGCACCAGAATCAGGGCCGAGGCATTCAGTTCCAGCGCTCGTTTGGCAACCTCACGCGGGTAAACCGGTACGTGATCCACGGTGCCTTTGGCCTGTTCCTCATCCGCGATCATTACGTTCTTGCGATCCAGATAGAACACGCGAAACTGTTCGATTTCACGATGCGCCATGGTGGTGTGGCAATAATCCAGCAGCGCATCCCAGCCCGAGATCACATGCCGCTGCATCACCCGGGCGCGGGCCATCCTGTGGGCGCAGGCCTCAAGAATTTTCAGGTCGGTAACCACGGTATCGCCAACGCCTTTGATCTGGCGCAGTCGTTCCTCGGGCGCGGTCAGGACACGATTGAAATCACCAAAAGTGTCCATCAATGCCCGTGCCAGTGGCTTCACATCCTGCCGGGGAATGGACCGGAACAGGACCAGTTCAAGCAGTTCATAATCCGGCATCGCCGCCGATCCGCCGGTCATGAACCGTTCGCGCAGCCGCTTGCGGTGGTCTTTTATGTAGGAGGGTAGCCGGCCAGAGGGCAGCGGCTGCGCCGGGGCTTCGTCCGTATCAAACAGCATCGGGGCTTCAGCAAAGGCGTCCTGTGTCATGAGCGCACCCTGACCCAGAATCGGTTTCTGATTGGTTAACGCACCTCACCCGCCATGCGTGCCGTGGCCCGGCGGACAATCATGTGCAGAAGAATCGAGAATACGCCCAGGGTCAGCATCGCGGCAAACATGAGATCGGTCTTGGCACGTCCATTGGCCAGCAGCATCAGGTATCCCAACCCCTGCGACGAGCCGACCCATTCGCCGATCACCGCTCCAATCGGGGCATAGACCGCCGCCAGCCGCATCCCCGACGCCAGCGACGGAAGAGCGGCCGGAATACGGATATGCCACAATACGGCGCGCCTGCTGGCCTGCATCGTTCGGGACAGATCCAGATACCCCGAAGGGGTGCGCATAAGCCCGTCAAAAAAGGATGAGGTGATCGGGAAATAGATGATCAACACCGCCATGGCGACCTTGGACCACAGCCCATAGCCCAACCACAGCGTCAGCAACGGCGCCAATGCGAATACCGGCAGAGCTTGCGTAAACACGAGCATCGGCTGCACCAGCACCCGCGCCGCCCGCGAATTCGCCAGTTGCAACGCAGTAACGACACCCAGCAGCGTTCCGCATGCCAGACCGATCACCACTTCGATCGCGGTGATCCAGGTATGCTCTGCGATCACCCAGCGGTTCTGCCACCAGGTTTCGGCCACGACGGCGGGTCCGGGCAGGATGAACTTCGGCAACCCGGTCAGGGTCGCGATGCCCTGCCAGATCAGCAAGGCAAACAAAGTTGCGGCCAATGCAGAAAAATACTTCATGCCGCGCCCTCGCGGAGAAGACGCAGCAAGGCACCCTGGGTTTCCAATGTCTCCAGATCATCCACGCGGCGCGGGGCCGGGGCCCGGGGCGGTTCGCACTGCGTCAATCCGTGTTCCGTCATCACCACGATGGATTGCCCCAGACGCGCGGCCTCTGCGGGATCATGGGTCACAAGAAGGACGGTTCGACCGTGCAATGCTTCGGCGGCCAGATCCTGCATGTCAGCGCGGGTGCGGGCATCAAGGGCCGAAAAGGGCTCGTCCAGCAAAACAACGGGGCGATCTTCCATCAGCGTCCGGGCCAGGGCGACACGCTGACGTTGCCCGCCGGACAACGCGCTAGGCTTCTTGTTCATGTGATCCTGTAACCGCATACGTTTTATAAGGCGGCCGCGTCGATCAAGATCAACGGTTTCCCCGCGCAGACGCGCACCCAGCGAGACATTCTGCGCGACGGTTGCCCAAGGCAAAAGAAGATCATCCTGCGCCATGTATGCGACACGCTCAGCCACAGGCAAGCCATCACTGGCCGTGATCCGCCCAGCGAAGACAGCCCCGGTCTCGAGCCCCGCAATCAACCTCAGAACCGTTGTTTTTCCCACGCCCGAACCGCCCAGCAGGCATGCCCACGCCCCGGCCCCAAGGGTCAGGGACAACGGCGCAAACAGGGTCGCGCCGTCGATCGTGGCAGTGCCACTGATGGTCAGTTCGGGCGCAGGTGTCATGGCGTCAACCCCATCTGCCAGAAGTTGACTTCAAGCTCTGTCGCCTTGCGGAAGGTCTGGCACAGTCGATCCCAGCGTGGCGACCCCTGAAAATCAGCCCCGATACGCCGTGTTAGAGCCTGATCCAGCAACTCGCCAACCGCCACACATGCGCCTTGGTAATCTTCGCCGGCATAAGTGTCGATCCAGCCGCGATATGCCTCGGACGTTGCCTCGGCGGACAGGCGCGTACCGATCTCACCATACCCCATGACGCAAGGAACAAGGGCCGCCAGCAGGTCCAGAAGATCTCCGCTGTAGCCTGCTTCCAGGACAAACCGGGTATAGGCCAGATTCTCGTGCCTCTCTGGCGTGGCAAACAACTCTGCCTGCGAGATACCTTCTGCCTCGCAGATACCGATATGCAGTTTCATCTCTTCGCTGATCAAACCGTTCACAGTTCGCGATGCGGCAAGCATTTCTTCATGCGTTTCTGATTTCACCACGGCCAGCGCCCAGGCGCGTGAGAAGTGGATCAGAAACACGTAATCCTGCCGCAGATAGTGCAGAAACGCCTCGCGTGGCAGCGTTCCGTCTTTCATGCCCTCTACGAAGGCGTGGCGGGTATAATCCCGCCACGGCTCCGCCGCAGCATCGCGCATCAGCGCAAAGGCTTTGCCATAATTGCTCATTGCGCGGTCACGTCGATGGTGATGTCACTGACCGGAAGGACGCTGTCGATCATCCCGCTTTCGTTCAGGAAGGTTTCGAACCGGGCATAACGACCGGCATCAAAACCTGCCGGGCGCAGCGCAAAGCGCGGCAGTGTATCGACCCAGGCGCGGGCATTCAGCTCGTCCTGAAGTTCCGGCGAGGTCGCCGCGAAGATTTCCCAGCTTTTTTCCGGATTGTTGACGATATATTGGGTCGCTTTTTCAGTCGCGGCGAGGAACCGGGCGATCTTGTCCTTGTCCATCGTTTCAGGATTGGCGACATAGATCAGTTCATCGTAGGACGGAACGCCCTCTTCCTCGATATAGAAGCAAGTGCCGGGACGACCTTCGATATCCATCTGGTTCAGTTCGAAGTTGCGATATGCGCCAATCACCGCATCCACCTGACCGGTCATCAGCGACGGCGAGAGGGAAAAGTTGACATTGATCAGCTCGACATCGCCCAGCGCAACATCATATTTGCCCAGAACGGTGCCAAGGATGGCTTCTTCGACCCCCGCGACCGAGAAGCCGATTTTTTTACCCTTGAGGTCAGCAGGCGACTTGATCGGCCCGTCTTCCAGCACCAGAAGGCAGTTCAGCGGCGTCGCAACCAATGTGCCGACGCGCTTCAGCGGCAGGCCCTCGTGAATCTGCAAGTGCAATTGCGGCTGGTAAGACACCGCCAGGTCGGCTTGGCCGGCAGCCACCAAACGGGGCGGGGCGGACGGGTCGGCGGGCGGAACGATCTCGACCTCAAGCCCTTGTTCGGCAAAGTAGCCGTTTTCCTGCGCCACGATGATGGGACCATGGTCAGGGTTGATGAACCAGTCCAGCAGGACGGTCATTTTGTCTTCGGCCCATGCCGGCCCGGCGGCCAGAAGGGCGATGGCTGTCATCAGCTTTTTCATGTCTCGCGTTTCCCTTTTCTTCACGAGGTTGAGGCCGCGACGAGGACAATCTCGCCCGGCCAATCTGGTTGAATCTGTTCGGCGGCACGCCATGCCCGCAAACCGGTGGCACAGCAAAGAGCCAGCCTTTTTCCTTTGTTAGGATCTATTCTTCGCAAATTATCCGGTGAAATGCGCGTCGCGTTCGAATGGATGGGAACAGGGGCTTCCTGCGAACTGCGCAGCTCGATGATCTGATCCGTGTCTTTCAGCTGGCTTGCGGACAGAAAGCGAAAGCAGTTGCCGGGCTCGGGTGCGTCATCAAAGCGAAACCCGGTGCTGCGCAGGGTTCTTGCATCGTATTGAACCAACTGCCCAAGGGGCGAGGGATCAAGTCCAAGGATCAAGCTGAGCGCCATCTGCGCCTGCATCGCCCCCATCACGCCAACCACGGGGCCCAAAACCCCCGCAGTGGCGCAACTGGCGCCACTGTCCGGTGCATCGGGAAACACAGCGCGCAGCGACGGGCCCCCGCCGCAGAACCCGCCCACATAACCCGAAAGCCCCAGCACCGAGGCGCTGATCAAAGGCTTGCCCTGCGCCAGACACGTGTCCGACAGGATGTAGCTGGCTGCGTAGCTGTCGGCACAATCCAGAATGATATCGGCTTGCGACACCGAGCCAGGCGCATTTTCACTGGTCAGAGCCTGATTCAGACCGATGACATCAGTTTCACCATTCAGCGCGCGGCAGCGCGCCTCGGCGGTTTCCGCCTTGGAGTGCCCGCAATCGGCCTCGGAGAAAAACGTTTGACGGTGCAGGTTGGACAGATCGACGGTATCACCGTCCATGACCGTAATCCGCCCCACCCCGGCCCCTGTTAAAAGTGGCAGAACCGGTGCAGCCAGACCGCCCGCACCGACGACCAGAACACGGGCCGCCGACAGGCGTGCCTGCCCCTGCGCCCCGACTTCGGGCAAAAGCGTCTGGCGGGCATATCGGCTCATCGTGTGACCTCGATCCACGCGCGCACCCGTGCTTCGGGGTCGGGGTTCAGTGTGATATCCGTGACCGCCGAGACGATGTCCGCCCCGGCCTTCAGCACACCGGTCGCGCGCTCGACACTCATCCCGCCAATACCGACCAAGGGAATATCACCAACCCGCGCCTTCCATTCCGTTACGCGGGGCAGGCCCTGCTGATGCCATTTCATCTTTTTCAGAATGGTGGGGTAGACCGGGCCCAATGCCACGTAATCGGGATCCATGGCCAGCACACGCTCAAGCTCATCATCGTCATGGGTGGAAACGCCCAGTTTCAGACCCGCTTTTCGGATGGCTTTCAGGTCGGCGTCGTCCAGATCTTCCTGCCCCAGATGGATCCAGTCGCAGCCCAGATCGATCGCGTGTTGCCAATAGTCATTGACCACCAGAACCGCCCCATGGTCGCGGCACAATTCGCGTGAGACGGCAATCTGGTCGCGCACCGCATCGTCTGGCTGATCCTTGATGCGCAGCTGCACCAGTTTGACACCCAGCGGCAACATCCGCCGCAGCCAGTCCGAGTGATCAAAGATCGGATAGAAACGGTCCAGCGTCATGACAGGAAGGCCTTTCCAACAACAGGGGTAGAGGGTTCCGCCATATCGCGCGGCTCGATCGGGTCGGCCTGATGGGCCAATTGCCCGGCAAGGGTTGCCTGCGCCATTGCCTTGGCCATCAGAACCGGATCTCCGGCACGGGCCACAGCGGTGTTGAGCAGAACCGCGTCAAAGCCCAGCTCCATCGCGCGGGCCGCGTGGCTGGGCAAACCGATACCGGCATCCACCACCAGGGGAATGTCAGGAAATTCGGCCCGCATCGCACGCAGGGCGTATTCGTTGTTCAGCCCTCGTCCTGACCCGATCGGTGCGCCCCAGGGCATGAGCACCTCGCATCCCGCTTCCAACAGGCGTTCGCCCACGATCAGATCATCGGTGGTGTAGGGAAACACCTCGAACCCATCCTCGGTCAGAATGCGGGCGGCTTCTACCAGTTGGAAAACGTCCGGTTGCAGACTGTCCGTATGTCCGATGAGTTCCAGCTTGATCCATCGGGTCTCGAACACTTCGCGGGCCATATGGGCGGTCGTAACGGCCTCTTTCACCGTATGGCAACCGGCCGTATTGGGCAGGATCAGAACTCCCAATTCGCGGATCATGTTCCAAAAGGTCTGGCCTGCACCCGCTTCGCGCCGCAAGGATACAGTGGCAACGCCTGCACCGCTTTCGCGAAACGCCTGTTCCAGAATGGCCGGGCTTGGATATTGCGCCGTGCCCAGCATCAGCGGGTTGGGCAGTTCAGTGCCGTAAAACGTCTTCATCTTCAGCCCCCCTGCATCGGTGCGACGACCTCGACCCGGTCGCCTTCGGCCAGCTTGTGAGCGACGCGCAGACTTGAGGGCACGAAATCTTCGTTCACGGCGGTGGCCACACGGCCCGAGAAACCGCATTCATCCAACAATTCCGACAGGGTTTCGGCGCGCACCTCGCGCGTCTCGCCGTTAAGCACGATCTTCATCGACCATCTCCGAATGTGTGTTGTTCAGCGCCAGATCTGCAACACCCCGCGCCAGCGCCGGTGCCAGCAGATATCCGTGGCGATAAAGCCCGTTGGCATAGATCGTCCGGCCCAAACGCCGGATGCGCGGCAAGTTGTCGGGAAAGGCGGGGCGCAGATCGACGCCTATCTCCAACACTTCGGCTTCGCCAAAAGCCGGGTTCACGGCATAGGCCGCGCTGAGCAATTCCAGCATCGAACGGGCGGTAATGCGGCTGCTGTCCTCGGATTCGATCATGGTCGCACCCAACATATAGACACCGCCGCCGCGCGGAACGATATAAAGCGGCATCCGCGGGTGCAGCAAACGAACCGGGCGCGTCAGTTCCACGTCAGGGCATCGTATGACCAGCATCTCACCCTTCACGCCGCGCAGATCATGCAGGTATTCGCGGGCGTGAAGGCCACGGCAGTCAATTGCTTTTTCCAACTGAGCGGGCGCCAGCTTCCGGTGGAACGCGACACCCTGGCTTTGCAATTGACGACACAGATCTTGCAGCGCCTGACGCGGATCAACATGGGCTTCGCGTTCGAAGAACAGGCCTTGGCCAAACCCTGCCAGATCAGGCTCTAATTCAGATATTTCTGCCCGTTCGACCTTGGTGAACTCTTTTGTCCGACGCGCAAATCGGCGCAGGTCCGGCACATCACGGGCACTTGCGACAACAAGCGTTCCCCGACGGGTCACTTTGGTACGTTGGGCCCACCATTCAATCGCTGACTGCCCAAGGCGCAGCACCGGTTCTTCCGCGTTTTCATATTCGCACCAAGGTGCCAGCATTCCCCCGGCCCACCACGAACACCCATGCGGGCCCGGTGGCCCGCCGGGGTCGAATATCTGCACTTTTGCACCGCGCGACACCAGTTCGCTGGCAACGGCAAGACCGGCAACCCCTGCCCCTATGACAGACCAAAGCGTCACGAGGGCCAAACCCGGTGGAAATGATGCACCGGGCCGTGCCCAGCGCCGACATTCAACTCATCCGCGCGCGCGATGGCCCCTTGCAGATAGTCATGCGCCTGCGCAACCGCGTCCCTCAGGGTCAGCCCCGTGGCCAAACCGGCGGTGATGGATGACGACAGGGTGCATCCTGTTCCATGGGTGTTTTTCGTATCCTGACGCGGGGCCTGAAACTCGGCCATGACACCCGACCGATCGATCAGAAAATCGTGGCAGATTTCACCTGACCCGTGTCCGCCTTTCATCACGACTGCACCCGCACCCAAGGCGCACAATGCCCGGCCCTGTTCAGCCATCTGCTCACGCGTTTCCGCCGCTGGCATGTTCAGCAGGCACGCCGCCTCAGGCAGATTCGGCGTAAGAACCGTCGCCGTTGGCAACAACACATCGCGCAGCGTCCGGACCGCCTCTTGCGCCAACAGAGCGTCGCCGGATTTGGCGATCATGACCGGATCAAGAACCACGGGACCCTCGAAAGCCGCCAGCCCCCTGGCGACCGTATGAATGATCTCAGGTGTGCCAAGCATGCCGATTTTGACGGCCCTGACGTCAAGATCGTTCAGAACCGCGTCGATTTGAGCGGAAATCACATCCAGCGGAATCCCATGCACCGCGGTGACAGCTTGCGTGTTCTGCGCGGTAACGGCGGTGATGACACTTGCGCCAAAAACACCCAGCGCCGACATTGCCTTCAGGTCAGCCTGAATTCCCGCGCCGCCGCCACTGTCGGATCCTGCTATGGTCAGGGCAATTGCCGCCATGTCGTTGCTCCATCTTCTATGGGCAACGGAGTAGAGAAAACGTCTGTGTTCAAGAGACCGTTCCCTACGCCGGAATTGCCCGGATCAGGTTCGATGGGTTAACGCGGTTGCGTCTCTCAGCCCTCTCAAAGGGCACCCCAACGGTTGAGGCGGACAATCTCAGGGTCGAGGGCCGGAATCAAGACTCAATTTTCCAGATATATTGCCACTTTCAGCTTTCTGCTAAGGCCAAAACTGCATGTAAATGACAGAGGCATGCGAGGCTCTGCCTCGCGCTCCGGGATATTTTGGGCCAGATGAAGAACGGGTCCCATGCTTCATCTGGCTGCAAATATCCCGGGGGAGTCGCCCGAAGGGCGGCGGGAGCAGAGCCCCCGTTCCTGGTCGTTCAGCCTTTCATACCGTCCCAGAAAGACTTGACAGACGAGAAAAAGCTTTTTGATTCCGGATGGTTGTCTTCACCCAGATCATCAAACTCGCGCAGCAATTCTTTCTGACGGCTGGTCAGGTTGACCGGGGTTTCCACGGCCAGCTCAATGAACATGTCACCCACACCACCGCCGCGCAACGCAGGCATGCCTTTGCCGCGCAGACGCATTTGCCGACCCGACTGACTTCCGGCCGGAATCTGAACGCGGCCGCGACCGCCATCGATGGTCGGAACCTCGATCGATCCGCCCAGCGCCGCCTTGGCCATGCTGACCGGCACGCGGCAGTAGAGGTTCACGCTGTCGCGTTCGAACAGTTTGTGCTCGGCCACTTCGACGAAAATATACAGATCGCCCGGAGGGCCGCCGCGCATTCCCGCCTCACCTTCGCCTGCCAGACGAATTCGCGTACCGGTTTCGACACCGGCAGGAATGTTCACCGACAAAGCGCGGTCTTTTTCGACCCTGCCGGCCCCCTGACAGGATTTACAGGGGTTCTTGATGATCTGACCCAGCCCCGAACAGGTGGGGCAAGTCCGTTCCACCGTAAAGAAGCCCTGTTGTGCCCGCACTTTCCCCATGCCCGAACAGGTGGGGCAGGATGTGGGTTCAACGCCACCTTCAGCCCCGGTACCTTCGCAGGACGAACACGCCACGGCCGTTGGCACGTTGATGGTTTTTTGCAGGCCCGAGTAGGCTTCTTCCAGCGTCACACGCAGGTTGAAGCGCAGGTCCGAGCCGCGCGCGGCGCGACGCCCGCCGCCACTCCTTTGACCACCCATGAAATCGCCGAACAGGTCGTCAAATACATCCGAAAATGCGCTGGAGAAGTCGCCTTGACCGCCAAAGCCGCCACCGGGGCGGCCACCGCCGCCCATGCCGTTTTCAAATGCGGCATGGCCAAAGCGATCGTAAGCTGCCTTCTTTTCGGCATCACGCAGAACGTCGTAAGCCTCGTTGGCTTCCTTGAACTGCGCCTCGGCATCCGGGTTGTCCTTGTTGCGGTCAGGGTGCAGCTCTTTGGCTTTCCTGCGAAAACCCTTCTTGATCTCATCCGACGAAGCGCCCTTGGACACGCCGAGCACTTCGTAATAGTCGCGCTTTGACATTTGTTATTCCTTCGTGCCGCCGGACGCGGTGCTTTCATTGAGCCTGTACACGCCGTTGGTGTTGTTTGCAAAACTGGCCACGTAACCTGCCTTATTCAAGACCTCGTCAAGCCCGTCATCCGAATGCTTGATTTCTATCAGCAGCACTTCGGGCCAAATCTCCCGCGGTGCGTCTTCGAAAAAAGCGCGCAATACGCGGGTTTCCTGACCTTCGATATCCATTTTCATGGCATCAACCTTGGTCAGCCCGGCATCGCGTATCGCGTCCAACAACGGAATCGCCTGAACGCACAGATCGCCCGACTCGGCAACTTTGGCATGACCCCGATCGCCAAGGTTCGCGGATTCGAACCACACCTCACCCGGTTTGTTGGACAAGGCCTTGTCGCAATGGATGACCTCACTGGCTTGATTGGCAGCCAGATTGGTACCAAGGCGAGCCTTGTTGACCGGATCCGGTTCAACAACCAGTGTTTTCAGGTTGCGCCCCAACTTCTGCGCAACTGATCTGACCCACAGGGTGTACAGCCCGACATTTTCACCGGCGTCGACAAAGACATAATCGCCAGAGCCCTGCGACATATGGTTGGCCAGCGATTGACGCTCATCCAGATCAAAGAACTGCGAGCCGGTTATGACGCGACGTTCGGCCCAGTTGTCAGATGGGTACAATCGGCATTTCTGTCCGCCAAACACCTCAACATCGTAAGGCTCTCGCTGAGAGGCCATTACTATCCTGCGAATTCCGGACGACATCCATTGACGCGGCATGCCCTCAGACCACCGGCGCAATATTTCCATCCGATGTGAGAGAGCGTAGGTGCCAAAAGAAGGTTTCGGAGACGCGTGCTGCATGGTCAAGACCGTTCCGGCAGGCCCGAACCAGGCCTGCCGGAACCGATTAACGCGTTAGGCGCGCTTGTCGTCGTCGAGGTCTTCGAACTCGGCGTCGACGATGTCATCGTCGCCTGGTGCAGCGTCTGCGGCAGCAGGTTCCTCTTCGCCTTCTTCGGCTTGCGCCTTATAGATGGCTTCGCCCAACTTCATCGCGGCTTCGGTGACGTTCTGGATGCCCGACTTGATCTTGTCGGCATTTTCGGTTTCCAGCTCGTCCTTCAACGCGGCGATCGCCAACTCGATGGCTTCGATCGTGGTCGGGTCGACCTTGTCGGAATGCTCTTCCATCGACTTTTCGGTCGAATGGATGAGGCTTTCCGCCTGGTTCTTCGCCTCGATCAGCTCGCGGCGTTCCTTGTCGGCTTCCGCGTTCTCTTCGGCGTCCTTGACCATCTTTTCGATATCCTCGTCGGACAGTCCGCCCGATGCCTGGATGGTGATCTTCTGTTCTTTGCCAGTGCCTTTGTCTTTGGCCGAAACCGAGACGATGCCGTTGGCGTCGATGTCAAAAGTCACCTCGATCTGAGGCATGCCGCGCGGTGCCGGCGGGATGTCTTCAAGGTTGAACTGACCCAGGATCTTGTTGTCCGCAGCCATTTCACGCTCACCCTGGAACACGCGGATGGTCACGGCGTTCTGGTTGTCCTCGGCGGTCGAGAAGACCTGAGACTTCTTGGTCGGGATCGTGGTGTTGCGGTCGATCAGGCGGGTGAACACGCCCCCCAGCGTTTCGATACCCAGCGACAGCGGGGTCACGTCCAGCAGAACCACGTCTTTGACGTCGCCCTGAAGAACACCGGCCTGAATGGCGGCGCCCATGGCAACCACTTCGTCCGGGTTCACGCCCTTGTGCGGCTCTTTGCCGAAGAATTTGGTGACCTCTTCGATCACTTTCGGCATCCGGGTCATACCACCGACCAGAACAACTTCGTCCACGTCAGCAGCCGACAGACCCGCGTCTTTCAGAGCGGCCTGGCAGGGCTTCAGCGACTTCTTGATCAGGTCCGACACCAGCGATTCCAGCTTGGCACGGGTCAGTTTCATGACCATGTGCAGCGGCTGACCGTTGGCGCCCATCGAGATGAAGGGTTGGTTGATCTCGGTCTGCGAGGTCGAGGACAGTTCGATCTTGGCTTTTTCCGCGGCTTCTTTCAGACGCTGCAGGGCCATCTTGTCCTGAGACAGATCGACACCGTGTTCCTTTTTGAACTCATCCGCCAGGTAGTTGACGATGCGCATGTCAAAGTCTTCACCACCCAGGAAGGTGTCACCATTGGTCGATTTGACCTCGAACAGGCCATCGTCGATTTCCAGGATTGTCACGTCGAAAGTACCACCACCAAGGTCATAGACCGCGATGGTTTGGGTTTCTTCCTTGTCCAGACCATAGGCCAGCGCAGCAGCTGTCGGTTCGTTGATGATCCGCAGAACTTCCAGACCGGCGATTTTACCGGCATCTTTGGTGGCCTGACGCTGGGCGTCGTTGAAATATGCCGGAACGGTGATGACCGCCTGGGTGACATCTTCGCCCAGATAGCTCTCGGCGGTTTCCTTCATCTTGCCCAGAATGAAAGCGGAAATCTGGCTGGGGGAGTATTTTTCACCGCGGGCTTCAACCCACGCGTCACCATTGCCGCCATTCACGATGGAATACGGCACCATTTTCTTGTCTTTTTCTACTTCGGCATCATCCACGCGACGACCGATCAGACGTTTGACGCCAAAGATCGTGTTGTCGGGGTTGGTGACCGCCTGACGTTTTGCAGGCTGACCGACCAGTCGCTCATCTTCGGTGAAGGCGACGATCGAAGGCGTGGTCCGCGCCCCTTCGGCGTTTTCGATGACCTTCGGCTGCGAGCCCTCCATAATGGCTACGCAGGAGTTCGTGGTTCCGAGGTCAATCCCGATTACTTTTCCCATTTTTGCAATCCCTTTCTCTTCAAGGCGATGTCCCGAGGGTCGGACCCTTTATGGCATCCCACCCCCGATCTGATGTGCGCGACAGCACTACCATCGCGCGTCCCGGCGTATATAAGGGCGAGGCAAGAGGCCTGCAAGCACCGTAGAGTGCAGGTTTTCGGGAATTTGAGGTCTTTTTTGGCAAGAAATTGGAAAGGTTTGGGGTTTCCGGAATGACGCGGGTGGTCTTGCGAGGGTTCGAAATCAGAAAAGGCTATATTGACCCTGCTGCCCAGGCACGGCTGATCGCGGCCCTTCGACCGATTCTGAAAGCGGCACCCTTGTTTCGACCCGTCACGCCGTCGGGCAAAGAGATGTCGGTGCGCATGACCTCGGCCGGGGATCTGGGGTGGGTGACCGACAAGGCAGGCTATCGCTATCAGGATAAGCACCCGAAAGGCGGGGTCTGGCCTGAAATCCCCCCGGTCATTCTTGATATCTGGCACGATCTGGTCAGCACCGAGCGCGCGCCGGATTGCTGTTTGATCAACTACTACGGGGAAGGCGCCAAAATGGGCCTGCATCAGGACAAGGACGAGGCAGATTTTTCCTGGCCCGTTCTGTCGGTTTCCCTGGGCGATGACGCCTTGTTCCGAATTGGGAACACAACCCGTGGCGGCAAGACCGAGTCGATCTGGCTTGGCTCGGGCGACGTGGTGATCATGGGCGGTCCGGCACGATTGGCCTATCACGGAATCGACCGGATCAGATACGGATCATCCCGACTGTTGCCAAAAGGCGGACGGATCAACTTGACGCTGCGGGTCGCATGTTAGCGGCGCGCGTTCCAGCTTTGCGAAACATGCTGGCGCGTGAAAAACTCAGCCATCAAACCGATCATCAACAAGGCTATCCCGACCCATAGCGCGTATTCCCAACTTGTGTTTCGCGGAAAGTAGTTTCGGAAGATGAAGCCCCGGCACTGGTCGATAATATGAAACAGCGGGTTCCAGGCGAACATCATCAGCAATCCGCCGCCCAGTGTGTTTGCAACGAACATCTTTCCCGAAAACACCATGTTCAGGCGACGGTAGATATTGGTGAGCATTCCCACAGTCGTCGGAAACCATGGTTTCATCGCCATGAACACCAAACCCACCGCGCATCCGGTAAACCAGGCCATTATCAGCATCGCGAAAGCACCGCCGGGATCCTGCACCTCGATCGGGGCGACCGCGACACTGTAGATGAACAGGATCACGAACATGGCCAGCAGTTGCTTGTAAAGAATACCGAGCGCCGCAGACAGGATCGTCACCATCACATTCATCGGCGAATGGAGCATCATCGGATTGTTCGCGGACCCAACCCCTGAAATCGCGCCTATCGATTGGATGTGCAGCATGAAGGGGAACACGCCGGACAGGACATACAGCAGAAATTCGCCCCTGATTTTCGGTATTCCACCCCGGCCCATCAGTGACATGAGCAGGTAGAAAGTGGTTCCCATCACCACAAGCTGCAAAACATTGATCAGGATGGCGACTATTGCATTCGGATGTTGCGAGCGCACCTTTCGCACGGTGGCATGGAATACCAGCTCAGCCGTCGTGAAAGCGCCGCCCAGCAGCGTTTGGTTGCGCTTGAAATAGAACATTCAAAGGGTCTTTTCTGCTTCGTCGCCTCTAAACTGGCATGAATATCTTGCCGTTCCGTAACCGCCGCATCATAAGTCGATCGCGATTTTGGATCAACAAACCACAGGAACGGAGCTTTTTTGTGACCTACGACGCGCTTATTCCCGTCATCCGGCGACTGGCTCTGGAGGCAGGCGACAAGATCATGGAAATCTACGAGGCGGATGATTTCGATGTCAAAGTCAAATCCGACTCCAGCCCTGTGACCGAGGCAGACGAAGCCGCTGATGCATTGATTTCGGCAGGCTTGCGTGCGGCATTCCCGGATATTCTTCTGGTCACCGAAGAACAGGCCGCTTCCCATTCTGAAAAAGGCGACACTTTCCTCATTGTTGATCCGCTGGACGGCACCAAGGAGTTCATCAACCGTCGCGGCGACTTTACCGTCAACATCGCACTTGTCGAAAACGGAGTGCCAACCCGGGGAGTGGTCTATGCCCCGGCGCGGGGTCGTATGTTCTTCACGCTGGCTGATGGCCGCGCGGTCGAGGAAACAGGCGCTTTCGACAAAAACGAGACCGGTCCTTTGACACCCGTATCAGTCTCTGAACCGGATAATTCCGGGCTTTTGGTCGTGGCGTCGAAGTCCCACAGGGATCAGGCCACCGAGGACTACATCAACAAATATCACGTGAAGGACAGCAAAAGCGCGGGGTCGTCACTCAAGTTCTGTCTGGTTGCCACGGGCGAGGCGGACATCTATCCGCGCGTCGGGCGCACGATGGAATGGGATACGGCGGCAGGCCATGCGGTACTGGCCGGAGCCGGTGGCCGGGTTGTGCGTTTTGACGACCATACTCCGTTGCTTTATGGCAAGGATGGCTATGCAAATCCGTTCTTTATTGCCTACGCTCCGGGTGTTGAGTTGAAGGAAGCCTGATGTCTGTACTGATTGCCATTCCCGCCCGTTACGCTTCGACCCGCTATCCCGGCAAGCCGCTGGTTCCCCTGACCGGCGCAAAAGGCGCGTCCATGACACTGATCGAACGGTCCTGGCGTGCAGCCAGGTCAGTCTCGGGTGTCGATCGCGTTGTTGTTGCGACGGATGATGAGCGCATTCGCGACGTGTCCGAGGGCTTTGGGGCCGAGGTCGTGATGACCTCGGAAACCTGTCAGAACGGCACCGAACGATGCGCCGAAGCGCATGAGGTTCTGGGTGGCGGGTATGACATCATCGTCAACCTGCAAGGCGACGCTCCGCTGACCCCGCATTGGTTTGTCGAAGATCTGGTTTCCGGCCTGCGCGCCGCCCCGGATGCCGGTGTTGCGACCCCTGTCCTGCGCTGTGACGGCAGTGCGCTGAACAGTCTGCTGAACGACCGCAAGCATGGCCGTGTCGGTGGCACGACGGCAGTGTTCGGACGCGATCACAGTGCGATGTACTTCTCGAAAGAGGTCGTCCCCTTCACGTCGCAGACATACGCCGGCGATGAAGCGACACCCGTGTTTCACCATGTCGGCGTTTACGCCTATCGGCCCGACGCCCTTGCGGCGTATCCGGGCTGGCCAGCCGGGCCTCTGGAACAGCTGGAAGGCCTGGAACAGCTCAGGTTCATGGAAAACGGGCGCAAGGTTCTGTGCGTCGAGGTCGAGGCAAGGGGCCGTCAGTTCTGGGAGCTGAACAACCCGCAGGACGTGCCCAAGATTGAAGAGATGATGGCAGCCATGGGGCTGGAGTGACGTCTTTTCCCCATGACTCTGACGGCGCCTTTGGCGAAACTGTTCCTCAACCAGCCCCGATGGATATGCCATGAAGACAATTCTTGTCACCGGTGGTGCCGGGTATATCGGCTCACATGCCTGCAAGGCGCTTGCGCAGGCAGGTTACCTTCCTGTGACCTACGACAACCTGATCACGGGTTGGCAGGATGCGGTGCAATTTGGCCCTTTTGAACAGGGCGACCTTTTGGATCGGGACCGCCTGGATGAGGTGTTCGCGAAACACAAACCAGATGCAGTGATGCATTTCGCGGCGCTCAGCCAGGTTGGCGATGCCATGCGTCAGCCCGGCGTGTATTGGTCGAACAATGTCACGGGTTCACTGAATCTGATTGAAGCAGCCGTTGCGGCCGGCTGTCTGGATTTCGTCTTTTCGTCCACATGTGCCACATATGGCGAGCACGACAATGTGGTTCTTGATGAATCCACGGCGCAGTATCCCCTGAACGCCTACGGGGCATCAAAACGCGCGATCGAAGATATCCTCAAGGATTTCGAGGCGGCTCATGGGCTGCGCCATGTCATTTTCCGGTATTTCAACGTTGCAGGTGCAGACCCCGAAGGGGACGTGGGCGAGTTTCATCGCCCTGAAACCCATTTGATCCCGCTGATGTTGGACGCGATTGACGGCAAGCGGGACGGTCTGACCGTCTTTGGCACGGATTATGATACGCCCGACGGCACCTGTATCCGCGATTATGTACATGTTTGCGATCTGGTAGATGCGCATATTCTGGGGCTGGGCTGGCTGGAACAGGGCAAAGGCAGCCGTGTCTTCAATCTGGGCACCGGGTCCGGGTTTTCCGTTCTAGAGGTGATCGAGCAATCCAGGTCCGTCACCAACCGTCCCGTGCCGTATACTGTAGGCCCTCGTCGCGCGGGAGATTGCACCAAGCTGGTATCTGGTTCTGTGCGGGCTGAAAATGAACTGGGATGGAAGCCCAAAAGATCTACGTTAGAGACGATGATCGCAGATGCCTGGCGCTGGCACCAGAACGGCCACTACGAAAAATGAGGACCCGGTGACATCCAGCACTGCTTTGACACTTCCCCGGATCGGATGGGCACGGAAGTACAGGTTGCGCTGGAAACGCCGGCGGCTGCTCTGGAGGTCGCTACGCAGCCGACATCAGTTGACCTGCCAAAAAGATCAGACATCCCGAATCCAGCGGGGTGACATATTGGCCTTTGTCACCTTGCGCAATGAAATCATCCGCCTGCCCTGGTTCTTTCGTCACTATCGCGCCTTGGGCGTCGATCATTTTCTGATCGTCGACAACGGCAGCGACGATGGATCATCCGAGTATCTGCAAGATCAACCGGATGTCTCGGTGTGGAGAACCCATTCCAGCTATCGTGGATCGCGGTTTGGCCTGGACTGGTTGACCTGGTTGCAGATGCGCTATGGCCACCGCCACTGGTGCCTGATGGTGGATGCGGATGAACTGCTGGTCTATGCCCACTGCGACACCCGGTCCCTGCATGACCTGACAACCTGGCTGGACCGGCACGGGAAGATCGGGTTTGGGACGCTGATGCTGGACCTCTATCCCAAGGGCCCCTTGGGTGATGCGGCTTATGACCCGGACACCGACCCCACAAATCTGCTGTGCTGGTTCGATGCAGGACCGTATCGCGCGCAGCGGCAAAGCCCGATGGGCAATCTGTGGGTGCAGGGTGGCGCGCGGGAACGGATGTTCTTTACGCAAACGCGGCAAAGATCGCCCACACTGAACAAGATCCCGCTGATGCGCTGGTCGCGGCGCTATGCCTACGTGAACTCATGCCATTCCGCACTGCCGCGCCGTCTGAACGAAACCTATGATGGACCGGGCGGCGATACCCCGTCGGGCGTGTTGCTGCACACGAAGTTCCTGCCGGACGTTATCGAGAAATCCAACACCGAAAAGCAGCGACGCCAACATTTTCATGATCCGGACCAATTCGGGCCATACTACGATGGGATAATCAACCAGCCGGACATGTGGACCCCACAGTCGGTGCGCTACACCGGGTGGAGCCAGCTGGAACAGTTGGGTCTGATGAACGGCGGAGGCTGGGATTGAAAACGAAAACAAGGGCATCAACCGCACGTTTACAGTTTGCGGGTTTTAAAGACGTTGCGTCAGAAGATGCAAAGATGGCATAAACCGGTAATGCCATGTCGTGCCAACGGTCACGGCTGGTTCGGGGAAAGCTCGCGTTATAAAAAGGTTGGGCAGTCACGTGAGCCTGTTTGAATCCTACAAAATGAGATTGCGGCGCAAGCGCCGTATTCTGCGCTGCCTCAGACGACGCCGCGAGCTCAAGCCAGTCAGCAACAACACACAAGCTATACGGCGTGATGATATCCTGCTGATGAGCGTTGTGCGGAACGAGAAAGTTCGCCTGCCCTTCTTTCTTGAATATTATCGCAAACTGGGCATCAACCATTTTCTGTTTGTCGACAACAACAGCGATGATGGCAGTTTTGAATTTTTGAAAGAACAGGCTGACGTTTCGGTCTGGCGGACGACGACCAGCTACAAACGGGCAAGCTATGGTCTGGACTGGTCGAACTATCTGCTGCGCAAATACGCGCACGATCACTGGGTGCTGAGCGTCGATCCGGACGAATTCTTCATCTATCCGTTCTGCGACACCCGTCCAATCCGAGCCTTGACGGATTGGCTGGATGGCAGTGCCGTGCGCAGTTTTGGCACGATGCTGATCGACATGTACCCCGAAGGTCCGGTGGACGCCGACCCCTATGCCGAAGGTCAGAACCCGTTCGAAATCGCGCGCTGGTTCGATCCCGGGAATTACATGATCACCAAGAACCCCGAGTACAAGAACCTTTGGATTCAAGGGGGCCCACGGGCGCGCGTGTTCTTTCAGGACAACCCCTCCAAAGCACCGGCGCTGAACAAGATTCCGCTGGTAAAATGGAACCGGCGCTATGTCTATGTCAGCTCGACCCATTCGCTTTTGCCACGCGGGCTCAACCAGGTTTACGACGAATGGGGCGGCGAAAAGGCCAGCGGGTCACTGCTTCATGCCAAGTTGATCAATACTCTTGGGGAAAAAGCCCGCGAGGAATTGCTGCGTGGCCAGCACTACCGGGGCTCGGGCGAATACAAGGCCTATGCCACTCAGCTTGAGGACAAGCCTGTTTTCTGGTGCGAGTGGTCGGAGGCCTATATCAACTGGCGACAGCTTGAGATCCTGGGCCTCATGTCGAAAGGAAACTGGGCATGAGCGGTCTAGGTATTGTCATGTTGGTTCATACCTCACTGGACCGTGCCGAGCAGGTCGCGCGCCACTGGACAGCAGCGGGATGCCCGGTGGTCATCCATGTCGATCGCAAGGTGCCAGACACTGTCTATTCCCGGTTTGTTGCGTCCTGTTCGAACAATCCATCGATCGTGTTTTCAGACCGACATCGGTGCGATTGGGGGGGCTGGGGTATCGTTGCCGCCTCGCAAAGCGCGTCCGAGTTGATGCTGGAGCGTTTCCCCGAAGTTCGGCATGTATTTCTTGCCTCGGGGGCCTGCCTGCCATTGCGACCGGTTCAGGAACTGATCGATTACCTGTCTGACCGGCCGCGTGTCGATTTCATCGAAAGCGCGACGACATCCGATGTCAGCTGGACCATCGGCGGGCTGGATCATGAACGGTTCACCTTGCGGTTTCCGTTTTCGTGGCGCAAGCATCGCAAACTATTCGACACATATGTAAAACTTCAGCGTCTGATAGGGTTTCGCAGGAAAATCCCCGACGGCCTGGTTCCGCATATGGGAAGCCAGTGGTGGTGCCTGACCCGCCAAACGCTGTCGGCAATCCTTCAAGACCCCAGGCGCAAGCTGTATGACAAGTATTTCCGTCATGTCTGGATTCCGGATGAAAGCTATTTCCAGACGCTTGCGCGGTTGTATTCCACGCATATTGAAAGCAGGTCCCTGACCCTATCCAAATTCGATTACCAGGGCCGCCCGCACATCTTTTATGACGATCATCTGCAATTGCTGCGTCGATCGGATTGTTTTGTCGCCCGAAAAATCTGGCCCCGCGCAGAGCGATTGTACCAGGCATTCCTGACAGATCAGGCCGGGGCGATGAAACCGGCGGAACCCAATCCGGGCAAGATAGATCGCGTATTTTCCAAAGCGGTGGAACGGCGAACTCGTGGGCGCGACGGGCTGTATATGCAAAGCCGTTTTCCCCGCCATGGCAGTGAAAACGGTCTGACATCGTCACAATATTCCGTATTCCAAGGCTTTTCGGAATTGTTCGAGGATTTCGAACCTTGGTTGGCCGCAACCACCGGAGCCAGAGTCCACGGGCATCTATTCGGGCCGGAACGCGCCGAATTTTCGCAAGGAGAAGCCATAACAAATGGTGCCCTCAGCGACAGTGCGGCGCTGCGGGACTATAACCCGACCGCCTTTCTGTCGAACCTGATCTGGAATACGCGCGGTGAACGCCAGTGTTTCCAGTTCAGCCCGCGGGACACTCAGGAAATCAACTGGTTTCTGGCGCGGGACAAGAACGCTCAGATTTCGGTCATCACCGGCGCTTGGGCGATCCCATTGTTCCGATCCAATATGAACTTCTCGGAAATCCGGAGTGAAGCGGCGCGCCTGCAACAGATTGAAACCAAGCAGCTGGAGGTGCTGACATCGGTCTGGACCAAGGCGCGGATGCGCAGTTGGACGCTGGCCGACTTCATTGAATCTCCGATGGATGCCTTGCAGGGTATTCTAGAAGAAATCGGCATGCAGCAGACCAGCCATCTGACCGAAGTGCCAACCATGGTCGATCTGTCCGGATTCGGGAAGTTTCTGCAAAACCTCAAGAATCAGGGAATGCACCCATATCTGATGGGTGATTTCCCGGCGGACGATGTGTTCGGTCGCCAGGAAAAGCCATATCGAAAACCGTATCTGGTGCAGTGATTGCCCATGTCAGCCCATTTTGATTACTTCGTGATTCTGGCCGCCATGCGCACAGGTTCGAACCTGCTTGAGGCCAACCTGAACGCGCTGGAAGGGGTCACCTGTCACGGAGAGGCGTTCAATCCGCATTTTGCGGGCAGCCTGAAATCCGATCGTCTGCTTGGCCTTTCGCTGGAAGACCGGGATGCGGACCCCATGAGAATGCTCAAGGCCATCAAATCAGCACCGGGTGACATCAATGGCTTCCGATATTTCGAAGACCATGACCCACGTATCCTGAAATCCATGCTGAACGACCCGCGCTGTGCCAAGATCATTCTGACCCGCAACCCATTGGACAGTTACCTGTCGCTGAAAATAGCACAGAAAACGCAGCAGTGGCTGCTGAAGAATGTGAAACGCCGCGTCGACGCGCAGGTTGACTTCGACGCCGACGAATTTTCGGATTACCTGAACCAGCTGCAAGACCATCAGCTTATGGTGCAACGGCACCTGCAAAAGACAGGCCAAACCGGGTTCTTCATTCACTATGACGACCTGACCGAGCTGGAGGTCATAAACGGGCTGGCTGTATGGCTGGGGGTTGAGGGGCGGCTGACCCGACTGGATGATACCCTGAAACCGCAAAACCCGGCGCCGGCATTGTCGAAGGTCACCAATCCTGATGAAATGAAACAAGCCCTGTGCGATCAGGATCGGTTCGGATTGCATCGGTCAACAAGCTTTGAGCCGCAGCGCGGCGCGGCTGTACCGCTTTATGTTGCCGCTGCAAGGTCTCCTTTGATGTATTTGCCCATTCGGGGCGGAATAGAGCCTGTTATCGTGCAATGGCTGGCTGATCTGGACGGATGTCAGACCGACAAGCTGATCACGGATCGAAACCGCAAACAGGTCCGCTCATGGAAACAGGGCCATCCCGGACATCGGCAATTCACTGTTCTGCGTCACCCTCTGGCGCGGGCACATACGGCGTTTTGCAGTCACATTCTGAATACCGGACCAGGCAGCTACAAGATGGTGCGGAATTATCTTCGCAACCGGCTTAAGCTGCCGATCCCGGGGCAAGTGCGGGACAACAATTATTCTGCCGAACAACACCGCGAAGCTTTTTCGGGCTTTCTGGACTTTCTGCGCCTTAACCTCAACGGGCAGACACCGGTCCGTGTGGACGGAACGTGGTGCAGCCAGTCCAGGACGTTGGAGGGAATCGCATCCTTCACGATGCCAGATCTGATTCTGAGAGAAGAGGATCTGATGACGGCCTTGCCGGATCTGGCGCGTAGCATGGGGCATTCAAACCCGCCTCAGCCTGGCTCCTGCGCACCGGATGAACCATACGCTTTGGACCAGATCTACGACAAAAACCTCGAAGCGCTGGCGGTTGACGCCTATCAGCGCGACTATGAAGCATTCGGATTCAGTGACTGGCGCTAAAAACGTCCTAAGGGCGCAGGGTTATCAGCGTACCTTTGTTAACCATCGCATAAATCTCTTCGATTTCGTCATTCTTGACCGCGATGCATCCAGCTGTCCAATCCCGCTTCTTTTTTGCGCGTCTCCGCTCAGAACGCAGATTGGGTTCACCGTGGATGAAAATATCCCCACCCGGATCAACACCCGCAGCCTTGGCTTTGGCGACATCCTGCGAGTTGGGATAAGAAATGCCCAGAGACAGATGATACCGGCTTCTGGGGTTGCGACGGTCAATCAGATAGGTGCCCTCGGGCGTTCTGCCGTCACCGCGCTGGTTCTTTGTTCCATTCGGCGCAAACCCCAAATCGACGTCATATTCCCTGAGGATCTTTTCGTTGTGCAACAAGTAAAGTTTGCGCGTGCCCTTGTTGACCACCAAAGAGGTCACCTCGGGTCCGTTATAAGTCAGAAATCTTGGGCCGCTAGAGGCACAAGCCGAAAGGCTCAGCGTTGCCAACGCGCCTAAACCGAATACTCGACGATCCATGTTTCACTGCCTGCTCTGCTTTTTTTCGATCATTATGCCAAAAATGGGAAAAACTGAAATCACTTTTTGATGTTCGACTGCTCGGCCAGTCTACGTTCGATGCTTTCCAGCCGTTCCAGAACCTCATCGCGATAGGCATCGGTTTTAACCTCATCCTCGGCATGATGGGCATCCTGCATCGAATTGACGATCAGACCCACCAACAGGTTCACCACCGCAAAGGTCGTGACCATGATGAAGGGAACAAAGAAGACCCAGGCATAGGGATAGACCTCCATCACCGGACGCACGATGCCCATCGACCAGCTTTCCAACGTCATGATCTGGAACAGCGTATAAGCAGACAGGCCCAGATCGCCGAACCAATCCGGGAACGATGCCGAAAACAGCTTGGTCGAGATTACCGCACCGATATAGAACAGAATTGCCATCAGCAGAAACACGCTGGCCATGCCGGGAAGGGCCGAGATGAACCCTTCGACCACGCGACGCAGACGAGGCGCCACGGAAATCACGCGCAACACCCGCAGAATTCGCAGGGCGCGCAGCACCGACAGACCTCCGGCGCTGGGAACCAGGGCAATTCCAACGATCAGGAAATCGAATATGTTCCAGCCATTTGTGAAGAACCTGCGCCCGGTGGCAATCAGTTTCATGGAAATTTCAGCCACAAAGATCGCCAGGCAAAGCCTGTCCAGCGCCACGATCAAGGGGCCGGCCAGTTCCATCAGGGTCGGCGATGTCTCCATCCCCAAAAGAATGGCATTGAAAATGATCACGGCCGTTATGAACCGCCCGAAAACGGGCGCTTCGATAATATTCAGCAAACGCTGTTTGGACCCCATGTGTCAGTTTCCCCGGTAAGATCAAGATGCTGCGTTCAGAACAAACCGCGCAGCAAGTTCCGTGTGTGTTGACCATCGAAATTGGTCAACGACCTGTACCCATTCAAGGGTGTAACCCGCGTTAACCAGCGTTTTCGCATCACGCGCAAAGGTGACGGGATTGCACGAGACATAGGCGATCACCGGGCGTTGCGCCTGTGCAATCTCATCTACCTGAGCTTCGGCACCGGCACGAGGCGGATCCAGAACAATGGCGTCGAAAGATTTCAGCTCGTCCGGCATCAGCGGGCGGCGGAACAGGTCACGGGCCTCGGTTGTTACGCGTTTCAGCCCGTGTGCCCGGCGCCAGCCCTGATCTAGCGCATCAATCATGGCGGCCTCGCCTTCAACCGCGTGAACTTCGGCGCTTTCCGCCAACGGCAGAGAGAACGTTCCGCAGCCTGCAAACAGGTCTACGATACGTTTCGCACCCCGTGTAGCCTCGGAAACTGCCTTTGACAGAGCCTTTTCTCCGTCCTTTGTTGCTTGCAAGAAAGCTCCGGGGGGTGGCGTGACTCCGGCTGCTCCAAAGCGCTGAACCGGCGCATGCCGCATGGCAATAACCTCATCATCCCAACTGAGCCGGGCCAGCCCATGTTTCTCGGTCGCCTGCGCCAACGCCAGTTCCAAGGGGCCGTCCAGCGGTTTGCCACCTGTTACGGCCACATCCAGACCAGCTTCGGACAGTGTGAGCGTGACAGCCAGAACGCCCTTGCGGCTTGCGCCCAGGTTGGCCAGCGCCTCGGCCACCGGAATGGCCGCGATCAAGGCCGGGTCAAGCAACCGGCAATCGGGTATCTCGGTGATTGTGTCGGATGCACGACCGTGAAACCCCGCCAACGTGCCCTTTTTCGTGCGCCTTACGGCAATCGTAGCCCGCCGACGTGACCGTTCGGTCGATGTGTGTATCGGGCGCAAGGGTGCTTCGAGATCCTGCGCCATCAGCGCCTTGCGGACGATTTGCATTTTCCAGTCGGCCACAAATGTATCGGATGCGTGCTGTAACTGGCAGCCACCGCACGCTTTGTAGTGGCGGCAAGGCGCTTTGACACGGTGTTCGGACGGTGTCTCGACCCGGATATCGGTCACTTGCTGACCGACAAGGGTGCCGCTGACGATCTCGCCGGGAAGGGTACGAGGGGCGTAAACAGGACCATCGGCAATGCCGTCGCCCTGATGTCCAAGCCGTGTGATTGTGAATTGCTGCGTCATGAGAGGCCTGATAGCCGGGCTTTCGCAGCAAAAAAACCCTTATTCCGCAGCTTCTGCCTGAATGAACCCGCCCGACTGGCGGTGCCAGAACCGCGCATACAGGCCGCCCAGGTCCAGCAGCGCCTCATGCGTTCCGGTTTCGACGATCCGGCCCTCGTCCAAAACAACAATCCGGTCCATTTCGCTGAGTGTCGACAGCCGGTGCGCGATGGCCAGAACCGTTTTGCCCTGCATCACCCGATGCAGCGCGGTCTGAATCGAAGCTTCAACCTCGGAATCCAGAGCCGATGTCGCTTCGTCGAGAACCAGAATTGGAGCATCTTTCAGAATGGCGCGCGCCAGAGCAATCCGCTGTCGTTGCCCGCCGCTGAGTTTCACGCCCCGTTCACCCAGATGAGCATCATAGCCTTTTCGACCATGAGCATCTTCAAGACTCAGGATGAAATCATGCGCTTCGGCCTTTTTTGCGGCCTCGATCATCTCGGCCTCTGAGGCGTCCGGCCGGCCATACAGAATGTTCTCACGAGCAGACCGGTTGAACATCGCCGTTTCCTGCGTGACCATTCCTATCTGTCGGCGCAGGCTGTCCTGCGTTACCTGTGACACGTCCTGGCCATCGATACGAATGGCGCCACTTTCCCTGTCATAGAGCCTGAGCAACAGTGAGACGAGCGTGGATTTCCCCGCCCCGGATGCACCGACAATGCCCAGCTTTTCGCTCGGGTTGACGGTCAGGCTCAAATCCGTGACGCCACCGATATCGCGACCGTAAGCAAAGCTGACGCCTTCGAAAGAAATCGACCCTTCGGTCACGTCAAGGTCCTTCGCCCCGCGCATATCTTCGACCCGGTCACGCTTGGCCAGCGTCTTCATCCCGTTTTCGATTTCACCGACATTGGCATACAGCCCCATCAAGGTGAAACTGACCCAACCGGTCATCTGAGCAATTCGGATCGAAACGGCCCCGGCAGCCACGATATCCCCGGCGGTCGCCATGCCGCCCTGCCACAGCCACAAGGTCGCGCCCAGCAGCAAGACAGGCAGGACACCAGCCAGCGTCATGAGGATGAACCGGAAACTTGCCGACAACTTGCCGAAATCCAGCGATTTTTCACGCAGATCCACCATCGATTCACGCGCCGCCTGATCTTCGAATTCTGAGTGGGCGAACAGCTTCACGGTTTTGATGTTGGTGATCGTATCGACCACCTGCCCAGACACCATCGCCCGCGCCCCGGCCCGCGCGGCGGAACGTTTGCGGATGCGCGGCAGATACCAGCGCACCAGCATGAAATACACAGCCAGCCATGCCGCGAAGGGCAGCATCACCAAAGGATGAATAGACCCTAACAAAAGCAAAGACCCCACCAGAGACGCCAGGGCAAACACAATCGCGCTGATCGTTTCCGACACGACCGAAGCCATGGCGTTCGATGTCTGCATCTGCTTTTGCGCGATCCGACCGGCAAAATCATCGTCGAAATAGGTCACCGACTGACCCAAGGTCCAACGGTTCAGCTTGGCCAGAACCAAAGGTGTGATGTTTGGCATGACAATGTAGTTGTTCGACAAGGATGACAGGCCAAACAGGATCGGGCGAAGCAACATGAAGAAGGCGACCGCACCGAGGATCATCCACATATTTGCAGCGGTCAGAAAATTCTCGGGCCCGCTGGCGGTCGCCACATCAATCACGCGGCCCAGCATCCATGCCGTGACCGCCTCCATCGCGCCTGCAATGGCCGAGAAGAACGCCGCAACAAACAGCATCGGCCACGCCCCGGACAGGCTCCAGCGGATGAACGCCCCCAACGTCTGCGGTGGGGGCGTTTCGATGTTCCTGAACGGATAGATGAGGTCGGCAATCCTCATTCAGCAGCCTCCGGGTTCATGAAACCACCAGATTGCCGCGCCCAGAATTGGGCGTAAAGGCCACCTTGCGCCAGAAGATCGGAATGCGTGCCTTCCTCGACGATACGGCCTGCATCCATCACCAGAATGCGATCCATCTGCGCGATGGTACTGAGCCTGTGGGCAATGGCGATTACGGTTTTTCCTTGCATCATGCCGTAGAGGGTTTCCTGAATTGACGCTTCGACCTCAGAATCTAGGGCGGATGTCGCCTCATCCAACAACAAGATCGGCGCATCCTTCAAGATCACCCGCGCCAGCGTCACACGCTGCCGCTGGCCACCTGACAGCTTCACCCCCCGTTCACCGACATGCGCGTCGTACCCGGTCCGACCCTGCGGATCTTGCAAATCGAGGATGAACTCATGCGCTTCGGCCTGTTTGGCGGCGGCGATCATCTGCGCCTCGGACGCATCCGGCCTGCCATAAAGGATGTTGTCGCGAACCGAGCGATGCAGCAAGGCGCTGTCTTGTTGAACCATACCGATATGGCTGCGCAGACTGTCCTGGGTGACGTTCGCAATGTTCTGACCGTCAATATAAATCGCACCGCGTTCGACGTCGTAGAACCGCAACAGCAGCTTTACCAGGGTTGACTTGCCAGCGCCGGAGCGACCGATCAGGCCAATCTTTTCACCCGGTTGGATGGTCAGGTTGATATGGTCCAAACCGCCGGCCTCGCGTCCATAGTGATGCGAGAGGTCGCGGATCTGGATCTCTCCCTTGGTAAGCCGCAAGGGTTTTGCATCAGGTGCGTCGATCAAATCGATGGGCTGGGCAATGGTCTCCATCCCCTCGGCCACGATACCAAGTTGGCGAAAAAAGCTGGTCAGGGCCCACATGATCCATCCGGTCATGGCGTTCAGGCGCAGGGTCAAGGCGGTAGCCGCCGCAACAACTCCGACCGAAGCGCTGCCCTGCATCCACAACGCGATCGCCCAGCCCACAACACCCACGATCAGCATACCGTTCAAAGTGACCAGAACGGCATCCATGATGGTGAAAATCCGCATTTCGATCTGAAATGTCCGGCGGGTTTCCTCGATCGCCTCGCGGGCATAGTCCAGCTCTTGCGGGCCATGGGCAAACATTTTGACCGAATGGATGTTGGTATAGCTGTCCACCACCCGTCCCGTGACCGTCGAACGCGCGTCCGATGCCGCCTTTGACGCCGGGCCGACACGCTGAACGGTCCAACGAACCAGTGCCGCATAGAACGCAAACCAGATCAGCAGCGGGATCAATAATCGCGGATCCGCCGCATACAGCAGGATCGCCGCACCGATCAGATAGGCCAGCGAAAATGAAATCGCGTCAAATACCTGAAAGACCACTTCGCCCGCCGCGGGCGGTGTCTGCATGATCCGGTTTGCAATCCGCCCGGCAAAGTCGTTTTCGAACCAGCCGACCGACTGACGCAACACGTGTTTGTGCGCACGCCAACGGATCAGCGTACCAAAGTTCGGCAAAATCGTATTGTTCAGCAGAAGTACGTCGACCAAATGCAGAAGCGGACGCAACAGCAATACAAAGGCCGCCATCAACAACAATTCCATTCCGTGATTTTGCCAGACCTCTGACGGCGTGCCGCCCAACAGATCCACAACGCGACCCATGTAGTAGATGAGCCCGATTTCAACGCCCGCGACGACAATGGAAATCAGCGCCGCCCATACAAATACCCGAAAGAACGGTCGCGAATAGTCCAGCATGAAGGGCCACAAGCGCGTCGGCGGAATGTCAGCCTCGCGGTAGGCAACAAAAGGGTCAACAAGGTTTTCGAAATAGCGAAACATGGAGAGTGCTCCGATTTTGCAGAAACAAAGACGTGCGAAGAAAGATGGCGCCTGAACACCACCCTTTACGGGGCAAGTGTCCCGGCTTTAGCCGAACCAGATCCCGTAATACATTCGCAGTCCTCCATCCATGTAACAGGCGCACCTAAGCACAAAGGATCAAAGTTGTCATCCCTTCTTGAGACTTCGCACTAATGTGCCAGCAACTCTTCGCGAGACAGCGCAAAACCGGAAGCGATCCAGCGTTTTTCCAGCTCGGCCAGCTTCTTGCCCAGCGCCGGGCCTGTGAAGTTGGGGATCAGATCCCTGGCCTGGACAGGGAAACGCGCTGCTGCGCCTGCATGCAGATCGCGCCGCAAATCTTCGGACCAGGGTTGTTCCAGAAAGGCGCAGCGCAAAAGCGTCTCGTGCAATCCGCCTTCGTCGCCATAGCGGTATCCCAGTTCAGCTATACTGGTTTCGGCCTGTGCCTCTTCACGCATCCTTGTCAGGCGTTGCAACTGCGAACGGCTCAACCGCAATGTCGCGGCATCCTCGGGCGCGGCAATGGCTGCCAGACGGCGCACCGGATCGGGATCGGCACCGGCCGCCCGTTCCAGCGCGATCAAAGGGGCCAAAGACCGATCGTCCGCCCCCGGCAACACCCGGGCCAAAACACCGGTACTGCGCATGGTCGCAACGGCAGGGGCCGGATCAGGCGATGCCAGCAATTTCAGCAGCTCTGCCCCGATCCGCTCGCGCGACAATGACTCCAGCCCGTCAAGATTGGCGCCGATGGCGGCCAGGGCATCGGGGTCGAAACCGCCATCCGGATCCCCGTACCAGGCGTGAAAACGGAAGTAGCGAAGCGAGCGGAGATAGTCTTCGCGAATGCGGTTCTCGGCGGTTCCAATGAACCGCACCAACCGGGCCTCGAGGTCGGGAAGACCACCCAGAGGGTCCAGCACGGTGCCATCGGGTTGGGCATAGAGCGCGTTCATGGTGAAATCCCGTCGCGCCGCGTCTTCTTCGACATGATCGGAAAATGCCACCACCGCGCGACGGCCATCGGTTTCCACGTCACGGCGGAAGGTGGTGACCTCGTGCGGGATGCCCGCGCTGACCACCGTGATCGTACCATGCTCGATGCCGGTCGGAATGGCCCTGAGCCCGGCGGCCTGCGCCAGCTCGACGATCTGCCCGGGCCTTGCATCGGTGGCGATGTCGATATCCGACACTGGAGCACCAAGCAGCGCGTTGCGCACGCATCCACCCACGAAAAGCGCCTGAGCCCCGGATGAGGTCAGGGCCGAACAGACCTTTTGCGTCGCTGGTTCACTGATCCAAGCTTCGTCAATCAGCATCATTCATTCACCCGTGCAGCAAGCCCGCGCAATATGCGGGCGGTCGCGCCCCAAATGTAATAGGGGCCGTACGGAACTGCGTAGTATCTGCGTCTCTGGCCGCGCCATCGGCGCGACTCGACCAGATAATTCTCAGGATTCAAAAGATGGGCAAGGGGGGTCGAGAAAACTTCGTCCACTTCGCCGGGTTCAGGCACGGGTTGGAACCTGTCCCGCAAAACTGCGACAACCGGTGTTACTGTGAACGAGGTCACGGTCTCATGCGTCGGCAGAAATCCCAGGATCTCGGGCATTTCAGGGGGCAGGCCGATCTCTTCCTCAGCTTCCCGCAGAGCCGCAGCCGTAACATCAGCATCGGTTTCGTCCTGTTTGCCACCGGGAAAGGCGATCTGGCCCGGGTGATGCTTCAACGCGGATGAGCGTTTCGTCAGGATGACCTGCGGTGTGTCATCAGCCAGGGAAATGGCCACCAGAACACCGGCGGGTCGCAACCGTCGTCCGGGCGGCAGAACGGTATCCGGGTTCAAGTCAAAGTCGCTGGACCCGTGACCGGGGCGGCGCAGGGCCGCCCGGATCTTTTCAACCGGGTCATGCACCTTTGGGGTCTTCGGCATCGAATCCGACAGTTGCCGGGTCCAACACATAATGAGCCCCGCAGAACTGACAATCCGCGGTGACTTCGCCCTCGGGCGTGGTCATCTTTTCGATATCCTTGGCCGAATAGATCGACAGGCTCTGTCGCACACGATCCTCGGAACAGGTGCAGCCAAATTGCACGGACTGCGCATCATAGACACGCGGCTGTTCCTCGTGAAACAGGCGAACCAGAAGGTCGGTCGGCGCAACAGAGGGGCCGATCATCTCCAAATCCTCGACGGTATCCAGCAGGATATTGACGCGACCCCAGTTTTCACCTTCTTCGCCATCGACCAGATCGGCAGCGGTCAGGATGTCACCGGTTCCTTCACCCGACGCGGCAAAGGGCGACGCTTTGGGCATGTGTTGCAGCATGATGCCGCCTGCACGCCAATGCTCGCCCATGCCCGGCTCGGTCGATTTGCCGAAGCTCAGCGAAAACCGCGTCGGCAGCTGTTCGGATTGCGCAAAATACGACTCGGCGCAGGCGCTCAGCGATCCACCGGCCAGCGGAGTGATGCCCTGATACGGCTGCGTGCCCTCTCCCTGATCGATCATGATGGCAAAATACCCTTCGCCCACCTGATCGAAAGGCGCAGAATTGGAAAGCCGGTCCCGGTCAAAGCTGGCATAAGCCCGTATCTGGGCGGGCTGGCCCTCTTCCTGCGGCGCATAATAGTCGGTTGCGATCATGCGCACCGCCCCTTTGGACTGTACCTGCAACGACAGTTTCCAGCGCAACGCAACCGTTTGGCCGATCAACGCGGTCAGCAAGGCCATCTCGGCCACAAGCGCCTCGACCTGCTCGGGATAGTCATGCTGTTTCAGGATACCATCCAGCACGCCATCCAGACGGGCCACGCGGCCGCGCATGTCGGATGCATCAAGTTGAAAGGGCAGGACGATATCGTCCCACGCGATTTTTGTTCCAAGAGACATGGGGTTTCCTTACACGCCACGGGTTGGCATACCGGCACCATATAGGTCGTACAGATCGGGTTGAAAGGGGCCATACATGATCAGGCGGTTCGGTGAAACCCCCGAGACGGGGCGGAAATACACCCGAAGGGTTGGCGTATATGCCCTTTTGCCACGTGGCGGCCAATTGCTGTTGACCTGTCAGACCGAACCGGGCCCGGATCTGCAATTGCCGGGTGGAGGCATCGATCCGGGCGAATCACCGATTTCGGCCTTGCATCGCGAAGTCTATGAAGAAACCGGGTGGCACGTTGCCAACCCGCGTCGGATCGGCGCATTTCGCCGGTTCACCTATATGCCCGAATACGATCTGTGGGCCGAAAAGGTCTGCCTGATCTACCGCGCCCGTCCCGTACGCCGCAAAGGCCCGCCGAGTGAGGCATTCCACGAAGCACTGTGGATGGAAGCCGCCGATGCCGTTGAATTGCTGGGCAATGACGGTGACCGGCACTTTGCGGAAATGCATCTCAGTTCGCTTTAAGGCCCGTTATATTCAAAGAAAACGGCGGATACGTCATCCCCAATGCCATCTTTGGGCGAAATCTCCTGGGTCAATCGCCAGAACATGTCGTCCAGAAACTCCGACCCGCCCTTTTCAGAAATGCACTGCTGGGCCATCTGTCGCAAACCGTCTTCCTCCAGCAAACCGCCTTCGGCAAGCTGACATTCGGTAAATCCGTCCGAATACACCAACAGTTTGTCGCCGGGTTTCATGTGAATCTCGATTTGCTGAAAGCTCGCGTCTTCGATCAGCCCGATCGGCAACCCGCCATCACCCAGAAATTCAGTGCTGCCATCCTGCCGCAGCAGAAGCGGATGCGGATGCCCGGCCTGCACCATCTTGAGATGCCCGTTTCGAAGATCCACAATGGCGTAGACCATCGTGAAATATTCCTCGATCCCTTCATCCGCCATCAATCGGGAATTGAGCATACTGGCGACGTCTTCCGGAGGCAGCAGTGCATAGAATTTGTTGAACCTCTTTTCCATTGCGACATTTTGATCGAAATGCTTGCTGGAAAGATAACCGCCCAGACGCGCCGTCATCATGGCCGAGGTGATGCCATGCCCTGATACATCGATGCTGTAGAACCCCAGCCGATTGACCCCGGGCGAAAACATGCCAACAAGGTCTCCTCCGATATGGCCACAGGGTTTCAACAACAGGCTGACCCGGGATTTTCCAAAGCTCCGCGTGAACTCCGGAACCAGCGATTCCTGGATTTTTCGGGCCTGTATGAGGTCCTTGTCGATCGCGTCATGCGCCAGCCTGAGTTCTTCCAGCGCGGATTCAATCAGGCGGTTTTTCTGCGAAAGCTCGCGCTGCATGTCCAGAATGCGCGCGCCTGCGGATATGCGCGCCCGCAATTCATCCGCCTCAAGGGGTTTGATCAGAAAATCGTCTGCCCCGGCATCCAGCCCGCGCGCAACCTCCTGCTTTTCACTTTTGGAAGTCAGGAGGATGAAATAACAATATTGATCGGAATCCAGGGCGCGAAACGCATTGCAGAACTCAAGCCCGCTCATCCCCGGCATGACCCAATCGCTGAGAACAAGATCGGGCGGATCGTCCAGACAATGCGCCAAAGCGGCATCGCCCGTATCGGCCTCGACCACCTCAAAGCCCCATTTTCTGAGCGATGCGACCAGGATGCGCCGCTGTAGACGGCTGTCATCAACAACCAGCACCTTTCGGATCGCGCCGAAATCCAGATCTGATCTGGTTTCCTCAAGACTCGCCCTTGGCACCATTTGCCCTCTGACCTGATGCGTTCATTCACACAGGGCGATCCTAGTGGCGGCGGTTTTAACATCCGGTGAAGACCGAAGGCAGCAATCCCGCTTGGCCGTTAACCCGGTTTTTACTGCTGTTGCCTATTCCTGAAAACGCATGTTCAACGGCAGGTGACGCAGTATGATCCACTGGGGCAGAGTCCGACAATTGCGGGACGAGGTTGGCCCGGATGAGTTTGATGAGGTGGTCGACATCTTTCTGGAAGAAGTGCAGGAGGTCATCGCCCGCCTGCATCAGGATACAAGCCGGTCCGAACTGGAACAGAACCTGCACTTCCTGAAAGGCAGCGCGCTCAGTCTTGGATTCGATCAGTTCTCGAAACTCTGTCAGGACGGCGAACGGCAGGCGGCCGCGGGTCAGGGCGAGGATGTCGATGTGCCCGCTATTCTGGCCGTATTTGACAGCTCGAAACAGAAATTCGAGGCTGAGCTGCGCCAGAATCTGGATTAAATAACGAACTGCGCCAGCGTTTCGTCTTCGGTTATATCGGTGTAGGTGAACCCTGCCTCATCCAGATGCGCGAACAGACGCATGAAGTTTTCAGGCTTGCGGGTTTCGATCCCGATCAGGACCGAGCCGAAATTGCGCGCCGATTTTTTCATGTATTCAAAGCGGGCGATATCGTCCTCGGGGCCCAGAATACCCAGAAATTCTTTCAGCGCGCCGGGGCGTTGCGGCAGGCGCAGGATGAAATACTTCTTCACCCCGGAATAGCGTTGGGCGCGTTCTTTGACCTCGGGCAGGCGCTCGAAATCGAAATTGCCGCCCGACGTTACACAGACCACGGTTTTGCCCCGTACAAAACTTTGGATATCACCCACCGCTTCGATCGCCAGCGCGCCAGCGGGCTCAAGAACAATGCCTTCGACATTCAGCATCTCGATCATGGTGGTGCAGATTCGGTCCTCGGACAGAACCAGTACGTCCGACAGATGGCGTGATTTCAGCAGTTCGAACGGTTTCTCACCGATCCGTCCAACCGCAGCGCCATCGACAAAGGTATCCACATGATCCAGCGACACAGGATGCCCCGCAGCCAGCGCAGCGCGCAAACAGGCACCTCCGGCCGGTTCGACAAACAGACAATGGCTGCGATCCCCGAACCACGTGGCCACGCCCGAGGACATGCCGCCGCCGCCAACCGGCAGAACGACGTGATCCGGCACACCGCCCATTTGCTCTTCGATCTCGACCGCCAGTGAGGCCTGGCCTTCAATGACATCAGCGTCATCGAAGGGTGACAGGAAATACCCGCCCTGCTGCGCGCACCATGCTTGCGCGGCGGCCAGAGTATCGTCGAAATAGTCGCCAGTCAGGTGGATCTCGATATTGTCGCCGCCGAAAATGCGGGTCTTTTGAATTTTCTGCTGCGGCGTCGTCACCGGCATGAAGATCACTCCGCGCACGTCCAGATGCTTGCACATGAACGCCACGCCCTGCGCGTGGTTGCCAGCACTGGCACAGACGAACAGGTCCTGCCCCTGCTGCTTGCGCATGGCATTGAACGCACCACGGATCTTGTAAGACCGCACTGGGCTGAGGTCTTCGCGCTTGAGCCAGATATCGGCCCCATAACGGTCAGACAAATGGGCATTCCGTTGCAACGGTGTTGCCGGAAACACGGTGCGCATCGCCTGTTCGGCAGCGCGGGCGCAGGTCATGAAATCAGTCATGTCGATTTCCCTGCCCCATCATCGCGATAAGGGCAAGGAATACATATGTGTACGCCGCTCAGGACAGTTCGCGTTTTTCGATGAAGATTCCGTACATCGTGGTCAGGATACTGACATTGATCATCGGCAGAATGAGCGTGCCAAAGAACACGGTCAGCAATACGCCCAGCACAGGTATTATTGCCAGAAGGGTGAAAGCCAGCTGCACCAGAATCTGGAACAGGAGGGCGACGAGTAGCAGCAACAAGATTGCACCGCTGACCCCGGACGTGTTGTTCCATGCCTCACCGATCGATATGGGATTTCCTATCGCCGCCGCGGGCAGAATAATTGACAGGCGATAGAAGCACACGACCAGAAAAACGGTGTAAACAATCACCAGAATGGTCGAAAGCACCGCAAGGCTTTCGCCTAGTGCAGCAGCGACCAGACCCATGGGGATATACGCGATCACCATCAAAATCCCCAACATCAGAAAACGACCGAAATAGGCAAGAATCCTGTCGAAGCGGAATGTCGGGAGTATTCCCGTGGGATACTCTTCCATCAGGATGAAGCGGTGCCATGACACCGCAATCCAGAACATCGTGACGGACATTACCGCCAGCAAAACGACCACAAGAACAAAGGCTGAACCTGCAGTTGCACCTGACGGCAACGCGCCTGCGTTGTCTTCAAGCGCCTCAAGCGGAATACCAAGCGCCAAGAACACGCCCACGATGATGATCGTCGCAATAAGAGCAGGGCCAACCGTAATCTGCAGCACCTGCTTGATGTTTCCAAATACCATCCGCACAGAATGCAAGAAAATCTGCCATCCCAACATTTGAAACCGCCCCTTCAACCAATGCTTGTTATTCTCTGCACCCGTTTCACCCCAATTCAGGTACTGCGTCAATCCTCACAACTTGCCCCCGCGCTCAAAACCCGCTAGGGGCCAATCGTTCTACGCATAAAGGGAAGTCAGATGTCCGCGCCCAAGAAAGTTGTTCTGGCCTATTCCGGTGGCCTTGATACCTCGATCATCCTGAAATGGTTGCAGACCGAATATGGTTGTGAAGTTGTAACCTTCACCGCCGATTTGGGTCAGGGTGAAGAGCTGGAGCCCGCCCGCAAAAAGGCCGAGCTGCTGGGGATCAAGCCCGAGAACATCTATATCGAGGATATCCGCGAGGAATTCGTGCGCGATTTCGTCTTCCCGATGTTCCGGGCCAACGCGCAGTACGAAGGTCTGTACCTGCTGGGCACGTCTATCGCACGCCCCCTGATTTCGAAACGTCTGGTCGAAATCGCCGAAGCCACCGGCGCTGACGCCGTGGCGCATGGTGCGACCGGCAAGGGCAACGATCAGGTGCGGTTCGAACTGGCGGCCTATGCGCTGAACCCCGACATCAAAGTGATTGCACCCTGGCGCGAGTGGGATCTGACAAGCCGCACCAAGCTGCTGGAATTCGCCGAACAGAACCAGATTCCGATCGCCAAGGACAAGCGCGGCGAGGCCCCCTTCTCGGTCGATGCCAACCTGCTGCACACCTCGTCCGAGGGCAAGGTTCTGGAAGACCCCGCCGATATGGCGCCGGACTATGTCTATCAGCGCACCGTCCACCCCGAGGACGCGCCGAACGAGCCCGAATTCATCGAGATCGGCTTTGAAAAAGGCGACGCGGTCAGCATCAATGGCGAAGCGATGAGCCCGGCCACAATCCTGACCAAGCTGAACGAATACGGCGGCAAACACGGCATTGGTCGTCTGGACCTGGTCGAAGGTCGTTTCGTTGGCATGAAATCGCGTGGCATCTATGAAACTCCCGGCGGCACCATCCTGCTGGAAGCGCACCGCGGTATCGAATCCATCACCATGGACCGCGGCGCGATGCACCTGAAAGACCAGCTGATGCCGCAGTATGCCGAGCTGATCTATAACGGCTTCTGGTACTCGCCTGAACGTGAAATGCTGCAAGCCGCCATCGACAAGAGCCAGGAACACGTCACCGGCACCGTCCGCGTGAAGCTGTACAAGGGTCTAGCCTCGACCGTGGGCCGCTGGTCGGATCACTCGCTGTATTCCGAAGCGCATGTGACCTTCGAAGAAGACGCGGGTGCCTATGATCAGAAAGACGCCGCGGGCTTCATCCAACTGAACGCGCTGCGGCTGAAACTGCTGGCCGCGCGCGACAAGCGGTTGTCCAAGTGACCGAAGATGACGGTCTGAACGACGAACTGGAAATGTTCATCGAAGCGCAGGACACGGTCTGGGCCGATGTCCTGCGCGAACTGGAACAGGGGCAGAAGACCAGCCACTGGATGTGGTTCGTGTTTCCGCAACTGGCCGAGCTGGGCCAGTCCCATATGGCGCAGCTTTACGGCATCGAAGATCTGGATGAAGCCACGCGCTATCTGAACCACCCGGTACTGCGCCACCGTCTGACGCAAGCGGCCTCGTTGATGTTGCTGCATCAGGGGCGCGCCGCCAGCGACATTCTGGGTGGGGTTGACGCGAAAAAGCTTCGCTCTTCGATGACATTGTTTTCCTTGGTGGCAGATGCTCCGGCCGAGTTTCAGGCAATTCTTGACGCTTTCTACGATGCCGAGCCTTGCGCGCGAACCGTTCAGAGCCTTGGCGCATCGTGATCGGAAGTTCCAGTCGGGTCAGCCTTGCCTGTTCGATACCTGACGTTTTACGCATTCGGAAACTGCGAAAGGAACCCGGATGCTTCAGCATATCGCCGACGAAATTCAAAAAGGCCTGAACGGCAAAACCTTTGACGGCTCATTGAAATTCGATTGTGGCGAGGACGGCGTGATTGTTCTGGCCGACAGTCAGGCATCGACACAGGACCAGGAAACGGATTGCACGATCCGCATCTCGCAGGACAACCTGACCAAGCTTCTGACCGGAAAACTGAACCCGATGACAGGTGTCGCTTTGGGCAAGCTCAAAATCTCGGGCAATATGGGCGTTGCGATGAAATTGGGGCAGCTTCTGGGTTAAGCCGAAGGCAGGTTCACCGCGGAATTCCACCTCGCCGGGGCGCCCTATCCAACCGCCAAGACGGCCCGGCGCAAGGTGTTCCACCGACATCCGCCGCCGATAAACTTGCCTCACCAGCCCGTGACATCAGATGTCAGGCAATTGAATGTCATTCGGGTTCGGGTCACCTTGGTGCCGAAAGGAGACCCGACATGTCACGAACCGCTTTTCTGGAAGCCTTCAAACCGGCCATTCTGTTCACCCTGATCACGTTGGCTGCGATGTTACGCGCTCTGCCCGCCCCCGCGGCAGGGGCCGAAACGCTGACAGTTGCGGGAGGCTGTTTCTGGTGTGTCGAGTCCGATTTTGAATCGGTGCCGGGCGTTATTGGGGCCGTGTCGGGCTATACCGGCGGCAAATCGGCCAACCCCACCTATGACCAGGTCTCCAAAGGTGGCACTGGCCATTATGAAGCGGTTCAGATCACTTTCGATCCGGCCCGGGTGTCACGTGAAACGCTTCTGAACATGTTCTTCCGCTCGGTTGACCCCACGGATGCCGGTGGTCAGTTCTGCGACCGGGGCGACAGCTATCGAACCGCAATTTTCGTCTCTAACCCGGGCGAAAAGGCGTTGGCGGAACAGGCGAAGAAAGACGCAGAGCGGGCATTGGGCCAAAAGGTGGTCACCCCGATCCTGAACGCGGGCACGTTTTACCCTGCCGAGGCCTATCATCAGGATTACTACAAAGGGAACAAGCTGATCTTTACCCGCTTTGGGCCCAAACGTCAGCAAAACGCCTATAAAGCATATCGCAAAGCCTGTGGCCGTGACGCGCGTGTCAAACAGCTTTGGGGTTCAGATGCACCTTTTGCCGGTTCTTAATCGAAGGTCGCGTCGCGCACTTCTCTCAGATCGGGAATGACATCCGCAGTCCCGTGCCGCGTGACCATCAAGGCAGCGGCGCGGTTCGCTTGCAGAATGGCCTGTTCCATCGGCATTCCCCGATCCATTCCAGCCAGTACGTAGCCGGTAAAAGTATCACCTGCCCCGGTGGTATCCACGGCCTGCACATTGTGAGCCGAAAATTCCACCGGGTCATTGCCCTGCTGCAAATACCGTGCCCCTTTTGAGCCCAGCGTGACAATGACATGCCGTACGGGCAGGTCAGCCGCACCCATCCCGGTTTCCTGCCGCAATTGTTCGGCCTCGATCTCGTTCAGGATCAGGAAATCCAGACAGGGCAAAACCGCCTGAACCGCATGTGCCTGAAACGGTGCGGCGGCATAACACACGGTCAATCCAAGTTTGCGCCCGAATTGCGCGGCTTCGACTTGCGCATTGGTTTCATTCTGCAAGATCAACAGATCACCGGTGCTTGCCGATGACAGCGCCTGCCCCAGATGGCTGATATCCAAGGCGTGGTTGGCCCCCGGATAGAGGATGATCAGGTTCTCACCCTCGGCGTCCACCGCAATGATCGCGTGCCCCGTCGGAAGATCCACCTCAGAGATATAGCGTGTGTCCACGCCATATTCCGTCAGTCGATCCTTCGCCCAGCGCCCATCATGCCCAACGGCGCCAATATGGCTGACGCGTGATCCGGCCCGCGCAGCCGCCACCGACATATTGGCACCTTTCCCGCCAAGGAACCGGTCCAGCCCGTGGGCGGCCAGAGTTTCCCCTGGCGCAGGCAGATGCGGCAGGTCATAAACCATATCCGCGTTGATCGAGCCAAGGTTCCAGATTGTCATGGTTTATCCGATGTCGCACGAGGCCAGAATGGCCATGTTCAGAATATCGTTCGCGGTTGAGACGGTCGAGCAAATCTGAATCGGCTTGTCGACGCCCGACAGGATCGGCCCGATCACGGTGGCACCGCCCATTTCCTGCATCAGCTTGGTCGAAATCGACGCTGAGTGTCGTGCGGGGACGATCAGGATGTTCGCAGGCCCAGTCAGGCGTGAAAACGGATAAGCCGCTTGCTGATCCACGTTCAGGGCAACATCCACTGTCATTTCGCCCTCATACTCGAAATCGACACCGCGCTGGTCCAGAACCGCCGGCGCTCGGTGCATCTTCTCGGCACGTTCCGAAACCGGGTATCCAAATGTCGAGAAGCTGACAAAAGCAACCCGGGGCTCCAGACCCATATGTCGGGCCACTGCTGCGGAACGCTCGGCAATGTTGGCCAAATCGTTTTCATCCGGCCATTCATGCACCAGTGTATCGCCGATCAGAACGATCCGGCCTTTATGCAGAAGTGCCGTCACACCGGCAGCACCATGGGCGGCATCGGCGTCGAATACATGATTGATACGATCAATTACGTGTGCCGATTTTCGTGTTGCACCTGTGACCAACCCGTCTCCGTGGCCATGGGCCAGCATCAGGGATGAGAACACATGGCGGTCCCGCGCGGCCAGTCGGTGAATATCCTTGCGGTCAAAGCCTTTACGCTGCAAACGCTCATAGAGGAAATTCGAATAGGTCTCGAGATGCGCGGTGTTGGCAGCGTTCACAACCTCGATTTCCCGCACAGCATCGCCAAGACCGGTGGCTTCCAGTTTGTCTTTAACATCATCTGCCCGACCGACCACGAGCGCCTTACCAAAGCCTGAACGTTGGTACATGACGGCGGCACGCAGCACGCGGGGATCATCGCCCTCGGCAAAAATCATGCGGCTTTGCGCCTGTCGCGCCCGGGCGTTCAGCCCGCGCAGGATGCTTGCGGTCGGGTCCATCCGGGACTTCAGGCTCAGCTCATATGCGTCCATGTCGATGATCGGACGGCGGGCCGCACCGGTATCCATTCCCGCCTTGGCAACAGCGGGCGGGATACGGTGGATCAGGCGCGGATCAAACGGCGTGGGAATAATGTAGTCGCGCCCGAAGGTCAGCGATTTGCCATAAGCCATCGCGACCTCATCCGGTACGTCTTCGCGCGCCAGATTGGCCAGTGCATGGGCACAGGCGATCTTCATCTCGTCATTGATGGCACGCGCGTGAATGTCCAGCGCGCCGCGGAACAAATAGGGAAAGCCCAGAACGTTGTTGACCTGGTTGGGATAGTCGCTGCGCCCGGTCGCCACGATGGCGTCCACACGGACCTCGTGCGCCTCTTCCGGGGTGATTTCCGGATCGGGGTTGGCCATGGCGAAGATCACCGGATTGTCGGCCATGCTTGCGACCATCTCCTGCGTGACCGCGCCCTTGACCGACACGCCCAGGAACACGTCCGCGCCCTTCATGGCCTCTTCCAGAGTCCGCAGATCCGTGGTGATCGCATGTGCCGATTTCCACTGGTTCATGCCCTCGGTCCGGCCCTGATAGATCACACCCTTTGTGTCGCAGACGATGCAGTTTTCGTGCTGCGCGCCCATCGCCTTGAGCAATTCGATACAGGCGATCCCCGCCGCCCCGGCCCCGTTCAGAACGATCTTCACATCCTCGATCTTCTTGCCCGAGATATGCAGCGCGTTGATCAGCCCGGCCGCACAGATCACGGCCGTGCCGTGCTGGTCGTCGTGAAAGACGGGGATGTCCATCTCATCTTTCAGGCGCTGTTCGATGATGAAACATTCGGGCGCCTTGATGTCTTCCAGGTTGATCCCGCCGAAGGTCGGCCCCATCAGTCGCACCGCGCGGCAGAATTCATCCGGGTCTTCGGTGTCCAGCTCGATATCGATCGAGTTCACGTCGGCGAACCGCTTGAACAGAACGGATTTCCCCTCCATCACCGGTTTCGAGCCCAGCGCACCAAGGTTGCCAAGACCCAGAACCGCCGTTCCGTTCGAGATCACAGCGACCAGATTACCCTTGTTGGTATAGTCATATGCGGTTTCCGGCGCCTCGGCGATGGCTTCACATGGGACAGCCACACCCGGGCTGTAGGCCAATGACAGATCCCGCTGCGTGGTCATCGGGACGGTGGCCTGCACCTCCCACTTGCCGGGGGTCGGGTCGAGGTGAAAGGCCAGCGCCTCTTCTTTGGTGATCTTCGCTTTGGGCATCGGATACGTCGTTTCTTTACATCTGTTGGGCTTTTGCCTCATAGCGCAGGCAAAGGCGCGTCTCAACGACAATACGTTTTCACCTTTCGTCGCAGGAGCCGGGTTTGTAAGGTCGCGCCGGAATACGCCAGAGGGGAGCAGCCTTGTCCAACGTCACGCCGATGATGGCGCAATACCTGGAAATCAAAGAGGCCCACGCGGATGCCCTGCTGTTTTACCGCATGGGCGATTTCTACGAGATGTTCTTTGAAGACGCCGTGAACGCCGCCGAGGCGCTGGACATCGCCCTGACCAAGCGCGGCAAGCACAATGGCGAAGACATCCCCATGTGCGGCGTGCCGGTGCATTCGGCCGAAGGCTATCTGCTGACGTTGATCCGCAAGGGCTTTCGCGTCGCCGTCTGCGAACAGATGGAAAGCCCGGCCGAGGCCAAGAAAAGAGGCTCTAAATCGGTGGTAAAGCGCGATGTGGTGCGCCTTGTCACCCCCGGCACCCTGACCGAGGACGCGCTGTTGGAGGCGCGCCGCCACAACTTTCTGGCCGCCTATGCCGAGGTGCGCGACGAGGCCGCACTGGCCTGGGCGGACATATCGACCGGGGCGTTTCACGTGATGCCGCTGACCTCGGTCCGGCTGAGCCCCGAGCTGGCCCGGCTGGCCCCGTCGGAACTGATCGTGGCAGACAGCGTGCAGGAAAAACTGAATGAGCCGGTCCGCGATTTGGGTATTTCTCTCACCCCTGTCGGACGGGCCAGTTTTGACAGCACGGCGGCTGAAAAACGCATCTGCGGGTTGTTTCACGTGGGCGCGCTGGACGCGTTCGGAAGCTTTGGACGCGCCGAAGTGTCCGCGATGGGCGCGCTGATTGATTATCTGGAGATCACACAGAAGGGCAAATTGCCCCTGTTGCAAACGCCGCTGAAAGAATCCGAAGATCGCGTCGTGCAGATCGACGCGGCCACCCGCCGCAACCTTGAACTGACACGATCTTTGTCGGGCGGGCGGGCCGGATCGCTGCTGTCGGTGGTGGACCGGACCGTAACCCCGGGCGGTGCGCGCCTGCTGGAACAACGCCTGTCCAGCCCCTCGCGCAATCTGGATGTCATTCACGCGCGGCTGGACGCGGTCGATTTTGCCGCCCAGGACAGCCTGATCACCGCCGATCTGCGCGAGGCGCTCCGCAAGACGCCCGATCTGGACCGCGCCTTGTCGCGCCTGTCGCTGGACCGAGGCGGCCCGCGCGACTTGGCCGCCATCCGCAACGGGCTGACCCAAGCCGCAGCGATCGCCGGGATTTGCGAAGGTCAGGACCTGCCGGTGCTGCTGGCGACTGCGGTGCAGAACCTTGTGGGATTCGACGATCTGCTCGACCTGCTGGATCAGGCGCTGGTCGCCGACCCGCCGCTGCTGGCGCGCGATGGCGGCTTCATCGCGCCGGGCTTTGACGCCGAACTGGACGAGGCCCGCACCCTGCGGGACGAAGGCCGCTCGGTCATTGCCGGGTTTCAGCAGAAATACGCCGAACACACCGGCATCGCCTCGCTGAAAATTAAGCACAACAACGTGCTGGGCTATTTCATCGAAACCACGGCCACCCATGCCGAAAAGATGCTGAACCCGCCCTTCAGCGAGACCTATATCCACCGCCAGACCACCGCCAACCAGGTGCGGTTCACCACGGTTGAGCTCAGCGAGATCGAAACCCGCATCCTGAACGCCGGCAACCTGGCTCTTGAGATCGAAAAAAGGCTCTATCAAAGGCTTTCTGATGAGATTTTGAACCTCGCTGCGCGACTTAATCAAGCCGCCCGAGGGCTGGCCGAACTGGATCAGACCACCGCGCTGGCAGATCTGGCCCGCGGAGAAAACTGGTGCAGACCACAGGTAGACGCCTCCCGGGCGTTCAGTGTTCAGGGCGGTCGGCATCCGGTGGTAGAGCACGCGCTGCGCCAGCAAAACGGTGATGCCTTCATCGCCAATGACTGCGACCTCAGCGCAGAGGACGGCGCTGCCATCTGGTTGCTGACCGGCCCCAACATGGCCGGTAAGTCGACCTTCCTGCGCCAGAATGCGCTGATCGCCCTGTTGGCCCAGATGGGCAGCTACGTCCCGGCCGAGCAAGCTCATATCGGCGTGGTCAGCCAGCTTTTCAGCCGCGTGGGCGCCTCTGACGATCTGGCAAGGGGCCGGTCGACATTCATGGTCGAGATGGTGGAAACCGCGGCCATCCTCAACCAGGCCGATGACCGGGCGCTGGTGATCCTCGACGAAATCGGGCGTGGCACCGCCACCTATGACGGCCTGTCCATCGCCTGGGCCACGCTGGAACATCTGCACGCCGCCAACCGCTGCCGCGCGCTGTTCGCCACGCATTACCACGAGCTGACCGCGCTGGCCGGCAAGCTGGAAGGCGTCGAAAACGCCACTGTCGCGGTCAAGGAATGGGACGGCGAGGTGATCTTCCTGCACGAGGTCCACAAGGGCGCGGCCGACCGGTCCTATGGCGTGCAGGTCGCACAACTGGCCGGTCTGCCGGCTTCGGTCGTCGAGCGCGCGCGTGTGGTTCTGGACCAGTTGGAGAAAACGGAACGTGAGGGCGGCAAGCAGAAGGCGCTGATCGACGATCTGCCGCTGTTTTCCGCCGCACCGCCCCCGCCGCCGGTCCCGAAAGCGTCGCCCGTCACCGATATGCTGGACCAGATCCTGCCGGACGAGCTGACCCCGCGCGAAGCCCTCGATCTGATCTACAAACTGAAAGAGGCGGCCAGATCCTGACCGCCCCTTCATCTTTTCCCAAATACTCTCGCCGAAGGCCGTGCCCTTGGGCGCGTATCAGCTGGCCGGGGTTGACGACACGCCCACCTGTGCCGGGCGCAGCAGGCGATCGTGCAACATAAACCCTTCGGCGGACACCTGAATGATGTCTCCTGCCTTGGTTCCGGGAACAGGCGCCTCGAACATGGCCTCATGCACGTTCGGATCAAACCGGTCGCCCACTTCGGGTGTGATCACTTCGATTCCGTGCTTCTGGAACACATCCTTCAAAGCGCGCATGGTCAATTCGACGCCTTCCAGCAAACCAGCAGCCACTTCTTTCTGCTCATCCGTCGCAGCTTCAAGGGCGCGTTTCATGTTGTCATAGACGGGCAGCATATCGCGGGCCAGCTTGGACCCGCCATACTGTTCCGCATCGCGGCGCGCCTTGTCGCTGCGCTTGCGCATGTTTTCGGCATCCGCCAGCGCGCGCATGAACTTGTCTTTATAGTCATCCCGTTCGGCCCGCAGCGCGTCCAGTTCCAGTTCTTCTTCGCTGATATCCATCAGCTCTTCGGCCAGCTCTTCGGCCTCGGCGGTTGCGATATCGTCCAGAAAATCTTCGTTCTTCGGCTCTGCCATCTTTTACCCTCTAGCTCCGGTCGGATATCAGCTTGCCGACCAGTTGCGCCGTATAATCCACGATCGGTACGATCCGCCCATAATTCAGACGTGTGGGTCCGATAACCCCCACCGCACCGATTATCTTTCGATCAGCGTTCATATAAGGAGACACCACCAAAGAGGAACCCGAAAGTGAGAAAAGTTTGTTCTCAGACCCGATAAAAATGCGCACACCCTCGCCTTCTTCGGTCAATTCAAGGAATTCGGCGATGTCTCGCTTGCGCTCAAGGTCATCGAACAGGGTGCGGATGCGGTCAAGTTCCTCGGCCTGACCGGGTTCGTTCAAAAGATTCGCGCGCCCGCGCACGATCAAACGGGCCGAGTCGCTTCCGTCTCCGTCCCAAACGGCCATTCCGCTTTCGACCATCTCACGCGCCAGAGTGTCGATTTCCTGCTTGCGCGCATCGATCTGCGTCTGCATTTGCCGCCGCACTTCGCTGAGTGTCCGCCCCTCGATGAGTGCGTTCAGGAAATTCGCGGCCTCGCGCATGGAACTGGGCGTTTGCCCAGGTGGCGGCGTGAACAGCCGGTTTTCTACATGTCCGTCCGAGAAAACCAAAACCACCAAAGCCCGATCATGGCCCAGAGAAACAAATTCGATATGTTTGATTTCCGATTCATGCTTGGGCGTCAGAACCAGCGAGGCCCCTTGTGTCACGTTTGACAAGGCAGAGCCGACACGGTCCAGCATTCCACCAACATCACCCGTGTTAGAGCCTAATGTCTGCTCCAGTTTCTGCCGGTCATCGGCACCCAGGTCGCCGACCTCAAGCAATCCGTCCACAAACATTCGCAGGCCTTGCTGCGTCGGGATTCGGCCGGCGCTGACATGGGGGCTATCCAGAAGGCCCAGAAACTCCAGATCCTGCATCACATTGCGGACAGTTGCAGCGCTGACTTTTTCTGACAACGTACGCGTCAAAGTACGGCTGCCGACGGGCTCTCCGCTTTCCAGATAGCTCTCGACAATCAGCCGGAACACTTCGCGTGACCGGTCGTTCATCTCGTCCAGAATCTTGCTCGCTTCGCTCATCCGTGTTCCCCTGCTCGTTTGTCATTAAATAGCAGGCAAATGAAAGGTCAATCGGGGTTGCATCGTAACGCTGCGGGGCGTTATCCCCAACCCAGCAAACAAAGGAATTCCGATGCGACCCTCTGGAAGAGATTTAAGTGAAATGCGCGCCGTTTCAATCGAGACGGGAGTCACGAAACATGCCGAAGGTTCCTGCCTGATCAAAATGGGCGACACGCATGTTCTGTGCACCGCTACGATCGAAGATCGCGTGCCGCCGTTTATCAAGGGCTCGGGCCTGGGATGGGTCACAGCCGAATACGGCATGTTGCCCCGTGCCACCAATACGCGGATGCGGCGCGAGGCGGCCGCGGGCAAACAAGGGGGCCGTACCGTCGAAATCCAGCGCCTGATCGGCCGCGCTCTGCGCGCCGGCGTGGATCGGGTTGCGCTGGGTGAGCGTCAGATCACCGTGGACTGTGATGTGATCCAGGCCGATGGCGGCACCCGCTGCGCGTCAATCACCGGCGGCTGGGTCGCGCTGCGTCTGGCGGTGAACAAGCTGATGAAGACCGGCGACGTGATCTCGGACCCGCTGGTTGATCCGGTCGCGGCCGTGTCCTGTGGCATTTATGCAGGTCAGCCGGTGCTGGACCTTGATTACCCCGAAGACAGCGAAGCGGGCGTAGATGGCAACTTCATCATGACCGGATCCGGCAAACTGATCGAAGTGCAGATGTGCGCCGAAGGCTCGGTCTTCAGCCGCGCCCAAATGGATCAACTGATGGATCTGGCGGAAAAAGGCGTGTCCGAACTGGCGGCCGCGCAAAGGGCCGCCACCGCATGACCCGCAAGTTCGACGGCGACAGGTTGCTGGTCGCCACCCACAACAAAGGCAAGCTCGAAGAGATGGCGCATCTGCTCGAGCCCTTTGGCGTGACGGTCGTGGGCGCGGCCGAGATGGACCTGCCCGAGCCGGAAGAGACCGAGGACACATTTGTCGGCAACGCCCGGATAAAGGCTCACGCCGCCGCACAGGCCACCGGACTGCCCGCCCTGTCCGACGATTCCGGGATCACCATCGACGCGCTGAACGGAGCGCCGGGCGTGTACACGGCTGATTGGGCCGAAACCGGAAATGGCCGCGATTTTCTGATGGCCATGACCCGCGCCCAAGATGAGCTCGAAGCAAAAAACGCACCGCACCCCCGCACGGCCCAATTCCGCTGCACATTGGTTCTGGCCTGGCCCGACGGGCACGACGAGGTGTTCGAAGGCGTCGCGCCCGGTCATCTGGTCTGGCCGATCCGCGGCAAGGATGGGTTCGGCTATGACCCGATGTTTGTCCCCGACGGCTACGACATTACCTTTGCCGAGATGGATCGCTGGGAAAAGAACAAGATCAGCCATCGTGGTCGCGCGGTGGAAATGTTCGTGAAAGGCTGCTTTGGCGGATGATTGGCGCAACGGGGGCTTTGGCCTGTACGTGCATTGGCCCTTTTGCGAGGCCAAATGCCCCTATTGCGACTTCAACAGCCATGTTTCCAAAAATATTGATCAGAAACAATGGCTTGACGCCTATTTGTCCGAGCTTCACCGATCTGCTGCCGAAACGCCCGATCGGGTTTTGAACACGATCTTCTTTGGCGGCGGCACCCCATCACTGATGGCGCCCGAAACTGTCGCCGCCGTGATCGACACCGCCCGCGCCCTGTGGCGGCCCGCCAATGACATGGAAATCACGCTCGAGGCCAATCCCGGTTCGGTCGAGGCCGGGCGGTTCGCCGCCTATCGCGATGCAGGCGTGAACCGGGTTTCGATGGGCATTCAGGCGATGAATGACGAAGACCTGAGGCGGCTGGGCCGCATCCACACCGTGGCAGAGGCCCGCGCCGCCTTTGACATCGCCCGAAACTGTTTCAACCGGGTCAGCTTTGACCTGATCTATGCGCGCCAACACCAGACGCTGGACGCCTGGCAAGAGGAACTGACCCAAGCGCTATCGATGGCCATCGACCACCTGTCGCTCTATCAATTGACGATCGAAGACGGGACGGCCTTTGGGGATCGATACGCCGTCGGTAAGTTACGCGGCTTGCCCGAAGATGACAGTGCCGCCGACATGTATCTGGCCACGCAGGAAATCTGCGAAGCACATGGCTTGCCGGCCTATGAGGTTTCGAACCATGCCCGACCGGGCGCAGAATCGCAGCACAACCTGATTTACTGGCGGTATGGCGACTATGTGGGCATCGGCCCCGGCGCCCATGGGAGGATTACCCTGAATGGTCAGAAATACGCGACCGAAACCTATCTGAACCCCCAGCGTTGGCTTGATGCCGCCAATCAAGGCTGTGGTGAAAAGAACCGCAGCGCTTTGCCCCTTGAAGATCAGGCAAATGAATACCTTATGATGGGTATGAGAATTACTGAGGGACTAGATATGGACAGGTGGCAAACTTTGTCTGGCCGCTCTCTTCCCTCTGAAACCATAGATCATCTGACCGACATCAACATGGTTCGGCGCAGCAACGGGCGCCTCATCGCGACATCAGATGGGCGCGCCGTATTGAACGCAGTCATCGGGGAGCTGTTGGACTGAGCATGCAGTATCTTTGGGCCGGACTGGGATTGCTTTGTGTTGCCATGGCGGCTGTTGGGGTTGTCCTGCCCCTTCTTCCTACGGTGCCTTTTCTTCTGCTTGCCGCGTTTTTCTTCGCCCGCTCATCCTCGCGGCTGCACAACTGGCTTGTGACCCATAACCTTTTTGGGCCACTGATTCTTGATTGGCAAAGCTCCGGCGCCATTCGACCAGCCGCAAAAAAGGCGGCAACCGTCTCGATCGCCGCCGTTTTCGGACTCTCTGTTTTGTTGTCAGCACCGCTTTTCGTGTTGATCATTCAGGCGGTTGTGCTGGGCGGTGTCATGATCTTTATCTGGTCACGTCCTAACGGCTGAGCTTGGCGCACAAGTCGTCCAGCTGATCCAGATTTTCGTAGGTCAGAACAACTTGTCCCGTTTCCGTTCCGGCCTTGTGATTGATTGACACTTTCATCGCCAGGATCGCGGACAGGTCTTTTTCCAAGGCACGTGTGTCTGCATCCTTTCCAGCATCCAGATTTCTGGAGCGGGGTGCGGAACGTTCGGCACTGCCTTGCTGCTGTTTTTTGACCAAAGCCTCGGTTGCGCGCACCGACAAGCCATCCTTGACGATCTGTTTCGCAAGTTCCGACGGATTTTCCACCGTAATCAGTGCCCTGGCGTGCCCCGCAGACAATTTACCTTCAATAACAAGGGTTTGCACATCCAACGGCAAGGACAGAAGCCGCAAAAGATTTGCGATGTGGCTGCGGCTTTTGCCCAGGGCCTCGGCAAGCTTTTCCTGTGTATGACCAAACCGGTCCATCAACTGCTTGTAGCCGGCGGCCTCTTCCACCGCGTTCAGATCCGCGCGTTGGATGTTTTCGATAATCGCAACTTCCAACACTTCCGTATCATCAAAATCACGTACAATAACCGGGATATCATGCAACTGCGCCATCTGCGCCGCACGCCAACGGCGTTCTCCCGCGACGATTTCATATTCATCGGACCCCGTCGCGCGAACAATCAACGGCTGAATGATACCTTTTTCCTTGACCGACGCTGCCAGCTCGTCCAACTGCTCGGGCATGAATGTCCGGCGCGGCTGGTTGGGGTTGGCTTTCAGCTTTTCAATCGGGACTTTCAGATCCGGTCTGCGTGCATCCGTTGAAATCCGGCCTTCTGATTCAGGATTCACATCCGCCATAAGGGCAGACAACCCCCGCCCCAAACCTCTGGACTTTGCTTTCTTGGCGCTCATGTCGCCCTCCTCGTTCCCGCTCAGGCAGCGGTCTTATTGTTCTTGTGCAAGATCTCACGAGCAAGATGCCGGTAGGCCATGGCCCCAAGCGATCCCGAGTCATATTGCAAAACAGGCAGCGCATATGACGGCGCTTCGCTGACCCGCACATTTCTGGGTATTTTCGTTTTAAAGACCATCTCACCCAGATTGTCACGCGCGTCCTTTTCAACCTGACGGGACAAGTTGTTGCGGTTGTCATACATGGTCAACACAATACCTTCGATTCTCAGATCCGGGTTAGCCGTTTGGCGGACCTCTCGAATCGTGAGCATCAGTTGTGAAAGCCCTTCAAGGGCAAAGAACTCGCTCTGCAGCGGCACCAGCACCGAATGCGAAGCAACCATAGCATTCACGGTCAGCAAGTTTAAGGACGGCGGGCAGTCGATAAGCACAAAATCCAGTTCAAACGCATCTATGGCTGGCTGCCTCAAAGCATCATGCAAAAGATAGCTGCGTTTTTCGTTGGAGATCAGTTCAATATCGGCGGAACTCAGATCAACGGTCGCCGGAACAACGAAAAGACCTTCGATTTCCGTCTCCTGAACGACGGCCTCCAATGGTGCGTCGTCAAGGATCAGATCATAAGTTGTCCAGTCTCGATCTTCGACACCCAAACCCGTAGAAGCGTTCCCCTGCGGGTCAAGGTCAACCACTAGGACCCGACACCCGGATTCAGCCAAACCCGCTGCAAGGTTGATTGCTGTGGTTGTTTTTCCGACCCCGCCCTTCTGATTGGCAACAGCAATTATCCGAGGCCCTGAAGGTCGAGACAAATCAACCACGTGATACTCCATTTATCTTAAGGATAACGGCTTGAGGTTCAGTTAAACTTGTAATCGCCTCAGCTTCGAAATTCCATTCCTCACGTGCGTCGTCCAGCTCTTTTTTCCAATTTGCGCCTTTGGGCAACAACGCTGTCCCGCTGGTGTGTAAATGCCTGTCACAAAAGGACAACAGGGTGCGCAAGTCAGCCAGCGCTCGAGCGGAAATAATGCTTGCAGCCAAAGGATCAACCGATTCAATCCTTTTTGAAATCACCGTACAATTTATGCCGCATTCCCGCGCAACGCTACGTAAGAAAGCCGATTTCCGCTGGTCGCTCTCGATCATATTGAATGCGGCGCCTGGGTTTTCTTCCGCAGCGATGATGGCGCAGACCATACCAGGGAATCCGCCTCCGCTTCCAAGGTCCACCCAAGTATCAAACCTGTCAGCGCACCGATAGACTTGCACGGAATCAAGAATATGCCGGTCCCAGATATGCTCCAAACTGTTCTTAGACACGAGGTTGATCTTAGAATTCCAACGCTTCACGAGATCAACATAGGTCACGAGGCGCTCGAATGTTTCACGTGAAACATTCAGGTCTTCAAACTTCGAAAAATCAACCTTCATGCCTGACGAGCTCTTTGATCCCGGCGTAGTTTTGCCAGAACAAGCGTCAGCGCTGCCGGAGTAACGCCCTCGACACGGCTTGCCTGAGCGATATTGGCGGGCTTCGCTTGCGACAGCTTCTGTTTCATCTCCGATGACAGGCCGTCCAAGGCAAAATAGTCGAACTCATGCGGGATGACATAGGATTCATCCCGCTTCATTGCTTCGACATCCCGCTTTTGTCTGGCAATGTAGTTGGCATACAAGGCGTCCCGCTCGATCTGGAGCCTGATTTTTGGGTCGACGTCCTGCAAATCAGGAACGAGAGGCAACAAATCTTCAAACGAGGTATCAGGGAATGCCAGAATTGCCATCCCATCTCTACGGTTTCCGTCCTGATTAACGTTTATACCGGCAGCGAGAACTTCCTTGGGTGTGTAAGTGCGTTCCGTCAGCTTTAACTTCACACTCTCAAGTTGGTTCATTTTATCTCCGAACTGAATCTTGCGCCCTTCTCCGACGCACCCCAGCTCCAAACCAAGCGGTGTCAACCGTTGATCAGCATTGTCGGCACGCAAAGATAGCCGGAACTCCGCGCGCGACGTGAACATGCGGTAAGGTTCGGCAACCCCTCGAGTTGTCAAATCGTCGATCATTACGCCAACATAACTGTCGGATCGTGTAAAATGGATGGGCTCCCGCCCTTGGGTCTCCAACGCCGCGTTGAGGCCAGCCACCATGCCCTGAGCCGCGGCTTCCTCATATCCTGTGGTCCCATTTATCTGTCCCGCTAGATATAGCCCGGGAACAGCCGGCAAGGATAAAGAAGCGCTCAGGACACGCGGATCAACATAGTCGTATTCGATTGCATATCCCGGTTGCAGAATTTCTGCATTTTCCAAGCCTTTGATTGACCGCACATAGTCCAGCTGAACATCCTGGGGCAGAGATGTCGATATGCCGTTCGGATAGATTGTGTGGTCGTTGATCCCTTCGGGTTCAAGGAAGATTTGATGCGATTCCTTGTCGGCGAAGCGTACGATCTTGTCTTCGATAGAAGGGCAATAACGCGGGCCTACCCCATCGATGTGACCGCCATACATGGCAGATTTCGAAAGATTTTCCGCAATGATCTCATGCGTTCGCGCATTTGTATGTGTAATTCCGCAAGAAATCTGGGGCGCGACAACGGATTTCGACATGAAAGAAAACAGGGTTGGCTCATCGTCGCCGTCCTGCCTTTCAAGATCGGACCAATCAATGCTCCGCCCGTCCAGACGCGGCGGTGTGCCGGTTTTCAATCGCCCCATAGGAAGATCGTATCCATCCAACCGCTCAGCCAATTTGATGGAGGGCCGATCCCCCATTCTCCCGCCTGGGCGAGACACGTCACCGATATGGATGACGCCCCTTAGAAACGTACCGGACGTCAGAATAACGGCGCGGGCGGAAAGTTCTGATCCATCGGAAAGAACAACACCTGCAACCTTTTCGCCGTTCATCAGGAAATCGACAACCTCGCCAACAACGACGGACAGGTTATCCTGCTTCTCCGTTACCTGTTGCATAGCAAGACGATAAAGGGCGCGATCCGCCTGCGCTCTCGGCCCCTGAACGGCGGGCCCCTTTCGACGGTTCAATAATCGAAACTGAATGCCGGCCTGATCCGCCACGCGACCCATGACGCCATCCAAGGCGTCGATCTCACGCACAAGATGGCCTTTCCCCAAACCGCCAATCGCTGGATTGCAGGACATGACGCCAATGTCCGTTGCAGACAGCGTCACCAACGCCGTTGTAGCGCCCATTCTGGCTGATGCATGAGCGGCCTCGGTTCCGGCATGACCTGCGCCGATGACGATGACATCAAACTTCGAATGTTTCACGTGAAACACTCCTTATTTTCCCAAACAGAAGCTGGAGAAGATTTCATCCAACAGAGTTTCCACGTCTATTCTGCCCACCAGGGATTCAAGGGCGCGAATGGCGGTTCTCAGCTCCTCTGCTGCGATATCATACAGGTCTGGGCCTGATTCCAGAACCGAGATTGCAGATGTGAGTGAGTCCAATGCTCTGGTGATTGCAATGCGGTGACGTTCCCGAGTTGCAATACCATGGGTAGTGGTTCGCTGACGCAGAACACACGATATATCGTCTACTAACGCATCTATTCCCTGGCCTGTTTTCCCTGACACACCCTTTTCCCCGATCCCTCTAAGATCTGCTTTGGGCAAAACATGTATATCATCTTCCCGCATCTCCACCCCTAGGTCCTTCGGTGTTTCAGACAGGAAAACGCGAAGATCGGCGGCCTCCGCTCTGCTGCGCGCTAGCTCGATACCCAGGTTTTCGACATGATCTTCGGTCTTTCGCAGCCCTGCCGTATCCAGCAAGGTCACCGGTAATCCAGCCAGATCCATTCGAACTTCGATCACATCACGCGTGGTTCCAGCATATTCCGAAGTAATGGCCGCCTCACGGCCTGCCAAGGCATTCAAAAGGGTGGATTTTCCCGCATTTGGAAGGCCGACGATCGCAACCTCGAACCCTGAACGAATTCGCTCGGCAATCTTGACTCCATCTGCCTCGCGATGAAGGTCGGACATGACGCCCTGGATCAGCTCGCGCACTTCCGGCGTGACATCGGTTGGAACTTCTTCATCAGCAAAATCGATGACAGCCTCCAACAGGGACGCAGCCCGTATCAAATCCCGACGCCACCGTTCAGCCAATGTGCCCAGCTCACCCGCCAGAATGGTCTGAGCCTGCTTCCGTTGTGCTTCCGTTTCTGCATCGATTAGATCGGCCAGGCCTTCAACCTGAGTCAGGTCCATCTTGCCGTTTTCCAGCGCTCGGCGTGTGAACTCACCCGGTTCAGCGATGCGCAACCCTTCTGTATCCGACAGGCAGCGCAGAACGGCGTTGACAGAGGCGGTGCTTCCATGAATCTGAAGCTCGGCCACGTCCTCACCGGTAAAACTGGCCGGAGCCTGGAAGGTCAAGACCAATCCGTCGTCCAAACGTGCTCCGCCATGATCGGTCAGAGTGCGCAGGACCATGCCACGCTTTGGCAGCGCTCCACCCGTCAGGCGCGCCGCTGCTGAATGGGAGTCCTGACCCGAGAGGCGGATGACCGCCACCCCGGCTTTGCCCTGCGCGCTGGCCAAGGCGAATATCGTATCCATTCGAAGGCCTCGCTAGAGTTAAAGACCAATGTCAGGTGTTCATGGAATCGAAGAATTCGCTGTTTGTCTTTGTCTGCTTCAACTTGGACAACAAGAACTCGATTGCGTCGGTCGTGCCCATCGGGTTGAGGATACGCCGCAGAACGAAGGTCTTGGCCAGATCACCCTTGTCGACCAGAAGATCCTCTTTCCGCGTGCCGGATTTGAGGATGTCGATGGCCGGGAACACTCGCTTGTCCGCGATCTTGCGATCCAGAACGATTTCCGAGTTGCCTGTACCTTTGAATTCTTCAAAGATGACCTCGTCCATCCGGCTGCCGGTATCAATCAGTGCGGTTGCGATGATGGTCAGCGATCCGCCTTCCTCGATGTTCCGCGCCGCACCAAAGAACCGCTTGGGCCGTTGCAGGGCGTTTGCGTCCACACCACCGGTCAGAACTTTACCCGAGGATGGGACCACGGTGTTAAAAGCCCTACCAAGCCTTGTGATCGAGTCGAGAAGGATAACAACATCTCGTTTGTGTTCGACCAGACGCTTGGCTTTTTCGATCACCATTTCCGACACGGCAACGTGACGCGACGCCGGTTCATCAAAGGTCGAGGACACCACCTCGCCCTTCACAGACCGCTGCATGTCCGTCACCTCTTCGGGGCGTTCGTCGATCAGCAGCACGATCAGGTAGCATTCCGGGTGGTTGCGCTCGATCGAATGCGCGATGTTTTGCAGGATCACCGTCTTACCGGTGCGCGGCGGCGCCACGATCAACGACCGCTGGCCCTTGCCGATCGGCGCGACCAGGTCGATCACCCGTGCGGACTTGTCCTTGATGGTCGGATCCTCGATTTCCATCTTCAGCCGCTCATCCGGATAAAGCGGCGTCAGGTTGTCGAACAGGATCTTGTGCTTGGCCTTTTCCGGGTCTTCGAAGTTGATCTTGGTCACCTTCGTCAGCGCGAAATAGCGCTCATTCTCATCCGGGGCTTTGATCTCGCCTTCCACGGTATCCCCTGTCCGCAATGAGTGCTGGCGGATCATCTCGGGTGAGACATAGATGTCATCCGGGCCGGGCAGATAGTTCGCCTCGGGCGAGCGCAGGAAGCCGAAACCGTCCTGAAGCACTTCAAGCACGCCATCGCCACCAACGGTCCAGCCTTCATCCGCGCGTTCACGCAGGATCTGGAACATCATCTCGCCCTTGCGCATGGTCGAGGCGTTTTCGATCTCCAGCTCTTCGGCCATCGCCAGAAGGTCTTTGGGGCTTTTGGCTTTCAGATCAGCAAGATTCAGGGATTCGGTTGTCATGATATATACCTTCACCGCTGACAGTGCGGCACGAAGTGGAAATTCAGTATGGAAGATACGCCGCCCGGACGGGCGTGTTGATCCCTACATAAGCGCAGTGAGGGGCGGAGTCAAACAGGCCCTCAGAACTTCAGAACAACCGCCAGAACGATGGCAACCATCAAAACGGTCGGGACCTCGTTCATCATGCGAAACTGCCGCCCAGTGAGCTTGTTTCGCCCTTCCAGAAAATCCTTGCGTCGCGCCATCAGCCAGTGATGGAACCAGGTCATGCCGATCACGGCAGCGCCCTTGACCCAGGGCCAGCTCCAGTCCCACCCCACGATGCCCGGCGTAAACACCATGATCAAACCACAAACCCAGGCAACGATCATCGCCGGTCTCATGATCACACGCAGCAGCTTTTCTTCCATTTCAAAGAAAATGTCCTGTGCGCCTTCTACGGCCTGTGCCTTTTCGACGTGATAGACAAACAACCTGGGCAGATAGAAGAGGCCCGCCATCCACGAAATCACCGCCATGATATGGAGCGATTTCACCCATGGGTACAAAGTGAACAGAAGATCGGTCATTTCGGCTCCGGGCGTTGTTCGGGACCCTCCCTAATAAAAAAATAAGAAAAGAAAAAGGATGATGGTTTTGTAGGGTGAGTAAAATCCGTGGATTACTTTTTTACACAAGTGTTTTCCCCAGGTGGACAGAACATGGATTTTTTCATGTGATTCTGTTGGTGGATATTTTTATCATTTAAAATCAATTATTTATTATCAGTATTCCTTGTTCCACTTGGGGATAACTGGTAGGAGAATTTGGGATATCGGGCTTTTCCAGAGAAACTGACTTATCCTTGTCCGGACGGGATGGGATTTGAGCGACTCGGGGATCTCTGGCGCGAAATCCCCGGGGTTGCGTGTCAACTGGAAAACCATACAAAGCACCCCTGAACTCTCAATGATTTGCACACGGGGTTTTCCACATGTCTGTCCCCATTCTTCTTGCTTCCGGGTCTGCCATTCGCGCGCAGCTGCTTGAAAATGCAGGCGTACCGTTTTTGGTTCAAACCGCGCGCGTGGATGAAGAGACGGCCAAACGCGCCCTGCTGGCTGAAAACGCATCTCCACGGGACATTGCCGACACACTCGCAGAAATGAAGGCGCGGAAAGTCAGCGACAAAAACCCCGGTGCCATGGTCCTGGGATGCGATCAGGTTCTGGATTTTGACGGTCAGCTGATGTCAAAGCCGGAAACCCCCGAACAGGCGTTGGCCCAGCTGAAAGCCATGCGTGGCAAGCGTCACATGCTTTTGTCCGCAGCGGTGATCTATCAGAATGCTCAGCCGGTCTGGCGGCATGTGGGGCAGGTACGATTGCGGATGCGGGCCAGTTCCGATGCCTATCTGAAAGATTACGTCGCGCGAAACTGGGACAGTATCCGCCACGCCGTCGGAGCTTACAAGCTGGAGGAAGAAGGTGTCCGCCTGTTCGCCACCATTGACGGCGACTATTTTAACGTTTTGGGTATGCCCCTGTTGGAGCTGCTCAACTTTCTGGCTGTCAAAGGGGTAATCGATCAATGACGGACTATCGGGTTCCTTTGGCCGGTGTGATTGGACATCCCATTGGTCACTCACGATCCCCCAAACTGCATGGTCATTGGCTGAAGACATACGGTCTTGCCGGTCACTACATCCCGATGGATGTGGCGCCCGCCGACCTGGAAACTGTGTTGCGCACCCTGCCCAGGGCGGGTTTTGTCGGCGCCAATGTGACCGTTCCCCACAAGGAAGCCGCCCTGAAGATCGCGGATCATGCGTCTGACCGTGCGACGGTGATAGGTGCGGCGAACACTCTGGTGTTTCGTGAAGATGGCTCGATCCACGCGGATAACACTGACGGATACGGGTTCATGGAGAATCTTCGCACCGGTGCGCCGGACTGGAATGCAAAGGACGGGCCAGCTGTTGTATTCGGGGCCGGAGGGGCCGCGCGCGCCGTGTTGCAGGCATTGTCTGACGCGGGTGTTCCGGAAATCCTGCTGACCAACCGAACCCGCGCCCGTGCGGATCATCTGAAAGAGGAATTCGGTCAACGTATCCGCGTGGTGGATTGGGTTCAGGCCGGAAATGTCATCGAAAACGCAGAACTCGTGGTGAACACCACCTCGTTGGGCATGCAGGGCCAACCGGAATTGCGGGTTCCGCTTGATGGGTTGCAGCCCGGTGCCGTGGTGACGGATCTGGTTTATGCGCCATTGAAAACCCGCCTGTTGCAAACCGCTGAACAGGCTGGATGCACCGCAGTCGATGGGCTGGGCATGTTGTTGCATCAGGCAGTGCCCGGTTTTGAACGCTGGTTCGGCGTGCGCCCCGAAGTTGATGCTGATGCACGTGCGGCGGCCATGGCATGAATTTTGCGCTTGGCCTGACCGGTTCCATCGGCATGGGGAAAAGCACAACGGCGCAGATGTTCGTCGAAGAAGGTTGTGCCTTGTGGGATGCGGATGCGGCGGTGCATCGCCTGTATTCCAGGGGGGGCGCGGCCGTTGGCCCCATGGAACGATTGTTTCCGTCGGCCATTCAGGACGGTGCGGTCAACCGGGAGGCGCTAAAGCAGATAATTGCCGCCGATCCTGCTGCGCTGAAGGCCATCGAAGCCATCGTCCACCCTCTGGTCGCTGCTGACCGCATAGCATTTCGTGAAGCCGCGACAAACGACATCTTGGTGTTCGACATTCCGCTTTTGTTTGAAACGGGCGGTGACGTGGCGATGGACGCGGTGGCTTGTGTTTCGATCCCGGCCGACGAGCAAAAGCGGCGTGTCATGGAACGGGGCACAATGACCGAGGCGCAGTTCGAGCAAATCCGAGCCAAGCAGATGCCGAATGAAGAAAAATGCGCGCGGTCGGATTACGTCATCGTGACCGACACTCTGGACCACGCCCGCGCGCAGGTGCAGGATGTGGTCAGGCAGATACGGGCGGGGATGGCAGATGCGTGAAATTGTACTCGACACCGAAACCACGGGTTTCGATCCTGAAAGCGGTGATCGGATCGTGGAAATCGGCGCCGTTGAACTGTGGAACCACGTCGCAACGGGTGAGACGTATCACGTCTATATCAACCCCGAACGTTCGATGCCGGAAGAGGCATTTGGCGTGCATGGCATCGGCCCGGACCTGTTGGAAAACCCACGCCCGCCCGAAAAGGGTGAAGTGACGCTGAAAGACAAACCGGTTTTTGCCAAGATCGGTCACGCTTTTCGCGAATTCGTCGGCGATGCGCGGCTGGTGATCCACAATGCATCTTTCGACATGAAGTTCCTGAATGCCGAACTGAAATGGATGGGTGCCCCGCTCATCCCGATGGAACAGGCGCTGGATACGCTAGCGATTGCGCGCAAACGGTTTCCCGGTTCGCCGGCCTCACTGGATGCGCTTTGCCGTCGCTTCAATATCGACAACTCGAACCGTGTACTGCACGGCGCGTTGCTCGACTCTGAAATCCTGGCCGAGGTTTATCTTGAGCTGATCGGAGGACGACAGCCCGATTTTGGACTGTCAACATCTGCATCATCCGTGGCAGGCGGCGGCGATGATTGGCGACCGGCACCACGAGCAACGCCACTGCCGTCTCGTATTACCGAGGATGAACGCGCGGCACATGATGCATTCATAGAAAAACTGGGCGACAATGCCCTATGGACCCGCACCTGACCCTGTCAGGCACGGGCCAAACCCTTAGGCATCTGTCTTCTGGGACTGTTCGGCCTGACGACGCATCAGTTCGTTGCGGTACAGGGCGACGAAATCGATATTGTCCAGATTCACCGGTGGGAAACCGCCGTCGCGGGTGATGTCGCTGACGATGCGGCGCAGGAACGGGAACAGCATCCGCGGGCATTCGATCATCAGGAACGGGTGCAACTGGTCTTCCGGCACACCTTCCACGTGGAACAGGCCGCAATAGTCCAGTTCACACAGGAACAGAACGTCTTCCAAACCTTTGGCTTTGGATGTCAGGTTCAGCTTGATCGACACTTCGAACTGGTGGTCTGCCGGGCGCTTCTTGGCGTCCAGATTCACCTGAACCGCGATTTCGGGCTGTACGTCACCGGAAACACCCTTCTGGGCCATCACGTTTTCAAAGGACATGTCGCGGATGAACTGCCCCAGAACACGCATCTGAACTTGCGGGGCGGCTTTGGCCGCAGTGTTTTCTGCAGCTTTTTCTTCGGCCATGGATCTACTCCAAAAATGAAATTCGCCACTGCTTATCAAGTTGGGCGCGGCACCTCAATGCCGGTGGGGGCCTTCCACCCATTTAGACGGCTTTGACGGATCATTTTTCGGGCGGACCTCGGTAAAGTCGCCGTCTATGATGTCACCCTGATCGAACGGATTTTCCCGTGACCGAAAACCGGGGCCCTGACCCATCTGAAACTGGGCAACGGTGACTTTCGATCTGAGGTACCTGAAAACCGCAACCCGTACGCCCGGAACAAGCAACGCAAATCCAATGGCATCAGTGAAAAATCCCGGTGTAAGCAACAAAGCACCCGACAACAGGATCATCGCACCATGCGCCAGCGGCTCGGTCGGGTCGTCCAGTTCGGCAAACGACCGTTGCAGGTTTCCCAACGCCATGCGACCTTGTGTCCGCACCAAAACAGTGCCCAAAACCGCCGTCAGTACTACGATGGCAAGGGTTGGCCACAAGCCGATCAACCCGCCAACCTGAATAAACAGCGCAATCTCGATGATGGGCACCAACAAAAATGCCAAGAACAGATACATTTGCGTTATCCTTTCCCTTAGGCCGGGCTGTGGACTTGCCACCTACGGTCACCTACATAGTGGCATGAGGCCGCGTATACAAAGCCGCGGTTCTGAAAAGAGGATGAAATGAACGAACCCATGATCCAGTTGCTGGTCCTGGCCGGAATTGCCGTTTTCCTGATCCTGCGCCTCAAGAGCGTGTTGGGCACGCGTGAAGGTTTTGAGAAACCGCCTGTGCAGCAGCAGCCCGAAGCGCATAAGTCGCGCCGCGATTTCGAAGTGATCGAAGGCGGCCCGGATCATGACATCACAGACCATGTCCCGGAAGACAGCGAGCTGGCACAGACGCTGGCGGCGATGAAACGCGTTGAACCCGGTTTTTCCGTCACCGAGTTTGTTCAGGGTGCGCGCGGTGCCTATGAAATGATCGTGATGGGGTTTGAGAAGGGCAACCTGGACGAGATCCAGCCATTCCTGTCGGAAGAAGTTTTTGAATCCTTCGTTGCGGGCGTCGCCGCACGAGAAGATCAGGGCCTGACGATCGAGGCCGAGTTCATCGGTGTCCGAGAGACAACCCTGACGGATGTGAAGTTCGACAAGGATACCAATCAGGCCGAGATCACCATGAAATTCGTGGGTGAACTGACATCGGTCGTGCGGGATCGCGGTGGCGATATCGTCGAAGGCAGCCCCAACACCGTGAAACGCCAAAAGGACAGCTGGACCTTTGCCCGTGTGATGGGCAAGGACGATCCGAACTGGCTGCTTGTTGCCACGGACGCATGATTGCCACGCTCCGGTCGCTTTTACTGGTGGGTGCAATGACCACTACCAGCGCTGCCGGGGCCGAGGCAACGCGATCCATTCTGTCGTTCGATGATCTGCGTGGCTGGGCCGAGGATGACCACGGTGCAGCCCTGTCAGTTTTTCTGAACACCTGCGGGGATCTGAAGGATCCCGATTGGCGGGCCCTGTGCGGTGTGGCAAGAACCTATGATGCCGAAGCGGCACGGTCGTTCTTTGAGCTCTTTTTTCGCCCTGTTCTGGTCGAGGATGGTGAGGATGCCCTGTTCACGGGGTATTTCGAACCCGAACTTGATGGTGCGCGTACCCGGACGGATCGTTTCAAGTATCCCATCTACAAAATGCCGCCCGAGGCCCGCGCTGAGGGGCCCTGGCTGAGCCGGCGAGAAATCCTGACCAGTGATGTCATGCAGGGCCGCGGGCTTGAGATTGCCTGGGTCGATGACCCCGTAGAGTTGTTTTTTCTGCAAATCCAGGGTTCGGGCCGCGTTCGATTGCCGGATGGCGGCGCTTTGCGCGTCGGGTATGGCGGTGCGAACGGGCATCCCTATAGGTCAATTGGCGTGGAACTGGTGCGGCGCGGCATTCTTGGCGCGCATGAGGTCAGCGCCCAGATGATCCGCGCCTGGGTGCGCAAGAACCCCGAGGCCGGCGCGGAATTGCTGCTCCACAACCCATCATACGTGTTCTTCCGCGAAGTTTCACGTGTCGCGCCCGAGCTTGGGCCGCTGGGCGCCATGAACCGATCTGTCACGACCATGCGCAGCATCGCGGTTGATCCCGCCTATACCCCGCTGGGTGCGCCGGTTTGGGTGGAAAAGGACGGCAAGGAATCGATCCGCCGCCTGATGATCGCGCAGGATACAGGTGCGGCCATCAAAGGCGCGCAACGGGCTGATATCTTTTTCGGAACGGGGGACGAAGCCGGTCAGGCCGCGGGCAAGCTGAAGGATCCCGGTCGGATGGTGCTGTTGCTGCCCATCCAGCGTGCCTATGCCCTGCTGCCGGATGAATTCTGATGACCCGGCGCAAACTGACAAGCGAAGAGATCGAGCTGTGGCGCAAGGTCGCCAAACAAGCCGAGAGGCTGCACCCGGAAATCCCGCAGACGATCCATCCAACCTCTTTGCCGAAACCCAAGCCCAAGAAAACCCCGAAACCCCGTTTTCAGGCATTCGAACTTGGACAGGCCCATCAGTCGAAACCGAAACCGAACGACCTGAAGCCCACGGTGACGGATGCGTTGCGCAATGCACCGGTTCAAATGGACAACAAGGCCTTTGGCCGGATGAAGCGCGGCAAGCTGAAACCCGAAGGCAAGCTGGATCTGCACGGTATGCGGGTGGCTTCGGCCCATCCGGCGCTGATCCGATTCATCCTGAGCGCGCAAGCACAGGGCAAGCGTCTGGTTTTGGTCGTGACCGGCAAAGGCAAGGATCGGGACGAGCCCGGTCCAATTCCGACGCCGCGCGGTGTTCTGCGTAATCAGGTTCCTCACTGGTTGTCGATCCCACCGCTGGCGCAGGCGGTGTTGCAGGTCACGCCGGCTCATATCAGCCACGGCGGAGACGGGGCGTATTACGTGTATCTCAGGCGGGTGCGTTAAAGGTCGCGACACGCGCGGGAAATACCGACCCAAACAAGGCTGCATACCAGCACGAAGAACAGGCCAATCCAGAAAAACTGAATGCTCAGCGGGATACCAAGGTCAATCAGAACGCCGGTCAGACCGGGGCCGATGGCTGACCCCAGTACCATGACAGCCGCAGCCATCGCCTTGATGGCCCCGATATGCCGGGTCCCGTAGAATTCTGCCCAGAACGCGCTGGGCAACGTGCTGTTCGCTCCGACCGTCAGGCCAAGAAACACCAACCCGATCGTCGCGCCGCTGATTGATTCAGTCATGCCCAGAACCACAAACCCAACCGCCATCGGAAGCTGATAGAATGGCATGATGCGCGCAGTGCCCCATTTGTCCAATGCCCAGCCCGCAGCAAACATCGACAGCAGTGATACTCCGGTAAAGATCGGGAACAGAGCGACCAGTTGGATATGCTGCCAGCCTTTGACCTCGGCGAAATAGACCTGATGGAAGAAAAACGCGGTGATGAATGCCGATGGCGCAAGCACGGCGGGCACCATGAACCAGAACAAGGGGTCAAACAACGCGTCGCGACGGCTCCAGTGGCGACCCTGCATCCCAATGGCAGAGGATTCGCTGGCAAGGCTTTGCGGTGTTCGTTCCTCGCGCAACAGCCGCATCAGAACGGGAATTCCCAAGGCAGTCATCCCCGCCGCGACGACCCACAGCCAACGCCAGTCCAGGTAAACCATGGCTGCAACAAAGATCAGGGGCAGCAGGGCCTCACCGATGGCATAGCCGATGGATGCAATGGAAAGCGCCTTGCCCCGCGTGACCGTAAACCACCGCGCCATGGCGACCGCGGCCAGATGTGTGCTCATCCCCTGACCCAGCAGGCGCAACAGAAAAATCACCACTGGCAACAGGAGCAGCCAGGTATTCAGCGCCATGACAAGGGCGGCCAGGGCCAACCCAGCCAGAACCGCCGGACCCAGCACCCGGACGCGAAAGATATCCGTCAGCCCTCCGGCCCAGATCATCACGATGGCCGACAGGGTTGTGCCCAATGTGTATAGCCCACCCCACGCACCGTGGCCGAGGCCGAATTCCGCGCGGATTTCACCGGCAAAGATCGAGATGAAGAATGTCTGCCCGAAGCTGGATAAAAATGTCAGAAGAACGCCGGCGCCAAGCCAGGTGGCATTGTCCAGAAGATACCGACGCAGCTTGAACCGCATCACGGAGTGGTAACCTGTGCCTGCCCAGTTTCCGTCAGAACAATTTCAGTGGCCCCGTCTGGATTGCGCTCGCTGGGTGGCACCAGAATATCAATGGCCGGTCGGTCTTCCCGCCCGAAGGTATTGTTGACACGCCGCAACGAGTTGAGGATCGACAACAAAGCCGGAGAGGTCGCGGCAACGAAATGCGAGGATGCCGCGTCACTGTTGAAAGCAGTCGTGTCGATCACGCTGATCGGGAATTCCTCGAGCGAGTCAACCGAACTGATGTTCCCCAACCGCTGGCCCTCATCCGTGCCACGCAAACGGCCCGAGATGTTCAGGATCTTGTCCTTTTGCGACACCATTACGATGAACGGATCGGGGGGGTTGTCGATACGTTTCATCTGCGAGCGAAACAGATCAAGATCAAGGTCAGGCGAGATCAGAACGACCCCTTCGATGTTTCGCTTGGCCCAGCCGGGTTCCTGCAATTCGGTTTGCCGCATCATCTCCATCGTCAACGCGCCGCCCATGGAATGCGCGACCAGAATAACGCGTTTGACACCCATGGCTTTCAGTTCGCGGATGGTCTGTTCCAACCCGTCGCGGGCGAACAGCATACTGTCCAGATCATAGGCATATCCATAGCCCGTCGCGCGGCTGGGCCAGGAATACACCAGCGTTGATCCGGGGAGGCCGATGTCATGTGTTAGCTGCGCCGCGCGGAAGATCGTTTCGGTTTGAGTCGAATTGTAGCCGTGCACAAAGATAGTGACGTCATCCTGTCCTCGCAGGTGTTTGCGCAGCCCCTGCGGTCCATCCAACTCGGTCACGTCTGCCAGAACGAATTCTTTCCGCGGATTCGGGTTCGCGTAGGAGAAGCGGAGAGTACCCGGAGTATGTGTGGGTGGAATAGAAACCGTCGTTTCCAGGAACCTGAGCGTTTCACCGCGTCGGAATCCATAGGATCCATCGGCCTCACGCGCGCGGGTCGTGCTTGCGAAGATGGTTTCAGGTGTTCCGATGTTCACGGCACCGGGCACGACCTCGGACACCGTCCGGTCGACACAGGCGTTGAGCGAAAGGGATATGAACAGAATGACGAAGTATCGCAGCACGGGCCAGACCTCGGGGTGACTTGTGCACACGCTATCCTATTCTTGCCCGACGTCCAGCATGGCAAGACCAAAACAACGGCAAAAAACGGCTGGCCGTGTTACAAAACGTAACGGCTCAGATCAGAAGACTTGGTCAATTCACCAAGATTGTCGCTGACGAACTGTGCATCAACGGTGATCTCCGAACCGGCTTTGTCCGGTGCAGCGAAGGACAGTTCTTCGAAAACCCGCTCCATGACCGTGTAAAGCCGCCGCGCGCCGATGTTTTCGATGCTCTGGTTCACGTCAGCCGCAATCTTCGCCAACGCCGCGATGCCGTCCTCGGTAAAGCTGACGGTCACGTCTTCGGTGCCCATCAACGCCGTGTATTGCAAGGTCAGGGCATTGTCGGTTTCGGTCAGGATGCGCACGAAGTCTTCTTCGGTCAGGGCGCGCAGTTCGACGCGGATCGGCAGGCGCCCTTGCAATTCCGGCAACAGATCCGACGGTTTGGCGATGTGAAACGCACCCGAGGCGATGAACAGGATATGATCCGTTTTGACCGGGCCGTGCTTGGTGCTGACGGTGGTTCCCTCGATCAAGGGCAGAAGGTCGCGCTGCACGCCTTCGCGGCTGACATCGCCGCCGCGTGCGTCAGAGCGGGCGCACACCTTGTCGATCTCATCCAGAAATACGATGCCGTTCTGTTCGACGGATTCCAACGCGGTGCGGGTGACGGTTTCATCATCCAGCAGCTTGTCGGCCTCTTCCCCGATCAGCGCATCATAGCTTTCGGCGACGGTCATGCGTTTCTTGACGGTCCGTCCACCAAAGGCCTTGCCGAAAATGTCGCCCAGATTCATCATGCCCATCTGACCGCCCGGCTGCCCCGGAATGTCGAACATCGGCATCGGGTTCGAGGTGTCGGACAGTTCCAGCTCGATCACCGTGTCGTCCAGTTCGCCGGCTTTCAGCTTTTTGCGGAACATCTCGCGCGTGCCTTCGCGCGCATCCGCGCCTGCAATGGCTTCGATCACCCGATCTTCGGCGGCCTGATGGGCTTTGGCCTTGACGTCTTCGCGCATGAACTCGCGGGTTTGCAGGATGGCCGCATCTGCCAGATCGCGCACAATCTGTTCCACATCACGACCGACATATCCGACTTCGGTGAACTTGGTGGCCTCGACCTTGATAAACGGCGCGCGTGCCAGTTTGGCCAGACGGCGGCTGATTTCGGTCTTGCCAACGCCGGTGGGGCCGATCATCAGGATGTTCTTGGGATAGACTTCCTCCCGGATGTCGTCCGGCAATTGCTTGCGGCGCCAGCGATTGCGCAGGGCGACGGCTACGGCGCGCTTGGCGTCCTTCTGCCCGATGATGAAGCGATCCAGTTCCGAGACAATCTCGCGCGGGGTTAGGTCGGTCAAAGGGCAGTCCTTTCGGTCGGCATTTGTGTCATGCGGCTTAGGTAATCACCGCGCGGGCGAAAACAACCAAGCCTGTATTCATGGCCGCGTTGGTTAGCAATGCCGGCTCAGGTTTGCAAATGCTTTGCTTGGGGAATGCGCGAACCCTCTGCTACAGTGATTTCAAGGGTTTGAGGGTCAGGAGCGTAAGACATGACAAATATTGCCAAGATTACCCTTCTGTTTGTGGTGTTTGTGGATCTGATCGGACAGGGGCTGGTCTTTCCGATCATCAACTCGCTGATCATGGAAACGAAATCCGGGTTTCTGCCCGAAAACACGCCCGAGGGGCGCAGGCATTTCTATTACGGCCTCGTGATCGGGTGCTTTTTCCTGTCCTGGTTTTTGGGCGTTGTCTATGTTTCGAAAGTATCGGATTCGATCGGGCGCAAGAACGCTTTGCTGGTGTGCCTGGGCGGTGCTCTGGCCGGGTATGCCCTGACCATTGCCGCGCTTTATCTCAACAGCCTTCTTCTGCTGATCGTCGGGCGTTCGATCACCGGATTTACTGCGGGCAACCAACCCATTGCGCAAGCGGCGATGATCGACGGCAGCACCGACGCGACAGACCGGGACCGGAACATGGGTTATATCGTGACGGGCGTCAGCTTTGGCCTTGTGGGCGGGCCGATCATCGGCGCGGTCTTGTCTGACGCCGCCCTGCTGGGCGGTTTCGCCACGCTGAGAACGCCTTTTTACGGCGCATTTGTCCTTGTGCTGATTGCAATCTTTCTGGTCCTGTTTTTCTTCCAGGATACCCGAACGGATCGCGCGCCCTTTGTCTTCCGTCCCCGTGACATAACAGACAGCCTGATGGCGGTGCGTGGTCATCCGATGGTGTTGAAGATCCTGCCGGTCTATTCGTTCTTCATGATCGCCAATGTCACCTTCTACGTCTTTGTCGACAATTTCCTGACCAGCGCCTTCGGATACGGAGTCATCGGCGGCAGTATGGCGATGGTCGTCATCGGTGTGGCGCTGGCCTTCTCCAGCACGTTCCTGGTGAAACCCGCGCAAGAGAAATTCAGCAAACATGCGATAATCCACACGTCACTCATCGTCATGGTGATCTGCGGTTTCGCGTTCGCCTTCAGCCCAAGCGGCGTGTTCAGTTATGTGCCGGTCTTTTTCTTCTATTTCCTGTTCGGAATCGCCTACCCCACCATGCTTGGGCTGTTCTCTTCCAGCGTCAGCGAAGCGGATCAGGGCTGGGTCATGGGTGTGACCACTGCCGTGTTCTGCCTTGCGGGCGGGATCATGTCGCTGATCGGGGGCGGATTGATGAGCATCGATATCCGCGTGCCCTACTACATCGTGATCATCGCAGCGATCATTGGCCTGATCGGCATGCATCGCCGCTGGAAAGGCAAGGAGATCTCGGCGCTGTTAGCCTGAGATCGTCTCAACCGTCAGATTACCATTGGTATAGACACAGATATCGGCCGCGATGGCCATTGCCTGACGCACGACCTCTTCCGCCGACTTGTCACTGTCCATCATCGCGCGGGCAGCGGCCAGGGCAAAATTGCCCCCGGACCCGATGGCAGCCACGTTGTGTTCAGGTTCCAGCACGTCACCCGCCCCGGTGATCACGAACATGTCCTTGCCGTCCGTGACGATCAGCATCGCCTCGAGCTTTTGCAGGTATTTGTCGGTACGCCAGTCTTTGGCCAATTCCACAGAAGCACGGGCAAGTTGGCCCGGTGTCGCCTCGAGCTTGGCCTCCAGCCGTTCCAGCAAGGTGAAGGCGTCGGCCGTCGACCCGGCAAAGCCGGCGACAACTTCGGACCCTCCAGGGGACAGGCGACGCACCTTGCGAGCCGTGCCCTTGATCACGGTTTGACCCAGGCTGACCTGCCCATCACCGGCTATGACGATCTGACCGTCCTTCTTGACGCCAATGATCGTCGTGCCGTGCCAACCGGGAAAGTCGTTGTCTGCCATGATCGTCTCCGTTTTCGCTGGCGGTATATATGGGCTGGGTCGCAGGTTGGCGCAACCCGTTCTTCAATTGCCTAAAAGATATGCAAAAAACGCATTCCGGGGTTACCAGACCAGCAATTGTGAGTCCGGGCATGCAGGACTACATGAGGCTTACAACCGACAACGGGTCGGCTGTTTCTTCACAAAGGACCGCGCACATGGCAACCACAGCTAACATTCATGCGCCGCTCGGAGCAGCTACCATCCTGCACGTAGTGGACGCGTTCACCAATGTCGTCAACACCGTTGTCGAATGGAAAGAATCCCGCAAAACCCGCAAACTCCTGTCGGAACTCAGCGACGCCCAGCTTGACGATATCGGCCTGAGCCGCGCAGACATCGCCGATCTCTGATGTTCCCGCAGATCAGCAACTCGAGACAGCCGCACGGATTTCCGAGCGGCTTTTTCTTTTTTCAGCCCTGAACGTATTTTCCAGAAAGATCAGGCAGAAACGCCTCGATCGCCGCAGTTGCAACCACGTGCCGCGTTCCCGCTTCTTCGTCGACAACGTCAAGCCCACCTTTGACTGCGCGAACCTCGGCCCTGCCCCGCGGCAGATCCGAGGCAACCAGATCGCAATCCACCTGTTCAGGATCCTGCACGCCGATCGTGACGCTGACGCGCATTTCGGAATGGTCGATCCCCAGCTTTGAAAACAACGTGATGGATGAATGGTGCAAAGCATCCTGCACCGCGCGGCGGGCTGCCTTGGTATAGTCCTGGCCGTAAAGATCGTTACCTGTTCCCATCTCCAGAATGATGCGTTTTTCACTCATTGTGCAGGCTCCATGTCGAAGGAAACGATCAGGGCGGCGTTGGCAATGACCGTGTGTCCGTCACTGTGGGGCTTTGCGATGTCCAGCCCGCCTTTGGTGACAGTAATGTTGGGGTGACCATAGGGAAAGACAGCTTTCAACGCTTCGGTGTCCACCTGATCCGGCTGCTGAACCCCTATTTCGGCATCAATGATCATCGCCTCTTTCGGAAACCCGAACAGTTCCGCCATGTTGACCGAGTTGTGCCAAAGCGCATCCTTGATCGCCCGCAGTGACGCCTGAGTATAGTCCATCCGGCGCAGGGATGTGCCCATCCCGAATTCCACAAGGACCCGCGTTTTTGCCATTGGTGTCTCCGATGTCTTCAATAGAAAAGGCGCCCCGATCTGAGGCGCCTTCGAGATAATCTGTTAGAACCAGATCAGATGGATTCGTCGATCCAGCTTTGCAGGGCAGCTTTGGGCGCCGCGCCCGCGCGGTTGGAAACGACCTGACCGTCCTTGAAGATGAACAGCGCGGGGATGCCACGTACACCCATGGCGGCGGCTGAGTTCGGGTTGCTGTCCACATCGACCTTGGCGATTTTGACTTTGTCGCCATACTCGGCCGCCAGCTCTTCCAGCGCAGGGCCGATTTGCTTGCAGGGGCCGCACCATTCGGCCCAGAAATCCACGACCACGGGAACGGTCGAATTCTTGACTTCGGCGTCAAAGGTGTCGTCGGTAACGGCTACGGTCGACATATTCTGTCTCCTGAATGGGGTAAACTTGGGAACAGAACGTATGTGCCGCTTCGGGTAAGGTCAAGATATCTGGGTGCGGGCCAAAGCATCTGTCACAAGATCGTGTGGCAACCACATCAGCCGCGCCGTGCGGGTCCACAGAATGGCGGTACGAATGCTGCGATCCGGATAGATCTGCGCCAGCGCCTGCGCGTATGCCCCCATCTGTCGCAGCAGGCCGTCGGGGCAGTCTTCCGCGCGGTCTGGAACGGTGGCATTTGATTTGAAATCAATCACATGCACGTCCGATTCCGACAAGATCAGACGATCGACAACCCCAAGCATCCGCTGCCCGTTCAGAGCGGCAGTAATGGGCACCTCGGCCAACGTGTCAGGTGCAAAGACGGGCTGCAAACCTTCCGCTGTCAGCACAGTTACGGCTTCGTTCAAAATCTCGTGCCGGTCCGTTTCGTGCATATCGGGCAGCAACCGCGCGCAAAGCTCTGGCCAAAGGTCTTTCTCGGCCACGGGAAGGTGTTCCAGCAACAGGTGCAGGCGGGTTCCGCGCAGTTTGGCCGCATCTTCATCTAGGCCGGCATCTCCGGGCAACGCCTTAGGACCACCCAGATCCGAAGGGCTGAGCGTGCCGGCAGGCGCAACCGGATCCGGTGCCGGATGTTGGAACATATCCGGCAGTTCGACCTGCTGAACGACAGTGTTCGGTTGATCGATCAAGGGCAGCGCGTCCCAATCCCCGTGGGACAGGCGGCGGATATCGGTACCCGGCACCTGCGCGGCCCCGGCCCGATCCATCGCCGCCTCGACCATCTGATACCAGCTGTTGCCGTCTTTCCCCAAATCGCCTGCCGCCGCCACGATCAACCACTTTTCCGCCCGTGTCAGAGCCACATACAGCAACCGAAGCCGTTCGTTTTCCTCGCGGTTGCGCGCCTCTTCCCGCGCCTGCGAGATCAGGTTTGGTGACGCGTCCGCCGACACTTTCCACAAGGGTGTTCCGCCGGCCAACATGATCTCGGCGTCACGCGGGGGCTGGCGTTTGCCGGTATCCGGCAGGATGACGATCGGCGCCTCCAACCCTTTTGAGCCATGAACGGTCATCACCCGGATCCTGTTGCCGACGCCGGTCATCTGTCGTTTGATTTCCAGATCGTCAGTCTGCATCCAGACCAGAAATCCCGTCAGGCTGGGGATATCCGTTCGCTCATAGGCCAGAGCCTGGGACAACAGCGCGTTGATACCGTCTTCGGCTTCCGCCCCCAACCGCCCCAACAGCTTGCGCCGTCCGTCATGGCGGGTCAGGATACGTTCGATCAGATCATAGGGACGCAGAAAGTCGATCTGGCTGCGCAGATCATTCAGCACGGACAGTGTTTCCGGAAACTCTTCGGCGCGGTTGCGCAGTGCGGCCCAAAGGAACTGTTCCTTCCGACGGTGCGCCAGATCGAAAAGCTGCTGTTCGGACCAACCGAACAAGGGGGATTTGAGAACCGTCGCCAGGGACAGGCTGTCTTCGGGCGTGGCCAGAAAGCTGAGCAAGGCCGCAAGATCCTTGACCGCCAGTTCAGCGCCCACTTTCAGCCGATCTGCTCCGGCGATAGGCAGGTGCAGCGCCTTGCAGGCACGGATGATCTCGGCAAACAGGTCCGAGCGGCGTTGCACAAGGATCAGAAAATCCCCCGGCTGCACTTTTCGACGAACGAATTGGCCGGATTTGTCATCTTCCGGGATCGTCTCGCCCCGTTCGATCATGTCTTTGATCGACTGTGCGACATTCTCGGCCAGAATGACGGTGTGATGCCGTGCGCCGGGACGATCGACCGGATCGGTCCAATCCCCGACTTCGGCATCCGCTACTTTTTCGACAACGGGCCAAAGATCAACACGACCCGGCAGATCGGCCTTGAAAGCACGGTGCAGACTGTCCTTGTGAAACCCCGCACCAGAGCGGTTTTCAAACAGGATATCGACCAGAGTCAGGATCGCGCTGGAGGATCGGAACGAGTATTCCAACGTCGAATCCCACAGTTTAGAGCCTGATTCAGCCAATTTCCGGCCAAACTCTTCCTGCATTCTGTCAAAGGCCTGTGGATCGGCGCCCTGAAAGGAATAGATCGATTGTTTCTTGTCGCCGACGACGAATATCGTGCGCTCGACCCCGGATCGGGCCCCTTCCCCGCTGGTGAATTCCTGTGCCAGTTTCTCGATCACGTCCCATTGATCGGGGCTGGTGTCTTGCGCTTCGTCCACAAGAATATGATCGATGCCACCGTCCAGTCGGTACAGCACCCATTCGGCCACTGCTGGATCGTTCAACACCTGCCGTGCGCGCAGGATCAGGTCGTCGAAATCCAGCCAGCCGCGCAACTGCTTGCGCCGTTCATATTCCGGCAGGAAGGCTGCGGCAAAGCGGTGCAGAACCGCGGTTTTCTGCGCTGCGACCAGCGCCAGGCGTTGTTCACGCGCGGTTTCGATCCGCTGCATGAAGGCCTCGATCTGCGGCATCCGGTCGGCCAGCGCACCTTCGCGCAGGGGTTTGGTGGGAAAAGCGTTGAGTTTGGCCGTGAAGGGTTCCTTTGCGCCCTTCCCGGTCAGAAACACGCTTTCCAACATGGGTAGATGTATCAATCTGGCTTCGTTGAACGCGGCCAGTTTTGCGGCGGCCTTGGCATTGTTGCCTCCGCTTTCGGTCAAAGCGGGCAACATGGATTGGATGAGTTCGACTTCGCCACCAAGAAAAACCCGCGCTAGCAGCACTGTTTCGTCAAAGCCGGCGGGCAGATCGAAGCGTTTCAGCAGATCGGACCATTCGAGCGGCTGCGCAAAAAGACTGCGTTTTTGCGTGATCGCAGCGGTCAGTTTCTCAAACCCCGTGTCCGTGACGAACCGGGCCACATCTTCAATCAACCCGGCCTGCGGGCCTGCGGCGAAATCTTCGACAATTTCCTCTCGCAACAAGGCTGCTGCGCGGTCTTCCATTTCGGTGAACTGCGGGCTAACGCCAGCCTCCAGCGGAAAGCGTCGCAACAATGACGCGCAGAACGAGTGGATGGTCTGGATTTTCAGACCACCCGGCGTTTCGATGGCGCGGGCAAACAGGGTGCGTGCTTGCGCCAACCGGTCGAAACCGATTTCGCCGGGTACACCCAGGTCGGTCAGCTCCTCCAACAAGGGGGTATCATCCAGCATGGCCCATTCGCCAAGGCGCTTGAACAACCTGTTCTGCATCTCGCTGGCGGCGGCCTTGGTGTAGGTCAGGCACAGAATGTGCTGAGGCTGGACCCCGCCCAGCAGCAGACGCGCCACACGGTCGGTCAGAACCCGGGTTTTGCCGGACCCGGCATTGGCCGCCAGCCACGTCGAGGCATCGGGGCGCGCGGCCTGTACCTGCCGTTCGGTTGCATCGTTGCGCGGGCTCATGACAGATCCTCGGGGTACGTTTCCGCTGTCCGGTCCCATTCGCCGAACCGCGCCAGGTGATCATAGTCACCCATATCCGTATCCTTGTGCAGCATACGACGGGACGAAAACCCCTGATCAGGCTCTAAATAAGCGGAAATCAACTCTTTCAGCTCGGCAAGAACCTTGTCGGTCGGTTCTTTGTCCAAAGGCGCCGCAACCTCCTTATAGCTGCCACCCATACCGATGAAGATGGCTTGGGCCACGCTTGTCGGGTCAAGGCCCTCAATCCCGCCCTGCTCGGCTATGGCCACCTCGATCAGCAACTGCTTGTCAAATTTGGATTGCTGGCTTTCCGTCGGTGGTGCGCCGGTTTTATAGTCGATGATGCGCAACGCGCCCCGGCTGTTGCAATCGATTCTGTCCGCGCGCCCGACAATGGTGAAATCCAGGGGGCGCAGCGCCAGTTTCATCGCTGCCTCAAATGCCACGGGGCCACCATCCTTCCGGCGCGCGAGCTCTGCCCCGAGGAAATCATCCGCGATCCGCTCAAGCCGGGCCAGCCACAGTTTGCGGGCCGTCGGCCAGGCGACGTGTTGATCCAACAGAGCATGCGCCCGTTTCAGGAAATTGTCCCGCGTCAGCAAAGCGCTGTCGAGGACGCTGTCCTTGATGAAATGCTCGAGGATTTCGTGAATCACAATTCCTCTCAGCAAGGCATCGGGGGCCTGTACAAGCGGATCAAGCGGTTTCAGTCGAAGCACATGTTTGGCGTATATCGCGTATGGATCGCGGATCAGCCTCTTTATCTCGGTCACAGACAGACGGCGCGGACGCGCGGCGGCCGGTGGGCGCGGAGAAGGACGCGGTGCGGGGTCGATCGGCGGCGCATCTTCCAGTGCCTCGGACCAGTTCAACCATTTTTCGCCCTGAGCGCGCATTTTGACCAGAGCTTCGGGGCCACCCTGACCCGGCAAACCCTGCAACAGGTTGGTCAGTCGGTTCAGCCAGCGCGACGGTACCGTCTCGGCATCATCCGAGCGGGTCGCGCGGGTCAACCACACTTCGGGTGCGCCGATGGCCTGCTGGAAGTCATGCGCAGACAGGCCGATCCGGCGTTCGGGCAGCAACAAGCCGGCTTTGTCACGCATCTGCCGGTTCAACCAGGGATCGGGCGTTGGCGCCTCTGGCCAACTTCCTTCATTCAACCCGCCAAGGATCAGCAGGTCGGCGCCCTGCACCCGTGCCTCGAGCGTGCCCCAGATCATGATGTGCGGATGCGGCGCATCCCGGTCACGAACCTCTTCACCCGCAAGCAGAGCACCCAGCAGATCGGCAAAGTCATGGGCCGTCATCAGGCCGCCATGCTGCGCCTCTGCGCTGAGAGAATTCAGCACCCCCAGTGCCTTTTGGCCTGCGTTTTTGTCCCACAGAGTGCCCGTTTCACCCGTGCTGCCGGCCGAGATCGCCTCGGCCAGTGTCATCAAACGCGCCACCCAGTCCGCGAGGTGCAGTTCACTGGTGATCTGCTGGTCGCAGAAATGCTGCACGACCCATTTCACCCAGCTTTCCTGGGCCTCTTTGCGCACTGCAAAAGCCGCAAGGCTTGCACTGTCAGGAAAGGGCGGGCCGTGACGGCGCAGGTCAAGTTCCAGGTCACGCGTGTGCAGCAAATGAATTCCGCGGTCACCGCCATCATGACATAGCGGGTGCTTCAAAAGGGTCAGCAGCGCCTCGCCTTCCAGACGGCGTGTGAACAGGTTGGCCACATGGCGCAGAAAACGTCCCGGTGGGGAAAGTTGCAGCGGCAGGCCCGCACTGTCGTCCGGCACGATGTTCCACCGATCCAGCGCGGCGCTGACCTGGCGGGTCAACATGCGATCCGGCGTGATCAGAGCGGCGGTCTGTCCTGTTTCCGCCGCCTGCCGCAGGCGCAGGGCGATGGCCAATGCCTCGGCGCGAGGCGATTGAGCCTCGACCAGTGTCAGGCCGTCGGTTGCGCCTTTTATATCGGACAGTCTGGGGCCTTCGGTCATCCAGGCGTCAGTGACGGGTGCCGGACGTAAAGCTAGGGATATCAAGCGGTTACGCGAGGGTGAGGGAGCCGATAAATCCGTCCATTGGGTGATCTGACCCGGTGTAAGTTCCAGCGCGCGCATCAACTTGCGGAAACGGTATTGTGGGTGATCTTCAGACGTCAACGCATCATCCAACCCCTGCCAAACGTGATCCGGCTGGTCGAAATCAAATCCGGGCAGCACCAATGCGCCTTGCGGCAGGCGCGCGATGGCTTCCATCAACATCAGGGTGGTGCCACGGGACCCGGTAGAGCCCGCCAGAATGACCGGGTGTTGCGGGGGGGCAATCTGCCATCGCGCGATCAGGTTTTCGACCACGCGGCGCTGGCGGGCCTGTGCATCCATCGTCTGCCCGCCGGTGTCGATGAATTGATCCGCGATGCCGATAAAGGCTTGTGCCCGCGACCAGTGTCCGGACATATCGCTGACGTCCAGCTGCCGAATCGCTTCGGGGGATACGCCTTCGCCCTGCATTTCGTCAATCAGCGCGGCCAGACTGTCGGACAGGTCAAAGATCGATGACCGGGCGGCAAGGTCCGGCTGTTGTTCCAGCAGTTTGGATACAAGCTGAGTCAACTCAAGACGCCGCCGCAGAGGCGGGATAGCAGGCGGGATCCGCGCCAGATCAACCCTTTCACCCAAGTCCGTCACCAACGAGAGACGGGGCAGAAGGCAAGGTGGCCCCTGATTGAACAGATCGCGGACGCGCCGTTCCATGCGTCGTGTGTTCAGGATCAACTCTACCCGCGCCAAAGCTTCGGGTGGGCCCGAACAGCGCTGCCGCAGGCCATCGACCAATGCCTTGGGGAAATCCGTACCGGGTGGCACGGCAAATACACGGGGTAGGGTGCCGGATTCAAACATCAGCCAGCAAACCCTCGGCCAGCGCGATGCCTTCCGGACGACCTACGTCGCACCAGCGTCCCGGGTATTCGATCGCAAAAAGCCGACCCTTATCAAGCATTTGGTTCCAGAGCAGGTTGATTGAAAACGCAGTTTGCGAGAACGAATGCAAACCTTGGGCCTTGAGGATCTGGGCCCCGCCGTAAACCAGACCAGGACCGCGCGTGATCCGTCCATCTTTTCCAGCGGTGAAATCACCCGATCCAATATGACCAACGGTTCTCGCAACTGGAACACACGTCAGCAGCGCATCCATACGACCCGGGTCCCAGGCGTGCTGCAACAGGGTCAAAGGGTTTGGCCCTGACCAGATCGCGTCCGTGTTCAACGTGAATACGGGGTCGGTGCCCAGCATCGGCAAAGCCGCCCGCAATCCGCCGCCTGTTTCCAGGATTTCAGGGTCTTCCCGAGACAGCAGAACGCCTTTGGGACCGAGATGCGCCGCGAGCTGATCAGCGTGATAATGCAAGTTGGCAACGGTACGGACGGGATCAAGATCTTTGACAAGATCCAGCGCATGATCAATCAGTGGTCGCCCCGCCACTTCGATCAATGGCTTCGGCCGGTCTTTGGTCAGCGTACCCATGCGGGTGCCAAACCCGGCTGCGAACAGCATTGCGGCAAATGGCGATCCGGTCATTGCGTTCTCAACTTGGCCAGGTTTTCCGGTGTGGGTCTGGGCAAAGCTTCGTGCAGCAGGGACGCCACCGAAACCAGGGCAGGGTGATCCAGATCGCGCATCAGATGTGCCCAGACGGCCGGGATCATGTCCACATAGTGAGGTTTGCCATATTCCGTCGCCAGACGTGCGAAGACGCCAAGGATACGCAGGTTTCTCTGGGCCCCCAAAACACTGTAGGCCGTGCGGAAATCATGGTCGTCCATACCTGACGCAGAGATGTAGTGGTTGATCATCTGCATTTCGATCCCGGCCAAGACATCTCGGCGTACATCCTGTAGCAGAGACACCAGATCGTAGGCCGGGTGCCCCAGCATGGCCAACTGAAAGTCCAGCAACCCGACGCGCTTCACGCCTTCGCGCTGCGGCAGCCACAACAGGTTTTCCGCGTGATAATCCCTGAGAACGACGACTTTCGAACCGGATGTTTCACGATGCAGGATGTCCGCGAACCGGTGCTCGAACCGGGACATAGCGTCTTCATCACATGTTCCCAGGATACCGGCCGCATACTTGGTGAAAGCCAATGCCGCCAGTTCCGTCATCAGGGATGGATCATAAGACGGCAAGGCAAGAGAAGGCGCCCGATGCAGGTGGAGCAGCACGTCGGTGGCGGCCCGGTACAATTCACGCTCTTTGCCCGGGTCTTTTTTCAGGACGCGCGCAAAAAGATCATCACCCAGATCTTCCAGCAACAGAAAACCGTACTGGGTATCTTCGGCATAGATTTCCGGCGCGCTCAGACCAACCGATCGGAGGTATTCGGCAACCCGCACGAAGGGTTCAACATCGTCACTTTTTTCAGGTGGCGCGTCCATCAAAACCGCAGTGCGCCCGTTGGTTGGATCAATTAGCCGTTCGTATCGCCGGTTCGAGGCATCGCCTGCCAGTGGCGTGCGTGTTGCTCCGGCCCAGGGTGTTCGTGCAATCAGGGCTTCGGCCAGGACCGTCCTGTTGGTCATGCAGTTCTCTCCAGTTTTTCCGCCCATTTCGGAGCAGTCCAAGACAGGGTCACACAGCGGAAATCGATAGTGTTAGGATCTGTTTCAAATGCCAACGTCAACGCACCTTGGGGCGCCAACGGGCCCAGCTTGTCCGGCCACTCCACAAGGCAGATTGCCGTATCGAAAGCGTCCGTCAGGCCCAGTTCGTCAACTTCTTCGGCCGCGCTCAGACGATACAGGTCGCAATGCCATATTTCCCCTGATGGCGTGTCGTAAGCCTGGACCAAAGTGAATGTTGGCGAGGGCACATCTTCGGGTTCATCCATCAATGACTGAATGAGGTTGCGCGCGAAATGCGTCTTGCCGCTGCCGATCGGGCCCTCCAGCAAAACAACATCGCCCGGGCGCAGTGATGTTCCCAATTGCCGTGCGAAAACTGCGGTTTCTTCGGGCGATTTGAAAGTCAGAGATCGGGCGGTCTGTGTCATGCCGCCACAATGGCCTTGCGCCTGACCGGCTGCAACCCGGTTCAGGCGCTGATCTGTTCTATCGCGGTGGATTTTGAGGGAAATTCGGATTGCGTAAACCGCACGATTGTCGCGCCGTTATGAACCGGTGTGACGGTGCAATCCACGGTTATGCCGGTTCTCATCTGGATTTCAGCTGTCCATTCGGCGCGGTTTTCCCGCATTTCGATAAAATCCCGCACCTCACCCAAAACCGGCGTCGCAATACAGAGGTCTTGCCAGCGTCGCGTGACGTCGGTGACCGTTTCGCTTTGGAACCCGACTTCGTGCGCGTCTCCCCACAGCTTCTGATACGCATAGTTGGTGAAGGCCAGCGTACCGTCATCCGCAAAGACGGCAATCGCGTCCGCCAGTTTGTCCAGGATGGACTGCATCAGATCCATTTCTGATCGAAAGCGCCGCGTCAGGGTGATTTCGGCGGTGATATCCTCGAATAGAAACGCCACTGCGCCGTCCGGGTGAGGGCGGCCGCTGACGGAATAGACCGACCCGGATGGCAGCGACCACGTCTCGTGATAGTTTCCATCTTCAGCCGCTTCGAGAAGGTCGTTCATCTGACGCCGCCAGCTGCGGTAATTCTTCGGTTCGGGCATCATGTGTTGATCCCGCAAGCGGTCGAAGAAACTGCTCAGGCTGGGGCGGCAACTGAGGAAATCGGGCGGCAAGGTGGTCAGGTCGATCAAGGCCGGGTTGAACAGGGCCAATTGCCGATTGCGGTCAAAAATGGCGAGACCAATGGACAATTGGGCAAAGGTCTTGGTCATGGTCTGCACGAATTTGCGCTGGGCGGTTTCCGCCTCGACAATCGCGTTGACGTCAACGGCATAGCATAGATGCCCGTTCTCATGTTCGATCCGAGTCAAATCGAACCAAAGCTTGCGATCAGTATCTGCCACATCCACCGACACGCGGGTTTTTCCGGTAGGTCTTGTGGCATCCGCCGGGCTTTCAAAAAGCGGCGCAGTCAGATCGGCGTCCTGATCACGTGCCTTTTGAACAAGTGCGACATAGGCGGCATTGCACCATTGCACCCGATTGTCGTTATCCGCCAACCATACCGGGTAAGGGGCCAGATCCATTGCCAGACGAGTCGGTTCGCCTGGGGTAACCGATCCGGCCGAGGTGGTCCTGGCGCATTCGCAAAGTCGAACGCGGACGATACCGTCGATCCACTCACACACGACTTCTCGTTCGATCGTGCAGTCAATGGCCGATACCACGATTTTGCCCTGATCGCGCACTTTGTCGGAAGTTTCGGGAAAGGTGGGGAAGTCCCTTTGCAACAAGCGCCGCAGATCCAGCCAGTTTTCAACATGCTCAAACCCGGCCAGTGCGAAATCAGAATGGCTGATCAGTTGGTCGCCATCGAACAGGAATACGGCGTCAAACAGCGAGGTGTTCGAAAACAGACCAAAAGCCTTGTCGCGCTGCGCCCGGCGCGGCAGCAGCCACAGAACGGCGAAACAGCACGAAACAAGACTGATCGCGGCCAGAATAATCCAATCGGCCATCAAATTCCCCAAGCCTGAACGATACAAGGACAGACTATGTGTGCGATTGGTTAACGGTCTCTTAATTCACACCTGGATGCGCGTGTTGGATCCCGACGGGACCGGGGTGTCACCTTTCTGCGCATCAATCAGCTTGCGTGGCCAGGTCACCTTGACGATTGCCCCGCGCCGTTCCGGATTGTCGGTCAGATGCTGGTAGGGGTCCGAACCATTGGCGAATTCCAGTTCGGCGCCGCTGCGTTCCAGCAGGGTTTTGGCGATGAACAATCCCAGGCCCATCCCTTCGTACTCCGGGCGTGCTCTCTGATCGGATTCCGCCCGTCTGCGGCGCATAAACGGGTCGCCGATGCGCCCGATCATGTGGGGCGGATATCCCCGCCCGTCATCCATGATGCTGACGGTGATCCTGCTGTCGGTCCATTCGGCCTCGACCCAGACATTTGCGCGGGCGAAATCCACGGCATTCTGAATCAGGTTGCGCAAACCGTGAATGATCTCGGGTTTGCGCAGGATCGAGGGCTGCTGAACATCCCCGTCCTGCGCGGGGCCTTCAGAGAAATGAACCTCTTTGCCGCGACCGACATGTGGTTCGGCCGCTTCGTTCACCACTGTCGAAAGCGGTGCCTGCCTCAGGTGCAGATCATCTTTGCCCGCCCGCCCCATGTCGCGCAGAATGTCACGGCAACGGTCTGCCTGCTCGCGGATCAAAGCAGCGTCTTCTTTCAGGTCCGGGCGGTCGTCCAGTTCTTCGATCAGTTCCGCGCTGGTCAGTTTTATCGTCGCCAGAGGCGTGCCCAGTTCATGCGCGGCAGCGGCAACGACGCCCCCAAGATCGGTCAGTTTCTGCTCGCGCGCCAGCGCCATATGCGTGGCGGCCAGCGCTTCGGACATGGATTGGACTTCGGAACTGACGCGGTGGGAATAGGCGCCGATGAAGACGATGGCGATTATGATCGCGGCCCAGTTTCCAAACAGAAGGATATCGGGGATATCCAGAACAAGCCCGAGACTTGTCCGCAACGGAAGGTGAAATTCCGCCAGCACAGTTGTCAGAACGATTGCGACGGCGCCGACAATCAGGGTCGATCGTGTGCTCATGACATTGGCTGAAATCGTGACCGGGCCCAGCAGAAGCAGCGCAAACGGATTGTTCAGCCCGCCGGTCAAATAGAGCAGAATTGACAATTGCAGCAGGTCGAACAGAACCATCAGGAAGTTTTCAAACTCGGTCAGGCGCTTGTTTTGCGGAAACAGCAATATGGCAGTCAGGTTGCCCATGACCGAGATTCCGATGGCCAGGTAACACAGGCCCAGTTCCAGCTGCACGTCATAGTATCGCTGGGCCACCGTGATTGCGGTGAGCTGGCCGATGATGGCCACCCATCGCAAAAGAATCAGGGTTCGCAGACGAATCCAGCTGCTGCGTTCCTGGCCGCGCCAAAAAGTCTGATTGGATTCTGCCATCGGTCGCTTATGTCCTGTTGCATCGGCTGGTCATCTTGATAGGTGTCCCGGCCGGAACGATCAACAACCCCTTGAGACCGGATAATCGAAATGACCCGCCTTCTCGCAATTCTCGCAACTGTTGTTCTGGCTATCGGACTTGGGGCCATGTGGGTTCTGACGCGGGGCGGCGGGTCCGATGACAAATTCGCGCAATGCCGGTCCAGCCAGATTGCTGGGGGTGCCGCCGCAATTGGTGGACCATTTGAACTGGTGAACGGCAAAGGCGAGACGGTTACGGACAAAGATGTGATTACCGAACCGACGCTGGTTTACTTCGGATATACGTTCTGCCCGGATGTTTGCCCGTTCGACATGTCCCGCAACGCCGACGCTGTCGATATTCTGGCCGAACGCGGGCTGTCGGTGACACCTTTGTTCATCTCGATTGACCCGGATCGCGATACGCCCGAAGTCATGGCCGACTATGCTTTCAATCTCGGGGACAAGACGATCGCCCTGACCGGCTCGCCCGAACAGGTCAAGGCGGCCAGCAAGGCCTACAAGACCTATTACAAGGCGCATGACAAGGGCGATGAATTCTATCTGGTTGACCATTCCACCTTTACCTATCTGGTTACACCCGAAGATGGATTTCTGGAGTTCTTCAAGCGCGAAGACACGGCCGAACAGATGGCGGACAAGGTTGAATGCTTCCTGAAGCAGGCCGCGTCGTAACAAGGTTGTTTGACCTTTGTTCCCGCGCTGCTATTACTCATGTTCGAGCCAAAGGCATGAAATAGCGAAAGACCTAACATATGGCAGACACTTCTCAGCTTGACATCGGCCCTGACAAATCCCTGCTTTTGGTTGATGATGACGAGCCGTTTCTGAGACGTTTGGCCAAGGCCATGGAAAAGCGCGGCTTCGAGGTTGAGACCGCAGGATCCGTCGCGGCAGGGCGCGCGATATCCACCGCCCGACCCCCGGCTTATGCCGTCGTCGATCTGCGGCTGGAGGATGGCAACGGATTGGACGTTGTCGAGGTATTGCGGGAAAAACGCCCTGACAGCCGTGTCGTTGTTCTGACCGGATATGGTGCGATCGCGACCGCCGTCGCGGCTGTCAAGATCGGCGCGACCGACTATCTGTCAAAGCCAGCCGATGCCACCGACATCACGAACGCATTGCTGGCAAAGGGTGACGAGATGCCCCCGCCGCCGGAAAACCCCATGAGCGCGGACCGTGTGCGCTGGGAACATATCCAGCGCGTTTATGAGCTGTGTGACCGGAATGTTTCGGAAACCGCGCGACGGTTGAATATGCATCGGCGGACGTTGCAGCGGATACTGGCGAAACGCAGCCCTCGTTAGGTCGGCCGGCCGCTCGATGACGGTTTAGTGACTTGTAACCTTGGACCCTGTCGAGGACTGTTCGGCACATCTGGAATCTTTTGTCAGAACAGGACCACTTTATGATCGGATATGTAACCGTTGGCGTTTCGGACATGGAGCGCGCCAAGGACTTCTATACCAAACTTTTTGCGGACAAGGGCGCGAAAGTGGTTATAGACGCAGGCCGGATCGCGTTCATCGGCAACAAACCCGACGCGCCGATGCTGGCTGTGTGCGAGCCCTACGACGGTGATGTCTGTGCCGCCGGAAATGGTAACATGGTCGCCTTTGCAGCCGACTCCAAGGATGAGGTCAAGGAACTTTATGACAAGGCAATCAGCCTGGGTGCAGTGGACGAAGGCGAACCTGGTCAACGCGTCCCTGACAGGTTCTATGGTGCCTATGTGCGTGACCCGGATGGCAACAAACTGTGCTTCTACGTCTTTGGCTGAAACGGCGTGAACACAAACCCTGCCCAAGTTTCAGACAGGTCTGCGGGCAGCGGTGCTGACCGTACCCATTCAGTACCTTCAGGGTGAGCAGGAGATTTCTGCGCAGAGCTGCCGCGCCAGCTGTCGATATCCGATTGCGTTGGGATGCAACCCGTCCGATGTCCAGTCGGCGGTGTTCTCGGCGAACCCGTCCGGCGGGGTCAGAAACGTGCAGTTCAACATATCCTGACAGGCCTGTTGTGCAGCCGAATTGAAGGCCGTTCGAAACGCCTCTTTTTCCGCGGTCCAGTTTACACCGGTGACGGGCAACACAGCACGCCAGATCAACCTGTCAGCAGGCATGAACAGGGCCTTCAACTGTGCGACATACTCTGCAATCTTCTCTGGCGGTGTGGCGGTCAGAGCGTCATTGACCCCGATTCCCAGATACCATGTCGGAACATGGGCAATCAGTTCCGGTTTTGCCCGTGCGATCAGGCCCGGGGTGGTGTCGCGGCTGATCCCAAGATTCAGCGAGTTGGGCAGGATGTTGCTGGTCAACCACCCTTCGATTATGGAATCGCCGATGAAAGCGATCTGAATATCCGGTGAGGCGAGCGCCTGAGAAGTCGGCCGCTCGTGCAGCCAGACCATGAGCTTGTAGTGATCGGTTTCCGTGACCGGGACATGTGTGCCCGAGATTTTTCTGAGCGCCTTCGAGACATACCCGGTTTCGACCAACGCTGCCGCAAGACCAACAGTCAGCACGACATTGACGACAAGCAAAACTCGGGTTCCGGTCTTTTTTTTCATCTTTCTTCCACCCGTTCCCCCGTACCACTCACCGCATTCGGAAAGCGCCTCTCAGACCTGTGCAATCAACTCTGCGTGCCGCGCCGTAAAGGCGTGCCGCACCTCGACCGGGGGGCGCAGCCTGATCTGTAAACCCGCCACGATCCCCCTGTCCGGGCGGCCAAAGAATTTCGTGGCTTCGGCCTCGGAAAACCCGGCAATCTGTGTCGCCTCCATCCAGGCGCTGATCTTGTCGGCCTTCTTGATTTGGCGTTTCACCGTTTTTGGCACCTCAGCAGGTAGTCCAAACCGTATATGGATTGCTGCCGCCAGCCGGTCGTCCAACGCGCCATAGTCTGGGCCGACGGCGGATTTCACGGGCGAGATCATATCGCCGATCACATATTCGGGCGCGTCATGTAACAGGGCCGCCAAACGCCATTTCATGGGTGCTTTGGGGGCAATACGGCCAAAAATCTCTTCAACCAGCAGGGAATGTTCGGCCACGGAATAAGCGAAATCGCCGTTTGTCTGACCGTTCCAACGAGCGACAAAGGCAAGGCCGTGTGCGATGTCTTCAATCTCGATATCCACCGGTGTCGGGTCCAGCAGGTCCAGCCTACGGCCCGACAGCATCCTTTGCCACGCTCTGGGTTGTGTTGCCATTCTGCCATGCCTTGTGAAGTTGGCCACGTTCAATTCGCGTTTTTATGGTATGATGTACCTGTCTGGATCACACGCTGCCAACATTTTCTTGAGCGTTCGTGCTTTGAAACGGCGCGGTAAGATCCCGACATTGAAGACTGAGGGGGGTGCATTCTCCTCCCAGTGTGCCCCTCTCGAACTGAAACACGTATCGAAAAGGAGCACCCTATGTTCAAACGTTTATTCGCAATCGCACTGACCTTCGGAATGGCCGCCACCGCGCCACCTGCCTTTGCCCAGAATTGCGCGACACGGGATCACATCATATCCAAATTGCAGGAGAACTATGCCGAAGAATTGGCCTTTGGCGGCCTGCAAAAAACACGCGGCGCGCAATCGGTGATGGAGGTTTGGACCTCGAAAGAAACGGGAAGTTATACCGTTTTGGTAACCAATGCGAACGGTATCAGCTGTATTGTTGCCGTTGGCACCGATTTTTTTGAAGCGATACCAAAGATCGAAATTGAAGGCACACCAAGCTGATATTGGCCATATCGTTTCCGACCACAGTCTTCAAAGTTGCCACCTGCCCCAAGGAATGCTAGGGGCAGCGAGGACTGTGAATTACCGGAAAATGGAGCACCTGATGGCCGGGGACTATATCGTTAAAGACATTTCATTGGCTGGCTTTGGCCGCAAAGAGCTGGACATAGCCGAAACCGAGATGCCGGGCCTGATGTCCCTGCGCGCGGAATACGGCGACAGCAAGCCGTTGAAAGGGGCGCGCATCGTCGGGTCGTTGCACATGACCATCCAGACGGGCGTTCTGATCGAAACGCTGGTGGCGCTGGGCGCGGATGTGCGCTGGGCGTCGTGCAACATCTTCTCGACCCAGGACCACGCCGCCGCCGCGATTGCCGAGGCGGGTATTCCCGTCTTCGCCGTCAAGGGCCAGACACTGGAAGAGCACTGGGATTATCTGGACAAATCCTTCCTGTTCGAGGAAGGCCCGAACATGATCCTGGATGATGGCGGCGACGCAACGCTGTACATCCTGCTGGGTGCCCGTGCCGAAGCGGGCGAGGACATCATCCCTGTTCCGGGTTCGGAAGAGGAAGAGGTGATCAAGAAGCAGATCGCCAAGCGTATGGCGGCAAGCCCGGGCTGGTTCACAAAGATGCGTGACCAGATCAAGGGTGTTTCCGAGGAAACCACCACCGGTGTGAACCGCCTGTATCAGCTGGTCAAGGACGGCCACCTGCCGTTCCCCGCGATCAACGTGAATGACAGCGTCACCAAGTCGAAATTCGACAACAAATACGGCTGCAAGGAATCGCTGGTCGACGGTATCCGCCGCGCCACCGACACGATGATGGCCGGCAAGGTTGCAGTGGTCTGCGGTTACGGTGATGTGGGCAAAGGCTCGGCAGCGTCGTTGCGCGGTGCTGGTGCCCGTGTGAAAGTCACCGAAGTCGACCCGATCTGCGCCCTGCAAGCCGCGATGGACGGTTTCGAAGTGACCCTTCTGGACGACGAAGTCGCCACTGCGGATATCTTCATCACAACCACCGGCAACAAGGACGTGATCCGCATCGAGCATATGCGCGAGATGAAGGACATGGCCATCGTCGGCAACATCGGCCACTTCGACAACGAAATTCAGGTGGCCAGCCTGAAGAACCACAAATGGACCAACATCAAGGAACAGGTGGACATGATCGAGATGCCTTCGGGCAACCGCATCATCCTGCTGTCCGAAGGCCGTCTGCTGAACCTGGGCAACGCCACCGGGCACCCGTCCTTCGTGATGTCGGCCTCGTTCACCAACCAGGTTCTGGCCCAGATCGAACTGTTCACCAAGGGTGGCCAGTACGAGAACAAGGTCTACATCCTGCCCAAGCATCTGGATGAGAAAGTGGCCCGCCTGCATCTGGATCGCATCGGCGTGAAGCTGACCCAGATGGATGCGGATCAGGCCGCTTACATCGGTGTCAAACCGGAAGGTCCGTACAAGCCGGAACACTACCGCTACTGATCGCCGTCTGGGTATGACGCAGAAATCTGGGCGCCGCCGGTATTTGTGCCTGGCGGCGTCTTTCTTTTTCAGGCTGGCGGTTGTTGTGATCCTTTTGGGCGGTGGTGTCTGGTGGGTGTTGGCGCATCCCGAAACGCCGATACCCTCACACTGGAACCCGTTGCGTGATCTGAAGGTAACCGCCCCGATTACACCCGTCACCAAGCTCCAACTGAACCGCGCACTGGCCAGCGAAGCACAGTGCAGGGCCGCTTTGGAAGACGCAGGTGTTCGGTTTGAGGCGATGGCGGACCTGGTCGTCGATCAGAACTGCGGTATCGCCGGTCGGGGTCGTCTTACCAAATTGGTGACATCAGGGATCGAGGATGTTGAAACCAGTTGTGCCACGGCGTTGCGCCTGACCATGTGGGAACATCACGTCGTACAGCCCGCCGCACGCGATCTGCTTGGGGCCAACGTTTCCCGATTGCGCCACATCGGCAGTTACAATTGCCGCCCCATGCGCACCGCGCAGGGTGAAAACAGTGGGTGGAGCAGCCATGCCCGCGCGGATTCGATAGATATCGTCGGTGTGGATACCGTTGACGGTCGGACGCTGACCTTGTTGTCAAACTGGCAGGGCTCGGGACCGGAAGGCGCCTTTTTTCGGCGGATCTGGCGCGGGGCCTGCGGTTGGTTTCGCGTGGTTCTTGGACCCGATTTCAATCGTTTGCACGCGGATCATTACCACTTGCAAGGCCCGGGGTGGGGCTATTGCCGCTAGGCTTTTCAGCAAGAAACGTGCAGGCTGCGACCAAGGGGGAGAAATCGCGGTTTTTTTTCCTTTTGGAAAAGCCTGCGACGCGGCTAGTCTTTCGATCATCGGTAAAAGGTGCCGGGTAAACGGATCAAGGAGACTAGGATATGGGCAAGCGCGACGAGCTGATCGCCAAATACGCAGAAGACCTGAAAACCAAATGCGGGATGGACCCCGATATGGACCTGCTGACCAAGGTCACCATCGGTTGTGGTCCGGCGATCTATGACGCAGATGCGGCAACTGTCGCGGCCAGCCAGGACTCGGAACTGGAAACCGTCAAGAACAACTTCCTGATCAAAAAGCTGGGTCTGGCAGATGGCCCCGAGCTGATGGAAGGGATCAACAAAGCCTTGGAAACCTATGGCATGTCCGAGCGCAACAAGTACCGTGCCGTTGTCTATTATATTTTGACCAAGCATTTCGGAAAAGAATCCGTTTACAGCTGACCCGGTCGAAATTTACCAAGCGCCCGCCGAGATTCTGGCGGGCGTACTTAATTTGAGTTTCAATTTAAAGACTTGGCAATTGAAACCAAGGGTGCGGCTGGGCTAAGTTCAACCTGTGACCAGGACGGTCAGAACCAGATATTTCCATACGCGTGTGGTGAGTAGGGAGCACGCGGGGGTAGGGAAGGTTCTGTATCGTCAGAGCCTTCCCTCGTTTCTTATCTGAGTTCGCCAAGAATACGCGCAATGAAATTGTCGAATTCCGTGGGCCTCGGGTCCGAATTCCTGGATGACGCGCCACCGCTGCCTGCCAGGTAGACTTCTATCCGCCCCGGACGGGTCTTGCTGCCCGAATTCGTGAAATCCCTCAATATTCCGTCAAGAGCATCAGCTGCCAGCGCCGCGTTTTCAGCGTCGCTTGGATGATAGAAACGAACCTGTGTTTCTCTGACCCGAAAACCCACGCGGTCTGTTGACACAACCGTCGCGCGGCCCTGTGTAAGCAGTTCCAAAGCCCGGCTGCTGGCGTCTTGTGACACTCTCAACGGAACAAAAAGCGAGACTTCCAGATCAATGGGGGATTGTGCGGGCGAAAGCGGTTTTACCTCTGCATAAGACGGGGCCGTAGATAAAGTGATCTCTTGCTGGACAGGGTCCAAAACCATCAAGTATGTCTGCGAAAAGCTGTCTTTGTTCGACCGGTTGGTGTGGCGCCACGGCGGTTCGGCAGAAGCTGGAAACAGGGTTTGAATATCCGCAGAAGAAGCGGCGGCCAAGATGGGTTCGAGCTGTGGCGGAATGAATATGGCTGGCGGGGACAAAGACACGGCCGGTTCCGCTTCTGGGTTTGGGGGTCTTGGTTCCACCCTGTCTTGGTCATCCCTAGCCGAAATGTCTTCGGCTGGAACGGGTGGCGTCACGAGCGCTTCAACCGAGACGCTCTGGTCGAGAGGTGCGCCTGTGATCGCATCCTCGGCCTCTTCGATGATTGCCGGGTTGGAAACGGGTGCGACTTCGGAAGACGCTGAATCGGCGGGGTCCTCTTCTGCTTGTGTGTCTCGTGGGGCCGGTGACTCAGCGATTCCGACGGTGGGGGCTCTGTCTGAAAGCAGCTCCTCGATTTCAGGAAGAGTTTCAGTCGCCGCATCCAGGCTGGCTGGGGGCGTTCCACCGGTGGAGCGCAAAGTTCCGGCAATATGTGTGACCGCCCATTGCAGGAACGCGCCGCAAACCAAGGCGGCCAGAATAATTCCTGCTCTAACCAAGGGTTTTTTCCGGGTTTTTGGTTCTTCCAAATGCAGGGAACGGACCCGGTCTGATACGATCTCTTCGATTTTGGATTCGTCCGGTCGGGGTAGGTGCTCTGTCTCGGAAGGTTTCAGGGCGGGTTTTTCCTGCGCTTCACCCTGCGCCCCGCTGAGCACTCTGGCACGCTTTTCACGCGCCTCTTTCAGGCGCGCTTCCCAATTTTTTGAATTCTTTGCAGCAACGGCGTCTTCGAATATCCCATTGCCGCCTTCGTCGTCAGACATGGGTTTTTGCTTTCAAGAAAGACCGATCTTTACTCGAACACCACCAAGCAATTTCAATCGCGGAAAAACGCGACCGACATGTTCTCACCCGGCAAAGCCCATGGAAAGATAGCATCTTGCCAGGGGTTTGAGAAGTTCTGCGCCCGGTGCCACTTTCCCTTTCAGTCAGGCTGGGTTTCACCCAGCAAGCAAATCACCCGCCATTCATCCTCGGTTACGGGTTGCACCGACAAGCGAGAGTTCTTCACCAGCACCATGTTGGCCAGACGCTCGTCCGCCTTGATTTGGTCCAGCGTTACGGGTTTGGAAAAGGGCCGCACGGCCTTGATGTCTACACACTCCCACCGTTCGTCATCGGTGGTGCTGTCGGGATGGGCCTCGGCACAGACCTCGACAATGCCAACAACGGACTTGTCCTTTTGCGAATGGTAGAAGAACCCCCGGTCCCCAACCTTCATCTGACGCATGAAATTGCGCGCCTGATAATTGCGCACACCGTCCCATTCCTCGCCCGCGTCACCCTTTGCAACTTGCTGACCCCAACTCCAGGTCGACGGCTCTGATTTAAATAACCAATAGGCCATCAACCGATCACCTTTTTCCACGGGATCAGCTCAACCGATTGGAACAATCCTGCCTTTGCGTAAGGGTCGCCATCGGCCCACGATTGTGCGGCGGCCAGGTCCTCCACATCGAGAATTATCAATGAGCCGATCATGGCGTCACCGTTCAGCAACGGTCCGGCCTGTGACACGACGCCGGTTTCTTCGATATAGGCAAGGTGGGCCGAGCGGTTGTCCAATCGGGTTTGCAACGCGTCTGGTTTGTCACGAGCGATGAGGGCGATCAGCATGTTATTCCTCCTTGAGGGGTCGATTTAGCAGGTTTTGAATGGCCTCGGTGACACTGTAGGCGCCATGGCTCAGGTCCGCCACCGTGGCGCTGATGGGCATATCCAGCCCTTCCTTGGCGGCAATGTCCGACATGGCACGAGCGGTGGCGACGCCTTCGACCGTTGTTTGGCTGTCAAAGGGCTGATTCAGACCCAAACTGAGGCCAAAACGATAGTTTCGGGACAGTTCGGAAGAGCAGGTCAGCACAAGATCCCCCAACCCGGACAAGCCCATCAGGGTGTCGGGGCGCGCGCCGCGCATCGCGGCAAAGCGCTGCATCTCGGCAAACCCGCGGGTCATCAAGGCCGCTCGGGCGCTGTCTCCCAGACCTGCGCCGATGGCGGCACCGCAGCCAATGGCCATGACATTCTTCAGCGCGCCGCCAAGTTCGGCGCCGATCGTGTCTGTGGTGCGGTAAAGGCGCAGGTTCGCCGTCGTCAGTTCGGCCTGAAGCGCCTTGCCAAGTTCCGTATCCTCGCAAGCCAGCGTCAGAGCGGTGGGCAGGCCATGTGCAATGTCATCTGCAAAACTGGGCCCGGTCAGCAGCGCGACGCGGGCATCCGGGATGCTCTCTTTGATGACCGCGACAGGTCCAAGCCCCGAGGTCAGTTCTATTCCCTTGCAGCAGGCCACCAGAGTCTTGCCGCGCAGGGCCGGTGCGTGATCTTGCAAAGCGCTGCGCAATTTCTGCATTGGCACGGCCAACAAAAGCGTGGCAGCCCTGAGCGCCTTGGCGATATCCCCAGTCACATTGATGTCCCCGGGCAAGGTTATGTTGGGCAGTCGGGTTGCATTTTCGCGCGTCTCGCGCATCTGCTGCGCCCGATCGGCGTTTCTTGACCACAGTGTCACTGGCCCGTTGCCTGCCAGCGAGATAGCCAGAGCAGTGCCAAACGCACCGGAACCCAGGACGGATACGCTCATGCCTTGGCCCCTTTCTTGCCACCGCCCAGCATGGCCGGGCTGTGCTGATCCAGAGGCCAGCGAGGGCGGGCGGTCAGGTCCAGCCCATCCCGCGCGCCGGCACGAAAGCGTTCCAGGCCAGCATAGGCAATCATCGCCGCATTGTCCGTGCACAACGCCAACGGGGGGGCGGTAAATTGGGTATTTTTTTCAGCACAAACAGACTCTAATGCGGACCGAATGGCCGAGTTCGCGGCAACCCCTCCGGCAACGGCAATCACGGGTTCAGACGGAGAGGTTTCCAGATACAAATCAATCGCACGCCGGGTCTTTTCGGCCAATGTGTCCACAATAGCCTGCTGGAATCCGGCGCACAGATCTGCGCGGTCCTGGCGCGTCAAGCCACCCTTTTCATTCACGATCTGGTCGCGCATCCGCATCAAGGCCGTTTTCAATCCCGAAAAGGACAGATCGCAACCGGGCCGGTCCAGAAGCGGCCTTGGAAACCGGAATCGTTTGGGATCACCGGTGCGCGCCTCAACTTCGACGGAAGGGCCACCAGGTTGCGGCAAGCCCAGAAGGCGGGCGGTTTTGTCGAAGGCCTCGCCCGGCGCATCGTCGATGGTGCCGCCAAGGCGGGTAAAGTGTTCGGGCCCGTGGGCGATCAGGAACTGGCAGTGGCCGCCAGACACCAGAAGCATCAGGTAGGGGAAGGCAATGTTGTCCGTCAGTCGTGGTGTCAACGCGTGACCGGCAAGGTGATTGACACCCACCAGTGGCAGACCGGTTGCCGCACTGATCCCCTTGGCGCACATGACGCCCGACATGACCCCTCCGATCAGACCCGGCCCGGCGGTGACCGCAACGGCGTCCACGTCTTTCAGGGAAAGACCAGCGGTGTCCAGTGCTTGCAGAACGCAGACATCCAGCTTTTCCGCATGCGCCCGGGCCGCGATCTCGGGCACGACGCCACCAAAAGGACTGTGCAGTTCGGTTTGGCCATGCACCACGGATGACAGGATTTCGGCCTTGGCGCCCGTCGTTTGGCGCACGATGGCCGCGGCGGTATCGTCGCAGCTGCTTTCCAATCCCAGTACGGTAAGTGTTTGCACCATCACCCTGATCCGTTGCATCATGATCTAACGGCGGGGTATCACCCTGCGCGGATGCAAACAATCCTGAAGGGCCAAGGGGCCGCACGTTGTATTTGTTGATGACCCGCCCGCGCGCCGCCTCTGAACGGTTCGTCGCGCAGCTGCCGACCCGCGCCAAATCCCGGGTTCAGGTCATCTATTCTCCGATCATGGAAATCCGGCCGTTGCCGGTCGAGGTTGAGACCGAGGGTGTGCAGGGACTGATTTTCACGTCGGCCAATGCGGTGAATGCGGCAGCCCTGAAAGGTGTGGACCGCAACCTGCCCGCTTTCTGCGTCGGACCGACAACGACCAGCACAGCGAAGGGTTGCGGCTGGCGGGCCGAACTGGTCGGGGCCACGGCGGAAGAACTGGTGGGACATCTGCTCAAGCGGAGGCCCAAAAGCCCGCTGTTGCATTTGAGGGGTGAGAACACGCGCGGCAATGTTGCCGGTCGACTGACCGAATCCGGCCTGACCGTGGGGGAACTGCCAGTCTACCAGCAATTGCTGTTGCCGCTAACATCCGAAGCGACCCGGGTGGCAGATCTGGATTCGCCGGTAATCGCACCGATTTTTTCGCCAAGAACGGCGCGACATTTTGCCGATATTTGGACCGGATCCGCGCCTTTGTGGTTGGCCGCAATCAGCCAGGCCACGGCGGATCCCCTTTATTCATTGGACTATGCACGCCTGAAGATCGCAAAGAAGCCGACACCAAAGAAAATGCGTAAGGCTGTCAAAAAGCTTGTGAAACATGCGTTGCGGGTTGAGGGCGGCGCGGTCCCCGATTAACTTGACTGGGGCTGTTATTCATCTGAATTTGGATTCGATAAGGGGAATATTGCGGTGGCTGGTAAGAAAAAGTCCGAAGAAAAGCCGGTGGAAACCCCAAAGGCAGATGACGTCGTCGAACCCGAACTGCAACAGGAAGATACACCTGTTGACCCAACTGAGACCGTAGAAGAAGAACTTTCCGAAGCCGAAGCCGAAGCCGAAGCCGAAGCCGAAGCCGAAGCCGAAGCCGAAGCCGAAGCGTCGACTGAAGATACTGCCCCGGTCGAAGAAAAAGTGGTCGAGCGTGTTGTTGAAAAGCGTGGCGGATTTGTTCCCGCTTTGCTGGGCGGTGCCATCGCTGCCGCCGCCGGGTTTGCGCTGGGCAATGGCGGGCTGTTGTCAACTGGCTCGGACAGCTCGGATACCTTGGCGGCGTTGGAATCCAAACTGGCAGACCAGTCCGATCAGATTGCCAAGCTTTCTCAGGCGCTTGCAAACAGTCCGGATGATGCTGGTCTGACGGATCAGGTCAAAGCGCTGTCCGACAAATTGACACCCGTGGAAAGTGACCTGAGTGCGATCAAATCCACTGTGGATACGCTGTCAGGCCAGATCGGACCATTGTCAGACCGCATTGCGACGCTTGAGAAAACCCCGATCGAATCCAGCGTGTCGCCCGAATCCATGGCCGCCTTCGAAGCTGAGCTGAAGAAGCTTCAGGACTCGCTTGCCTCGCAACGGGCCGAGGTTGAAAAAATGGTTTCCGACGCTCAGGCGCTGGAGGCGAAAGCATCAGCCGATGCGCAGGCTGCGGCCAATGCCGCCGTTCTGTCGCGATTGCATGGGCAATTGGATGCGGGTCAGCCCTATTCCGATCTGGTTGCAGAACTGAAAGCAGGCGGTGTGGATGTGCCGGATGCCCTGTCCGGGCCGGCTGAGAAGGGTGTTGAAACACTCTCTTCTCTGCGCGACAGTTTCGCGCCTGCGGCCCGAACCGCGCTGGCCCAAGCCCGTGAAGCCGACAAGGGCACCGGCCTGATCGCGTTCCTGCAACGTCAAACGGGCGCGCGCTCGGTCACGCCCCAGGAAGGGGATGGGCCAGATGCCATCCTGTCACGGGCACAGGCTGCGCTTGCGGACGGAGATCTGGCCAAAGCCTTGAGCGAACTGAAATCACTTCCCGAAGCGGCACAGGCTGCAATGTCCGATTGGGAACAGGTGGCCCAAACACGGGTCGCCGCCGTCGATGCGGCGAATACACTGGCTTCCAGCCTGAACTCGAACTGAAGGACCTGCCATGCTGTGGTCACTGTTTAAGATCCTCGTTTTTGTTGCGATTATCAGCCTGCTGGCGTTGGGCGGTCACTTCCTGATGCAAACCAGTGGCGGGGTTCAGATCACCGTCGCGGGCACGGAATTCACGCTCGGGCCGCTTCAGTCAGTGATCGCGCTGGCTGTGTTGGTTTTTGCGGTCTGGCTGTTTTTCAAGTTGCTCAGCCTGCTGATCGCAACGCTGAAATTCCTGAACGGTGACGAAACGGCGCTGTCTCGGTATTTTGACCGCAATCGCCAGCAAAAGGGATACCAGGCGCTGGCTGATGGTCTGTTGGCGCTGGCCTCGGGCGAAGGGCGCGTGGCAATGACCAAAGCCAGCAAGGCCGAGAAACTGCTGAACAAGCCCGAGCTTACCGACCTGCTGGTGGCACAGGCCGCCGAGATGACCGGGGATACGAAAAAGGCATCGGACACTTATAAAAAACTGGTGACCACCAGCGCCACCCGTTTCGTCGGCGTGCGCGGGATCATGAAGCAGAAGCTGGCCGAAGGTGATGATGAAACGGCCCGCAAACTGGCCGAGAAGGCCCTGGCGATCAAACCACGTCATGAAGAAACGCAGGACGTGCTGCTGAACCTGCAAACCAAGGCGCAGGATTGGGCCGGTGCCCGTTCGACCCTGACGGCCAAGCTGAAAGCCGGGTATTTGCCGCGCGATGTCTTCAAACGGCGTGATGCGGTTTTGGCCTTGTCCGAAGCCAAGGGAATTCTGGACGAAGGTGCGACGGTCGAACAGCAGGAGCGCGCGATTGAAGCCAATCGCCTGTCGCCTGATCTGGTGCCAGCCGCTGCCATGGCGGCCCGCGCGTATATCGCCAAAGGCAAACCGCGGGCCGCAACCAAGATTCTGAAAAAAGCATGGGAGGCTCAGCCGCATCCGGATCTGGCCCATGCCTTTGCCGACATCGTGCCGGATGAAACCCCAGACCAACGGATCAAGCGGTTCACCGCGCTGACCCGGATTCACCCCGAGAACATGGAAACGCGTCTGATATTGGCCGAACTGAACATCGTGGCCGAGGACTTCCCCGAAGCCCGCCGTGCGCTGGGCGATGTGGTCGAAACGCAGGGTGATGCGCGCGCCTATACGTTGATGGCCGCTATCGAACGGGGCGAAGGGGCCTCGGACGCCATTGTGCAAGGCTGGTTGGCCAAAGCGCTGAATGCGCCGCGTGGTCCGCAATGGGTGTGCACCAATTGCCATGATATCCAACCTGAATGGGGACCGGTCTGCCAGAACTGCGGCAGCTTCGACACGCTCAGCTGGCAGACACCACAAACACCCGAAATCGCAAGCGCGACCGGCGTACATATGTTGCCTTTGATCGTTGGTGCGCTCGAAGATCAATCCGAAGAGCCTGAAGTCATGGAGCCCGCGGACGAGGATGATGTGGTCGAAGTGACACCAAAGTCGGCAGAGGTGGCAGACGAAGCCGAGGTTCAAAAGCAGGCCTGAGCCCTGCAACGTCTGTTTTTGCCTGCTTACACTCATTGAGATTGATGCGACGCCGCGCTTTTTGGTGAAGCCAAACCGGACGCCAGCGGTCCGAAGGGTCGTGCTTTTTTGCCTCTCTCAGCGGCTTGTCGACGCGTTGGCGGCCTGTTGCACTTACAGGCTGTGTTGGCCGCTTCCTCCGCAAAGCAGCCGTTCAAAAAAAGGCGCAGTTAACGTCCGAGATGCGGTCAAAACGGCCGTTCGCGTTCTTCGTCGCGAAGTACACAGTCAATGCAAAGCGGACGTTTAACTGGTGTCTATTTTCCAGCAGTTTTGGGATGAAGTCGGCATCTGAATTCTGTCTCAGTTTTTTGGTAAGTACCGATCCAACAGAGCATCGACCAACCCTTCCTGAAGTTGGTAACCGGTTGCTTCGTCCACTCGCAAAATGTCTTCCAGAATAATAAGTTGTTCCATGCCCGTCGTCATGGACAATCGCTTTGCCAGGTCGTCGATTTCCTTCGGCTTCATCAATGGCTGAACTGGTGCAAGTGCTTCCGAAAAAGCCGCCACTCTTCTGGCGCCACGCATTTTGACAGTTCCATCTTCAAGTGATGCCTTGAGTGATTCAGCTAGAAACTGCCGGAAGTGCGCCTCATGAACCCGAGAAAAATCCAGATAGTAGCGCGCAACGGCGTGTACGCGGCTCCTGACGTTTTTCAGCCCCTCGAGAAGTTCTGAAGTTGGAGTAACTTCAAGATCGAGCGTCGCATCCAAAGCCAAGACACTTGGATCAGAAAAGTAACGATAGACCGTCGCACGACTGGTTTTGGCACGCTCAGCGACTTTTGCCAGCGTGACTTCTTTGCCTTCCGACATCAAGTCACGTGCAGCTGAAAGAAGTGCTTCTCGTGTTCGATTAATTTGATTTGTACGCGACGCCAATACCAAGCCTTTTGTGATACACTTGTCTCATTAGTAGATATATGTATCATAAGGGCAGTGTGTTTCAAGTAAAGGGAGTTGAAGTAATGGCTGAACCTCGTCCGCGAATTTATCATCTTCTAGGAAACCTTCTAACCTTTCACGCCTTTCCCAGTGAGACCGGAGATCGTTGCACAATCGTTGAGATAAAGACGGCGCCGGGTGCCGGTGCGCCACCCAATCATCATGCTGGCGAAGACGAAAGCTTCTATGTGCTTGATGGTGAATTCGAGTTCTTTGTGAATGGTGAGACAATCAGCGCAAAAAGTGGTGACTTCGTCAAAGTTCCGGACGGCGCAGTGCACGCCTTTACGTGTACTGGGGAACGGCCTGGCCGGCTACTTTGCATAAACGCCCCTGGCGCGATGCATGACACTTTCTTTACTGAAGCTGGTGAAGCAATGCCTGATGGTACGACAGAAATTCCGGCGCCAGATGGACCGCCAGACATTCCGGCAATCATGGCCGTAGCAGACCGAGCAGGAATGACGATCTTGGTGCCTGCAGAAGTTCCCAGCTAACAAACGCGCCTATATAATTCCAGGTTGAGAAACGGAAGTATTGGACTGAAAACTCTGCTATAGACCCTATCTGGTAACACTAGCTCAATCCCAAGCCGGCATTCACGATGAGACCTTGCGATTGTGGATAGCGGACATTCGCTGCGCTGTCCAAAAATGTCTTCTATGTGAACCAGAGCAATCGTTTACGCGTAGGCGTGATAGCGGCTTAGATTGTCTGCTATCTGCGCTTGGTCAAGTTCGTTTTGGCGTGAGAACGCTCAATTCAGCATTCTTTCCGAAACGTCCTCAAGAAGGGTATGAAGATCGAAATCTTCGCCTTTCTCAGCAAGCCCTTTGTCATGCAGAATGAAGGACAGCCCGTGCACGAAACTCCACAACAAAAAACCACGGCGGCGAACTTCGTCTGTGATTCCCGGTTCACCGAGACACTTTGCTACCTCAGTCAAGAGAATCCCGAAACTTTGCTGGCCACCTTCCTCCAACCGGGGATCCGCGATGCGATCTGTGAAGCCGCCAAATTTCAGTCTGAAGATCCCAGGCTCATTTAACGCGAAGGCAACATACTCCATCCCGATGGCAGTAATGCGCTCGGGAGATCCTTCGGGAACGCCTTGCAGTGCGGCAAGCATTTTGTCTCGGTGCCGATCCATTCCTTCAAGGACAGTGGCGACCAACATTTCTGTCTTGTCTTTGAAGTGCTTGTAAGGTGCCGCGGTTGATACGCCAGCCCTTCTACAGGCCTCGGAAACGGAAAAACTGTCCGGACCTTTTTCTTCAACCAACTGTCGGGTTGCTTCGATCAGTGCAGCGCGGAGATCGCCGTGATGATAGGCTTTCTTGCTCACCGATTGACCTGTCGCCTGGCTGATTGTTGAGTGACTTTTTTCTATGCTGGTCATGATCCAACATGTGCCAGATCACGTATCCCTTGTCAAAGTGAGAACTTCTAACATATGTTAGAGATGCTAACTTGATGAGGTCCGCAAATGCCAAGTCCCGCGAAATACTTTACTGAAGAGACCAAGCCGAGCCTCTTTTTGCGTGTTTTACGCGGTACCGTGCGTGTCGGGGTGACCGTTAGCTTCATAGGTGTTGCAGCGGCCGCAGTTTACTTCGGTGCATCGGAGCTGACGCGCAGAGCAGATGCTGTACCGGCGCCAGATGCCGCTGCTGTAACCCCGGTCTCCGCCACACCAATCACGTCCGAAAGCGCCTACACAGTCGACCGTGTGTTCATCGGTCAGGTCGAGCCTCAGCGTTCGGCAGATATCTCTTTCGAATTGAATGGGACGCTTGATCAAATTCTGGTGGATGAGGGTGACGAGGTTGCTAAGGGCCAACTTCTCGCAACGTTGGACGTAGCTCTGTTGGAAGTTGAACGCGACCGACTGACGGCATCTCGTGATGCCATTGCAGCCCAGCTTTCATTTGCCGAGAAAACGGTCGAGCGAAACGCGAAACTCATCGAACAAGGCTTTACCAGTCAAGCTCGCTTAGATGAGGCAGTTTCCCGACAAGATGAATTGTTGTCTAGAATTGGGGAACTGGATGCAGCGCTGCGGGACGTAACCGTTCGGATCGAGAAATCCAGCATTGAGGCTCCGTTTTCTGGTCAAATAACCGCGCGACACGTGGACGGCGGTGAAACTCTGCGCTCGGGCGAACTGGTTCTGGGTATGGTCGAGGTCGTGGCGCCGCAGGTTCGAATTGGTATCCCACTCGACGTTGACCCGGCGCTTCTGACAGATGTTGAAATCGAGATCGCTGGTCAAGGCTATCGGGCTAACCTTGCAACCTTGCGGCCCGACATTGATCCGGTAACCCGCACCAGAACCGCACTTTTCGATCTGAGGAACGCGCCGGACGTTGCCTTCGGGCAGACCGCTCGTGTGCATATAATTGATCCCGTACAGAGTGCGGGAACCTGGGTGCCCACGACATCCTTGAAAGAAGGTACGCGTGGGCAATGGACACTGCTGGTTGCTGACGCGCAGAAGATTGTGCGCCTCGCAACGGTCGAAGTTCTGCATGCTGAAGATGACCGTGTCTTTGTGCGTGGCACGTTTCCGGAAGGCACCGTCCTGATCGATCAGGGGCCGCAACGCGTAACCGTTGGTCAGCGCGTCGCCTTCAACACTGGCGAGTAACGGAGCGATTTGATGGAAACCCTTACCTTTCGCCACCCCCGGCTGGTTGCCCTCATCATTTTGGTGCTTGTATCTGCAGGTCTGTCTTCGTTCCTGTCGCTGGGACGGCAGGAAGACCCAACGATTACCAACCTCTTCGCAACTGTGACGACGCAGTTCCCTGGTGCAGACCCTGAACGGGTCGAAGCGTTGGTTACCGCAGAAATCGAAGAAGAGCTTCGGAAAATTGCCGAGGTGGATGAAATCAGCTCTGTATCCCGGTCGGGCGTATCGGTCGTTTCGGTAGAGTTGCTGGAGACGCTGGATGAAGCAACCATTGAGCAGGTTTGGGCCGAAGCTCGGGATGCCGTTGAAGATGCTCGACAGAACTTTCCGAGTGGAGTGTTGCCGCCGGAATTCGATGCCGAGGGTATTTCTGCCTATTCTGCTGTCATTGCCGTTGCGGCCGAGGATCCGGACTTCCCGTTAACTTTGCTGTCGCGGCATGCCGAAGCTCTGGGTGACAGGCTGCGCGCGATACCCTCTACGCGAGCCGTGGACTATTTCGGTCAGCCGGAAGAAGAAGTGCTCGTCAATGTCGATATGGACAAGGCCGCTGCGCTTGGGCTCAGCGCTGCCGAGATCTCCCAGCGGATTGCAGAAGCAGATGGGAAGGTTCAATCCGGGCGGTTGCAGTCCGATGTCGACCTGACAATAGGCATAAGCGGAGAAATTGAGACTTTGGACCGCATTCGAAGCATCGTCCTGCGAGAAAATGCAGACGGTGCCGTGGTGCAGCTCGGAGATATTGCCAGCGTAGACCGGGGCGCGCGCAAACCGCAGCCCTCAATCGCGTTTGCCAACGGAAAGCCCTCGGTTTTGATAGGAGTTCTGGCGCAGGACGGGGTACAGATCGACCGTTGGACGGGCTTTCTTCGGGATGAGCTTGAGGCCGGCGCCGCATCGGTACCTTTGGGCATGCAGGAAATACTGCTGTTTGATCAAAGCGAGTACACGACGGATCGTTTGTCAGAGGTTGGGATCAACATGGCCATTGGCGTGGCACTGGTCGTGGCAGTTTTGTTTGTTACGTTGGGGGTTCGGGCAGCTGGGATTGTGGCTTTGGTATTGCCGGTTGTCTCATTGGCAACTCTGGCGACGATGAACATGATTGGATTGCCAATTCATCAGATGTCCGTGACGGGCCTGATTGTTGCCCTTGGTCTGCTCGTTGACGCAGCCATCGTCATGACCGATGAAATTCGACGTCGTCTGCAGGATGGGATGGATCGGCTAGCAGCCGTACGGGATGCTGTTCGCAGGTTAGCCGCGCCACTGCTGGCATCGACCGTGACAACGGCGCTTGCCTTCACGCCGATGATCTTGCTGCCGGGACCCGCAGGCGACTTTGTCGGTGCCATCGCTATCGCCGTGGTGCTTATGCTTGTCTGGTCCCTTGTTGTGGCCTTGACGGTGACCCCGGCGATTGCGGGCTGGCTACTGTCGGACCGCCCCGACGCAGGAATGCTGAGCCGCGGCATCAGCATCCCGCCGCTTGCCCGAATGTTCGAGGCCTCAATTCGATTGTCAGTCGCTAATCCGGTGCGATCCATCGTGTTGGCATTGATCTTGCCCGTGCTTGGCTTTGCGGCCTTTCCAACGCTGACCGCGCAATTCTTCCCGGGCGTCGACCGCAACCAATTCTATATCGAAGCCGATATGCCGGGTGGAACGTCAATTGCCACCACCGAAGCAACCGCCCGCCAGATCGATGAAATGCTGCTGGCTGACGACGGCGTCAAAAGTGTCTACTGGACCGTCGGAGAGTCCGGCCCGGCATTCTACTACAACATCGTTGGCAACCGTTCGCGCGAGCCCGGTTTTGCACAGGCCATGATCACGACCAACACGGCCGACGATGCGGCCCGCCTTGTCGGAGCGTTGCAGAGCCGTCTGGATATCGACTTTCCTGACGCGCAGATCATCGTGCGCAATCTTGTTCAGGGTCCTCCGGTCGCCGCACCGGTTGAAGTCAAAATTCAGGGGCAGGACATCTCGGTATTACGTAATCTGGGCGACGAGGTGCGTTCAGTAATGGCCAATCTCGATCTGGTGACGCAGGCGCGCGCCAGTGTGAACGGCGGCAACCCTCAAATCCGGTTCGAGATTGATGAGGTCAAAGCCCGTTTGCTGGGGCTGGACTTGGCGGATATAGCGGGTCAGCTGGACACGGCGCTTGTTGGCATCACCGGTGGGTCACTGATCGAAGGGACTGAGCAGTTGCCGGTGCGCGTTCGTTTGGGTGACGAGGTGCGATCAGATCTAAGCGCGATTGTCAGTATGCCCATTCTACTGCCGAACGCTGCCGAAATATCCGCGACAGGAATTTTCCCTGCTGTGCCGTTGTCAGAACTAGCCAGACCCATAATCGAACCTGCAGAAAGCGTCATAACTCGAACGGATGGCGTGCGAGAAAACACCATACAGGCGTTTATCGTACCTGGTGTTTTACCCGAAGAGGCTTTGCAGGACGTATTGGAAGCGCTTGATGCGTCCGGGTTTGTGTTGCCGCAAGGCTATTCGATGTCCTTAGGCGGCGACAGTGATGCGCGATCCAGTACCGTGGGAAATTTGCTCGCCTCTGTCGGATTGATCGTCACACTCTCCATCGCGACGATCGTTCTGACCTTCAACTCGTTCCGGCTGACCCTTGTGACCTTGGTCGTGTGCGTGTTGTCTGCAGGCCTTTCACTGCTGTCGCTTGCAGTCATGCAATTCCCGTTCGGAATAACAGCAATCATCGGGGTCATCGGCTCAATAGGGGTTTCGATCAACGCGGCGATCATTATTTTGACCGGGTTACAACAAGACCGAGAGGCCAGCCAGGGAGATCGCGCAGCCATGGCTCGCGTAGTTAGTGGTTCCAGCCGTCACATTATTTCGACAACGGTCACGACCTTTGGCGGCTTCCTACCCCTGATTTTGGGTGGAGGTGCATTTTGGCCACCATTCGCCGTAGCAATCGCAGGCGGCGTTCTGTTGTCAACCGTTGTATCTTTCTACTTCACTCCTCCCGTGTTCGCTTTGGTGTTTCGTAGATCAATCAACAAACAACGTCCGGCCAATAACCGCCATTCCGAACCACGCGAAGCCGTCGTCGCGCTTGTGGCAGAATGAGAATTGAGCCCAATTCTCTTTTTGAGTTGGTGTGGTTCAAAGCCGCCGTTGTTCGAAGTAAGAGTCAAGTTCTGCTGTGGGCCGCACGCCGGATTTTGCAATGCCAGGTTTCTGCGCGTTGACGTCGTTAGCGCGGACTGCAGCACCCGGCTTTGGGGCCGGATCGGACATTTGCTCGACTGAGATGCACGACTGCTTTGCGGTACTTTTCCGTCAGTGACCCGCTTGCGCCGGTTGAGCGGAGGATACGACTCATAATCGATTTTGGCTATCCGTCTCGTTGTAGATTGCGCAGCCTTGGCTTTGATCATTAGGACCATAGGAACGGGCGGAACAACCATAACTAAACCTAACAACTCAGCTGCAGTCAGCGGACGATTCTGTCGAAGCTTGGAAGCTGCGCGATACCAACCAATACCTACAGGTCTATCAGCGAGAAATCGGGAGATAAATCAGGGGGTATTTTGATGCCTGCAAAGAAAATTTTTGTGTTTCAACATCTTGTGGGGATGTTTGGTGCCCAGGAGAGGACTCGAACCTCCACGTCCATACGGACACTAGCACCTGAAGCTAGCGCGTCTACCAATTCCGCCACCTGGGCAGGTGTCGTGGAGGGGCGTTTAAGCCTAGTCGCGGGGGGCGTCAACCAGATTCGGTGAGATTTTTTTAAGTTTTTTGAATTCGGTTCCCGGCCGGTGTTTTCCACGCATGGTTTTCAACGCCGTCGCGGCGAATTAGCGCCTTGTTTGACTGGCCTGCGGGCGCTAGTTCTAGGGCGCAATTTCTCAGCAGGAGCCCTCTCATGTCGAAACTGGTGACGATTTTTGGCGGATCGGGATTTGTCGGTCGCTACATCGCGCGGCGCATGGCGAAAGAGGGGTGGCGTGTCCGGGTGGCTGTACGTCGCCCGAACGAGGCCATGTTCGTCAAACCCTATGGTGCCGTGGGTCAGGTCGAACCGGTGCTGTGCAATATCCGGGATGACGCCTCGGTGGCGCTGGCGATGCAGAGCGCCGATGCGGTTGTAAACTGCGTGGGTGTGCTGAACGAGCTTGGCAAGAACGGGTTTGATACCGTTCAGGCCGAAGGAGCTGAACGCATCGCGCGTTTGGCGGCCGAGCAGGGCATCAAGCGGATGGTTCATATCTCGGCCATCGGTGCGGATGCGAATTCAGCCAGCGCGTATTCCCGGACCAAAGCACATGGTGAAGCGGGCGTGTTGAAACATATGCCAGATGCCGTGATCCTGCGTCCTTCGGTGATCTTTGGCACCGAAGACCAGTTCTTCAACCGTTTCGCCGGAATGACCCGCATGGGACCGTTCCTGCCTCTGGTCGGGGCCGAGACAAAATTCCAGCCCGTTTTCGTCGACGATGTGGCGCAGGCTGCCGTCAAAGGCGTTCTGGGGCAGGCAGAGCCGGGTGTTTACGAGCTTGGCGGCCCCGAGGTTAAGACCTTTCGTGCCTTGATGCAGCAGATGCTTGAAGTGATTCACCGTCGCCGCGTCATCATCGGCCTGCCGTTCTTTGCCGCGCGGATTATGGCGGGTGTGCTGGATATCGTTAAATTTGTCAGCTTCCAGCTGTTCCCCAACAACATTCTGACGCGCGATCAGCTTAAGAACCTGCGTCACGACAATGTTGTCGCCGAGGGCGCAAAGTCTTTTACAGACCTTGGTATCGTGCCGACCACGCTGGAATCGGTACTGCCGGAATACCTGTGGAAATTCCGCCCCTCGGGTCAGTATGACGACATTCAGAACTCGGCCAAAAACCTGCGTATCTGATCAGCTGTAGGCCATGATCAAAAGTATCACACCTAGAATGACGCGGTAGATGACGTAGGGTGTGAAGCTGACGCTGCGCAGAAGCCGCATCATCAGGCTGAGCGCCAGCAGGGCCGAAAGAAAGGCAAACAGCGCCGCAATGGCCCCATCCCGGGCCAGTTGCATATCGGCCCCGCGCACGGCATCCAATGCCAGCAGTGTGCCCGACGCCAGGATTGTCGGGATCGACATCAACATCGCGATCCGCGCGCCGTCTTCACGGGTATATCCCAATTGCCGCGCGCCGGTTATAGTTATCCCGGAACGGGACGTGCCTGGGATCAGGGCAAGAACCTGCCACAGACCCATGATGAACGCGTCGCGTATTCCCCAGTTTTCGGCCTCTTTGGTTTCAGGAGCCTTCTGATCCACCCAGTACAGCAGCAGACCGAATCCCAGCATTGTCCATCCGATGACCGTGATCGAACGCATGGCCTGACTCAACCCGGTGACATGCAGAATGAGGCCCGCGATCACGGTAGGAACAGTTGCAACGATCAGGCCCAGAGCAAGCCGGGCCTGCGGTGTATCCGCCCGTCCGGTCAATGCGCGCGGTAATCCGGCAAGGGCCTGTTTTACATCTGACCGGAAATACAGCACCACGGCGCCCAGGGTTCCCACATGCACCGCGACATCAATGGCTTGACCCTGATCCTGCAACCCCGACAGGTTGGGCAGCAGGATCAGGTGACCAGATGAGGATATGGGCAAAAACTCAGTGATTCCCTGAATGATTGCTACGAGAATCAGGTGAAACAAACTCATCTGCCCTGCCGTGCTGCTGCCACGTGTTCTTTGTGGGTTATGGGTATAAGGGCGATGGAAAAAAGGAAAGCGCGCATATAGGTCCGAATCGGATCTAAAATTTCCAATTATTATCCACTTTTCTTAAAGGCGCGCTGCTTTTTTTCAATTTAGGTCAGCATAATTGACTTTTCATCCAAAAGCGCATCCCGTAAAGAAACGGAACCTAGCCAATTCATGGAGTCTGACCCGTGGCCAAGCAACCGATGCTGAAATTTGTGCAGATCGACCGCGTCATGCCGGAAAAGCGTGCTGCCAATGACCGCAAGGACGACTTTGACGAGATCTATTCCGAGTTCGCCGCCGAAAAAGCAGCCGAGCAGGCGAGTCGGTGCAGCCAATGTGGTGTTCCGTACTGCCAGTCGCATTGCCCGTTGCACAACAATATTCCAGACTGGTTGCGCCTGACTGCGACCGGGCGCCTGGAAGAAGCCTATCAGGTAAGTCAGGCCACCAATACCTTCCCCGAGATCTGCGGGCGCATCTGTCCGCAGGACCGCCTGTGCGAGGGCAACTGCGTGATCGAACAGTCGGGCCATGGAACGGTCACGATTGGTTCGATCGAGAAATACATAACGGATACCGCATGGGAAAAAGGCTGGGTCCAGCCGGTTGCTCCATCGGCCGAACGCGCTGAAAGCGTGGGTATCATTGGTGCTGGCCCCGGTGGATTGGCCGCTGCGGATATGCTGCGCCAGGCTGGTATCCAGGTCACGGTATACGACCGCTATGACCGGGCCGGTGGCCTGCTGATGTATGGCATTCCGGGGTTCAAACTGGAAAAAGACGTTGTTCAGCGCCGCAATGACCTGTTGGCTGATGGTGGGGTCGAGTTTGTTCTGAATTGCGACGTGGATGCGGCCAAGTTCGAAGAAATCCGGGCCAGGCATGATGCCGTTATCATTGCGACCGGTGTCTACAAGTCGCGCGACCTGGCAATGCCGGGCAGCGGTCTGGCCGGGATCGAAAAGGCGATCGACTTCCTGACAGCCTCGAACCGGAAAAGCTTTGGCGACCAGGTCGAAGAATTCGACAACGGTCGCTTGAACGCCGACGGCAAAAAAGTCGTCGTGATTGGCGGCGGTGACACTGCGATGGATTGCGTGCGCACTTCGATCCGTCAGGGCGCGACTTCTGTCAAATGTCTGTATCGCCGGGACCGGGCCAACATGCCGGGGTCACAGCGTGAAACGCAGAATGCCGAGGAAGAAGGCGTGATCTTCGAATGGCTCAGCGCGCCCAAGGGGTTCACGGGTGAAGACACGGTCAATGGTGTCATCGTTCAGAAGATGCGCCTGGGACAGCCAGACGCATCCGGTCGTCAGGCCCCCGAAGTGATCGAAGGCGCGGACTATGTCGAAGACGCCGATCTTGTGATCAAGGCGCTTGGATTCGAACCTGAAGACCTGCCGACGCTGTTCGGACAACCTGATCTGCCGGTCACCCGCTGGGGTACGATCAAGGCGGCGTTCCAAACCGGCGAGACCGAAATGGACGGAGTCTATGCAATCGGTGACATCGTGCGCGGTGCCTCGCTGGTGGTCTGGGCGATCCGGGACGGTCGTGACTGCGCTGATGCGATCATCGAACGCTTCAATGCCAAATCTGCCGTTGCGGCCGAATAATCCCGGCGATTAGGAGGCTTCGAAATGCCTGAATTGCAAGGCCAATGCATGTGTGGCGCGGTTACGGTGACGGCAACTCCGGCGCGGGATGCGCTGGGGGCCTGCCATTGCGACCAGTGCCGGCGCTGGACCAGTTCCATGCTGGTGACGTTTCAGGCCGAAGAAGGCTATGCCGCGCTTGGACCGGTCAAAACCTTCACTTCCTCTGACTGGGCCGAGCGCGCCTTTTGCGCCGATTGCGGCTCGGCGCTTTGGTATCGGATCACGCTCCCGGGCGAGATGCACGGCCAGACGCAAATGGCGGCAGGTCTGTTTGACAACGCCGCAGGCAACCCGCTGAAACTTGAACTTTACATCGACAAAAAGCCCCAGGGCTACGCGTTCGCAGGCGAACGCCGGCAGATGACCAAAGCCGAGGTCGAAGCCATGTACGCCCCCTCTGACGAAGGAGACAGCCAATGACCAAATATGATGCCGATTGGGTGCGGGCCGAAGAAGCCAAGCGCAAATGGATGGCTGAAAATGGTCTCTATTCCGAGGAAGAAGAGCATTCTTCCTGTGGTGTGGGTCTCGTTGTGTCCGTGGATGGGAAAGCGTCGCGCAAGGTTGTGGACGCCGGTATCGACGCGCTCAAGGCGATCTGGCACCGCGGCGCGGTTGATGCGGACGGAAAGACCGGTGATGGCGCGGGCATTCACGTGCAGATTCCGGTCTCGTTTTTCTACGATCAGATCAGGCGCACAGGCCACGAGCCCAAATTGGACGAACTGATCGCTGTTGGTCAGGTTTTCCTGCCGCGCACCGACTTTGGCGCACAGGAACAGTGCCGGACCATCGTGGAAAGCGAAGTTCTGCGCATGGGCTATTACATCTATGGCTGGCGTCACGTGCCGGTCGATGTCACCTGTCTGGGTGAAAAAGCCAACGCCACCCGGCCCGAGATCGAGCAGATCCTAATCTCGAATTCCAAAGGAGTGGACGAAGAGACCTTCGAGCGCGAGCTCTATGTCATTCGTCGCCGTATTGAAAAGGCCGCCTCGGCAGCGGGTATTTCCGGGCTGTACCTGGCGTCGCTGTCCTGCCGTTCGATCATCTACAAGGGCATGATGCTGGCCGAGCAGGTTGCCGTCTTCTATCCCGACCTGATGGACGAACGGTTTGAATCCGCCTTCGCAATCTACCACCAGCGCTATTCCACCAACACCTTCCCGCAATGGTGGCTGGCGCAGCCCTTCCGCATGTTGGCGCATAACGGCGAGATCAACACGCTGAAAGGCAACATCAACTGGATGAAAAGCCACGAGATCCGCATGGCGTCCTCGACATTTGGGGATTATGCCGAGGATATCAAGCCGATTATCGCCGGAGGATCGTCGGATTCCGCAGCATTGGACTCGGTTTTTGAGGTTCTGGTGCGTGCGGGCCGCTCGGCCCCGATGGCGAAAACCATGCTGGTTCCGGAAAGTTGGTCCAAGCAGGCGGTGGAACTGCCGCAGGCGTGGCGCGACATGTATTCTTACTGCAACTCAGTGATGGAGCCGTGGGACGGCCCCGCCGCGCTGGCCATGACGGATGGCCGCTGGGTCTGTGCTGGGCTGGACCGCAACGGCCTGCGTCCGATGCGTTACGTCGTGACTGGCGATGGTCTGGTCATTGCAGGATCCGAGGCCGGCATGGTGCCGATTGATGAGTCCACAGTGACCGAAAAAGGCGCGCTGGGCCCCGGTCAGATGCTGGCTGTCGACATGAAAAAAGGCAAGCTGTATCGCGACACCCAGATCAAGAACAAGCTGGCGAGCGCATTGCCGTTTGGCGAGTGGGTCGGCAAGATCAACGATCTGGACGAGGCGCTGGCAGGTGTGACCGAAAAGCCGATATTCTCGGGCGAAGATCTGCGCAAACGCCAGATCGCGGCAGGCTATTCAGTCGAAGAGCTGGAGCAGATTCTTGCGCCTATGGCTGAAGATGGCAAAGAAGCGCTGGCGTCCATGGGTGACGATACGCCCTCGGCGGTTCTGTCCAAGCAATACCGCCCGCTCAGCCATTTCTTCCGGCAGAATTTCTCTCAGGTCACCAACCCGCCGATCGACAGTTTGCGCGAATACCGCGTCATGTCCTTGAAAACCCGGTTCGGGAACCTGAAAAACGTGCTGGATGAGGACAGCAGCCAGACCGAGATCATCGTTCTGGAAAGCCCCTTTGTTGGAAACGCGCAATGGGATGAACTGGTTGGGAACCTCAATGCTCCGCTGGCCGAGATCGATTGCAGCTTTGAGCCTGGTCAAGGCGCGCTGAGCGCTGCTTTGGCCCGTGTCAGAGCCGAAGCTGAAGAGGCTGTCCGGTCTGGCGCAGGGCATCTGGTGCTGACCGACATGAACTCGGGTGAAGATCGTGTGGCGATGCCGATGATCCTTGCCACCAGCGCAGTGCACTCGCACCTGACCCGTCAGGGCCTGCGGACGTTCTGTTCCTTGAACGTACGCTCGGCTGAATGTGTCGATCCGCATTACTTTGCGGTTCTGATCGGCTGTGGCGCGACCGTTGTGAACGCCTATCTGGCCGAAGACTCGCTGGCCGACCGGATCGAACGCGGGTTGCTGGATGGCACCCTGACCGAAAATGTTGCCCGCTATCGCGAGGCCATCGACCAGGGCCTGCTGAAGATCATGGCCAAGATGGGCATCTCGGTGATCTCGTCCTATCGCGGAGGCCTGAACTTCGAGGCTGTTGGACTGAGCCGCGCGATGGTGGCAGAGTATTTCCCAGGTATGACCAGCCGGATTTCCGGCATCGGCGTCACCGGCATTCAGGCAAAGGCCGAAGAAATCCATGCCAAGGGCTGGAACAGTGGTCTGGACGTGTTGCCGATCGGTGGTTTCTACAAGGCGCGGCAATCGGGTGAAACCCACGCGTGGGAAGCGACCTCGATGCATATGATGCAGATGGCTTGCAACAAGGCGTCCTATGAGCTGTGGAAACAGTATTCTGCCAAGATGCAATCGAACCCGCCGATCCATCTGCGCGACCTGATGGATTTCAAACCGCTGGCCAAGCCGATCCCGATCGAAGAGGTGGAATCGATCACCTCGATCCGCAAACGGTTCGTCACGCCGGGCATGTCACTGGGCGCGCTCAGCCCCGAGGCGCACAAGACGCTGAACGTGGCCATGAACCGGATCGGAGCGAAATCCGACTCGGGTGAAGGTGGTGAAGATCCTGCACACTTCGTGCCCGAGCCGAATGGCGACAACCCCTCGGCCAAGATCAAGCAGGTGGCCTCGGGCCGGTTCGGTGTGACCGCCGAATACCTGAACCAGTGCGAAGAGCTGGAGATCAAGGTTGCCCAAGGTGCGAAACCGGGCGAGGGCGGTCAGCTGCCGGGCATGAAGGTTACCGACCTGATCGCGCGTTTGCGGCATTCGACCAAGGGCGTGACGCTGATTTCTCCGCCGCCGCATCATGACATCTACTCGATCGAGGATCTAGCGCAGCTGATCTATGACCTGAAACAGATCAACCCGCGCTGCAAGGTGACGGTTAAACTGGTGGCGTCTTCGGGCGTTGGCACGATTGCTGCCGGTGTGGCCAAGGCGAAAGCGGATATTATCCTGATTTCGGGTCACAATGGCGGTACGGGTGCCTCACCCGCGACCAGCATCAAATATGCCGGTCTGCCATGGGAGATGGGCCTGACCGAGGCGCATCAGGTTCTGGCGATGAACAACCTGCGTGATCGTGTGACTCTGCGCACCGATGGTGGTCTGCGGACCGGACGTGACGTTGTCATGGCTGCGATGATGGGGGCCGAAGAATACGGGATCGGCACCGCTGCGCTGATTGCGATGGGCTGCATCATGGTGCGTCAGTGCCAATCGAACACCTGTCCGGTTGGTGTATGCACGCAAGACGAAAGCCTGCGCGCCAAGTTCACCGGAAACGCGGACAAGGTGGTGAACCTGATCACCTTCTACGCTCAGGAAGTGCGCGAGCTTCTGGCCAGCCTTGGTGCCCGCTCGATGGATGAGATCATCGGCCGTGCCGACCTGCTGGCTCAGGTCAGCCGTGGCTCGGCGCATCTGGACGATCTGGATCTCAACCCGCTGCTGATCACCGTCGATGGTGCGCATAACATCGTGTACAATCGCGACAAGGACCGCAACGCCGTGCCCGACACGCTGGATGCCGAGATCGTGCGCGATGCGGCGCGGTTCCTGAAGGACGGCGAGAAGATGCAGTTGTCATATGCCATCCAGAACACGCACCGGACCGTCGGAACCCGTATTTCCAGCCACATTGTGCAGAACTTCGGCATGCGGAACACGTTCCAGGATGACCACCTGCACGTGAAACTCCAGGGTTCGGCCGGTCAGTCTCTGGGGGCTTTCGCTGCCCCGGGTCTGAAGCTGGAAGTGTCGGGGGATGCCAATGACTATGTGGGCAAGGGCCTGTCTGGCGGCACGATCGTTGTGCGCCCGCCGCAGGTCAGCCCGCTGAAGGCAGACGACAACACAATCATCGGCAACACGGTTCTCTACGGTGCAACTGACGGCCATCTGTTTGCGGCCGGCCGCGCGGGTGAACGGTTTGCCGTGCGCAACTCGGGCGCCAAAGTTGTGGTTGAAGGATGTGGCTCGAACGGGTGTGAGTACATGACCGGCGGTGTGGCCGTGATTCTTGGTGATATCGGGGCCAATTTCGGTGCCGGGATGACCGGTGGCATGGCATATCTGTATGATCCTGAAGGCAAGGCCGAAGCGTTGATGAACAAGGAAACGCTTGTTACCTGCCCGGTCACCGTGGACCATTGGGTGGATCAATTGAAAGCCCTGATCACGCGTCACGCCGAGGAGACTTACAGCCGCAAGGCTGCAGATATTCTCCAGCATTGGGATGTGGAAAAGGGCAACTTCTTACAGGTTTGTCCCAAAGAAATGCTCAACAAACTCAGCCACCCGCTGAGCGAAGAAGCCACGGCAGTTCCGGCGGAGTAAGCCGAAATTCCACCAAAAAACCGGCCCCGCGTGCCATTTGCAGCACGCGGGGCCACAGTTTTTGTGCGGTTTCGGTGGGATTCTTGCCTGTTCTTCCGAATTTCGCCATGCTTTTTTTACCTTGTAGTGATAGCCATTGCCTGTTTCGGTTTCTAATGGTGACAGAGTAGGGGCAACAGGATGCCAACGACATATCGCGATCAGTTCTTCACCTTTGATCCCGCAAGCCCGCCACCAGCGGGAACGGCCGTCGCGGTCAGCAATTTCACCCTGACTGATGCGAATGATGACAATCTTATTGACGCGCCCAGTGGTGACACGGTCAACGGTCAAGACGTTACAAATTCCTGGCCAGGCGATACTGTAACGATCAACGTGTCAGGCGTTGGGAACGTGACCTATACAGGAACCACTTTCTACCTGGCCGATGGGTCTCGGGCTTTCACCCCCACAGACGGCCAGGTGCTTCAGCCCGGAACGCTGGTGTCGACCACTTTCGTCAACACACAAGGCCCCCTGAATGTCGGAAATCTGGGACCGCCGTGTTTTACGGCAGGGACCATGATCGCGACGCCGGAAGGTGAGCGCGCGGTTGAGGGTTTGAAGGCTGGTGATCTGGTCATCACGGTGGATCACGGGCCACAACCCTTGATCTGGGTCGGGTGTACAACCGTCGCAGCCGAAGGCAAATTGGCCCCAATCCGTTTCGATGCCGGGGTGTTTGGTCTGGATCGCCCATTGCTGGTTTCACCGCAGCACCGGATGCTGATCGAAGACTGGCAGGCGTCCTATCTGTTCGGCCATACCGAAGCGCTGGTTCCGGCGCATACTCTGGTCAACGATGACACCGTGAAACGGGTCGAGGGCGGTGAGGTTGAATATTTCCACCTGTTGTTCAAACAGCATGAGATCGTTTTCGCCAACGGAGCAAAGAGCGAAAGCTATTATCCCGGGCACGCGTTGTCAGCTTCGGATCGTGAAACACAAAGCGAAGTCCTGCACTTGTTTCCCGAGTTGACCGGGCTTGATCCAATGTCGCTGAAAACCGCGCGCCCGATCGTTCATCCGCGCGAGGCGCGAGCTTTCGCGATTTAGGCCGTTTCAAACCGGAACCTTGCGTCGTATAGCTGAGACATGGCGAAGAAAGCAGCCCGCAAATCCGGCGGTAAAAAACGCAAGGCATCCAGAAAGAAGGAACCAGTGGCGCGGCAGATTCGCCGCTGGGCAACGCGAGCGGTCATGGCGGTTCTGGGCCTTGTGGCTGCTCTGGTCCTGATTTATTCGGTGGTGAACCCTCCTGTCACCCACACCATCTGGTCGGAATGGCGCCGGCTGGGAAAGGTTGAACGCGAATGGGTTCCGATCGAAGACATGGCACCGATCATGGCAAGATCAGTTGTTGCAGCCGAGGACGCAAATTTCTGCCTGCATTGGGGCTTTGACGTCGAAGCCATCCGCGACGCGCTTGAGGATGGCGGCAATCGTGGTGCCTCGACCATCACGCAACAGGTGGTGAAGAATGTGTTCCTCTGGCAGGGCCGCAGCTGGGTGCGCAAGGCTTTGGAAACCTCGATCACGCCGGTGGTTGAAATATTCTGGAGCAAACAGCGTATTCTTGAGGTGTATCTGAATGTCGCCGAAACCGGAAATGGCGTATTCGGGGTCGAAGCTGCGGCGCAACGCTATTTCAACACCAGCGCGGCAAAGCTGACTTCGGTTCAAGCGGCGCGGATTGCCGCAATCCTGCCGTCCCCGCGCAACCGGTCGGTCACGGATCCGACTGCGCGCACCCGCAGACGGGCGGCTTCGATCCTCGATGGGGCGGCCACCATCCGCGCAGATGGTCGCGCGGATTGTTTCGAGGATTGAAACCCGCTATCTGCCAAGGCTAAATCTGTCGGGTATTCACTGGTTCGAATGGAAGTCCATGGCGCGTCTGTTTCACGTTCCCCTCTCTCCGTATTGTCGCAAGGTCCGTCTGTCGCTGGCGGAGAAGAAGATCGAGGTTGAGCTGGTAGAAGAGCGATACTGGGAACAGGATCCTGATTTTCTGCGGCGCAACCCGGCGGGAAAAGTACCCGTGTTGCGTCTGGACGGGCAGATCATGTCGGAAAGCGCGGCGATCTGCGAATACATCGAAGAAACCCGCCCAGAGCCAGCTTTGATGCCGAAAACCCCCGAAGCCAGGTTTGAAGTAAGACGCCTTGTCGGTTGGTTCGACGACAAGTTTCACCACGAGGTGACATCAAAGCTGTTGTATGAGCGAGTGAACAAAAAGGTGACAGGACAGGGGTATCCGGACAGCAAGAACGTCAAACAGGGTGCCAAGGCGATCAAGTACCATCTGGATTACATGGCGTGGCTGCTGGATCACCGCCGTTGGTTGGCCGGGGATCAGATGACATTGGCGGATTTCGCGGCCGCGGCGCATCTGTCTTCGCTGGATTACATCTCGGACGTGGACTGGAACCGTAGCCAGGTGGTCAAGGACTGGTATGCCAAGATCAAGTCTCGACCGGCATTTCGGTCAATTCTGGCGGATCAGGTGCCAGGGTTCCGACCGCCGCCCCATTACGCTGATCTGGATTTCTGATAGCGTGCGCAAGGGGGGCTGTCTGCCCCCATCGCGCCAAGGGCGCGATTCCCCCCGAGGATGTTTTGGCCAGATGAAGAGCGGATCGGATCTTAAGGAAAAGCTGGTGCAACAAGCCCAGGCAGAGGGGTTTGTTGCCTGCCGCGTGTGCCGCCCTTGGGATGTTCCACAGGTGCCGAAACGATTGCGGGCCTATCTGGACGCCGGGTACCACGGGCAAATGGGATGGATGGCCGAGCGTACGCATTGGCGCGGCGATCCTGCCGCCCTTTGGCCCGAGGCACAATCGGTGGTCATGTTGGCCGAAAGCTATACGCCGGAACATGACCCGACGGAGATCCTGAAACACCCGGATCGTGGTGCAATTTCGGTCTATGCGCAGAACAAGGACTATCATGATCTTGTCAAGAAGCGGCTGAAGCGGTTGGCGCGATGGCTGATTGCCGAAGCCGGAGGTGAGGTAAAGGTATTTGTCGATACCGCGCCGGTTCCCGAAAAGGCGCTGGGATATGCCGCCGGACTGGGTTGGCAGGGCAAGCACACCAATCTTGTAAGCCGCGAATGGGGAAACTGGGCCTTTATAGGGTCTGTTTTCACTACTCTGGACCTACCGGCGGACAATTCAGAGATCGATCATTGCGGATCGTGCCGCGCCTGTCTGGACAGCTGCCCGACCGATGCGTTTCCGGCCCCCTATCAACTGGATGCACGGCGGTGCATTTCATACCTGACCATTGAGCATAAAGGCCCGGTGGACCATGAGTTGCGCGGAAAGTTGGGCAATCGGATCTATGGCTGCGACGATTGTCTGGCGGCCTGTCCATGGAACAAGTTTGCCGTCGCAGCGAGCGATATGCGCTATGCCGCCCGGGACGATCTGAAAGCGCCCGGTTTGGAAGAATTGGCGGCGCTGGACGATGCCGCTTTTCGTGCAAAGTTTTCGGGCTCGCCGATCAAACGCATCGGCCGGGACCGGTTCGTGCGCAACGTTCTGTATGCCGTTGGAAACTCGGGACAGCCGAAACTGAAAACAGTGGCTCAGCGTCTGTTGGAAGACCCGGATGAGACCGTGGCAGAGGCGGCGCGCTGGGCGGTGGAACAACTGTCATAATTGCCGCAAACAGGCTGGACGTGTCGTGCATAACCGCTAAACCCATCCGCAGCGAACAGACAGGAGGACCCGATGACGTTGTCTTTGGGGGTAGATACGGGCGGGACCTATACCGACGCGGTGCTGATCAGGGATGAGAAAGAGGTCATCGCCTCGGCCAAGTCGCTGACCACCCGGGCGGATCTGGCGATTGGTGTGGGCAAGGCGATCTCGTCTGTGCTGGCAGAGGCGCAGGTTACGCCGGATCAGATCTCGATGGCGTCATTGTCGACGACGCTGGCCACGAATGCTCTGGTCGAGGGGCAGGGTGGTCGTGTCGCGTTGATCTATATCGGGTTCAAGGACAGTGATCTTGAAAAACACGGGCTGAAAGAGGCGCTGAAGGGCGATCCGGCCTTGGTGATTGCCGGTGGGCATACCCATTCCGGCGGGCAGGCTGCCGCCTTGGATGTCGCAGCGCTTGAGGCCTTTTTGGATTCGCATAACGGAATTTCCGGCTTTGCGGTTGCTGCTCAGTTCGCCACCCGCAACCCGGCGCACGAGTTGGAAGCGGCGCGCATAATCTCGGAAAGAACCGGGGCGCCGGTGACCTGTTCGCATCACTTGTCCGCCAAGCTCAATGGTCCGAAACGCGCGGTGACGGCTGTGCTGAATGCGCGGCTGATCGGGATGATCGACCGATTGATCGGGCGTGCACAGGATCAACTGCATGCGCTGGGAATTTCGGCGCCGATGATGGTGGTGCGCGGCGATGGCGCCCTGATGAGCGCGGAACAGGCCCGGGAACGACCGATCGAGACTATTCTGAGCGGGCCTGCGGCTTCTATCGTCGGGGCGCGATGGCTTACCGGAGCGGACAATGCGCTGGTCTCGGACATCGGGGGAACGACCACTGATGTCGCACTTATCCGGGACGGAAAGCCCGCGATCGACCCGGCCGGGGCGCAGGTGGGTGGGTTTCGCACCATGGTCGAGGCCGTGGCGATGCGAACCCACGGTCTGGGCGGCGACAGTCAGGTTCATGTTGCGACCGAAGGGTTGCGGGGCGGTGTTTTCCTGGGCCCGCGTCGCGTGTTGCCCGTTTCGCTGATCGCATCAGAAGCGCCCGACGTTGTGCATTCTGTACTGGATGAACAATTGCGGGCCACGACCGTGGGCGAGCATGATACGCGTTTTGCCCGCCGCGTGCCCGGCATCCATGCTGAAGGAGTCGGCGCGCGGGAAGAAAGCCTGCTGGAGAGGCTGGGAGATCGCGTTCTGCCCCTGAGCTCCTTGCTGCGTTCGCGGATGGAGAACGGGGCGCTGATGCGCCTGGTCGATCGCGGAATCATCCAGGTGTCTGGGGTTACGCCATCTGATGCCAGCCACGTGTTGGGGCGGGTTCGTGCCTGGGATGTCGATGCGGCGCGCAAGGCATTGGAACTGATGGCACGCAAACGGGTCGGGTCAGGGGATATGTTGGCAAACTCTCCCGAAGCGTTGGCCCAGATGATCGTGGATCAATTGACGGAACAGACCAGTTTGACCTTGTTAGAGGCTGCTTTTGACGAAGAGCAGGTTGGTTTTGGTCTGCCTTCGCAAGACTTGGCGCGTCATGTGCTGACACAGCGCGGGTTGGCACAACACCGTGGGTTGCTGTCGCTGAGCGCTGCTTTGAATGTGGATGTGGTTGGCCTTGGGGCGTCGGCCCCCAGCTATTACCCTGCGGTGGGTGAACGGCTGCACTGCCGAATGATCCTGCCGGAACATGCGGGCGTGGCAAATGCGATTGGTGCTGTCGTGGGGCGGCTGACCCTGCGTCGCTCGGGCACCGTCACATCCCCGGCGGAAGGGCGATATCGTGTGCATCTGGAGGATGGCCCGAAGGACTTCGCCGCGTCAGAGGAAGCCCTGGCCCTGTTGGAAAAGGTTTTGATGTCCGAAGCAGAGGGTGCAGTACGAGAAGCCGGCGCAGAAGACATTCGCGTGATCGTGGATCGTGACATCAAAACCGCGCGAGTCGAGGCAAAGGACGTTTTTGTCGAGGCCCTGATCACGGTCGAGGCAAGCGGACGTCCACGGGTGGCCGCGGGCTAGCCCCCCTGAAAGCTTCAGAGGGGCCGGGCAGGTGGTGCTTTATTCTGCTGCGCTTGAGCGTTTGGGCAGGACCCAATCCTGACGCGGGAAGTGGCAGGTATAGCCGTTCGGAATCCGCTCCAGATAATCCTGATGCTCTGGTTCGGCTTCCCAGAACTCTCCGACAGGTTCGACCTCGGTCACGACTTTTCCGGGCCACAAGCCGCTGGCATTCACGTCGGCGATGGTGTCCAGGGCCACCTGTTTCTGCGAGTCATCCACGTAGTAGATCGCAGATCGATAGCTCATGCCGATATCGTTGCCCTGACGGTTGACCGTGGTCGGGTCATGGATCTGAAAGAAGAATTCCAGCAGGTCGCGATAGCTGATCCGAGACTGATCGAACCAGATCTCGATCCCTTCCGCGTGGGTGCCGTGATTGCGATAGGTCGCGTTGGGCACGTCACCGCCGGTATAGCCGACACGCGTACGTGACACGCCCGGCAGTTTGCGGATCAGGTCCTGCATCCCCCAGAAGCAGCCCCCGGCCAGTACAGCGCGTTGCTCGGTCATCAAATATCCTCCACATGAATCAGGTATTCGCCATAACCTTCGGCTTCCATCTCATCCCGATGAATGAACCGAAGCGAGGCAGAGTTGATGCAGTACCGCAAACCGCCATGTTCACGCGGACCGTCCGGGAAGACATGCCCCAGATGGCTGTCGCCGTGTTTCGAACGAACCTCGGTCCGGATCATGCCATGCGTGGTATCGCGGAACTCTTCGACATGTTCGTGCACGATCGGCTTGGTGAAACTGGGCCAGCCGCACCCGGATTCGTATTTGTGGGTCGAGGCAAACAGCGGTTCACCCGATACGATATCCACATAAATACCGGGTTCCTTGTTGTTCAGGTATTTCCCGGTGCCCGGACGTTCTGTACCACTGCGCTGGGTGACGTGAAACTCTTCGGGCGAAAGCGCAGCAATGGCCGTGGGGTCTTTGGTATAGCGAGTCATGGATCCTCCGGCTGAAATAGTGTTTGCGCCATTATCTGGGGGCTGCGGGGTGGAAAGCAAAGCGATATTTCAAACCGCTCTCGCAGTCGTGCAAGTGATCTGAACAACAGAGTCACGCGTATCTGAATTAAAGGGAGGACAAGACATGATGAGATTGCTGCTTTTGACTGCCCTGATCTTGCTGGGCCGCGCCGTTCAGGCGGCACCGCTGACCGGTGAGTTCGACTCGATCGACGGAGGCACATTGGCCATCGAAGAGTGGCGCGGCCAACCCATCCTGGTGGTCAACACCGCGTCACAATGTGGGTTTACCGGGCAATACAAGGCTCTGCAAAAGGTACATGAGGCCTATTCCGGCAAAGGGCTGGTCGTTCTTGCGGTTCCGTCGGATTCGTTCAATCAGGAACTTGGGTCCGCGGAAGAGGTGAAACAGTTCTGTGAGATGAACTATGGGCTGACCCTGCCGATGACGGATATCACTCCGGTCAAAGGGGCTGACGCTCACCCGTTCTACAAGGCCGTTGCCGCGCAGACCGGGTTCACGCCCAAGTGGAACTTCAACAAAATCCTGATCGATCCTGAGGGTGAAGTCGCGGCGACTTTCGGGTCAAATGTAAAACCCGATTCCCGCAAACTGCTGTCTCAGGTCGAAGCCCTGCTGCCCTGAGCGGGCTGGCGTGAAAGCTGAACCGCAAGAATGCCAAGGGTTGTAACCGTGACGCCAACCGCATCCATGGCGCCTAGCTTCTCGCCCAGCAGGATCGCCGCGATGGTGACCCCGAACACGGGGTTCAAAAAGTGGAAGGTGGCGGCCCGAACGGCTCCGATCCGGTCCAACAGCAGGAACCAGATCAGTGTCGCCAGCAAACCGGGGAAAAGGGTTGTGTAGGTAAAGGCCAGCGCCAGTGGCAGCGTCGGGTGGATGTAGATGGTTTCAAAGACCGGAGCAGCCGCAAACAGCGCGGCTGAACCAACCAGCATCTGCAAGCCGACGACCATCATGAAGTTCCCGCCGGATGTTGCACCGCGAACGGCCAAGGTTGCAAAGGTCAAGGCAAGAGCACCCAAACCGCAAAGCGCGACCCCGAACATATCAACACCCGCGCTGATCCGGCTGCTCATGATAAGGGCGACTCCGGCGAAACCGGCGAACAGACCCAAAACACCCAGTGGCCGCAGCTTTTCGTCGAAAATCAACCACCCCGCCAGCGCCACCAACAAGGGCATGGTGGATGCGATTATGGCCGCGACCGAAGCCTCGACCGTTTGCATCGCATAGAAATTTAGACCCAAATAAAGGGCATTTTGGCAGATTCCGAACAATATCGTTGCGCGCCATTGGTTTCGGGTCAGGTGCCAGCTTTGCCCCATCGCGCGAGCTATCATGACCCCCAGAACACCGGAGATCAGAAACCTCAAGGCCAGCGAAAACAGAGGGGACGCATCCGCCACGATAATACGCGCCGAGGTAAAGGCAGATGACCAGATCAGGGCAAATGTCAGCCCCATGGCTATGGCGCGCAGATCCATGGAGACCCCCTGTCACTTTGCGCGGACTGTTCCTGATTTTGGGATCGGTCGCAAGCGGTGCGCGTCAAAAAAGACACATGCGTGATGCAAGAAAAGTCTTGCGCATGATTTTATTGATTGACTGGCCAATTAAAGATATCGGCGGCAGGACCTGACATATCAAGGGAGGTTTGTCGGTGCTTCTGGAGTACATTCTATCGTTCGGCGTCCTGCTGGCATTGGGGCTGGTCGCTTTCTTCGTCGTGAAATGGTGGAACCTGCGCTGTGTCGGCGTGACACCGGTTCATCTGTTCACGTTCATCGCGATTCTGTTCACATCCGGCCTGGATGTCGGCCTGATCATGTTTCCACTGACCGAATTCGGAGGATACGCCGAGGACCCGGCCTATGCCTTTGCCAACCCGCTGGCGATCGAATTCGGATTCTGGGGTTTTCTGATCTGGGCCTTCTATTTCCTGACGGCCTTCTACTTCTGCGTGATAGAACCCCGCGTGAAGTTCTTTGAGATCCCGCTGGTCAAGCTGATCAACAACGTGGTGATCATTGGCACATGCGCCTTCACCGCCAGCCTGTTCCTGATCTACCTGCCCGGCTATCTGCCCGAGGTCGGAGATGGTGAATCCGTCGTTACCACCTTCTACATCATCGTGTTTGTCGTCATTCTGGCGGCGGCCTATTCCTCGACCGATCTGAAATACGTTCGCATCCTGTCCGTCGGTTCGACCTTTCTGTTCCTTGCCCTGATTCTGGGCATGTGGGCAGCCGCAGGTATGGGCGTGACCGGGTTCGTGGAAACCGGCAGCAATATCGGCGCCTATTTCGCCAACCTGCACAAGTTCGTCCTGCCATTGACCGACTATCACGCGTTCTACCTGTTCTGGTGGTTTGCATGGTCGATCATGATCGGACAGTTTACGTCGCGCTTTGTGGGTGGTCTGACCACATGGCAGTTGCTGGCCGCGCTGTTGATCTTCCCGTCGATCCCGCTGGGGATCTGGTTCACTGTACTTTATTATTACCACCTGAACGGCATCAGTACCGCTGGCATCACCAACATTGCGATGGTGATCGTAGGTGTAACGTTCGTGATCAACTCTCTGGACTCGCTGATCCGTCTGTACACCGACAACCTGAACCTGACCGTCGAGCGGTTCGGAAAGGCGATCTATGTGGCGGGCAACGTCGCGCTGCTGTTTGTCCTGACCCTGCTGTTCCAAAGCCAGTGGCTGCAAATCCAGTGGATCGGAGCGGTCGTAGTTGGACTGTATCTGGCTTGTGTCGTCTATATCCTGATCACCAAACGCCAGGAGGTATTGAGCATCGACTCGATGCCAGAAGATCGTGATCTGGACTTCCACAAGGTTGAAACGGTCCACTGACCGGACCAGAGACACAAAACAGAAACGGGCACCTCTGGTGCCCGTTTCTGTTTTTACCGACAATATTGCAGCTTTGGACAATCTGCGGGCTTTTCAACCACGCGACATCCCAACCCGGACGGCGGCTGCCTTTACGGCACGATCAAAAGGAATGTTGCCCGCGTTGCAATCAACCCGCCCGTGAAATGAAGTTGGGCAAGGCTATTCGTCAACCGCCGGATAGATGAACCCGTTTACCGGGTAGGGATTGCCGTAGCGGCCCGGTTGGCTTTCAACCCGAACCAACGTCCAGTCATTGTTTTTTGAGACATCTTTGACGCCCATCTTCAACGACACCTTGTTTCGGTGCCAGTTGGCATGATTCACGATGACTTCCCGGTTGGTGAGGATATCGGATACGACAGCCACATGGCCCAGGGGCATTCCGCGGGTCGCCCGAAACGACATAACCGCACCAACAACCGGTTCCTTGCCGCGCTCAAACACTTGCTGCGCCCTTCCCCACCAGTCCTTCGCGTTGCCGCGAATTTCAATACCGCTGAGGTCTCGGGCGTAGGGCACGCACCATACTCTTTGCCCTCTGGCCCGCTTTTTCGAGACCTCTTGCAGCGCCATCAACTGACGTTCAGGGTCGAGATTTTCATTGGTGGTGCTTTGCGCGCAGGCAGAGACAAGAGTGATAAGACCCACCGCAATCGCGGAACGGGTGCTGCCAGACAAGCGCGGCCAAGTCGTTCTCTTTCTACAGACGCTGTTTTGCAAGATACTTCATTGCCGGTTCGAAGATTGACGAAGTTGTAAGGTGATCGGACAAGCTTTGAAAAGAGGCCCGCCAACGCCACGGCAAGATTTTGCCAGTTCTCTGACCCTGAAGTCGCATTTTCACTTGGGTGGTGAATTCCGGGCCGAAACGTGCTGTGTGAAACGGGTTCAAACCCGACAGGCACAACATATTCAAGACGATAGAAAAAGGACCCCCCACAGGCGGCCCTTTATCGTTGTTCCGAAAAGCTGAAATCAGCCGTTCACGCTGTCTTTCAGCGCTTTGGCGATGGTCATTTTCACAACCTTGTCGGCTTCTTTGGTGAAGGTCTCACCAGTGGCCGGGTTGCGAACCTGACGCTCGGGGCGTTCGCGGCAGTAGATTTTTCCGACGCCGGGCAGGGTCACTGCGCCACCGGCCGAAACTTCGCGGGTGATCAGGCCGGTGATGGCCTCCAGCGCGGAGTTCGCGGATTTCTTGTCGGTTCCCATTTCCTCAGCGAGAGCAGCAACCAGCTGAGTCTTTGTCATAGGCTTTGCCATTTCTTGGTCTCCTTAACGTGCCCGATCTATAGGGCCTCACCGCGTAACTGTAACGGGATATTGTGGCCAAACACAACGAATAGTAGCGCTGAAACCCCTAAAAATATGGGGAAAACGTTGCTTTTTTGCGTCAGAGGAAGGCCGTTTCGTCGAAGGAGCGCAGTTTCCGGCTGTGCAAACGCTCCAACGGCATGCCGCGCAGATGCTCCATCGCCTTGATGCCGATGGCCAGATGTCGGCTGACCTGAGTGGTATAGAACGAAGACGCCATGCCCGGCAGCTTCAATTCTCCGTGCAGGGGTTTGTCCGACACGCACAGCAAAGTGCCGTACGGAACGCGGAACCGATAGCCGTTCGCGGCAATGGTGGCACTTTCCATATCCAGCGCGATTGCCCGGGATTGGCTGAGTCGCTGGACCGGGCCGGACTGATCGCGCAATTCCCAGTTTCGGTTGTCGACCGAAGCCACGGTACCGGTCCGCATGATCCGTTTCAGCTCATACCCTTCCAATTTCGTCACCTCGGCCACGGCGTGTTCCAGCGCCACCTGAACTTCGGCCAGAGGCGGGATCGGCACCCAGACAGGCAGATCGTCATCCAGGACCTTGTCTTCGCGCAGATAGGCGTGGGCCAGAACGAAATCGCCCAATGCCTGCGTATTGCGCAACCCGGCGCAATGGCCAACCATCAGCCACGCGTGCGGGCGCAGAACGGCAATATGGTCGGTGGCGGTTTTTGCATTGGATGGGCCAACACCGATGTTCACCAAAGTAATTCCCGAACCATCTTTGCGCTTCAGGTGATAGGTCGGCATTTGCGGCAGTTTCAGCGGTTGTTCGATAGGTGCCTTTGGGTCCGTGATCTCGGCATTGCCGGTTGAAACAAAGCCGGTATAGCCGCTGGCAGGGTCCGCCAATTGTTCTCGGGCGTAGTTCTCGAATTCCGAGACATAGAACTGGTAGTTCGTAAACAGCACGTGATTCTGAAAGTGACCAGCGTCGGTGGCGGTGTAGTGTGCCAATCTTGCAAGCGAATAATCCACGCGCTGGGCGGTGAAAAGGGACAAGGGTCCAACGGCATCTTCATGGTCATGCACGCCATTGACGATGTCATCATTGGTGGTTGTCAGGTCCGGAACATCAAACACATCGCGCAGGGTGAAGTCGGCCGCGCCCTGATGAGGCACGACCAGATCGGGATTGTTTGCCACGGCAAAATGCACCGGAATCGGCGTGTCCGACGCCGCAATTGTCACAGGCTGACCATGGTTCTTGATCAACAGGGCGATCTGTTGGGTCAGGTAGGATCTGAACAGATCCGGACGCGTCACTGTCGTGGCATGAACACCAGGTTCAGACACATGACCAAAGCTCAGGCGGCTGTCGACTTGGGCATAGGTCGAGGTTTTGATGCGAATTTCCGGATAATAGGCTCTGAATCGTGCGGCAGGTGCCCCATTTTCCATGGCGTCCGCAAAGCTGTCGCACAGGAAATCGGTGGCCTGCACATACAGCTCTTCCAACCGTGCAACAGCGGCGGCGGGATCGGTAAACTGTTCTGGCGCGGGTGCTTGCGGTGTCAGGAGTGTGGTCATGCCAATGGTTCCAGAAGTTCTATTTTTTCGAATGTGCGTACGTCGACCAACCCGAGATCCGATATTCGAAGTTCGGGAATCACGACCAGCGCCAGCAATGAATGCTGCATGTACGCGTTGTTCAGATGACAGCCGCAGTCCTGCATCGCCTGCACCATCCTGTCGGCCTTGGCCGCGACTTCGGCGGCGGGGCTGTCGGACATCAGGCCTGCGATGGGCAGCTCGACCAGTGCCAGTTCCTGCCCGTCTCGGAACAAGGTGATGCCACCGCCCACTTCGGCCAGACGGTTGGCGGCCAGCGCCATCTGATCCCGGTCCGTACCCACGACGATCATGTGATGACTGTCATGCGCCACGGTCGAGGCCATGGCCATTTTTCCCTGATAGCCAAAGCCCGAAACAAAAGCGTTGGTGACGCCCCCGGTGGCCTGGTGCCGCTCGACCAGCGCGATCTGGCACACTTCGCCTTCGCCCTCGACGAGCCCGCCAATGATCGGCAATTCGGCCTTCAACGCCTTGGTCGGGGCCTGGTTTTCAACCACGCCGATGACGTTGGCCTGAACTTTGTTGGCCCCTTCCGGTGCCTTGATCTCAAAATCGGCCGACGTCAGCGCATGCCCCAGATGAACGGTATTGCGCGATTTTTCGGGCCAGTTCAGATGTGGACAATCCACTTTGATTGCCCCGTTTTCCGCGACAACTTGCCCGCGGGCTATCACGATCTCAACCGGCAGTTCGGTCAGATCCGAGCTGAGGATGATATCCGCCCGCCGCCCCGGAGTAACGGAACCGATCTCGCGTTCCAGCCCGAAATGCGTCGCCGTGTTGATCGTCGCCATTTGCAGCGCGACCAGGGGGTCACATCCGCAAGCAATGGCATGGTGCACGACGCGGTTCATATGCCCGTCATTCACCAATGTGCCGGAATGACAGTCATCCGTGCACAGAATGAAGTTGCGCGGATCCAGCCCTTTTTTTGTTACGGCCGTAATCTGGCTTTCCACATCATACCAGGCCGACCCCAGACGCATCATCGAGCGCATCCCCTGCCGAACCCGTGCAATGGCGTCGGCCTCGCATGTGCCTTCGTGATCATCCGCCGGGCCACCCGCGACGTAAGCCGCAAAATCAGGCCCTAAATCAGGCGAAGCATAGTGCCCTCCGACCGTTTTCCCGGCCCGTTGAGTGGCTGCAATCTCGGCCAGCATCTTGGGGTCGCAGTGGATCACGCCCGGGAAATTCATCATCTCGCCCAGCCCGATGATACCCGGCCAGTTCATTGCCTCGGCCACGTCTTCGGGTGTGATTTCATAGCCCGTCGTTTCCAACCCCGGTGCGGATGGCGCGCAGGATGGCATCTGGGTGAAAATATTGACCGGTTGCATCATGGCTTCGTCATGCATCATGCGCACGCCGTCCAGACCCAGCACATTGGCGATCTCATGCGGATCGGTGAACATGCTGGTGGTTCCATGCGGGATGACGGCACGGGCGAATTCGGCTGGGGTGAGCATTCCGGATTCGATATGCATATGCGCATCACACAAGCCGGGCAAAATGTAGCGCCCTTGTGCATCGATGATTTCCGTATCCGGACCCACGCAATGCGAGGCATCCGGTCCGACGAATGCTATGCGCCCGGCAGCAATCGCCACAGAATGATCGGGCAACAATTCGCGGCTGTGTACGTTCACCCAGATTCCGCCCTGAATGACCATGTCCGCCGCCTCGCGTCCGGCTGCAACTGCGATCAATTTGGGGGCGACATCGGGCCAGCTTGGGAAAGGTGTGTATTCCATGGCTCAACTTTCACGAATGCGCCAGCGGGTGCAACCCCGGTTCTTCGGTCTTGGGGATTCCTCATACATGTTGGGCACGTCTTTTGGTTCTGGCGCGCGCGTTTCCCATTACACCTCAGACCCGATCTCACGCCGCACCCAGTTGGCAAAGGCCACGGCGCCGGGTGTGTCCTCGGCCTGCGGCGACAGCAGCAGATAGTAGGACTCGGGCATTCGCGCACGGTGCTTGAACGGCGCGACCAGCTGACCGCGCTTGATCAGATGACTGGCGATCGTGTCATGTGCCAGGCAAAGACCACCGCCAGCCATGACCGCTGTCAGGCAAACCAGATAGGTCGTCGCGTAGGTTATCGGCGGATTTTCCCAATTCAGACCCTGATCTTCCGCCCAACTTGGCCAGTTGGACAGCAGGTTGGAGCAGTCGAAAAGTGGCTGTTCCTGAAGGTTTTCCAAGCATACCGGATAATCTGGTGCGCAGACCGGATAATAGTGTTCGGTACGCAGAATTTCAGTTCGGACCGTGTCGGACGGGCGGAGCGAGAACCGAATCTCGACCGCTGCGCCTTCGGCCATTTCGCGCGGTTCCCAAAGCTCGGTGAAGACGTTCAATTGAACATGTGGATGTTCCGCCCGAAACGCCGGCAGGCGCGGGGCCAGCCAGTTGACGGCAAAGCTGATGTTGCATTGCACTTGAACCGCGTTTGGTTGCGCGCCGGTAACCGCCCGGGTTCCGCGCATCAGTGTCCGGAATGCCTCTCGCACAACTGGCAGATAGGTGATTCCGGCCTCGGTCAGTTCCAGAGCTTTGGGGCGGCGCAGAAACAGTGGCTGCCCCAGATGCCCTTCCAGAGATTTAATCTGCTGGCTGACGGCGCTTTGCGTCATGTTCAGATCTCGTGCCGCGCCGGTAAACGAGAGATGGCGTGCGGCGGCTTCGAAAGTGCGCAACCAGCCCAGCGGAGGAAGCGAGTTCTGCATCTACATAACCTCGGCATAAGTTCAGCTAATGGGATAGTTGCGTTTTTTTCGTTGGTCAAACTGCCGGGCCCCATGCAGGTTTGGCCACGACCAGCCGCGAAAGGAGCCAAGCATGAGCCTCACCAGTCTTCGTCCCAATATCGACCATTGGTCCGAGCGCGTGGATATGGCTGCCACCTTCCGCTGGACGGCCCGGTTGAACATGCACGAGGCGGTTGCCAACCATTTCAGCCTGGCGGTGAATGATGACGGCACGCAGTTTCTGATGAACCCCAATCAGGTGCACTTTGCGCGCATTCGTGCCTCGGATCTATTGTTGCTGGATGCCAATGACCCGAATGTGATGGAACTACCTGGCGCGCCGGACCCGACGGCCTGGGGGCTGCACGGTTCAATCCACCGCCACTGCCCGCATGCGCGTTGCGTCATGCATGTGCATTCGATCTTTGCGACTGTTCTGGCCTCTTTGGCCGACAGTTCATTGCCGCCGATCGATCAGAACACGGCGACCTTTTACAACCGCTACGTGGTAGATGAAGAATTCGGAGGTCTGGCCTTTGAAAGCGAGGGTGAGCGCTGCGCAGGGATGCTGTCCGATCCCAGGAAGAAGGTCATGATCATGGGCAATCACGGTGTTCTGGTCATCGGCAGCGACCCTGCGGATACCTTCAACAGGCTGTATTATTTCGAACGCGCGGCCGAAACCTACATTCGTGCCTTGCAGACCGGGCTGCCCCTGCGTGTCTTGTCGGATGAGATTGCCGAAAAAACAGCGCTTGAGCTGGATGACTATCCCGATCAGGCCGAGGCGCACCTGCGTGAGATCAAAGCGATTCTCGACGCAGAGGAATCAGACTACGCAAACTGACTGCACATCCCAAAGAGAGCATCATGACGGATATCGCCCCGGATCCCGAAACCGCCCGCTGGCACTATCACCCCGAAGGTCCCGTGGGTCTGAACCCTTTGTTCAGCTGGCCACCGCGCCCCGCGGCAGTGCTGAAATGGTACAGCGGCGCGTGGTTGCAGATCACGTCCCTGACCTTGTGCATGGTTCTGGCGATAATTGCCTATGCCTTCTTTTTCCCTGCATTAGAGACGATGCAGAGCTTTGCCCCCGGCTGGATGTTCCGGATCTGGCTGTTGAACATGGTGCCGCAAATCCTGGTGGCTGGGGGGCTGCATTGGTGGCTTTACATGCGAAAAGGGCAGGGCATGTATAAAAAGTTCGACCGCCGGGATCTGACACGGAACAACGGAACGTTTACTTTCCGCAATCAGGTTTGGGACAATATCTGGTGGACGCTGGGCAGCGCCATGACGGTTGCCACTGTTTACCAGTGGATCATCTACTGGGCGATGGCCAACGGCTGGGCGCCGACGATCACCTGGGCTGAAGCTCCGGTTTGGTTTGTGGTCTGGATGATGTTCATCCCGATGTGGTCTGGCCTGCACTTTTACTGGGTGCACCGGCTAGAGCATCACCCAAAGCTCTACAAACACGTCCACGCCGTGCATCACCGCAATGTCAATATCGGGCCCTGGTCTGGGATTTCGAACCACTGGTATGAAAACCTGCTGTATTTCACCACCTACTTCATCCACCTGATTGTGCCGTCTCATCCGCTGCATCTGCTGTTTCACAGTTCATTCCAGCAAATCAGCCCGGTTCTGTCCCATTCAGGGTTCGAAAAACTGAAAGCTGGCGAAACCGAGGCTGCGCGAGCTGGGGATTTCTTCCACCAGCTTCATCACAGGTATTTCGAGTGCAACTACGGCACGTCCGAAATCCCGTTCGACAAGTGGTTCGGCACCTACCACGATGGCTCGGCTGAGGCGACAACGCGTACGCGCGCGTACAAAAAGCAGATGTACACCTGATGGTTTCGGCGTGATTGCCTTAGTTTAAACCCGCTCAAACAAAGCAATGAACGCCGTGTCGTCTTTGTTGGGGCCAGCAGCAAGATCGCCATAAATGCGAACTTCGGGCAGGGTCAGATTTCGAATTTGACCCTGTTCCAATTGACGCAGTTTTTCTGCGAAACCCAATTTTTTGAAATGACGGGCATTGATCGAAAGAGCGAACTGCGCACCAGGCCGTGCGACACGCAAAAGCGCGGGAAAGACCTCGGGGCCGAGATGGCCGTGGGTGAAGGTCCCGGAAGAGACGATGCCGGAATAGCTTTCACGGGGCACCGGAATGCCTCGGGTCAGGTCCGCTTCGATCACGTCCCGGTAAATGTCCTTGCTCATCGCCTGATCCAGCATCTCTGCGCTGATGTCGGTTGCATCAATGGGTCCGACGCCAAGCGCCGACAACACCGCGCCGCACAGGCCGGTTCCTGCTCCGACATCCAGAACGGGCCCCTGACCGCCCGCGCCGACAAATGCCCGTGCCGTGTGGGTGTGAAGCTGATAATCTTCGCGCGCGGCGAAACTGTCATCATAATCTCCTGCCCATTCCGCATAGAGCTGTCTGTTCTCGTCCGGAGAACTCAGCGCATAGGCCGAATGCAGGTCAGGTGTTTTTTTGCTCATGGCCAACAGAAAGGCGCAATCGAAGATTCGATTCAAGTGCGTCCATGCGGCGCTTGCATCCCGGTACGACGCAGATCATCAAAGGGGCATGACCAAGACGCTCTTTTCATTCGGCCATGGCTATTCTGCCCAGGCCCTGTCCCGAAAACTTGCCCCTAAGGGCTGGAAAATTTTTGGCACGACGCGAGACCTTGAAGGGACGGGTGCAATCCGGGCCTCTGGCGCCGAGCCGCTGATTTGGCCGGGTGATGCACTGAACCTTGATGGGGTAACCCATTTGCTGATCTCGACGGCGCCAGATGAAGCGGGTGATCCTGTGCTGGCGGCGCTGGGCGATGAAATTGCCAAGCGGTCCAGTCAGTTCGATTGGGTGGGCTACTTGTCGACAACGGCCGTCTATGGCGACCATCAGGGTGGTTGGGTGGATGAGGACACGCCGCCCACACCGACCGCCAAGCGCGGAAGATGGCGTATGCTGGCCGAGGAGCAATGGTCGGCCATTCCGGGCCTGCCTGTTCACATCTTCCGTCTAGCGGGTATCTATGGGCCGGGACGCGGTCCGTTTTCCAAGCTCAAGCGTGGTGGATTGCGGCGCATTATCAAACCGGGGCAGGTGTTTTCGCGCATTCATGTGGAAGACATCGCGCAGATCTTGAAGGCCTCGATGATGAAGCCGAATCCGGGAAGCATCTACAATGTATGTGACGACGAACCGGTCCCGCCGCAGGATGTCATAGGATACGCAGCCGAGTTGCAGGGTTTGCCCCTGCCTCCTGCGGTCCGGTTCGACGACGCCGATCTGACGCCGATGGCGCGCAGTTTCTACAACGAAAACAAGCGGGTTCGAAACGACCGGATCAAGGAAGAACTGGGTATTGATCTGATCTATCCCAATTACCGTGTCGGGCTGGAAGCTCTGATGAAAGGCAAGTAGCGTCCTTACATCGCCGCCGCTTTGATCATGTCCGCCGCTTTTTCGGCTATCATGATCGTGGGCGCGTTTGTATTGCCCGACACCAATGTCGGCATCACCGAGGCATCGACGACTCGCAGGCCTTCAAGCCCGCGCACGCGAAGCTGGGGGTCGACGACCGCCATTTCGTCCACGCCCATTTTGCAGGTGCCCACGGGGTGATAGATCGTGTCGGCGCGGGCGCGGATGTGCTTCTCCCAATCCTGATCGGTCTGGGCGGTATCGGTGCCGAACAGTTCTTTGTGCCGGTACTTGGCCAAAGCTGGCGCGTTGAGGATATCCCGCGCCATTAGCGCGCCTTTGATCATGGTTTGCAGATCGCGTTTGTCTGACAGAAACGCCGGATCGATGGCGGGCGCCGCCGTGGGGTCTGCGCTGTTCAGGCCTACGGTCCCCCGACTTTCCGGCCGCAGCTTGCAAACATGGCAACTGTACCCGTACCCGTAGTGCAGCTTGCGGGCATGATCATCGACCATTGCGATGGTGAAATGCAGCTGAATGTCGGGGCGCTCCAGATCGGGGGTGGTTTTCAGAAACGCTGCGCCTTCGGCAAATGGCGTAGCCGCCATCGAGACACCCGTCTTGTTCCACCGTTGAATATGTCGCAACAACCGCGCTGCCCCTGTCGGGCCGATACCAAAATTGTCGGTGTCTTTGGTTTTGAAGATCAGCGCGAAATCCAGATGATCCTGCAAGTTCCGTCCCACGCCAGGCAGTTCGTGGTGAATCGCGATTCCGTGCGGTTCAAGGTCGCTTTTTGCGCCAACACCTGAAACCTGAAGCAGCTGCGGCGTTTTCAAGGCCCCTGCGCACAGCAGGACTTCGCGCTTCGCCTGAACGGTGATGTCTGCGCCCTTGCCTCTCACCCGGTATACAACGCCCGTCGCGCGCTTGCCCTCAAAGCGCAGCCTGCTGGCATGTGCATGCGTGATGACAGTTAGGTTCGGTCGGCCGGAAACTGGGAAAAGATAACCAGCTGCCGCGGAACACCGTTCCCCATTCTTTGCCGGGTCGTGAAACTGGGTAACCTGATACAGACCGACGCCTTCGTTATCACCCCGGTTGAAGTCTTCGGTATGGCGGTGTTGCAGCTGCTGTGCGGCTTGAATGAACGCATGGGTGATTGGACGAGGCTCTTTTTGCCGTGAAACCTGCAACGGCCCGCTGTCACCATGCACGCTGTCTGCGCCAAGCTCATTGTTCTCGGCCCGTTTGAAATACGGCAATACGCTGTCCCAGTCCCAGCCGTCGCAGCCCAGATCGGCCCAGCCATCATAGTCCTGCCGCTGACCTCTTACATACAACATGGCGTTGATCGCGCTCGAGCCGCCCAGTGCCTTGCCGCGAGGTTGATATCCTCTGCGCCCGTTCAGACCAGGCTGCGGGACCGTTTCAAAGGCCCAGTTGTTGATCCTTGGACGCCCGGGAAGTGCGGTCACAACAGCGGCAGGCATTCTAACGAAAAGGCTTTTCCCACTGCCACCTGCTTCAAGCAGGCAGACACGTGTGGATGGATCTTCGCTCAGGCGATTGGCCAGAACAGAACCGGCCGAACCGCCGCCGACGATGATATAGTCGAAATCCATGCTGTCTTGCGCACCTCTTGCGACGATTTCGTTTTCTTGACTGGTCGGGCAGAGTTACCACCTTCCCGGTGAGAGTGCGTTAACGGAGCAAAAAAACAACTGTGACCCAAAGTCAGTTTCTTGCGTGACCCAGCCTTTTCTTGATGGGCGGGTCCGGGCTGCACGAAAGGTGCAGATAGGTTTTGCAGGTCGTTTCTGTCTGCCGAACCGCTCGATTCCCCCGCAAGGGCAAGTTTTGTGGTTCCTTCTTGGGATATCCGCACGTTCCAGGCGGCATGGAGTTCTTGATTTGTTAAGTTAACTTATTGTTTTGGTTAACAAACACAAGAAAACGACGCGAAATGCAAAGTTTTTTGAAAATGGGGGTTGCAGGTCTCAGACCTAATCCGTAAATACCCCTTCACCGGCGCTGCTGAGGCGGTGCTGACGGGTCGGAGAGACGGCCTGACGGACTGGAAAGACGGTTGAGACGCTCGGGAGAGACCGGGGGCATCTGAGGTTAGGATTTAGGCGGGCGCGCTGAGGGATTGGCGCAACGGTCTGGTTTTTGGCTCTGGGTGTTTTGTTCTTTGACATTGATGGATAACTGAAGAGATATGTGGGCGGTTTGGTTCGTTTCGACGGATTGAATGTCTGTATATCGCGCTAGTAGGCTTCGGCCGATGATCTAGTGTCAGCTTCACTGTTTGAGTGGTTCACCGGTTTCTGATGAAACCAGTGTACATCAAACAGAAGACTTCATCAGGATTAGCCTCCTGATGAGATGTGCAGAGGTTCGAACGTCAAGGATAGGTTAGCAATAGCCTTTCAACTTGAGAGTTTGATCCTGGCTCAGAACGAACGCTGGCGGCAGGCCTAACACATGCAAGTCGAGCGCGCCCTTCGGGGTGAGCGGCGGACGGGTTAGTAACGCGTGGGAATATACCCTTTGGTACGGAATAGCCTCTGGAAACGGAGAGTAATACCGTATGTGCCCTTCGGGGGAAAGATTTATCGCCAA
>NZ_WVQW01000008.1:0-20000 GCF_013110635.1 Ruegeria sp. HKCCD6604 | reverse complement strand
GGCCATAGCGGGTGACAGCCCCGTATAGGAAGCTTTGACGGACGTATTAAGTAGGGCGGAACACGTGAAATTCTGTCTGAAGATCGGAGGACCACCTTCGAAGGCTAAGTACTCCTTGCTGACCGATAGCGAACCAGTACCGTGAGGGAAAGGTGAAAAGCACCCCGACGAGGGGAGTGAAACAGTACCTGAAACCGAACGCCTACAATCAGTCGGAGGCTCCTTGCGAGCTGACGGCGTACCTTTTGTATAATGGGTCATCGACTTGGTCTCACGAGCAAGCTTAAGCCGTTAGGTGTAGGCGTAGCGAAAGCGAGTCTTAATAGGGCGAATGAGTTCGTGGGATCAGACCCGAAACCGAGTGATCTAGGCATGGCCAGGTTGAAGGTAAGGTAACACTTACTGGAGGACCGAACCCACATCCGTTGAAAAGGATCGGGATGAGCTGTGCCTAGGGGTGAAAGGCCAATCAAACTCGGAGATAGCTGGTTCTCTGCGAAATCTATTTAGGTAGAGCGTCATCCGAATACCCCGGGGGGTAGAGCACTGGATGGGTAATGGGGCCCCACAGGCTTACTGATCCTAACCAAACTCCGAATACCCGGGAGTACTAGATGGCAGACACACTGCGGATGCTAACGTCCGTAGTGGAGAGGGAAACAACCCTGACCTACAGCTAAGGCCCCCAATTCATGGCTAAGTGGGAAAGCAGGTGGGACGACCAAAACAACCAGGAGGTTGGCTTAGAAGCAGCCATCCTTTAAAGATAGCGTAACAGCTCACTGGTCTAAACAAGTTGTCCTGCGGCGAAGATGTAACGGGGCTCAAGCCATGAGCCGAAGCTTAGGATGCCGTAAGGCATGGTAGCAGAGCGTAGTGTGACATAGAACTCATCCTGTATTGCCGCCGGTTATGTGGCGCGAGTAATCGCGCTCAAGTAGCCGAATAGGCGGTAGCGCAGGATAGAGTTCTTTCGATGAAGCCGGGGCGTGAGCCATCCGGTGGAGAGATCACTAGTGAGAATGATGACATGAGTAGCGACAAAGAGTGTGAGAGACACTCTCGCCGAAAGTCCAAGGGTTCCTGCTTAAAGCTAATCTGAGCAGGGTAAGCCGGCCCCTAAGCCGAGGCCGAAAGGCGTAGGCGATGGGAACTAGGTTAATATTCCTAGGCCAGGAGGATGTGACGGATCACAGGTGTAGTTCAATCTTATCGGATTGATTGGGCTGCTGAGTGGTTCCTGGAAATAGCCCTCCATCAGACCGTACCCTAAACCGACACAGGTGGACTGGTAGAGCATACCAAGGCGCTTGAGAGAACGATGTTGAAGGAACTCGGCAAAATACCTCCGTAAGTTCGCGAGAAGGAGGCCCGGTTCCTAGGCAACTAGGGGCTGGGGGCACAAACCAGGGGGTGGCGACTGTTTATTAAAAACACAGGGCTCTGCGAAGTCGCAAGACGACGTATAGGGTCTGACGCCTGCCCGGTGCCTGAAGGTTAAAAGGAGAGGTGAGAGCCTTGAATTGAAGCCCAGGTAAACGGCGGCCGTAACTATAACGGTCCTAAGGTAGCGAAATTCCTTGTCGGGTAAGTTCCGACCTGCACGAATGGCGTAACGACTTCCCCGCTGTCTCCAACATCGACTCAGCGAAATTGAATTGCCTGTCAAGATGCAGGCTTCCCGCGGTTAGACGGAAAGACCCCGTGCACCTTTACTACAGCTTCGCACTGGCATCAGGATTGTGATGTGCAGGATAGGTGGTAGGCTTTGAAGCAGGAACGCCAGTTCTTGTGGAGCCTCCCTTGAGATACCACCCTTCGCACTCTTGATGTCTAACCGCGGTCCGTTATCCGGATCCGGGACCCTGCGTGGCGGGTAGTTTGACTGGGGCGGTCGCCTCCTAAAGCGTAACGGAGGCGCGCGAAGGTTGGCTCAGAGCGGTCGGAAATCGCTCGTTGAGTGCAATGGCAGAAGCCAGCCTGACTGCGAGACTGACAAGTCGAGCAGAGTCGAAAGACGGCCATAGTGATCCGGTGGTCCCGAGTGGAAGGGCCATCGCTCAACGGATAAAAGGTACGCCGGGGATAACAGGCTGATACTGCCCAAGAGTCCATATCGACGGCAGTGTTTGGCACCTCGATGTCGGCTCATCTCATCCTGGGGCTGGAGCAGGTCCCAAGGGTACGGCTGTTCGCCGTTTAAAGAGGTACGTGAGCTGGGTTTAGAACGTCGTGAGACAGTTCGGTCCCTATCTGCCGTGGGTGTAGGAGACTTGAGAGGAGTTGCCCCTAGTACGAGAGGACCGGGGTGAACGATCCACTGGTGGACCAGTTGTCGTGCCAACGGCAGTGCTGGGTAGCTATGATCGGACAGGATAACCGCTGAAGGCATCTAAGCGGGAAGCCCCCCTCAAAACAAGGTCTCCCTGAGGGCCGTGGAAGACCACCACGTCAATAGGCCGGAGATGTAAGCGCAGCAATGCGTTCAGTTGACCGGTACTAATCGCCCGATAGGCTTGATTTGATCCAGTAACAGAAAGACAAATCAAAAACATACACACCTTTGACCAAGGATGGCTGTGTCGCGCCAAGCGACACTGTTGATTGACATAATAACCGTGCGGGAACGCGCATTCGCAAGCGAATACGCTGCATCCCGCGCGTCGCCTTTTTGCAAAGCAAAAAGAGCGACGGGGGCTTTTCCTCGGTTTGGTGGTCATAGCGCAAGTGAAACACCCGGTCCCATCCCGAACCCGGAAGTTAAGCACTGCCGCGCCAATGGTACTTGGGCTTAAGCCCCGGGAGAGTAGGTCACCGCCAAACCTAGTAAAAGCCCACATCTCTCTAAACAATCAAAAAAACAATACCCGGCCTCAAATAGCGCAAGCGATAGGCCAACCAAAGACCTCAAGTAGCGTAAGCGCTAGGTCACAAAAACTGTCGCGGGATGGAGCAGCCCGGTAGCTCGTCAGGCTCATAACCTGAAGGTCGCAGGTTCAAATCCTGCTCCCGCAACCAATAATTCCAGCAGACCGTTCGATCTACAAACAGTCCACTGGACTGTTCGCTAAACGATCAAACCTCGTCAGGCCCACAACCTGAAGGTCAGAGGTTCAAATCCTACTCCCGTAACTAATTCTTAAAGCCACCGTTGGATCCACCAACAGTCCCTTAGACCGTTTGACCCGAAACTAATCCTCAATTGGCTAATAGACTCGAATTGGTTGAACGGTTGGTAGGCATCGATGAGTCAATTCCTGTTTGGACCTGCCCACCGAGCGGAAACAATGCTCAAAGTGACGGATTTAATTTCATTCGGCTTTCGGTGTTAAGAAACTCTGCTTCCAACTCAAATGAACTAACAGTAGAAATCACTGCTCAACTCGGACTCGGCGAGGCGGCTTGCCGGGCCTAAAAATTGCAAAATCATGCGAAACACCTTAAAATCAGCAGATTAAAGCCAAAAGCCATTTCCGGTTTTTGACAGCAAAGTCATACGAATACAGAAAATTCTCGGCTGAATTCTATTTCGTGGAGCCAAAAATATGACTGGAAAAAACACCTTTATTGACATGCACACCCACCTGTTCACGGCGCGATATCTGCCGTTGCACAGTATCTTCTACTCGTTCACTTCACTGTATTTGTTTTCGCTTGGCTTGGCCGTGCTGGCGGTTCGTTTGACCCGAATGAGCGACTTCAGCAGACCCGCGACGGAAGAACCTGATCAGGACGATTTGATCGACGCATTGCTCAATCACGATGTGGACCGGCTTATGCGAGCCATTGCACTTCCTGTTCGTAAGAAAATCAGAGAGTATCAATCGACACCCAACCCCAGCCACCAGGATTGGAAGGACATAGAGGAGCTGATCCGAGCCCTCAACGATATTGACCATGATATCAACTATTCAAGGGCGGGCGACCTCCCAATAGGTGTTCAGCTTGTGGGCGGTGGCAGAATTTCTGACAGGTCCGCTTTTGGGGACAGTGGCACGGAAGCTGATTTGCTGGATCGGTTTCTGGCCGAGGCCTTCCGGGTCGCTGGTCAAAAAGCGGCAGAAAGCGGTTTCTTTCATGAAGCTGACCACATGCCGCCGGGTGGGTTGTACAAACCTGGATCTGATGCAGGTTTTCGTGCCGTCGGCATTCCAATCGGTCAAATCGGCATTATCTTTCAGTTGCTTGAATTCTTTGTCATCATGACCTTGTCCGAGCGAAACCGGTTCAAAGCGCTCAAGAGGGATTTCAAGAAGAAGGGTCAGGAAAGTGACCCGGAAGCCAGCCTATTCGTGGGCGTCCTGCTGGATATGCGCCGCGCCTTCGACAAGCTCAAGGAATTTTGGATGCCCGGATTCCTGCCGCCGTATTTCGACTTCACAGAACAAATGGAGCGGATGCAGTTGCTCGCAGCTGAGAACCCGAATGAATTGATCAATTTTGGTGCGGTTGACCCGTTTCGGGGCGGGAACTGGAAACAGATCGTCGATACAGGCGTTGAACTAGGGATAACGGGCTACAAAATCTATCCGCCCTTGGGGATCTGCCCGATCGATATGCGCGGCTACCAGACCCCGGTCGCCTCTGGGCGAAGTCTGGACAAGTACAGAGAAAAAGCGCAGAACCCGGCGCCCTACCCGATGGTACAGGCCAAGATGGGTGACATCATTCGCCATTTCTCCAGCCACGACCTGCGTTTGTTTGCCCATTGCAACCCGATGGGATTTGAGGTGGAGAAAGGATACGGCGTCTATTCCGATCCAGAGTTATGGAAGCACGCGATGGAGACCCACAATGCCCGGAACCTTTGGTTGTTCCTGGCTCATGGTGGTGGCGCAAAAGAAGTGGATTGGATGGGTTGGGCAGCAGATAACACCCATTTCAAGCAAACATTTGCCTATCGTGCTATTCGCTTGGTTGAGGAATTCGACAATGTCTATCTTGGCTTGGGTCATATTTTGGGAATTCTGGACACAAAGCTCAAACCAAAGATATTTCAGCGATTAAAATCAGTACTAGTGGGCAAGAGAACCCAAGGCGCACCGCACCATTTCCGCGACAAAGTGTGTTTCGGAACGGATTGGGCGATGCCCCTGATGGTCGGCAGAACCCGTGAATACCTGATCGAATTTGACACGTTCTTCAGTGATCCACAGATCAATCCTTGTGCACCCAACTTCTTTGAAGGAAATGCACGAAAATTTCTGGGTATTTGATGGATTTCCAGGCTGAGAGTGCCTGACCGGCGCCCAAGAAAACCTGAAATTCCGATGGCCCTGTTTCAAGCGGATTCCCGGTGCAGGGGGCGATTCAGGAATAATATATTGTGCATTGTAAATACATGTTATGTTGGTTGGGGGGTATTTTTATGAGTCGTATTTTGGAAGAGTCCTATAGGGCTTACGAACCTCGTCCTTTTACTGCGGATCAGCGCAAGGATGTCACCCTGTTGTTTGGTGGGGTCACATGGCGCGCCGAAAAACTGCTGGAAGGCCTGTTCAAAAGCGCGGGCTACTATGCGCAGCGCCTGCCTGATGTGACAGTTGAAGACTTGTACCTGGGACGTGAACTGGCGGATGTCGGACAGTGCTGCCCCACCGCCTTCACGACCGGCAACTTGTCGAGTTTCCTCAGAAACGAAGCCGAGGCCATCGGGGCTGACGAAGTGGCCGAAAAATATGTTTATGTGACCGCCGGGGCCTGCGGAGCCTGCCGTTTCGGTCAATATCACCAAAGCTATGAGCTTGCGCTGAAGAATCTGGGGCTCGAGGCGTTCAGGATGTTCCTGGTTCAGCAGCATGAAATCGATCAGTCGAAAGGCAAAGACGCCGGTTTGCAGACTGACATTCACCTGCTGCTGAGCACGGCCTTGGGCATGATGGCTGCGGATGCCATTCAGGATCTGGAATACCAGCTGCGACCCTATGAGCTAGAGCAAGGAGCGACCAACCGGGCGGCTCAGAAGGCGGTTTCCGAGATATACGACGTCATGTTGAGCAGGCCGAAACACATGCCGAAATGGGGATCAGTCCTGTGGCATGCGACGACCAGACGCTTCCTGAAGGCCATGAGGCGTGCGCGCGGCCATTTTGAAGACATCCAGCTTGATCGCTTGAGGGTCAAGCCGATGGTCAAGATTACCGGCGAGTTCTATCTGGCCACCGCCGAAGGGGTGCAGAACTACAATATGCATAACTGGCTTGAAGGCGAAGGCGCCGAAGTTCAGCCGGCGCCGATGGTCGTATGGTTCGACTACCTGATGCGGTATGGCGGACAAAAGCTGAAGCTGGGTTTCGGGATAAAAGAAAAAGCGCGTCAGAATTATGTTCTGCTGAAAGTTGGGCAGCGCTTTTTCAGGTTCAAATACGATCAGATGCGCCGGACGCTTGGGGGCGTTCCCCGTCCGATGCCCGATCAGGACAAGCTGCGGAAACTGGCGGCTCCTTTTTTTGACAACATGATCAACGGGGGTGAGGGTGATTTGCTGATCGCCAAGGCGATCTGGGCGCATACCCAGCGAAAAGCACATATGATTTGCGAGCTGTCGCCCTATGGCTGCCTTCCCAACACAATGAGCATCGGCGCAATGGCGGCCGTACAGGGCCGGTATCCCGACATGCTGTATGCCCCAATCGAGGTGAAAGGGGACAGCGACGTACACGCTTTGTCGCGGTGCCAGATGGTGCTGGCAGACGCCAAGATCCGCGCGCAGGAGGAATTTGAATCTGCTCTTGCCGCCGCCGGGTTGACTGCGGACGAGGCCAGAAAGCGCGCCAAAGAGCATCCCAAGGTCAACAAGCCATTTTGGAAAGTTCCCCATCGCGGCGCCGTGGGTACGGCATCCAATGTCGTGCTTGAGCTGGGAAATGCCACGTTGTGAAATTCGCTGGGGTAGATATTGGATCGACAACTGTAAAAGGCGTCGTGGTAGAAGATGGCGAAGTCATCTGGAAAGCCTATGGTCGTCACAAAACACGCCAGGCCGAGAAAACCCTTGAACTGCTGTCGCAGATGGAGCTGGAGGCCGGCCTGACCGCCGGTCTCGATGTCGTCACGTTTACAGGATCCGGGGCAGGGACACTGGCAGATCATGTGAACGCGCGGCAAATCCAGGAAGTTGTCGCCGTCGCCGCCGCCGTCGAAGCGTTGCATCCGGATGTGCATTTCGTGTCTGAAATTGGCGGTGAAGACATGAAGACGTTGTTCTTCACGCCAACCTCCGCAGGCAAGGCCAAGCAGGTCTATATGCAATCAGCCTGCAGCGGCGGTACGGGCACCTTTATCGAAAAGTCCGCACGAAAACTGAACATTCCCCCGGACGAGCTGACCACTCTGCCATTCGATGGTCAAACCCTTCATCGGATCAGCGCCAAATGCGGGATCTTTGCAGAGACTGACGCAAACAGTCTGGTCAAGGCCGGAGTTCCCAAGACCGAAATCATCGCAAGCTTGTTTGACGCGGTCGTGCGGCAGAACCTGGCGACTTTGACAAAAGGCAACACCCCCACACCATCGGTGCTTTTGCTGGGTGGGCCGAACATGTTCTTTCAAGGTCTTCAGCAGGCATGGGCAAGCCATTTGGCCGCGCTCTGGGACGAGCGCAATGTCGTATTGAAAGCAGGACAAAGCGTCACCGATGCAATCCTGGTTCCCGGCGATGCCTTGTACTATGCAAGCCTCGGCTGCGTCGAGATCTCTCGTCGGGAACAAAATGTATACCGGGCCTATTCCGGCACGGATGGCCTGAAATGGTGGGTGGAAACAGGCCAGCACGGTGAAAAGGCCAAGACAGGGCAGGAGGCCTTGGCCCGGAACGGTGAACTCGTCCGGTTCCTAGAGGATTTTTCCCAACCCGTGATCCAGATACCCCAGCCCGTTGCGGCCGAGACATATTATGTCGGGTGCGATTTCGGTAGCACCACGGTCAAGGCGGTGGCGTTGGACCGCGACGCGGAAATCAAGGCTTCGGTCTATCAGCACAGTCAGGGAAACCCGATCGAAGATGCCAAGTCCGTTTTCCGCAAGTTGCGTGATGCAGGGATCGAGGATATCGGCGCTCTTGGCCTGACGGGGTACGGGAAAGATCTGCTGAAGGATATTTTGGGGGCGGACGTGCCAGTGGTTGAGACGGTCGCACATGCGGCTGCTGCCATGCACATACATCCCGATGCAGACGCGATATGCGACGTCGGTGGGACCGATGTCAAAATCATGCTGTTGCGGCAGAAAGCGGTCGTCGATTTTCGGCTCAATTCCCAATGTTCTTCCGGCAATGGGGCGTTTCTTCAAGGCGTTGCCGAACGCTATGATGTCCGGCTTGAGGACTATGCCGAAAAAGCCTTCAGCGCCAAGCGGATGCCGAAACTGATGATGGGGTGCGGCGTGTTCCTTCAGTCCGACATCGTGAACCAGCAACGCAAAGGGTGGGCGGCAGAAGAAATCATGGCAAGCCTTGCTGCGGTCCTGCCCCTGAATGTTTGGGTCTATGCCGGGCAGTTTCAGAACCTCAAGGCCATCGGCAGGAAGTTTGTCCTGCAAGGTGGAACACATCGAAACCTGGCCGTCGTCAAAGCCCAGATCGATTTCATCAGGGGTAAAATTCCTGACGCGGAAATTACCGTGCACCCTCATGCTGGCGAGGCTGGCGCTTTGGGTGCCGCCCTTCTTGCGCTCGAACATGTGAACACCGGGCAAACGTCCCGCTTCGTCGGGCACGACCGCGTCGAAGAACTGGAATATGTCAGCACAACCAACAGCAAAACCACCTGCAAGTGGTGTGCGATGAACTGCAGCCGGGCCTTTGTGGATGTTCAGATCCCCGGCGGTCGTGGCCGGGCAAACAGCAAGGTTCCTCTGGCGGAAGGGTGGGAGCGGGTGATTACCGGCAATTCTTGCTCGAAAGGGTTGATTGAAGACGCAGCTGAGATGAAAGCGCGAAAAAAGCAAATCGACGAGGAAGCGAATGCCAATCCAAATATTGCAGAAAGCGTTCGCGAAGGCGCCTTTCGCTAAGTCCAAACCACCCAAGCGGGATTTTCGGATCGGCATCCCTCGGGTCCTAAACCAGTGGTCGACGCATAAGTTTTGGACGACATTGTTTGTTGAACTAGGAATCAATCGCCGCAATATCGTCTATTCGTCGGACACATCGGAAGCACAGCAGCTGAAATTCGGAAAAGGGCGTGGTGCTGTTGATTGCTGTTACCCCGTCAAGTGCATGTCCGGCCACTATGGTGAATTGCTGGACGGGCAAAAGCGCCCTATTGATATCCTGTTCGTTCCCATAATCCTGACTGTCCCATCCTTTTTGCGGGGCCATGTCCGGGAAAACATGGCCTGCCCACGCGTCATTGCCGGCCCCGAAAGTACACGAGCCGGATTTCGGCGGGAAAAGGACGTGTTCAAGGAACTGGGCGTACATTATCTTTCGCCGGCCGTGTCCTTGGCAGACCCACAAATTGCGACCCGGCAGTTGTACGACGCCCTGAAGGGTGTAATCACCGACTTGCGCTTGGCTGAACTGCGCGCTGCGGTTGCCAAAGCTTATGACGCCCTTCAAGAGTTTGATCAGAGTCTGCGGCGGCAAAGTCTGGCGGTACTGTCCGAATGCGCCACACAACATCGACCTTGCATCCTGGCCTTGGGCCGCCCTTACCACATGGACACCGGAATTGGCCACGCCATTGAAAGTGAGTTGCAGGCCTTTGGTTATCCGATCCTCTGGGGTCAGTACCTGCCATTGGACGCAGAGATACTGGATTGGTTATACGGCGATCTGATCAAAGCTGGCCGAATTCAAAGCCCTTTTGACATTTCGGATATTTGGAAAACATCCCACAGCGCAAACACCAACGAACTTCTGTGGGCTGCACGCTATGGATCCATTATGCCGTGGATAACCTGTTCAATCCGGTTCTCCAGTTATGAATGCGGAATGGATCAGCCGACTTATTCACCAGTCCAGGAAATTACCGAAGCGCTTGGAACGCTTTTCTTCGTGTTTCAGGATCTCGATGAGACGAAACCTGCCGGATCTGTTCGAATTCGTGTGGAAACCATTGCTTACTATCTGGAACAGAAATCACCGAAAATCATTCAGAGCAAACTGGAGGCCCTGAAAACTGCACCACCTGAATTGCTGTTGCCAACTTGATCCAATGGCCGGTTTTCAGGGTGGTAGGGCACCCGTTTGCGGGCGCGAGGCCAAAAGCGGTTCAGGCTGTGTTGACGTCGCGACGCGAAAGTAGCTTCTGAACAAACAACCTGGGGCTTATCGACTAAGATGGGGATTTGGGGGATATTTCGCATAGAGTTGGCGCGGGGGCGATGCTTTGCTGAAACACATTGTGGACTCTGAAAATCCGATCGACGATGGAAAAATAAGACGAAAGATGCAGGTTGTTAACGTTGCTGCCTTTATTGCGTCGCTTGGGTTCGGTTTCACAGCTTTCTACCAGTTCCAACTTGGACCAGACTGGAGATATCTTGCATGGGTAAACTTTGGTCTTGGCTTCGCGGCGCTTTTGACGATGACGCTGGATCGCTTCGGCCTTGAGGTCAAAGTCGCTTATTTTACAGTGTGGTTGTTCCTGTTTCTGGCCCATGACATCAGCGTCGGCAAAAACGGTGAAGATCATCTGGTCTTGCTTGTCGGCCCGCCCTTGCTTTTTTATTTTCTAGGGGCCGCATATTGGCGCTGGATCACTTTGATAACGATCCTCAGCGCAGCATTGTTTATTTACATATCGCTTGTCGTTCCTTTGCACATACCGCCCGGCGAAACGATTTGGGATATAATTGCGCAGTCATATCAGGACGGATTTGTAAGGCAACCTCAGGATGTTATTTTCATTGTGCTGATTTTGGGAATCGTCTCGGCGCTTTTTTTCACCTCCTATTCTGCAAATGCCGCAATAGATCGTTACGAAGACGCTTTGGAAAAGGAATTTGCTGTTTCCGAGCGGTTGATAAATGTTCTGCTGCCTTCACGTATTGCCAAGCGCATCAAAGCACATCCGGACAGGCTAATTGCTGAAAGAATTGATGACGCCACAATTCTGTTTTCTGATTTGTCTGGATTTTCTGAATTCGCGGCCGCCAATGGGGCAAGGGCGACGGTCAAATTGCTGGGCTCCGTATTCTCAGCATTCGATGAACTGGTTTTGAGCTACAAGCTGGAGAAAATCAAAACCATCGGTGACAGTTACATGGTTGCAGGTGGTCTGGACCCCTCGGTCAAAGAGAGGCAACCGGATTCTGTTCGCATGGCGGCGTTGGCGATTGATATGATTGCGACGGTCGAGCGGGTGACAGACAATCTGCATCCAAAGGTGTCCCTGCGGGTCGGAATTCACAAAGGCCCGGTAATCGCAGGTGTAATCGGCGGCGACAAACCGTTTTTTGACGTTTGGGGTGATACAGTCAACATCGCCTCAAGAATGGAAAGCACCGGAGAGCCCGGGCGCGTTCAAATCTCACCCGAGGTAAGAGATGAGATAGCCGAATATGTGGATTGCGAGAGACGAGAGGTTATCAATATCAAGGGAAATGGCGAAATCCAACCGTATTGGCTGCTGAAAGTCCACGACAAACCTGCGACTTCACACTCGTCCGAGCGGCTCATCAAAGGCTGAAAACCTTATCTTCTCGGTGAAACGTGCCAAGGTCAGTGCGGGTTCAATCAGTGACTGGAATGGGACGAACCTGGGTCAGCTGAAACAACGGACCGCTCGGAGGCAGCTGCGAGCCGCAGCCGGATGGCCTGTTGAGACGGTGAGAGCATGCCCTTGAAACCAGACCTTTTTTAAAACGAGCCGCCGGTTGGTGATCCCGGCGGCCCGGACTTGAAGCATTACAGTGAAACTGGGACAGCCGTGGTCAGCGGTTTCAGGCGGTGACTTCCTGCTCGGGCGCGCTGAGCGAGATGACGAGCACCACAGCCGCACCGTTCAGCCAGTAAAACACCGCATCCAGTCCTGAGAACCCCAGAACGCTGGGTGCAAACAGGAAGGTGATCCCGACGATCAAGTCTACGGCCAGATGAAACTTGTAGGGAAGGACCCGCCAAATCCCAAGATGATGATCGGTCAGAACCGTCAGAACAAACGCAGCAACACCGGTGACAACCGACAACCACAGGGCCAGTGGGTTTGACTGACCCAATCCCAACAGGAACGGCAACGTCATGAGGGCAATGGCAACAGGGTAGTCGAGATAAGCATGGACAGAGCGGGTAACGAAACGCAGGGACATGAGATCTTCCTTTTTTCAATCATTGATAAAGGAAAGGTAAGGTGCCGAAGTTGAACGCTGAATTTCTGATCGTCTATGATACCATGCAGATCGTTCAGAAAACTTGGAGGATCAATGCATCGCCCGGTACGCAGCCGGCGATAGCCCAACCTGTTTCTTGAACACACGCGAGAAAGCTGCCTCGGAGGCATACCCGACCTCGGCGGCTGCATCTGCCACGTTCCATCGTGCCTCGGTCAGACCATGGCATGCGATCTGCATCCGCCAATCCGTGAGGTACTGCATCGGCGTTGTGCCCATCTTTTCAGCAAAAAGCTGAGCAAAGGCCGTGCGCGACATACCCGCCACACGTGCCAATGACGCAACGCTCCAGTCATTGGCCGGTGCCTGGTGGAACGCGGTCAACGCCCGCGAGATGCGCTGATCAGCAAATCCTGCCAACGCGGAATCCTGCGGGCTCTGACGTTCCAGATAGGCCCGGATCGCCTGTGCAAACAGGACCTCGGACAGTTTCAGCGCGATCAGGTCGCCACCGATCCTCGCGCCTGAAACCTCAGAGCCGATCATGCGCAGGGTGGATTCCATCCACGATCCCGCCTCTTCGCCATAATTCTCGATCAGGATATAGGGCGGCAGGCGGTCGATCACCATATGCCCGGTGCCGTTTCGGCCGGCCGGGCCGGTAAAAGAGAAGTGACCGCAGATCAGCTGCGTATCCCGTTCCTCGTCATCACCGCCATAGACCAACACGCCCTCGCCCGTGTAGCCCGCACGCTCCAGCACCTGCTCCAAGGGCAGGGCATCCAACGGCTTGACCTCGGCACAGAGCAATGCGTGCGGTGCCCCGTGGGGTATCAGGATCAGATCCCCCTGCCTCAACCGCAGGGCTTCCCCCGTGGTCGAGACATGAACCTTGAGCTCGCCACGCTGCACAAAATGAAACCGGGCCACGTTTTCGAACCCTGGCACCTGAATTCCGAAGGGCGGCGTGAACGACGTGCGGAAATAAAATGTGCCGCGCAGGGAAAGGCGGGTGAGAATATCGCTGAGAAGGTCCAACATGTGCTGAAGATACGCAATCTGTGCAATCCGTCCAGATGGCCGAACGGATTGCACGATAAATTGCACGTTTTGCAACAAAAAGCCCCCGACAAAGCGGGGGCAAAAGCTTACGAGCGCACCAGTTTCTCGTAGTCCTCGGCGATTTGGCGGGTCAGGTCGCCGACCTCGAATGTGTATTCGCCGATCTGCCCGACAGGCGTGACTTCGGCCGCGGTGCCGGTTAGCCAACACTGTTCGAAGTCAGCCATTTCTTCGGGCTTGATGCGGCGTTCATGCACGGTGATGCCCTTGTCTTTCAGCATCTGGATCACCGTCTGGCGGGTGATGCCGTTCAGGAAGCAGTCTGCCAGCGGGGTATGCACCTCGCCATCCTTGACGAAAAATACGTTCGCGCCAGTGGCCTCGGCCACGTATCCGCGCCAGTCCATGAACAAAGCGTCCGAGCATCCTTTGGCTTCGGCCTTGTGCTTGGAAATGGTGCAGATCATGTAAAGGCCCGCTGCCTTGGCATGGACGGGGATGGTTTCCGGGCTGGGGCGTTTCCACTCGGCAATGTCCAGCTTGGCACCCTGCATCTTGGCATCGCCATAATAGGCACCCCAGGGCCAGACCGCGACCGCCATGCGTACCGGATTGCGGGCCGAGGCGACGCCCATATCCTCGCCCGAGCCACGCCAGACCAGCGCCCGCACATACGCGTCCTGCAAACCGCTGGCTTTCAGCGCTTCTTCCTTGGCGGCTTCGATTTCATCAACCGAATAAGGCATTGGCATGTCCAGCGCCTCGGCCGAGGCGATCAGGCGCCGGGAATGGTCGCGGCTTTTGAAGATCTTGCCGTTATATGCGCGCTCGCCTTCGAATACCGATGAGGCATAGTGCATTGCGTGGGTCAGAATGTGCACGTTGGCCTCACGCCAGGGCACCAGTTTGCCATCCATCCAAATGGTGCCATCACGATCATCATACCCCGCCATGCGAAACCTCCTGAACCGGGTTGAGTTTTCGATTATTGCGCCAATTAGGTCCGATACGGACACAATATTGCGCAAAAACTGCGATTCGATACCGCTCTCCTCTTGGAATGTCAATAACGCTGACATAAACTCGGCCCGGTAGTAACGAATGAGGCATGATATGTCCGACATCCGCCCGGCCCCGCGTTATGGGGGCGAGAGCCTTTTGTTTTTGACCGATGAGCAATTGCGGCAGGGGATCGAGGCCATGTTCTTCGCCTATCGCGGCTTTACCGCTGATCCCGACCGCATCCTTGCGGAGATGGCCTATGGCCGCGCTCACCACCGGGCAATCCACTTCATCAACCGCGCGCCGGGCACGACTGTCAACAACTTGTTGGCCATTCTTGGCGTAACAAAACAGTCTCTGAACAGGGTTTTGCGAACCTTGATCGAGGATGGTTTGGTGGAAAGTCGCGTGGGAACAGTGGACAAACGTGAACGCCACCTATTTCTGACAGAAAAGGGGCAGTCGCTGGAAACCACGTTGTCGGATGCTCAGCGGGCCAGAATGCGCGCCGCCTACAAGGATGCCGGTCCCGAAGCCGTGGCTGGTTTTCGCAAAGTGCTTGAAGCAATGATGGATGCTGATATGCGTCATGCCTATACGAAACTTCGGGATACGACCTCATGAGCGAAATGGATGCCCATCTTCTGATTGTTGACGACGACGAGCGCATTCGTGATCTGCTCAAGAAGTTTTTGATGCGAAACGGGTTTCTGGTTACTGCGGCACGGGATGCGGCCCACGCGCGGCGCGTATTGTCGGGGTTGGATTTCGACATGATCGTCATGGATGTGATGATGCCGGGAGAGGATGGTGTCAGTCTGACCCGTTCTTTGCGGGAAACGCATACGACGCCGATCCTGCTGCTGACAGCAAAGGGCGAGACGGAACACCGGATCGCGGGCCTCGAGGCTGGGGCGGATGACTACCTGGCAAAACCCTTCGAGCCGAAAGAACTGCTGTTGCGGATCAACGCGATCCTACGCCGGATGCCGGAAACACCGGCAGAAGAAACCACCGCGAAGATCCTAAACCTCGGGCCCATCCGCTATGACATTGAACGCGGTGAGATGTGGCAGGGCGAAGACCCGGTCCGTCTGACCGCAACCGAAAATCAGTTGATGAAGATATTCTCGGCCCAGCCCGGAGAGCCGATCAGCCGCGCCAAGCTGGTCGAGGATCTGGGGCGCGACAAGGGTCAGGCGCAGGAGCGCGCGGTGGATGTGCAGATCACGCGCCTTCGGCGCAAAATCGAACAGGACCCCAAGCAGCCACGCTATTTGCAGACTGTGCGGGGCGCGGGGTATATGCTTGCGCCGGATTGAGATGCCGCTGCGCGGCGTTTTTTGGCCTTCGGCGAGGATATTTGTAGCCAGATGAAGATGGGATCCCAATGACAACCGCCCTTTTGACCCACGCCGATTGTCTGGGCCATGTGACACCTGACGGGCACCCGGAACGGGTGGCGCGGCTGGAGCATATTCTGCATGCATTGGAAGTGCTGGAGCTGAAGCGGGTGACGGCTCCGATGGCTGCGGATGACGATCTTCTGCGCATTCACCCCGAGAGCTATGTTCGCGACATTCGGGCCGCGCGCCCTGCGGACGGGTTCGCACAGATCGACGGGGATACGTTCCTGTCTCCGGGATCGGTGGACGCAGCTTACCGCGCGGCGGGTGCGGTGGTGCGGGCCGTTGATCTGGTTTTGAGCGGTGAAGCCTCGAACGCATTCTGTGCCATTCGCCCGCCGGGGCACCACGCGGAATTCGAAACGGCCATGGGCTTTTGCCTGTTTGGAAATGCAGCATTGGCGGCGAAACACGCGCTGGACCATCACGGTTTGAAACGTGTGGCCGTGGTCGACTTTGACGTGCATCACGGCAATGGAACCCAGGACCTGTTGTGGGATGAAGCGCGGGCATTGGTGATAACCAGCCAGCAGATGCCTTTGTGGCCCGGATCGGGCCGGCCCGAGGAAACGGGTGCTCATGATACGGTTCTCAACATCCCTCTGGCGCCCGGCAGTGGTGGCGCCGAGATGCGTACCGCCTATGAAACGAAGGCCTTTCCGCGCTTGCGGGCCTTCAGGCCGGAACTGATTATCATTTCCGCAGGGTTCGACGCCCATCAGGACGACCCGCTGGCCAATCTGAACTGGGCCACTGATGACTTCGCCTGGATCACCGCAGAGCTGTGCAGGATTGCTGACGAGGTTTGCGACGGTCGTATCGTCTCGACTCTGGAAGGCGGGTATGATCTGAACGCACTGGCCCAGGCCACACGCGCCCATGTGGAAGAATTGATAAAGGCAGCCCGATGACCCAGACCCCCGTAGACCAGATGACATTCGAACAGGCGATGAAAGAGCTTGAAGCCGTAGTTGGCCAGCTGGAACGTGGCGATGTCGCGCTGGATCAATCAATTGCGCTGTACGAACGCGGCGCGGCGCTGAAAAAGCGGTGCGAGGAGGAGTTGAAGCGCGCGGAAGAAAAAGTCGCAGCGATCACTCTGGACGCCAGTGGTCAGCCGACCGGTACGACGCCTGTCGAAGGTATGTGAATGTTCCCCGAAAGACTTGCGCAGGATGCTGCCAGCATTCAAAGCCATTTTGATCTGGTTTTGGGCGCGTTTGCAGACGTGGATGTCACCCGGGCCATGGCATATGCCACCCGAGGCGGAAAGCGGTTGCGCGGATTTCTGGCATTGGAAAGTGCCCGACTGCATGATGTTGAAGAAGACCGGGCGATCTGGCCGGCTACGGCCATAGAGGCGCTGCACGCTTATTCCCTGGTGCATGACGACCTGCCCTGCATGGATGACGATGACCTGCGCCGCGGGCGGTCCACCGTTCACGTAGAGTGGGATGAGGGCACGGCTGTTCTCGCCGGGGATGCCCTTCAGACGCTTGCTTTTGAACTTTGCACCTGTTCGCAGGTTGGGTCCGCAGACATTCGCGCAGACCTTGCCCTGACCCTGGCCAAAGCCAGCGGCGCACAAGGTATGGTGCTGGGACAGGCGCTGGACATTGCCGCGGAAACGGCCGCCGAACCGCTGTCGCTGGATGAAATAACGCGTCTTCAGGCCGGAAAGACAGGCGCCCTGATCGAGTGGTCAGCCTGCGTTGGCGCCGTTATGGCCCGATCCGATCCTGACCCGTTGCGCCGATATGCCCGGGCAATGGGTCTTGCTTTTCAGATCGCAGATGACATCCTTGATATTGAAGGCGATGCCCAAAAGGCGGGCAAGCGATTGCAAAAAGATACTGAGGCAGGGAAAGCCACTTTTGTTTCGCTTTTGGGTCTGCCTGCTGCCAAAGCCCGCGCAAGTGAGCTGGTGGATCAGGCCTGCGCCGCTTTGGACGGGTTTGGTCCGAGGGCGGAAACCTTGAAGGAAGCCGCCCGCTTCGTTATTGCCCGGGACAGCTAAGCCAGGAACGCGCCACATGTCTGACCGCCCCAATACGCACCTGCTGGATCTTGTGAACCGCCCTGCGGATCTCAAGCAGTTCTCGGACGCGCAACTGCACCAGGTCGCACAGGAGTTGCGGGCCGAAACAATTTCGGCGGTTGCCGTCACCGGCGGGCATCTGGGGGCTGGCTTGGGGGTTGTTGAACTGACCACCGCCTTGCACGCCGTGTTTGATACGCCCCGAGACAAGATCATCTGGGATGTGGGTCATCAGTGTTATCCGCACAAAATCCTGACCGAACGACGTGATCGCATCCGCACATTGCGCATGAAAGGTGGGCTCAGTGGTTTCACCAAGCGCAGCGAAAGCCCTTATGACCCATTTGGCGCGGCGCATTCCAGCACGTCGATCAGCGCTGCTTTGGGCTTTGCTGTTGCGCGGGATCTGGGCGGTGTAACGCCCGAAGGGCTGGGCGATGCAATTGCGGTGATCGGCGATGGTTCGATGTCGGCGGGCATGGCCTTTGAAGCGATGAACAATGCAGGCCACCTGAAAAAGCGTCTGATCGTCATTCTGAACGACAACGAGATGAGCATCGCGCCGCCAGTTGGTGCGTTGTCCAGCTATTTGTCGCGTATCTATTCCGAAGAACCGTTTCACGATCTGAAAGCTGCTGCAAAAGGCGCTGTCTCATTGCTGCCCGAGCCATTCCGGGAGGGCGCCAAGCGCGCCAAGGAGATGCTGAAAGGCATGGCGGTGGGCGGCACGCTGTTCGAAGAGCTTGGGTTTTCCTATCTCGGCCCGATAGATGGCCATGACATGGACCAGCTGCTGCCTGTTCTGCGTACGGTCAAATCACGGGCAGCCGGGCCGATTCTGATCCATGTATTGACGAAAAAAGGCAAGGGGTATGCCCCTGCCGAGCAGGCCCGCGACAAAGGCCATGCCACGGCCAAGTTCGATGTGGTTACTGGGGAGCAAAAAAAGGCACCTTCAAACGCGCCCTCTTATACGTCTGTATTTGGCAAGGCGCTGGTCGATGAGGCCGCGCGTGACGACAAGATCGTCGCCGTGACCGCTGCGATGCCCGACGGAACTGGCCTCAACCTGTTCGCCGAGCGCTATCCGTCACGTTGCTTTGATGTGGCGATTGCCGAACAGCACGGCGTGACGTTTTCGGCTGCGCTTGCCGCAGGAGGAATGAAGCCGTTTTGCGCAATGTATTCGACCTTTCTCCAGCGTGGTTACGACCAGGTGGTACATGACGTGGCGATTCAGCGCCTGCCCGTACGTTTTGCAATCGACCGGGCAGGTTTGGTCGGGGCTGACGGCGCCACCCATGCGGGATCGTTCGACATTGCCTATTTGGCCAACCTGCCCGGTATGGTCGTCATGGCTGCCGCTGACGAGGCCGAGTTGATGCATATGGTGGCGACCGCCGCCGCGCATGACGAAGGCCCCATAGCGTTCCGCTATCCGCGCGGCGAAGGTGTCGGGGTCGACTTGCCCGAACGCGGCGAGGTTCTGGAAATCGGCAAGGGCCGCGTTATCCGGGAAGGTGCGCGAGTTGCTCTGCTTTCATTCGGTACACGTCTGGCAGAGGTTCAGAAAGCGGCGGAATCTCTTTCAGCCAAAGGCATAACACCCACGATTGCCGACGCTCGTTTTGCCAAACCTCTTGACCGTGACCTGATCCTGGATCTGGTGTCCCGCCACGAGGCGTTGATCACCATAGAAGAAGGGGCCGTTGGCGGTTTTGGCAGCCATGTTGCTCAACTTTTGGCGGATGAAGGTGTATTTGATCGGGGCCTGAAATACCGCTCGATGGTTTTGCCTGATATCTTCATCGATCAAGCCAGCCCCGCGGACATGTATGCGGTGGCCGGCATGAATGCCGAGCATATCGAAGCGAAAGTTCTGGACGTTCTGGGTGTCGCCTCGATCGGAGAGAAACGCGCTTAACGCGCCTGTCGGCAGGGCAGCGGACGTTTCGAGGACCGAAATCCGTTTGACTTGGATTTATCTGGTGCCGCTGAGGGAAATCCAAAACCAAAATCTTGGAGCACCACGGAACTCTCATGTTTTCTGACCATATCTAAAATACGTTTCGATGTTTCACGCTATTCCGTTCTGCACCACTATACCCCATAGCTAGGCTCAGGATGCATTGATTTTCGCTGCGCTGCGTGACTCACGGCTCCCAGAACGGAGGGGAGACATGAGCGATCTTTATTGACGAACCGACGCGCAGATGGCG
>NZ_WVQW01000007.1:0-237933 GCF_013110635.1 Ruegeria sp. HKCCD6604 | reverse complement strand
TTCGGGACGAAAGCGGGGTCGCAATAGAACCGGAGGAATGGTCTGCGCGATGGGTTTTGCGGAAGACCATTGAAAAGAAATCCTTCAATGACTCCGGGGTGGTTCAATCGCTTGTCACTTTGGAAATGGCGCAGTCGGACGCCTTTATTGGAAGTGTTCGGGACGAAAGCGGGGTCGCAATAGAACCGGAGGAATGGTCTGCGCGATGGGTTTTGCGGAAGACCATTGAAAAGAAATCCTTCAATGACATCGGGCTGGTTCAATCGCTTGTCACTTTGGAAATGGCGCAGTCGGACGCCTTTATTGGAAGTATTCGGGACGAAAACGGGGTCGCAATAGAACCGGAGAAATGGTCCGTTAGGTGGGCGGCGCGAACCGGCATGCAGCGCTCTCAAGAGTTTTTTGATAGTTACCTAAATATACTAATAATCGCGAGTGGACTTGATCCAATCGAGGATTGGGGGGACAGCGAATATTCCGATGAGGGATCAATCAACAAACTGTTATTGAAGCGGTTTGACGATCTGGGAAGACTTCCAAACCCTGTCCTCATTAGTTTTTCAAATATGGACATCGATCTTCTTAGGCAGAAAATTGGGGACTATCGGACGCCTGAAAAGTACACTGTTAGATGGTATTTTCGTCAATCTTTGGCCACCAATCCTGATGAAACCTATATTTGGCAATGCTACTTCAAGACTGAGCTAAACTCTGGTGTTTATGAACTCGGTGAGATCGATAGAATTTCCGGGTGGAGCCTGAGAGCAATCGGAAAGAAAACGCTTGACAGGATTGGTGATGAGAGAGGAGTTGAGCAACTCGCAAGGTGGTTCTTTATTGAAAAGGAGCAAGAAAATGGTGGCCTATCGCAGTGGATTCAGGAAAAGGTGATATTTGAGACTTCTCGAGATACTTGGGAGCGCGCAACTGCATCAATAGAGGCTGACGCGGTCAAAAAACTCTTCGAATAAGTGATATCGTCTGAGAGAGGCATTAATATTCTCTGAATAATGATCGTTTGTGAGAGGCGCGTCAGTTCGTAAAACGCGTCGTGAATGATAGATCGGCTTGTCCCTCAAAACTCTCCCTTGCAACAGGTTACTCGTAACCTTCTCCAACCAATGAGTTTCGAGAGAGCACTTGGAAAGCCGTCATTCGTCGTTGTGCAGAAAATGGTAGGTCTAGGCTCAAAGCAGTCGTTTGCTAAAACCGGCGTGAGTGTCAGTTACAAGTATTTAACCAACGTTCTGTCGCATGACACGTTGCGCTATCCGCGCTTGGTATCCGGCTTTGTGTGGTATGTATTGTGGTATCTTTTATCAAGAACTGAATAAATTATATACTTAACATGAGCTTGTAGGTTTAATTATGCTGACTTCGTCTCCGCCATCCAACTTTCTTTAGCTTTCTGTCCGGGGAGATTCAGCTCGAAGATGGCTGGGCCCCAGATATACTGTTTTGCATTGGATTCTGTGATTTCTCGAAAGATCGGAAAGCGGCGGCGGGGCCGGGTGTCCAGCGCGATTGAAACCCCTCTTGTCCTGGACTTTCTCAATCCGTTGCAGAACAGGGCAAAAAGCCTGTCGGAATGACCGGTCACGATCCGGTAACGGCGTCGTGCGAATCGTTGTTTCCGTCGATCGGGAGAGCAACATGCCGCAACATATCATTCCGCCTGAACCCTGGCAGGACCTGGAAAAGCCCAATCGTGGATTGAACCGGGATCAGTGTCACTCGAGCGCGCCGACTGGTGCCCGAGACAGGGCGGCCGCAGAACATAACGGCGAAGCAGACCTGTTTGCCGGGACTTGGCCTACGAGCTTTTCGAAGGGCTTGCGGCATGACGAAAATGGCATTGTCGACGTGCAGGTTTATACCGAATTTCTGGAAGAAGTGGCTGATCCTACCTGCACCGACAATCAAGGAAACAGGCTGACGCTGTTTGACACGCCAGCCTATTCCGGGCCCTTCCGCACCGCGCCATCAGAGGGTGGTGAATTTAGATGGCGTGCGTGGGAAGGGCCAATCCTGGGTCATCGGTTGGGGTTCAATGGATTGGACGCCGGCGGTTTGGGTATCGCGCCGGCGCCCAGGCTTGGGTCAGATGAATTGGCGGCAGAGATGGCCGAACTCTATGCGATGGCCTGTCTGCGAGATGTGTCCTTCGAAACCATTCGGGATGGTGCCGAGGGAACCGACAAGGTGCTTGGCGCCCTTGGCCGGTTGGAGTGGTTCCGCAAAGACGGTTTCCCAAAGGATGCCAGCGGCGCCGAGATCGGGAAAGTACCGGCGGCGCGCCGGGTCCGAGATGGCGAAGGTCTGTCTTCGCGAACTTTGTTCCGCGGCTCGAGCCAAGGCTGTTCGGACGGGCCTTACGTGTCGCAGTTCCTTTTGCAGGGTTACGACCCGCTGACGTCAGACGCGGCGCATGTGCAAGGGCGGTGGTTGGCAAATACAACTGCGCCAAGGGCAATGCCGTTTGGTTCGTTTCGGGTTGACCAAAGAGTCGCACCACAGGCCGTTGGCGTGGACTATTTGCGGGACTGGGCCGAGTGGCTGGACGTTCAGAACGGCGCGGACGCGACCGGCGAACAAGCCTTTGAAGCCTGTGGCCCGAAGTTTATTGAAACACCTCGCGACCTTGCTACCTACGTGCATTTCGACTCGATCTATCAGGCTTTTTTCAATGCCTGCCTGTTGATGCTGGGCCGAGGTATTCAAGCAGATGACGGTCTGCCCGAAGTCTGGAGTTCCCGTGCGGAGGATAGTGGGGTCCATTGGGGCGGATCACACGCGCTGTCAATTCTGGCAGAAACCGCGACAAGGGCAATGCGGGCCGTGCGACGCCAGACCTTTCAGGTGCACAACCGCGCCCGCCCTGAAAAGCTGGGCAGCGTTGCAACCTTGGTGGCGAATGGTCATGGCGCGGTGCTTGGGGCAGCGGAACCGTTTGCCGCAGCCCATCTTGATAAATTGGAAAGCGCCGCCTGCGAAGATTTCAGTCTTGTGGAAGCCATTGCCGCCGCGCCGGCCACTAAGCGGTTCGCCCACAACGCGGTTTCTCATAAGGGGCTGCCACAAATCGATCGCAACCTGCTGTTGCCTGTTGCTTATCCCGAGGGCTCGCCAATGCAGCCGTCCTACGGGGCGGCGCATGGCGCAGTTGCCGGGGCGTGCGCGACGCTGCTCAAGGCGTTCTTTAGAACGCACGCGCTGGACGGGTCCCGGGTAACTTTGGCAGAGGCGGGTATGGAGCGCGTCTTTGTTCCGGCTCCGGGTGGAATGAAACTGGTTGAGTCCGTGCGGCCAGAGGACAGCGCAGCGAAGCTTACGCTGAATGGCGAGTTGAACAAGTTGGCTGCAAATATCGCGATCGGGCGCAATTTTGCAGGGGTACATTTCTACAGCGACTATTTCGACAGTATCCGAATGGGTGAACGCGTTGCAGTGGGCATTCTGGCCGAACAGATGGCGAATTTCCGGGGGGCCGCGAAAATGTCGCTTGAAACATTTGATGGAGATCGCCTCAACATCGTTGGCGGTCGTTCTTGCGGTAGCGAAATCCACATTGTGAACAGTACGCCCGAATTGTGGTGGACCCGTCATTTGCCTGAACAGGCGGGGTGGGCAGGATGAATGTATCAGACCCCATGACAGGTCGGTCTACATGATGCTTCCTTGTGCGTCACCGGTGGCGATTGCCCCGTCGGAATTGAAAACCTGCGGGCATCGACCTCTGACTTTCCATTCTAGTGTCTCTGAAGCCCAACGGTGTTCTTTGATGTCTGTATTCCAATCGCCGGGACTTGCTGATCAAGGCGTGAACGACGCCACCCGGTCCGCGTGGAATTCGACCATTCAGAACATATTCGACGTGCAGGGCGTCAGCCCGTTTCTGGTCATGGATCCGCGTGACATCGAGGCGGGCCAGCCTTCGAATGGGTTCAGATGGCGCGCCGATCCGCGGGAACCGCGGGACTGTCTGGGCGATGAGCTGGCGGCGCGCGTGTGTGACCAAGGCTGGCCCGGCAGGGTTGAGCTGCACAATGAATATCTTGAATACACGTTGGTAATGCGACCCGATGCCGGTGGCAGACTGCGCCCGAAGCGATTTGTGGCCACTACCGAGTTTGTGGAGTGGTGGCAGTTCATGGCGGTGTTCGATTTCGATCACTTCCTGTCGGTGGTCGCATCGGTGACCGGGCGCTTCTACTCCTGCAAGGATCTGTTTGAAGTCTCACGGTCGGTATGGACGTCGATGGATGTGTCCGAGCGTGCGGCCCGCTTTCACAAAAGGCTGGTGGGTAGGGATCACGCGCATCCGCCGGAACATCCGTTGAATATCCAGCATGCCCTGTTTCTGGCCAAGGGTACGAACCGTTTGACCGATCTGATCCAGACCATGCATTTTTCTTCCTTCCCGTATCTCGTGAAGGACGGCGAGAGCAACCGGCGCGCCCGGCTTGAAGAAGTTCTTGATTTCGCGAACCGGCAGGATCTGTACTGCGGGCATGCAGGGTTCCGCCTAGTGAGCGATACGCTTGAACTGGCCGCGGGGAAATGTGGTAAGTCACCAGCGGGTCGGGCGATGGCATTCTCTGATCCGCTTGGGCTGTATATTCAGGCATTCCATACATCACGACTGTTTGTGGGTGCGGGCAGGGTGCCTCGGGGCTGGGTCCGGTTCAGTCGCGGTGCGCGGGGAATGCACATGCGCCTTGAATTCGGGCCTGCCGACGACGATCCCCGGTTTCTGGATGATATCACGCTGGGAACAGGCCCTTCGGCTCGCCCTGTCTCGGGCTATGCTCTGGCCAGCCTGATCGAGGTCGGCCCGATGATCACAGTTGCCGCCAGGCCGCGCGTGATCACCCGTGTCGAATTTGTTGAAACTCCGCATGTTGATCCGGGGCGGGTTGTCCGCAGCCTGCCCGAGACCGAACGTTGCAGGCAGCTTTTGGAATTCGCGGACCGTTGCAAGGCAGAGACCAACGGCGACACGACACGCTTTCGCAGAGACGGATCCTGACCGGTGCTCAAACTGCTACGGCTTTGACCACCGGCAGGGGAATTTCAGGTGCGGTCATGTCAAAAACCGCAACCGGACGACCGAGGGCGCGACTTGCCGCTGTCAATACCGTCGTCAGCGATGGGTTCGGGCTGTCCCACGCCCGCGTGTCAAACAACCGCGTCGGAGCAACAGGCCGGTCATTCTGCGCGCCGCGATAAAGCCGGAACAGACGGGCCTGTTCAGCATCCATGCCGTGATCCGTTACACCGTTGTGTTCAAGCATCACCATGTTGCGCCAGGACACCACCGCCTCGGATGCTGCGTGCCAGACGCCCTGCGCCAGATTTGCGGAAAGCGCCGATCCATAGGTCGGCCTGCCGCCATCCGCATCTGCGCAGACCGCGCGCAGCAGAAGGCCGATGCCCGGAACTTCGAGGATGTGAAGGCTCAGTTGCCGCAGTTGGACGTGCAGCCACTGCGTCAAATCATGGGGCAGGACCGTGTCCGGCGCCAGGTGGTCAAACCCCTGCGATCCAAGAGCGTGTTCCAAACACTCCAGCGCCGCCCACAGCGCGGCGGCTTCATGTGTCGGGCCAGCCGCGGCACCTTTCGAAGTGACCTTTCCGTCACTGCCCGGAACACCCAGTGCAAGCGCGTCGTTTGGCATCACATGGGATGCGCCATCCGACGCGATCAGGCTTTCGCGGGTTTGTGGTGCTTCGGTACTGTATTGCAAGGCATAGCGCTCAATCGCCTCGAACCCGGCCAGCCGCGCCGCCTCTTCCGGTGTGCGGCCAGTGCCGAAAGACACGCGATGACCCATCCCGCCCTTGGGGGGCAGAGCTCCGTCGCGCAGCTCGATCAAGCGAAAAGCCGCGTGGATCGGCGCATCTTTGGGGAATTCGGCAAACGAGGGTTTGGAAATTAGCCGAGCAGTTTCAGCGCGTTCTATCAACGTGTCGGTCATTTTCGTTTCCGGATAAGCATATAACGGGGTATACAAGTGGGCATTGTTGTTTGAGAAGGAGATTTTACATGGCTCGTTTGGCAATCAACCCGAATTATTCGTTGAAAGACTTGGGGTGCGAAGTTCTGAATGCCGCGCGCGGCCGTGCGCTGGGGTCGCAAGATGATCAGGACGCGGCGGAACGCAAAATTCAAGAAATCCTTGCGGACAGTGGTAATCCAGAGGTCAGGTTTGTCTATGACACCAAGGATCTGGTTCATATCGTTGTTCCGGACCTGAGTGACAAAAAGCCGGATCCGAACCCCGATCACGAGTCATGGTGCTGCAAACTGGCCTATGAAGCGATGGGCGGTATCGTCATATTTGGATGCAGCGGTTAACGACAACCCCCGAACGTTTTTGAGGGCCGTTAGTGACTGAGGCAAAAACCAAGGTTTTTTTGACCGGACCGTTTCAGATTATCCGTGACGACGGTCAGGATGTGACGCCTCGGGGCACCAAAGCGAAAGCTCTTCTTGCTTTGGTGCTTCTGTCGAAAAATGCGATACGCAGCAGGGCTTGGTTGCAGGACAAGCTCTGGAGCGAGAGTTCGCCCGCACAAGGCGCGGCGTCGCTGCGCAAAGAGCTGAGTGTTCTCAGCAAGCACTTTTCCAAGCACAAACTTGATATTCTTGAAATCACCCGTGAAACGGTGTCGATCAATCTGGCAGCAGTCGAGGTTGATCTGTTTGACGAGCAGCTCAGTCCCGATCGGGCTGAATTGCTGGAAGGGTTGGACGTTGCCGACCCCGAGTTCGAGGCATGGCTGACGGTTGAACGGCAGGCCTATTGGGACATCGATACAGACTCAGACAGGCCGGTTCTGGCGGGCCGTGGTTTGCCGGTGCATTGGGGGCGTTTGCGTCCAGCGGTTGTGGTTGAGCCTTTTGAAGTTGTCGGGGAAACGCCGGATATCAGCATTGCTGCCTCCTCCATACGAGACGAACTCATGTTTCTTCTGGGCACAATGTCCGACGTGATCGAACTGCGTGACGCGCGCAGGCAGGAAGGCCCGGTTGAAGGTTATGTTCTCAGCGGCAGCGTGGTTGGCGCGGAAGGTCTGCGGGTGGCCGCTCAACTGACGTCAACCGCGGATCAGGTGTGCCTTTGGACACAGAGGTTCCGCTTTCGTGCGAAGGAAACATTTGACGCGGTCGAAGAAATCGCCATGAAGGTCGTCGAGGCGCTCCAACTGCGATTGCGCGACGGGTATTGGTCAGAAATCTGGTCAAGCCGTGTCACTTCGACCGAGGCCTGGTCTGCGTTCCAGAAAGCGCGCATATTGGAAAGCCAGGCAACGGAAGACGGGTTGCAGGATGCCATCCGTCAATACCGCGCCTGTCTCGAGTTTGACCCCGGATACCTGCCGGCACGTGTGGCGATCGGTTTCTGTCATTTGGACATGATCCGCCTGGGCATGGATGCAAACCCGGCCGAGACGCTGGCAATGGTAGAGGCCGAATGCAAAAAGCTGAGCAACCTGAACCCGACTGACCCGTATTGCTCGGCCCTCCATGCTTTTACCCACAGTGTTGCCGGCAACACGTCAGAGGCTTGCAGCTTGATGCTTGCCGTCGTGGAACGTTTCAGCGGAAGCCCGGAATTGTTGGGATATTACGGCATCCTGTTGGTGTATGATGACCGGGCTGAAGAAGGCGTGTCGGTCTGCAAGAAAGCGTTGGCGTTGACGCCGCATCCGCCCATTTGGATCGAAGCAAATCTGGCAATCGCAATGATGATGACCGGGGACAAGGCCGCGTGGCAGCATGCCCATAACGTGTTGCGGGTCGACCCCGGACGCGTTCGCCCCAGGGTCGTGCTGTGCATGCTGTCCGCCGCCGCCGGGAACCATTCCCTGGCGCGTCGACATGCCCGGCAGATTCTGGAATTGCAGCCGGGCTTTTCGGCCGAACGCTGGGCCTGGCCCGGCTGTTTCAAGAACAGGCAACACTACGAAAAAGGCGTGCGGCTGTTGTCGGCGGCTGGTCTGTGACGGGTCGTCAGGTTTCTTCCAGCACCTTGCGGGCCACGCGAAAACACTCCAGCGCCTGAGGAACACCGCAATATATCCCGACCACGTGGATGATGGCGCGGATTTCTTCCTTTGAAACCCCGTTGTTGATGGCGCCCCGGCAATGGATTTCCCATTCATGCATCTTGCCCAGTGCACCGATCATCGACAGGTTCATCATCGACCGGGTCTTGGCGTCGATCACGTCGTCGCCCCACCCAAACCCCCAGCACCAGGCCGTCATGGCTTCTTGAAACGGGCGGGTGAAGTCGTCGGCGGCAGCAAGGTTTTTTTCCACATACTCTGCGCCCAGCGTGTTCTTCCTTTGCTCCAGTCCTTTCAGAAACAGGTCTTCGTCGAAAATGTCGGCCATTGCGGGTCTCCGGTGTGTCAGTGTGTCAGGCGGTGTCTGTGAAGGTGATCGTAATGCGGTTTCATCCTGCGGTGCACCTGTTTCACACGGTCTGGCGCGTCCGCGATGTCGATATGCGTGCGGGGCTGCGGAGCAAGCCCGGTCGATTTCGCCAGGTTGCCATGGAACGACCCGCCGTCCCACCAACTGAGGGCGGACGGATCACCGCCCGGTTCCCATGTCAGCGCCTCTTGGATGAATGGGATTCCCACCGCGTCACAAAACGCCCGGGTCATGCCGTGTGGATCTTCCAGCAGGTCATCGCTGTCAATGACCGGCGGCGGCGTTCCGTTCAACGCCGTCAACAGATCGAACAGCGCGCGCTGTTCGGGAAAGCCAACCTCGCCTTCGGCAAAGTCCGGCCATTGCTTGTACATCGAAGTGATGGTCTTGGCCGGGTCCCGGATCAGGAAGGCGTGGGTGAAATGCGACAGAAACTCGGCATCCCACATGTGGTTGATGTAATGCGGAAAATCCTTGAGAAAGACCGGCCCCCATTTCGCCCGCTGCTGAATGTCCAGCCACACGCTGTCCAGTGTCAGGCCCGGCGTTGTCACATCACCCGATTGGAACCGATGCCAAAGCGGGTCTTCACCCTGATACCACGCCTCGCCGAAGGGCTCGTGCAGGCAGTCGAGATCACCGCGTTGCCGCATCATCCACTCGAATGCGGTTGACGTGGATCTGGGCACGGCCCAGAGCGCGAGGATTTTGTGCATGGTCATGGCCTCTCGAACAACTCAAGACGTTTCAGCAATTGCCCGTGCGGTTTGTCGGGTGCGATACCGAGGGATTTGAAGATGCGCCAGTAAAGCGCGATGTCGTGGCCGATCACCGGTTTGCCCAGCGCGTCTTCTAGCGTATCGGCCAGATGCAGCGGGCGCTGGGGCAAGCCACCGGGACCGGTGCGGAAATTGCACATGCCATTGATCAGGATCGCTTCGGCCTGAGGTGCCTTGTCGGCCACATATTCAAAGCTTTTCAGTGCCAGATCGCCGTCAAAGACCCAGCGACAGGAATTGACTTCTTCCTGACTGTCGAACCAGCCCTGATCGTGGAAATTCCCGGCCCAGACCACATCAAACCCGGCTTCTTTCAAGAAACCGACCGTGCCCTGCCACCATTCCGGCCAATGATAGGCGGCGTTCAGGGCAACCTTTTCGACATTCAGGTCACGCAATGCCTCGACCATGGCATATCCCGCCATGTGAAAGCGGGTTTCATATTTGTCTGACAGGTCTTCGCAGTGTTGCCGAACGCCTTCCACGCCCAGCCCGCAGGCATGGACCCAATTCGAACCGACCTGACCGCAGACATCCACACCGTTGCGGGACATGCAGTGCACGAAGTCTTCGAGCATGCCAAAGTTCTGTCTCCGCTGATCCAACCCGTGCACATAATCCGGCACATGCAGCATCCACCCGTGAACGCCCACCGTTTCGGGGCACATGCGCAGGAAATCCGAGGGCGCGGCGTCAAAATCGAACGGCGGGCAGGTGAACCCGACCTGATGGCGGAACAGTTTGTGTTCCGGGCGCCAGACTTCAGGCATCAGCATCAGCGTGCAACCTCGGCCACTAATCCACAGCCTCGCGCATCCATTGCTGAAGCCGCGCGATGGAATGTTCCGACATCACCCCGCAGCCCGGATCCAGAACCAGAGGGCCGGGTCGGTATCCGCGCGATTTCAGACCGCGGTGAACGGATTCAACCAACCGTATGTCCTCTTCGACGGTGGTTTCGCGGTCCTGTACCGCCAGTTGCCGGATTACGGCGCTTTCTGATCCGCCCTCGGTGTACCAACCACGCCATACGGTGCAGTGATCGGGGTCCTCAGCGCGCCAGTGATAGGTGTTCAGCACATTGCCGGGGTAACACTGGAACGAGAACATCGGCCACAGGAACCACGATTGGTAATCGCCCGCGTGCGGTACCGACAGGTCGATGGGGTAGGTCATCTTGTCGAGGCTCTGGCATTCCGTCGTGTGACGCAGGACGTAGCCGCCGCCCGCGTCGGGCTGAATGTCATAGGTCTCGGGCTTCACCACACCTTCGGCAAAGGTCGGGTGGTTGGTCGGGCAATGGTAGCATTCCGAGTAGTTCTCGACGCTGACCTTCCAGTTGCAGTTTTCGGGGATCTCGACCCATTCCAGCGGTTCCAGATCGTCGATATGCGGAACGAATGCGCGGATTTCCTCGCGCACGCCGGGGTACCATTCATCCATCGGCGCGGCGTCGTCATCGAGGTTGACGAAAATGAAACCGTTGAACACTTCGGTGCGCACCGAGGTCAGGCAGATCGCGCTGCGGTCGAACCCGGGGACGGATTTGATGTTCGGTCCGGCGCGCAATTGGCCGGACAGCTCATAAGTCCAGGCGTGGTAGGGGCAGACGACGACACGCGTGTTGCCTGCGCCGGTGACCATTTCATGGGCGCGGTGCTGGCAGACGTTATAGAAGGTGCGGATTTCGCCGTCGCGGCCGCGAATGCAGAACAGATTCTGGCCGGCGATCTCAAACGCAAAGTAATCCCCCGTTTCCCGGACCTGCGCGACATGGCCCGCAAACTGCCACGTTCGGGCCAGAAGCCCCTGCATTTCCTGCTCGAAAATCGCAGGGTCGACATAGTATCGCGCGTCCAGTGAGTGGGTCAGGGGTGCGTTCATTCGGGCTCCTCCGCGTAGAGGCCAAGTTGGTGTCTGCGTTGGTGAAACCGTTCCACCCGCTCGACGATCTCATCGCTGGACACGGCGATCACGAAGGACAGCAGAGTTTCCAGCAAGGCAATCGTTGAAACGGATGACGGAAAGAATTGCGGCGTGTCGGCGGCGACGACAAAACCGTGATGGGCGTTCAGGATCACCGGGCTGGCCGGGCTGTCGGAAATACCGATGACGGTCAGACCCTGTTGCCGTGCCAGCTTGATCGCCTCGATGACTTCGGTGCGATAGGGGTGGCAGGTGATCGCGATCAGCACGTCCTGTTCATCGGCCCAGGCCAGATCATCCACCGGGGTCGAGCCGGGGCGTGGAATCGCGTGGAACTGCTTCATCCCGGTTGACGCAAGATAGGTGAAATTGCGCGCGTTCGAGTTGTTGACGCCAACGCCCAGCGTGAAGATCTGGCGGCAGTTCCAGATATCCTCGGCAGCGGCTTTCAGAGTTGCGGCATCGATCCCGGCAAAGGTTTCTTCGATATTTCGGATCGCCGCACCCACCATATCGGCATAAAGCCCCCCCAGTTCCCCTGACTTGCCAATGTCCTGCAACCAGCGCGCGCGGTCGGGAAACGACACGTTGCCCCGTCGAATCGCTTCGCGGAACGGGGCCCGGAAATCTTCGTACCCTTCGAAGCCCACCTGCCGGGCCATACGCACGAAAGTATTGGGTTTGACCTTGGCCGCCTCGGCAATCTCGCGCACGGTCGAGACCCCAACATCCGTTGGGTTCTCCAACACGTAGCGCGCGGCTTTCTGTGCCTCGGGGGTGAGGGCGTCCCATTCCCGGCTCAGGCGGTCGAGGACGGTTGATGATACATTTGTGTCATTCATGATTGACGATGGTACATTTGTGGAATTAGCCTGTCGAGCAGAAACGCGACTCGGGAAGAGGAAAAATCATGTCCGAGAAGAATCTGCCGTCACATGCCCGCGTGGTCATCGTGGGCGGAGGTGTCATGGGGGTCGGTCTGGCCTATCATCTGGCGCATGAAGGGTGGGGCGCTGACACCGTCCTGCTGGAAAAGGCCGAGCTGACCAGCGGCAGCACCTGGCATGCAGCAGGGCAGATCACGCATTCGACGTCCAGCTTTGGGCTGGGGAAATGCGTGGATTACAACATTGGCCTGTACTCTGGTCAGTTGGAGGCCGAAACCGGCCAGCCCGTCACATGGCATGGCTGCGGTTCGTTCCGTCTGGCCTATACCGAGGATGAGATGGACTGGCTGCGCCACACCTTGTCGGTTGGTCGGTCTCTGGGCTTCAATATCGAGCTTGTCGGCCCCGAAAAGGTGGCTGAACTGCATCCGTTCTACAATCTCGAAGGCGTTCTGGGCGCGCTGCATACGCCGGATGACGGGCATGTGGACCCGACCAATGTGACCATGGCCATGGCCGCTGGAGCACGGCAAAAAGGCGTTCACATCTTTCGCAGCTGCCGCGCCACCAACATCACGCAAGCCGAGAATGGCGAATGGGTGGTTGAGACCGAGCAAGGCACCATCACCTGCGAGCATGTGGTGAATGCAGGCGGCACCTATGCAAGGCAAATGGGCGAGTGGTCGGGGCTGCAACTGCCGATGACCTCGATGACGCACCATTACTTCGTGACCGAACCGGTGCCTGAATTCCAGAATCTGGACGCCGAACTTCCGGTGATCCGTGATGACCGCAAGGTCTCGGGCTATATCCGGATGGAGCAGCAGCGCGGTCTGATCGGGATTTACGAAAAAGAGAACCCGAACTCGGTCTGGCATGATCACTGCCCGTGGGAATACGAAAACTGGTTGTTCGACGCGGATTACGACCGGGTGATGCCGTGGCTTGAGGAAAGCCTGAACCGGATGCCGATCTTTGCCGAACTGGGCATTCAGCGCGACGTGCACGGGGCGATCTCGCACCCGCCGGATGGCAACCCTTTAATCGGACCAGCGCCGGGGGTTCGGAACTATTGGTGCTGCTGCGGGACGCAGATCGGCATCGGCTGGGGGCCGGGTCTGACCCGCGAACTGGCGCGCTGGATGGTGCATGGCGCAGCTGACATCTCGATGCGCGAATACGACCCGCGCCGGTTCGGCAGCTATGCGACCAAGGATTGGCAGGTGATCAAGGCCGAGGAAGATTACTGCTTGCGCCATGAAATCCCCTTTCCGCATTTCAACCGTTTGGAGGGGCGACCCATCAAGCCGTCGCCGCTGTATGAACTGCTGAAATCCAAGGGTGCGGTGCATGAAGAGGTCTATGGTTTTGAGCGCCCCCGCTGGTTCGCGCGGGACGGTGTGGAGCAGCGCGACCACTATTCCTTCCGCCGCACCCCCGCTGACGACATGGTCGCGGCTGAGGTCAAAGCGGTGCGCGAAAGCGTCGGCATCATGGACGTCACCGCCTTCACCAAGGTCGAGGTTTCGGGGCCGGGGGCTTATACCTTGCTTGACCGGCTGACCGCAAACCGGATGCCGCAGAAGATTGGTTCGATCACGCTGACCCATATGCTGAACCGCCGCGGCCGTATCGAATTGGAGACCACGATTGTCCGCATGGCCGAGGACCGCTTCTATCTGGTCTGTGCGGCCTTCTTCGAACAGCGCCTGCTGGATCATCTGGCGCAGCAGCGCGCGGAAGAGGATGTGCAGGTAAATGCCCTGTCCGCAGACTGGTCGGCCCTGTCGCTGAACGGTCCTCGATCGCGGGATGTGCTGGCGCGCTGTACCGATGCCGATCTGACCAATGCCGGGTTCCGCTGGCTTTCCGCGCAGGAAATCACCATCGCCGGTCACAAGGTCTGGGCCTTCCGCATGTCCTATGCCGGTGAACTGGGCTGGGAACTGCACATGCCCAACGCCGCCTGCCTCGACGTCTACAACGCGCTTTGGGCGGCAGGTGAGGCGTATGGCATCACCGACTACGGCAGCTTTGCCATGAACGTGATGCGAATGGAGAAGGGCTTCAAAGGCGCGGGCGAGTTGACCAACGAGGTTACTCTGGCCGAGGCCGACGTGCTGCGTTTTGCGCGCACCGACAAGGATTATCTGGGCAAGGACAAGACGCTCAACACCGATCTGCCCTGGATCTGTGCTTATCTTTCAATTGAACCGGATGGAGAGATTGATGGGCATGGCGGAGAGGCGGTACTGCTGGACGGGCGCGTCGTCGGGTCCACGGCGTCGGTCGCTTATGGCCACACCGTCGGCAAGATTCTGGCCTTTGCATACCTCAAACCCGAAGCGGCCAAGGCCGGGACACAGCTGGAGGTCGTGATCCATGGCCAACCCCGTGCCGCCCGTGTTCTGGACAAACCTGCTTACGACCCCGACAGTTTGCTGCCCCGCAGTGACGCCATACTGGAGACCGCTTGATGAGCCTGCCCGAAACGATGAGAGCCATGGTCACAATGGGCCATGGTGGTCTGGAACAGATGGTGATGCAGGAAGACTGGCCGCGCCCCGAACCCGCGGCCGGTGAAGTTCTGATCAGGGTCGCAGCCTGCGGCCTGAACAATACCGACGTCAATACGCGGTCCGGCTGGTATTCCAAGACCGTAACGGATGCGACCACCGGTGGCGCATTCGAGGAAGTCGGTGAAGAAGACCCGACATGGGGCGGCAACCCGATCACCTTCCCGCGCATTCAGGGCGCAGATGTCTGCGGCCGTATTGTTGCCGTTGGCGAGGGCGTGGACAGCGCCCGTATAGGCGAGCGTGTCATCACGGATGGCTGGCTGCGAGATCCGGCTGATCCCGGCAACATGAACAAGACAGGGTATTTTGGTTCGGAACGCGATGGCGGGTTCGCTGAATACACCACGACTCTGGCGGTCAATGCGGTGCCGATCACTTCGGAACTGTCGGATGCCGAACTGGCCACATTCTCCTGTTCCTATTCTACCGCCGAAGGGATGCTGTCCCGTGCCAACGTGACAGAAAAAGACACCGTTCTTGTACCCGGTGCCTCTGGCGGGGTGGGTGGCGCTTTGGTTCAATTGGCCAAACGCCGTGGCGCGCGTGTGATTGCGATGGCATCCGAATCCAAACACGCCGACGTGGCCGATCTTGGCCCTGATGTGATATTGCCCCGAACACCTGAAGATCTGCGGTCGGCGCTGGGCGACGATAAGATCACCGTGGTCGCCGATGTGGTAGGTGGCCCTTACTGGCCGAACCTGATCGACGTACTGGAGCGCGGCGGGCGCTACACCTGTTCGGGGGCCATTGCAGGTCCGATGGTCGAACTTGACCTTCGGACGTTCTATCTGCGCGATCTGACCTTCACCGGTTCGACCGTGATCGGACCCGAGGTCATGAAGAACCTCGTGGCATATATTGAAGCCGGCGAAATCAAGCCGGCTCTGGCCGCAACCTATCCTTTGGAGGAGTTGCGGGAAGCTCAAGCTGCGTTCATCGCCAAACAGCACACCGGCAATATCGTGGTGGTGCCATGACGCTGGATGATGTTCTCGAGGCGGCCCGTCAATTGCATCAGGCGCATCCTGACCTTGCCGCGTTTGCATCATGGCCGGACGATCTGACACCGACGGGTTTGCAGCCTGCTCACATACCGGCGACCGATTTGGTGGGCGATTTTGGCCTTGATGGCGTGGCGCCAACCCGTGATCTGGTCGCGGCGATCAAGGCCAGCGCGCATCTGGCGCAATGGAAACATACATATACCGAAGAGGAAGTCGGTGCGGATTTCCTGAATCGGTACGGGTATTACGAACTGTTCGGACCGACCGGGCATTTCCACTCGACCCAATTGCGCGGCTACGCGGGATATTGGGGCGCGGGTCTGGATTATGACTGGCATAGCCATCAGGCGGAAGAGCTGTATCTGACCCTTGCGGGCGGAGCAGTTTTTAGAAGCGACGAGGATGAAACCTTCGTCGGCCCGAACCAGACACGACAGCACAAAAGCTGGCAAAGCCACGCCATGATAACGACGGACCAACCGATCCTGACCTTTGTCCTGTGGCGAGGCGAAGGGATGGGCGACCTGCCCAGAATGGACGCCGCATGAAAATCACCCGCATCCGAATTTACCAGACCGGGCTTCCCTATGTCGGCGGCACCTATGCCTGGGGTGCGGGAAACGCAATTGAAACGGCCATCGCATCGGTGGTGGTAATCGACACTGACGCGGGTTTGCAGGGCTGCGGTGAGTTCACGCCCTGTGGCGAAAACTACATGGTGGCCCATTCCGAAGGTGTGACTGCGCTGGCGCGTCTTGTCGCCGGCAAACTGCTGGGCGAGGATCCGCGTCAGGTGGGGCGGATCGAGCACTTGATGGACCATCTGGTACAGGGGCATGGCTATGCCAAGGCTCCGTTCGATGCGGCATGCTGGGATATCCTGGGTCAGGCGTGTGATCAGCCGGTCTGGATGCTGTTGGGCGGCAAGCTGACGGATGGCGCGCCAATGTACCGGGTCGCTCCGCAGAAAGCGGTCGAGGAAACCGTGGCCGAGATGGACCGGTGCCGGGAACAGGGTTATCGGCAGTTTCAGATCAAAGTGGGCAGCGACTGGGCCAGTGACATTGACCGGATACGCACCACTGTACCGTTGCTGAAACCCGGCGAGAAAGCCATGGCCGATGCCAATCAGGGCTGGCGCGTGGACGATGCGATCCGCGTTGCACGCGAGACCCGGGATCTGGATTTCATTCTCGAACAACCTTGCCGCACGTATGAGGAATGCCAGCAAGTGCGCCGGATTGCCGAGCAGCCATTGAAGCTGGATGAATGCGTGACCGGGATCCATATGGCCCAGCGTATCGTCGCAGACCGGGGGGCAGAGATTTGTTGTCTCAAGATCTCGAACCTTGGCGGAATCAGCAAAGCCCGGCGGGTACGGGATTACCTGATCGACAACCGCATCCCTGTGGTCAGCGAAGACACCTGGGGAGGAGAGATCACGTCTTCGGTTGTCGCCCATTTTGCGGCGTCGACCCCGCCTGAATACCTGCAGAACACCACGGATCTGATGAACTACAACACGCGATCTACGGGCGTCGGCGGTCCTGTCGTGAAAGACGGAAAGCTATATGCAACCAATTCGCCGGGATTGGGTGCAACCCCCGATTTTGAAAGCCTCGGCGCACCCGTGGCGGAGTATGCTTTATGAAGATTGAAACCATTACCGTTTTTCAGGTCGATTTGCCGCTCGAGCATCCCTATTGGCTTTCCGGGGGGCGCCTGAAGTTCGAAACGCTTGATGCGACGCTGGTCAGGCTCGAAACCGATACCGGTCTGGTTGGCTGGGGCGAGGGTACGCCCTGGGGGCACACCTATGTACCCGCGCACGGGCCGGGCATCCGGGCCGGGATCGAAACGATGGCCCCTTTCATCCTGGGCCTTGATCCGCGTCGCGTGCTGGACGTGGAACGGGCCATGGATCTAGCCTTGCCCGGACATCTCTATGCCAAAAGCCCCATAGACATGGCCTGCTGGGATATTGCCGGTCAGGCGGCGGGCTTGCCGATTGCCGATCTGATGGGCGGCGGATCGCGGAATCCGCGCCCGATTGCGTCCTCGGTCGGGGCAAAAACCGTCGAGGAAACGCGCGAGGTCATGGAGCGGTATCGCAAGCGCGGCTATGTCGCGCATTCGGTGAAGATCGGCGGTGATGTCGAGCGGGACATTGCCCGTGTGCGGGATGTGGAAAGCATCCGGCAGCCCGGAGAGATTGTTCTGTATGATGTCAACCGTGGCTGGACGCGCCAGCAGGCCTTGCGGGTGATGAGCACCTGCGAAGACCTGAACGTGATGTTCGAGCAACCCTGCGAAACACTGGATGATATCGCGGCGATCTCGGGGCTTCATGCGTCCCCTGTGTCTGTGGACGAGTCCCTTGTGACCTTGCAGGATGCCGTCCGGATTGCCCACGATGGTCTGGCCCAGATATTCGGGATCAAGCTGAATCGCGTGGGCGGTTTGACCAAGGCCGCGCGGATGCGCGATATCGCGCTGGCCCATGGAATAGACATGTTCGTGATGGCCACCGGTGGAACGGTTCTGGCCGATACCGAAGCGCTGCATCTGGCCGCCACGATCCCGGATGACCATTGCCACGCGGTTTGGGCCTGTCAGGACATGATCACGGTTGATGTTGCAGGTGGTCGAGGGCCCCGCAACGTCGATGGCCATCTGCATCTGCCCGAAGCGCCGGGGCTGGGCGTGCATCCGGACGAAGCCGCATTGGGTGATCCAGTAGGAGAATATGCTTGAGAATTGACAAGATTACACTCTGGTCCGTCGATCTGACCAGCCATGAAACCTATCACATGGCTGGCGGCAAGACCTGCGCGACCGTGACGTCTCATATCCTGCGCCTTGAGACGGATACAGGTCTGACAGGTTGGGGCGAGGTCTGCCCGATCCCGCATTATCTGCCCGCCTATGCAAATGGAGTACCGGGGGCCATCGCTGAAATGGGGCCCGAGATTCTCGGGATTTCGCCAATTGGGGTCGACGCACCGATGCGAAAGCTGGACGGGTTTCTGCAAGGCCACAGCTACGCGAAATCGATCGTCGACATTGCGCTGTGGGATCTGTTCGGTCGCGCGGCGGGGGTGCCGGTTTACGCGTTGCTGGGCGGGCGGACTCGGGCGGATATGCCGCTTTATCATTCGATCACATGTATCGCGCCGGACGAAATGGCGCGCATCGCCAAGGCAGCCTTTCAGACGGGCATTCGGCAATTCCAGCTCAAGCTGGGTGTCGAGGGTGATTGGCAAGCCGATGCCGAGCGGCTGATCAAAGTGTGCGAAGCCGTCGGAACCGGACCGCTTGTGTATGGCGACTGGAACTGCGGCGCATCGCGCCTTCAGGCAACGCGAACCGGGCGCGCGGTGGCGCATCTGGATGTGATGCTGGAACAGCCCTGTAAAACACTGGAAGACTGCGCCGCTGTTCGTCAGTCGACGGGTCTGCCCATGAAGATCGACGAAAACGCCTTTGATCTTGCATCGCTGATGCGGGCGCATGAGCTGGGTTGCATGGACGCGGTGGCGCTGAAACTGTCGAAGTTCGGTGGTCTTTCGGCAATGCGCCGCGCACGCGATCTGACCGTGCAGCTGGGTGCCGAGATTTGTGCAGAATGCACCTGGGGATCGGATATCGTAACGGCGGCTTCGCTGCATTTTGCGGCTTCGACTCCGCATGGATCGCTGATGAACACTTGCGACTTGTCCTCTTACGTTGCTCCGCGCCTGTGTCCTGACGCACCAAACCGTGAAAACGGCCGGATTGCATCGCCCGAAGGCCCGGGTTTAGGTGTGACACCTAACCTCGAAATTCTTGGCGCCCCGATTTTGGAGATTGATTGAGATGCTGAAGATCCAGACACAGTCTGAGTGGATAGCACGCGCAAAAGAGGTTCTGCCAGCTGGCGGTTTCGGCAACTTCGATCCGGGCATCATCATCGCCCGTGGCGAGGGCAGCCATGTCTGGGACGAGGACGGGAACGAATATATCGACTATCTGATCGGGTCCGGCCCGATGCTGCTGGGCCATGGCCACCCCGAGGTGATGGAAGCGGTGCTGGAGCAATTGCCCAAAGGCATGACCTTCTTCGCCAACAACAGCAAGGGCATCGAACTGGCCGAGGCCATCATCGAAGCCGCCCCCTGTTGCGAGCAGGTGCGTTTTGTTGCCTCTGGGGGCGAAGCAGACATGTACGCCATGCGGCTGGCGCGTGCCTATACCGGGCGCGACAAGATCCTCAAGTTCGAAGGGGGGTATCACGGAATGAGCGCCGAGGCGCAGATGAGCCTGGCCCCCAGCCGCCGGGTCAATTTCCCGCAGGCCGTTCCCGACAGCGCCGGTATCCCCCAAAGCGTGGCCGAGCAGATGCTGATCGCGCCTTTCAATGATCTTGACGCGGTGGCGGCGCTGCTGGACGAACATGATGATGTCGCTGCGATCATGGTCGAACCCTTGCAGCGGATCATCCCGCCCGAGCCGGGGTTTTTGCAGGGCTTGCGGACCTTGTGCGACAAATTTGGTGTGCTGCTGATTTTTGATGAGATCGTCACCGGGTTCCGTCTGGCTTATGGCGGCGCACAAGAGCGATATGGCGTGACCCCGGATATCTGTACGCTTGGCAAGATCACCGGTGGTGGTTTCCCTCTGGCAGCATTGGGTGCCAGCACCGAGATCATGAAGCATTTCGACAAATCGAAAGTCGGAGAACAGGGCTGGCTGATGCAGTTGGGCACTTTGTCCGGCAACCCCATAGCCTCAGCGGCGGGGCTGAAGACGATGGAGGTTTTGCGGCGCGACGGCACCTATGAACACCTGCGCTCGATTGGGAGGCAGTTGCAGCAGATGCAATCGGACGCTTTGAATGAGGCGGGCATCGCCCATCGCATCTGCGGTGACGAGACCTTGTTCGACATTTATTTCACCAAGGCCGAATGTCGGGATTATCGCAGCGCAAACCATGATGATCCGCAGCGCAATGCCACTTACAATGCAACGTTGCGGGCGCATGGGGTCTTCAAGGCTCCGGGCAAACTGTACCCGTCGCTGGCGGTTACCGAAGCGGATCTGGAACAGACCAGAGAGGCCGTTCGTCACGCCGTCGAAGCGATTTCCTGAACGCGGGTCTGGCACAACGCAATCTGGCACAACGTAAACGGGTCGCTGTTGAACTCAACAGCGACCCGCTACCTTTGGAAGCCGGGGGTCAGCCTCGCCCCCTCGAATACTGATTAAAACACCGGCAATCTGAAAACTTTTCGATACTTTCGAGACTGACCCGACTTCCTCTTCGGTATGTCACAGTAATGCCTGATCGCGCCGCCTGCTACAGTGATCAAGTTCACACTAAACAAATTTATTTTGAATTTTTCCAATCGAATAGATCAGGCCCCGCCTGTTCAAGCAGTTCAGCCGCCATCGCGCGGGCCATCTCAGGCCCATCCTCGACGGGGCCGGTCATATCTCTGCTGGCGGTTTCCGTTCCGTCCGGGCGTAGCACTTCGCCCCGCAACCTTAGGGTGTCGCCGTCAAGTTCGGCAAGGCCGGCGATCGGGGTTTCGCAGGACCCGTCCAGCGCGGCCAGCAATGTGCGTTCAGCCGCCAGACGCCATCCCGTTTCGGTGTGATGAATCGCGTCCAGCATTTCGGCCGCGCGCATGTCGTCGCTGCGCCGCTCGATGCCGATGGTGCCCTGCGCGATCGCTGGCAGCATGTCGTCAGGGGAAATGGCGCTGGCCGGAACCTCATCCATTCCCAAACGGCGAATGCCTGCCATTGCCAGAAACGTGCAATCAGCAACCCCGTCTTCGAGCTTTTTCAGCCGTGTCTGCACGTTTCCGCGAAACTCGACCACTTTCAGATCCGGCCTCCTGTTCAGCAGCTGCGCCCGCCGCCGCAAGGACGAGGTGCCCACAACGGCGCCTTCGGGCAGATCGTGGATCGAGCCCAACCGCGGTGAGATGAAGGCGTCGCGCACATCCTCGCGCGGCAGGAACGTATCCAGGACCAGCCCTTCGGGTTGTTCAACGGGCATGTCCTTTGTTGAATGCACGGCGATGTCGATCTCGGCGCGCAGCATCGCCTCTTCGATTTCCTTGGTGAACAAGCCCTTGTTGCCGATTTCCTTCAGCGGTCGATCCGCGTCGATCATGGCGCGATTGTCACCGGTCGTCTTGATCACCACGATTTCGAACGCATCCTGTGGCAGATCGAAGGCATCGCTCAGACGTTGGCGCGTTTCATAGGCCTGAGCCAGAGCCAGCGGCGAGCCACGAGTGCCGATTCTGAGGGGCGATGCGGGGGTGGGCAGGGTCAAAGTCATGTGTACAGCTTTAGTCGCGTCACATTGCCCTGACAATGGGGGCTGAGCTTGACAAATTGCCGCCGAAGGACGACCCGTTGCCAAAACCTGAATGCTGGGGACAAACATGGCCGAGACAAAGAAGCTGCTGCGGGCGCTGGCGGGCGAAGTACAGGATGTGCCGCCGATCTGGATGATGCGTCAGGCGGGTCGGTATTTGCCGGAATACCGGGCCACACGTGCTCAGGCCGGGGATTTCCTGTCACTGTGCTACAATCCTGAACTGGCAGCAGAAGTTACCTTGCAGCCAATTCGGCGATATGGGTTCGATGCGGCGATCCTGTTTGCCGACATCCTTCTGGTGCCACAGGCGCTGGGGGCTGATCTTTGGTTCGTGACAGGTGAAGGCCCGCGTTTGTCCACCATCACGCAGCAGGCCGAGTTTGATGCGTTGAAGCCTGTTGACGCGATTCACGAGACATTGTCACCGGTTTACGAGACGGTGCGCATTCTTTCGCGGGAATTGCCGTCGGAAACCACCTTGATCGGATTCGCAGGTGCGCCGTGGACTGTTGCCACGTACATGATTGCAGGGCGCGGCACGCCGGATCAGGGTCCCGCGCATGCGCTGCGCGAAGGTGATACCGCTTTGTTCGAGGCACTGTTGGACCGCATCACCGCGGCGACGATTGAATATCTGTCCGCTCAGATCGACGCTGGTGCCGAGGTGGTCAAGATATTTGACAGTTGGGCGGGGTCTTTGAAGGGCGAAGCTTTCCGAAAATACGCGGTCGAGCCGTGCCGGGTGATCACGCAGGCCATCAAGGAACGTCACCCCGGCATCCCCGTGATTGGATTTCCGCGGGAAGCAGGCGACGGGTATATCGGGTTTGCAAGCTTGACCGGCGTGGATTGCGTGGCGCTGGACAATTCCGTGTCGCCCGAATGGGCGGCTGAGAAAGTGCAGATTGATGGCTGTGTGCAAGGCAATCTGGCGTCGTCGCACATGGTTACCGGCGGGCAGGCGCTGGTGGATGAGACCCGGCGCATCGTTGAGGCGTTTTCCACAGGGCCGCATATTTTCAACCTCGGCCATGGTATCACTCCGGATGCCGACCCGGACAACGTTCAGCTGATGATCGACACGGTGCGCGGCGGGTAGAACGCGTGGGAGGGGGCCAGCCCCCTCTTGGCCGCTGGCCAATTCACCCCCGGGATATTTCTGGCCAGATGAAGAGTGTGTCAGGTGCTTTCCGGGGCTTGGAGTTCGTTCAGGATCTCGGCTGTGTGCTCGCCGCGGGCCGGGCTGGGCTTTGGTTGCCACTGGTGTGTGGAGAAGCGTGGGGCGGCTGCGGCCTGTAGGGTGCCGTCAGTCTGGCGCCAGGATTGACGGGCCGCATTCATCGGATGGGCTGTGGCCTCGTCGGGGCTGAGTACCGGGGCGACGCAGGCGTCTGAACCGTCGAACAGTTTGGCCCAGTGGTCGCGCGGCCTGGACGAGAAGATTTCGGTCAGGCGCCGGGTCAGGTTGGGCCAGAGCTTGCGGGTGTACTGTTGTTGGAATGCCGGGTCCCGGGACAGGCCCAGGATTTCAAGCAATCGGGCGTAGAATTTTGGCTCGAGGCATTGGACCGAAACAAATCCGCCGTCCGCGCAGGTGTAGGTTCGGCTCCAATGCGGGCCGTCCAACAGGCTTTGGCCGCGGGTTTCAGACAGGTTTCCGGTTTGGCGCATAGTCATCAGAAGGTTCATCATATGGGCCGAGCCGTCGTAGATGGCGGCGTCGACCACGGTGCCTTTCCCGGTTCTTTGCGCGTTGATCAAACCTGCCAGGATGCCCGCGACAAGGTACATGGCGCCTCCGCCGATATCGCCGACCAGGGTTGCAGGGGTTTGAGGCGGCTGATCCGGGAGAGAGGCGTACCAGAGCGCACCGGACAAGGCGATGTAGTTCAGGTCATGCCCAGCCGTATCGGCCAGCGGACCATCCTGACCCCAGCCTGTCATGCGGCCATATATCAGTTTTGGGTTGCGGGTCAGGCAAAGATCCGGGCCAAGTCCCAGCTTCTCCATCACGCCGGGGCGAAAGCCTTCGATCAGTGCGTCTGCCGTGTCAATCAGGCGACGGGCGGTCGCCAAATCTTCGGGATCCTTCAGATCAAGCGCGATCGATCGTTTGCCGCGGTCCAGAAGCGAGTTGTCCGGCATGCCCGGTGTTACTGCCTGGCCTTTGCGGTGGATCGTGATGACGTCGGCGCCCAGATCAGCTAGCTGCATGGCGGCAAACGGGCCGGGGCCCAGCCCTTCGATTTCGACTATGCGTATTCCATTCAGCATCGGCGCCCTCCGTTGTGGCAGAGTTTGCGGGTGGGTTGACGGATTGCAAGTTGGAATTGAGCATGGTTCTGACAACCATTACAGAATGAGCAGCACGTTGTGCGAAATTGACCTGTTACAGGCTGGTTCCGCGCGATAGGGTCTCGGTCGGAACGGGGAACGGATATGACGACCATTTTGTCCATCAAAAACCTTCGCAAGTCTTACGCGGATGGGTTCGAGGCGCTGAAAGGTGTGTCTCTGAATATTGAAGAGGGTGAGATACTTGCGCTTCTGGGACCAAATGGCGCCGGAAAGACAACCCTGATTTCGACGATTTGTGGAATAACGACTCCGACCTCGGGGGTGGTCACGGTTGGCGGACATGACACCCAGTCCGATTATCGCGCAGCGCGCAGGATGATAGGGCTTGTACCGCAAGAGATCGCGCTGGAACCGTTTGAAAAGGTCTGGAACACGGTCCGGTTGTCGCGTGGGCTGTTCGGGCTTGGCAAAGACAGCGCGCGGATCGAAGAGATTTTGCGCAAGCTGTCCCTGTGGGACAAGCGCAACAACGCGATCAAGGAATTGTCCGGCGGCATGAAGCGGAGGGTGCTGATCGCCAAGGCCCTGGCCCATGAACCCCGTGTGCTTTTTCTGGACGAGCCGACTGCCGGAGTGGATGTCGAGTTGCGCAAGGACATGTGGGAGCTTGTGGCGGAACTGAAACGGGACGGTGTCACCATCATTCTGACCACCCATTACATTGAAGAAGCAGAAGCGATTGCGGATCGTGTCGGCGTCATCGACAAGGGTGAGCTTTTGCTGGTGCAGGACAAAGACACACTCATGTCGCAGATGGGAAAAAAGCAGATCGAAGTCATGCTGACCGAACCCATCGACCGAATTCCCGATAGTCTGGTCAGCCACAATCTGGCCCTCAACGGCGCAGGTGATTGTCTGATCTATACCTACGATACCAATGCGGATCGTACCGGCATAACGACCTTGCTGAATGACGTGTCCGAGGCCGGGTTGGTGTTGCGCGACGTACAGACCAGGCAATCAAGCCTGGAAGAGATTTTTGTCAATCTGGTATCGGGAGAGGCCGCATGAACTGGACCGCGATCGCTGCCATCTACCGGTTCGAAATGACCCGTTTCTTTCGAACTCTGGCACAGAGTTTTCTGTCGCCGGTTCTGTCGACGTCGCTTTATTTCGTGGTGTTTGGCACCGCCATCGGCAGCCGTATCCAAGAGGTCGAGGGCGTTTCATACGGTGCATTCATCGTGCCGGGGCTGATCATGTTGTCGGTGGTGATGCTGTCGATTTCGAACGCGTCGTTCGGAATTTACTTCCCCAAGTTTCTGGGCACCATCTACGAGCTGTTGTCCGCTCCGGTCAATTTCATCGAGATCGTGATCGGATATGTCGGTGCCGCCGCAACCAAGGCGTTGTTCGTGGGGTTGGTGATTTTGGTCACCGCGACGTTTTTCGTCGATATTCGGATCGAGCATCCATTCGCCATGGCCGCGTTTCTGATCCTGTCCTGTCTCAGCTTTTCGTTGCTGGGATTCATCATCGGCATCTGGGCCAGCAACTTCGAGCAGATGTCGCTGGTGCCGCAGTTGGTGGTGACGCCACTAATCTTTCTGGGGGGTACGTTCTATTCGATCTCGATGCTGCCGCCATTGTGGCAGACCATCACGCTGTTCAATCCCGTGGTCTATCTGATTTCGGGTTTCCGCTGGTCCTTTTACGGGCTGGCAGATGTGCCGATCGTTTTCAGCCTTCTTGCCATTGTCGCTTTTACGGCTCTGTGCCTGGCGGTTATCGGCTGGATATTCAAAACCGGCTGGCGCATTCGCAGCTGACCCTCGCCAAGGCGTTGCATTTTTGCCCATCGGGTGTGTGAATTTGGTTCACGTCGCGTTTAACGCCAGCAGAGTCCCTTGTTTACGGGTTGGGGGCACTCTACATCGGCACCCATGAAGCTCAGCCTGCCGTTCGTAAAAAAGCACCCTTGCGTGGCCGTTGTCCGTTTGTCCGGTTCCATTGGAATGGCGGGGCGTGGGGCGTTGAACGACACAACCCTGGCGCCTGTTCTGGAAAAAGCGTTTCGCAAGGGAAAACCAGCCGCCGTGGCGATTGAGCTTAATTCCCCGGGCGGGTCCCCTGTGCAAAGTTCGCTGATCGGTGCCCGCATCCGGCGTTTGTCGGAAGAGCTGGATGTGCCGGTGATTGCCTTTGTCGAGGATGTTGCGGCCTCCGGCGGCTATTGGCTGGCTGCCGCAGCGGACGAGATCTGGGCCGATGATAGTTCGGTTCTTGGGTCAATCGGTGTAATCTCGGCCGGGTTTGGCGCGCATGTCTTTCTGGCGCGGCAAGGGTTTGAGCGGCGCGTGCATACGGCGGGCCAGTCGAAATCCATGCTGGACCCGTTTGCGCCGGAAAAGAAAGAGGATGTGGCCCGCCTGCAAGGTTTGCTGGGGGATATCCACGAAAACTTCATTGATCATGTCAAAGCGCGACGTGGGGACAAGCTGGATCAAATTGCAGATTTGTTCACCGGTGAGGTTTGGCTGGCGCGCCGCGCGCAAGAATTGGGCCTGATTGATGGCATCGCTCATCTCAAGCCCAAGATGCAGGAACGCTTTGGCGACAAGGTCAAGTTCCGCCGCTACGGTGTGCGCAAACCGATCTGGACGCGTTTTGGGGCCAGCTTCGCACAGGATGCCATTGCTGGCCTGGAGGAGCGTGCGGCCTACGCGCGTTTTGGTTTGTGACGTGATCATCAAGGCTGTCACACTTTTTCTGATTGGCATGGGTGTCCTGGCGATGTTCGGCAAACTGCGCTTTCCGGGGCAGAAGAAACTGAGTTCCGCCAAGTGTCCGCGCTGCGGACGGTTTCGCATAGGCAAAGGCCCCTGCGCCTGCGAAAAAGGAGGTCGGACTTGATCACCACTTGGCTGCTGTCTGGTCTTGGGCTGTTGATCCTGCTGCTTGCAGGCGATGCGCTTGTGCGCGGTGCTGTAAACCTGAGCCTGCGTCTGGGTGTTCCGGCGTTGATCGTCAGCCTGACGATTGTGGCATTCGGAACGTCCGCGCCTGAGCTTTTGATTGCCATCAGCGCTTTGAAAGAGAACGCCCCCGGTATCGCACTGGGCAATGTGGTCGGATCAAACACGGCGAATATTTTGCTGGTTCTGGGCCTTCCCGCGCTTCTGGCGACTCTACACACCAGTGAATGCAACAGCCGCCGGAACTATGTCTTCATGCTGATGGCGACGGTTCTGTTCATTGGTTTGGCATTCTTGGGAACGTTCACGTTCTTCAGCGGCCTGATCTTGCTGGCGGCGTTGGGTCTTGTTCTTCTGAACGCCTTCCGCGAGGCAAAAGCCCATCGCAAAGCCTGCGGTGAAGCCTGTGTGGACGAAGAGCTTGAGGGGCTGGAAGAAGCTGATCCTGACATGCCTTATTGGAAGGTGTCGGTGTATCTGATCCTCGGGCTGATTGGTCTGCCAATGGGTGCGCATCTTTTGGTAGATAACGCAACGATCATCGCGCGGACCTACGGGGTCAGTGAGACGGTCATTGGTTTGACGTTGATCGCAGTTGGAACGTCTTTGCCCGAATTGGCGACAACAGTTATGGCCGCTTTGCGCAGACAGGCCGACGTTGCGCTGGGTAACGTGATCGGTTCGAACATGTTCAACCTTTTGGCCATCATCGGGATCGCAACCTGGTTTGGTCGTATCCCGGTTGATCCCGAGTTCCTGCAATTCGATCTTTGGGTCATGCTGGGCGCATCGCTGCTGCTGATACCGTTTGTATTTTTCAAACAAGATATCTCGCGCATCTGGGGGTTGGTGTTGACTTTCCTTTATGTGCTTTATGTCACCGTATTGCTGGTGTGATCTGACAAAACGAGGTGAAGCATGACCCGAGCCCTAGTCACCGGCGCCGGTATTCGTCTGGGCCGGGCCATGGCACTGTATCTGGCAGATCGAGGTTTCGATGTGGCCGTGCATTACGCCTCATCCGAAGGTCCGGCGCAGGAGACGGCGGCAGAGGTACAGACCCTGGGCCGAAAATCCGTGACCCTGAAGGCCGATCTGCTGGACGAAGCTCAGGTTCAGGCGCTGCTGCCCAAAGCGGCCGAGGCGCTGGGCGGGCCAATTACGTGTCTGGTGAACAACGCATCGATCTTCGAATACGACAACATCCGCACGGCAACCCGGCAAAGCTGGGATCGACATCTCGACAGCAACCTGCGCGCGCCCTTTGTGCTGACGCAGGCCATGGCAGGTCAGGGGCTGAGTGCTGGAACAGATGAAAAGGGCGAGCCGCTTGCAACCGGCCTCATCGTCAACATGGTGGACATGCGCGTGCGTAAACTGACGCCCGAGTTCATGTCATACACCATCGCAAAAATGGGTTTGTGGGCACTGACCCGAACGGCGGCGCAGGCGTTGTCTCCGACGATCCGTGTCAATGCGATCGGGCCGGGCCCCACGATGCAGGGCCACCGGCAAAGCGAAGAGCATTTCCAGACACAGCGTTCAAATACCGTTCTGGAGCGGGGATCCAACCCGTCTGACATAACCGCAGCGCTTGGGTATTTTCTGGATGCTCACGCGGTCACCGGACAGCTTTTATGTGTGGACGGCGGTCAGCATCTGGGTTGGAAAACTCCGGATGTTCTGGGTGTTGAATAAGTAATTCTGCTGCAAGTTTTGCACCGCTCTCAATTATGTTACACGCGCGTTACAAAAATGTCTTTTTTTTCATACACTTGCTAAGTATGCAAAAAAATAACATTTAAAAACAAGCACTTGATAAGTTGCCTATTTTTTGTGCAAGTAAAGGAATAGGCAAGGAAACAAGGGGATTTCCGATCTTCCGGAATTTTATCTTCACACTTATCCACAGAAACCGTGGATTTGTTTTCTCTTGATCTGGAAGGCGTGAGATTGCAGCCATTGCCAGAGAATCATATCTCAGGATCATGACCACCGACAGCGAATCACCCCCCACCGGCTATGCCTGCATTCAGCGCTATGTAAAAACGCTGGACAGTTCTCCGGGCGTTTACCGCATGCTCGATGCAGACAGCCGGGTTCTGTATGTCGGCAAAGCCCGAAATCTCAGGGCACGGGTGTCGAATTACACACGGCCGGGTCATTCGGGGCGGATCGAAAAGATGATCGCCGCGACGGCCTCGATGATGTTCCTGACCACGCGAACCGAGACCGAGGCCCTGCTGCTTGAGCAGAACCTGATCAAGCAGCTCAAACCCAAGTACAATGTACTGTTGCGGGATGACAAAAGCTTTCCGAACATACTGGTCGCCAAGGATCATGACTTTCCGCAGATCAAGAAACACCGAGGGGCGAAGAAGGAAAAAGGTGCCTATTTCGGCCCCTTCGCCAGTGCCGGTGCGGTGAACCGGACGCTGAACCAGTTGCAAAAAGCGTTCCTGCTGCGCAACTGCTCGGATTCGATGTTCGACAGCCGAACGCGGCCATGCCTTCTATATCAGATCAAGCGGTGTTCCGGGCCGTGTGTCGGCCTGATCTCAGAGCAGGATTACCGTGAAAGCGTGAAGGACGCCGAACGCTTCCTGTCGGGCCGCTCGACAAAGGTGCAAGAGGAATTGGCCGAGCAGATGATGGCCGCATCTGAGGCGATGGAGTTCGAACGCGCCGCAGGTCTGCGTGACCGCATCCGGGCTCTGACGCAGGTGCAGACCTCTCAGGGTATCAACCCGCGCGGTGTGGCCGAGGCGGACGTGATCGGCCTGTATATGGACAGCGGTCAGGCCTGCGTGCAGGTGTTTTTTATCCGTGCGAACCAGAACTGGGGCAACAAGGATTTCTATCCCCGCGTCGGCCCGGATGTTTCACCTGCCGAGGTGATGGAGGCCTTTCTGGGCCAGTTCTACGACAACAAGGAACCGCCGCGTCAGCTGATCCTGTCGGACGGAATCGAAAACGTGGATCTGATGCAGGACGCGCTGTCTGAGAAAGCCGGGCGCAAGGTCGAAATCCTTGTGCCGCAGCGTGGCGAAAAACAGGAACTTGTTGCCGGTGCCTTGCGCAACGCGCGCGAGGCTTTGGCCCGCCGCATGTCGGAAAGTGCCACGCAGGCCAAGTTGCTGCGCGGGCTGGCCGAGGCGTTCGATCTGGATGGTCCGCCGGGACGGATCGAAGTCTATGACAACTCTCATATTCAGGGCACCAATGCTGTCGGCGGCATGATCGTGGCCGGCCCCGAGGGGTTCATGAAGAACGCTTACCGCAAGTTCAACATTCGCGGTGATGACCTGACACCGGGTGACGATTTCGGCATGATGAAAGAGGTGCTGAACCGCCGCTTCACCAGACTGCAAAAGGAAGACCCGGACCGCGACAAAGGGCTGTGGCCCGATCTGTTGCTGATCGATGGCGGTGCCGGGCAGGTAAGCGCGGTGCATCAGATCATGGTCGAACATGGGGTCGAAGACATTCCCATGGTCGGCGTCGCCAAGGGGGTCGACCGCGACCACGGCAAGGAAGAGTTTCACCGGATCGGCCAGCGCCCCTTTGCGCTGAAACGCAACGACCCTGTGTTGTATTTCATTCAACGCCTCAGAGACGAAGCGCACCGGTTCGCCATCGGCACCCATCGTGCAAAACGCGCCAAAGCCGTGGGTGCAACGCCGTTGGATGAAATCCCAGGGGTAGGGGCTGCGCGCAAGCGTGCTCTGTTGACCCATTTCGGCAGCGCCAAAGCCGTCAGCCGGGCCAATCTGGCCGATTTGAAAGCGGTCGAAGGGATTTCGGCCGGGTTGGCGCAGAAGGTTTACGATTTCTTTCACGACAAGGGCTAGGCTTGCCGGCCCCGCCACAGGATATATAGGCCCGACGCGACGATCAGCGCGCTGCCGATCCACATGTTGGGATCCAGCCTCTCACCAAACATGGCTACGCCAAGCCCAATGCCGAACAACAGCCGGGTGTATCTGAACGGGGTCACGGCGGACACTTCGCCGGTGCGCATCGCCTTCATCAGCGACGCATAGGCCATTACGCCCATCAGCACCGCACCGATCAGATGCAGGCTGGTGTGAAGGCCAACCGGTGCAATCGGCGCGCCCTCCCAGAACCGATAGGCCACCCCGGCCACGATGATGCTGAGGAAGCCGTAAAACCCCAGGACTTCGGTTCCAAGCGTGGCAGGTGCTGCGCGGCTGGCCAGATCACGTCCGGCAAATCCCAGCATTCCCAGCACCGCCAGTATCGACAGCAACGAAAAGCTGTCTCCGGTGGGTTGCAGGATGACGACAACGCCGATCATGCCGACAAAGATAGCGCTCCAACGCCGCCAACCGACTGTCTCGCCAAAGAACAACGCGGCGCCTGCAACAACGACCAGAGGCGTGGCTTGCAGGATCACCGTGGCCGAGGACAACGGCGTCAGTGCGATGGCCAGAACATAGAACAACCGACCAAAGACCTCGAACAGCACCCGAATTTTCATCGGGAGGGACAGAACGTCAGGTTGCAACAGCCGCTGCCCACGGGCCCGGGCCACCGCAGCGAAAATCACCGACCCGCCCGCGCCGAAAAGAACCAGGACCTGCCAGATCGGCAGCGCGGCTGAAGCTGCCTTCAGCATCGCATCCTCCAGCGCAAAACCGGCCATTGCGGCGACCATCCAGAGGCTGCCGATCATGTTTGACCGTGTGTCGGTTTGAATATGCGCTGTCATCTGGTTCTTTCCGGCTGGGCTTGCGCGGCAATCTGACCGTAAAGCCGGGAAAGGCCAAGAGGTACTGTTCTGAGACGTCGGGCCTGCGGCGCTTTGACCAAGCGCTTTTGAATGATACAGTTTTTTGTCTGATTGGCTTTTCTGTCCCGGACCGGCGATATAGGGTCCAAGCCATGAAGTGGAATTTGCCTAATCTCCTGACCGTCCTGCGCCTGCTGGCCGCGCCTGGGCTGGCAGTCATGTTTCTGTATTTCACCCGTCCCTATGCGGACTGGTTTGCACTGATCCTGTTCCTGTCGGCGGCGATTACCGATTGGTTCGATGGGTATCTGGCCCGCGCATGGAAGCAGGAGACCAAGATCGGAGCGATGCTGGATCCGATCGCCGACAAGGCCATGGTGGTGATCGCGCTTATGATCCTTGTGGGCTATTCGACCGAGCACTGGACGCCGTGGCTAGTCCTTCCCGCAACCGTGATCCTGTTTCGCGAAGTTTTTGTCTCGGGCCTGCGGGAATATCTGGGCGATGTGGCCGGAACGCTCAAAGTCACCAAACTGGCCAAATGGAAGACCACGGCCCAGATGGTCGCCATCGCGGTTCTGTTTTCGCAGGGTATCTTCGAGCACTATGCCGTGATGGCGAGTTTTGGCATGGATGCCGAGCTGGTCGAGCAGATCATTGCGGGTCAGGTCGACGACGTGAACCACCTGCGCCTGAATGTCGATGGCATGTATTGGGCGGGTCAGGTCGGGCTGTGGCTGTTGTGGATTGCGGCAACGCTTACATTGATCACCGGCTATGACTACCTACGTAAAGCCATGCCTCATCTGAAGGAGAGCTAACCGATGGATGTTCTGTATTTCGCCTGGGTGCGCGAACGCATCGGCTTGCCAAAGGAAAAGGTCGAAACGCAAGCGGCCACGGTCAGCGAATTGGTGACTGAACTGAGCGCTCGGGAAGAGCGCTATGCCGCGGCATTTGCCGATCTGTCCGCGCTGCGCGTTGCGTTGGATCAGGAGCTGTCGGATTTCGATGCTCCGCTGGCAGGTGTTCGGGAAGTTGCGTTTTTCCCGCCGATGACGGGTGGTTGACCGATGCGGATCGCGGTTCAGGAAGAGGCATTTGATCTGGGGGCCGAGGCCAATGCCTTTGCCGCCGGGGATGATTCCAACGGCGCCATCGTCACCTTCACCGGCGTTGTGCGTGACCTGTCGAGCGGTGATCTGGATGTGATGGAGATCGAGCACTATCCCGGTATGACCGAACGCGCCCTGACCAAGATCGCCGAAGAGGCGCAGGCGCGTTGGGCATTGGGTGACGTGCTGGTCATACACCGTTTTGGACGCTTGGTTCCGGGGGATCGCATCATGATGGTGGCCACGGCGGCCCCGCATCGCAAGGACGCGTTCGAGGCGGCCGAGTATCTGATGGATTACCTGAAATCCCGCGCGCCATTCTGGAAAAAGGAAATTACCCGTTCCGGCGCCGAATGGGTTGCGGCCAAAGATCAGGACGAAGATGCTCTGACCCGCTGGTAGCGTCGCGCGACCACCCCGGGGTTCTGGAATCCGAGCGGTTTCAATTCTTCTCTGGACGCCGGTTCACGAGCCTGCGCTAAATCTGCGCAAGAGGATCAAGAGGATGGCGGCATGCATGACGGGCTGAGAAACAAGGGCTTAGCGACACGGGCAATCCATGCGGGCGAAGCCCCGGACGCAACCAGCGGTGCGTCTGCGCCGGCCCTGCATATGTCTTCGACATTCGTCACGGATCAGGTGGCGGGGTTTTCGGCCCACGATCTGGAGGAAGAAGCCCCTTATCTTTACGGGCGCTGGGCCAATCCCAACGTCAGGACGCTGGAAGCCAAGATCAGCATGTTGGAAGGCACCGAAGATTGCCTGTGTCTGGCGTCCGGTATGGCGGCGGCCACCGCTATCTTCCTGACGTTCCTGTCTGCCGGGGATCATGTGATCGTTTCCGACGTCTCTTACGCGGGTGTGGCAGAGCTGGCGCGGGACACGCTGCCGCGTCTGGGGATCCATGTCAGCACGGTCAACATGTCCGATCTTTCGGCGGTATCAGCAGCCATCAGGCCGAACACGCGTCTCATCCACACGGAAACACCCGTGAACCCGATCGGTCGACTGACCGACCTAGCATCGGTTTCAACAATTGCCAAAAGCGCGGGGGCGTTGCTGTCCTGCGATGCGACTTTTGCGTCTCCGCTTGGTCAGCCAAGCAAAGAGCTGGGCGTTGATCTGATCATGCATTCGGTGACCAAGTATATCGGCGGGCACGGTGATGCCATCGGTGGTGCGGTGGCCGGGCGAAAGGACCTGATCGCGAAAATCCGCACCGAATCCGCGATCCACCACGGCAGCATCATGTCCCCCTTCAACGCGTGGATGATCGCGCGGGGCATGGCCACTCTGCCGCTGCGGATGACAGCGCATCAGGCGGGTGCCACCGTCGTTGCCGATTGGCTTGAGACACGCGCGCGTGTGACCAGAGTGATCTATCCGGGGCTGAAGTCGCATCCCCAATATGAGCTGGCCCAACAGCAGATGCGCAACACATCCGGCATGATCGCTTTTCAGGTGGGTGATCATGCAACAGGCGAGGCACTGGCCCAGCAGATGATCGATAAACTCCGGATCGTTCACTATGCCGTGTCGCTTGGCCACCATCGCAGTCTGATATTCTGGATGGGAACCGAAGCTTTGATGCAATCGTCCTTCCGATTGGAAGGGGCGCAATTGGCAAGTTACCGGGATTTCGCAGGCGACGGCGTGTTCAGGCTGTCGGTTGGTCTGGAAGACCCCGAAGACCTGATCGCAGACTTGGCGCAGGTCTTGTAAGCCGTCCGGGAAGGCGGTTTCTCAGTCGGCGTTGTTGATCCTACCGCGCATTTCCTCGGCCTCTTGCCGCGCGGCGCGCAGACCGTCCATGGCTGCGGCCAGCTCTGCCTCTGTCTGGGTCAGCTGATTGGTCAACTCGGCTTCACGTTGCTGAAGATAGGTTATGGCCTGATCGCGGGTTTCTTCCGCTTCGTGCAGTTCCTGGCTCATGCGATCCAGATCGGCAACGTCGCTTTGGCGGACGCGGGACAGGCGGTGTGCCAGCCAGTTGGCAAACCAGCCCATGCAGAAGGCCGCAAACAGAATGACGGCTGTGGCGATGATGAATTCGGTTCTGTTCAACTTACTGGTCCTCTGCGTCCGTGTCTGGTGCGGTCGATTCGGTCTGATCCGTTTCAGGCGCGTCGGCCTCAGCCCCAACCTCGGCCTCACCCTCGAGCGCTTCGAGGCCTGTTTCGGAGGCTTCGACCGGCTCGGGACGAATCAGCCGGAACTCGATCCGCCGGTTTGCTTCGCGGCCTTCTTCGGTGTCGTTGTCCGCGATAGGCTGTGTTTCACCGTATCCAACGGCAGTGTAGCTGCTGGTGGGAATGCGCCGCCCGCGCAGCTCGTTCAGAATCGATTGCGCCCGTGCCTGGCTGAGCTGCTGGTTCATCTCTTCGCGGCCCTGGCTGTCCGTATGGCCCTGGATCTCCAGCCGGATCGGCCCGCAGTCACGCAGGATGTCGGCGATCTGGTTCACCGTATCGCGCGAGTCGGATGCGATCGTCGCTGATCCGGGTTCGAACGCAATTTTGCTGACGGATTGAATTTCGGCGATCTGCGCTTCGCAGACTTCAGGATCGGGCAGCGCGTCTTCGGGCTCTGGCGGAGGCTGATAGGTGATCGTCAGAGTGAATTCCTGCCCTTCGCCCAGCTTGTCCGACAACTGACCTGCGATACGGGCTTTGGCATCCTCTTCATGGCTGAGGCCGGTCAGTTCGACCGAGCCTGGTGTTACGGTCAAGGCCCCGTTGTGAAGCTGGGCCAACGCCTCGAGGCCGGCCAGAACACGCACCGGCCAATCTGCCGGAAGCCCCGGCGCGATGCGGGTCGCGGTATAGACCTGATCCGAGCCGAAGGCCGCGCGGGCATAGCTGTCGACCATGTCCCGCAACGTTTCATCCCCCAGGCGCCCTCGCAGTTGCACAAGCCCTTCGGGGCTGCGGGTCGCCGAGAACTCGACGGGTCCGGTCTGTTCGCTGGTTTCAGGTTCCGGCAGCACAGCATGCAGGGCAAAGACCTGAGGCAACGCTGTTTCAAGTTCACCTACAACCCGGTCGAACAAGGCTGGATCCGTGCCTTGCGCCGCAACCAGGGTGATGTCCGCATCCGACATCGTGACCGAGCCTTTGCCGATTCTGGCCAGTGCCTGAATGCTCTTCTCGGCGGCTTCGGGCCAGCGTGGCGAGGGCTCGCCCAGACCGATGGTGCAGGAATATGTTCCCGACAAGCCGGCATCGCGCGCAGCGGTCACGATCCGGTCGCGTGCCTTTGCATCCTGTGCCGAACAGGCGTCAAATTGCCCACCGTCTTCGTTGATCAGAAAACGCAGCGTAAAGGGCGTTATGACGGGACGAGGTGCCGAGATCGCCAGCCCGATCCGCAGGCTGGGCGGCGCGGCGCGGGTCAGATCGCGTTCGAGACGTTGTTTTTCCTGTTGGCTGTCCGCAATGGCGGTGATTTTGACCAAATCGGCGTTTGCGGAAATTTTGGCACGCGGCAGGCTCGCCAGCGCCTCGATGGCATATGATATCGCGGCATCCCAACCATCGGGCTTGGGGTAATCCGCGGTTTCCATCAGGTCCGAAACCGCGATGTTGGGGTCGAGGTTGCCCAGCCTTCTGATCAGGTCATCTCTGTCTTCGCTGGCGGGGATCAAGCCGATGATAGATATGCCGCGATCGTTGCGCAGAATTTCCGCCGAAAAGCGCGGCGGCGCCAGGGCAGAGGTCGCTTCGACCTCCATTTCATCGATTACACGGGACGCATCGACCTCGGTTCCGGCTGCGGTCAGTGCGTTGAATCGTGTCGCCTCATCGGGTGCAATCCCGGTCAGGACCACGCGCAAGCCGTCTGACTCGACCTCGGCCCAGTCGTGTCCTTTGAGATCAAGCGCCCGGCGCACGGCGAATTCCGATGTTTCTTCGATCTTTGTGACGGCATAGCTGGCTGCCAAAAGCGACAGCCCGGCTGACACAAGAAAGATCAGGGAAACAACGATAAAATACGGCAGACGCATGTTTGGGTTTGACACTCCTCAGGCGGTTGGGCCGATCTTTACAGGCCGCGTTCAGCAGGTGCAATCAGAGCAACAGGGCGACGCAGAGGAAGATCAGCGGAATCAAGCCAGTGTCGCGGTTGAGCCTGAACAATTGCAACAGCCTGGCATTGTCTTCGATGTCCAGCGCGCGGAGTTGCCACATCATGTGCCAGCCCATTGCCCAAGGCCCACAGAGCGCAACGCCCAATGCCAGCATCGAGGCATCCGGCACCCCTGCATCGACGATGGCCAGCCCCATCAGCGACACGGTCGCCACCAAAAAGTACTTCAGCCACCGCGCTGTATCAGCTCCGAACAGACGAGCGGTTGATTTGATGCCGATCAGTTCGTCATCCTCGGCATCCTGATGCGCATAGATTGTATCGTAGAACAGGGTCCACGCGATTCCAGACAGGTAAAGCGTCACCGCAGGCCATCCCACGGAACCGCTATGCGCCGCCCAGGCCAGAAGGGCGCCCCAGTTGAAGGCCAGCCCCAGAAACACCTGAGGCCACCAGGTAAACCGTTTGGCAAACGGATAGATCGTCACGGGCAGCAGGGACAGAACACCCATTGCGATCGCCGCCTGATTGAAGCTGAGAAGGATGCCAAGCGCCAGAATGCATTGCAGGACCATCCAGACCGCGGCCTGCCGGACACTGACCTGACCCGAAGGAATCGGGCGCGAGCGTGTGCGTTCGACCTGCCCGTCGAATTCCCGATCCGTAATGTCATTCCACGTGCAACCGGCGCCCCGCATCAGGAAGGCCCCAAATGCGCATCCCATGGCGATCCACAGATCTTCCCAACGCGGCTGCCCATCATGCAGGATCGCCAGAGCCAGCCCCCACCAACAGGGAATCAGCAGCAGCCATGTCCCGATGGGTCGGTCCGCGCGGCTGAGGCGCAGATAGGGGCGGGCAAAGGCCGGGGCACGGGTGTCGACCCAGTTGCCGCTGACGGCATCGGCGACTTGACCATCTGGTGTTGGGGCATTGCCTTGCATATGTAGGGTCTCATGAGTGCGAAGATCAGACTGTATGTAGAGCAGCCCTTGGGTCAGGGGCAATCGGTTCCTTTGACGCGCGACCAGGCGCACTACCTCTTTGGTGTCATGCGCCTTGCGGTCAAAGGGCAGGTCGCCCTGTTCAACGGGCGGGACGGAGAGTGGTTGGCCGAAGTCTCCGAGGCGGGAAAACGCGGCGGGAAGCTGACCTGTATCGAACAGACGAAACCGTTGCAGTTGCCACCGGATCTGTGGTTCCTGTTCGCGCCCATAAAAAAGGCCCGCACCGATTTCATCGTGGAAAAAGCCGCCGAAATGGGCGCGGCGCGTATCCTTCCTGTTCAGACCGAGTTCACCAATTCCGAACGCATTCGTCAGGACCGCCTGCAGGCCCATGCGGTCGAGGCGACCGAGCAGTGCGGCGGAACCTTCGTGCCCGAGGTTGCCGATTTGCAGCGGTTGGATCGGCTGCTGGATGCATGGCCTGAAGATCGTCAACTGATGTTCTGCAACGAAGCCGAGGTTGGATCGGCCCTGCGACTGGCCGCCAATGAAAAAGGACGGCCCTGGGCGATTCTCATCGGCCCGGAAGGCGGGTTTTCGGACCAGGAACGCGCGCGTCTGACAGGGTTGCCATTCGCGCATGTGGTCAGCCTTGGCCCTCGTATCCTGCGGGCCGACACGGCAGCGGTGGCTGCATTGACCATGTGGCAGCAGACGCTGGGGGATTGGGCGTGATCCAAGAAGCCTCGCCGTCTGATGCCCCGGCCATTGAGGCGTTTTTGGCCAAACATCCCGATACTTCCATGTTTCTGCGCAGCAACCTGTTGGCGCACGGGATTGGATTTGGAGACGATGACCACTCTACCCGGTTCTTCATTTGGGGGCAGGATCGCATCCAAGGCGTATTCGGCCTGACCAAAAAGGGCTACCTGATGGCGCAACTGCCCGATTGTTCGCCAGAGGCCGCTCAGGCATTTGCGGGCCGGATCGCAGGTCAGACCGTACTGGGCATGACAGGGGCTGCACAACAGGTTGAGATGATATTGGACGCGCTAGGGCTTGGACAGACCGGTTATCGCCTGCATCATGATGAACCCCTGTACCGCCTGGATCTGGGCGAAATCCCAGAGGCACTGATTCCATTTCGCGCCCTGTCCGAAGCAGACCGGCCGTTACTGACGCGTTGGTTTGCGGATTACTTCGAGGATACCGACCAGGCCAAAGGGCACGAGGCACGTGAAATGGCCTCCGATCGGATCACCACCGATATTCAATCAGGCAGGGCGATTGTCATGCTGGAAGACGACGCCCCCGTAGCCATGGCCGCCATCAATGCATCAGTCCGGGATCAGGTTCAGGTCGGCGGTGTATTTGTGCCGCGCGAGAACAGAAACTGTGGACTCGGGCGCAAGGTCACAACGGCTGTGCTGCAAAAGGCGAGGACCGAGGGCGCGAACACGGCCATCCTGTTCGCCAACAATCCACCTGCCGCGCGAGCCTATGAGACGATGGGGTTCCAGCAGATCGGCTGGTATCGGATCGCCCTGTTGCAAACACCACAAAAGGTGCTGTCATGAGTTTCATCCGACCCGAGGCCAAACTCGCCCTGTGGCGCTGGCGCGAAGTGCTGGTAGCCGGGTTTGTCCTGATCCTCGGTCTCAGCTGGATCAACGGGCCCGGTGGTCTGCTGGGGTGGATCGGCTGGCTGCTTGTCGCTGTCGCAATAGCCCTAGCGGTGATCGGGGTGCAGCGCGCGCGGTTCAGAACCGGCACTGGCGGACAGGGTGTCGTGACCGTCGATGAAGGTCAGATCACCTATTTCGGCCCACTGGATGGCGGCATCATCGCCACGCGCGAGATTGAGCGGCTGGCGCTCGATCCGACCTCGACGCCGGCGCATTGGGTGTTGGAACAACCGGGTCAGGCGGTGCTTCACATTCCTGTGAATGCGGAAGGGGCCGAGGCGCTGTTCGATGTCTTCTCGGCGCTTCCGGGCCTGAAAACCGAGCATATGCTGGCCGAACTGAACGGTGGATCGGCCCATCCGGTCGTGATTTGGGAGCGTACGCCCTCGCGCCCTCCACACCTTCGGCTGCATTGACACCGGCGCGGTTTGCCCCCACGACTGGCCAAAAGACAGACACATCAGGATCGGAGCACGGGTCTCATGTCCATCCCCCAGTCCGGCGGCGGACCAATCGAACGCCACGAGCAATTGGCCGAATATCTGGAGTCGGGCTGCAAGCCCAAGGCAGACTGGCGCATCGGCACCGAGCATGAGAAATTCGGCTACTGCAAGGACACGCTGAAACCGTTGCCCTTCGAGGGCACCCGTTCGATTGTGGCGGTGTTGGAGGGCCTGCGTGACCGGCACGGTTGGGCCGAAGTCCGCGAAGCGGGTCATCTGATTGGTCTGGAAAAGGACGGCGCCAATGTCAGCCTGGAGCCGGGCGGCGCGCTGGAGCTGTCGGGTGCTCCGCTCGAGACCATCCACGAAACCTGCGATGAGGTGAACACCCACCTGCGTGAGGTGAAGGACATCGCAGATGAGATCGGCGTGGGTTTCATCGGTCTGGGCGCGGCACCGACCTGGACACATGAGGAAATGCCGTTGATGCCCAAGGGGCGTTACCGGCTGATGAACGACTATATGGAAAAGGTCGGCACCATGGGCCGCGCCATGATGCGGCGGACCTGCACGGTTCAGGTCAACATTGATTTCGGGTCCGAGGCCGACATGGTGCAGAAACTGCGCGTGGCGCTGGCCTTGCAGCCGGTGGCAACGGCGTTGTTTGCGAACTCGCCCTTTTTCGAAGGCAAGGTAAATGGCCAGAAAAGCTGGCGCAGTTACATCTGGCGGCATCTGGACGATGCGCGTACGGGCATGCTGCCTTTCGTGTTCGAAGACGGCTTTGGGTTCGAGCGCTATGTGCAATATGCGCTCGATGTGCCGATGTATTTTGTCTATCGCGACGGCCAGTATATCAATGCGCTGGGCATGTCTTTCCGCGACTTCCTGAAAGGCGAACTGCCCGCCCTGCCGGGGGAAACGCCCACGCTCAGCGATTGGGCCGACCACCTGACCACCGCCTTCCCCGAGGCGCGGATCAAGAAATTCATGGAAATGCGCGGGGCCGATGGCGGCCCATGGCGGCGCCTGTGTGCCTTGCCCGCCTTCTGGGTTGGCCTGACTTACGATCAGCCGGCCCTGGACGCGGCCTGGGATCTGGTCAAAGGCTGGGACACCGAGACCCGCGAGGCGCTGCGTGTCGCGGCTGCCAAAGACGGTCTGCAAGCGAAAGTCGGCACCATCAACATGCACGATCTGGCGCGTGAGGTTGTGGCGATCTCCGAAGCCGGCTTGAAAGCCCGCGCCTATCCCGGTGCCGGTGGCCTGGTGCCGGACGAGACCCATTTCCTCAACGCGCTCAAGGACAGCATCCAAAGCGGGAAAGTGCCTGCGGATGAGTTGCTGGAACACTACAACGGCGACTGGAACGGTGATCTGACCCGGATTTTCCCCGAATACAGCTATTGATCCGCCCGGTCCCGCTTGCATTCGCGGGGCTGGCCCGATAGCAGGTTGGCGACCAAATTCAGAGGGCGTCATGGACGATCTTAAGGCAAAATATCTGGGCCAAATCGCCGAGGCAGGCGACGAGAACGCGCTTGAGGCGATCCGTGTCGCCGCCGTGGGCAAAAAAGGCGAGGTCGCGCTGAAGATGCGCGAGTTGGGTAAAATGACGCCCGAGGAACGCCAGGTGGCAGGCCCAGCGCTGAATGCCCTGAAGGATGAGATCAACGCGGCCCTGTCCGCCAAAAAGGCCGCTTTGGCCGACGCCGCGCTGGATGAGCGTCTGCGCACCGAATGGCTGGACGTCACCCTGCCGACCCGCCCGCGCCGTCAGGGCTCGATCCACCCGGTCAGCCAGGCGACCGAGGAACTGACCGCGATCTTTGCCGAACTGGGCTTTTCGGTGGCCGAAGGGCCGCGGATCGAGGATGACTGGTACAATTTCGACGCGCTGAACATCCCCGGCCACCACCCAGCGCGGGCCGAGATGGACACGTTCTATATGCACCGCGCCGAGGGCGATAACCGTCCGCCGCATGTGCTGCGGACCCATACGTCTCCGGTGCAGATCCGCTCGATGGAGAAACAGGGCGCGCCGATCCGCGTGATCTGTCCGGGCGGCGTCTATCGCGCCGACTATGATCAGACGCACACGCCGATGTTCCATCAGGTCGAAGGGCTGGCCATCGACAAGGACATCTCGATGGCGAACCTGAAATGGGTTCTGGAAGAGTTCGTGAAGGCGTTCTTTGAGGTCGACGATGTCGAACTGCGCTTCCGCGCCTCGCACTTCCCCTTCACCGAGCCGTCGGCCGAGGTCGATATCCGCTGTTCGTGGGATAACGGTCAGCTGAAGATCGGTGAGGGCGACGACTGGATGGAGATTCTGGGCTCGGGCATGGTCCACCCCAAGGTGATCGCCGCCGGTGGCATCGACCCCGAGGTCTATCAGGGCTTTGCCTTCGGCATCGGTATCGACCGTCTGGCGATGCTGAAATACGGCATTCCCGATCTGCGGGCCTTCTTTGACAGCGATCTGCGGTGGTTGAGGCACTACGGGTTTGCGGCGCTGGATATGCCGAACCTGCATGGGGGACTTAGTCAGTAGATGCTTGGCTGGCTGTTTGGGAAAAAAGGCGATGGTGGTCGGCAATCGACGCGCCGAATAAAGCTAGATGGCGACGGTTCATACAGCCAAGAGATCGTGGGCGAGTCATTTTATCAGAGCGCCCTGGAGCAGATCGCGGGACCTAAGGCTGAGGATGAAAAAGAGTTTCTTTGTGTCGCTGTCCTAATCTGCGAATCCGACAATCCGCATGATGAAAACGCGGTTGCTGTTACGATTAATGGCAAAAAAGTAGGTCACTTATCGCGCGATGACGCGGTTTCTTGGCGACGAATGCTAAAGAAAAGGCTGGGCTACTTGCCAGAAGTGGAACTGGATGCTGTAATTGTAGGCGGGTGGGACGACGGCATCAGCGAAGGTCACTACGGTGTAAAGCTTGACCTCGGATAGGCGGTGCCTTCTAAAGCCCAGAGTTTCCAATAAGGTTCCGATGCGGTCTTGCGATGGCGCGGCTTGGGGGTTTGGTTGGATGTAGGGCGTAGGGCGGGTTTCAACCCGCCTTGCGTGACGGATGAGTGCCGGGCTGAAGCCCGGCCTACGCTTGGCCTACACCGATATGTTATGTGACAGCGGGGAAAGTCTCGTTAGGGTCGGGCGCATGATGTATCGACTGCTCTGCCTTCTGCTGCTGACCGCTACCCAAGCCGCTGCCGTGGACATATGCCACGGTGATATTGCCTGTGAGGTCGGCGACCGCTCGTACCATGTGCTGGAACCCGATGGATGGGACGGCGAAACGCCTCTGCCTGTGTTGCTGCATTTCCACGGCTGGGCGCGGCAGGGCGACGTGGTGGTGAACCATGAGCGTATCGCGGGCGCGACCAAGCTGCGGGGTGTGTTGCTGGTGGCGCCGAACGGGCTGGGCAAAAGCTGGGATTTCTGGACGTCCGAGACCGGCGATGTGCCCTTTGCCGATGCGGTGCTGGAAGACGTCGCCAAGCGCTATCCGGTTGATCCGGACCGCATCTATGTCTCGGGATATTCCTTCGGCGGCGCGATGGCGTGGCGCTATGTCTGCCAGTCGGGCAATGACATTGCCGCCCTGCTGGCCGTTGCGGGCAGCATCCGCCAGACCGAAGATTGCCCCGAAGCCCCGCGCGAGGTGCGCCATGTGCACGGGCTGGACGACACGGTGATGGATTTCCCCTTTGGGCCGGGCGGCGACACGACCTATCCGGTGGCGCTGTGGCGCGAGAAATACAACTGCAACGGTGCCACCCCGCGCGCGGATTGGAGCGTGAGACCGTTCCTGACGCTCAGCCGGGTGGAATGGGCCGATTGTGCGCAGGGGCAGGTGGTGCTGGACACCCATCCGGGCGGGCATTTCATCCCGCATGGCTGGATCGGGTGGCAATTGGACGAGCTTTTGGGCCGCACCCCCACTTATCCGTGACCTGCAGCGCTTGCACCTTGGCGCATTCTTTGTCATTGCCTGTGCCGACTGGATGTTTGCCAAAAAAGGCCCCGAGCAATGAAATTCACTCTGTCCTGGCTGAAAGACCACCTCGACACCGATGCGTCGGTTGATGAGATCACTGAGGCGCTGACCGACCTTGGCCTTGAGGTCGAGGAGGTCATCAACCCGGCTGACAAGCTCAAGGACTTTACGCTGGGCTATGTGAAACACGCGGAAAAACACCCTGACGCCGACAAGCTGCGTGTCTGCAAGGTGGACACGGATGAAGGCGAGTTGCAGATCATCTGCGGCGCGCCCAACGCCCGCGAAGGGATCACTGTCGTCGTCTGCAAGCCGGGCATGTATATCCCCGGTCTGGACCTGACGATCAGCGTCGGCAAGATCCGCGGCGTCGAAAGCTTTGGCATGATGGCGTCCGAGCGCGAGCTGGAATTGTCGGACGAACATGACGGCATCATCGAATTGCCCTCGGGCGAGGTCGGTGACAGGTTCGTTGATTGGCTTGCCGAGAATGACCCATCGAAAGTCGATCCCGTGATCGAGATCGCGATCACTCCGAACCGGCCCGATGCGCTGGGCGTGGAAGGCATCGCGCGTGATCTGGCGGCGCGTGGGATCGGCACTCTGAAACAGCGCGACTACGTGCCGGTGCCCGGTGATTTCGAAAGCCCGATCAAAGTATCGATTGACGAGGACACGCTGGATGGCTGCCCGCATTTCACGGGCCGCCTTATCAAGGGCGTCAAGAACGGCCCCAGCCCGCAGTGGTTGCAGGATCAGTTGAAGGCGATCGGGCTGCGTCCGATTTCGGCGCTGGTGGATATCACCAACTATATGACCTTTGACCATAACCGCCCGCTGCATGTGTTTGACGCGGACAAGGTGCAGGGCAACCTTCGCGTTCATCGCGCCAAAGGCGGTGAAACCCTGGTGGCGCTGGACGAGAAGGAATACACCATTCAGCCCGGCATGATGGTTATTTCAGATGACAAAGGCCCGGAATCCATCGCAGGCATCATGGGCGGTCAGGAAACCGGCTGCACCGAGGATACGGTGAATGTGTTCCTGGAAAGCGCGTTCTGGGATCATGTGCAGATCGCGCTGACGGGTCGGGCGCTGAAAATCAATTCAGACGCGCGGTACCGGTTCGAACGCGGCGTGGACCCTGAATACACGCTGGAAGGGCTCGAGCACGCAACCCAGTTGATTCTGGACATCTGCGGCGGCGAAGCGTCCAAAGTGGTCGAGGCGGGCAAAGCGCCGAACCACGCGCGTGCGTACAAGCTGGATGCCGAACGGGTGCAGTCTCTGGTCGGGATGGACATTCCCGAAAGCGAGCAGCGTCAGACGCTGACCCGTCTGGGTTTCCGTCTGGAAGGCGAAATGGCCCACGTGCCAAGCTGGCGCCCCGATATCATGGGTGAGGCCGATCTGGTGGAAGAGGTCGCACGGATCGCCTCGTTGACCAAGTTGCAGGGCAAGCCCTTGCCGCGTGTCACCGATGGTATTCCCAAGCCGGTGATGACACCGACTCAGCGCCGCCAGTCCATGGCGCGCCGCACCTGCGCCGCGCTGGGTTACAACGAATGCGTCACCTATACGTTCATCGATCAGGCTTCGGCTGCTTTGTTCGGTGGCGGGGATGACGCGACCATGCTTGAAAATCCGATCTCGTCCGAGATGAGCCACATGCGCCCGGATCTGCTGCCCGGGTTGTTGCAAGCCGCGGCGCGCAATCAGGCACGCGGATATGCCGACGTCGCCCTGTTCGAAGTTGGCCCTGTTTTCCACGATGGCGAACCCGGCGACCAGAAAACCCAGATCGCCGGCCTGCTGGTTGGCCGCAACGGCCCCAAAGATGTGCACGGGGCCTCGCGCCCGGTGGATGTCTTTGATGCCAAGGCGGATGCCGAGGCCGTTCTTGCGGCGATCGGAGCACCGGCCAAGGTACAGGTTCTGCGCGACGGCGATGCCTGGTGGCATCCGGGTCGTCACGGCAAGATTTGTCTGGGTCCCAAAAAGGTGCTGGGTGTTTTTGGTGAGCTGCACCCGCGCGTGTTGCAGGTGATGGATATCAAGGGTCCGGCAATGGCCTTTACGATCTGGCCCGACGAGGTTCCCTTGCCCCGCAAGTCCGGTGCCACACGTGCCGCATTGGAATTGCGTGACTTGCAAGCGGTTGAACGTGACTTTGCCTTTGTCGTTGATGAAAACGTCGAGGCGCTGACATTGGTGAACGCGGCGGCAGGTGCCGACAAAGCGCTGATCGAAGATGTGCGTGTCTTTGACGAATTCATCGGTGGCAGCCTGGGTGAAGGTAAAAAATCGTTGGCCATAACGGTACGTTTGCAGCCAACAGAGCAGACGCTGAAGGAAAAGGACATCGAAGCGGTGGCCGAAAAGATCATCGCCAAAGTCTCCAAGGCGACCGGCGGTGTTCTGCGGGGCTGATGCAGGGCCGCCTCTGGCGGGAGTATTTCAGAAAAGATGAAGGGGCGGTGGCGCCCTTTCCGTGTTTACGGAGGACGAAAGATGCTGAACGTGTACCTCTCTGGCGAAATCCACACCGATTGGCGCGAACAGATCATCGACGGCGCGCAGGGGTTGGACATCACATTCAACAGCCCGGTGACGGACCACGCGGCAAGCGACGATTGCGGCGTTGCCATTCTGGGGGAAGAGCCGAACAAGTACTGGCATGACCATAAGGGTGCGATGGTCAACGCGATCCGGACCCGCAAGGGCATTTCGGATGCTGACGTTGTGGTTGTCCGGTTTGGCGACAAGTACAAACAGTGGAACGCGGCTTTTGATGCGGGCTATGCCGCAGCGCTGGGCAAATCCATCATCGTGTTGCACGGCCCCGAGCATCAGCACGCGTTGAAAGAAGTGGATGCAGCCGCGCTGGCCGTGGCGGAAAAGCCCGCGCAGGTTGTCGAAATCCTGCGGTATGTGCTGACGGGTGCACTGCCGGGCTGAGTTTTTCAATGCGGGTGCCGGTTTCGGCACCCTGTCAATCGCGAAACAGATCAAGCGCGTGCGGGTATGGCCTTGCCGCGCTGCACCGCCGGGCGTTGCATGAAACGGTCGACATAGGCGACGACATTGGCGTAGCCGTCCCAGCCAACAACCTCTTTCGCGCCGTAGAAGTCCAAAGCATTCAACCAGGGGGCAAGCGCGATATCCGCGATGGAGTAATCGCCGGCGATCCAGTCTTTCCCTTCCAGTTGCGTGTTGACCACGTTCAAAAGGCGTTTGGCCTCGTTGACATAGCGTTCGCGCGGTCGGGGGTCTTCGATTTCGCTGCCCGCGAATTTGTAGAAGAAGCCAAGCTGGCCGAACATCGGCCCTACGCCCCCCATTTGGAACATCAGCCATTGTGTAATGCGATGCTTGTCTGCTGCGCTTTGTCCCAGCAACTTGCCTGATTTCTCGGCCAGATACAGCAGGATTGCCCCGCTTTCGAACAGGGCCAGCGGCTTGTCGTCCGGCCCGTTGGGATCGATGATGGCTGGGATTTTGTTGTTTGGGTTCAGCGACAGAAACTCGGGGCTTTTGACATCCGCATCCGATAGCGTCACCAGATGGGGCTCATAGGGCAGGCTGGTTTCCTCCAGCATAATCGATGCCTTTACGCCGTTTGGAGTCGGATAGGAATACAGTTGAATCTTGTCCGGGGATTGCGCGGGCCAGCGCGCCATGATCGGATGAGGTTTGTTGTCCAGCATTGGGGGCTCCTGTTTGGCTGTCCCTGTAAAAGCTAGGGGCCACGCCTGATTTATATAAGCCCTTGGCGATGTGCATTTCCGGTCAGGCCGTGTTTTCTGGCGAACAAAGGGGAAATCAAACGAAACTCGCACCTAGACCGGAGGCCAAACTTGGCTCACAATCTGGTGACCCCCGCGAAAACCTCGCGGGTTTCTTGCTGTTGAAAGGAGATGGGCGTGGATGAGGTCGTAACACAGGTGGGCGCATTTGCCCCGCTGATCATGAGTGCCGTCAAGGCGCTTGTCGTTCTGATCCTGGGCTGGATCGTGGCTGGTGCAATCGGGGGCATGGTGCGCCGCCGGATCAATTCGACGCCGCATATTGATCCGACGCTTGGGAACTTTTCGGCAAGCCTGGTCAAATGGGCCATTCTCGCCATGGTTCTGGTTGCCGTTCTGGGCATCTTCGGAATTGAAGCCACCAGCATCGTCGCCATTCTGGGTGCCGCGTCTCTGGCTATCGGCCTGGCGCTTCAAGGCACGCTCAGCGATCTGGCGGCCGGTGTGATGCTGGTTGTCTTCCGGCCTTACAAGCTGGGTCAATTCGTTGATATCGGCGGCACGTCAGGCACCGTAAAGGACCTGAACCTGTTCACCACCGAACTGGTGACGCCGGACAACGTGCAGATCATCGTTCCGAACGGTCAGGCATGGGGCTCGATCATCACGAACTACTCTGCCCATGACACGCGTCGTGTCGATCTGGTATTCGGAATCGACTATGGTGACAGCGCGGACAAAGCCATGCAGATCATTCTGGATGTGGCCAAAGCGGATAGTCGCATTCACAGCGACCCGGAACCCTGGGTTCGGGTTACGAACCTGGGTGACAGCTCGGTGGATCTGACGGCACGGCTGTGGTGCTCGGCGCCAGACTATTGGGATGTCAAATTCGAGCTGACGAAAACGATCAAGGAAGCCTTTGACGACAAGGGTATTTCGATCCCTTACCCTCATTCGGTGGAAATCCAGAAACAGGGGTGACGGCTCCCGCCCGTCGATCGGGCATTCGAAAATGCCCTCCTCCCGTTAGGCCGGGTACCGCGCAAGGGCGCGGTGCCCTTTTCTTTGTTCAAACCATCGCTTTGGGTCCGACCGCGCCACGCCTGTGGCGTGGCGCTATGCCCAACGCTGGAGATCGCTTTTCAAAAGCGATTTCAGGGGCGGGAGCGGTTACGACTTGACGATCACGTTGGGCGAGACGACGTCGATACCAAGGGCCTTGCCGACCGCATAGTAGGTCAGCTTGCCAGCGTGGATGTTCAGACCTTCCAGCAGATGCGGATCGTCCTGACACGCCTGTTTCCAGCCTTTGTCCGCCAGAGACAGCATGAACGGCATCGTGGCGTTGCCCAGGGCGATGGTCGAGGTGCGCGCCACTGCGCCCGGCATGTTGGCAACGCAGTAATGCATGATGCCGTCGACGTCGTAGATCGGGTCGGCATGGGTGGTGGCTTTCGACGTCTCGAAGCACCCGCCCTGATCGATGGCAACATCGACAAGTACGGCACCGGGTTTCATCGTCGACAACTGGGCGCGCGAGACAAGTTTTGGGGCCGCAGCGCCGGGGATCAGAACGGCACCGATGACCATATCGGCATCCTGGATCAGCTCGGCCGTGGCACCCGCCGTCGAATACTGGTTTTTGAAGGTTCCGCCAAAGACGTCGTCCAGATAACGCAGCCGCGGCAAGGAGCGATCCAGAACGGTGACATCCGCGCCCATTCCGGCAGCGATCTTCGCCGCATGGGTCCCAACGACGCCGCCGCCAATTACGACCACTTTGGCAGGGCCGACACCGGGTACGCCACCCATCAGAACGCCGCGCCCGCCATTGGCCTTTTGCAGCGTCCACGACCCGACCTGAGGGGCCAGACGACCGGCGACTTCGGACATCGGTGCCAGCAGGGGCAGGCCGCCGTTCGCATCGGTCACAGTCTCATAGGCGATTGCGGTGCAACCCGATTCCAGCAGGTCATGCGTCTGGTCCGGGTCCGGAGCCAGGTGCAGATAGGTGAACAGCAACTGCCCTTCACGCAGCATCTTGCGTTCCACGGCCTGGGGTTCCTTGACCTTGACGATCATGTCGGCGGTAGCAAACACCTCTTCCGCAGTGTCGATGATACGTGCGCCAGCCGCGACATAGGCGTCGTTGTCAAATCCAGCGCCGATGCCTGCGCCGGATTCGATCAGAACTTCGTGACCACGTGCAACTGCTTCCTGAGCAGCATTGGGCGTCATCCCGACGCGGAATTCCTGGGGTTTGATTTCCTTGGGGCAACCGATTTTCATGGGGTTCTCCGTACATAAACTGCTTAAATTATGTGCATTTCGCAGTGCAATTTCTGTGAAAGAAAACGTGTCAGTACATTTTTCTTTGGAAGAATATCGCGTAATATACAAAAACCTTGCAAAGGAATTGCATAAATGAGCTTGGATACGACTGATCGCAAGATTCTGGCGGCATTGCAAAAAAACGGTAGGATGTCGAATTCGGAATTGTCTGAACAGGTCAACTTGTCTCCGTCGGCTTGCCACCGGCGTGTTCAGCGGCTGGAGGTTGAAGGCTACATTCGCAACTACGTGGCGCTGCTGGATGCGCGGAAGATGAACGTGCCGACAACGGTCTTTGTCGAAATCACGCTACAGGGTCAGGCCGAAGAGGTTCTGGATGCGTTTGAAAAGGCGGTGGCCCGGATACCGGATGTGCTGGAATGCCATCTGATGGCCGGTACGGCGGATTACATTCTGAAAGTTGTGGCGGAAAACACCGAAGATTTCGCCCGCATCCATCGGCAATACCTGTCGCGCCTGCCCGGGGTGGCGCAAATGCAAAGCTCGTTTGCCTTGCGTACCGTGTTCAAGACCACAGCCTTGCCCGTCTAATTGTCATAAAGGTCCGGGATAGGTGAACAGAAAAAGGTGGGTCAGGTTGAACCCAAAATGCATCATCACAGGCACCCACAGGCGTCTGGTTGCATAGTATCCCAATCCGCAGGCCAGCCCGAGAATGGAAGCAAAAACCACCAGCGCCGGACCCCCGGCGACATGGGCCAGCCCGAACAGCAGACTGGCTGCTATTACACTGCCAACGTCCCCCAGGCGCGGGGCGATGGCCGATTGCAGATAGCCTCGAAAGAAGGCTTCTTCCGTCAGGCAGGTCAGAAACAGGTTGGACAGGGCAAATACCAGCCACCAAGGCGGGACAGTAAATTCCGGCTGTACCGCGCCGAAGGAAAGCCCCAACAGAAACAGCCCCGGCAGGAGCAGCAACCCTGCCAGCAAAGCCGTGCGTTTGATCTGCGTTTTGCCGCGCAGCATCCGGGGCCAGGCCAGAAGAACGGCAAAGAAGACCATCGGTTTGTCCAGGTTCAGATGCAGGGTGAAACTGGCGCTTCCCGTACCCGCCTGTACCTGATCCAGAATTTTCAAATTTTCGAATCCCGGCAGCAGATGTGCACCCATCACCAGACACCACAGGATCAACAACAGGTGTCCGGCGACAGCAGGCCATCCTTTCAGATGGGGCAGCAACGAAGCTCCGACCAGACCAATGGCCACCGCGGCGATCGCCATGGGTGACATCAATCCTGTCGCCGAGGCAATGCTGATGAACAAAACCAGCAACGACAAGCCGATGCCTGTCCGCCGGGCCAGCACCATCAATTGCGCTGATATCAGAACAAGCCAGGGCCAGATAATGGGCATCACGGAAAGAAGGAATGTCACAATCGCCTCGTCTTTGTCATGCGCACCGTGATGCCGCACCAAAACGAGGCAATGCAAGCATCCGTGGCCAAGCGCAACGCATTGCGTCAATTCAGACGCTTGTATCCCGCGGGACAGATGTACAAATTCAGGTGAAAGATCATATTCTCGCGCTGGACCTGATTTGCAGGCACGACAACGGCCGCAGGACTCGTGACCCTAGCATCAATTTATCTGGTGGCATCAGGTTGTTACACGGGCTCGATATGGTCCGAACCCGAAGACCGAGAAGGAGCTGACCTTGGACAATGAAAACACTGGCGCCCCCAAAGACTGGCTGGAAGCCGAGCTGGAGGACACGCTGGACGAAGATTTCGAGATAGAATTCAGTGAGCCGATGCTGTCGATGGAAGTCCGAAAAATCTATCGGGAACAGCATCCGGATATGTTGGATCGCAAGGTTTACTTCCGCAACCTGCTGCGCTTGCAAGCCGAACTGATCAAGGTTCAGGACTGGGTACAGCATACCGGGGCCAAGGTCTGTATCCTGTTTGAAGGCCGTGACAGTGCCGGTAAAGGGGGCGTGATCAAGCGGATCACCCAGCGTCTGAACCCGCGTGTCGCGCGCGTGGTGGCATTGCCGGCACCCAGCCGCCGAGAGCAAAGCCAGTGGTATTTCCAGCGCTACGTACCGCATCTGCCGGCGGCGGGTGAAATCGTTCTGTTCGACCGCTCCTGGTACAACCGGGCCGGAGTCGAGCGGGTGATGGGTTTTGCGTCCGAGGACCAGGTTGAACAATTCTTTCAGGACGTTCCGGAGTTCGAACGGATGCTAGTGCGGTCAGGGATCATTCTGCTGAAATACTGGTTCTCGATCACGGACGAGGAACAGCAGTTGCGATTCCTCATGCGTATTCACGATCCGATGAAGCAATGGAAGCTGTCACCGATGGATCTTGAATCCCGCATCCGCTGGGAATCCTACACAAAGGCCAAAGAGGATATGCTTTTCCGAACGAATATCCCCGAGGCCCCGTGGTACATCGTCGAAGGCAATGACAAAAAACGCGAAAGGCTAAACTGTATCGAGCATCTTTTGACAAAAATCCCCTACGAGGACGTGCCTCAGGAAAAGGTCAATCTGCCCGACCGCAAGTACAACCCGGAATATGAACGCCGCGTTTTGCCGGATGAGCTTTACGTACCAAAGATCTATTGAAGCAAAACCAGGCTCTGAGCCGGATTATGCGAGGCCGACACGGCCGGCCTCGCACAGGGTCAAATGATCAGGCTGCATCCATCATGCAGTCAAAGTGGAAGAAGTTGACCATTGTGATGTCACAGTCATCGACGTCGGCTGTTTCGGTGCCCGCAGGCTCGGATTCCGTTTCCGGCGTGACGTCGGCGGTCGGCATCATGTCGATATCATCGGTGTCTGCCACGTCCGTGTCGCCGTTCATATCGTCACCCCAGTTGAACTCGTCAAACTGCGCTTGCAGGTTTTCGAGGAAACTGGCGATTTCATCCAGGAAGGCCTGAACGTCAAAGCAGAACGTCTCGGCCTCACCCCCGTCAACCACGTCCACGTCCGGCGTTTCGGGTTCCGGTTCCTCGGTCTCGGTGACGTCGGTATCGGGCGTTTCGGGTTCCGGCTCTTCGGTTTCGGTGACGTCGGTGTCGGGTGTTTCGGGTTCCGGCTCTTCGGTTTCGGTGACGTCGGTGTCAGGTGTTTCGGGTTCTGGTTCTTCGGTTTCGGTGACGTCGGTATCGGGTGCTTCGGGTTCTGGTTCCTCGGTCTCGGTGACGTCGGTGTCGGGCGTTTCGGGTTCCGGTTCCTCGGTCTCGGTGACGTCAGTATCCGGTGTTTCGGGCTCCGGCTCTTCCGGAACAGCAACTTCGTCCGGCGTGGTTGGCGGAACGGGCGGTGTGTTCGTATTGCCGTTGTCCAGCATGACTGCCGCGTCGGTTGCGGCAAAGTTCTGGGTGACCATCACCGCATCAAAACCCTGCATATCGCCGGTTTCGATCCCGATTCCGATATATTTGAAATCCGGGTTCAGAATATTGGCGCGGTGGCCCGGGCTGTTCATCAGGTTCTGGTGCAACTGAGCCACGTCATCGCTGATGCCGGGCTGCCCGCGTTCGGACTGCCATGCGATGTTTTCGCCGGTCCGCCAGTTGCCCTCAAGATCGAACCCGGCGTTTTGCATCCGCTGGGTGGCACTGGAACCGCCCGAGCCGGTGTGGCTGAACGTGTCTGTATCCAGCATCCAGGTGCTGTGATCTTCGGATGAATCGTTCAGCTGCGTCTCAAGCTGAAGCGGGTTGAGCCCGCGGGATGTGCGTTCCTGGTTGATCAGCTCCAGCATCTCGCGTTCGAATGTACTTGCAGTCGACATTTTTGCCTCCGTTTGTGTTTGTGCCCTTCCGGACGGGCTCACTTAGAGGTCGGGATATCGACGGTGGTAGGGGGCGGTTCACTTCAGGCGAGTTTTGGCAACGCGATGCTACCGATGCGGGATTCGCTGCGCTGCAAAATGCCGGGCAAAATGTTGCTGGTGAGGAAATGGCGGCTTGTCGCACAGCCGGCACCACGAGTCGGCGGATTGAAACCGATCGCCGAAACGACAAACCCCCGGGCGATGCCTCGGGGGTCGTCAAATAGTGTCATCCAAAGCTGGACGAGGAAAGTCTTAGAGCAGACCTTCGCGCTGTGCTTTCTTACGTGCCAGTTTACGGGCACGACGGATCGCTTCAGCCTTCTCGCGCGCTTTCTTCTCGGACGGTTTCTCGAAATGTTGCTTCAGCTTCATTTCACGGAACACGCCTTCGCGCTGCAGCTTTTTCTTCAGGGCACGAAGCGCCTGATCGACGTTGTTGTCGCGAACACTAACCTGCATGTGGTTGTCACCACCTTTCTAGATAGAGTTGCAAGGAAATTGCAGGAGTTGGCCGTATAGCAAAGCCGCTCTAACTTGTCTAGTACTGGGTCCGACAACCGGAGAACCGCCATGACGACCACATATGAAGATGCAAAACAGCAGCTTTTGGATGCGATGCTGATCCATGTTCCCTTCGATGGGTGGTCGGAATCCAGTTTCCGCGCCTCCATTTCCGACTGTGGTCTGGATGACGGTCTGGCGCGCGCGATTTGTCCGCGCGGCGCGGTGGATTTGGCGCTGGCCTACCACGCGCGCGGGGATCAGGCGATGCTGGACCGCATCAGGTCCGAGGACCTGAGCGAACTGAAATTCCGCGACAGGATTGCCGCAGCGGTTCGGTTCCGGTTGCAGGCCGTCGAGGACAAAGAACTGGTGCGCCGGGGCATGACGCTGTTTTCCCTGCCAACCCATGCGGCCGACGGTGCCAAGGCGGTTTGGCAGACCTGCGATCTGATCTGGGATGCGCTGGGCGACAGCTCGGATGATGTGAACTGGTACACGAAGCGGGCCACTTTGTCGGGTGTCTATTCCTCGACCCTGCTGTTCTGGCTGGGTGATGACAGCCCGGATCATCAGAACACGTGGGAGTTTCTGGATCGCCGGATCGCAAATGTCATGGAGTTTGAAAAGCTCAAGGCGCAGTTGCGCGACAACCCGGTGTTGAAACCGTTTCTGGCGGTTCCGAACTGGCTGGCGGGTCAGGTGAAGGCTCCGGTCAAAATGCGGGCCGATCTTCCGGGAATGCTGAACCCCCGAAAGTAGCGCGTCTTGATGCTGGGCCTTGGCCCTGATGCCTGCTAGGCATTGGGCAAAGGAGGTGCCTATGACCCAGATGATGCGCGCTGTTGAGATCACCGAACCGGGTGGTCCCGATGTTTTGCAACTGACCGAGCGACCGATTCCTGAACCGGGTGCGGGGCAGGTCGTTCTGAAAGTGGCCTATGCCGGGGTGAACCGGCCGGACGCGTTGCAGCGTGCGGGCGCTTACGATCCGCCGCCCGGTGCCAGCGACCTGCCGGGGCTTGAGGCTTCGGGCGAAGTGGTCTCGGTCGGGGCCGGGGTCGAAGGACTGTCCGTTGGGGATCAGGTCTGCGCGTTGCTGCCGGGCGGCGGCTATGCCGAATATGTCGCCACCCCTGCGGCCCATTGCCTACCGGTTCCTGCCGGCATGGGAATGAAAGAGGCGGCCTGCCTGCCCGAGACCTTTTTCACCGTGTGGTCCAATGTATTTACGCGGGGCGGGCTGAAGGCCGGTGAACGATTTCTGGTCCATGGCGGCTCGAGCGGGATTGGCACGACGGCCATCCAGTTGGCCAATGCCTTTGGCGCCCGCGTTTTTGCCACCGCAGGGTCGGATGAAAAATGTCAGGCTTGCGTCAAGCTGGGTGCGGAAAGGGCGATCAACTACCGCGATGAGGATTTTGTGGCCGTCATACGGGCCGAAGGCGGGGCAAACCTGATCCTCGACATGGTCGGAGGCGACTATATCCCGCGCAACGTCAAAGCTCTGGCCGAGGATGGGCGGCTGGTCCAGATCGCGTTTCTGCAAGGCCCGGTGGTCGAGCTGAACTTTGCCCTGATGATGGTCAAGCGCCTGACCCTGACCGGCAGCACCCTGCGCCCGCAAAGCGATCTGGCCAAGGCCCGGATTGCACAGGACCTGCGCGAAGCTGTCTGGCCTCTGCTTGAGGCTGGCAAGGTTGCGCCTGTCATGGACAGCGAATTTGATCTGGCCGAGGCTGCGGCCGCCCATGCACGCATGGAAAGCTCGGGCCATATTGGCAAGATCGTCCTGAACGTGGCGGGCTGAACTCCGCGCGCGCGGGGCAGACCCGCGCGTTCACGCAACCGCGCGGCGGTACAGGTGCCATGTGGCATGGCCCAGAACCGGCATCACTATGATCAGGCCCAACAGCATCGGCAGGGCGCCCAGAAACAGAAGGGCCGCCACGATGAACCCCCAGGTCAAGATGACGCCGGGGTTGTGACGCAACACGCGAAACGATGTCACGACCGCCACCGGCAATCCGACTTGCCGGTCCAGAAGCAACGGAAAGCTGACAACGCTGATCGCCAGAGCGCAAAGAGCGAACACGAACCCAACGGCGAGTCCGACTACCATCATGGTCCAGCCGGCAACCGTAGTGACGGCCTGCTTGGCAAAAGTGCCAAGTGACGCGGGGGCTTCTGGCCCCATTGTATGCGTGTAAATGCTCTGCGCCACCATCAGCCAGATCAGCAGAAGCATCACCAGATAGAAGCCCAAAACCAGAATTGCGCCGAAAGCCGGAGAGCGGAATACACCGAACGCATCCAACCAATGCACCGTGCTGCCTTGTTCTCGTTTGCGGCTGATCTCATACAGCCCCACAGCTGCGACTGGACCGATCAAGGCAAAACCGGCGACCAGAGGCGCCAGAAGTGGCACCATGTTGACGTTCAGGGCAAAGCCGAACATCAAAAGCCCCGCAATCGGGTAGATCAGCACAATGAATATGGCATCCGCCCGTGTTTCGACAAAGTCGTGATACCCCGCCTTCAGACAGGCGCGCAGATCTTGCATCGTCAATGTCTGCACCATCGGCAAATGCGTGGTATCTGCGCTTCCGAGTTTTGAAACGCTGTCCGAGACATGATCACTGGCCGCCCCCAGATTCTGGGCTGCCCAACTGATCGGATTTCCGATTGTTTTAGCCATTTTCATCCCCTTTCCTGGCGAGATTTGCGCCGCGGAATGGATCCGGCATTAAGTTGTCCGTGGCCGGACCAGCCGACAACGCCTGATCGCAGTATAGCACAGTTTGGCGGAATCCTGATCAACACTCTGATATCTGACGATTGCTCCGCATCGCAGTCATGTTAGCTTGATGTCAGGCAAGAGGAGGTCAGGATGCAGACAACAGCGAAAACGGTGGTATTGCACGAATTCGGCGGGCCCGAGGTTCTGCGGATCGAAGACAGGCCATTGGGCGACCCCGGACCGGGTGAAATACGTATCCGTCATCATGCCTGCGGTCTAAACTTTATCGATGTTTATCAACGCACTGGATTGTACCCCCTGGAGCTCCCTCATGCTTTGGGGATGGAAGCGGCGGGTGTCGTCGAGGCCGTCGGGGAAGGGGTAACGCACCTGAAACCCGGTCAACGGGCCGCGTATGCCGCAGCCCCACCCGGCGCGTATTGCGAGGCCCGAGTAATGCCTGCGGCACAGGTGTGCCCTTTGCCGGATGGCATCTCTTTCGAAGCTGCTGCGGCAATGATGTTGAAGGGTTTGACGGTTGAATACCTGTTTCACCGAACCACTCCGCTGAAACGCGGGGATACGGTGCTGTTCCACGCAGCGGCGGGTGGGGTCGGACTGATCGCCTGCCAATGGGCGAAGTCAGAAGGGATCACTCTGATTGGCACGGCGGGAACCGACGAGAAATGCAGCCTCGCCCGGTTCAACGGGGCCGCGCATTGCATCAACTACCGCTCTGAGAATTTCGCCGAACGGGTGGCCGAGATCACCAAAGGCAAGGGTGTGGATGTGGTCATGGATTCCGTGGGGGCGGACACGTTCGAAGGATCGTTGAACTGCCTGAAACCCTTGGGAATGATGATTTCCTTCGGCAACGCCTCAGGGCCGGTGCCGCCATTCGATATCGCTGTTCTGGGCCAGAAAGGATCGCTCAAGATCACCCGCCCCACTTTGTTCACCCATATTGCGGACCACTCCGTCTGTCAGGCAATGGCGCGCCGCTTGTTCGGCAAGGTCGAGGGCAGAGAGGTCAAGATCCACATCGATCAGCGCTTTGCGCTGGATCAGGTGGCCGACGCACATGGCGCGTTGGAAGCGCGGCAGACGACCGGCAGTACGATTCTGGACCTTTGACGCGAAACCCGGCCTGTCAGGCCGGGTCAAACTTGATCCTGAGTGCCGTTCAGAAGCGGTAAGAGACACGAACCTGCAATGTGGTTGCGTCGACATCCACATTGCTTCCGTTGAAGTTATTGAATTCGTGGTACAGCAGCTCTCCGCCAATGCTGACATTTGGGGCCACGATCTGTTCATAGCCTGCGCCGATGAACCACCCGTCATCACTGCCTAGGGTGTCGGTGCCCGCTTCGGCGTAGCCTGCCGTGCCGTACAGCAGACCTTGCGGGTTTACCTTGTAGCCGGCGCGCGCTTTCAGCCGCCAGACATCTTCGACAGTTGCGGCGCCGGACAGGCCCACGTCAGTCCAGTCATAGTCAAATCCGCCGCCAACGACCCAGTCGCCCAGATCATAGTCGTAGCCCAGGATGATACCACCGATCACGCCATCGCCATCGACACCGGACAGGCTGGTGTCTACATCGGCATAACCCAGTTGCAGACCGCCATAAAACCCGGTCCAGTTGCCCGAGGATTGTGCCATTGCCGATCCCGCGACCACGGTTGCGACAGTAGTGATGAGAGCCAATTTCAAAGTCATCTCATTTCCTTTCGATTGTCACTCTGCTCCAGTGAAATTCTGTTCACCTATGCAGACGATTACGATCCGCCAACGTCATCGGATCAGTGATACCTACGAACCGCTGCCCGAATTTCACCTCTGAAACGTGAAAAGACACGCCGGGGGCCTTTGAAATCGGGCACTTCTGATACGGATGAGATAGGTAGAGATGAGAGGTCTTCAAACGATATGCGGCGGCGGAACATTCCGCCGCCGACACATCTGAAGATTTAGGCGGATTATTGCTTTTGCAATTCAGCAGGGGTCTTGTCCGCGATGTTTTCCCAGTTTGCACTTGCGCTTTCGATAAAGCCCGGGATGTCGCCTTCCCAGCGTTCCTGGATGTCTTCCGACAAGTTCAGGTACAGTTTGTTGTCGACGATTTTCCAGTGGTTCGGGTCACCGTCGAACTTGAAGCCCATGGCTGTACCAAAGGCACAATAGCCGCCATAGGCAGGCAGGTAAGCTTCCGGGTTGGCTTCAAAGGCGGCTTTGTTTTCCTCGGACGAGAAACGGTACAGCGCATCGTCGTGCAGCGCGGTGATGCGATAGTCGCCTTTGGTCGCTTCACCGACGGTGAAATAGGCAACCGGGTCATAACCCTGCATGGCCAGACCGGTCGAGCTTGCGTTGATGTCCACTCCAGCGGCCAGAGCGGATGTTGCCAGTGCAACGGACAGAGCGACGCCACCGATCAGAGATTTAAACTTGTTCATTGTTCCACCTTTCGTGAAAGGAGCCTCGTCTGTGTGCGGATCGAAGGCCCCGGATTGTTGTCCTGTGTGGCCCGTAATTGACCGTCACGACAGCGATCTGGGAAGCAGGCGGATCACGTTCAAAACAATGAATCGTGATTGTGCGTCAGAGAGGAACGTCTGTTCAAAAATGCAGGCCTGACATTACGCGTCCGGTTCAAAATCCAGAACAAACGCGATGACTTTGCTGGCCGCCATTTCACAAGGTCTCAGCAGCGCGCCGCTGATGCGTGTTTGATACAGGTTCATGCTGATATAGTCGGTGCCGCCCAGTTCGTGCGCAACCAGCTTGTGGGATTTCCCCTCTGCCAACTGTTGGCGCACGACGACATAGCGCCGGTTCCCGCGATGTACCGGCAAACCTGCCCTCGGGCAGTGCGAAAAACGCGGAAACGAAAGCGTCCGGCGGTGTCACGATTTTCCGATTTTCGGTTCAGTCCCGGCCTTGATCCGTGCGACGTTGGTGCTGTGACGCCAATAGATCAGAAGGGTCAGGATAATCCCAAGGATAAAGGATTGTCCGTTTGTCAGAACCAGCACCCAGGTCGTTGAAAGCGCGGCCGCGGCCAGTGCGCCGACCGAGGATATCCGCCAGATCGCCGCCGCCACCAGCCAGCTGAGACAGCACGCAACTCCGACGCGCCAGTCCAGCGCCAGCCAGAGTCCCAGAAAGGTCGCCACGCCTTTTCCGCCCTTGAAACCCAGCCAGATGGGAAAGCAATGACCCAGAAAGGCAAAAAGGGCTGCGATCTGCGCGGCGTCTTCTCCGGCATAAGCACGGGCAATCAGAACCGCCGCCGCGCCCTTGGCCGCGTCGAACAGCAAGGTCAGCGCCGCGGCGGCTTTGTTGCCGGTGCGCAGGACATTGGTTGCGCCGATATTTCCGGATCCGATTTCGCGCAGATTTCCCAGCCCCATGACCTTTGCAAGCAGCAGGCCGAAGGGAATGGAGCCCAAGAGATATCCAACCACCGCCCATTGGAGCAGTTCGCTGGTCGAGTTGTCGATCGGGGGCATCAGGAACTCCGGAACACTTCTTTACCTGCAACATAGGTCGAAATGACCTTACCTTGCATCCGCTGGCCGTCAAATGGCGTGTTCTGAGATTTGGATTTTAAGGCAAAGCGATCAAGCACAAAAGGCACATCCGGGTCGAACAGAACCAGATCCGCCGGTGCGCCTTCCGACAATCGGCCGCTTTCCAGACCAAGCCGTTTGGCCGGGTTCAATGCCATCGCCCGGAACAGGGTCGGCAGGTCCAACTGGTCGGCATGATACAGGCGCAATGCCGCCGGCAAGAGCGTTTCCAGCGCCACCGCGCCCGAGGCGGCCTCTTCAAACGGCAGGCGTTTGCTTTCTTCGTCCTGCGGCGTGTGCATCGAACTGATCGTGTCGATCAGGCCGGTGCGCACCGCCTCGATCACCGTCTGCCGGTCATCTTCGGACCGCAGCGGAGGCTTGACCTTGAAAAAGGTGCGATAGTCGGCCACGTCCAACTCGTTCAACGTCAGATGATGGATCGAGGTGCCGGCAGTGATGTCCAGCCCGTTGCGCTTGGCCCGTTCCAGCGCGGGCAGGGCGCGGGCGGTGGTGATCTGGTCGGCGTGATAGGCCGCGCCCGTCATTTCCAACAGCGCGATGTCACGGTCCAGCCCCATGCGCTCGGCCATGGGCGAGACCGCAGACAATCCGCGCAGGGCGGCGAATTTGCCGCTGGTGGCCGCGGCGCCATGGCTCAGGCCCGGATCTTGCGGGTGGGCAATCACCAGCGCGCCGCAGGATTTTGCATAGGTCAGTGCGCGGGAAAACACCTTGGTATTGGTGATGACGTGATCGCAATCGGTAAAGGCCACGGCGCCTGCGTCCTGCAAGAATCCGATTTCCGTCATCTCACGCCCTTCGCGCCCCTTGGTCAGCGCGGCCATCGGCAGCACGTTGACCGGCGCATCCGCCTGCGCGCGCCGGGTCGCGAATTCCAGCGTTTCTGGCGTATCGACCGCGGGCAGTGTATCCGGGCGGGTGACAATGGTGGTGACACCACCGGCTGCGGCAGCGAGGCCTGCGGATTTGTAGCTTTCCTTGTGCCGTTCGCCCGGCTCACACACCTTGACGCCGATATCGACGATGCCTGGGGCGAGGCACTTGCCCCCGCAGTCGATGACCTGGGCGTCAGCAACGGGCGCGTCGCCGTTGCCCTTGCCGTGAATGAGGCCGTCGGCAATGTGCAACCAGCCGGGACTGTCCGTGCCGGTTTCAGGGTCGATCAGGAGGGCGTTGGTGAAGATCAGGGTGGTCATGGAATGGCCCTTTCAATCGCGGCTTTGGTGGCGGCCGGGTCCGACTGGTATTTGATCAGATGCTTGTCGCCGCTTTTGGTGACGACCTGGACGAAGCTGCCCATGATATTCACGGCGGTGATCTGGTTCAGCGGCACGCTGCGTCCGCCGGGACCGGTCAGCGCGGTGTCTGACAATTGCCAATTCGAGTCCAGTTCTTCCGAGGCCAGATACCACGCGCGTATGCCGATGGCGGCCAGGCCAGCTGGGGCTCCGGTCCAGACGTAAGGATTGCCGATCAGCCACAGCACGGCCATTGCACCGGCCATGGCAACAGCAGCCAGCCATGCATTTGTGCGGATATAGGCCCCTTTGTCCGGGGCGAAGATCACAGGATCAACCATAAGATGCCTCCGATGACCAAAAGCGCGACCAGTGCCAGAATGGCCGATCCGACGCGGCGGGGGGTGTCACCCGCTGTGACGGTTTGCGGGGCGGAAAAGGGTTTGGCGCTTTTGGTTTCGATGATCCCCCCAGTCCAGTTCGTGGCCTCTTCCGTGAACAGGCCGATCAGGCGCAGGCGCGGATCGGGGTTCAGCGTCGCCGGGTGTCCGTTGAAAGCCGCGCTGCGCAGGACCATGACCCAACCGTCGACAGAGGCCAAAGCGTTCCGGTCCAGCTGATCCGAAGACACGCCGCAGCCCTCGGTCAGGTAGCCGTACAGGCCGAGCTCTTCGAGGTCGGAGACCGGGAAAATATCGATATGGCTGGGGTCCAGCCCGTCGACCCCAAGCACCTGATCGGCGGCACCCGGTTCGCGCAGGAACTTCGCCTCTTCCGGGCGCATGTCCAGCGTGAACAGGCGCAGAACGCCGCGTTCGTGGGGGGCGACGGTCAGATCGCTCATACGGCCTCGCGCAGGTTGCGGGCCAGCAGATCCATCGCGGCCATGCGGACGGCGACGCCCATTTCCACCTGTTCCTGAATGACGGATCGGTTGATGTCGTCCGCCAACGTGCCGTCGATCTCGACCCCGCGGTTCATCGGGCCGGGATGCATCACGATCGCGTCCGACTTGGCCTGCGCCAGCTTTGCGGCGTCCAGCCCGTAGCGGTGGTAATATTCGCGTTCCGAGGGGATGAACCCGCCATCCATCCTCTCTTTCTGAAGGCGCAGCATCATGACGACGTCAACGTCCTTGAGGCCCTCGTTCATGTCGTCATAGATCTCGGCCCCGAACTCGGCGAATTGCGCGGGCACCAGCGTCGGCGGGCCAATCAGGCGGATGCGGTTTTCCATCTTGCCCAGCAGGATCAGGTTCGATCGCGCGACGCGGGAATGGGCGACATCGCCGCAAATGGCAATGTTCAGCCGGTGCAGGCGGCCCTTGGCGCGACGGATGGTCAGGGCGTCCAGCAGGGCTTGCGTGGGGTGTTCATGCTTGCCGTCACCGGCGTTCAGAACGGCGCAATTGACCTTTTGCGCCAGCAGATCGACTGCGCCGGAATGCGGGTGCCGCACCACCAGAAGATCCGGGTGCATCGCGTTCAGCGTCATCGCGGTGTCGATCAGGGTCTCGCCCTTTTTGATCGAGCTGGCCTGCATCGCCATGTTCATCACATCCGCACCCAGACGCTTGCCCGCCAGTTCGAAACTGGCCTGCGTGCGGGTCGAGTTTTCGAAGAACATGTTGATCTGGGTCAGCCCCGACAGAACGTCGGAATGCTTGGTCGACTGGCGGTTCATGTCGACATAGGTCTCGGCCAGATCCAGAATGTCGGTGATATCGGATTGCGACAGATGCTCGATGCCAAGAAGGTGACGATGGGCGAAACGCATGGGCGGGCTCCTGTCTGACAATCGCGCCGCTTATAGGAAGCCGGGCGGCGCAAGGCAACCTAAGGTTCCGTACCCTCAGGCAGTTTTTCGCAGCCGCCGTCGGGCAGGCATTGCTCGCCCGGCTTGCACCATTTGCCATAACCGCAGTCGATGGCCTTGATCGGTACGCAGCCTTGATGCGCCGAGCATTTGAAACCGGGGCGGCATTGTGATCCGGTTTCCTCGCACAGGAACCACCCCGGACGCGAGCAGCCCCCGCCGGGCAGGCAGGCCGAACCGCGCGCGCAGGTTCTGCCATCAGCGCATGTGGTCGGTGGCGTCGTATCCAGTTCCGGTGCGCTTCGTTCACACTCGCCACGGCCATTGCAGAAACTGTCGCCCGGACAATCCAGCCGTGATGCGCATTTGTTCAGGCCTGCGGGCGCACATCTGAGTCCACCGGCAACGCAGCGTTCGAACGGACCGCAACTGCGCCCGCCGCCGCAATAGGTGCCGCCCAGTGGAATGCAATGGCCATCAAAACTGCATCTTTGCCCGCCTGAACAACATGTGCTGCCACATTTGAACTGACCCGCACGGCACTGCCCGTGTTTGTCATGAAATGTGGCCCATGCCGGATCATCGGTGACAACCAGCACTAATCCAATGATGAGGAATCGCAGAAATCTGAGCATCGCATGCCGATGGTCGGCGCGACAGAGCGACCGATCAAGCCCTATTCGCTTTCCCTCAGCCCTCAGGCGGGTAAGTTATCCCTATGGAATCGGGCTTGGACTATTACTCTGCGCGGGCGCTGCTGGAATGGCAGATCGAACTGGGTGTGACCGAGGCAATCGGTGATGCGCCGGTTGACCGGTACGCGTTGCCCGACACCACGGCCAAACCCAGGAAACCGGAAACGCCCCCCGCCGCCCCGGCTAAGCCCAGCGATTTGGACCCGGTAGCAATCGCAGGATCCGCAGCACTGGGCGCGGGATCGCTGGATCAGCTGCGCGCAGCGATGGACGCGTTCGAGCATTGCGAGCTCAAGCGCGGAGCGCGGCAGTTGGTCTTTGCCGACGGGACCCCCGGCGCGCGCGTGATGATCATCGGCGAGGCGCCGGGTCGCGATGAGGACCGCGAGGGCAAACCCTTTGTCGGCCGAGCGGGTCAGTTGCTGGACCGGATGCTGGCGGCAATTGATCTGGATCGTCGCGAGAACGTCTATATCACCAATGTGCTGCCATGGCGCCCCCCGCAGAACCGCGACCCCAAACCCGAAGAGATCGGGATGATGAAGCCGTTTCTGGAACGCCATGTGGCCCTGGCCAGACCCGAGGTTCTGGTTGTGATGGGCAATATCAGCTGTCAGGCGGTGCTGGGCAAACGCGGCATCACCCGCCTGCGCGGCAAATGGGATCAGGCAATGGATCTGCCGGTGATCCCGATGTTCCACCCGGCTTACCTGCTGCGACAACCGCAGATGAAACGGCAGGCCTGGGCGGATCTGCTGGAACTGAAAGCGCGGCTGCGAGGTGCAACATGAAAGTTCTGGCATTCTCTGATCTGCACATGGCGCGCAACCGGGCAGCCGATCTTGTTGCCGCCAGCACCGAGGCTGATCTTGTCATCGGTGCCGGTGATTATTGCAATTCGCGTCAGGGGCTGGACGAGGCGATGCAGATGCTGTCCGGCATTTCGGCCCCGCTGGTCCTGATCCCGGGAAACGCGGAAAGTGCAGAAGAGCTGGGCAATGCGGCCCCGGACGGTGTTCATGTCCTGCATGGGTCTGGCATGACCATAGACGGCTTGCGCTTGTTTGGTCTTGGCTACGGCGTACCACCTACTCCGTTCGGAGACTGGTCCTGTGACCTCACGGAAGGTGAGGCGACCGAGATGCTCGACCGGTGTGAAACGGCTGATCTCCTGATCGTTCATTCTCCGCCCAAAGGGTATGGGGATCAGACATCGCAAGGCCTTTCGGTCGGATCGACTGCCATACGGGATGCGGTGGAACGCCTTCAGCCGGGATTTGCGTTCTTCGGTCATGTGCATGAAAGCTGGGGCTATCGCGGGTCCTTGGGGCGAACGCATTTGGCCAATCTGGGCCCGATGCCAAGTTGGTTTGAGGTGGATGCGTGATCGAATTCCAGACTTTGCTGGTCTTTGTTCCAGCGGCACTGGCACTGAACCTGACGCCCGGTGCTGATATGATGTTCTGCTTTGGCCAAGGGCTGCGATCCGGGGCGTGGCCTTCGGTATCGGCAAGCGCCGGCGTGTCCGTGGGTTCGATGATTCACGTGCTGCTGGCAGGGCTTGGGCTGGGCGCTGCGGTGTCGGCGCTGCCCTGGCTTTTCGAAGTGATCCGCTGGATGGGTGCCGCTTACCTGATGTATCTGGCTTGGGGAGCGGTCCGGAACGGCGCTTCGACAGGGGATGCGCCTATGCGGTCGACGCGCATGGCCTTTCGGGATGGGATGTTGGTCAACCTGACCAATCCCAAGGTCATTCTGTTCGTGCTGGCGTTCATACCGCAATTCGTCGACCCGACCGCGGGATCGGTTCTGGTGCAGTTTCTGATCTTTGGGCTGATCATCGCGTTTGGCGGGTTCTTGGTGAACGGGCTGGTCGGAATTTTTGCCGGCGGGGCAGGCAAGGTGCTGATCGGCAACCCGCGCGCCTCGCGTATTATTGGTTGGGTCACAGGGGGTATTTTTTCCGCCCTCGCGATCCGGCTTGTCATGATGGAAAGGGCCTGACGCAAGATGTCGCGCATTGACGAAACCAAGCAGTTCATCCCCGTCAGAATTGCCGTTCTGACCGTTTCGGACACCCGATCGTTGGACGAAGATCGCTCGGGGCAGACATTGGTGGACCGGATCGAAAAAGCGGGCCATGTGGTTGCGGATCGCCAGATCATCCGGGATGAGCGCGACCAGATCGCCGACCAGTTGCGGGCATGGGTGGCGGATGAGCAGATCGATGTCGTGATCTCGACCGGTGGAACGGGTCTGACCGGGCGGGACGTGACGGTCGAGGCGCATCGGGACGTGTACGAAAAAGAGATCGACGCATTCGGTACTGTCTTTACCATGATTTCGATGGAGAAAATCGGCACTTCGGCGGTGCAGTCCCGTGCAACCGGGGGGGTTGCGGGGGGAACATACCTTTTTGCATTGCCCGGCAGCCCGGGGGCCTGCAAGGATGCGTGGGATTGGATATTGGAAAAACAGTTCGATTACCGGCATCGCCCCTGCAATTTTGTGGAAATAATGCCCAGATTGGACGAACATCTGCGACGGAAGTAGACTGGTCGTACGTTCAATTCCGTATAACCGCTTTGTGGCTTGGCATAATTCGTGATCCGGCTACATGTTGTGGACGGCAGCTTGGTGCAACCGGGGTAACTGTTTGATGCGATTTCTACGGCAGAGTCTTGTCGGTATCTTTCTGGCGTTCCTGACGCTTGCTCTGCTGTTTATTGCCGCGCAGATCATCATGGGTGCCGTTCAGGACGTCCTGACGCGTGAGGACCAGGCGCCCGCCGCCCGCGAACGGGTTTTTGCGGTTGCCGTACGTCAGGCCGAAGCGGAAACCGTAATCCCATATCTCGAAGCATTCGGAGAGGTCCAGAGCCGGCGCAGACTTGAATTGCGCGCGGCACTGGGTGGCCGCGTTGTCGCCCTGGCAGAGGATTTTGTGGATGGCGGAACGGTGACTGCCGGGGAAGTTCTGGTTGAACTGGATCCGGCGGATGCCCAATCCGCGCTGGATCGGGCCAAGTCCGATTTATTGGACGCACAATTCGAAGAACGTGATGCCGAACGGTCTTTGCTGCTGGCGCAGGACGAATTGAAATCGGCCGAGGCGCAAGCCGAACTGCGGGAACGGGCGCTGCAACGGCAACGCGATCTGGAGTCCCGAGGGGTAGGCGCCGCCGCCAGCGTGGAAGAGGCGGAACTGGCGGCTGCTTCGGCACAACAGGCTGTGCTGGCGCGCCGTATCGCGCTTGCACAGGCTGAATCCCGCGTCGATCAGGCAACGACGTTGTTGGCGCGGGCGGTGATCGCCTTGGAGGCAGCCGAACGCGATCTTGACGATATGACCATTCGGGCCGGATTCAGCGGTACGCTGACCGATGTGACGCTTGTGGAAGGGCGGTTGGTGTCGGCGAATGAAAAACTGGCTGAACTGGTTGATCCAAACGCTCTTGAAGTGGCGTTCCGGGTGTCGACGGCACAATATGTACGTCTGTTGGACGAGAATGACAGGCTGATCAACGCACCGGTCACGGTTTCGCTTGAGGTGACGGGCACCGATCTGACCGCGACTGGTCATATCAGCCGCGACAGCGGCTCTGCGGGCGAGGGTCAGACCGGACGACTGATCTATGCGCGTCTGCAAGAGGCATCCGGTTTCAAGCCCGAAGATTTCGTCACCGTCTCGGTTCAGGAACAACCGCTTGCCAATGTGTTCCGCTTGCCGTCTTCGGCATTGGACGCATCGGGAACGGTTCTGGTGCTGGGTGCGGATGACCGCCTGGAAAGCTTGCCGGTGCAGCTTGTCCGCAGACAGGGTGACGAGGTTTTGCTGCGGGGCGACGGGTTGGAAGGGCGCGAGGTTGTGATCGGGCGCACGCCGTTGCTTGGATCTGGCGTGCGGGTGCGGCCCTTGCGGCTTGAGGCCGGGGCAGACCCGGGTATGGTCGAACTGTCAGATGCGAAACGCGCTGAACTCGTGGCCCGGGTCGAGGCCAGCGAAACCATGCCTCAGGATGAGAAAACTCAGGTTCTCGGTCAGTTGCGGGAAGCGCGCGTCCCTTCATCTCTGGTGCGGCGCATTGAAACCAAGGCCGGGGGCTGAGCGTCATGATGCGCGAGATACCTGGCGCAGCGGGTGGCCTTCTCAGCTATTTCACACGGCACCGGACGGTCGCCAATTTGCTGCTGCTGGTGATGCTGGTTCTGGGTGCAGCGGCTATCCCGAACATGCGGGCGCAGTTCTTTCCGGATGTCATTCTGGAACGGGTTGATGTCACCGTCTCGTGGGAAGGTGCAGGCCCCGAGGACATGGATGCAGGTATCGTGCAGTTGTTGGAACCTGCGCTGCTGGCCGTTGAAGGGGTAACCAGTACCGAGGCCAGCTCACACCCAGGTTGGACCCGCGTCAGACTGGAGTTCGAGCCGAACTGGGACATGTCCCGCGCGGTCGAAGACGTCCGGACCGCGATAGACGGTGTGATGGATCTGCCCGAAGGCTCGGAAGAACCTGAAATTCGACGCGGCGCTTGGCGGGATCGGGTAACGGATGTCGTTATCAGTGGCCCCACCGACACCAATCAACTGGCGAAGCTGACGGATGAGTTCATCAACCGTTTGTTTTCGGCAGGGGTTACGCGAACCGAAATCAGGGGCATTGCCGCGCCTCAGATCATTGTCGAAATCACCACGGCGCAATTGATCGCCAATGACATCACCATGGAAGAGATCGCGTCGGCGATTGCGGCCGAGGTCAGCACCGATCCCGCTGGTGAGGTTGAGGGCGCAGGTGCGCGCATCCGGGCCGGAACCGAAAAGCGGACCCCGGAACAGATCGAAGACATCGCGCTGCGGACCTTTGCCAACGGGTCTAAGCTGAAGGTCGGTGATATTGCCAGGATTCGGGTCGAAGGTGTCACACGGCATCGCAGTTATTTCGTCGGCGACGATCCGGCCATGTCCATCCGGGTCGACCGGTCAAATCTGGGCGATGCGATAGACATCCAGCACACGGTCGAAGATGTTGCCCGCGAAATGCAGGCCAGCTTGCCCGAAGGTGTGAAGATTGAGCTGATCCGCACCCGCGCCCAGGCCATAACCGACCGATTGAACATTCTGGTCAACAACGGGTTGATGGGTCTTGGCCTTGTCGTCTGTCTGCTGTTCTTGTTCCTCAACGCGCGCATCGCCTTCTGGGTTGCGGCGGGTATCCCCGTGGCGATGTCGGCCGCAATCGCATTGATGTATCTAGGGGGCTTGTCGCTGAACATGGTCTCGCTGTTCGGCCTGATCATCACGCTGGGCATCGTGGTTGATGACGCTATCGTGGTGGGGGAACACGCGGATTTCCGCGCCCGGCGTTTGGGTGAGCCGCCCGTTGTGGCTGCGGAACGTGCGGCGCGGCGGATGGCCATGCCGGTTCTGGCTGCGACTGTCACGACGGTAATCGCGTTTTTCGGTCTGACCCTGGTGGGCGGACGATTCGGAGAATTGATCCGCGACATTCCCTTTACGGTGATCGCCGTTTTGATCGCTTCGTTGGTCGAGTGCTTTCTGATCCTTCCCAATCACATGGCACACGCCATCGCGCATTCGGCCAAGGAACACTGGTATGACTTGCCCAACCGGGTCGTCAATCGTGGTTTCCGTTGGGTTCGGGATCACCTGTTCCGTCCCTTGATCGCCTGGGTGATATGGGCGCGCTACGTGGTCGTGGCGCTGATGATCGCGGTACTGGCCAGCCAGGTAGCACTGTTCATTCGCGGCGACGTGAATTGGCGTTTTTTCAATGCACCAGAGCGAAGTTCCGTGACCGGCGGCTTTATCATGCGCGAAGGTTCGACGCGATCGGATACGCTGGAAATGATGCGCCTTCTGCAACAGGCGGTCAATGACCTGGGCCAGATCTACGAAGAGCGTCATGGGCGCAATCCGATCGACTATGTCCTGGCCGAGGTCGGCGGCAATGCCGGGCGTGCGCTTGCTGCGGCTGACGGCAAGGACGGCAGTGTGCTGGGAGGCATTTCGATTGAATTGATCGACGCCGATTTGCGCCCATATTCGAGTTTTGAGTTTGTGGGTGAGCTACAGGATTTCGTACCGCGTCACCCCAAGGTCGAAGTGATCAGCTTCCGTGGTTGGCGGTCCGGCCCCGGCGGCGATGCTATCGATGTGCAATTTTATGGTTCGGACGTAAATGTCCTGAAAGCCGCATCAGAAGATCTGCAAACTGCGCTGTCGAAGCTTCCCGAAGTCTCGGCGCTTGAGGACACTTTGACATATGACAAGGAAGAGTTTCTTATTGACCTGACTGCACAGGGAGAGGCGCTGGGTTTCCGGATTGAAACGCTTGGTCGCGCCCTGCGCAATCGCCTGAACGGTATCGAAGCGGCAACTTTCCCGGACGGGCCACGCAGTGCCGAGATCCGTGTGGAACTTCCTGAAGGCGAACTGACGGCAGATTTCCTCGAGCGTACGCTCATGCGGTCTCCTGATGGGGTTTACGTCCCGCTGGCCGACATCGTTTCGGTCGAGCGTGAGTCCGGTTTCTCGACGGTTCGGCGCGAAAACGGCCTGAGAGTTGTTTCGGTCTATGGCGACATCTCCGAGGATGATCCGGCACGCGCGGCTGAAATCGAACGGGCGATGCAGGAAGAAATCCTGCCGAATATCGCTGCCGAACGGCAAGTCAAGTGGCGCATGTCGGGCCTGAGCGAACAGGAAAATGAATTCCTTGCCGAAGCCCGCACCGGTTTGATCCTGTGCCTGACAGGTATCTACCTTGTTCTGGCCTGGGTGTTCGCCAGCTGGACACGGCCAGTGGTTGTCATGGCAATCATACCCTTTGGCCTCGTTGGTGCAATCTGGGGCCACTACATCTGGGATGTGCCGCTCAGCATGTTCACGGTGGTCGGGTTGCTGGGCATGACGGGGATCATCATCAACGACTCGATCGTTCTGGTGACGACGATAGATGCGTATCAAAAAGACCGTGGTCTGGTTCCGTCCATTGTCGAAGGTACCGCAGACAGGTTGCGTCCCGTGATGCTGACCACTCTGACAACGGTTCTTGGGCTTGCGCCGCTGCTCTATGAGGGATCGCAACAGGCGCAATTCCTGAAGCCGACCGTGATCACGCTGGTTTACGGGCTTGGGTTCGGGATGTTGCTGGTTCTGATCCTGGTGCCTGCCCTGTTGGCGATCCTCAATGATGTGGCGCGTCCTATGACAGCCATGCGCCGTGCCGCGCGGGCACCTGACCGGGTGGTTCGGGGGGCGCTGGCGGCAACCGGGGCCGCTTTGGCTGTTTGGTTCGGCCTGACGATGATTTGGCCCGCGGTTACAGGCGCACCGCTTGGCGTGCTGCAAGGCCTCTATGCGGGTGGAGATGGCATTGCGGTGCTGCGAATGGGGTTGGGTGCATTCCTGGCCGGGGCAATTCTGATCGTGGTCCTGAGCGTGATCCTGTCAGGTTTGCTTTATGGGCGGCTGACAAGATCGGCCGATGCCTGATCCGCGCGGATCGCGTGTTCCAAAAGGTCGATGACCCGCGCGCTCATCGGCAGGTCGCCCCGGCGTATCTGCTCGATGGCAAACCAGCGGGCATCCAGCGCGTCGTCACCAGCTTGTGGTGTGCCGGAGCGATAGCGGCAGGCAACACCGACCAACAGGTAATGGGACAAAACCTGCCCCGCCTTGTCGTGACGCAGCAGATCCAGATTTCTCAGGTAATGAGACGGTTCCGCAATCACCGAGGTTTCTTCCCGCAACTCGCGCTGCGCCGCCTGCAGAACGGTTTCACCCCACTCTACGTGGCCGCCGGGGAACCCCCACAGGCCCTTGTCCGGCTGTTTGCTGCGCTGAACCAGAAGTACCTTGTCCTGATGCAGAACAACCGCCAATGCACCGATCTTGGGGGATTGGCTCATGCATTCAGCCCGCGCTACAGCCCAGAATATCCACCGCGTGGTCGGACCCCAGAACAGTGATCCGGATCTCGGACCGGTCCAGCGCAAAAGGTGCACCTGATGCGTGTATGATTTCCGCTTCGGCCACCAATGTATCCCCCTGCCTCTGAGATACGGGTTGCGAGGCCCAAAGCGAAGGATTGCCAGGTTCGATCACGGCGACTTCTCGGCCACCCGCGGACGGCATCGTCATCCGCGCCTCGATCCGCATCCCATCTTTCGTGGGCGTCAGATTGCAGGTGGTCTTGGTGACACGAGCTTCGCGTGCAGAATAGGGCCTTTGCGCCATCGCTGCGGCAATCGCCGGGTTGCGATCAGCTTCGGCGTCCAGCGTGTGGTCGAAATCCAGGCGTTCCGGGATGCAAACGTCTTTGCAGACCCCCAGATCCATCTTACCTTTCAGACGGACCGGTTTTGCCGGGTTGCGCGGAGTGACCTTGATGGGCAGGACCAGCTGATTTTCATAGCCAATCGATTGCAGGCCATTCTGGTCAAAGACTTCGGGCGAGGGCCAGATGATTTCCACCTGGCCGACATTGCTGGATCGCTTCCAGTCGAACTCGGGCGGGATGCCGGAATCTCCTGGCGCGCGCCAGTAGGTCTTCCAGCCATCCTTGAGCGTCAGTTTCAGCGCGGTCATGTAGGTGCCGTTGGTCGTCCGTCCACCATCCAGAACATCCAGCCGAACCACGTTGTCCAAGTCCTGCGCGGCAACTGGAACGGACAGGCTCAGACACGCGAGCGCGGCTACGGCGGTGGGTTTGATCAGCATCTTCATACCCCATAAATGCGCGTCGATGGCGCGGATTCCAAGTCACGATCCGGTCACTGCGCTGAAATCTGTCGAAATACGGGTTGGTCTCTTGCAAACTGGGGTGCGGCAGGGCCATTGTTGACGTGAACTGACAAAGAGATGAAGGCCCATGGACCTGACCGGAAAACTGTTGATTGCGATGCCCGGAATGGGCGATCCGCGATTCGACCATTCGGTGGTGTATATGTGCAGCCATGGCGACGATGGCGCCATGGGATTGATCGTGAACAAGCCTTCGGATCTGCGAATCAAGACGTTGCTGGGGCAACTGAACATCGCCTGCCGTATCCCGGTGATCGGAGAGCGCCTTGTGCATTTCGGTGGCCCGGTCGAGATGTCGCGCGGATTTGTCCTGCACAGCGCCGATTATGAGGCCAATCTGCATTCGATGCATATTTCCGCGGATTTCAGCATGACGGCGACGCTGGATGTGCTTGAAGATCTGGCCTCTGGCAGCGGACCACTGAATTCGATGCTGACGCTGGGCTATTCCGGCTGGGGCCCGGGTCAGCTTGAGGACGAAATCGCGATGAACGGCTGGCTGACCACCGAAGCGACGACGAAACTTGTCTTCGACGTGCCTGATGACGAAAAATGGGAAGCTGCCTTGGCGACGCTCGGGGTGGACCCTCTGACGTTGTCCGCCAGCGCAGGCCGGGCCTGATCAGCTGTCGCGTGGCGCAGCGGCGCGGCGCAGCCTGTCGTTGATTGCGGCCCCCAATCCGGTGTTCGGGATCGGAGATACGGCAATGGGTCGACCGGTCTCGTTCAACCTGTGAAGGGCTGCAAAGAGGTTCGCGGCCGCCTCGGTCAGACGTCCTTGGACAGACAGGTTCAGGTCGCAATCCACCGCTCCAAAGCCCAGCAAAACCTCATCCCCGTGACGCGCAGTGGCGTTCAGGCGGACCGGGGCGTCGGGCGCATAATGCGACTGCAACTGCCCCGGAGCGGTCAGCAGATCGCCGGATTGGTGCAGGTGCAGGTGCATGTTCAGCACGCTTTCGATCCGGTCCAACGCAACGCCGCCAGGACGCAGCAATGTGGGCTCTCCGGCCAGACCCACAATGGTGGATTCCAGCCCCACCGCACAGGGGCCGTCGTCCAGAACAGCCGCGATCCGTCCGCCAAGACCGGACCACACATGAGCCGCCGTCGTGGGGCTGATCTGACCCGAGGGATTAGCCGAGGGGGCCGCGACCGGTCCGTCAAAGTCTGCCAGCAGCGCACGCGCCGTCGGATGCGCAGGTACCCGCACGGCCAGAGTGTCCAGCCCGGCTGTCACCAGCGAGGAAACCCCGTGCCCTTCGCGCAACGGCAAAACCAGGGTCAGAGGACCAGGCCAGAAGGCCTGTGCGAGTTGCTCGGCCAGATCCGACCATTGCACAAAGCGCTGGGCCGCTTCGACCGAGGCGACATGGGCGATCAGCGGGTTGAAGCTGGGCCGTCCCTTGGCCTCGTAAATCGATGCGACGGCCTGTCCGTTGCGGGCGTCGCCGCCAAGGCCATAGACCGTTTCGGTCGGAAAAGCGACCAGAAGACCCTGGCGCAAAAAATCGGCAGCCTGCGCGATGCCGCCGGGATCTGCCGTCAATTCCTGTGTGCCGGATGAGATCATATCTGATGACGCCGCGTTTTGGTTGCCTGGAACTTGAGGTAAGGTACGTAATCGGTTCAGGCCCACACGCTTACCGGCGCTTGCATTTGATTCCAAGCCCGCCGATGTATTCTGATCCGTTAGACCCCGAGAGAAATCATGCCATATCGCGCCCCAATCTCAGATTATCAATTTCTGCTGCAACATGTCGTCGGGTTCGACCAGGTCGCCGCCACCGAGACTTTCGCAGATGCCAGCGCCGATGTCGTCACGGCCATCCTGACCGAAGCGGCCAAGATGAGCGAAGAGGTTCTGGCCCCGTTGCAGCGTGCCGGTGATCTGGAACCGGCGCGGCTTGAAAATGGCGTGCTGCGCAGCTCTCCGGGTTATGCCGATGGCTGGAAGGCGATTGCCGAAGGCGGGTGGATCGGGATCAGCGCTGATCCTGAATATGGCGGTATGGGCCTGCCGATGGCTGTCACCACTGCCGTGAACGAGATGATGAGCGCCGCTTGCCTGTCGTTGCAACTGGCTCCGCTGATGGCGCAGGGCCAGATCGAGGCGTTGGAACATCACGCCAGCGACGAACTGAAGTCGCTGTATCTGCCCAAAATGATTTCCGGCGAATGGTCAGCCACCATGAACCTGACCGAAGCGCAGGCCGGATCGGATGTGGGGGCGCTGACCTCGAAGGCCGAACCAAACGGTGATGGCACATATTCTGTGACCGGGCAGAAGATCTTCATCTCCTGGGGCGATAACGACTTTGCCGAAAATATCTGCCATCTGGTTCTGGCCCGCCTGCCGGACGGTGTGCCCGGCACCAAGGGCATTTCCTTGTTTCTGGTGCCGAAATACATCCCCGATTCGGATGGCAATCCCGGCGTGGCCAACGACCTGAAGGTTGTTTCCGTCGAACACAAGATGGGTCTGCACGGCTCACCCACCTGCGTGATGCAATATGAGGGCGCCAAAGGATGGCTTGTCGGTAAGGAACATGGTGGTATGGCGGCCATGTTTACCATGATGAACAACGCCCGCCTGGGCGTGGGTGGCCAGGGTGTGGGCGTTGCGGAAGGCGCCTATCAGCACGCTTTGGCCTATGCGCTGGAACGCAAGCAGGGCAGGACGCCTTCGGGTACGATCATCGATCATGCGGATGTGCGTCGCATGATCATGGATATGCGCGCCGATATCTTTGCAGCTCGGGCGATTCTTCTGGCCAACGCAACGGCGATTGATATGGCGAAAGCCACAGGCGACGCCGATTGGGCCGCGCGGGCTGCGTTGTTGACGCCAATCGGCAAAAACTTTGGGGCCCGGACCGGAATACGCGTGGCCGAAACCGGCGTGCAGGTGCATGGCGGCATGGGCTTTGTCGAAGAAACAGGTGCGGCGCAATACTCGCGCGATGTTCGCGTAACCGCGATCTACGAGGGAACCGACGGCATTCAGGCCATGGACCTTGTTGCGCGCAAAATGATGGACGGCGGCGAGGCGGCGTCGAACCTTCTGGACGAGATCGAAGAACAGGCAGAGCACGCGCGTGCGACGATGCCCGATCTGGCCGGTCCAGTGTGGGAGGCCACGGAAACCCTGCGCGAGGCAACCGAATGGTTGGTGGCGCAGGACGACATGAACGATCGGTTTGCAGGCGCAACGGCATATCTTCTGGCGTTTGCCCGGGTTCTTGGCGGGCACTATCACCTGTCCGCGGCACTGGCCGATCCGGATGGACCACGGGCCAAACTGGCGCGGTACTACATCAACGCTTTGTTGCCCGAGCATTCCGGCCTTCTGGCGCGGGTGCAAAGCGGTGCGGATGATCTCTTTTCGCTCAGCCCGGATGAATTGGCGGCGTGATGGACGGGGATCGCGTATCGGGGATCAGATATCCGTGGGCTGAACCGCCCGCGCCGGGTGAAGCCATCAAGGTTGCCGAGGGCGTCCTGTGGATGCGCCTGCCTCTTCCGATGGCGCTGGATCACGTCAATATCTACGCGCTGGACGATGGCGAAGGTTGGACGGTGATTGACACCGGGCTGTCGTCGAACAAGACGCGGCGTATCTGGGAAACCCTGATGGGCGGGCCTTTGAAAGGCAAACCGATCACCCGTGTGGTGGTGACGCACCATCATCCTGACCATGTCGGCAATGCCGGGTGGTTTCAGTCGGAACACGGGGCCGAACTGGTCACAAGCCGCACCTCATGGCTGTTTGCGCGGATGCTGACGCTGGATGTGCAGGACACATGGCCGCAGGAGACGCTTGATTTCTATCGCAGCGCCGGCATGGCGCCCCAGGTTCTGAATGTGCGGATGAAGGATCGCCCCTTCAACTTTGCCGACACGGTCTATCCCATGCCACTGGGCTTTACCCGGATCAAGCAGGGCGACGCGATCCGAATGGGAGGGCGCGACTGGGATGTGCATATGGGCAATGGCCACGCGCCGGAACACGCCACTTTCTGGAGCCGTGACGACAATCTGGTGTTGAGCGGCGATCAGATTCTCAGCTCGATCAGTCCCAATCTGGGCGTCTATGCCACGGAACCGATGGCCGATCCGGTTTCAGCGTGGCTGGAAGCTTGCGAGCGGTTGCAGACGCTTGCCCGGCCCGATCATCTGGTTCTGGGCGGGCACAAGCTGCCGTTTTCGGGCCTGCCGCTGAGGATGAAACAGCTGATCGACAACCATCACGGCGCGTTGGACCGCCTGTTGAAGCATCTGGATCAACCCAGAGCGGCCGCGGATTGTTTTCTGCCACTGTTCAAACGCACGATCCGCGACGGCGAATATGGGCTTGCGCTGGTTGAGGCGGTTGCGCATGTGAATCATCTCTACCACATTGGTGCGGTAACCCGGACGCAACGCGCTGACGGGGCATGGCTGTACCAGCGCAAAGGGTAGAAGAATGCAGGACCAGATCGAAACCTCGGCCGAGGCCGCCGAAGCCGCCGCTTTGCCGCGGTGTCACGAGGTGCACGCGGATCCCAATGCCGAATCCGGAACCAAGGACCTGCCCGAGGGGTTGAAGAAGCCTGTTGCCAACAAAAGCCCGGCGCAATGGGCTTACGAGCGTCTGATCATGTATATCCAGAACTTTGAAAAGACTCTGGACGGCGATCACGAAGTCGCCATGGGCTTTACCGGCGGCGATGCCGGCGTCATGCGAATCGAAGGGATGGGGTATTTCGACCCCGACGTGATCACCTTTTACGGATCTGACGGAACCGGGGCCCGCACGCAATTGGTGCAGCATGTCAGCCAGTTGAACGTGATGCTGCGCGCCTTGCCCAAATCGGTCGAGGACAAACCCGCCAACCGCATCGGTTTCCGTCTGGCGGCGGATCTGGAAGACAGCTGACTTGCAATTCACGCTTGCGCGCCTTTGAATGACTGCATCAGTCCGGAGGCGCGCACGTGACAAGGTTTTTTCAAGCAGTAACACATGCCTATGCAGGTGCCTGGGAACGGCGCCGGGTCTTTGTGCCAATCTATATCGCTGTGCGCTTGCTGCTGGTGGCGCTGATCGCGCCGGGTGTGGCTGTGGCTGTCAATCTGGCGGTCTCTCTGTCAAATCAGACCGCTCTGACCGATCAGGACATTGCGATGTTCCTGCTGTCTCCGGCAGGGTTCATCGCGGGTGTTGCGGTGCTCAGTCTGTTCTTGCTGGCCGAGGTGCTTGTGTTCGCGGTCATGGCCGGGTCCTTGCGTATGGGAGAAAACGACCCCTGGCGCGCAGGCAGCGCGGCACTGGCACTGAACCTGTCCCGCTTTCCGGCGCTGTTCGGATTTGCCGTTCGGTTCATCCTGCGCGTTCTGCTGCTCGCCTTGCCGTTTGTGGCCATCGCGGGGTTGATCGCATGGTGGACGCTGACGGAATATGACATCAATTATTACCTGACATTCCACCCTCCGGCCTTTCAGGTGGCCGTGGTTCTGATCGGGCTTGTCGTTCTTGCGTTGGCATGGGTGTTGATCCGCCGACTGTCGGGATGGGCGCTGGCGTTGCATCTGGTCCTGTTCGAGGGGGCCTCACCACGCGGAGCATTCGCGAAAAGCGAACAAAAGATGGAAGGCAAGCGCGGGCGTTTGAAGATCGAGCTTGCCCTTTGGCTGGGACTGCGGCTTGTGATTGCGGCTTTGATTGCGGCGGTGGCCAGTCTGTTGTTTGCGGTTGTGCCCTTGCAGGAAGGCGGCAACCTCAGACTGGCATTGATCTTCAGCCTGGTCATTGCGGGGCTTTGGTCCCTGGCAGGGTTGGTTCTGGCGGCCACGGCGCTGGGCGCATTGGCGGTCTTGCTGGACGGTTTCTTTGAAGCTGAGACCAAGGACGTTCCCCATCCCGAACCCCGAAGGATCCGCGAGCCGGTTCTTGTGACTGTCGTGGCGGCCTTGGCCGCGTTGGGCGTGGGCTTCTGGCTTGGGCAAAGCTTGCTGGAACGCGTGCAGGCGCCGGATCAAGCCGAGGTCATCGGCCATAGGGGCGCTGCGGCTTTGCGACCTGAAAACACAATGGCCTCGGTCCTGAAAGCGATCGAGGATGGTGCGGACTGGGTTGAGATAGACGTTCAGGAAACGGCGGATGATGTGGTTGTCGTGGCCCATGACAGCGATTTCATGAAGTTGGCCGGCGTCAACCTGAAGGTCTGGGATGCGACGATTCAGGATGTTGCTGATATCGACATTGGAAGCTGGTTCGGACCGGAATACGCCGCAGAGCGGACCCCGACCCTGCGAGAAGTACTGGAAGCGGCCAAGGGTAAGTCGAAGGTTCTTATCGAGCTGAAATATTATGGTCACGACGTCGATCTGGAAAATCGGGTGATCGGCCTTGTCGAAGAACTTGGGATGCAGAACGACGTTGCCACCATGTCGCTGAAATACCCGGCCGTGCAAAAGATGGAAAAGTTGCGGCCCGATTGGCGCTCTGGTGTGCTGGCGGCCACGGCCATTGGGGATCTGTCGGGGTTGGAAGGTGAATTTGTCGCCGTCAATGCAGGCATGGTTACACCCGGGCTGATCCGCAAAGTGCAGGACGCTGGTAAGGATATCTATGTCTGGACGGTGAATGATCCGTTGCAGATGTCCAGGATGGCCTCGATGGGTGTGGATGGTTTGATTACCGACCGCCCGGCCATGGCCAATGAGGTTTTGCGCATACGCGCTGAAATGGGGCCGGGCGAGCGGCTGTTGCTGTGGCTGGCAACCACCTTTGGATTGCAGGTCGATACAGAGGCGATGCGCGATGAAAGTCCTTAATATGACCCTGTTTCTGTCTCTGCTGCCACTATCGGCATGGGCACAAGATCTGATGCGCGGATTTGAAATGCCGGGCCACCGCGCCCTGATCGAGCAAAGCAAGGACGCCGAACTGACGTCGTTTGAAACCGATGGCTGTTCAGGCGGGTTGTCAGCCAGTTGGCGCTGGGTGGCAAAGCAATTCCCACAGGTTGGCGCGCTATATCAAGAACACCCGCCGTGGGAGTACTGCTGCGTCATCCACGACCGGGCATATCACAATGCGGGCGGTGCAGAGACAGCCAACGAAAGCTATGAGGCACGTCTGGCAGCGGATGACGCCTTGCACGCCTGTGTGGTGCAGCACGGAGACAACCATGCCGAGGACTATGCCGACCAGTACGACATGTCGCCTGAACAGATTCGCAGCGTGCACGCGATCACTGCGGATGCAATGTACGGGGCGGTGCGATTCGGTGGCGGGCCGTGCAGCGGCCTGCCCTGGCGGTGGGGGTTCGGGTATCCCGGTTGTTCGGTTCTCAAGTAACAGCGTCCTGCGCGCGAATGACGTGGTGACAGGCGTTCTGTTTTCTATTATCCAACAGATCAAACACGCGAATTGGGAATCTGAGACTCATGGCTGAACACAAGCACGGCGAAATGGACATCACGGTCCAAACCAAGACATTCAACGGTTTCATCAAGGCCACCACGTGGTGTGTGGTCGCCATTGCCTTCCTGTGCCTGTTCCTGGCGGTTTTCGCCTCCTAATCATTTCGGGGGCTGACTTGCTCAGGATATTGATTGCCTGCTTGCTGGCAGCGACAGTGGCGGGCTGCGCCAATTCGAACCGTCCACAGGCGGATCGGAACGAAATCGTGTCCCGGTCCTACCGTGATCCGGGGCCAGCGACCCTGACGCTGTACACAATGATCAACACACGCACCGGATCGGGCGCGCATACGTCGCTGATGATCTCGGGCAGCGAGCGGGTGATCTTTGACCCTGCCGGTTCGTTCCGGGCGGATGTGGTTCCGGTGAAGGATGATGTGCTTTACGGCATTACCCCTGCGGTCGAACGAGCTTATCGCAGCTCGCACGCGCGCGAGACGCATTATGCCCGCATACAGACCATTCAGGTGAGCCCGCAACAGGCTGAAATCGCCTTGCAACTGGCAAAGCAATCCGGTCCGGTCGCTGGCGCATTCTGTACCAACTCGACTTCTCAACTGTTGAAGCAGGTGCCGGGGTTCGAGCAGATTGATGTGACGTTCTATCCGGTTAACCTGTCGGAACAGTTTGCGCAGATTCCGGGCGTCGTGACCGAAGAATATCGGGAAAATGACGATGCGGATCTGCAAAAGGGTTTGGCGGCAAACAATGCGCGTCTCAACCAGCTCGACGCTGTCTCAACTCAGTAGATAAAGCAGACCATAGAGCGTGGCGGCCCCGGAAAAGATGGCCGCTATCACGTTTTTGCTGATCACTCCGACCGCCAGGGCAACGGCTGCCGCCGACATACGGGGCAGATCAGGCTGCCCTTCGGTGGCAGAGGGCCAAACGACCAGCGGTGCGATCAATGCGGGAAGGATGGCCACCGCTGTATATCGCAGGTGACGCAGCAGCCAAGGCGGCATCGGGCGATCACCCACAAAACCGATAAAGACAAAGCGCAGCGCATAGCTGCCGATGGCAAGCCCGATGATAATGGTCCAGATGGTGACGGAAGCGGGCTGTGTCATTGTCGCGTCTTTCTGCGTTCGAGGATCAGTTCCGCTTGTGCTCCGGCAACCATTCCAGCGCATCCGGCGATAAGCAGACCCAGATTGAACGGGATTACGACGGTCAACAACGATACCGTGATGGCCACAAGGGCCGCGACCACATGTGCAAAGGTCCGCATCATCGGCCCTATCATGGCCAGAAAGGTGATCGGCAAGGCAAAATCCAGCGCCCAGCTTTCCGGTATTTGCGCACCCAGCACCGCGCCCAGATAAGTGCTCAGAATCCAAAGCGGTGTGATCGGCGTGACAGAGCCCACGAAATAGGCCATGCGTTGTGGCACTGACAGGTCGGGCTCTTTCTCGAACCGCACGATCGAGCAGGCATAAGATTGATCCACGGTTAGATATGCCGCAAAGGCACGCTGCCACATGGGCGCGGAACCCAGGTAAGGTGTCAGTGATGCGGAATACATCGCCATACGCAGATTCACGGCCAGCGCCGAGATTATGATGATCACGGTCGGGGTGTTGTCCTGCAACAATTGCAACGCCGCGAATTGCGCGGCACCTGCAAAAACGGTCGATGTAAAGGCCATCGTCTGGACAAGGGTCAACCCGGCCTCCGTCGCAAAAACACCAAACAGAAGGCCAAAGGGCACGGCGACGAAGATAAACGGCGTCCCGTCCCGAAAACCTTTCCAGAAGTATGACTTGGATGTGGCAGAGGCCATGGCTAAATCCTATGGTGATTCATGCAGCAGTAACTGTCTTGGGAAGGGGTTGCAATTGGCCACGGAATTCGATCTGTCGGACTATCTTATCGCCCCTGATCCGGGTGCGATGCGCCTGACCCGAGCGGTCGAGGGTGTGGATCAGAACGGTGAAATCAGCCAGATATCTGTGGTCGAGGAACGCCCGCTGACGATCTTCCTCAATTCGCAGGAAATCGTGACGGCGATGACGATTGGCGATTATCCCGAATATCTTGCGCTGGGCTTTCTGCGCAATCAGGGGATGCTGCTGTCGGATGACGAAATCACGCGCGTGGAATATGACGACGATCTTGAAACCGTGATCGTCCGAACCGCGCGCGAAACATCGTATGAGGACAAGCTGAAGAAAAAGACCCGCACCAGCGGGTGTGCCGTGGGTACTGTGTTTGGCGACATGATGGAGGGGCTAGAAGACGTGCAGCTACCGCAGGTTCAGGTGCGCACCTCGTGGCTGTATGATCTGGCCTCGAAGATCAACCGCACTCCGTCGCTGTACCTCGAAGCCGGAGCGATTCACGGCACGGTCCTGTGCCGTGAAAACCGCCCGCTGGTCTATATGGAGGACGTGGGCCGCCACAACGCCGTCGACAAGATCGCTGGCTGGATGCTGTCAGAAGGAGAGAGTGCGGCGGACAAGATCCTCTATACCACTGGTCGTCTGACATCCGAGATGGTGATCAAAACGGCAATGATGGGGATTCCGGTACTGGCGTCCCGCTCGGGCTTCACCGCCTGGGGCGTCGAGATCGCGCGCGAGGTCGGGCTGACGCTGATCGGGCGGATGCGCGGCCAGCGCTTTGTCTGCCTGTCGGGTGAGGATCGCCTGCTGCGCGACGTGGACCCGTCAACCGTTGCTGTCGAAGACAGGAAACACCGCCGGAAAAGTGCAGGATGATTTTGGAAACCCTTAGACTTTTTTTCCTGTTTGTCGTTGCAGTCAGTATCTTGCCGCTGAGCATTCTTGCTGCGCGAAACTACGCACGCAGCAAACGGGCAATCGTAGAGGGCATGGCACGGTTGGACGAAGAAACTCTGGATCGATTGGGGTGGGAGGCAAGAGAATACATCGGCACATTCGACCTGTTTGCCCCCTTCCGGATGGGGTGGGCGGCTTGGGGATTGGCGGTGCAAAAACAAAGCGCTGTATTGCAACGTATCCTCCTTCAAGGTTTACCGGACTCAGTTGTATTACCCGACGAGATCCGTCGATCACTCCGCAGGTATCGGTGCTATTTCTGGTCGTTTTTCGCGCCTGTGGCGGTTTTGGTGCTCTTTTTCGCTTTCATTCGCTTGAGCCATGTCCTGGTCGACTTTTCCGGACTTCCTTTGAGCCTGTGTTTCATTTTGCTGGGTGCGGGTAGTGGGGTTTGGATTTTCACACCGCTGGAGAAATTCCGAAAATGGCCGGAAATCGAGGACTCATCATGACGAAACCGCTTGGCGTCATTCTTGCAGGCGGGCAGGCCACCCGTATGGGTGGTGGCGACAAAGGTTTGCTGCAGATCGGGGGGCAGAGCCTGCTATCCCATGTGATTGACCGTTTGTCCCCACAGGTAAGTGGGTTGGCGTTGAACGCGAATGGCGACCCTGAGCGCTTCGCTGAACTGGGCCTGCCCGTCCTGCCTGACACGATCGAAGGGTTTGCCGGGCCTCTGGCCGGTGTGCTGGCCGGGCTCGACTGGGCGGCAGAGCAGGGGGCGGACAGCATCGTGACAGCTGCCGCGGATACGCCATTTTTCCCGCGCGATCTGGTTACGCGACTGACGCAGGCTGCGGAAGGGCAGGTACACCCGTTGGTCTTGGCCACCACGCCGCGTTCGGGCGACGAGGCGCTGAAATCCGGTGGCGGCAAGCGAGTCAACCGACACCCGACATTCGGGCTTTGGCCCGTGGCGCTGCGCGATGATCTGCGGGCGGCGCTGATGGACGGGTTGCGCAAGGTGGTGCTGTGGACCGACAAACATGAAGGACGCGAGGCATTGTTCAGCGCCGACCCGTTTGATCCGTTTTTCAACGTCAACACGCCTGAAGAATTGGATCGTGCCCGAACATTATTGGAGCAGGCATGAGGGTCTATGGCGTCACGGGCTGGAAGAATGCCGGCAAAACCGGGCTGATGGAACGGCTGGTGGCCGAGATCACCAGCCGGGGCTTTACGGTCTCTACGGTCAAGCACGCGCATCACAGCGTCGATGTGGATCAGCCGGGCACGGACAGTCACCGGCACCGCGTTGCGGGGGCCAGCGAGGTGCTGCTTGCCTCGGGGCAACGCATTGCTTTGATGCAGGAATTGCGGGGCGCGCCTGAACCGCCGCTGGCCGAGCTTCTGGCGCGGCTCTCGCCGGTCGATCTGGTGTTGGTCGAAGGCTTCAAGCGCGAGGACCACCCCAAGATCGAAGCGTATCGCGCCGCGGCGGGCCATGCGCTGATGGCACCGGAAAATGGCACCATCCGCGCGGTGGCCAGCGACACTCCGCTGGATCTGGACCGCCCGGTCTATGATCTGGACTATACCGTCGGGATTGCTGACTTCATCCTGAAAGAGGTCGGTTTGTGAGTCTGTTCCAGACCTTTGCAATGGTGGATTGGTCTGGCGGAAACGACACCGGGCCGACCCCGCGCAAGGATGCGATCTGGGCCTGCATTGTACGAAACGGAAAAGCGCTTGACCCCGAATACCTGCGCAACAGGCAGATAGCCGAGCAGAGGTTGGATGCTCTGATCCGCGCCGAACTGAAGGCCGGTCGCCGCCTGCTTCTTGGGTTCGATTTTCCTTTTGGATATCCATGCGGCTTCGCGCGGGCGATGACCGGAACGGACGATCCGCTGGCGTTGTGGGATTGGTTCGACCAACATGTCGAGGATTCCCCGAAGGCCAACAACCGCTTTGATCTGGCGGGTCGGATCAACCTTCAGTTTGGCGGCCGTGGCCCGTTCTGGATGAATGGACTGCGCCGAGATATTGACGGCCTGCCACGCACCAAATCGGACTATTCAAACCCGTTCCCGAACCGTCGTGCCGTGGAGACTTTGGCAAAGGGCAGTTTCACCTGCTGGCAGATGGCGGGTGTGGGTGCAGTGGGCGGGCAGGTGATGATGGGCCTTCCGGTTCTGAACCGGCTTCGCCATCGGTTTGCCGGGCAAATCTCGGTCTGGCCGTTCGAACCGCTGGATAAACCAGTCTCTTTCGTGGAAATCTGGCCGTCTCTGACCTTGGGCGCGCCTCCGGAAGGGCGGATCAAAGATGACTGGCAGGTTGAACAGGTCGCCTTGACTCTGTCGGGTTTGACAGAGCAGGAGTTGGATGCGCAATTGAACGTCTCAGCGGCAGAGGAAGGTTGGATATTGGGTGTGCCTCAGGACAAGCCGAACATAACCCCGCCCCCGTTGCGGAACGATTGCTTCGCGTTGCCCGCCGGGGTCAACTGGACACCGGTGGATGAGGCGCTGGCCTGTTTGCGGGACAGGCTGCACCCGATCACCGCATCTGAGACGATGGCGCTGACCAAGGCATGCGGGCGCGTTCTGGCTGGGGATGTAGTCGCCCGACGTTCGAACCCGCCGCAACCGAATACGGCCGTGGATGGGTACGGGTTTGCCGGTCCCGTCGCTGATGGCCCGCAGATCATGCCATTGATTGACGGGCGCGCGGCGGCAGGGATCCCGTTCGACGGTGACGTGCCTGAAGGTCGGGCCTTGCGCGTGCTGACGGGGGCGGCGCTGCCTGCCGGTGTCGATACGGTCATTCTGGAAGAGGATGTCACGGTCAAGGACGGCCACATAGCCTTCCTCGGTCCGCTGAAAAAAGGCGCCAACACACGGCGCGCGGGAGAAGATGTGGCCGCAGGCGATGTCGCCCTTGCTGCCGGGCGCAGGCTTACCCCTGCCGATCTTGCGCTGCTGTCTGCCGTGGGGATTGCCGAAGTCAACGTGCGCAAACCGCTTCGCGTGGCCGTGGTCTCTACGGGTGATGAATTGGTCGAAGCCGGAGAGAGCGCTGGTCCGGGTCAGATTTTCGACGCCAATCGCCCGATGCTGCTGTCATTGATCGAACGTATGGGGTTCGTACCCGTGGATATGGGGCGTGTTTCGGATGATCGGGACGCCTTGCGGAATCGATTGGATCAGGCCGCGGAACAGGCGGATGTGATTTTGACCAGTGGTGGCGCGTCAGCGGGTGACGAAGACCATGTTTCGGCGCTGTTGCGTCAGGCCGGAGCGATGCAGCACTGGCGCATTGCGTTGAAACCCGGGCGGCCGCTGGCTTTGGGTTTGTGGTCTGGCGTGCCGGTGTTTGGCCTGCCCGGAAATCCGGTTGCCGCCATGGTCTGTACATTGATTTTCGCGCGTCCGGCTTTGGGGCTGATGTCCGGCGAAGGCTGGGCTGAACCGCAAGGTTTCGAAGTGCCTGCCGCCTTTGAAAAGCGCAAGAAGCCCGGTCGCCGGGAATATCTGCGAGCAAGAATGCGGGATGGGCGGGCCGAGGTTTTCCACTCGGAAGGATCAGGCCGGATCAGTGGCCTCAGCTGGGCTGAAGGGTTGGTCGAAATCGAGGACGGTGCGCGCCATGTCAAACCGGGCGATATGGTCCGGTTCCTTCCGTATGGAAGTTTCGGGTTGTGACGGTCACGATTTCAAGAGGGTTCGCCAATCAGGAACGCGCGCAAACGGCGGCACTGTTCTGGCAGGCATTTGCGGCAAAACTGGGCAAAGTCATGGGGCCGGACGAAAAAGGATTGGCTTTCTTTGAAATCGCATTGAACCCGGATTTCGCGCTGGTTGCACGGGATAAAACGGGCCGGATACTGGGTCTGGCAGGTTTCAAGACACGTGACGGCTCTTTTGCGGGGGGCAATATGTCTGGTCTGGCGCAGGTCTATGGTTGGTTCGGGGCGACCTGGCGCGCGTCGGTTCTGAGCGTGCTGGAGCGCGAATTGAAACCGGGCGTGTTCCAGATGGATGGTATTTTTGTCGCTGCCGAGGCGCGCGGCAAAGGAGTGGGCACGGCATTGCTGAATGCCATCAAGTCCGAGGCCCGCAACCGCAACATGTCAGAGGTTCAGCTTGATGTCATCGACACGAACCCCCGCGCCCGCAGCCTTTACGAGCGCGAGGGATTCCAGCCCATGGGTCAAGAAAAAACCGGACCGCTGAAGTATCTGTTCAATTTCAGCAGCGCGACCAAAATGTCGTGGATTGTCGGGCCGGATTAATCAAACGTGCCCGCCACGCGACCCAGCAACATGAACGCGCGGGCCGTTCGGGTTTCACCCAGTTCACTCAGTTCCGCATCGCTTGCCGTGGGTTCGAACTCGGCCATCATCTTGTCAAACCGACGCAGGAAATGGTGCGCGGCGTCGCGGAAAATCGGATCCTGTTTCATCCGGGCTGCCGTCAGCGCAAGTGAGGATCTGTCGCGCACGCCCCCCAGCGCCGCCACGGCGCGCCCGCGTGTGCCCTGGGCGAACTGGCGCCAGATTTCTGGCCGGGCCTTGTCGGGCCGCAGGTCATCCATGTAGATGCCTTCCTGGCTGAGCAGCGTCAGTACATCCTGCGAAGCTTGCACAAGCTGTGCCGTCTTGCGGTCCTTCAATGCAACACGCAGCGCATTGAACCCCTCGGTGTCATCCTGCGTTTCGGGGAAGTTCAGGGCGCGGATGAATACCTCGGTACTCAGCGGCGGTGTGATCTCTTCCGCAGGTGTGCCCAGTTCCAACGAGGTCTGGTCGCCCTGAGAGGAACTCTGCGTGGCCGTGGCAGAACGCGCCGTGCGTTTGGTCGAGAACGTTGCCAGGGCGTCTTCGGTTTTTCGAGTGGCCGCAGCGATTTCATCCAGCTTTTTGGTCACCGCAGGTTCATAGGTGCTGGAGGCGCGCTGCTGCTGCGCCACATAGGCCTGCCGGATCGCGTCGATTGCCGTTTGCAACCGCGCACTTTCCTCTCGCATCACCCGGCTGGCGCGCATCGCGGTGGCCGCAACCCAGATCATCGCCACGGGCATGAACACGGCCAGAAAGGCGACGACAAAGCCACCGTTCTGCCCCTGACCGGGCAGCACGAGAAAGACGACCGACACCACCAGCCAGATCAGGCTGAGCACCAGTGCGGCAATCTCGATTTCGGTGACAGCCGGAGTTTTCGGGCGATCATAGATGCCCAGCGACGTCGGCTTTTCGGTTTCCGGGTCAGGTTTTGGCCCCGACATTACATGCGCTCCGGTCAGGCGTACTCGATACTCAGGATTTCGTAAGAGCGCACGCCGCCGGGTGTGCGCACTTCGACACTGTCCCCTTCATCTTTGCCGATCAGGGCGCGGGCGATGGGGGATTTTATGTTCAGCAGGCCGTTTTCGATATTGGCCTCGTATTCACCAACGATCTGCCAGGTCTTTTCTTCCTCGGTATCTTCGTCGACCAATGTGACTTTTGCGCCAAATTTGACCGCACCCGACAATTTTGCCGGGTCGATGACATCAGCCAGCGACAGAATACCTTCCAGTTCCTTGATGCGACCTTCGATGAAGCCCTGTTTTTCACGGGCAGAATGATATTCGGCGTTTTCCTTCAGGTCGCCCAGCTCGCGCGCCGAGGCGATGGCTTCGATGATCGCCGGGCGTTCAACGGATTTGAGGTTCTTCAGCTCAGCCTCGAGCGCGGCATTGCCCGCAGGCGTCATCGGGATCTTTTCCATACTCTCTACGTCCACGCATAAATTGAGTCGCCCCGCCGCACAGGAGCGTCGGGGCGAATGTTAGATTGGCAGTTACCTGACCCAAATGCCACGTGAATTGCAAGAGGTGACAGCGTCAGCAGCGATCAATTCGCGACTTCGCGCCGTTTTGATTTGGGGTGGGGCCTGTGCCGATGATCGGGATGCCGCGACCTGCGCCAACGCTGTGATGGGGTGCAAAGCCAAATCATCTCAATCATATTGCACCACTTCGAACTCGATCCCGTTGTCATCACGGAAATAGAACCGGCGCCCTGGTTCGTAATCGGCATGGTTGTGGGGCTCGAATCCTGCCTTGCGAACCTTGTCTTCGGTGGCATCGATGTCTTCGACCAGAACACCCACGTGGTTCAGCCCGCCGATTACATCATAGCTGATTTCATCCGACTGCTTCGGGTCGTCAGGTTTGTACAGTGCCAGATACGTATGGGCCGAACCGACATGCACGGTGTATCCGCCGGCAATTGCGGGGCCTTCCCAACGGGTTTTCCAGCCAAAGACCTTTTGCATCCAATTGGCCGAGGCCTTCGGGTCGCGGACAGTGAAGTTGGTGTGTTCAAGCGTCGCCATCATGGGATCTCCTGTGTTTTTTGGCTTGTCCCGACTCAGCGTAATTTCTAAACCTAACTTTAGGTCAAGGAATTTTTCATGAGGGTTTGATGGCGGCATCAGAGGGGCTGGCGATTGGCGCATTGGCCCGGCGCACAGGTCTGGCCGTGTCGGCCATCCGGTATTACGAAGCGCAGGGTCTGATTTCGCCCTGGCGCAACGCGGGCGGACAGCGGCGCTATCAGCGGGCCGATATTCGGCGGCTGAGCTTTGTCATGATTGCGCAGCAGTTCGGCCTGACGCTGCCGGAAATCCGGCGGGTGCTGTCGGGCCTGCCCGGAAACCGCACGCCGACGCCTCAGGACTGGAAGGCGATCAGCGTACAGCTGAGGGCCCATCTGGATCAGCGAATCGACACCCTAAAGCGGTTGCGCGACAATCTGGATGGCTGCATCGGATGCGGGTGTCTGAGCCTGCCGAAATGCGCGCTCTACAACCCCGATGACCGGGCAAAATCGCATGGTAGCGGTCCCAGGTACCTGATGGGGGATGCACCAGAGGGGTGATGTGTCGAATAGCGCCCTTGTTACGCCGTGTTTCGATTGACCAATGTCTTTCCGACCATGTAATCAGCCGTGAAACAAAATTGCGCAGATCATGCGGTGACAGCGCCAATTCGGAAAGTTAGCTAGGGAGCCCGCGATGGCCGAGATTGAACGCGAAGCGATGGAATACGATGTGGTGATCGTGGGTGCAGGTCCTGCGGGACTGTCGGCGGCCATTCGTCTGAAACAGCTGGATGCCGACCTGAACGTTGTCGTTCTGGAAAAAGGGTCCGAGGTTGGCGCGCATATCCTGTCGGGCGCGGTTCTTGATCCCTGTGGTCTGGACGCGCTGATCCCGGATTGGAAGGAAAAAGGCGCGCCGCTGAATGTGCCCGTGAAGGACGACAAGTTCTACATGCTGGGTGAAGCAGGCCAGGTCCGCATCCCGAACTTCCCGATGCCGCCGCTGATGCACAACCACGGCAACTACATCGTCTCGATGGGCAATGTGTGCCGCTGGATGGCGGAACAGGCCGAAGAACTGGGTGTCGAGATTTTTCCGGGCATGGCGTGCTCGGAAATGGTCTATGGCGACAATGGCGAAGTCAAAGGCGTGGTAGCAGGCGTTTTTGGCCTTGAGGCAGACGGTTCCTATGGCCCCAACACCGAACCGGGGATGGAGTTGCACGGCAAATATGTCTTCTTGTCAGAAGGAGTGCGCGGGTCGCTGTCCAAGGAAGTGATCGCCAAATACGACCTGTCTGCCGGCAAAGAGCCGCAGAAATATGGTGTCGGCATGAAAGAGATCTGGGAGATCGACCCTGCCAAGCACAAGGAAGGCAGCGTGACGCACACGATGGGCTGGCCTTTGGGCAGCAACGCAGGCGGCGGATCCTTCATCTATCACCTTGAGAACAATCAGGTTTACGTCGGTTTCGTGGTTCACCTGAACTATAAGAACCCGTATCTGTACCCCTATATGGAGTTCCAGCGTTTCAAGCACCATCCCATGGTGGCCGATCTGCTGAAAGGCGGCAAGCGCGTGGCTTACGGCGCCCGTGCGATTACGGAAGGCGGCTATCAGTCGATGCCGAAACTGGTCGCGCCGGGCGTGGCGCTGTTGGGCTGTTCGGCAGGCATGGTCAACGTGCCGCGCATCAAAGGCAACCACAACGCGATGCTGTCGGGCAAAGCTGCGGCCGAGGCTGCTTTCGAAGCGATCAAGGCCGAGCGTTCGGGCGATGAGCTAACGGCTTACGAGACCGAAGTTCGCAATGGCGCGATTGGCTCCGACCTGAAGAAGGTTCGTAATGTCAAGCCGATGTGGTCGAAATGGGGTCTGACCGCCAGCCTGATGTTGGGTGGTCTGGACATGTGGACCAACACGTTTGGCTTTTCGCTGTTTGGCACGTTGGGCCATGGCAAGAACGACGCGGAATCGACCGAGGATGCCAGCAAGCACCAGCCAATCGATTACCCAAAGCCGGATGGGACGCTGTCTTTCGATCGTCTGACGAATGTCTCGTTCGCAGCGACAAACCACGAGGAAAGCCAGCCCTGCCACCTGCGTCTGGCCGATCCCGAGATCCCCGTGAAGGTCAACCTGCCCAAATACGACGAGCCGGCGCAGCGGTATTGCCCTGCGGGCGTGTATGAAGTGGTCGAGGATGAGGGCGGCCCGCGATTCGTCATCAACTTCCAGAACTGCGTTCACTGCAAAACCTGCGACATCAAGGATCCCAGCCAGAACATCACCTGGACCACACCGCAGGGCGGCGACGGTCCAAACTATCCGAACATGTAAGCAAAAAACGGGCAATGGCGGCGCTGTGAAGGCTCTGCCATTGCCTCTTGCCTGCCGAAGCCCTAGCTTACCCCTCAGTCAACGATAGCAAGGCAGGATTTCGGTGTTTTCCCTGGTTCGTCGCGCGGCTTTGTCCGTGCTGTTCATGTCGTCGGTCGCGCTTCCGGCCTTTTCGGAAACGGGTGCCGGGTCTTATCTGGCCGGGCGGCAGGCGATTTACGAAAACGACTATTCTGCCGCTGAAAGATATTACGCTCAGGCTCTCAGATTTGATCCCCAAAATGCGCTGTTGCAGGAAAGCGTTGTCGTTGCACGCATCGCTTTGGGGGAAGTGGCGCGCGCGCTGCCGATCGCCCAGCAGATCGAAGAAGCCAACCTGCCCAGCCAGGCTGCGCGTATGGTGATTTCGGCCAATCTGATCGCCGATGGGAAATTTGACGACCTGCTGGCCCGGGACCCTGAAACACAGGGAGTTGGCCCCCTTGTTGACGGCCTGATGATCGCCTGGGCCCATCTGGGGCAGGGTGAGATGACCAAGGCGATGGAACAGTTCGATTCTGTCGCCACACAGGATGGCCTCAGGGAATTTGCGCTTTACCACAAGGCGATGGCATTGGCGTCTATCGGTGATTTCGAAGGCGCAGAGGCGATACTTGCGGATAATGATGGAACGGTTGCCCGGTTCTCTCGTCGTGCTGCTTTGGCCCGCACCGAGATTCTGTCGCAGCTGGATCGCAACGAAGACGCCATTCAGTTTCTGGACGATGTGTTTGTAGCGGGCAGTGACCCGACCATCGAGGCGTATTTGAGCCAGTTGGCGGCGGGTGAAACACTGCCGTTCACCCATGTCCGATCCGCTCAGGACGGCATGGCCGAGATTTTTTTCACCGTCGGTGCCGCATTGAACAGCGATGCTTCGGCCGATTACGTTCTGCTGTACGCACGCTTGGCCAGTTTCCTGCGCCCCGATCATGTGGATGCCATTTTGCTGAGCGCGGATCTGCTGGACAACTTGCAGCAATATGATTTGGCGGTTGAAGCGTACCGCCTGGTCCCGGCGGACAGCAACGATCACCATGCGGCCGAATTGGGCCGGGCCGAAGTTCTGGACCGTTCGGGAAAAACCGATGCGGCCGTCGAGGTGTTGCAAAACCTGGCTGCGCAGGACCCTGGTTTTCCGGGTGTGCATGTCGCTTTGGCAGACTTGCAGCGCCGACAGGAAAACTATGCCGCTGCCGTGGCCTCATATGACACTGCGATAGCGCTGACGGACAGCGCGGCGGGTGGGAATTGGTTCCTGCATTATGCTCGTGGAATCAGTCATGAAAGGCTGAAGCAATGGGACCAGGCCGAAGCTGATTTCCGCCGGGCGCTGGAGCTGAACCCGGATCAGCCTCAGGTTCTGAATTACCTGGGGTATTCGCTGGTTGAGCGCCAGGAAAAGCTGGATGAAGCATTGGACATGATCGAGCGCGCAGTAGCTGCGCGTCCGGACAGTGGCTATATCGTGGACAGTCTGGGTTGGGTTCTGTTCCGTCTGGGGCGTTACGACGAGGCCGTCGAACACATGGAACGTGCGGTCGAGCTGATGCCGGTGGATCCGGTGGTCAACGATCACCTGGGTGACGTCTATTGGGCTGTCGGGCGCGCGCGCGAGGCCGAGTTTCAGTGGAGCCGCGCCTTGTCCTTTATCGACCCGGAAGACACGGACGGCGAAGCCGATCCGGATCGAATCCGGCGCAAGATCGAAGTCGGGCTGGATGCCGTTCTGGCCGAAGAAGGTTCGGAGCCATTGAAAGTCGCCAATGGAAATTAAGGCGTTTGCGCCCGCCAAGATCAACCTGACCCTTCATGTGACTGGCCGTCGAGACGATGGCTATCACCTGTTGGATTCGCTGGTTGTATTCGCCGATCTGGGTGATCGGCTGACATTCACCCCCGGTCCCGAATTGTCCATGGATGTGCGCGGCGAGTTTGCCGACGGAGTCCCCACGGACAGCCGAAATCTGGTCTGGAAGGCGGCAGAAGCTGTCGGCTGGACCGGTCATATTCAACTGACCAAGTCCCTGCCCCATGGGGCGGGCATTGGCGGAGGGTCGTCTGATGCTGCGGCCACGCTTGGGGCCCTGGCAGATCAAGGCCACGACCTCCCGCAGGGCCTGCCGTTGTCATTGGGGGCGGATGTCCCCGTCTGCCTGGAAGGTCGGGCGATCAGAATGCAGGGCATTGGCGATCGATTGACGGCGGTGAACCTTCCGCACCTGCCCGCCCTTTTGGTCAACCCGAATGTACAGGTGCCCACCGGTCCCGTTTTCAACGCGCTGGCGTCCAGAGACAACCCGCCAATGCCTGAATGCACACCTGAGTTTGAAAGTGCCGATGAGTGCGCCCAGTGGCTGCGCAATCAGCGCAACGATCTGCAAGTGCCCGCCATGAACGTCGCACCTGAGATCGATCAGGTGTTGGACGAGTTGACGATGACCAATCGCGCGCTCGTGGTGCGCATGTCAGGGTCAGGATCAACCTGTTTTGCGCTGTATCCGACGATGAAAGACGCGCATTTCGCGGCCTATGAGATCGGCGCAGCCCATCCTGATTGGTGGTGCCGCGCCACGCAGCTCAATTGAGACGTGAAACCACGTAATCGGCCAATTCGCGCAACAGGCTGCGAATCTCATGATCCGGCAGTACCTCCAGCGACGCCTTGGCTTTGTTGGCCCAGCCCAAAGCGTCTTGCCGGGTTTCTTCCAGCGTGGCGTATTTGTTCATCAGACCCAGCGCTTGATCCAGATCCCCATCCTGTTGGCGGCCCTTTTCGATCGCACGCTCCCAGAAGGCGCGTTCTTCCGGCGTGGATTGCGCCACGGCTTTGATGACGGGCAGGGTCAGTTTCCGTTCACGGAAGTCATCGCCAACATTCTTCCCGGTCGCTTTGCTGTCGCCCTGATAATCCAGCAGGTCATCGGCAATCTGGAACGCGATGCCCAGTGAATCGCCATAGTCGAAAAGCGCTTTGACCTGCTCTTCCGAGGCACCTGCGATCACGCCGCCCACTTCGGTCGCGGCTGAAAACAATGCAGCCGTCTTGCCGCGTACGACCTGAAGATAAACGTTTTCATCCGTACGCAGATCGGTTGCGGCCGTCATTTGCAGCACTTCGCCTTCGGCAATGGTTGCAGAGGCATTGGCCAGGATATCCAGAACGCGCAGCGAGCCCGTTTCCACCATCAGCTGGAAACTGCGTGAAAACAGGTAATCGCCAACCAGAACGCTGGATTTGTTGTCCCAAAGCAGATTGGCGGTCGGGCGGCCCCGTCGCTGTGCGCTTTCATCCACGACGTCGTCATGCAGCAGGGTGGCGGTGTGAATGAACTCGACCGTCGCAGCAAGGCGCACGTGGTGGTCGCCGGAATAGCCAAACAGGCGTGCTGCGGCCAGTGTCAGCATCGGGCGCAGGCGTTTTCCACCTGCTTCGACCAGATGCCGCGTCACTTCCGGGATGCGTGGCGCATGGTCCGATGCCATCCGCGTGCGGATCAGCCCGTTCACGGCCTCCATCTCGCCCGCCAGAATTTCAGCCAGACGCTCATGCGGTTTTGAGATCATGTCGACGGTCATCACACTCCTGATACAAGGCTCGACTTTCGCCTCGCCTTGCCCTTACATCCATCCCCATGAAAGAACTGTTGCGCAGTACCGATCCGACAATCTTGGCCTTTGCATCCGCTCTCCTTGAGGGCGAGGATATAGACTGCTTTCAGATGGACGTAAATATGAGCATCCTCGAAGGTGGTATCGGGATCTTTCCCCGTCGACTGATGGTTCGGTCCGAAGACCTGACCCGTGCCGAGCGTGTGATGCGCGACAACGAGATCCCGCTGGGCCGATGATGCGCTTTGACGACAATGAATTGACGTGCAACGATTTCCTTGCTGGCCGGGTGCGATTGCTGCAACCTGCGTCAGGTTACCGCGCCGGAGTAGACCCTGTTCTGCTTGCCGCATCCGTCCCTGCAAAGGCCGGGCAATCCGTGCTGGAACTGGGATGTGGCGCGGGGGCTGCCATTCTGTGCCTGTCCGCGCGGGTACCGGGGCTGCAAATGGTTGGGATCGAATTGCAACCGGCCTACGCGGAGCTGGCCCGCCGCAATTCTGAAATCAACGGCTGTGATCTGGACGTGATCGAGGCTGACCTGAACGCTTTGCCTGATGACCTCCGACAGCGGCACTTTGATCACGTAATCGCGAACCCGCCCTATTACCGTTCTGGGGCGCATAGCCCCGCCAGCGACACAGGGCGGAGCATTGCCCTGGGTGAAAATACGCCTCTGATCGACTGGATCACCGTGGCGGCCAAACGCCTTGCCCCTCGGGGGTTCCTGCACATGATCCAGAAAGCCGACCGTCTTCCCGATATGCTGACGGCTTGTGAAGGGAAACTGGGTTCAATCGAGGTGCTGCCGCTCAGCGCGCGGGTGGGCCGCGAGGCAGAGCTGGTCATCCTGAGCGCCCGCAAAGGGGGACGCGCGGCATTTCGCCTCCATGCGCCTTTGATTCTGCACGCCGGTGAGCGCCACGAAAATGACGGTGAAAGCTATACCGAAGCGGTCTCAGCCGTGCTTCGACACGCCGCTCCGTTGCCTCGGAACTTGTGCCATCGGCAATGACCAGCCGAATTTGTCGGATTTGTTACAGATTCTGTGCGTCTGCAGCGTGACAGGGTGGAAACGATGTGGTCAAATTCTTACGTGACATACAGACACATAAACAAGGAGGATCGCAATGAGCGTGAGCGCACATCTGACGGAACTGAAGAAAAAGCACGAATCTCTCGGTCTAGAAGTGGAACAAGCCCAACGCTCGCCAGGTATCGATGATCTCCATATTGCTCAGTTGAAAAAACAGAAGCTCAAGCTGAAAGAAGAGATCGAACGCCTGTCCGCTTAAGTTTTCAGGCTGGCGCGGGCCGCGATCAAGGCCCCGCCGGTGATCAGAAAGGCCGCGATCGCAAGCCCCCAGGACGGGGTCGCGATCCCGGCCACCACCAAAGCAAGGGTCGACAATAACGGGGCCGCATAGGATGAGGTTCCGAGGATTTGAATGTCGCCTTGCTTGACGCCAATGTCCCAGACGTAGAACGCCAGCCCGACGGGCCCAAGGCCGAGTGCCAGCACCGACGCCCAGCCCAGTGCCGTATCGGGCAGTACAGTATCTTCCACAGCCAGATGCAGCAGACCCGAAGCCAGTGCAGCCGCAAGGCAGAATATTGCGACGGAACTGGTCGGCGTGCCCTCCAGTTTGCGTGATAGAACGGAATAGCCCGACCATGTCAGTGCGCAAAGCAAAGCCAATGCGTATCCGGGCAGGTATTGGGCCTGAAAGCCCGCGCCGCCACCCCCGGCAATGATGACAGCGGCCCCTGCGAATCCAAGGCAGGCCCCGATCAGGTGGCCGATACGCAGATGTTCACCCGGAAGCAGGCCCGACAGAAGCACAATGAGCAGAGGCCAGAGATATGCGATCAGCCCGGCCTCGGCAGCCGGCGCCATGCGCAGAGCCGAAAAATACAGCGCGTGATAGCCAAACAGGCCCAATGCGCCAAACAGGTAGGTCGTCCAGGGGACTTGCTTTAGATCGCTCAGACCACCTGTCGCCGTCGCCCAGACAAGCCCAAGCGTACCACCAATCGAAAAGCAGATCGTGTTCAGCAGCAGGGGCGGCGTGGGCGCCGACCCGACAGTGAACAACGCCAGCAAGGCCCATAGCAAGACAGCCACGAAGCCGATTGCCGTTGCGCGCATTTTGGTCATGGGCGGGAAACCTCTTCAATCGGTATGATTTTGAACTCATCCGATATATGCGCGGTTTTTTCAATCTCGGTCAGGAACCAATCGCGAAACGCCGCGATCTGAGGTTTCTTTTCAGCCCCCGGCAGGCACAGAAACCGGAACCGGCCTTGTGTTTCCAGGGCCACCTTGAACGGTGCAACCAGGCGGCCTTCGGTCAGGTCCTTGAGAATCATGGCGCGTCGCCCCAGTGCCACGCCGACACCGGCAACAGCGGCATCAATCGCGTGATCTGCATTGGAAAAATGCGCGCCATGGGTCGGAGTGAAATCCATTCCGACAGCACGGAACCAAGCGGGCCAATCACAAGGCGGGGTCAGAAAGCTGATCGAATCGTCATGGATCAGCGGGGCCCCTTCAAGGCTTGCCGGCGTGGTGAATTGTTCCGCAAGTTCGGGCGTCATGACAGGGGTCAGCCATTCCTTTCTGACGGGAACGGAATACAGCCCGTCATCGGCCGAATTCCCGAAGCGGATGGCGACGTCCACGTCGTCCCGTTCCAGATCCATGTTGCGCAGCGTGGCCGAGAATTTCAGATCGATCTCGGGATGCGCCCGAGCAAATTCGTAAAGCCGCGGCGCCAGCCACTTGGCGGTCAAAGCTGGGCCCGCGGTGACGGTCAGGCTTGTGTCATCTTCCTGTCTGCGCACCGCACGCCATGCGGCTTGCAAGGTGGCAAACCCTTCTGCCGTACCAGGCGCAAGGGCACGGCCCGCCTCGGTCAGTTCTACGGCGCGGTTCAGACGACGAAACAGCGGCCGGCCAAGGTGTTCTTCAAGCGACTTGATCTGAAAGGACAGGGCAGCTGGCGTCACATGCAGCTCTTCCGCCGCCTTCGAAAAAGACATGTGCCGGGCTGCGGCGTCAAAAGCACGCAACGCGGTCAGCGGAGGCAGATAGTCACTCATAGTGAAGAAAAACTTAACTGAAGTCTCAAGAAAGCTCGTTTGTCGTGTTTGTTTTTAGCCTCCATATTCACATCAGGTCAAACAAAACTGATTTGAAAAAAGGAGACTGCCATGATCGAGATGACGACGAATCCCGCCGCCCAGATGGCGATCCTGCGTGCCCACCAAGAGCGCAGCAGGGTGGTCTGGCAGTTTTGGGGATGGATATTCGGTTCCCGCTGATCGCAGCGCGCGCGTTCTTACGGGATCAGAAAGGGCCGGCCCAAAAGGACCGGCCCGTTTTTTGTTCACAACTCTGGATCAGACGAAGAACTGCGCACCGTTGGCCGAGATCGTCGAACCGTTGATGAACTGCGAATCGTCCGATGCCAGGAAGACCACGCAGCGCGCGATTTCCTCCGGCTCACCCAAGCGGCCGGCTGGGATCTGACCAATGATGGACTCGCGCACCTTCTCAGGCACTGCCATTACCATTTCGGTTGCGATATAGCCGGGGCAGATCGCGTTGGCAGTGATCCCCGCCCGCGCGCCTTCCTGCGCCAGGGATTTCACGATGCCCAGGTCACCCGCCTTGGTCGCAGCATAGTTCACCTGAGCGAACTGGCCTTTCTGACCGTTGATCGAACTGATGACGATGACACGGCCGAACTTGCGCTCGCGCATGCCGGGCCAAATGGGGTGCACGGTGTTAAACACGCCAGTCAGGTTGGTGTCGATCACGTCTTTCCACTGATCCGGCGTCATTTTGTGGAACGGTGCATCGCGGGTGATGCCTGCATTGGCGACGACCACATCGATGGGGCCAACCTCAGCTTCGACCTTTTCGATGCCCGCTTTGGATTCGTCATAATCCGCGACGTTCCACTTGTAGGTCTTGATCCCGGTTTCTTCGGTGAATTTTGCGGCTGCTTCGTCGTTCCCTGCATAGGTGGCCGCAACGTTATATCCTTCGGCTTTTAGCGCCTTGGAAATTGCTGCGCCAATGCCGCGGGAACCGCCGGTTACGAGTGCTGTTCGTGCCATTTATGACTCCTTCAATTTTAGTCGTCTTAGTAATGCTGTTACTCTGAGAGATGGTTGTGCGCAATATTGTTTCGTTTTGAATCTCGGTTTCCGGGCGGCAATATCGTCGCATCCAAGGGTTAGAACCTCAATGTAACAAAAAAAGGCGCCCACTGGGCGCCTAATTCTATTTGATTGTCAAAGCGCTTAGTCGCGCTCCACACAAAGGGCAACGCCCATGCCACCACCGATGCACAAGGTCGCCAGACCCTTTTTCGCATCGCGTCGCTTCATTTCGAACAACAGGGTGTTCAAAACACGGCACCCCGAAGCACCGATCGGATGGCCGATGGCAATGGCGCCGCCGTTTACGTTCACGATCGACGGATCCCAGCCCATATCCTTGTTAACCGCGCACGCCTGCGCGGCAAAGGCTTCGTTGGCCTCGACCAGGTCCAGATCGTCTACCGACCAGCCTGCTTTTTCCAGTGCCTTGCGCGATGCGTAGATCGGGCCGACGCCCATGATCGAAGGGTCCAGCCCGGCGGTCGCATAGGACGCGATGCGCGCCAGAGGTTCGATTCCCCGCTTTTCAGCGTTTTCGGCTGACATCAGCAGCGTCGCGGCCGCGCCGTCGTTCAATCCCGAGGCATTGGCAGCTGTGACCGAACCGTCCTTGGTGAAGGCCGGACGCAGTTTGGCCATGGCCTCCATGGTTGCGCCATGACGAATGTATTCGTCCTTGTCCATCACGATGTCGCCCTTACGGGTCTTGATGGTGAAGGGCACGATTTCGTCTGCGAACTTGCCGGCCTTTTGGGCTGCTTCGGCCTTGTTCTGCGAAGCAACGGCGAATTCATCCTGCATCTCGCGGCTAATCTGCCATTTCTCTGCAACATTCTCGGCAGTCTGACCCATGTGATAGCCGTTGAAAGCATCCCACAAGCCATCGCGGATCATCGTGTCGATATACTTCATGTCGCCCATCTTGTGACCGGCGCGCAGCGCGGCGGCGTGGGGTGACAGCGTCATGTTTTCCTGACCACCTGCAGCGACGATTTCCGCGTCTCCCAGCTGAATATGCTGGGCGCCCAAAGCAACGGCGCGCAGGCCCGAGCCACAAACCTGATTGATGCCCCATGCGGCGCTTTCCTGTGGCAGGCCGGCATTGATATGCGCCTGACGCGCGGGATTCTGGCCTTGGGCGGCAGTCAGAACCTGACCCATAATGGTTTCGCTGACTTCGCCTTTTTCCACTCCGGCGCGCTCGACAACTGCTTCCAGAACGGCAGCGCCCAGATCATGGGCAGGTGTGTTCGCAAACGAACCACTGAAGCTGCCAACACCTGTTCGTGCGGCGGATGCGATTACTACGTTGGTCATATGATCAGTCCTTTACCGTCATGGGCCAGCGGAATTTCTGACGGCGCAGGTCGAAAGGTGTCCTTTCGAAACAAGAGCGCCCCGTGATCCCCCGCTCAAGTACTCTTGCAATAGCGTAACGCTGCACATGCAGCAACGGGCAGCTTGTCTCAGTGTTGGAAATGGTAGGAAAATGTCGATGAACAGGCAATCAAATTCCTGTTTTTGATCTGTTTTCCTGCTTCCAGGGTTCCACGACACTGGGTGCGCCATACAAGAATCCTTGCAGGCAATCCACGCCACTTGCCACCAAGAAAGCGGCATCCTCCTGCGTTTCAACCGATTCGGCCGTAACCAGAATTTCAAATTCACGGGCCACCGCAATCAGGGCCCGCACCAAAGTCTGGTTGTCGGGATCGTGGCTGATGCCCCGAACGAACTGTCCATCGATTTTGGCTGCGTCGAACAGAAACTCGCGAAAATACCGAAAGCTGAAATTATTGGCACCAAAGTCATCCAGCGCAAAAGCGATGCCGCGATCCTGCAAGCGGTCCATGAAGTCGACAACCAGCTCAGGCACCTGCATGGCCGAGCTTTCGGAGATTTCGAGGATCAAGCGTTCGCCCAATCCGGCGTCTCGTTTCAGGAATCTGTCCAGTACTCTGGACCATTTGGAATAACCGATCGAACGAGCAGACATGTTGATCGACAGGCGTATTTCCGGGTTCCTCGCCAATGTGCGCAACCCAAGCTCCAACGCGACGCAGTCCAGATCGCGGCCGATAGGAGTGTTTTCGACCTGAGGCATGAATTCTCGCGCCGGGATGACGCGGCCGGTTTCGTCCAGAACCCGAATGAACCCTTCGTAAAACGCGACTCGGTACGGGGCGTGCGCCTGTATCACCGGCTGAAAAGCCAGTTTGCATTGCTTATGCTTCACGGCATCGGTTGCCATCTGCACAACCGAACGATCCCGCGTCGAAACGGCCGCATTCAACGGGCTGTCCGACCCCTCAGGCAGATTTGCCAGTTTTTTGTTTCCCATAAGCGCGGATTCCCATGTGTCCGGGACAGGTGTCTGGTCACAGTCTCGGGGCAAAGAGATGAATCTGCGGTTAAGGGTTCGGAAAAATTTCCGTCTCGCGGGCTCAGCGGGTGGATTGCCACGCGCGCGTCAAAGAAGCTGCCGCTCCAAGTATCGCGCCCATCGCACCTAGGGCCATCATTGCAAAACCCAACGCGATCAGGGCTGCAATGGCGCCCCCAAGGGCTGCGAGCATGGCCATCAACAGGCCGAACAGGCCGAAAAATGTTGAAATGGTTGCCAAACGATTCATACCGACCCTCGCTCACTCATACATGGCGCCTGTCGTCTGATATGGCGTTCAACGGCCGAGATTCAAGGCACAAGCAGGTTCCAGCCGGCCGTTTCAGGCCTGTTCTGCTTGTCCGCTGGGCAGTTTTTTGTCCAGATGCTCAAATCCTGGCGTTCCGCGGTCTTCCGGGTGGCGCGCCAGATGCTTGGCCTTGATCTGTTCCGAACTGTCCCGGCTGCCGTCATGGCTGTACCCAGGTGGGGCAAAGCAGTAGGCCAGCCGCTGTTTCAGGGTCAGACCCGGCTGGGTCGCGTCGCGCCAGATGGCCACCCATTCGTGAAAGGCCACCCGCAGGGGATTGAAAGTGCCGATATTGTGCACCAGGCCATAGTCCACCCGGTCGTCCTCCTGCTCGGGGACGAAGGTGCCGAACAGCTTGTCCCAGATGATGAACACCCCGGCATAGTTGCAATCCAGATAGCGCGCGTTGCGGCCGTGATGGGCGCGGTGGTGACTGGGCGTGTTCATTATGGCCTCGAACCAGCGGGGCATCTTGCCGATGGCCTCGGTGTGAATCCAGAACTGATAGATAAGATTGAGGCCACCGACGAACAAAACCATCGCAGGATGGAACCCAAGCAGGATCAGCGGGGCGCGTACAACCATCATGAAAGTGAACGTATAGGTCCAGGTCTGCCGCAGCGCGGTCGTCAAGTTGTAGTGCTGCGAGCTGTGATGGTTTACGTGGCTGGCCCAGACCCAGCGGATGCGATGGCCAAAGCGGTGGACCCAGTAGTAACGCAGATCGTCCAGGACAAAGCACAGGATGATAACCGGAATTGACGTACCCAGGTTCATCGGCGTGATCTGCCAAAGCCACATGAAAAACGCGTAGGCGATAAAGCCCAGCAAAAAGCCCGATGCGATGTTTCCGGCCCCCATGATCAAAGAGGTCACTGCATCGCGTGTTTCATAACGCCCGCCTTTGCCTTTGACTGCGATCCATAGAAACTCGGCCAGAATTGCTGCGATGAAAAAGGGAACGGCCCATTGTACCGCATCGGGAAAACTAATTTGGTCTGTCATGCGGGCTCCATCAGGTCACGCCAGTGATGGCGTTCGAAATCGTCCAGTCGGATGAGTGTTTTGGGCACCGAGAATTCGTGAAACAGAATCTCAAAGCCTTCCGGATGATCCAGAAGATCATAGTCCATCAGATGCCGGGCCACGGTGTCGGCCCCCAAGGACCAAAGCAACCCATTGCCTGAACTGGTGCGCACCACCGCGGCGTGGCCATCATGGGAAACCGTGACGTCGACCACATCATCGTCCGGAAAGTGACGTGCCCATTGTGAGCGTGCAATGTCGGGCGTCAGCATCACCTGCTGCGACCTGCCGGTGAGATGCAATAACAGGGTGACACCAGCTATGCCGCCGACGACCAGCGCCAGTAGAATTTCAAGTGGCATTCCATCCTCCTGAGCGCAGAGTGCAAAGGAGTTGAAATTCTGTCAAAGGTGGCGTTGCGTCAGCTGTTTTCCAGCCGTTCCAGTATCTCGTGTTGCACCACACGTTCGACGAAGGGCACCAGCCCCTCGGGGCCGGATGTACGATCCTTCAGATGGATGCAGATATCTGGGCGGCGGGCGGCAATAATACCCACCATTTCACCACGGATCTTGTCGTCAAGCCCCGCGCCCAAGATGGCACAGGCAATCCGGGGCTCGGCATCCAGCTGTTTCCGAACCTCGTCCGTGTCATGTGCGCCCAGCCACTGAATCGGCAGATGATCCAGTTGCCGCGCCACGTCACCGATCACATTTGGCAACCGTCCGATCAGCAGTACGACGGGTTTCATCATTGCCTCCATTCCAAAAAATATGCCGGCCCTGCCGGGCAGGGCAGGAACAGTATATCACGAGATTGAAAGGAGCTGACGCCTTTAGTTGTTGATCGAATAAATGGTTGTTTCGCCTTTACCTTTTTCGCGGGTCATTCGGGCAGTGGCCCCGTCAATTTCCCAAAGCTGACAATCCGTGCCCAGTGCCTTGCCGTCCAATACTCCGTTTCGGCACCAGAATTTTTTGTTCCAGACCCAGGTTCCGCTAAACTTTTTCCCACTTTTGAGTTTGGCTGAAATCGTGCCATCAGCATTCGCGATAAAAACATTGCCTTGTTCGTCGGTCAGCTTTTTCCCAACAATATCAGAATTGAACTGCTTTGCGGTCTTGATCCGTTTGTAGTCCGCGTGTGCGGTGCCAGCGATTGCCAATGTGCCTGCAACAGCAAGGAATAAAATCGTATGTTTCATTAAAAACCTCCCACTCTTAATGCGTGGGAGGGTAACACAACTCCGCGAATTTTTCTGAATGCGTTAACTTTCGGCGCCAACAAGCGTCGAGATAATCGCCTTCGCACTGTCCGAGTTCCATTCGGCGTCGCCGATCAGCCGGGCGATTTCCTGCCCTTCGGGGTTCAGGATGACCGTGATCGGCAAGGCGATGACGCCGAACTCACGGGCAGCGGCCGAGCTGGGGTCTTGGTGACGGGGCAGGTTGGCGATGCCGTTCTCTGCAAAGAACTTTTTGATGCCGGCAGGCGAGTTGCGGCCCGTGGCCAGTGTCAGAACCTGAAACTTGTCGCCGCCGAACTCTTCCTGAAGCTCAGCGATCTGAGGCATCTCTTTGCGGCAAGGCGCACACCAGGTGGCCCAGAAATTCAGCAGCACATACTTGCCCTCATAATCGGCAAGCGTGCCGACGCCGCCGTCATCTTCTAGCTGGAATTCGATTGATTTGGCGGGTTTCGGTTCCTTGTGCAGGATCAGACGTTTCAGGCTGTCTTCCCGCAGAGGGGCCAGCGTCTCGGCATCGGTCGCCAAGGCGGCATTTGCACCCAGCGCAAGGGCCATATAAAGGGGGATCAGACGAAATAGGCGCATATCAACTCCGGGTTTTCTTACATGACCGATCAATCCTCGAACCAGATGTGGGGCGGCCGCTTTGCCGCTGGTCCAGACGCGATCATGGAGGCAATCAACGCCTCGATCGGGTTCGATCAGCGGATGGCAGCCCAGGACATCGCAGGCTCGCGCGCCCATGCGGCCATGCTGGCCGCTACAGGCGTCATAAGTGATAGTGACGCTGAAGCCATTCGGGAAGGGCTGCTCACCGTTTTGTCAGAAATCCAGAACGGAGAGTTCCAGTTCTCGATCGCGCTGGAAGACATCCACATGAATGTCGAGGCACGCCTGAAAGAGATCATCGGCGAGCCCGCAGGCCGTTTGCACACAGGGCGTTCGCGCAATGATCAGGTCGCAACCGATTTCAAGCTGTGGGTCCGCGATCAGCTGGACGCGGCTGAATCCGGCCTGTTGGCCCTGATCCGCGCGCTTTTGGCGCAGGCTGAGGCCGGGGCCGATTGGGTCATGCCGGGCTTTACCCACCTGCAAACGGCGCAGCCGGTGACATGGGGCCATCACATGATGGCCTATGTCGAGATGTTCGGCCGCGATCTGTCGCGTGTCCGCGATGCGCGCGCCCGGATGAATGAATCCCCACTGGGTGCTGCGGCGTTGGCTGGCACGTCCTTTCCGATCGACCGCCATATGACGGCCCAGGCGCTGGGCTTTGACCGGCCCGCTGCCAACTCGCTGGACGCCGTCAGCGACCGGGATTTCGCGCTGGAGTTCCTGTCGACCGCCTCGATCTGCGCCGTCCACCTGTCGCGCTTTGCCGAAGAACTGGTGATCTGGTCCTCGGCGCAGTTCCGCTTTGTTACACTGTCAGATCGGTTCTCGACCGGCTCGTCGATCATGCCGCAGAAGAAAAACCCCGACGCGGCCGAGCTGATCCGCGCCAAGGTGGGCCGGATCTTTGGCGCCAACACGGCGCTGATGATGGTGATGAAGGGCCTGCCGCTGGCCTATTCCAAGGACATGCAGGAAGACAAGGAACAGGTCTTTGATGCCGCCGACAACTGGATGCTGGCGCTGGCGGCGATGGAAGGCATGGTCAAGGACATGACCGCCAATCGCGACAGCCTGGCCGCTGCGGCGGGTTCGGGTTTCTCGACTGCAACTGATCTGGCCGACTGGCTGGTGCGGGTGCTGGGCCTGCCCTTCCGCGACGCGCATCATGTTACCGGATCGCTGGTGGCCATGGCCGAGAAGAAGGGCTGCGACCTGCCCGATCTGACGCTGGACGACATGCAATCGGTCCATGCCGAGATCACAAATGACGTCTACTCTGTCCTTGGTGTCGAAAACTCTGTAAACTCACGCCAGTCCTATGGTGGCACGGCCCCGGATCAGGTGCGTGCTCAGGTTGAACGATGGAAGGCAATGGTGTGATGACCGTGCTGCGCGCGATTCTGATTGCAGGGTCCGGCCTAATGCTGGCCGGATGCGGAGCCGACGGCGAGCCCGTTCAGCCTGCGCCCGCTCAGCCAACTGTCAGTGCAACCGTTGGCGTTGGCTCTGGCGGAGCGTATGTAGGCGGTGGCGTAGGTCTAAGCCGTGGGCCGCTGGGGATTTACCTGGGATTCTAAGCCACTTTCATATTGCGCATCGGTTTTGTATCCACCAACGTGAGGTGGCATGTCGGTGCGCATGCCATCCAAAGAAAAGATACTGAAATGAGAACACTAGGACTGATTCTGGTATTTGCGGCTTTGACGGCTTGCGAACCTACATCGGCAAGACGCCCGGAACCTGCGGCAGAGCCCAAGCAATCGGGCACCGGAGTTTCGATCTCGGGCTATGGCCGGGTTGGAGTTTCGACCCGAAATTAAACTTGGTCGATGGGTTCGGAATCCATTGATTCGAAGCCATCTTCTGGTCTAAGCGCGCAGACATGGATCATTTTCTCTACCGCGACGGCGCGCTTTTCGCCGAGGATGTCCCTGTCTCCGAAATCGCTGCCGCGGTCGGAACGCCGTTCTATGTCTACTCCACCGCGACCTTGCTGCGGCATTTCCAGCTGTTCGACGATGCGCTTGACGGCACGGACCACCTTGTCTGCTATGCGATGAAAGCGGCCAGCAATCAGGCGATCCTGAAAACTCTGGCACAGGCGGGCGCGGGGATGGACGTGGTCTCGGGCGGGGAATACCTGCGCGCCAAGGCGGCGGGCGTTCCCGGCGACAAGATCGTGTTCTCTGGCGTGGGCAAAACGGCGGATGAGATTCGTACCGCGCTGACCGGTGGCATCCGTCAGTTCAACGTCGAATCCGAGCCCGAGATGGAAGTGATCAACGCCGTTGCACTGGAATTGGGTGTGGTTGCTCCGATCACGGTCCGGGTGAATCCGGATGTTGATGCCAAGACCCACGCCAAGATCGCGACCGGCAAGTCCGAGAACAAATTTGGAATTCCGATATCCCGCGCCTCGGACGTCTATGCGCATGCGGCCAGCCTGCCGGGGCTGGAGGTGATCGGCATCGACGTCCATATCGGCTCGCAGCTGACGGAACTCGAACCATTCGAGCTGGCCTATACGAAAGTAGCCGAACTGACCGAGCAGTTGCGGGCTGAAGGCCACAACATCCGCCGTCTTGACCTGGGCGGTGGATTGGGCATCCCCTATACCCGCTCGAATGACGCGCCGCCGCTGCCGGTGGAATATGGCGCGTTGATCAAGAAAACACTGGGCCATCTGGGCTGTGAGATCGAGATCGAGCCGGGCCGCCTGATCGCAGGCAATGCGGGGCTGATGGTCAGCAAAGTGATCTATGTGAAGTCGGGCGAAGGCCGTGATTTCCTGATTGTCGACGGCGCCATGAATGATCTGATCCGCCCGGCGATGTATGAGGCGCATCATGATATCGTCGCGGTGCAGGAACCGGCGGCAGGCGTGGAACAGCAAGCCTATGACATCGTTGGCCCGGTTTGCGAATCCGGTGACACTTTTGCCAAACAACGCAACATGCCGCCGCTGAAATCGGGTGACTTGATCGCCTTCCGCAGCGCGGGTGCCTATGGCGCGGTGATGGCCAGCGAGTACAATACCCGCCCGCTGATCCCCGAGGTTCTGGTCAATGGTGATCAATTTGCAGTCATTCGTGAACGACCAAGCTTTGACGAAATCATAAACCGCGATACCATACCTTCATGGCTTTGACGCGATGACCGCGCGGGCCTAACCCCGGAGGCCCGTCTTGTCCGACCGTTCAAACCTGCCCATTCCGCGCCTGTCCGTTTGGCTGACCCATGTCGGCATGGTGGCTGAACAGGTGTTGCGCGCGTTCTGGCCGGCATTCTCGATTGCACTTGTTCTGCTTGCGGCATTGATGCTGGGGCTTCAAGATGTTGTTTCCGTGGAAATCGTCTGGGCAGTTGGCGCGCTGTCCCTGGGGTTGTTGTTGACGGCCGCGGTGCTTGGCCTGAGGGGTCTCAAGTTGCCCTCGCGCGCCGACGTTTTGGTGCGGCTGGATGAGACCTTGCCGGGACGCCCAATTCAGGCCTTGATGGATGATCAGGCTATTGGTGCGGCCGATCGGGATTCCGTGGCGCTGTGGCAAGCCCACAAAGACCGGATGGCGCAACGGGTCGCAACGGCCGAGGCCGTGAAACCAGATCTTCGGCTGGCATCGCGAGATCCTTATGCACTGCGCTACGCGGCGTTGCTGGCTTTTGTCGTAGCGCTGGTTTTCGGCTCATTGTGGCGCGTGGGGTCTGTGGCGGACATGGCCCCGGGCACTGCCGTCGCCGGGCAAGGGCCGACTTGGGAAGGATGGGTCGAACCCCCGCGCTATACGGGCCTTCCAACGCTGTATCTTGCGGACCAAACGGATGCAGAGCTTGCCGTTCCCAAAGGCAGTCGCGTTACCTTGCGGCTTTATGGTGAGGTTGGCGCACATAGCCTGACGGAAAACAGCTCGGCCCTGGGGGCCGAGGCGGCGACCGACCCCGAGCAGGAGTTCGTGGCAGAACGTTCTGGCCAGTTGCGCATCGACGGGCCAGCGGGGCGGGAATGGGCCGTTGAGATCATTGACGACACGGCACCACAGATAGCCGTGGCTGGATCGGCTGAGGCCGAAGCGGGCGGGCAGATGAAGCTGCCATTCGTCGCAGGAGATGACTATGGTGTGGTTGCAGGCTCTGCCTTGATCGAACTGGATCTGGCTGCCGTTGACCGCCGCTATGGTCTGGCAGCAGAGCCCGAGCCACGCGAAGCGATCGCAGTTGAACTGCCTATGCCGATCACCGGCGACCGGGCGGATTTTGCGGAAGATCTGATCGAGGACTTCTCGCAACACCCGTGGGCGCATTTGCCGGTCCGGATTACTTTGATGGCCACGGACGCGGCGGATCAGCAATCGTCTTCCGAACCTTATGTGACCGACCTTCCGGCCCGTCGGTTTTTTGATCCGCTGGCCGCAGCGGTGATTGAACAACGGCGCGATCTGCTGTGGTCGCGGTCCAATGCGCCTCGGATAGCGCAACTGCTGCGGGCTGTATCGCATCTTCCAGAGGACCTGTTTCGTTCGGAAACTGCCTATTTGCGTCTGAGGGTCGTGCTGCGGCGGCTAGAGACCTTTGATCAATACGGGCTGAAACCCGAACAGCAGGCAGAGATCGCCCAGGCCCTCTGGGATCTTGCCGTGTTGATCGAGGACGGCACGCTTGCGGATGCGCTGGAACGGATGCGGCGCGCGCAGGAACGTCTGACCGAAGCAATGAAGAACGGCGCCAGCGACGAGGAAATCGCGGAACTGATGCAGGAATTGCGCGAAGCGACGCAGGATTACCTCCAACAACTGCAACGGTTGGCCCAGCCAAACGGCGAAGATGGCGAGCGTCAGCAGGGCCAGAACGGCGAGTCCCTGCAAATGACGCAGGATGATCTGCAACGCATGATGGACCGCATTCAGGAGCTCATGGAACAGGGCCGAATGGCTGAAGCCCAGCAGGCGCTGGAAGAGTTCCAGCAGATGATGGAAAACATGCGTGTGACTCAGGGCCAGGGCGGTGGGCAGCAGTCCGAAGGTCAGCAGGCCATGGAAGGTCTTGCGGAAACTCTGCGCGAGCAACAAGGTCTGAGCGATCAGGCCTTCCGTGATTTGCAGGAACAGTTCAACCCGGGCGCTCAATCCGGTGAAAGCCAGGGCAATGAGGGACGCAATGGCGGGCAAGGCCGGGGGCAAAGCCACGAAGGTCAGGGCGGTCAGGGGGAAGGCTCGGATCAGGCTGGCGAAGGCCAGCAGGGTCAAGGCACACTTGCGGATCGGCAGCAGGCGCTGAGAGATGAGTTGAGCCGCCAGCAACAGGGGTTGCCCGGTGCCGGTACGCCCGAAGGCGACGCCGCGCGCGAGGCGCTGGACCGGGCCGGGCGCGCCATGGACGAGGCGGAACAGGCCCTGCGTGGGGATGATCTGGCCGAAGCCATCGACCGGCAATCCGAGGCGATGGAAGCCCTGCGCGAAGGGATGCGCTCGCTGGGTGAGGCGATGGCGCAGAACCAGCAGAATCAGCCGGGTCAGGGAACGCAGGATGGCGATATGCAAGCCAACAACCGCGATCCGCTGGGCCGAAACCCGGGTGCCGCCGGTTCGATTTCAACAGATGAGAATTTGCTGCAAGGCGAAGACGTGTATCGCCGGGCGCGGGAACTGCTGGATGAAATCCGGCGCAGAACCGGGGAATCGGACCGCCCCCAGATCGAGCTGGAATACCTGAAACGTTTGTTGGAGCGGTTCTAGACCTCAGTTCTGGGCACCGGATCCAGCCTGTGCCTCAAGCCAGATACGCGCCTGATCCACAAGCGACACGTATGAGCTCAGCAACGGGTCGGCCTGAGGGACCGCTTCGCTGATCTGTTGGGCATTTCCATAGATCAGATACAGAACCACGCCGATGATCAGCATCAACGCGAAGCCGCGTAGGAATCCGCCCGATTTGCGGGGTGGCTGCGGGACCTCTTCCGGCTCATCTGATCGCATGGTCGAATTGATGGCTTCGACATCCGGCAGTGCGTCTTTCTGCCCGGCATCGACAGCGGTTTCCGAAGCCGAAGGCCGCTTGGGGCGCACCTTGGGTTCTGGCGGCGTATCCAGCCCCAGATTGGGCTGGCTTTCGAGGCTGCTGCCTTCCTGCGCCCGCAATTCCGCTTCGCGGGCAGCTTCCTCTCTCAGAATGCTGGCGACGGACGGATCGACATTCCCGGTGGGCTCGGCGGGTTCATCAATTTCTGGCTTGTCTTCGGATACCGCTTCTTCAACAGGTTCCGGTTCAACGCCCTGCGGAGCGTCGACCACGTCGGGCGATGCGTCATCCTGTTCAGGGGTTTCCGCTTTTTCGTTCGGTGCCTCTGCGGCTTCGGCAGGGTGCTTCGCTTGGAACCAGGTCTGATCGCAGTTGGAACACTGTACGTCGCGGCCTTCCTCGGGGATGACCTCGTCAGGAACCTCGTACTGCGCGCTGCAATTCGGACATGTAAGACGCATGCTGCCTCCTCGGCCGGGCGAAGGGCCGATAATAGTTTTTTCAGGAATGATATTCGGTTAAGACCCAACAGCAAAGAGCGTTTTCGGTTTCGCGGGTCAAGTGTCACCAATTGGACTCGGTAGAGCCATTGAAACCATCACCATGCTCGGGCAAGAAGAGCGGCAAAATAACGGGGGCACGTGTGATCGAGCTGGAAAATGTCAGCTACACCTACGGTGGTGGCGAATTGCTGAGTGATGTCTCGGTACAATTGCAGCCGGGTTCGTTTCACTTTCTGACCGGGCCTTCCGGGGCGGGCAAGACCACGTTGCTCAAGCTGTGCTATGGTGCCCTGCTGCCGAGCTCGGGGCGGTTGAGCGTGTTTGACCAGGATATTTCAACGCTTGATCGCGACCAGCTGGCCGTATTGCGTCGCCGCGTTGGTGTCGTGCATCAGGATTGTCAGTTCCTTGACCACATGACGCTTGCAGAAAACGTCGCGTTGCCGCTGATGGTGTCCGGGCGTTCGGAAACATCCGAGCAGGAAAACCTGACCGAGCTGCTCAGCTGGGTGGGTCTTGGCGCCAGGCTCGAAGCGCTCCCGCCTGAACTGTCCGGCGGCGAGCGGCAAAGGGCCGCTCTGGCGCGTGCCGTCATATTGTCGCCTGACGTGGTTTTGGCGGATGAGCCGACGGGCAATGTCGACTGGGAAATGTCGCAACGGCTGCTGCGTCTTCTGATCGAACTGAACCGGATGGGCAAAACCGTCCTGATCGCCACCCATGATCTGAGCCTGATCCGCGCGGCCAAAAGCCAGGTACAGGCCCGTGTCTTGCGTATTTCGCAGCGCAAGCTGCAACTGGCGGGGGCGGATCTATGATCAGTCCTGACCTCAGAAATCTGTTGCGCGGTGACAAACGGGCAGACCGGGTTGTTCCCCCAACGGGATACACGGCACACCTGACTCTGTTTGTCGCGGGTGCGATGGCGTTTCTTGCGGTATTCGCCCTGGCCCTGTCTCTGGCGTCGGGGCGCATTGCGGATCGCTGGGCCTCGGAACTGGCCGGAGCTGCAACCCTGCGCATCAACGCGCCAACGGAACAGCGTGCGGCCCAGACCGAGGCCGCGCTGACCGTTCTGAGCCAGACGCCTGGCGTGGCCTCGGCCCGTGCCTTGACGCAGGAAGAGCAGGCGGCGTTGCTTGCCCCTTGGTTTGGGCCGGATCTGCCGCTGGATACGCTGCCCGTGCCGCAGCTTATCGAGATCATTGAAACCGAACCGGGCATCGACGTGGCTGGGTTGCGTTTGCGACTGGGAGCCGAGGTGCCGGGCGCCGTACTGGATGATCACACGCGGTGGCGGGAGCCTTTGGTTGATGCGGCGATGTCCCTGCGTCGTCTGGGGTGGATTTCGATCCTGCTGATCGGCGGTGCGACCGCTGCCATGATTACTCTTGCCGCCAATGCGTCACTTGCCGCAAATGCCCAGATCATCGAAGTGTTGCGCCTGGTCGGTGCACGCGATGGGTTCATAGCGGGCGCATTCGTAAGGCGGTTTACATATCGCGCATTTTTTGGGGCATCGGTCGGTACATTGCTGGGCATGACCGGTGTTCTGATGCTGCCCGAAGCCTCGGAATCGGGTGGTTTTCTGGCTGGCGTCGGCTTTCAGGGCAAAGACTGGGCGTTGCCGGTTCTTATTCCGATCCTTGGTGCCATGGTAGCGTTTTTTGCCACCTGGGCTGCGGCCCGACGCAAATTGAAGGAGCTTTCCTGATGTTGATGGCTGTTCAATGGGTTCGGTCATTGATCTTCATGATCGTGATCTACGCCTGGATGCTGATCCTTGGCATTGTCTTTCTGCCCTATGCACTGTTTTCCAAGGCTGGCGCCCTGAGGGCGTGCAAGACCTACGCGCGCAGCACCATGTGGCTGGCTCGTTGGATGGTTGGCATTCGGTGTGAAGTGCGGGGTACGGTCCCAACGAATGAGGTGGTCATAGCCGCAAAACACCAGTCGTTTCTTGATATCATCATCATTTTTGATGCCATTCCGCACGGCAAGTTCATCATGAAGCGTGAGCTTTTGTTTACGCCAGTCATTGGAATGTATGCGCGGCGACTTGGCTGTATTCCGGTCAATCGCGGCAAGCGCGGTGCTGCCGTGACCAAGATGGTCAAAGATGTGTCGAAAGAGTTTTCGGAACCCGGGCAGCTTGTGATTTACCCGCAAGGGACACGTGTGGCGCCCGGTGCGAAGAAACCTTACAAGGTTGGAACAGCCGTTCTTTACGAAGGGCTCGGCTTTCCCTGCGTTCCGGTCGCGACGAATGCTGGCGTTTTCTGGCCCCGAACGGGTGTCATGCGCAAACCGGGCCTTGCGATCGTCGATTTCCTCGACCCAATCGAGCCGGGTGTTGGCCGGGACGAATTCCTTGCCCGGCTGGAAGATGTGATAGAAACACGTTCCAACGAGTTGATGCGGGAAGTGGGGTTTGATCCGGATGGAGCACATTCGTGACATTGAAACGCTTGAAGCTTTGTATGGTCGGCCCGGTGCTCCGTCCTTGCGAAAGGTCGTTCATCAACTGACGCCTCTCTATCGAAAGTGGATCCTTGCATCGCGCCTGTGTGTGCTCAGCACGGTTGGTCCTGAAGGTGTGGATGGCAGCCCTCGGGGCGATGATGGCCCGGTGGTTAAAGACCTGGATGCGAATACGCTGGCTCTGCCGGACTGGCGCGGCAACAACCGTCTGGACAGTTTGCGCAATATCGTGCGCGATCCACGTGTTTCGCTGATGTTCCTTGTTCCGGGGTCCAACAACGTCGTTCGGGTGAACGGGTTGGCGCGGGTAACGGCGGATGAGACCCTGCGGCATCAATTCGAGAAGGCCGGCAAACGCCCAGCGACCGTTATCGTCGTTGAAATCGCCGAGATATACAGCCAATGTGCCCGTGCTCTGATCCGGGCGCGTATCTGGTCAAGTGGTGACGAAAGCGGCAATCTTCCCACGATAGGCCAGCTTCTGTCCGAGGCATCAGACGGCGTGGAAGGCGGCGCGCAATATGACGAGGAATGGCTTGCACGCGCCGCAAAAACGATGTGGTAGATGTGGGTGTCGGCTGTGGTTCAAACCGCAGCGGCCCCGATCCTGGATACTTTTTCCACCCAGCGATCTACGCTGCCGGGCTTGGGATAGCTAGCGCCGGAAAAATAGGTGAAACGGGTTGGTTTGAAGCCGACGAACCCAAGAATCTGGTCCCGTACCTGACGGATAAGCGCCTGCCGGTATATCAGGCGCATGAACCATCCCGGCGTGTCTGACGTCAGGATGACGCGCGCAGTCCGCCCTGTCAGCATCGGGGCCGGAAACCCGATCTTGGTAGTGTTCCGTGTGTCAAAGGTTCGTCCCGGAATGAACATCCGGTCGATCAGTCCTTTGAGTTTGGCTGGAAGGCCGCCCCACCACATCGGGGTGGTCAGGACCAGATGGTCGCTCCACTCAAAGTCTTGCAGCACTTGTTCCAGAACCGGCTCAAGTGGTTTGAAGTCGTGATAATTGCCCTGACCGAAATCAAAATCGAATTGCAGATCGCTCAGATGAACCAACCGTACATCGTGCCCGTTTTTGCGGGCCGCGTCCCTGTACGTTTTGGCAAATGTGCGTGACAGGCTGCTTTCTGCGGGGTGTCCGTCAAGGATGAGAATCTTTTTCGGTTGCATCGGGTATCTCCTAAAAAGTGACCGTGGTCAATTTATAGAATCAAAAAGTGACCGTGGTCAATAAAAAATTTGACCACGGTCAGAAATTATGCGATTGAGCCATATGCAAAAGACAATTCAGAAACGTACGATCAAGACCCGCGCCAAGCTTCTCGCGGCCGCTGAAGAGGTCATCCGCAAAGGCGGATATGAAGCGTTACGGGTGGAAGAGGTCGTGAAGGCCGCTGGGGTCGCGAAGGGCACCTTTTTCGCGCATTTTCACGACAAGGATGCGCTGATGGAAATTCTGATTGCTGACAAGCTGAACGCCTGTCTGGATCAGGCCGAGGCCGGAACACCGCCCAAAACTGTCGCAGAAATCATCGCGGCGCTGGAACCGGTTCACAGTTTCATGACGTCCGAGCGATATGTATTCGATCTGTTGATCAGGTATTCCGGTGCTACGGCTGTCGCCGAGATAGGACCGGTGGCCTATTGTTTTGAGCGATACTTCCGTGTCGTGATGCTGTGGCTCGAAGATGCAGAGGTGCGCAAAGACGTGCCACCCGAGTTATTGGCCGAAGGTGTGCAGGCCTTTGCCATTCAGGCCATGTCACTAAGATTCTGCGCGTTGCATTCCGCGACGACATTCACCGACAGGTTGGAGACCTATCTGGATGCCTGGTTGACCCCGACAGGCTGATCGCTGTCGGGATCAAGGTTGTCAGCTGTGGATCGGGCCGTCGCCGCAAGCCAGTGCGGCCTCGCGCACGGCCTCGGAATAGGTCGGATGCGCGTGGCAGGTCAGGGCCAGATCCTCGGCGGATGCGCCGAATTCCATCGCCACGCAGACCTCATGGATCAGATCGCCTGCTGCGGGGCCGATGATATGGGCGCCCAGGATACGGTCGGTTTCCTTGTCGGCCAGGATCTTGACGAACCCGTCAGAGGCAAAATTGGCTTTGGCGCGGCCGTTGCCCATGAACATGAACTTGCCGACCTTGTAGGCACGGCTTTGTTCTTTGAGCGTCGCCTCGGTTTCACCGACATTGGCGACCTCGGGCCACGTATAGATCACACCCGGAATGACACCATAGTTTACATGGCCATGCTTGCCCGCAACCTGTTCCGCGGCGGCCATGCCTTCATCTTCGGCCTTGTGTGCCAGCATCGGGCCTTCGATCACGTCACCGATGGCGTAGATGCCCGGTACGTTGGTTTGCCAGTCCGCACCCACCTTGATCTGGCCGCGCGGGGTCATCTCGACGCCCAGAGCGTCCAGCCCCAGACCATCGGAATAAGGTTTGCGCCCGGTGGCCACCAGCACGGTATCGGCGTCGATCACATGCTCGCTGTCGTCCTTGAGCAGCTTGTATGTCACCTTCGCCTTGGTCTTGGTTGCTTCGGTTTTCTGCACCGCGGCACCCATGATGAACTTCAGCCCCTGTTTCTTGAGGATACGCTGGAATGTCTTCTGTACTTCCGGGTCCATGCCCGGCGTGATTTCCTTGAGGAACTCGATCACCGTCACTTCGGCACCCAGGCGGCTGTACACCGAACCCAGCTCCAGCCCGATCACACCCGCGCCAATCACCACCATTTTCTTCGGGATCTTGCCCAGAGACAGCGCGCCGGTTGAGGTCACAACGACTTTCTCATCCACTTCGACACCGGGCAGCGAGGACGGTTCGGAGCCTGACGCAATGATGATGTTCTTGGTTTCATGGATTTCATCGCCAACCTGAACCTTGCCGGCCGCAGGGATCGAGCCCCAGCCTTTCAGCCAGTCGATCTTGTTCTTCTTGAACAGAAACTCGATGCCCTTGGTGTTGCCCTCGATCACCTCATCTTTATAGACCTGCATCTGTGTCCAATCGACCGAAGGGCTTTTGCCCTTCAGGCCCATCTTGGCAAAGTTGTGTTCGGCTTCATGAAGCTGATGGCTGGCATGCAGCAGAGCTTTTGACGGGATGCAGCCCACGTTCAGGCAAGTGCCACCCAGCGTTTCGCGCCCCTCAACCACAGCGGTTTTCAAGCCCAGTTGAGCGCAGCGAATCGCGCAGACATAGCCGCCGGGTCCGGCGCCGATTACGATGACGTCATAGTTTGCCATTACATTCTCCTAAACCGACCGGACGATCCGGCGCTTTCCCGACCCGATCTGACGGGTCGGGAATATCTATTGTCAAACAGGTTCCAGCAGCTTGATCGAGATATGCGCAATGCCGCCTCGTTCATGGTGCATTGCCAATTCTTCGGATCCGAAAAATGCCTTGGCCTTGTCCAAGTTGATCACCTCGAACATCGCGATCGCATGGTCCTTCTGATCGGGATCGCGCCAGACATGCAGGTCGCGGATACCCGCGGCCTTGCGCATCGGCTTGTCCTCGCGGAACACTTTCAGCCAGGCGTCGAAATCGGCCACATCGGCCTGCCAGAGTACATGTGTCGCCATGGTTACAGATCCATCAGCAGGCGGCGCGGATCTTCAAGCGCCTCTTTCACACGAACCAGGAAGGTGACCGCGCCCTTGCCGTCAACAATGCGGTGGTCATAGGACAGCGCCAGATACATCATCGGGCGGATCTTGATCTCGCCATTGATGACCATCGGCCGTTCCTGGATCTTGTGCATGCCCAGAATGCCCGATTGCGGGGGGTTCAGGATCGGCGAGGACATCAGCGAGCCGTAGACGCCACCGTTCGAGATTGTGAAGGTACCGCCCTGCATCTCGGCCATCGAAAGCTTGCCATCGCGGGCGCGCTTGCCCTTTTCGGCGATGGCTTTTTCGATGGCTGCAAAGGACATGCTGTCCGCGTCGCGAATGACCGGAACCACCAGACCCTGCGGCGTGCCGGCAGCAACGCCCATGTGAACGAAGTTCTTGTAGACGATGTCGGTGCCATCGATTTCGGCATTGACCTCGGGCACTTCTTTCAGGGCATGGCAGCAGGCCTTGGTGAAGAAGGACATGAAGCCCAGGCGCACACCGTGCTTCTTCTCGAACTGGTCTTTGTACTGATTGCGCAGGGCCATCACCTCGGTCATGTCCACCTCGTTATAGGTGGTCAGGATCGCGGCGGTGTTCTGCGCATCCTTCAGGCGCTTGGCGATGGTCTGACGCAGACGGGTCATCCGTACACGCTCTTCGCGGGCTTCATCTTCGGCGGCAACCGGTGCGCGCGGAACCTGAGCAACGGGTGCCGGCGCAGCCGCCGCAGGTGCGGGGGCCGAAGCAGCCGCGACCGCCTTGGCTACATCTTCCTTCATGATGCGACCATCGCGACCGGTGCCGGTGACCTGATCGGCTGACAACCCGGCTTCGGCCATCGCCTTTTCGGCAGACGGCGCATTTGCAACATCCTTGCCGGTGCTTGCCGCAGCTGGAGCCGCAGCAGCAGCTGCCGGTGCAGGGGCTGCGCCTGCGGCCGCGCCCGAGATGACTGCCAGCTTTGCGGTTGCATCAACGGTTGCACCTTCCGGCGCGACGATTTCCGCCAGAACACCTGCAGCCGGGGCGGGTACCTCGACCGAGACTTTGTCGGTTTCCAACTCACACAGCATCTCGTCCTGCGCGACGCTGTCGCCGACTTGCTTGAACCAGGTCGAAACAGTCGCCTCTGTCACGGATTCGCCAAGCGTGGGCACCATCACGTCAACCGACCCGCCCGATGCAGAGGGTGCGGCCTCGGGGGTTGCTGCGGCTGTTGCCGGGGCAGGCGCGGCTGCACCTTCACCGGCAGCAATCGTCGCCAGCAGAGCATCGACACCAACCGTGTCGCCTTCGGCGGCCACAATCTCACCCATCACGCCAGCTGAGGGAGAGGGCACTTCGACCGTCACCTTGTCAGTCTCCAGCTCACACAGCATCTCATCCACGGCGACTGCATCACCGGGCTTTTTGAACCATGTTGCAACAGTGGCTTCGGTGACCGACTCGCCAAGCGTGGGAACACGAACTTCAATGGTCATCGCTTATTTTCCTTCGAGGCTCAGCGCTTCGTTAACCAGCGCTTCTTGTTGGGCTTTGTGTTGGCTGGCCAGGCCCGTTGCGGGCGAGGCCGAGGTTGCGCGACCGACATAAGCCGGACGGGTATGTTTCGCGCCGATCCGGGAAAGAACCCATTCGATATTGGGTTCAATAAAGGTCCACGCACCTTGGTTTTTGGGCTCTTCCTGACACCAGACCATTTCGGCATTCTTGAACCGTTCAAGCTCGTTGATCAGAGAATGCGCCGGGAAAGGATAGAACTGTTCGATCCGCATCAGATAAATGTCGTCGATGCCGCGAGCATCGCGTTCCTCCAGCAGGTCGAAATAGACTTTACCGGAACACATCACCACGCGTTTGATCTTGTTATCCGCCACCAGCTTGGTGTCGGAATTGCCCTTCTGGGCATCATCCCACAGTACCCGGTGGAAGCTGGATCCGGTGGTGAAATCCTCGGCGGTGCTGACTGCCAGCTTGTGGCGCAGCAGTGATTTCGGTGTCACCAGGATCAGCGGCTTGCGGAATGTCCGGTGCAGTTGGCGGCGCAGGATGTGGAAATAGTTCGCAGGCGTCGTGCAGTTCGCCACGATCCAGTTGTCCTGACCGCACATTTGCAGGAACCGCTCCAGCCTTGCCGACGAATGTTCGGGGCCTTGCCCCTCGAACCCGTGCGGCAGCAGACAGACCAGGCCGGACATCCGCAGCCATTTCGATTCACCCGAACTGATGAATTGGTCGAACATGATCTGCGCGCCGTTGGCGAAGTCCCCGAACTGGGCTTCCCACAGGACCAGCGCATTTGGTTCGGCCAGCGAGTATCCGTATTCGAACCCGAGCACTGCATATTCGGACAGCATCGAGTCGATCACTTCGTAATGCGACTGACCAGCGCGAATGTTGTTCAGCGGGTAATACCGTTCTTCGGTTTCCTGATGAACGAATCCGGAATGGCGTTGGCTGAAGGTGCCGCGCGTGGCGTCCTGCCCTGCAAGGCGTACCGGGTAGCCCTCGGTCAGCAGGGATCCGAAGGCCAGCGCCTCACCAGTGGCCCAGTCAAAGCCTTTACCGGTTTCAAACATCTGTTTCTTGTGCTCAAGCAGACGACCAACCGTCTTGTGCATGGCAAATCCGCTTGGTGCGCGGGTGAGGGCATCGCCGATTTCGGCCATGGTTTCCGGCGTAATCGCCGTCTCGCCGCGCATGTATTCGTCTTTGTTCTTGTCAAGATGCGACCAGCGCCCATCCAGCCAATCGGCCTTGTTGGGTTTATAGTCCTTACCGGCCTCGAATTCGTCGTTCAGATGAGCCTGGAAGGCCGCCTTCATATCCTCGATCTCACCCTCGGGGATCAGGCCATCCTTGACCAAGCGTTCCGTATACAAGGACAGCGTGGTCTTATGCGTCTTGATCTTCTTGTACATGATCGGGTTGGTGAACATGGGCTCGTCGCCCTCGTTGTGACCAAACCGGCGATAACAGAAGATATCCAGAACCACGTCCTTGTGGAATTTCTGGCGGAACTCGGTCGCCACCTTGGCTGCATGAACAACCGCCTCGGGGTCATCCCCGTTCACGTGGAAGATCGGCGCCTCGACCATCAGCGCGATATCCGTCGGATATGGGCTGGAGCGTGAAAAATGCGGCGCGGTGGTAAAGCCGATCTGGTTGTTCACCACGATATGCATTGTCCCACCGGTGCGATGCCCGCGCAGACCGCTCAGGCCAAAGCCTTCGGCCACGACGCCCTGACCGGCAAAGGCTGCATCGCCGTGCAGCAGAATGGCCATGACCTTGGTGCGGTCCGTGTCGCCCAACTGATCCTGCTTGGCGCGGACCTTGCCCAGAACCACAGGGTTCACCGCCTCAAGATGCGACGGGTTCGCCGTCAACGACAGGTGCACGCTGTTGCCGTCGAACTCGCGATCGCTTGAAGCACCGAGGTGGTATTTCACGTCGCCCGAACCATCCACGTCTTCGGGTTTGAAACTGCCGCCCTGGAATTCGTTGAAAATGGCGCGGTACGGTTTGCCCATCACATTGGCCAGAATGTTCAAACGGCCCCGGTGCGGCATCCCGATCACGATATCACTGAGGCCGAGCGCGCCGCCACGCTTGATGATCTGCTCCATCGCCGGAATAAGCGCCTCACCGCCATCGAGACCAAAGCGCTTGGTGCCCATGTACTTGACGTGCAGGAATTTCTCAAAGCCTTCGGCCTCGACCATCTTGTTCAGGATGGCTTTGCGGCCTTCCTTGGTGAATTGGATTTCCTTGCCATAGCCCTCAATGCGCTCTTTCAGCCAAGCGGCCTCTTCCGGGTTCGAGATATGCATGTATTGCAGCGCAAAAGTGCCGCAATAGGTCCGTTTAACGATCTCGACGATCTGCCGCATCGAGGCGACCTGAAGTCCCAGAACGTTGTCGATAAAGATCGGGCGATCCATATCGGCATCGGTGAAGCCGTAGGTTTTGGGATCCAGTTCCGGATGATTGCTGGCCGCGCGCATGCCAAGGGGGTCAAGGTTGGCGGCCAGATGACCCCGGATCCGGTAGGCCCGGATCAGCATCAGCGCCCGCAGACTGTCCAGCACCGCGCGCTTGATCTGGTCATCGCTGACTTCGACACCTTTGTCGGCGGCCTTTTCCTTGATTTTCTTGCCTGCGGCCTTGGCGTCAATCTCGGCCCACTCGCCGGTCAACGCACCGGTCAGATCATCCGCTGGCATGGGCGGCCAGTCCGTGCGCGCCCACGAAGGCCCTTCGGCTTCGCGCTGCACATCAGGCGCGGCGTCACCCATGGCTTTGAAGAACTCGACCCAGGCAGCGTCTACCGCACCGGGGTTCTTGGTGTACTGCGCATAAAGCTGTTCCAGATATTCGGCGTTGTGCCCCTGCATGAAGCTCGAGGCGTGAAAGGCAGTATTGGGCGAGTGTTCGGTCATTGGGCTACCTCATGTGGGTTGGGACCGTATTGATTGGTGCCTGGGTGGCTGGGGCGGGTCAGCCACCACAGCACCAGGAGGGGCGACACCACCAGAACGATAAGTGTCGGGATGACGATCAGCAATGTTGCGCGGGTAAACAAAATGTCGAGCGTTCCGCCATGCTGAAAACTCGAGGCGATCCCGATACCAAAGATCAGGACGGCAAAGGCCCCAAGGATCAGCAGGATCGGCAGCAGAGCATACAGCCCACTGCGCCCGGTGTCGTGCATCCGCCGCCACGCAACGGCCAGATGCGGGAAGAAGACGATCAGGCCGACGATGCTCTGCACCGGAGCCGAGGACGTTGCGGTGACGGATTTCACCTCATCGCTTTCGGTGATCGCGACCTGAGTGAAGAACTGCCAGTCGATGATCCCGGCGATGATGTTCCAGATCACGATGAACAGGAAAAAGAACCAGTACTCGGGCCGCGAGGCACGACCTGAGAAGGTGAAAAACTTGGAGAAACAGGTGCGTATGGCGTCGGAGAAGGTCATGCGAAGCCCTCTTCACGCGGCACCCCAAATCGGTTTTTGTCTGGGTCGGAAGCAACCAGCATCAACCCGATAACATTGGACGCAGCCAGCGCGCTTGTCACTATCGCGATTAGGAACACTGGAACAAAAAGAAAGATGACCAGAAGAAACAGGAGAATCGGTCCGCCGATCAGCAACCCGAAGCCAAGAAAGACATGATACCCCAGCCAAGCGATAAATACTGTTGCGAACGGATAGAGCGCTTGATGCCCATCTTCGCCAGTATCCTGCAGCCGTCTGCACATTGCCGAAAGCAGGGGCAAAGACGCGGCGGTGATCACCAAAAGCCTCGAGGTGCCCCAGTTTACGAGAACGCTCGAGTCAAACAGTAATGCGGCGGAGATCGGCAAAACAATTGCAATAGGGGCAAACCACCAAAACTCAGAACGCGACGCTCTGCCCGAAAAGACAAATGTCTTTCGGATGCCGGTTGATATGGCTTGCTTTGGTCCCATCGTTACTGTTCCGCCCGGAATTGCCAAAGGCAAACTTCAGGATTGATGGGCGGGCGCGTCTCGCCCACCCCCGAGCCGGGCGTTGCCCCAAAAGCATATGCCCGGTTCTTGATCACTTACCCAATCGCTTCCAACACGGCTTCGCCCAGCTGCGCCGGGCTTTCGGCCACGACGATACCGGCCGAGCGCATGGCTTCGATCTTGTCTTCGGCGCCGCCTTTGCCACCGGCGACAATCGCGCCCGCGTGGCCCATACGGCGGCCCGGAGGGGCTGTGCGGCCTGCGATGAAACCGGCGGTCGGCTTCTTGCGACCCTTCTTGGCCTCATCCGCCAGGAACTGCGCGGCTTCTTCCTCGGCCGAGCCACCGATCTCACCGATCATGATGATCGACTCGGTCTCGTCATCGGCCAGGAACCATTCCAGCACGTCGATATGCTCGGTGCCTTTGATCGGGTCGCCGCCGATACCCACGCAGGTGGACTGGCCCAGACCCACATCGGTGGTTTGCTTGACGGCCTCATAAGTCAGAGTGCCCGAGCGGGACACAACGCCGACCGAGCCGCGCTTGTGGATATGGCCGGGCATGATGCCGATCTTGCAGGCGTCGGGTGTAATCACACCGGGGCAGTTCGGGCCGATCAGGCGGGATTTGCTGCCTTCCAGCGCGCGCTTCACCTTCATCATGTCCAGCACCGGGATGCCTTCGGTGATGCAGACGATCACTTCCATCTCGGCATCAATCGCTTCGAGGATCGAATCCGCAGCAAACGGCGGCGGCACATAGATCACGCTGGCATTGGCTTCGGTCACGTGCTTGGCCTCGTGGACCGAGTTGAACACGGGCAGGCCCAGATGCTCCATCCCGCCTTTGCCGGGGGTGACGCCGCCGACCATCTTGGTGCCATAGGCAATGGCCTGTTCGCTGTGGAATGTACCCTGCGAGCCGGTAAAGCCCTGACAGATCACTTTGGTGTTTTCGTCGATGAGGACTGCCATTTTGTCCCTTTCTCTAGGCGGTGTTGGATTGATTGGGTTCAGTCGCCGGCAGAACCTGCGGCGCATAGGTAATTTTCTCGAGCGTGGCACGTCCCAGGGCCAGGTTGGCCGCCGTGCGCAGGCCGCTGCTGATTTCAGCGATGCCACGCCTTACTTTTTGCCGGATCAGGGGCCAGCCTGTTGGCCGCGCGCGCGGCGCACCCAAATTGTATTCGCCGGGCGCTTCGTTGCCCTGTTCGACCATGGCCGGGATCACCTGATAGGTGTTGATCTGGCGCGCCGCCGGCGAGGCGGAAGGGTTGAACAACAAACCATCCAGCGTAATGTCAAAGGGTTTCTGGGCCAGGAAGTGCCGGGCCGCTTCGCGTGTCAGAGCATAAGCTGCACCACCGGGATGGCGCGAGCGCATCAGGCGCAGTTCCCGCCCCAAATGGGACAACCGCTTGCGTCCAAGTGCCACGTAAAGCTTCGTGCTGCGCCAGCGTTCGAACCGGACGATATCGGCATCTGCGGGCCACCATGAGGCATCATTCAGCCAGTCTGCCAGTTCCGGTGTCAGAAACACATCATCCTCAAGGATCAACGCCTGTTCCGCGCCCGAGGCGATCAGCGCCTCCCATGCTTTGGCATGGCTGAGGGTGCAGGCCATGTCCTTGGTATGGAAATAGCCCCACGGCCCTTCGGCCCGACAGTCGCGCAGGAAATCCTCACGGGTGGCGGCGTCGCAATCAACAGCATTGACGCGCGTCGCCGACAGGCCTGCCTTTTGCAGCTCCTGCTCCATCAAACGCGCCCGCCCTGTGGCGCGTTCCAAGCCTATGAGGAAGATTGGGATGGTCATCAGATCGATTGCTTCTTTCGGCCTTGCGCGGCAATGCTTTTCAGCTTGGTTTTAGCCGCGATGGGGCGGGCCCGAGGCCAGCCCCACTTGAACAAGCTTAACCCTTGACCGCTTTCACGATCTTTTCGGCACCGTCTTTCAGGTTGTCCGCCGCGATCACGTCGAGGCCAGAGGTGTTGATGATCTCTTTGCCTTTTTCGACATTCGTGCCTTCCAGACGCACGACCAGCGGGACTTTCAGGCCGACCTCTTTCACCGCGGCCACGACACCCTCGGCGATGACGTCACAGCGCATGATGCCGCCGAAGATGTTGACCAGAATGCCTTTGACCTGCGGGTCTGAGGTGATGATCTTGAACGCCTCAGTCACTTTCTCTTTGGTCGCACCGCCACCCACGTCGAGGAAGTTGGCAGGCTCGGCCCCATACAGCTTGATGATGTCCATCGTCGCCATCGCCAGACCGGCGCCATTGACCATGCAGCCGATCTCACCATCCAGCGCGATGTAATTCAGGTCGTATTTGCTGGCTTCCAGCTCCTTGGGGTCTTCCTCGGTCGTGTCGCGCAGCTCGGCGATGTCGGGGTGGCGGTAGACCGCGTTGCCGTCAAAGCCGACCTTGGCGTCCAGCACCTTGAGATCGCCGCTGTCGGAAACGATCAGCGGGTTGATCTCCAGCATCTCCATGTCCTTCTCGACGAAGGCTTGATAGAGCTGACCCATCAGTTTGACGCATTGCTTGACTTGCGGGCCTTCCAGACCCAGCGAGAAGGCGATGCGGCGACCGTGATACGGCATGTAACCGGTGGCCGGATCGACCGAGAAGGACAGGATTTTCTCGGGCGTTGCGGCGGCCACCTCTTCGATGTCCATACCGCCCTCGGTCGAACAGACGAAAGAAATGCGGCTGGTCTGACGATCTACCAGCAGGGCCAGGTACAGTTCGCGCTCGATGCCCGAGCCTGCTTCGATATAGATGCGGTTGACCTGCTTGCCTGCCGGACCGGTCTGATGCGTGACCAGTGTACGGCCCAGCATCTTTTTGGCTTCTTCGGCGGCTTCTTCAACCGATTTGGTCAGACGAACACCGCCTTTTTCACCGGCGTCGGCCTCTTTGAACGAACCCTTGCCGCGACCACCCGCGTGGATCTGTGCTTTGACAACCCAGAGCGGGCCGTCCAGCTCACCTGCTGCGGTTTTGGCTTCTTCGGCGCGCAACACGGCGCGACCATCGGACACCGGTGCGCCATAGCTGCGAAGGAGGGCTTTGGCCTGATATTCGTGAATGTTCATCGAAACTGTCCCGTCTGACTGCGTTTAATCGTTATAGGGGTGTCTAGCGGGCAAGTTTAAAGGGTTTTTTGATGCTCGATAGGTTTTTAGCGAAGATTTTCAACATTTGTGATCACGGGATTTTGGGGTGTGATCACAAAATTTCTGATGTGGCAAAACGATTCGAAAAAACTGCGCAGCGTCAGAAAATCACATTCGAAAAAAGGGATTTGCGGTGTTTGCGCCAACATTTGCGACCGGGACATGCGCGGACCAAAAGAAAACCGGCCCTGAAACGGGCCGGTCTGTTATTCGGAGTTCAGGGCTGTTTTACGCCAGCGAGCTGTCGATGCCCTTGCACGCGTCGATCAGACCCTTCACGGCGTTCACCGAGTTGTCGAACCCTGCCTGCTCGTCTTCGTTCAGCTTGATGTCAACGATACGCTCGACGCCGCCTGCGCCGATCACGGTCGGAACACCGACATAGAGCCCGTCTACACCCAGTTCGCCGTTGCAGTAGGCCGCGCATGGCAGAACGCGTTTCTGGTCTTTCAGATAGGCTTCGGCCATTTCGATCGCCGATGTTGCAGGCGCGTAATAGGCCGAACCGGTTTTCAGCAGGCCAACGATTTCGGCGCCGCCGTCACGGGTACGCTGCACGATGGCGTCCAGTTTCTCTTGCGTGGTCCAGCCCATCTCGACCAGATCAGGCAGCGGAATGCCGGCAACGGTCGAGTAACGGACCGACGGTACCATGGTGTCGCCGTGGCCGCCCAGAACGAAGGCGGTGACGTCGCGCATCGAGACGTTGAACTCTTCCGACAGGAAGTGTGCAAAGCGCGCCGAGTCAAGCACCCCTGCCATGCCGCAGACCTTGTTGTGCGGCAGGCCCGAGAATTCGCGCAAGGCCCAGACCATCGCGTCCAGCGGGTTGGTGATGCAGATCACGAACGCGTCGGGTGCGTGGGCTGCGATGCCTTCACCAACCGACTTCATGACTTTCAGGTTGATGCCCAGCAGATCATCGCGGCTCATGCCCGGTTTGCGGGCCACGCCTGCGGTCACGATGCACACATCCGCGCCAGCGATATCGGCATAGTCGCTGGTGCCTTTCATCGAGGCGTCGAACCCTTCCGAAGGGCCGGATTCAGCGATGTCAAGCGCCTTGCCCTGAGGCAGCCCGTCTGCGATGTCAAACAGGACAACGTCACCCAGTTCTTTGACAGCTGCGAGATGTGCGAGCGTGCCGCCGATGTTCCCCGCGCCGATCAGCGCAATCTTGGGTCTGGCCATTTGGAATTTCTCCATATCCGGTCGGTATTGAAATCGCGGTTGTGCTAGTCGTTAAAACGTCAATAGGCAAGAGTTCTGCGACGTGGCATACAACCGCATACTATTTGCAGGCCCCGCTTTGATTGCGCTAAACGGCCTTTGAGGCAAGCCAAAACCGGGACTGTCACATGTTCGAATTGAACTTGATGTTTTTTGCCGTGGCGATCCCTGCCGTGATCTTTGCCGGTATTTCAAAGGGCGGTTTCGGTTCCGGCGTGGCCTTTGCCTCGTCGTCGATTCTGGCCTTGATCCTGACGCCCGGGCAGGCTTTGGCCCTAATGCTGCCGATCTTGATGGTGATCGACGTGGCCACTTTGGGTCCCTATTGGAGGCGGTGGAGCTGGCCGGATTCCCGTCTGCTTATCCTTGGCGCCGTGCCCGGTGTGGCGATGGGTGCGTGGCTTTATCGTGCAACAGATGATGATCTGTTGCGTCTGCTGATTGGTGGCATCTCGGTCGGGTTCGTAATCTGGCACATCGCGCAGTCGAAAGGGTGGGTGCGCGGGTTTGCCAGGCGACTGCCGCCGTCTTCCGGTTTGTTTGCCGGGCTGGTCGCGGGTTTCACAAGTTTCGTCAGCCATGCCGGTGGCCCCCCGGCAGCGGTCTATCTATTGTCGCAACGCCTGACGAAAACGAAATTTCAAGCCAGTACGGTACTGGTTTTCTGGGTGATCAATATCGCGAAATTCATACCTTATGCTTATCTGGGTATGTTCACATGGCAGACGTTATGGGCGGATTTGCTGCTGGCACCCTTTGCGATCCTGGGGGCATGGCTGGGCGTCCGGGCACATTTCATGTTGTCCGAACGCCTGTTCTTCGGGCTTGCCTATGTGCTGCTGACACTCACCGGCAGCAAGCTGATCTGGGACGCGCTTACCTGATCAGGCATTGGGTCGCAGCGCCTCGGCCACCTCTTCAAAAGCCTGACCAGAAGCCACAAGGCAGGTGATCCCGTTGGGCAACGTCACCGTGATCGTCCAGCTGCCGGTTTCGTCCGAGGCAAAAAGCTCCATGACGGCGCCTTTCCGGGCCAGTCCCAAACCCCTGCGCGTTTCACCATAGGCCTCGTGCAACCGTTCCAGTACAGCTTCTCTGGGCGCACAGTTTTGACTCTGAGCATGCACATGTTGCGCGGCCAGGACCATGATCCCAAGCCCCATCGTCATCTTGAACACCGTCTTTCGCATCCCGTACCCCTTTTTGATTCCAACTGCCGATCAGGGTGGGTGGCAAGGGACGAAATCCGGTTAAGGGAACGCACGTTGCGTCGGGTTTGCTGCGGTGCGGCGATTTTGTGCTTGAACTTTCCTGCAAAAAATGTCCCATTCCGCGCAACTTTATTTCAATGGGAGTGGTCCATGGATCCTCGTCTGCGCCCCTATCGTTCGGTTCTCTACATTCCTGGTTCGAGGGACCGGGCCCTGGACAAGGCCCGATCTTTGCCTGTGGATGCGATCATCTTCGATCTGGAAGATGCAGTTGCAGCGGACGAAAAAGAAAACGCTCGCGAAACGCTGAAAGGGGCCTTGGCCGCTGGGGGCTATGGTGCGCGGGTCAAGATCGTCCGGATCAATGGGTTGGACACCGAATGGGGGCGTGCCGATGCCGAGGCGGTGCGCGACATGGATGCCGATGTTGTCCTGTTGCCCAAGGTGAATTCGGCGGCTGACGTGGATGCTCTGGCGGCGATCACCGGAGAATTGCCGATCTGGGCCATGATGGAAACGCCGCGCGGAATGCTGAACGCTGCCGAGATCGCCGCGCATCCGCTGATGGCCGGGTTCGTGATGGGCACAAACGATCTGGCCAAAGAGCTGCAAACTCGCTTTCGTCCCGATCGCCTGCCGATGATGACTTCGCTGGGTCTGTGCCTGTTGGCCGCCAAGGCCGAAGGGCTGATCATCATCGATGGCGTGTACAATGCTTTCAAGGATGCCGAGGGTCTAACCGCCGAGTGTGCGCAGGGTCGCGACATGGGCTTTGATGGCAAAACACTGATCCATCCGGCCCAGGTCGATGTGGCCAACACTGCATTCGCACCATCAGTTGACGAGATCGATCTGGCCCGTCGCCAAATTTCGGCATTCGAAGAGACCGAAGCGCAAGGGCAGGGTGTTGCCGTCGTGGATGGCAAGATCGTTGAAAACCTGCACGTTGCAACGGCCCGTGAAATTCTGGCAAAAGCAGAGGCGATTTCAGCTTTGCAAGCGGGGTAAGCCAGCATGGGCTTTGTTCTTCTGATTTTAGGCGTGGCGCTGTGGTGGGCCGCGCATCTGTTCAAACGCGTGGCGCCTGAACGCCGCGCCGCGATGGGCGACGGGGGCAAGGGGGCAGTAGCCCTGGCGCTGGTCGCGTCGATCCTGTTGATGGTGTTCGGCTATCGCATGACCGACTTCATTTATGTCTGGGCACCGCCGACCTTCCTGATTCACGTCAATAATCTGTTGGTTCTGATCGCGATCTTCATGATGAGCCCCGCGGGCACCAAAGGCCGGGTGCTGAACAAGTTTCGCCATCCGATGCTGGGTGGATTCAAGCTGTGGGCCTTTGCGCATTTACTGGTGAACGGAGATCTGGCCTCGATCATCCTGTTCGGCGGTCTTCTGGCATGGGCCGTGGTCGAAGTTGTTGTGATCAACAAGGCCGAACCCGACTGGACGCCCAGTGAACCGGGAACCTATGGCAAGGATGCGATGTTCTTTGTGGCGTCGATCGTGCTGCTGGGGATTATCGGATATATCCACGGCCTGGTCGGTCCGTCTCCGTTTGGCTCATGAGGACCTAACCCCATGGCGAAACTCTATCGTTTGTTGACCGAAGAAGACACGTCGGCCTTCTGCCACAAGGTGTCAGATGCGCTGGCGAAGGGATGGGAGCTGTACGGTGACCCGTCCTATGCCTTTGACTCAGCCAACAATGTAATGCGGTGTGCGCAGGCTGTGACCAAAGAGGTCGAAGCCGACTATTCCCCCGACATGAAACTGGGACAGCAGTAATGGTAAAAACAAATCCGGGCCGATTTTTCGAGGATTATTCCGTAGGGCAGGTGTTGCAACACGCCGTGCCGCGCACAGTGACCGAGGGCGAACGCGGTTTGTATCACGCGCTTTATCCCGCGCGTCACGCGCTGTATTCCTCGGACGAATTTGCCCGGGATTGCGGTTTGCCGGAAAGTCCGCTTGATGATCTGGCGGCGTTTCATCTGGTGTTCGGCAAAACGGTTCCGGATGTCTCGTTGAACGCGGTTGCCAATCTTGGCTATGGCGAAGGCCGTTGGCTGAAACCCGTCTACGCCGGTGATACCCTGCGATCTGTGTCCGAGGTTATTGGCGTCAAACAGAATTCCAACGGGAAAACAGGTGTCGTCTGGGTCCGCACCCGTGGTTTGAACCAATTGGACGAAGTCGTCATCGAATATGTCCGTTGGGTGATGGTGCGCAAGGCAGACGTGAATGCGCCAGCGCCCGAAACGGTTGTTCCAGAATTGAAGAAGGCCTTGACGCCCCAGGATCTGATCGTGCCCGAAGGTCTGGATTTTTCGAATTACGATTTCGCTTTGGCCGGTGAAGCGCATCGTTGGGGCGATTATGAAATCGGTGAGAAAATCGACCACGTGGACGGCGTCACCGTGGAAGAGGCCGAACACATGCTGGCCACGCGATTGTGGCAGAACACCGCCAAGGTGCATTTCGACCTGACGTTCCGCCCGGAAGGCAGGTTGATCTATGGCGGGCACGTGATCTCGATGGCGCGGACATTGTCGTTCAATGGGCTTGCGAACGCGCAGATGATTGTCGGCCTGAATGGTGGCGCGCATGCCAACCCGTGTTTCGCGGGCGACACGATCAAGGCCTGGTCCGAAGTCATGGATAAGGCGGAAACCGGTGTTCCCGGCGTGGGTGCGATCCGCCTGCGTCTGGTGGCGACAAAGGGTGGCGATCCGTTCGTGTTGAAGAATGACGAGGGCCGGTATTTGCCGGATGTGCTTCTGGACCTCGACTATTGGGCGCTCATGCCGCAATAGGCGTGCTGACGGTAATGTGAGCCATTCGCGTGCAAGCCGTGCTAGGCTTGCAACATGCATATTCTGCGCGCGATATTGACCAGCGTTTGTCTGGCACCGGCGGCTCAGGCCTGCGATCTGGCGCTGGCCCTGGCGGTTGACGTTTCCGGCTCTGTCGACGCCAGCGAGTTTCGTATCCAGATGGACGGGCTGGCCGCTGGTCTGCGTGACCCGATCGTGTCCGAGGCATTGGTTCGTGGTCAGGCGCAGTTGATGCTGGTGCAATGGACCGGGTCGTCGCGCCAGCAGGTCACGATCCCCTGGACCCGAGTCGACAGTTTCGCGGCGCTGGATCGTTTTGCCGATCAGGTTGCCGAAGATCCACGCATCTGGCGGAACTTCTCGACCGCGATTGGCGAGGCGCTGCATACGACGCTGGACGCATTTGAGTCCGTTTCCGATTGCAAACGGCGACTGATCGATCTGTCGGGGGACGGCGTATCCAATGAAGGCGTCGAACCGACGCAAGTTCACGCGGCTTTGCGGGACCGAGGCATCGTCGTCAATGCGTTGGCCATCGAAGAAAGTGAACCGGACCTGACGGCCTATTTCTTTGAGAATGTTATCGTGGGCGAGGGCGCTTTTGTCGTTTCGGCCTCGGGCTTCGCGGACTACCCGGAACGAATTCGCAAGAAACTGCTGCGCGAAGTGACGCAGCAAACGGCAGGCCTGAAATGACAGTCAGGAGATTCGTGATCACATGCCTTTGGTCTTGAAATCGCTAACATTGATGAAGGGGAATGTTAAATGTGATCACGACAATATTTTGTGTGATCACATACCGGAATAATCCGTCAAATTGCGCTGAATTTAGTGGTTTTTGCACCCGCAGCACGTGACAGTGTCGCAAAAAACAGTAAAACGTTCGGTAGCCAACCGAAAAGGAGCCGCCATGGCCGATGTAAATCGGGGCAACCGCCCACTTTCGCCGCACCTGTCGATCTATCGTCCACAGCTGACGTCGGTCACATCCATCCTGACACGCATCACCGGAAACGCGCTACTGCTGGCGGCGCTGCTGATCGTCTGGTGGTTTCTGGCCGCAGCAACGTCGCCCGAGGCCTTCGCCGTTGCGAACGGAGTGATTACTTCGGTACTTGGCGATCTGGTGATGGCTCTGTCCGTTTGGGGTCTTTGGTATCACACGCTGGCCGGTGTACGGCACCTGATCTGGGACAATGCGATTGGGTTGGACCTACCCACAGCGACAAAGCTGGGCTGGGCCGTTGTCATCGGATCGGTCGTGCTGACCCTTCTGACCCTTGTCATCGTCGCGTGATTGGAGGCCTGACATGCGTTATCTGACCGACCGCAAACGCGCCGCTGGCCTCGGCTCGGCGAAATCCGGCACCGCTCATTTCTGGGCGATGAAAGTCAGCTCGGTGGCTCTGCTGATCCTTGTGCCTTTGTTTGTTTTCACCTTCGGCCCGGTTCTGGGTCAGCCGTTTGACGTGGTGCTTGAATACTACTCGCGGCCCTTCCCGGCCATCGTGGCAGCACTGACGCTGGCGGTTGGCTTCAAACACTTCGCAGACGGTGCGCAGGTGATGCTTGAAGACTACGTTCACGGCACGCTTAAGAAGGTCCTGATTATTCTGGTGACCTGCCTGTCCTACGGTGCGGCTGCGGCCGGCATCTTCGCCATCGCGCGCATTGCCCTTTAATTCCCGGAGCTGAAAGAAATGGCTGCATACGAATACGAAACGCATGAATATGACGTGGTCGTTGTCGGCGCCGGTGGGGCCGGTCTGCGGGCGACATTGGGTATGGCGGAACAAGGCCTGCGTACGGCCTGCGTGACCAAGGTTTTCCCAACCCGTTCTCATACCGTGGCTGCACAGGGTGGCATTGCCGCGTCGCTGTCGAATATGGGCCCCGATCATTGGCAATGGCACATGTACGATACCGTCAAGGGCTCGGACTGGTTGGGCGATACCGACGCGATGGAGTACCTTGCCCGCGAGGCGCCCAAGGCGGTCTACGAGCTGGAGCACTATGGCGTTCCGTTCAGCCGGACGGAAGAGGGCAAGATTTATCAGCGCCCCTTCGGTGGACACACCACTGAATTCGGAGAAGGTCCTGCGGTACAGCGCACCTGTGCAGCCGCCGACCGGACCGGCCACGCGATCCTACATACTCTGTACGGACAGTCGCTCAAGAACAACGCCGAGTTCTATATCGAGTATTTCGCCATCGACTTGATCATGTCCGAAGACGGTCAGTGTCAGGGTGTCGTCTGCTGGAAGCTGGACGATGGCACCATGCATGTCTTCAACGCCAAGATGGTGGTATTGGCGACCGGCGGCTATGGCCGTGCCTATTTCAGCGCCACCTCGGCCCATACCTGCACCGGCGATGGCGGCGGCATGGTGGCCCGTGCTGGGCTGGCCTTGCAGGATATGGAATTCGTTCAGTTCCACCCCACAGGCATCTACGGTTCGGGCTGTCTGATCACCGAAGGTGCGCGCGGCGAAGGCGGGTATCTGACAAACTCGGAAGGTGAACGGTTCATGGAGCGCTATGCGCCCCAGTACAAGGACCTCGCACCACGCGATTACGTTTCGCGCTCGATGACCATGGAAATCCGCGAGGGACGTGGCGTTGGGGCCGAAGGGGATCACATTCACCTGAACCTCAGCCACTTGCCCGCCGAAGCTCTGGCGGAGCGCCTGCCCGGTATCTCGGAAAGCGCCAAGATTTTTGCGGGTGTGGATGTCACCAAGGAACCGATCCCGGTTCTGCCCACCGTGCATTACAACATGGGCGGTATCCCCACGAACTATTGGGGTGAGGTTCTGAACCCGACTGCCGACGATCCGACTGCGGTTGTTCCCGGTTTGATGGCCGTTGGCGAAGCCGGTTGTGCCTCTGTCCACGGTGCGAACCGACTGGGGTCGAACTCGCTGATTGACCTTGTGGTCTTTGGCCGGGCGGCAGCGATCCGGGCTGGCAAGGTTGTCGACGCCGAATCCCCCAACCCGGTTCTGAACCAGGCGTCGGTCGACAAGGCGTTTGACCGTTTTGATGCGGTGCGTAACGCCAGCGGTTCAATCCCAACCGCTGATCTTCGGCTTGAGATGCAAAAGACCATGCAGGCGGATGCGGCCGTGTTCCGAACCGCCAAGACCATGGCCGAAGGCGTCGAGAAGATGACAGCGATTGCCGCAAAGATGGACGACCTGAAGGTCACAGACCGTTCGTTGGTCTGGAACAGCGATCTGATGGAAACCCTTGAACTGACCAACCTGATGCCAAACGCGCTTGCCACCATCGTCGGCGCCGAGGCCCGCAAGGAATCCCGAGGGGCCCACGCGCATGAGGACTTCAGCGAGCGTGATGACGAAAACTGGCGTGTTCACACGGTCAGCCGGGTTGAGGGCAGCAAGGTTGAGCTCAGCTATCGTCCGGTCATCGTTGATCCGCTGACGACCGAGGACCAAGGCGGTATCAGCTTGCAGAAAATCGCGCCCAAAGCGCGGACGTTCTAAAGGCTGGTCAGGAACAGGGGCGAGATGGCAGAGTTTTCTTCGACCGATTATTGGCAACGCCGATATGAGCACGGCAAGACCTCGGGTGCGGGGTCTTACGGGCGTCTTGCTGTCTACAAAGCGAATTTCATCAACACGATGGTCGAGATGGAAGGCGTGGAATCGGTTGTAGAATTGGGATCGGGCGACGGAAATCAGGCGCAATTGTTTGATATCCCGAAATATACCGGCTTGGATGTCTCGGACCTCTGCGTTCGGCGCTGCAACGAAGTTTTTCGATCCCGCCCCAATTGGGTGTTCAAAAACGCCGATTCCGAGGTTGAGCCGCATGACGTTTCTCTTTCGTTGGATGTCATTTATCATCTGACCGAGGACAGCGTTTTCGACAACTACATGCGGCGGCTCTTCGGGTTGGCACAGCGTTATGTCGTTATCTATTCGTCGGATTTTGACCTGAACCCTTCCAACCAGCATGTGCGCCATCGTTCGTATTCCGCCTGGATAGAAGACTTCATGCCCGGCTGGCAGCTCTATTGTGAAGAAGAGAACCCGTTTGCCGTCAAAGGGCATGCCCATGCCTCAAAGAACAGCTTCGCCGCGTTCAAAGTGTTCGAGCGGAGATGAACGAGTGACTGGCGCAAGCACCATATCGACCGGGGAAGCCAAACAAGCCGCTTTTGATCCTGTCAAATGCCGGTGGGGCGTTCAAAAAAGCGCAAGCCATGATGAAATCCCAGGCGCATCGCGGCGTATGCTATGCTGGTGCTTGCAATGACGGTCGAGAAACTCCAATCCGGGCAAAGTGATCCCAAGATCATCCTGATCGGCTTGAACCGATGTGCGACGACCTCGTTTCACATGCTGTTTCAGAACAGCGGGATTCCTTCGGTGCATTGGGAAGATGACCAGGGTCAAAACCTTGCACATCGCATGGTAACCAATATTGCCATGGGGCGCAGACCGCTGGATGGGTTTGGTACAGTCCGGGCCTTCACTGATATCGCCTTCGTCAATTCGCGCTTCATGCTGGACGGCGCGCGGTTCTTTCGAGAGCTGCACGCGGCTTACCCGGACGCCTATTTCTTGCTGAACACGCGCAATCGCGATGACTGGATCGCATCACGTGCCAACCATTCCGGCGGTAGGTACCTTGAGCGATGCTGCAAGGCCAATGGACAGACGGCCGACCAGGTGAAGCGGGGCTGGGCGCATATGTATGACGTGCACCATTCCGAGGTCGAAGCTTTCTTTGACGACAACCCGCGCTTTCTGCGTTTTGATATCGACCGGGACGACCCGCAAAACCTTGCGGATTGGCTTTCTCCGGATTTCGACGTGAACATTGCCCATTGGGGGCATTATAACCGAGGGGCGTCTGAACGCGCCCGGACAGGCTGAAAGGCGGCCTTGTGCTGAATGGAGAATTGACATGGTTCAACTGACCCTGCCCAAGAATTCCCGGATTACCACCGGCAAGACCTGGCCAAAGCCGGACGGCGCCACGAACGTGCGCAAGTTCCAGATCTATCGTTGGAACCCCGATGACGGGCAGAACCCGCGTGTCGACACCTATTTCGTTGATATGGATACGTGCGGTCCGATGGTACTGGACGCGCTGATCAAGATCAAAAACGAGATCGATCCGACGTTGACGTTCCGCCGGTCTTGCCGCGAAGGCATCTGTGGATCTTGCGCGATGAACATCGACGGGATCAACACGCTGGCCTGTATCTATGGCATGGATGAGATCAAGGGCGATGTGAAAATCTATCCGCTGCCGCATATGCCGGTGGTCAAGGACCTGATCCCTGATCTGACTCATTTCTATGCCCAGCATGCGTCCATCATGCCGTGGCTGGAAACCAAGACCAATCGCCCTGCGAAGGAATGGAAACAATCCATCGAAGATCGCAAGAAGCTGGACGGTCTCTATGAATGCGTGATGTGCGCCAGCTGCTCGACCTCATGCCCCAGCTACTGGTGGAATGGCGACCGCTATCTTGGCCCTGCGGCCTTGCTGCATGCCTATCGCTGGATCATCGACAGCCGGGATGAAGCCACCGGTGAACGTCTGGATGAGCTGGAAGATCCGTTCAAGCTCTACCGCTGTCACACCATCATGAACTGCGCCAAGACCTGCCCGAAAGGTCTGAACCCGGCCAAGGCGATTGCCGAGATCAAGAAGATGATGGTCGAGCGCGCGGTCTAAACACAGGCCCGATTTGCGATTTTCGCATGTCCATCTTGCAAAAATAGGCGATGCAGCCCCGGCTGCATTGCCTTATTTTTTTTGGGCAGGGAGGGGTGATGAGCTTAAGTCAGGATCACTCCAATGAGCAAAGACACATCCAAACGGAAAACCGACGCCCAAGACGCGCTGGAACTGCTTGAACAGGCATGGGCCTATTACACGCCCGAACCTGCGAAGGCTGACAAGGAACCAGAGCTTTTCGAATACGCAAACGCAGCCTGATACAGGCGGCAAGGCTTGCAAACTGACGGTTTATCGGCAAAGCACAGGGATGCCTGTTCTTCTGCTTCTTCTGGCGGCCGGCGTGTTTGCCTATTTCCTCTGGCGCTCGCGCCATTCCGGGCTGACACGTGATTGCAGGTGGCGGCAGGACAAGAGCCACGGCATCTGGCGATGCAGCTTCTGCGGTGCCGAAGCCACCGCACCGGACCAACCATTGCGGTGTTTGAGGGCGCGTGACCCCTGAAAGATAGGGCTTTCCGAGGGCTGAATAATACGCCACTCTGCCCGGCATGACCGTTTCAGAAAACACTCTACAACCGCCCGAAGATGCCGAAGCCCGTCGCGCGGTTGCCCCTGTCATCTGTTACTCGAACGAGGCATTGCCGCGACCGGATGTACCTTGGATGAAGTCCCTTCGAGCACGCGCAAGCAAAACGGGCGAAGTGCTGGTGCCGCCACGCGATGCGCGTTGTTTTGAAGTGCCTGCCGGCCATTTCTTTCGCATCACTTCCGTCGAGGGGCCGCAGGTTGGCGATCTGAACCTCTGGAACCGAAACGACCTTTCGGAACGCTTCTATTCCGGAAAAACCCGGGCGCTGCATGGCACGCATCTGACCACCGGAGAGCGGATGTGGTCCAGTTTTCCTCATCTGCGCCCGATGGCCACGATTATTGCGGATACGCTGGAGTGGTACGGGATCGATTCCTATGGGGGGTCGGTTCATGACGTCATCGGTACGCGATGCGATCCGTATACGGGCAACCTTTTGTCCGGTACGCAATACCACCATTGTTGCCATTCCAACCTGACACGCGCGCTTGCGGATCACCTCAATATTCCGCTGGCCGAAGCCGAACCCGCGGTGCACGACGTATTGAACGTCTTCATGTGTACCGGTTTCACCCGCGACACGGGTCAGTACTTCATGAAAGCCTCACCCGTGCGCCCCGGAGATTTTCTGGAATTTTTTGCCGAGATTGATTTGCTGGGCAACCTCAGCGCCTGCCCGGGCGGGGATTGTTCTTCGGAACATTCCTCGGACACGGCTGCATGCCACCCCTTGCTGGTGGAGGTGTTCGCTCCTGCCAGTGGTGATTTGAAGGGGTGGGATAGCCCTGCGAGCAATGGTTATGATCGCTCGCACGGGCGTTAGCAACGGCAGGCGCCCGTTTCCTCGTGCCTGCCCACCATCAGCTGTTGGGGAACGCAGCCTGAAGCGCGATTTCCACCATTTCACCAAAGCTGCTTTCACGTTCTGACGATGGCAGAGCCTCTCCGGTCAACAGGTGGTCGGAAACAGTCAGAACGGCCAGAGCGCGGCACTTGTGGCGCGCCGCCAGGATATAGAGTTCGGCCGCTTCCATCTCGACCCCCAGAATGCCGTGACGCACCATCTGTTCATTGAGATCTGGACGCTCGTCATAAAAGACATCTGACGAGTAAATTCCACCAACATGGGTCGGCGTTCCCTTGGCGGCAGCCGCGGTGGCGGCAGCTTGCAGCAGCCCCCAATCGGCGCAGGGTGCAAAGTTGAGCTCTTTCATGATGCCGCGCGACGGCGTGCTCAGCGTGGTTGATGTCATGGCCAGAATAACGTCACGAATTTTGACGCTGTCCTGCATCCCCCCGCAGGATCCGATGCGGATCAGGGTTTTCGCATCGTATTCGAGGATCAACTCGTTTACATAAATGGAAAGAGACGGCATTCCCATGCCGCTTCCCTGAATTGTCACGGGATTTCCCTTCCAGTTTCCGGTAAAGCCAAGCATTCCCCGAACGTTATTGACCTGTTTGACATCGTCCAAAAACGTCTCGGCCGCCCATTTCGCCCGGTAGGGATCACCGGGCAAAAGAACGGTTTCAGCTATTTCGCCTTTTTCGGCGCCAATATGAATTGTCATTTTCAAAAACGCTCAGATTAGATTTCCAGATCAGAAATATCCACGCCTGCGGTCAGCGCGTCATGCACCCATTGAGGCTTGCGGCCGCGACCGGTCCAAGTTTGATCTGGATTTTCCGGGTTGCGGTATTTAGCCTTTGTTTTTGTTGGCTTAACGCTGCGCGACGCTTCTCCGGACAGCTCAGACAAAGAGAAGCCGAATTCTGCCGCAGCCTTTTCTGCGGCTTTCAAAGCTTCCTGACGTTCGCGTTTTTCTGCCCTGACCAAAGCTTTTTCAATGTCATTGCGCAAAGCCAAAAGGTCTTTGCGTGACATATTCTCAAGATTGATCCCCATCATTCTTCTCCATCAGATAATAATTACGGTGCACATGAGCGCGCACCGTAATTCCAAATATCAGCTTATTCCATCCCGAATTTTTCAGAGACGGAAACAGGAGAAAAAGTGCCTTTAAGCTAATTTACTCTGCCGCGAGGTTCCGAGGATCCGCCAGAGTAACGATATCGCCCATTATCGAATTGAGTTCGAAGTTTTTCGGGGTGTAGACCTTGGCCACACCCATGGATTTCAGTTTTTCGGCATCTTCGTCCGGAATAATGCCACCCACCACGACTGGGATATGAGACAACCCCGCCTGCCGCAGACGTTCCATGACGTCTTTGACTAGTGGCAGGTGGCTGCCGGACAGGATCGACAATCCAATGACATGCGCGTCATCTTCGCGGGCGGCCGCAACGATTTCTTCGGGTGTCAGGCGAATGCCCTCATAGCTGATGTCCATACCGCAATCGCGGGCACGGAAGGCGATCTGCTCGGCACCGTTGGAATGGCCGTCCAGCCCAGGTTTGCCTACAAGGAACTTCAGACGCCGGCCCAGCTTGTCGCTGACGGCATCAACGGCGGCACGCAGGTCGTCCAGCCCTTCGGTCTTGTTCGAAACAGACCCGGAAACACCGGTTGGGCCGCGATAGGTTCCATAGACTTTGCGCATTTCTTCGGCCCATTCGCCCGTCGTCGCGCCGGCCTTTGCGGCGGCAATGGACGGTTCCATGATGTTTGCCCCGGTCTGTGCCGCTTCGCGCAGCGCGGCCAGGGCCGCGGTTACGGCCGCTTCGTCCCGTTCTGCGCGCCACGTATTTAGGCGGTCGATCTGTTCTTGTTCCACGGCAGGATCAACAACCATGATGCCACCGTCTTCGGTTTGAAGCGGTGATGCCTCGCCTTCGATCCATTTGTTCACACCGACAACAACGGTTTCGTTGCGCTCGATCCGGTTCAGGCGTTCAGCGTTGGAATCCACCAGTCGGGACTTCATGTATTCGATCGAAGCGACCGCGCCGCCCATCGAATCCAGGTTGGCCAGTTCGGCGCGTGCGCCTTCTTTCAGCTCTTTCACCTTGGCATCGACCGCGGGGTTGCCATCGAACAGGTCATCGTATTCCAGCAGATCGGTTTCGTAGGCCAGGATCTGCTGCATCCGCATCGACCACTGCTGGTCCCACGGGCGCGGCAGACCCAGCGCCTCGTTCCAGGCGGGCAACTGCACCGCTCGGGCGCGGGCATTCTTCGACAGGGTTACGGCCAGCATCTCGATCAGGATGCGATAGACGTTGTTTTCGGGCTGCTGCTCGGTCAGACCCAGAGAGTTCACCTGCACGCCATAGCGGAATCGACGGAATTTCGGATTTTCAACGCCATAGCGTTGTTGCAGGATCTCATCCCAAAGATCCACGAAGGCTCGCATTTTGCACATTTCAGTGACAAAGCGGATGCCGGCATTCACAAAAAAGGAAATCCGGCCGCAGAGCGCCGGAAAATCCTCGGCAGGTACACGTGGGCGCAATTCGTCCAGCACGGCGATGGCAGTGGCTAGGGCATATGCCAGTTCCTGCTCTGGCGTCGCACCCGCCTCTTGCAGGTGATACGAGCACACGTTCATCGGGTTCCATTTCGGAACATTGGTATAGCAATACTCGGCCACGTCCGCGATCATCTTGAGCGACGGCTTGGGCGGGCAAACATAAGTGCCGCGGCTCAGGTATTCCTTGATCAGGTCGTTTTGAACCGTGCCCTGTAGTTTGGATACATCCGCGCCTTGCTCTTCCGCGACGGCGATATAAAGCGCCAAAAGCCATGGCGCAGTGGCGTTGATCGTCATCGAGGTGTTCATCTGCTCCAGCGGGATCTGGTCGAACAGAACCCGCATGTCGCCCAGATGACAGACCGGCACACCAACCTTGCCGACTTCACCGCGGGCCAAAGTGTGGTCGCTGTCATAGCCCGTTTGAGTGGGCAGATCGAAGGCCACCGACAGGCCGGTTTGGCCTTTCGCAAGATTCCCCCGATAAAGCGCGTTCGAGGCTTTGGCCGTGGAATGACCGGCATAGGTTCGGATGAGCCAGGGGCGATCTTTCTGCGTCTGCGTCATAGCGGGGCCTCGCGTTTCAGTGGGCAATAAAATTTCGTCTTGAGGTTCTAAAGCGCAATTTTCGGGACATGTCAATTCGCTGCGTTGCGGCATGCCGCAATTGTTCAGATTGTGGGCAGCTGTGATTGGTGGCAATCTGCCGCCATGACGCAAACCGTGGAACTTCCGCTTTGGCTTTTCGTGCTGATCGTGGTCTTTGCCATGGTCACTTTCGCATCGCATTTCCTGTTTCCGTCCGTCCGCTGGTTTTTCCGTCGCAGGTTGGAACGCGCGGTGGCGCGCCTGAACCAGCGCCTTCAACGCCCAATCCAGCCCTTCAAGTTGGCGCGTCGACACGACATGATCCAGCGCTTGATTTATGATCCGCAGGTCGGCCAGGCGGTTCAGCAACATGCCCGTGAAACCGGCATGCCCGAGGCCGTCGCCTCGGAGCAGGCACGTCGTTATGCCCGAGAGATCGTTCCGTCCTTTTCGGCCTTCGCCTATTTCAGCTTTGCGATCCGGCTGGCCCGCTTGCTGAGCAACACATTCTACGAGGTACGGCTTAGCTATCAGGACGAAGAATCCGTCAGGAACATTGATCCCGAAGCTACGGTTGTCTTTGTCATGAACCACCGAAGCAACATGGATTACGTTTTGGTCACGTATCTTGCGGCCCGACATTCTGCGCTGTCTTATGCTGTAGGAGAGTGGGCCCGGGTCTGGCCGCTCAGCCGATTGATCCGGGCGATGGGGGCGTATTTTATCCGGCGCAAGTCCGGTAGCGAACTCTATCGTCAGGTTCTGTCCACCTATGTGCGTCACGCAACCGAAGCCGGCGTAACTCAAGCCATGTTTCCAGAAGGCGGGCTGAGCCTGACCGGTGCCATTGCGCGCCCCAAGCTTGGACTGCTCAAGTACATTATGGATGGAACATCGCCACAGGGGCGCGATGTGGTGTTTGTCCCGGTTGCTCTGAATTACGACCGTGTGTTGGAAGACACCATCCTGACCCGCGCGGCACTTGGAACAGAGCGGCGGTTTCGCGCACGGATCGGCGTCATCACGCGCTGGATAGTGAAACAGATCTGGCGTCGTTTGATCGGCCGATACAAGCGGTTCGGTCTGGCGTCCGTCCGGTACGGCAGGCCGATCTCTCTCAAGGAATTCCGGGCTGAAGGCAGTGACGACATGATGACGGATTTGGCTCGGACGCTGATGCAGCGTATCCAGCATGCTATTCCGCTTGTGCCGGCACCAGCGGCCTGTTTGCTGGTGCGCGACAAGGGCCCGATGTCCGAAGAAGACGTGCTGTCACAAATCCGACAGATGATGGAGCGCGATGATCCGCAGACCAAGGACAATTCGCAGGCCATATCAAATGCTTTGGATCAACTGGTTGAACGCCGGATTCTGAACCGACAGGGGAACATGCTGTCCGTATCAGGTCAGCGCGGCGATCTTCTGGACTACTACGCCGCATCCGCCCCGGCGGATTCAGGTAACCAGGTTTCTGCATCCGCAAAATAACTTTCTGCAACCGCTGGGTCATAAAATTACAATATGGCGCCAAAAACGGTTGCAATATTACTCATCGCCCAATATTCCAGTCTGTGAAGCGCGCGATTCTGCGTCGCGGCAAAGGCACTGAACAGAGGAGGCCGGCATGGCTTTGGACACCGAAAGTGGTATCGCGTCGTACGAGGCACCTGAAAAAGATCTGTATGAAATGGGTGAAATCCCGCCCATGGGATATGTCCCAAAGCAAATGTACGCTTGGGCCATCCGCAAAGAACGTCATGGTGAGCCGAACACCGCCATGCAGCAGGAAGTTGTGGATGTTCCGACCCTGGACAGCAACGAAGTGCTGGTTCTGGTTATGGCTGCCGGGGTCAACTACAACGGCGTCTGGGCTGCTCTGGGGCAGCCGATCAGCCCGTTTGATGGCCACAAAGCACCCTACCACATCGCGGGTTCGGATGCGTCGGGCATCGTTTGGGCCGTTGGCGACAAGGTAAAGCGCTGGAAAGTTGGCGACGAGGTTGTGATCCACTGCAACCAGGACGACGGCGATGACGAGGAATGCAACGGCGGTGATCCGATGTATTCGCCCAGCCAGCGGATCTGGGGCTATGAAACACCGGATGGCTCGTTCAGCCAGTTCACCCGCGTGCAGGCACAGCAGCTTATGCCGCGCCCCAAGCATCTGACATGGGAAGAAGCGGCGTGCTACACCCTGACGCTGGCAACCGCGTACCGGATGCTGTTTGGCCACGAGCCACACGATCTGAAACCGGGTCAGAACGTCCTGGTTTGGGGTGCATCCGGGGGTCTGGGTTCCTATGCCATCCAGCTGATCAATACCGCCGGTGCAAATGCGATCGGCGTGATCTCGGACGAAAGCAAACGTGATTTCGTAATGGGGCTGGGCGCCAAGGGCGTGCTGAACCGCCGCGACTTTAACTGCTGGGGTCAATTGCCCACGGTCAACACACCGGAATATGCCGAATGGTTCAAAGAGGCCCGCAAATTCGGCAAGGCGATCTGGGACATAACCGGCAAAGGCAACAATGTTGACATGGTGTTCGAACACCCGGGTGAAAGCACTTTCCCAGTGTCGACCTTCGTTGTGAAAAAAGGCGGTATGGTCGTGATTTGCGCCGGAACATCGGGTTTCAACTGTACATTCGATGTGCGCTACATGTGGATGCACCAAAAGCGTTTGCAGGGCTCGCACTTTGCTCATCTGAAGCAGGCGGCAGCCGCGAACAAGCTGATGGTCGAGCGCCGCCTGGACCCCTGCATGTCCGAAGTGTTCACGTGGAATGACCTGCCCGAGGCCCATATGAAAATGCTGCGGAACGAGCACAAGCCGGGCAATATGTCCGTTCTTGTTCAGGCGCCGCGTACGGGTCTGCGTACCCTCGAGGAAGTCCTGGACGCAGGCTAACAACCCGCCAGGGTTGTAGACAAAAAACGCCCGCGAATCACCTTGCTGGTTCGCGGGTGTTTTGCGTTTTTCGGGCCTCTGACGATCTTTCAAATGCTTGCATTTTTGCCCATCGCTATTTTTGGGGAGTAGAAACCGGCGAATAGGCTGAAAAAGATCATACATGTTATGGTTGTGTTAACCCTTCGTTAACTGTTTCAGAGAGACCCTGATGGCGCAAAATGAGTGGATATTGGACGTATTGTCGGACCTCAATGCTTTCGCCGTTGCGAATGGTTTGAGCGCGCTTGCAGAGCAGCTTGATGACACAAGACTGATCGCGGCTGCCGAGATTGCGTCCTTGAAGAACGAGGTACGGGCGCCCGCGAATGGCAACGAAGGTCGATTTGGGTCAAATCCTTCAGGATTTGGAAAACACCAACACGCTTGAAGAACTCAGCGCCGTAGCTGAGCGTTTGCGGGACGCGTTGAAGGTCGAGCACCTGACGTATCACTGGGTTGACGGTGCCGGAGATCAATACGGCTACACCACCTATTCAGACGCCTGGGATGAGCGCTACAGGGAAAAAAACTATCACCGTATCGACCCTGTGATCTTGGGGTGTTTCCAGCGGTTTCATCCGGTTGACTGGAAGTCGCTGGATTGGTCCGGCAAGGTGGCAAAGGCCTTCCTTCTGGATGCGCAAAACCATGGCGTTGGAAATCAGGGGTATTCCATCCCAATTCGGGGTCCAAATGGTCAGTTCGCCCTGTTCACGGTCAACCACAGTTGTGATGACCAAACCTGGAAGAACTTTATCTCGACTTACGGACGTGATTTGATTCTTGTTGCGCATTACATAAATCGCAAGGCGCTGGAGTTTGAAAAAGACAGGCAGCCGGACTGCCCGCGCAGCTTGTCGCCAAGGGAAATCGACGCGATCACACTTTTGGCGTTGGGATACAGCCGCGCCCAAGTGGCCCATTCCCTGACGATTTCTGAGCATACGCTGCGCGTTTACATTGAAAGCGCGCGCTCAAAGCTGGGCGCACATAACACAACACACGCAATTGCCACGGCACTCAGCCGGGGATTAATAGTGGTTTAAGAGGCGAACGGCCTCCACACGCAAAATTAACCACGACTCTGTACTCCCTTCGTTCCTGCACAGGACGACAAGGGGAACAAGTCATGTTGCGTTATCTATATGCCGATGAGTTACACAGATTTCCGACTCTGGCAGAGGGGATGTTCAAGGATCGTGCGGATCAGTTCAAGACCAGGTTGGGGTGGGATGTCCACGTCAACGAGAAGGGCGAAGAACGGGACGAATACGATGATCTCAATCCGCTTTATGTCATCTGGGAAGAGCCGGATGGCAGCCACGGAGGGTCGATGCGTGTATTGCCTACGACCGGTCGGGTGATGATCAATGAGGTTTTTGGTCATCTGAATGGCGGCAAGCCGATTTGCAGCCCCCTGATCTGGGAAGTCACCCGGTTCTGCCTGTCCCGAACAGCCAGCCCGCATACTGCCGGCGCCATCATGTTGAGCGGCGGTGAAATGATGGAAGGTTTCGGCCTGACGCATATCGCCGGCGTATTCGATGCAAGGATGATCAGAATCTATCGCCTGATCGGGTCCTCGCCCGAGGTTCTGGGAACCCAGGGCAGCGGGCGCGATCAGATTTCAGTCGGATTGTGGCCCTATTCCGCGGACGACTGCAACCGGGTGGCCGAGCGTGCGGGCATCCCGCGCGACCTGTCTCGGATGTGGTTCAAGGCCGCATTCGGGCCGAAGAAACAGCACCGGTTCGCCCTGTCCGCTTAAGTGTCGGAAAACGCTAATCCACATCTGGTGGTGGTCGGCGCGGCCCTGTAGGGTCGCGCCATGTCCTTGCCGAATGTAACGTTCTCAGATGATCAGGCCGCCGCGTATGACAGCATCGCCGAGATGCTGCGGGCAGCAGGTGTTGATCTCGAAGATGATGCCCTTCTGAAACTGCCAGGCGCAGGAAAATCAGGTGTGATGGCCGTGATCGGCAAGGCTGGTTCGGGCAAAACGCTGCTGTTGGCCGAGCTGTACAAGGCACTGGCAGAGACGGGTGTTCAGATCGTGTCCGGCGATTATGAAAGCCGCAAATCGAAAGACAAGCGCAGCCTTGCCATCCTGGCCCCGACGAACAAGGCTGCAAGCGTTCTGCGATTGCGCGGCGTGCCTGCGACCACGATTCACCGCATATTGTACACGCCGGTCTATGATCCGGAATACGAGCGTATTGCGGAATGGCTGGCTGGCAATGACGAACGCCCCGATATCGAAGGTTTGACGGATGAAGCCTTGGATCGTGCGGCTGCTTTTTACCAAAACAACAAATCTATCCCCGGGGCGCTGGCCGCCGCCGGTTTGCGAGGGTCGGATTTCATCACCGGGTGGAAGCGCCGTGACGAACCGCTGGATATCGGGTTCGTCGATGAGGCGTCGATGCTGGATGACCGCCAGTTCGATGATCTCAAAGAGATTTTCCCGACCCTTCTGTTGTTCGGCGATCCGGCTCAGCTGGCACCGGTAAATCAGTCTGGCAGCATGGTGTTCGAGGCATTGCCCGAGCCCAGGAAGCTGACACTTCAGCGCGTGCACCGCCAGGATGCAGACAACCCAATTCTGGATCTTGCGCATGCGCTGGCTGACCCGGCAATGAGCTTCGAGGATTTCGAGCGACTGATCGAAGAAACAGCCCGTCGGGATGACCGGGTTGTCTGGGGCCAGCGGGTTGAGGTCGATCTGATGGCCCGAAGCCCGGTTCTCGTCTGGCGCAACGCCACGCGCATTCGTTTGATACAGGCCTTCAGGCAAGTTCACGGCGCACCGGATACGGAATTGCTGGAAGGTGAACCGCTTATTTGTGATGGGATCGAATTGCCCTTGAAACATCGCAAGAAACGGCTGGACCTTGAGGCGCGTGGGCTGATCAAAGGAGCTCAGGTGGTATATCTGGGGCCGGGACGAAAGCCGGGCTTCTCGCGTCTTCACGTGATGGGGGCCGAAGACCCGCAGGTCAGCGCCGCGTCCATTGTTCAGATCGAAAAACCGGACGAGGAAGAGCCGTTCATTCCCTATGCCGCCCGCATGGGGGCGACCTTTTTGCACGGAGCGGCCGTGACGATCCACAAGGCGCAGGGGTCACAATGGGATACGGTTCAGGTGTTCGCTCCGGATCTCTATGCCGCCGCTCGCATGGGCCGGACCGAGGCCGGACAGCCATTGTGGAAGCGTTTGGCATATGTCGCGATCACACGCGCGCAAGAGCGGCTGATCTGGGTGGTGCGCAATCGCCTGTCGAAACCCACGCACCCTCTGCGTGTGGATGACTTGAGGGCGATTCCGGCGGCGTCGCTGACGTTGGAGGCGGAAGAGACATGAAATCCATCATCGTAACGGGTGCCAGTTCAGGTATTGGCCGGGCAACGGCCCTGCTGTTCTTGTCCCAAGGGTGGACGGTCGGGCTGTTGGCGCGCAGCAAAGACAAATTGGAAGCTCTGGCAAAGGAGCATCAGGCAGCCATCGTCCTGCCTGCGGATGTGACCGACCCGAATGCGGTTGAACGGGCTTTTCGGTCTTTTACAGACCGCACCGGGCGGCTGGATGTTCTGTTCAACAACGCCGGGATCTTCGCGCCGGGCGGCACGATCGACGAGATCGCTCTGGACGATTGGTATCAAAGCGTCAACGTGAACCTGAACGGCATGTTCCTATGCGCGCGTGAAGCTTTCAAAATCATGCGTCACCAAAACCCGCAGGGCGGCCGGATCATAAACAACGGCTCGATAGCGGCACATGTTCCGCGCCCGAATTCGGTACACTATTCGGCCACAAAGCATGCCATTACAGGGCTGACGCGCAGCCTTTCGCTGGATGGGCGTCGCTTTGGAATCGCCTGCGGGCAGATCGATATCGGAAACGCGCGCACGCAGATGGTTCAGGGCCTTGTGGACGCGGCGCAAGCCGCGGGCGAGACACCAGACCCGACGATGGCCGTGGAAGACGCCGCGCGTTCGGTCCTGCATATGGCAAGCCTGCCGCCCGAGGCCAACGTGCAGTTCATGACCGTCATGGCCACGACCATGCCCTATATCGGCCGAGGGTGACTTTTACTTTTCTCGCAACAGCCGGAAGGCTGTCGAGGCGCCCCAGCCTGCCGCAATCGCTATGACCAGCGACATCAGACCGTACCAGACGGGCTGCTGGCGGGACATATTGTACAAAAAACGCTCCAGACCGACTTTCCGGACATCAATGATCGCTTCATATTGCGAGACGACCTCTCCGCCACGGGTGAGGAAAATCCGGGCGGAATAATCGCCTTCGGTCAGGTCGGCGGGCATATCGATCGAGGTGCGGAACAGGGTCTGTTCATCCACTGCTACGGTGTTTTCGCGGATCGAATACAGTTGTTCGTGTTCTCGAATTCTTATTACGGCGTCTGCAAAATCCTGTGCGCCCCGGATATGCATCGCGGCACCGACCGAGCGTATCGCGCGTTCGATCGAAATCCGGAAACGCAGGTCTTCGGTGTCGGACAGGATGTCGTCAAAGGGTCCGCTGGTTGCAACGGCGTAAAAGCTGGGTGCAAGGTCGACAAGAACACTGTCGGTGTTCACCCAGATCCCAAGCTTGCGTTCCTTGCGTCGCACGGTGACAGGCTCGGACGGACCCGCAACCGCGACGATGACTTCGACCGGAGGGCCGGAAGGGATTGGGGTTTCCCGCTTGATAGCCCCAAAAATCAAAAGTTCCGATCCGTCGAATGTCGCGGTGATGGCAACCCGGTCCTGGCTGAGACCAAGAACAACCTGTTCTTCCGCTGCCGAAGCGGGCGTGCAGAACAAGCACAGGGCGGCGATAAGCGAACGCAGCATCCTCAGTGCCCTCCGCCGTTGCCAAGCGAGTAGAGCTCGGCGGGTTCGATAAGCAGATCAAGTGCAAGCTTGCCACATACGGCCAGCACCAGAGCGGCAAGCAGCACGCGCAATTGTTCCGCCGGCATTCGGGCTCCGATCACGGTTCCGATCTGGGCGCCAATGACGCCGCCCACCAGCAACAAGACCGCCAGAACAACATCAACCGTATAGTTGGTGGTGGCGTGCAGCATCGTGGTGAAGGCTGTCACAAAGATGATCTGAAACAGCGACGTGCCGACAACGACCTTGGTCGGCATACCCAGCAAGTAGATCATGGCAGGGACCATGATAAAGCCGCCGCCAACGCCCATGATCGCCGACAAAACCCCAACGCACAGACCGACCAAGGCCGGCGGGATGACCGAGATATACAGGCCCGAGGTGCGAAAACGCATTTTGAAGGGCATGGCATGGACCCAGCCCCGCTGCCGGCGCTTGGCAGGGGCCGCGCCGCCTTTCTTGGCTTTACGCAGTGCCCTCAGGCTTTCGACAAACATCAGGCTGCCAATGACGCCAAGAAAAACAACGTAACAGAGTGTCACCAGCAGATCGACCTGACCCAGGCTTTTGAGATAGTTGAAGACAACCACGCCCAAAGCGGCCCCAACAAGCCCGCCAACCAGCAATACCGTTCCCATTTTGAGGTCCACGGTCTTTCGTCGGAAATGTGCCAGAACTCCGGAAAAGGATGATGCGACGATCTGATTGGCTTCGGTAGCAACAGCCACCGCCGGCGGAATACCGATGAAGAACAGCAGCGGGGTCATCAAAAAGCCGCCACCGACACCGAACATTCCGGACAGGATGCCAACCATGCCGCCCAACCCCAACAAGAGAAAGGCGTTTACTGAGACTTCGGCGATGGGAAGGTATATCTGCATGGGCTCTTCTAGTCGCACTGAGTTGAGAGGCGCAACGCCATAGCGTCGCATTCGCCTAAATATTTAAAAAATTGAATGTGACTAATCGGCACATACGACCAGACCTGCCTGTTTGCGCTGATCGGGTCTGCGGACAACTGCCAGTTTGCAGGAAGGTACACACTCATACCCTCTTAGAACGGTTGCGGCATGCAAAATCAACTCTGCATGCCGCTCCGCAGCGAACAGGACTGAAACTCAGTTCGGAACTGGCCTTATCAGCGCTCTTTGACGTAGGGTTCTCCGCCTGCCCGAGGTGGGATGGCTTTGCCGACGAAGCCGGCAAGGATCACCACCGTCAGAATATAGGGCAGGGCGTCCATCACCTGCACGGGAATCACGACGCCACCCAGATCGATATTTTGGAAACGCAGCGCGATCGCTTGCAGCAGACCAAACAGCAAGCAGGCCCACATGGCATGCCACGGGCGCCACTTGGCAAAGATCAGGGCGGCCAAGGCGATAAAGCCACGACCGGCGGTCATTTCCTTGACAAACCCTGCCTGCAAGGCCGTAGCCAGATAGGCTCCTGCAATACCGCACAGCACACCACAGATGGCGACAGCGGCGAACCGCAGGCCAACCACCGAGACACCGGCGGTGTCCACTGCGGCCGGGTTCTCACCCACCGCCCGCAGGCGCAGACCGAACCGGGTGCGATACAGAATCCACCAAGTGGCCGGAACCATCAGGAACGCGACATAAACCAGGATCGAGTGGCCCGAGAGCAATTCGGAATAGATGGGACCAACAATCGGCACACCGCTGAGGGACTCGGCGAATGGGAAGTTGATCGGTTCGAACCGGCCCCCGCCAAACAGGGAGGGTGTCCGCCCACCTTGCTGAAACCAGCTTTGCGCGACCAGGACGGTCAGGCCCGAGGCCAGAAAGTTGATGGCCACGCCCGATATCAATTGGTTGCCCCGGAAGGTGATCGACGCCAGCCCGTGCAGGCCCGACAGCAACAAAGAGGATGCGATACCAGCCAGCAGGCCCAGCCAAACCGACCCTGTGAAAGCTGCGATTGCAGCCGAAAAGAACGCTGACATCAACATTTTGCCTTCGAGGCCGATGTCGAAGATCCCGGCCCGTTCCGAAAACAGACCGGCCAGACAGGCAAGCAGCAGTGGCGTGGACAGGCGAATGGTCGAATCCAGAACCTGAATGAGGGTTACAAAAAATTCCATCACTCAGCCCTCTTCCGCATACCCAGGAAAAGTTTTTCAAGCGGCATTCGCACCATGTTGTCCAATGCGCCGGTGAACAGGATGACCAGGGCTTGAATGACCACGATCAGTTCCCGCGGAATCGAAGCCCACAGCGCCAGCTCGGCGCCGCCCTGATACAGAAATCCGAACAAGAGCGCGGCCAGAAACACGCCGAACGGATGTGAACGCCCCATCAGAGCCACGGCGATGCCAATGAACCCCGCGCCCTCGGTCGAGTTCATAACAAGTCGCTCGGCTTCGCCCATGACATTGTTGATGGCCATCAGCCCTGCCAGCCCGCCGGAAATCAGCATCGCGACAATCGTGATGCGCACAGGTGAAATACCGGCATAGACAGCGCCGGTCTCGGAATGGCCGTAAGCCCGGATTTCATAACCCAGACGCGTGCGCCAGATCAGCGCCCAGACAACGACGCAGGCAAGCAACGCGATAAAGAAGGTGATGTTCGCAGGAGCGCCGCGGAAAACAACATTCTCTGCGGTCGAGAACATCTCCTGGAAAGAGGGCAGATGCACGCTTTCAGAGAACCGCGCGGTGGCCGGGTCCTGCGACCCTTGCGGGCGCATGACATTGACCAGCATGTAATTCAGGAAAGCAGCGGCGATGAAGTTGAACATGATCGTGGTGATCACGATATGGCTGCCACGCTTTGCCTGAAGATAGGCCGGAATGGCCGCCCAGAGCGCGCCGAACAGCATCGATGCCGCGCAGGCGGCAAGCAAGGCAATGCTCCAATGCGGCCAGTCGACATAAAGACAGACCATGGCCACGCCCAGCCCGCCCAGCATCGCCTGACCTTCGCCCCCGATGTTGAACATACGGGCATGGAAGGCGACGGCCACCGCAAGACCGGTAAACATGAAGTTGGTCGCGTAATAGAGCGTATAGCCCCAGCCATAGGTCGATCCCAGCGCACCAGTGACCATCAATTTGACGGCCTCGACAGGGTTTTCGCCGATGGCGAGGATGACCAGCGCCGAAAGGATTGCGGCCAGTATCAGACTGATCAGGGGGATCAGAATGACATCGGCCCATTTAGGCATTTTTTCCATGTTACGCGGCCTCTCCCGCAACACCGGCCATCAGAAGGCCCAGTTCTTTTTCATCTGTCTCATGGGGCAGGCGTTCTCCCATGATATGTCCGTCAAACATCACCGCGATCCGGTCCGAGAGCGAGAAGATTTCTTCCAGTTCGACCGATACCAGCAGGATTGCCTTGCCCTGATCACGCAGCGCGACAATCTGTTTGTGAATGAACTCGATGGCGCCGATGTCCACGCCCCGCGTGGGTTGCCCGACCAGCAGCAGGTCAGGGTTGCGTTCAATCTCGCGGGCGACAACGATTTTCTGCTGATTGCCGCCCGAGAAACTTTTGGCTGCCAGCCAGGGATTGGGCGGGCGGACGTCGAATTTTTCGATCTTGGCTTCGGTATCGGCGCGCAACGCCGCGTTGTCCATGAAGATACCGCGTTTATAGGCCGGGTCGCGGTGATATCCGAAGGCCACGTTTTCCCAGGCGTGGAAGTCCATGATCAGGCCTTCGCGCTGCCGGTCTTCGGGCACGTGGGCGATGTGATGCGCGCGGCGGGCCTGACCATCTGATCCGGCCCCACTCAGTGCCAGCGGTTCGCCGTTCAGCTTGATCGTGCCCTGTCCGGGGCGCATTCCACCAAGAACTTCCAGCAGTTCGGATTGACCATTGCCGGCCACGCCGGCGATGCCGACGATCTCACCTGCGCGTACGGTCAGGTCGATATTTTTGACCCGTTCAACGCCTGCCGAATCAAAAACGCTGAGATTTTCGATCTCGAGGATGGGTTTGCCGGGCGTCGCGGGCACCTTGTCAACCTGTAGCAGAACCTTGCGGCCGACCATCAGTTCGGCCAGCTCTTCGGGACTGGTCTCGGATGTCTTGACAGTCGCCGTCATTTGCCCGCGCCGCATAACCGATACGGTGTCGGTGTTTTCCATGATTTCGCGCAGTTTGTGGGTGATCACGATGACCGTCTTGCCCTCGGACCGCAGCCGGTCGAGGATGCGGAACAGCTGATCGGCCTCGGCAGGGGTCAACACGCCGGTCGGTTCGTCCAGAATCAGAATTTCGGCCTTGCGGTACAGCGCCTTCAGGATCTCGACCCGCTGCTGCATCCCCACGCCGATCTCGTCGATACGCTTGTCGGGATCGACGAACAGTTCGTACTCTTCCTCGAGCTCTTTCAGCTCTTTGCGGGCTTTTGCCAGTGATGGCGCCAGCAGCCCGCCATCCTCGGCGCCCAGTACGATGTTTTCCAGAACGGTGAAATTTTCCACCAGCTTGAAATGCTGGAACACCATCCCGATGCCCGAGGCGATGGCCGCCTGGCTGTCCGGGATGTCGGTCTTGGTCCCATTGATCCAGATCTCACCTTTGTCGGCTTTGTAAAAGCCGAAGAGAATGCTCATCAACGTGGATTTGCCTGCGCCGTTTTCACCGATGATCCCATGGATCGTACCGGGTGCAACGCTGATCGAGATGTCTTTGTTGGCCTGAACTGGCCCAAAGGCTTTGGATATCCCTTTGAGCTCAATGGCTGGGACGGTCATGTCTTGCCCTCAACTGCCGAGAAACCCATCCGGCTGTCCGCCAGGATGGCGAAGTGGGTGGCGAGGCGGAAGGCACTCTCCCGCCCCGCACGGTATCAGAACTGCAGCGCCGGGCAGCTGTCGTTCTCGTAATAGCTTACAACATTGATTTCGCCGTTGATGATCGCCTTGCGGGCTTCGTCTACGGCGTCGCTCATGCGAACCGAAACAAGCTCTTTGTTGTTTTCATCCATAGCAACGCCGACCCCATCTTCGGCCAGACCCATGATGAAAACGCCGGTTTCAACGTTTTCGCCTGCTTTCATCGCTTCATAAACCGCGACGTCCACACGCTTCAGCATCGAAGTCAGAACTTTGCCTGGGTGCAGGTGATTCTGGTTGCTGTCCACACCAATCGACAGGATGCCCTCGTCAGCCGCAGTTTGCAGAACGCCAACGCCGGTTCCGCCGGCCGCAGCGTATATCACATCAGCGCCCTGGCTGATCTGCGCTTTTGTAAGCTCCGAACCTTTTACCGGATCGTTCCAGGCAGCAGGCGTTGTTCCTGTCATGTTGGCAACAACATTGATGTCTGGGTTCACGGCCTTCGCGCCCTGGGCATAGCCGCATCCGAAATGGCGAATCAACGGGATGTCCATACCGCCGATGAAACCAACGGTGCCGGATTTCGACGCCATGGCGGCCATCATGCCGACCAGGTAGGACCCTTCGTGCTCGGCAAAGCCAATCTGGCGGATGTTTGGAGCGTCCAGCCAAGTCACGTCAACAGCGACGAATTTGGTGTCGGGGTAATCACTTGCAACAGCGGCCAGGGCATCGGCGATTCCGAACCCCATGGTGATGATCGGATTTGCACCGGATTCCGCAAACCGGCGCAGGGCCTGTTCGCGCTGCGGTTCTGCCTGAATTTCGATTTCCAGATACTTGCCGCCGGTTTCATTCGCCCAGCGCTGCGCGCCGTTGTAGGCGGCCTCGTTGAAGGACTTGTCGAACTTGCCGCCCAGGTCAAAGATCACCGCCGGTTCGGCCGGAACCACTCCGGCTGACATTGCGACGGCAGCAGCAGCACCCATCAAGGATTTCATCAGGGTCATTTCAGTCTCCCAATTTTATTTTGTTGGCACAGGGTCAGATTAGCCCCGTTCACCCACTTTTAGCGAGCATAACTGTTGTGATGGCGGGTATTAAGGGGGTTTGCAACCACCATGGTCAACTGAATTCTGACCAAATGGTCTAAAAAACGGGCGATTGCCGTTGGGGCAGGTCGCATTCCATTACAAGTGCATCAATTTTTGGGCCCGTTTCGCGCGCATAATACGCCTTGCGCAGCCCGCACTGCCGATATCCGCATCGATTGTACAGGGAAATGGCCGCATTGTTGTCGGCCGCGACATCCAGAAAGGCACGCGTTGCCTGCAAATCGATCGCTTGATCATGCCATTCCTGCATGAGTCGAAGTGCCAGGCCTTGCCTTTGAAACGAAGGGTGGGTCGCAATTGTCAGCAACTCGGCTTCGCGCGCAATCACCTGAAACAGTGCAAAGCACCGGGAATCTCCGACGGCATGAGTAAAGCGGTTTTCAAGAAGGGCGGCGAATTCATCTTCTGTCCAGCCGCGCGAGTGCGAAAACGCTGCGGCATGGGTCGATGCCATCTCGTGCGGTGTCATTCGTTCAGCAGAACAGGGGGGGTATCGCGGGACGGAGCCGCGTCGGCGGGCCTTACGTACAAAGGTGCAGGCGGCAAGCTGGTACGATCCCAGCGCCGCGCGGCCAGCCGGGCGATGGCTTGTGCCAGCAAGGCAGGGTCAGAGCAGGAATACAACGGCCCGCCAAGTTCCGCTTCGGCCCGAGGCAAGAGACACGGATCGGCACCGGGCATTTTCACATAAACCTGGTCGCGCGGGGCAGGGATCGCCGGTATCTGCCCGTCTTCCGCCAGCTCACGCAAGGCATCGAAGCCGGAAACTCCGACCGCAGGGATTTCCAGCCCAAGTGCAAGACCCCGCGCGGCCGAAACCGAAATACGGATGCCGGTGAAGTTCCCGGGCCCTATCCCAACGCCGATCGCGTCCAAACCGGCCCAATCACATCCGGTTTCCGCCAGAACGTCTTCCAACAGCGGAATCAATCGTTCGGCTTGTCCGCGTGACATTGCTTCGGCACGAGACGTCACGATTTCGCCATCGCGCAACAAAGCGGCCGCGCAATGCGCGGCCGATGTGTCAAATGCCAGAATCGTCGGGTTAGACGGCAACAGGGCGAACCTCGGTCACTTCCGGAATGTAATGGCGCAGAAGGTTTTCGATACCCATCTTCAGGGTCAATGTCGAAGACGGGCAACCCGCGCAGGCCCCCTGCATGTGCAGATAGACCACGCCGCGATCAAACCCGTGGAACGTGATATCACCCCCATCCTGAGCCACGGCAGGACGCACACGGCTGTCCAGCAAGTCCTTGATCTGGTTGACGATATCAGCGTCCTCACCAGAGTGCTCGGCATGGCCCGAGGCCCCGGCGGAATCTGCGCCCATAACAGGCTGGCCGGATTGATAATGCTCCATCACTGCGCCAAGAATGGCCGGTTTGATGTGGTCCCACTGAACGTCGTCCGATTTGGTGACGGTGACAAAATCGTTGCCAAAAAACACGCCAGTCACACCATTGACCGCAAATATGCGTTTGGCCAGAGGGGATTTTTCGCCCGCTTCCGCAGTTGGGAAATCCGCTGTTCCAGCTTCCAGCACCGTTTGGCCGGGCAGGAATTTCAACGTGGCCGGATTGGGGGTGGATTCGGTCTGGATGAACATGAGGGCGCTCCGTCTGATGTGCTTCTGATATGCGCGCAGGCGCACGGGAAGTCAAGATTTGGAACGATTCTAAATTGTGGAAGCGTATTCTAGTGCATCATCCAGACGGTCATCGCCCCAGAACAACTCTTCCCCGGCCAGAAAACTTGGTGCACCAAACAGACCAAGCGCGTTGGCGCGGGCAGATTGTTCGAACAGGGCCTGTTTTATGTCGGTGTCCCCTGCACGGTTCATCAGGCTGCTGCGCAGCCCTGCCTCGTCGAGGCAGGAGGCCAGTACGCTGTCCTCGGAGATATTCTGCCCGGCGCCGAATTCGGCGCTGAAGACGGCCCGAACAAACGCCGCCCGTTCCCGATGATCCTCGATGGCCAGAACCAGACGTGCTGCCCTGAGCGAATTCTGCGGAAATGGATCAGGCTTTGCAAAAGGAAGCCCGCGCGCCTTGCACAGACGTTCCATATCGCGCCACATGTACCGCCCTTTGGCCGGATACAGGTTGAAAGGTGAGGTGCGCCATCCTTGATCCGCGAAAATCGGACCCAACAGGAACGGGTGCCATTCAATGTCAACGCCTTTGTCTTGCGCGGCCGCTTCGATCCGCATCGCGCTGAGGTAGGAATAGGTCGAGGCGAATTCGAACCAGAACTGTATCGTCTTCGCCATCGCCGCTCCTCAGGTTATTTCTTCCAGTTTCTCTTTGCTCAGATTGCCCGGAACGATCGTGATCGGAATCGGCAGGCTACCCGAATTCTTCGTCAGTTGAGTCACCAACGGACCAGGACCTTTCTTGTCGGTCCCTGCCCCAAGTACAAGAACACCAATCTCGGGATCGGACTGAACATGTTCGATGATCTGTGCCACGGGATCGCCTTCGCGAATGGCCAGTTCCGGTTCCACGTTCTGCTTGTCCCGCATCCATTTGGCAAACACTTCGAAATGCGCGTGGATACGTTCGCGGGCTTCTTCACGCATGGTTTCGGCCACACCGATCCAGTGATTGAATTCGTCGGGCGGGATGACAGACAGGACCGTCACACCACCTCCGGTATGGGCAGCCCGCATCGCGGCGAACCGCATCGCGTTGAGGCATTCGCGGCTGTCATCCAGAACGACTAGGAACTTACGCATGGGTATCCTCTTTAGGTTTCCGGGATCATGCCCGACCGATCGCACGCTGGCAACTCGGGCAAGCCTGAGGCTTTGCGCTAGCGTTCGCTTGCAGCCCAATCCCAATAGAGCGCGCGGGCACGGTGAGCAACAGGACCCACCTGAAATTGCGTATCCTCCAGTGCAGTTACCGGTGTGACCTTGCTCATGTTGCCGGACATGAAGACCTCGTCGGCCTCGTGGAAATCCTCGAAGCTTAGAACCGTTTCGTGGACCTTTACTCCATCTGCGCGCAGGTTTTTGATATGCCGTGCTCGGGTAATTCCAGCCAGGAAGGTTCCGTTCGGGATCGGTGTAAAGACTTCGCCATCCTTCACCATGAAGATGTTGGCCGTCGCCGTTTCCGCCACATGCCCCATCGCATCGGCCACCAAAGCGTTGGAAAAGCCTTTCGAGCGCGCCTCTTGCAGCATGCGGGCGTTGTTGGGGTAAAGGCACCCCGCCTTGGCGTTTACGACCGCGCTTTCCAGAACCGGGCGGCGGAAGCGCGTGGTCGACAGAGTGGCCGACGCGGTTTCCGGGGCCATTGGGATTTCTTCCAGGCAGATGGCAAAACCGGTGCTGTTTTCCTGAGGGACTATTGCCGTGCTGTCACCGTCGATCCCCCAGTACATCGGACGAATGTAAACGGCTGTGTCCGGGCTGTAGGCCTGCAACCCTTCGCGTACCAACTCGACCATCTGTTCGGTCGTCATGGTCGGCGTCAGCATCAAGGCTTCGGCTGACCGGTTCACCCGTGCGCAATGGGCCTCCAGATCCGGGGCCACGCCGTCAAAATATCGCGCGCCGTCAAAGACCGAAGATCCCAGCCAGGCGCCATGATCCGCCGCGCGCATGATGGGTGCGTCCCCCTCATGCCATTGGCCTTGAAAATAGGTCCGGATGTTCGTGCCGGTTGCCATGACGCCCTCCTTTGATTCAGGCAAACCCTAGGAGGGCGTCAGGCGAAGGTCCAGTGCAATCAGCGTGATGCGGCGCCGACCATGCCAACGATCTCGTAAGTCTTTTGCAGGATCGGAGCAGCGATTTCACGTGCGCGCTCGGCGCCCCGGGCGAGAATCCGGTCAATCTCGGCCTGATCCCCCATCAGGCGTGACATTTCAGTCGAGATCGGAGCCAGTTTCGCCACTGCCAGATCGGCCAGCATCGGTTTGAACTCACCGAACTGCTTGCCGCCTACTTCGGACAGAACCTGTTCGATGGTTTGATCGTTCAGGGTCGCGTAAATATTGACCAGGTTACGCGCCTCGGGGCGGTCCTCGAGCCCTTCGGCCTCTGACGGGAGAGCATCAGGGTCGGTCTTGGCTTTGCGGATTTTCCTGGCAATCGCTTCGGCGTCATCCGTCAGGTTGATCCGGCTCATGTCAGAAGGATCGGATTTCGACATCTTCTTTGATCCGTCCCTCAGGCTCATGACCCGTGTGGCCGCACCTTCGATCACCGGCTCGGTGACGGGAAAGAAATCGACGCCGAAATCGTTGTTGAACTTGATGGCGATGTCGCGAGTCAGCTCAAGATGCTGTTTCTGGTCTTCCCCGACCGGTACGTGGGTCGCGTGGTAGATGAGGATGTCCGCAGCCATCAGAGCAGGATAGGCAAACAAGCCAAGCGAAGCGTTCTGCTGGTTCTTGCCGGCCTTGTCCTTCCACTGGGTCATGCGCTGCATCCAACCCATACGAGCAACACAGTTAAATATCCAAGCCAGTTGCGCGTGTTCCGGCACTTGGCTTTGATTGAACAAAATCGATTTTTCGGGGTTGAGTCCAGAAGCGATGTAACCGGCACAAAGCTCCCGCGTTGCATGCTGCAACTCGGTTGGATTTTGCCAGACCGTGATTGCATGAAGATCGACCATGCAATAGATGGTTTCAAATTCCTCGCTTTGCATTCTCACCCAGTTCCGAAGCGCACCGAGATAATTGCCGAGGTGCAGGTTACCCGAAGGCTGTGCGCCGGAAAACACGCGGGGCGTGAACTGGGTCTCGGTCATCAAAGGGAACTCCTGTCTGGAAAAATCAGCCCCCGTCGCTTACCCATGAGGCAAAGGGACGTCAACAGCCGCGAAAGGCCAGCCCGATGAGCAGTGAGCATTACACACCCGCCGTAAACCCGTTGCCGCCCGTTGTGGTGGCGCTGGTTCTGTTCATCATCGGCGTCGAACTGGCCTTCACGCTGGGATCGCGCGGTTTGATCGGAGGGCCGGCGGCCGTGGGTTGGCGTCTAGACGCGATACAGCACTATGCCTTCTCGGCGGATATTTTCGATTGGATGGTGCTGAACGGGCGTTGGCCGTTCGAACATCTGGTCCGGTTCGTGACCTATCCCTTTGTATCCGCCAACTTTACGCAGGCGATTTTTGTCTGTGTCTTCGTTCTGGCGATGGGAAAAATGGTTGGTGAGGTTTTCGGTGGTGTCCCCATGCTGCTGATTTTCGTCGTCTCGGGGATTGGCGGCGCGTTGAGTTATGCCGTTTTGCTGGACCCGCGCTATCCCCTGATCGGAGGGTTTCCACCTGTTTATGGCCTGATCGGAGCATTCACGTGGTTGTTGTGGCGCAAACTGTCGCTTGTGGGGGCAAATCAGGCAAGGGCGTTCCAACTGATCGCCGTTCTGATGGGCATTCAGTTCCTGTTTGGTCTGATCTTCGGCGGAAACGCGGAATGGGTCGCCGATCTGGGCGGGTTTGCCACTGGCTTTGGCATGTCATTTCTGGTGGCGCCGGGGGCCTGGGCCCGGATCGTCGGGCGCATCCGCCGCGATTGATCAGGCCCGGCGCAAGGCGCGTTTGAACTCTGACAATTTGAACGCTCCCAGGACATGACCAAGACAGAAATACGAGACGGCGGCGACCACGATCAGGACCAAAAGCGCAAGATAGCGCCAGCCGGGAATGTCCAGCGTCCAACCCAAGAAGTGGATCAACGCAAACAAAACCGCGCCCATACCGACCGAGGCCAGAACGATCCGGCCCGCACGTGCCCTGAAACGGTCATCGAAACGCGCTTCTTCGCCCATGCGACGTGCCCCGATCGCCAGAAGAACAACCATGGCCCAGCCGGCAGTTGACGCGGCAATCGCAGGGGCGATCCAACCCACCAGCGGAAATAGGCCAAACGCCAAGGCCGCGTTCACGACCATTGCGACCACCGCATAGCGGAACGGGGAACGCGTATCCTCGCGCGCAAAGAAAAGTGGTTGCAGCAGTTTTTGCAGCATGAATGCAGGCAGACCGATGCCATAAATCGCGACCGCCAGAGCTGTCGCAGCGGTATCCTCGGGACTGAACTGTCCCCGTTCGAACAGTACCGAAACCAGCGGGTTCGGGATGATCAGGAACGCCACGGTAGAGGGCAGCGTCAACAGCAGCATAAATTCCCCGGCGCGGGAAAACGCGTTGCGGGCCCCTTCCTTGTCGTCGGCGCGCAGGCGGCGGGACAGGTCGGGCAGCAGGACAATGCCAATGGCGATTCCGACGACGCCCAAAGGCAGTTGGTACAGGCGATCCGCGGCGAACAGCCAACTCACGGCCTTTTCGGTCTTTGATGCCACCAGTTGTCCGACCACCAGATTGACCTGGGTGACCCCCATGGCCAAGGCGGCGGGAACCGCGATGCGGACCATCCGGCGCATCTCGGGCGTCAGGTGGGGCAGGCCGGGGCGGATACGGATACCTGCACGTTCGGTCGCCACCCAGACCAGCACCAGTTGTGCGACGCCGGCGACCGGAATGACCGAGATCAGCCATCGTATCACCTCACCGCCGGAGATGGCCCCGGCAATCAGCGCGGTGCAGGCAAAGATGTTCAGCAAAACAGGTGCCGCTGCGGCCGCGGCGAACCTGCCGGTTGCGTTCAATACGCCCGAGAACAGGGCCGCCAAGGACATGAAAAGGATATACGGGAACACGACATAGCCATAGTCCACGGCCAGATCGAACCGTTCATCGCCATAAAACCCTTCGGCTGTCAGCCACACCAGGCCGGGCATGAAGACCATGGCCAGCCCGACCAGTGCCAGAACAGCCAGGGCCAGCAGGTTGAACGCATCCTGCGCGAAGCCCTGTGGATTCTCATCCGCTTCCAGCCGTTTCGAGAACATGGGCACAAAGGCTGCGTTAAACGCGCCTTCGGCAAAAAAGCGGCGGAACATGTTCGGCAGGCGAAAGGCCGCCACGAAAGCATCCATCACCGGCCCGGGGCCGATGAAGGCGGTCAGCAGAATTTCCCGCAGAAACCCCAGTATTCGACTGGCCAGCGTCCAGAAACCGACCGTGAACAGGCCCGAGACCAAGCGTATTTGCTTCATGACGCAGCACGCTCGGCGCCTTCGGTGATCGCCTTGCGCAGCTTGGCCTCGAGCCCACGTTGCTTGCTTTCCGAATGGTACTTCAAGCCGAACATATCCTTGACGTAAAACGTATCGACCACCTGTTCGCCATAGGTCGCGATCACGGCATTGGCGATGTAGACATTCGCTGCGGCGAGGGTCCGGGTCAGATCAAACAACAGACCCGGACGGTCGCGGGTGTCCACTTCGATGATCGTGTAAATTTCAGAGCCGTCATTGTCGAAGGTGATATGCGTTGGAACGTTGAAGGCACGCTCGCGTTTCTTGATCTTGTCGCGTGATTTCAACGCCTCCTTCGCAACGACTTCGCCGCGCAATGTCTTATGGATCATCTGTGTAAGACGTGGCAGGCGCGAGGCTTCAAACGGGTGCCCTTCGGCGTCCTGAATCCAGAATGCATCGGTGACATAGCCGTCTTTGGTCGTATAGCTGCGCGCATCCACGACATTCGCGCCGACCAGGGCCAGCGCGCCGGCAATGCGGGCAAAGATACCGGGGTGGTCGCCCATGGCAAAACAGGCTCGGGTTGCGTCGCGATCCTCGTCCGGTTGCAGGCGGATCTCCATCGCGCCGGGGTCGCCGCTTTGTTCCAGCGCACGCAGCATGTTCGCAAACTCGACATGTGTGGCCAGATTGAGACCCTGCCAATACGGGTCGTAGTGGCGCCCCGTCTCGGATTTGAGGTCGGCCTTGGACCAGGCTGCCAGTTCGGTGCGCAGGGCTTTCTTTGCCTCGGCGCCGCGATTGGCGCGGTTGAGGTCCTCCATCCCGGTTTCCAGCGCGCGCTTGGTTTCAGCGTGAAGGGCACGCAAAAGCGTGGCTTTCCAGTTGTTCCATGTGTTCGGCCCCACGCCGCGAATGTCGCAGACGGTCAGAACGGTCAACAGGTCTAGCCGTTTGACGGTTTGAACTGCCTTGGCGAAATCACGCACTGTGCGGGGGTCTGAAATGTCACGTTTCTGTGCCATGTCGGACATCAGCAGGTGATAGCGCACCAGCCATTCGACCGTTTCCGAATCTGCTTTGTTCAGGCCCAGTCTTGGTGCCACCTTGCGCGCGATCTGTGCCCCAAGGATCGAGTGATCCTCGGGTCGCCCCTTCGCGATATCATGCAGCAACAGGGCAACATACAGCACCTTGCGATTGACCCCACCTTTCAGAATCGAAGAGGCAAGAGGCAGCGATTCGATCAGCTCTCCGCGTTCGATCTGGGCCAGGTTCACGATGCACTGGATGGTATGCTCGTCCACCGTATAGCTGTGGTACATGTTGAACTGCATCATGGCCACGATGGGCTCGAACTCGGGCAGGAAGGCGGACAGTACACCCAGTTCGTTCATCCGCCGCAAGGCTCGCTCTGGGTTGCCGTGTTTTAGCATCAGGTCAAGAAAGATGCGCCGCGCTTCTTTGTCATTGCGCATTTCGTCGTCGATCAGATGCAGATTTGCCGCCACCAGACGCATGGCATCCGGATGGATCAGCATTCCCGTTCGCAAGCCTTCTTCGAACAGGCGCAGAAGGTTTACCTTGTCGGACAGAAATTTGTCAGGGTCCGCTACGTCCAGACGACCGTGAACAACCCGGTATCCCGCTTTGACCCGCCGGCGCCTGCGGAAAATACGCTCCAGCAAAGGTGCGCCTTTCACGTGCAGCGCCTCAAGCTTCGTCAGAAAAATCCGCGTCAACTCGCCGACACGCGTGGCTTCGCGGAAATAGCGTTGCATGAACACCTCGACCGCCCGGCGACCGGCGTGATCCTCATAGCCCATGCGCGCGGCAACCTCGACCTGCATGTCAAAAGTCAGTTGCTCGGTGGCGCGACCCGTCACCAGATGCAAATGCGAACGAACGGCCCAAAGAAATTCTTCGGCCTGAACGAAAGTCTTGAACTCTTCCGGGGTGAACAGACCCAAAGGCACAAGTTCCGCCACGTCCTGAACGCCATAGATGTACTTTGCGATCCAGTAGAGGGATTGGAGGTCGCGCAACCCCCCTTTGCCCTCTTTCACATTGGGTTCGACCTTGTAGCGCTCTCCCTGTTTCAGGTGCCGCTCATCTCGTTCGTTCAGTTTGGCTTCGATGAATTCCCGCTCGGTTCCTTTGAACAGCTCGGTTTTCAGGCGTCGCTCAAGCTCGTCGGCCAACGCCTTGTCGCCCGCCAGATAGCGTTGTTCAAGCATTGCCGTGCGGATCGTGAAATCCTCGGTGCCCAGCCGAAGGCAGTCTTTGATCGTGCGCGAGGAATGCCCGACCTTAAGCCTGAGATCCCAAAGGATATAAAGCATCGATTCGATGACGCTCTCGGCCCAGGCGGTGATTTTGTAGGGGGTCAGAAACAGCAGATCGACATCAGAAGACGGCGCCATTTCACCGCGCCCGTATCCGCCAACGGCCAGTACGGCGATCTTTTCACCTTGTGTTGGCGTCGCAAGCGGGTGCAAGCGCGTGCTGGAGACCAGCATCGCGGTTCCGACCAGCTGGTCCGTCAGGTAGGTATAGGACCGGGTCAGCGCGCGCGCGTCGAACGGACGCTCGCTGAAGGCATCGGCAATGGCTTTACGGCCCGCTTTCTGAGCGTCACGCAGGATGCGCACTGTTTCAGAACGCATTTTGCTGTTGTCAGAGCTGGTCTCGAACACCTCGGCCAGCGCATCATTGACGCTGACGCTGTCAAAGATGTTTTCGGCAGGGCAAATTAGCGCGCCATCCGGCGCCATGGTCTCGCCCGATCGCTCAGAAACCGGCACCAGAGAAGCTTTGCGGGGCAGGGTCAATCACAACCACCTGTTTATTCTGAATCGTCGCTACGGCAAGGCCGCGTTCATTGGTGCCGTTCGGGCGGAGGCGGAAGATACCGCCAACACCCTGGAAACCGGCATTTTGCGTCAGGGCAGCACCGGTCAGCGCATCGGACTTGCCTTGGCTGACCAAAGCACCAATCGCCGCTATTCCGTCATAGGCCAGACCGCTGATCGGATGAGGGGCTTCTCCATATGTCGCGTTATACCGTTGACGATAGGCTTGGGCCTTTGACGGGTCGGGCAGGGCGAACCATCCCCCTTGCACGCCCGGCAGCTCCAGCGTTTGCGGGGGGATATCCCAACGGGTTAGACCGATGAATTGTGTCGTCGCCGGAGAAACGCCGGCCTCAGGCAGCAATTGCGAGAAAAGTGGCAAGGCACCCGCTGTCGTTGCCGTCATGAAAATCGAGTCCGCCCCTGTCGAATCGACGGTGGCCTTGATGGTGGGAACCGAGTTGATGACACCCTGTTGCGACCGGTCGTATCCGACCGTTCCCGCATTGTTGACCCGGCTGTTTGCCAGAGCATTGGCGATGGCAGCTTGCCCCACTTGCCCCGCGGCATCATTGCTGTGCACGATAACCGTGTTCGTTTTGCCTTGCCTGCCCGCATAATTCACCAGCCGGTTGGCGGTGTTTTCAAAGGTCGGTCCAAGTACAAATACATTGCCACCCGCAATGCTGGTGTTGTTCGAGAACGAAAGAACATTCACGTTATTGTTCAGTACGGCCAGTCCGGCAGCGTTTGCCGCCTGGGCGTAAACAGGGCCGACAATGATCTTGGCGCCTTCGGCAACGGCCTGCTGGGCCACCGCTGTCGCCGTGGTCGGGTTTCCTGCCGTATCGTAAACACGCAGGTCGATTTTGACGTTAGGCAGATCGGACATTGCCATACGGGCCGCATTCTCAAGGCTCTGCGCCAGCGCGGCGTCGCCCGAGCGGGGAACCAGCAAAGCAACCGGAACAGGATTCGACGTGTCAATCGAAGGGCCACCCCCAACGCCGCCCGGCTCACAAGCGGCCAGAAACGCTGCGGTCGTCAGGGCAATGGCGGCTTTCGCCAGCTTGCTTACGGGCTTGCAAACGGTAAACATCTAAATGAAAACTCCCTGATCCGGCGGCTGTGAATGCTTCTGTTCTGTTGAGCCGCGATAATAAACGTCATGCTGTGAGGGTCCAGCTTTGAATTTCCAAAAGATCAGATTGGCTGCGGGCCTGTATTTTGTTGCCACTCCGATCGGAACCGCGCGCGATATTACGCTCAGGGCGCTGGATGTTCTGGCCTCGGCTGATGTGATAGCGGCGGAGGACACCCGGAGCCTGCGGCGGTTGATGGAAATCCATGGCATCCCCCTGGAGGGTCGGCATATCCAAGCCTACCATGATCACAGCGGCGCCGGGGCGCGTGGCAAGCTTATGGATGCCCTGGCGCAGGGGCAATCGGTCGCCTATGCATCCGAGGCGGGTATGCCGCTGATCGCTGATCCGGGATATAATCTGGGCAAGCAGGCGGCCGAAGCCGGGCATATGGTGACCTGTGCGCCCGGGGCATCCGCCGCCATAACAGCGCTGACCCTGGCGGGCCTGCCAACGGATTCATTCTTTTTCGCAGGTTTCTTGCCCAATGCATCGGGTGCACGCCGGACCCGGATTGAGGCTTTGAAAAACATACCAGGCACCTTGGTGTTCTATGAATCCCCAAAACGCGTCTCGGCCAGCCTTGCAGATCTTGCGGAATGCCTGGGGGCAGACCGTCAGGCGGCTTTGTGCCGTGAACTGACGAAAAAGTTCGAAGAAATTCGCCGTGGAAGACTGGCCGATCTGGCGGCAGAAATTCAGGAAAAACCGGTCAAGGGTGAGATCGTTCTGCTGGTTGACCGTAGCCATTCGCAAAGTGTTAACGAATCCGACGTAGAAGAGGCTTTGAAGCGAGCTTTGGAAACTCATTCGGTCAGGGACGCAGCGGATCTTGTGTCAGAAATGTATGATCTGCCGCGCCGTCCAATTTACCAGAAAGCTCTGAAACTGGGAAAGGGATGACATGGGGCGGCGTGCAATTCAGGGCTCGGTTTCCTACCAGGCGGGGCAGTCGGCCGAGCTTCGGGTCGCCTCGGACTACGAGCGCCGGGGGTTTGCAATTGCGCATCATCGGTGGCGGGGTGCCGGTGGTGAAATCGATCTGATTGCGCGGGACGGCGATGGGCTAGTGTTCATCGAGGTCAAGAAAAGCTCCAGTTTCGAAAATGCTGCAGCCCGGATCAGCCAAAGACAAATTGACCGAATCTGTGCCTCGGCCGCGCAATACCTGGAAAACGAACCGGGTGGGCAGTTGACCAATGTCCGCTTTGACGCGGCGCTTGTAGATAGCACTGGCGCGGTTCAAATCATCGAAAACGCCTTCGGTCACGCCTAAGCCCCATTGAACCCTCAGGCCTGCTGGGCCATGTATCTTGCGTGAAACTGAGGGACACGCCATGAAAATCGCCTTTCAAATGGACCCGATCGGGGCCGTGGACATCAACGCCGACAGCTCATTCCGTCTGGCGGAAGAGGCGCAGGCGCGCGGTCATTCGTTGTTTTTCTATGGGCCGGATCAGCTGGCCTATCAGGAAGGTCGTATCACGGCGCGCGGCCATGACATGACCGTGCAGCGGGTCGCCGGCGATCCGGCGGTTCTGAGCCCCGAACGTGAAGTTGACCTGGCCGATTTCGACGTGGTCTGGCTGCGTCAGGATCCACCCTTTGACATGCATTACATCACGTCCACCCATCTGCTGGACCGACTGAAAGGGCAAACGCTGGTGGTCAACGACCCGTTCTGGGTTCGGAACTATCCTGAAAAACTGCTGGTTTTGGATTTCCCTGACCTGACGCCGCCGACAACGATTGCCCGTGACATAAAAACGATCAAGGCGTTCAAGGAAAAGCACGGCGATATCATCCTAAAGCCGCTTTATGGCAACGGCGGTGCGGGCGTGTTCCGACTGGATGCCAATGACCGCAACCTGACCTCTCTGCACGAGCTGTTCACGGGGTTCTCGCGCGAGCCTCTGATCGTGCAAAAATTCCTGCCGGATGTTAGCAATGGCGACAAGCGGGTGATCCTGGTGGACGGTGAACCGGTTGGCGCAATCAACCGGGTGCCGGCCGCGGGCGAAACGCGGTCAAACATGCATGTGGGCGGACGCCCGGAAAAGATCGGGTTGTCAGAGCGTGATCTGGAGATCTGCGCCGCCATCGGACCGTTGCTGAAGGAAAAAGGGCAGATTTTTGTCGGGATCGACATCATTGGCGACTATCTCACCGAGATCAACGTGACCTCGCCCACCGGTATTCAAGAGCTGGAACGGTTCGACGGCGTGAACATTGCCGAAAAGATCTGGCAGGCGATTGAAGCCAAGATCTAAGCCATCACGCGGGCGCTGATGCGAAAGCTCAGCGCCTCTGCGACATGTGGCCTGCGGATGTCGGCTGAGCCGTCCAGGTCGGCGATCGTCCGCGCCACCCTCAGAATGCGATGAAAGGCACGGGCCGATAGGCCGAACCGATCAGCCGCCTTCAGCAAAACTGCTTTTCCTTCTGCATCGGGTGTTGCGATCTGTTCCAGAACTTTGCCTTCGGCGTCGGAATTCTGACGCATCTCTGGCATTCCCCGAAACCGGTCTGCCTGTATGGCGCGGGCGTTTTCAACCCGCGTGGCAACTGTCGCCGAGCTGTCGCCGGAAGGGGGCAGATCAAGATCGGTGAAGCCCACAGGCGGAACTTCGATCCGCAGGTCGAACCTGTCCATCAGGGGCCCCGAGATACGGTTCAGATAATCCTCGCCGCAGCCGGGTGCGCGAGAGCAGGCGCGCGATGGATCCGTCAGGTAGCCGCATTTGCACGGGTTCGCGGCGGCCACCAGCATGAAGCGGCAAGGGTATTTCACATGGGCATTGGCACGCGCCACCATGACTTCTCCGGACTCTATTGGCTGGCGCAGGGTCTCCAGAACCGTACGCGGAAACTCGGGAAACTCATCCATGAACAGCACGCCGTTATGCGCCAATGAGATTTCACCGGGCTTGGCGCCTTTGCCGCCACCGACAATGGCTGCCATCGACGCCGTATGATGCGGTTCCCGAAAAGGACGGGTGCGGTTGATGCCGCCTTCGTCCAGCAACCCGCACAGGGACTGGATCATCGAAGTTTCCAACGCTTCGACCGCCGTGAGCGGAGGCAAGATGCCCGGAAGCCGTGCAGCCAGCATGGATTTGCCCGATCCCGGCGTACCGATCATGATCAGATGGTGACGTCCGGCTGCCGCGATTTCCAGGGCGCGCTTGGCGCGTTCCTGTCCCTTTACATCGCGCAGATCCCGCACGCTGGGCGTCAGATTCACCTCGCCGGGTTGTGCCGCCGGCAAAGGGCACTGTCCCGAGAAATGGCGGACAACATCACCAAGGGAATCCGCGCCGATAACCTGAGTGGCGTCGACCCATGCCGCTTCGGCGCTGGAGGCTTTGGGACATAGCAACATGCGGCCCTCGGACGCTGCCGTCATGGCTGCGGGCAGGGCGCCGACAACAGGCACCAGAGATCCATCAAGCGACAACTCTCCCAGTGCAACCGTTCCTTCGGCGGCATCGACCGGGATGATTTCGAGCGCAGACAACAGCGCGACTGCGATGGGCAGGTCGAAGTGGCTGCCTTCCTTGGGCAGATCCGCAGGAGACAGGTTGATCGTAATTCGTTTCGAGGGCAGGGCGATGGCCATCGCACTCAGCGCGCTGCGGACACGGTCGCGGGCTTCGGATACGGCCTTGTCGGGAAGGCCAACGATGGAGAAGGCCGGCAAGCCGGGCGATACGGCACATTGCACCTCGACCGGGCGGGCTTCGACCCCTTGAAAGGCAACAGTGTGGGCGCGGGCAACCATGGCAGTCCTGTTCTTGGTTAACAGGACGTTGCTGCCATGGTTGTGGTTTAAGAGTCGTTAACGGTTGCGCGCAAGGCAGCGAATTTGGGCCACGCGTCGGGATCTGCAACGGTTTTGTCGCGGCAGAACGGATTGCAGAAGCCCCAGCATTTGCCGTCCAACTCCAAAAACTCCACGACGGGTTTGCCGGAATAGGGGCAAACTTGGTTGATTGACGGGCCGGAGACCGGCTTGGCGGTTGAAACCCCTCCGATCGGCCAGGGCTTGGACGGCAAGTCCTGACGATAGGGAAAAGGGTCGTATCTGACGGTCAGGCCCATTGCGCGCCATTGTCTGACGGCGGGGTCTGACAACAGGTCCAGGCAATAGGTTCGGTTGGCCCTTGAAACTGGCAGTCCATATCCGATGATCCGCGCTGCGACAGGTGTGTAAAACACGTCCGCCAGCGAATACGTGCCAAACAACGGGCCTTGTTCCGCACCGGACACTGTGCGCGCATGGTCCCAGAGTGTTTCGATACGAGCCAGATTTGCCAGTGTTTCATCCGATGGGTCGAAACCCTGCCAGACATGCAGCAATTGCATCGGGCATTCGCCTCGTAGGGCACCGAACCCTGCCACCATCTCGGCGCACAGCCAGCGGGCGGTTGCCCGGGCGGCGGGATCTGATGGCCACAACCCGGCATCAGGGTGGCGCTCGGCCAGGGTTTCGGCCATGGCCAGGCTTTCGCCGACCACAGTTCCATCCGGCAGGCGCAGGGCAGGTACAAGTCGCGCTGGAGCCAGGGAAGCCATATCCTGTGCCATGGTGCCCGAATACAGGCCAATCATGTGGCTTCTATGGGGCAGGTTGAATTTCTCAAGCATCAACCAGCCACGCATTGACCAGCTGGAGAAGAGGCGGTCGCCGATATACAAATCATATGTCATGCGCAGACGATGCCGCAGGTTCGCAGTTCGGTAAAACAGTGATTTGTGCGGGGTCTGTTCACGGAAGGTGATTAATTGTACCGACGGACCACCTGTCTGCGTCGATCAGGATATCCGTCACCGACAAGTTGTCGATTCGGTGTGAAAAAGTCTGTTGTCCGTCCAGATCAAGGGCGCGCTGCACCTGAGTTAGGATAACGCCGAAATGCGCAACGATGACCAGATCGCCGCCTGAATGTGCTGAAACAAGCGTGTCGATCGCCGCGTCGACCCGATTGCGGACGTCGTTCCAGCTTTCACCCTGCGGCGGGCGGACATCGCCGGGGTTGTCCCAATATGCAAAGGCCAGTTCCGGGTCTTCGGCTTCGATTTCGGCAAATCCGCGCAACTCCCAGTGACCAAAATGGATTTCCCGCAAGCCCGGATGATGAGGAAGACGTTGACGTTGGCCTTGTATGGCCGTGGCGGTTTCAACTGCCCGTGACAGATCGGACGAGATCACAAGCGCCTCGGGCGGCAAATGGTCGTTCAGACGTTTCAGTGCGGCTGTATCACTCAGGTCGGCGGGCAGGTCGGACCAGCCGACCATGGTTTTCGCATGTGTCGGCCCGTGTCGAACAAGGTGAAGGCGCGTCACGGCAATTGCCCTTTCAGAACCAAGGGCAATCCGGCGGTGATCTGCACCACCAGATCGGCCTGCGCTGCAAGTGCGATATTCAGCCGCCCCTGGGCTTCGCGAAACCGGCGGGCCAGGGCGTTGTCCGGGACAATGCCGTGGCCAACTTCGTTCGAGACGATCACGATTTGCGCCGGGCATCCACGAAGGGCGTCAAGCAGGGCGGTTTGTGCCGCCTCCAGATCGGTATCAGCCAACAGGTGGTTGCTCAGCCACATGGTGGCGCAGTCAATCAGGCAAATCTGATCGGGCGACAACGTGGCCAGAACCGGCCCCGGATCGAAGGGTTCTTCAACCGTAGTCCACCCGTCGCCGCGTTGTTCAAGATGGCGCTCAATCTTCTGGCGCATCTCGTCATCAAACACTTGTGATGTCGCAAGGTAAAGTCGGCTTTTCCCCTGAGAAACAACCAGTTCTTCGGCGAAAACCGACTTGCCTGACGCGGCCCCACCCAGAACCAAGGTTAAATCCGGCGACACAGTACTTACCTATAGATGATCCGTTTGGTGCTGTTTTGCGTAATGGTCATAGGTCGGCAAAGCAAGTCTGACCAGTACCTGCAAACAGGGGAGAGGTTTATGGCACTGGATAATGCGACGGACTTTTCGATGTCCCGGCAAGCAATGAAGGCCGAGCTGCTGGATGCGGAAACCGAACTGAAACTGGCTTATGCGTGGCGTGATGAGCGTGATGAACAGGCGTTGCACCGTCTGATCACCGCCTATATGCGTCTGGCGATTTCGATGGCGGCCAAGTTCAAGCGCTATGGCGCGCCGATGAATGATCTCATTCAAGAAGCAGGCCTTGGCCTGATGAAGGCCGCAGACAAGTTCGATCCAGATCGCGGCGTGCGGTTTTCGACCTATGCCGTATGGTGGATCAAGGCAAGCATTCAGGACTATGTGATGCGGAACTGGTCCATGGTTCGGACCGGGTCAACCTCATCTCAGAAGTCGCTGTTCTTCAACATGCGGCGAGTTCAGGCCCGGCTGGAACGTGAAGCCGCCACTGAAGGTCAGGAACTGGACCGTCATCAGTTGCATCAGATGATCGCCACGGAAATCGGTGTGCCGCTGCGCGACGTCGAGATGATGGAAGGTCGTCTGTCCGGCTCTGATTTTTCGCTGAATGCGGTGCAATCCGCTGATGAGGATGGGCGCGAGTGGATCGATGCTCTGGAAGATGACCGCGAGCAGGCAGCCGAAGCAGTTGAACACAGCCATGATACCGAACAATTGCGCAAGTGGCTGTTGACGGCGATGAATGCCTTGAATGATCGCGAGCGTTTCATCGTGCGCGAGCGCAAGCTGCGAGACCCCGCGCGAACCCTGGAAAGCTTGGGAACCGAGCTGGGTCTGTCAAAAGAACGTGTACGACAGCTTGAGGCCGCAGCCTTCGCGAAAATGCGCAAGAACCTTGAAGCCCAGTCGCGCGAGGTGCAACACTTCATCGCATGAAACAGTTTGCGATTCTTGTGTGCCTTCTGGGTCTTACGGTTGCGGCAGCGCGACCGGGGCTGGCAGATAGACTTGTTCCCGCTGATGCCATGTCCGCGATGCGGGACGCCGATGTCGTGATATTGGGGGAAGTTCACGACAACCCGACGCATCATCTGGTGCAGGCCGAAGCGCTCAAGGCTGTTTCACCCTCGGCCGTCGTCTGGGAAATGGTCACGGAAGAGGGCGCGCAGAGGCTCGCTCAGAAAGCTGTGTCCAACCCAGAAGAACTGAGCCGTATTCTGGAATGGGCTGAAAGTGGCTGGCCGCCGCTCAGCATGTATTATCCGGTGTTCGAAGCATCGGGCGCGCCGGTTTACGGGGCCATGGTTCCGCGTGCTGCTGCGCGTGCCGCGATGGAACGCGGTGCCGCCACGGCGTTGGGGGCAGACGCGGCGCGTTATGGTCTGACGGTGCCTCTATCGCCCGAAGAACAAGCCGCGCGCGAAGCCGACCAGTTGGCGGCGCATTGCGATGCGCTTCCGGCTGAAATGTTGCCCCAGATGGTTGCGATCCAACGATTGCGCGATGCTGTGCTGGCCCGTGCCGTGGTCCGTGCGATGGACGAAACCGGGGGTCCGGTTGCCGTGATTACTGGAAATGGTCACGCGCGAAAGGATCGGGGCATACCGACCTATGTTGCGCGCCTCAGACCAGGTTGGAAAGTCGTGGCCGTCGGACAATCCGAGGATGGAGCGATCGACGGAGAATTCGATATCGTGATTGATAGCCCCACGGCCGAGCGCGAAGACCCCTGTGCAGCATTTCAGGTTCAGAATTAATCGCTGGAACTACCTGCGGGCCTTGCCTAATGTCGGGGCCGACCGGGACGGGAAGGGCTGAACATGCTGTCATCCAAACGCATTCTGCTGATTATCGGTGGCGGAATCGCGGCCTACAAATCGCTGGACCTGATCCGCAGATTGCGCGAGCGTGGCGCGGACGTAACCCCTGTATTGACGCGCGCTGCGGAAGAGTTTGTGACACCGCTGTCCGTTTCGGCTCTGGCAGGTGAAAAAGGCTATCGCGATCTGTTTGACCTCACTGATGAGGCCGAGATGGGGCATATTCAACTGTCGCGCTCTGCGGATCTGATCGTTGTGGCCCCCGCAACGGCGGATCTGATGGGCAAGATGGCCGCAGGGCTGGCCAACGATCTGGCCTCGACCCTTCTGATGGCCACGGACACACCCGTTCTGTGTGCGCCCGCGATGAATGTGCGCATGTGGACCCACCCGGCAACACAGCGAAACCTGAAGCAGCTGCAAGCGGATGGCGTGCGCTTTGTGGGCCCGAACGAAGGCGACATGGCCTGTGGCGAATACGGCCCCGGGCGCATGTCCGAGCCGCTGGAAATTGTCACGGCGGTTGAGGCTCGGTTGTCTGCGGGGCCCTTGGCGGGCAGGCGGGTGCTGGTGACGTCCGGCCCGACGCATGAGCCGATAGATCCGGTCCGGTACATAGCCAACCGTTCGTCCGGGGCCCAAGGTGCCGCCGTGGCCCGGGCGCTGGCGGAATTGGGGGCCGAGGTGACCTTTGTGACTGGCCCGGCAGACGTGCCGCCCCCGGCGGGTGTGCGGGTCGTACCTGTCGAAACCGCGCAACAGATGTCTGATGCGGTTGATGCAGCTCTGCCCGTCGATGCCGGAATATTCGCGGCTGCGGTCGCGGACTGGCGGGTCGCCAGCGCATCGGACAAGAAGCTGAAAAAAAGCCGCGATGGCCTGCCGGTACTGGAATTCGCCGAAAACCCGGACATTCTGAAACGTGTTTCCGGGATGGGCGTGAACCGCCCGCCGTTGGTTGTAGGCTTTGCGGCCGAGACCGACAATGTGATCGAACACGCCACGGCCAAGCGTCTGCGCAAAGGCTGCGACTGGATCGTCGCAAACGATGTCAGCCCTGCAACAGGCATTATGGGCGGGTCAGAGAATGCGGTCATCCTGATTTCGGACAACGGGGCCGAGGAATGGCCCCGTATGGGCAAAGGCGAAGTTGCCCGGCGTCTGGCGGCGAAAATCGCGGACGCGTTGGCGGGCTGAAGGAAAGGCAAGGGCATGGTTGCAATCCGGGTGATCCGCGAAGACGGGGCAGACCCCGCCGTGGCGCTTCCCTCTTACGAAACCTCGGGGGCGGCCGGCGCGGACGTGCGTGCCAATCTGCCCGGCGGCGCGCCGATTACGCTGGACCCCGGTCAGCGGGCGCTGGTGCCGACCGGCCTGCGCATTGAAATCCCACAAGGGTATGAGGTGCAGGTTCGGCCCCGCTCGGGCCTTGCGTTGAAGCATGGGATTACACTGCCCAACACGCCGGGCACTATCGACAGCGACTATCGTGGGCCTTTGGGCGTGATCGTGATGAATGCGGGACAGGAACGGTTCGAGATCGCCCACGGAGATCGTATCGCGCAGCTTGTGGTCGCGCCGGTAGTGCAGGCAACGTTTGAACTGGCTCAGGCTCTGGGCGAAACCGATCGCGGGGCTGGCGGTTTCGGCTCGACCGGGCGCGGCTGATGCTGTTGGTTTTCATCCTGGCTGCTGGGCTTTGGGGTGTCGGTTATATCGCCGGCACGTCGAAAAAAGCGCGGGTGGTTTCCGTGAGTATGTTGCTGGCCGGCGTCATACTGTCCCATCTGATCTTGCCGGATGGGCACCCTCTTCGCGAAGCAACGGGTGGGTCTGTGGCGCTTTGGCTGATCCTCGTGGGTTTCGCGGCGCTGGCTTTGCTGTATGGCAGAATACTCAAAGCCTTGCGTAACCGCGCAGTTTCAACTTCGGAAACGGAGCCCGACATGCCCTCGGACCGATTTACCGAGGCCGAGCTGGACCGCTATGCCCGCCATATCGTTTTGCGCGAACTGGGTGGGCCCGGTCAGAAAAAACTCAAAAAAGCCCGCGTACTGGTGATCGGCGCAGGTGGCCTGGGTGCACCTGCGCTGCAATATCTGGCGGCTGCGGGTGTCGGCACGATCGGGATCATCGACGATGACGTTGTCGAGAATGCCAACCTGCAACGACAGGTCATTCACCGGGACGCGGATATTGGAATGCCCAAGGTCTTTTCGGCGCAGCAGGCGATGGATGCGCAAAACCCGAACGTCGTTGTTCTGCCCTATCACCGCCGCTTGAGCGAGGAAATCGCCACCGACCTGTTTGCAGACTTCGATCTGATTCTTGACGGAACCGACAATTTTGAGACCCGGTATCTGGCAAACCGAACCGCTGTCGCGCTGGGCAAACCGCTGATTTCGGGGGCTTTGTCGCAGTGGGAAGGTCAGCTGAGTGTGTTTGACCCGGCCAAGGGCAGCCCCTGCTATCAGTGCATCTTCCCAGAGGCCCCGGCCCCCGGTCTGGCCCCGTCCTGTTCCGAGGCCGGCGTGATCGGCCCGCTGCCGGGCGTCGTCGGATCAATGATGGCGGTCGAGGCGATCAAGGTGATAACGGGCGCCGGCATGGCGCTGCGCGGCGAGATGCTGATCTATGACGCGCTGTACGGCGAAAGCCGAAAGATTGTTCTGACCCGCCGGGACGATTGCCCCGTTTGTGGCATGAGAAACGATTAACCTTTCTTCACATGGGATGGGTGTTCTGGAACACCCGGCCATGGCGACATAGCTATGGGATCAAAGGAGATCCGCATGACCAACCCGATCCTGTCCAACTGGACCACACCGTTTGAAATAGCCCCTTTTTCCGATATCTCGGATGGTGATTTCTCGCCGGCACTGGAGCAGGCGATGAAAGAGCATAACGCCGAGATTGACGCGATAGCGGCAAATCCGGATACCCCCACATTCGCCAACACGATCGAGGCGCTCGAGGCTGCGGGCGGGCAACTGGACAAGGTTCTGTCGGTCTTCTTCACGATTGCGGGCGCGGACAGCAACCCCAAGCGGGAAGAACTGCAACGCGCGTTTTCCCCCAGGCTTTCGGCGCATTTTTCGGGCATTTCTTCCAACAAGTCGCTGTTCAAGCGTGTGGCCGACCTATGGGCACGGCGCGATGATCTTGACCTGACCGAGGAACAGGCGCGTGTGCTGATGCTGACCCACCGGGGCTTTGTGCGTGCCGGTGCAGCTTTGGAAGGGGACGAAGACGCCCGTATGCAAGAGATCAAGTCGCGCCTCGCGTCGCTGGGCACGTCGTTTACCCAGAACTTGCTGGCGGATGAGCGGGACTGGTACATGGATCTGACCGAAGAGGATCTGAACGGCCTGCCGGATTTCGTCGTGGACGCGGCGCGTGCCGCGGGGCAGGAGAAGAAAGCCAAAGGGCCGGTGGTCACCTTGTCACGGTCGCTGATCGTGCCGTTTCTGCAATTCTCGCCCCGCCGGGACCTGCGTGAAAAAGCCTATCGCGCCTGGGCCGCACGCGGTGCCAATGGGGGCGAGACAGACAACCGAGATATCTCGGCCGAGATCCTGGCCTTGCGCGAAGAGCGTGCCAAGCTTCTGGGCTATGACACGTTCGCCGACTACAAGCTGGAAACCGAGATGGCGCGCACGCCGGATCGGGTGCGTGAACTGTTGATGCAGGTTTGGGAACCGGCCAAGTCCCGCGCCGACACCGACGCGGATGTTCTGACGCAGATGATGCAGGAAGACGGCATCAACGGCCCGCTGGAAGCCTGGGATTGGCGGTACTATGCTGAAAAGCGGCGCAAGGCGGAACATGATCTGGATGAGGCCGCGTTGAAACCCTATCTGCAACTGGATCGTATGATCGAGGCTTCGTTTGCCTGCGCCAACCGGCTTTTCGGGCTGGAATTCAAACCGTTGGACGTACCCCTCTATCACCCGGATTGCCGGGCTTGGGACGTTACCCGCGACGGGCAGCATGTTGCCGTATTTATCGGAGACTACTTTGCACGAGGGTCCAAGCGGTCAGGTGCCTGGTGCAGCGCGATGAGGGCGCAGGCCAAATTCCCAAAGAAGCAGACACCGGTTGTCATCAATGTCTGCAACTTTGCCAAGGGGGATCCCGCCCTGCTGTCCTATGATGACGCGCGGACTCTGTTTCATGAATTCGGCCATGCCCTGCACCAGATGCTGTCCAACGTGACATATGAAAGCATCTCGGGCACGTCTGTGGCGCGCGATTTCGTAGAATTGCCCAGCCAGCTTTACGAACACTGGCTGGAAGTGCCCGAGGTTCTTGCCGAGTTTGCGACCCATGCGGAAACGGGCGAGCCGATGTCGCAGGAAATGCTGCAAAAGGTGCTGAAAGCGGCCAATTTCGATCAGGGATTCCAGACGGTGGAATATGTCGCCTCGGCCCTTGTTGATCTGGCCTTCCACGATGGCGAGGCGCCGGCAGATCCGATGGCGAAACAGTCAGAAGTTTTGGCCGGGTTGGGGATGCCGAAGGCCATTGGAATGCGCCACGCTACTCCGCATTTCGCGCATGTCTTTGCAGGCGATGGCTACAGCTCGGGGTACTACAGCTATATGTGGTCCGAAGTGATGGATGCCGACGCCTTTGCCGCCTTTGAAGAGGCGGGAGGTGCCTTTGACCCCGAACGCGCCAAAGCGTTGGAGGACAACATCCTGTCCACTGGCGGTTCGCGCGAGGCAGAAGACCTGTATCTGGCGTTCCGGGGAAGATTGCCGGGGGTTGACGCCCTGTTGAAAGGCCGCGGTCTGATCGCGGCCTGAAATCAGTAGCCCAAAGCGCGATCCACCAGGTGCACGAAGGGCTCTCCGGCTTCGCCACGCCGGATGTTTTCGCAAATGATCTGCGCGGCTGTGACCGGGCGGGTCTCGGACGCGATATGAGGGGTCACCGTCACGTTCGGATGTGCCCAATACGGATGATCGGGGGGCAGGGGCTCGACCCGGAACACATCCAGCGTCGCGTGACCGACCTGACCCGCGTTCAAGGCATCCAGCAGCGCATCGTCATCGATCAGAGGTCCGCGACCCGGGTTGATGATCCGCGCGCCCTTCGGCAGCAGGGCCAGCGTTTCAGCATTCAACGCGTTTTCGGTGGCAGCGGTGTCAGGCAGCAGCAGAACCAGTATCTCGGCCCGGGAAAGCGCGTCACGCAGACCGTCAGGACCATGCAGGCAGGTTACGCCGGGGATGGCCTTGGCGGTGCGGCTCCAGCCTGTGACCGTGAAATTCAGCGAGGCCAGGGCGCGGGCCGCGGCTTCGCCCAATGCGCCAAGGCCCAGAATGCACACTTTGCGCTCTTGCGCCAAAGGCGGGGCATCCGGGGCCCAGACGCCATCCTGGATGGTGATGTGGCGATCCATTCCCAGATGATAGCGCAGCACATGGCCCACCACCCATTCGGTCATACCCTGCGTCAGCCCGTGATCCACCATTCGCGCCAAGGGGATGGTCAGCGTGTCATTGTCCGCGATCTTTTCAACCCCGGCCCAGAGGCTCAGAACCGCCTTCAGGCGTGTAAAGGGCGAAAAATCCAGTAACCCGCCATTCGGAGCGTAGACAACGTAATCGACCTGATCCGGGTCAAATTCCGTACCGAGCCGCGCCTCAACGCCAGTTTCCGCAAGGTATCGAGTGAGCAGCGGTTCATAGACGGGCCACAGGGCAGGGCGCGCGGAAAACAGAACGTTTACGGGCATCGGGAGCCTTTCAGATCAGCGGGGACGATGGATATGAGCGCTTTGGACGATGCCGAACGCGGCCATCAGCACCAGCATGGCCGATCCGCCATAGCTGACCATTGGCAGAGGGACGCCCACAACCGGTGCCATGCCCATCACCATCGACATGTTGACGGCAAAGAACAAGAAGAAGTTCAGCGCGATGCCCAGAGTAACCAGTGACGAGAACCGATCCTTGGTGGCCAGTGCGGTCGCCATGCAGAACACAAGGATCAGGGCATAGAGAATCAAGAGCGTGATGCCACCGACAAACCCGAACTCCTCTGCGAGGGTGGTGAAGATGAAATCGGTGTGTTTCTCGGGCAGGAAGTTCAGCCGGGATTGCGTACCCTGCATGAAACCGCGCCCGTTCCAGCCGCCGGAACCAAGGGCGATCTTGGATTGCGTGATGTGATACCCGGCACCCAAAGGATCGGTAGAAGGGTCAAGAAACGTGTCGATCCGGCGGAACTGATAATCCTTGAGCAACTGCCAGTCGGTCCCGCGACTGTTGAACACGGCGGCGATCAGGCCCACGACGGCGGCAATGACGGCTGCAAAGTAAGCCCAGTGGACACCCGCAAGAAACATCAGCCCGCCACCGGCAGCCAACAGCAGGATCGACGTGCCGAGATCCGGCTGCTTCAGAACCAGCAGCGTGGGCAGGACAATCAGAGCCACGGGAATAAAGACCCAAAGAGGGCGAGACGTCTTGTGCGATGGCAGCCAGTCGTAGTACGCCGCCAGAACCATGACCAGGGCCACCTTCATGACTTCTGAGGGTTGCAGGCGCATGAACCCAAGGTCGATCCAACGCTGCGCGCCCATGCCGATGGTGCCGAACAATTCCACGAATACCAGCAACGCGACCGACCCGAGATAGGCCAGCACGGACATGTTGCGCCAGAACCAGATCGGAACCAAAGCAATGATGAACATCGCGATCAGGCCAAGCCCAAACCGCTCCATCTGCGGTTCTGCCCAGGGTGTCCACGACCCGCCTGCAACCGAATACAGCATCAGGAACCCTGCGCTGGCCGTGCTGATCAGCAACAGGGTCAGCGGCCAGTTCATGTACAGGAATTTCCGAAACCCCGACGGCGTGGATTTCACGGCATATTCAAGATAGCTCATGCGCGGTCCTTTCCATCGGGACGCGCTTTGGGGCGACGGTCGCCCTCGAGCCGTTTTTGCTGTTCCTTGATGCGCTCGCGGTCGGCAACCGGATATGCTTCAAGCGGCGGAGTACCGTTGTAGAGCGCCTGAAGCATGATATCGCGGGCGACCGGTGCCGCCGCCTTGGACCCGCCGCCGCCATGTTCAACGACCACGGCAACCGCGTATTTCGGATTGTCATAGGGCGCGAAGCAGACGAACAAGGCGTGGTCGCGACGTTCCCATGGGAGGTCTTCGTTGCGGATAACGCCGGCGGCACGCTCGGCCTTGGTGATGTTGCGGACCTGGCTGGTGCCGGTTTTGCCGGCCATGCGGAACTCGTCTGCGATGATGCGACTGCGATAGGCCGTCCCCCGCCGATCATTCGAGACCGAGTACATGGCCTTGCGCACCTGTTCCAGATTGTAGGCGTTGATGTCCAGCGGTTCCCCTGCGCCCGAAGGCTGCTCGACACCGTCGATCGATCGTACAAGGCGCGGTGTCACCGATCGGCCGGTGGCTATACGAGCCGTCATGACGGCCAGTTGAAGCGGTGATGCCAGCATGAACCCTTGCCCGATGGACGCGTTGGCCGTGTCGCCCACCAGCCAATCCTGACCGTGTGTCCGCTGCTTCCATTCCTGATTGGGGGCAAGTCCAGCGGCAACCGCCGACATCGGAATATCGTGCTTGACGCCCAGCCCCAATGTACGGGCCATTTCGGATATCTTGTCGATCCCGACCCGCAAAGCCACGTCGTAGTAATAGACGTCGCAGCTGCGTTTAAGCGACAGGTTCAGATCGACCGTACCATGCCCACCGCGCTTCCAGCAGTGGAACCTGCGGCTGCCGACCTTCAGATGTCCGGGGCAATACACTGTGTTTCCAGGGCCTATTACGCCGGCCTCCAGCGCGGCCAATGCGGTGACCATCTTGAACGTCGACCCCGGAGGATAAGTGCCTTGTACGGACTTGTTGGCCAGAGGGCGATACTTGTCCCCCGTCAAAGCCCGATAATCCGCGACCGAGATACCGCGCACAAACAGATTAGGATCGAAACTGGGTGTAGAGCTGACAGCGCGCAGGTCCCCGGTTTCGCAATCCAGAACAATTGCAGCCGCGCTTTCACCTGCCAGCCGCGCTTGCGCATATTGTTGCAGGTCGGCATCGATCGCCAATTGCATGTCCGCACCCGGCTGACCTTCCTGCCGGTCCAGCTCGCGCATTACGCGCCCTGTGGCGTTGACTTCGACACGCTTTGCGCCGGCTTTGCCACGCAAGGCAATTTCCTGCTTGGCTTCCAACCCGACCTTGCCAATCTGAAACCGGGGAATTCGCAAAACCGGCTCGGGGTCTTCGAGCTTGCTGAGATCGTAATCGCTGACCGGGCCGACATAGCCGACGATATGGGCGAAATCCTCATAGCGTGGGTATTGCCGTGTCAGGCCGACTTCGGGCGTCACACCCGGAAGGGCCGGAGCATTGACTGCGACTTTCGAGATGTCTTCCCAAGTGACCTGATCCGCCAGAGTGACCGGCAGGAACGGCGCTGATCGGCGCATTTCGGTCCGGGCGCGTTCGATCTCATCGTCGTTCAGCGGGATGAGTTCCGACAATTTGGCAATCACCTTGTCGACGTCGCCTGCGTCTTCACGCACGATGACGATGCGATAGGATGGTGAGTTCTGACCGATGATCTGCCCGTTGCGATCATAGATACGTCCACGGGTTGGCGGGATCAGTCGAATGTTGATGCGGTTTTCTTCGGCCAGCAGGCGGTATTCGTCGGCCTGATCCACCTGCATGAAACGCATCCGTGCGGCCAGCCCGCCGATAAAAGCCGCCTGCAAACCGCCCAGCAGCAGCGCCCGGCGTGGCAGGCGTTTATAGGCAAGGCCCTGCGACTTGGGTTTGCGTTGTTTCATGCCCCGCCCCCTACCGCTCCGGCATCCGCAGCAGACAGGCGGTGGACGCCAAATACGCTTTGGCTCAACAGCACGATGAACGGGTAGAAGGCGATTGTCAGCACAAGTTGAATCACGACTGGCCACAATGCGGCCTGCTGCACAGACAAGATCGACAAAACGACTCTGTTCGTCAAAAAGACCATGGAAATCACCACACCGACAGACATCCATTCTCCGACAAATCCGGTGTCCTTCATACCCGGAGCGGCAGAGCGCAGATAGGCTGTGCCAAACACCACCAGCGCAGCCAGAAGGCCGGGCGGACGTTGCAGCAACAGATCCGCCATCAGCATGACAAACGCGACCAACAGAGTGGGCACATAATCGGGGCGCCGCAATACCCAGGCAAAGGTCAGCGCAACCAATACATCAGGAAAAGGCCAGCGATCCGGTTGCGCATCGAGCGGCAGCAAGTGCATGAACAGCACGACAAAGGCCAGCGCAACGTAAAGGCCGCGCATGGCCCAGTTGTATGAGGCGGGCCTATCCATCGCTTACCTCATCCGGTACAAGCGCAGTTTCGGGCCGAGTTGGCCCGACGATCCCACCCGGATCCTGAATTGGCGGGGGCGAATGGAAGCGCAGAACGCGAAAAAACTCGAGCCGTTCAAAATCCGCTGAAAGGCGAACGCGCAGACGGCCGCCCGGATCCGCGGCGATCTGGCCGATCAAAAGGCCTGCCGGAAAAACGCCACCGTCGCCGGATGTGATCACCCGATCACCGGGGCGGACCAGCTCTCGGTTTTCCAGGAATTCGACCACTGGGGCCGGAGTATTGTCTCCTTTGATCAACGCGGTCTGGCCAGAAGGCTGAATCGTTGCCGGAATGGCACTGGTGGCGTCCGTCACCAGGATCACCCGAGCCGTATCTGGTCCGACGCCGGAAATTCGGCCAACCAGCCCGATACCATCCATCGTGGCCCAGCCATCAACGATCCCGTCGCGTTCCCCCACATTCAACAGGACGGACTGCCGAAAGGGTGATCCGCTGTCGGCCATCACAACACCCGTGATGTATGTCAGGCGCGGGTCGAGGCGGACATTGTTCAGATCCAGCAGCCGCGCATTTTCCTGCTCCAATTGCAGTGCGGCCTCTTTCCAGGCACGCATCAGGCGCAGTTCGCTGCGCAGCTCGCGGTTCTGTTCGCTCAGACGCTGGTAGCTTTGGAAATCGCGCACAAGGTTCACAGCGGCGGTCACGGGCACCATGGCCCAATCCATCGACGGTACGACCGCGTCCACCACCTGCGCGCGGAACCGCTCGACGCGGGGGCTGTCGATCCGCCAGACCAGAAAGATGCCCAGCAAGCACAGAATGACGATCCCCAGCAACAAGCGGCGCAGAGGGGTCGTGTAGTCATCGCGCTGTGATCGGTCTTTTGCCACAGGTTACCTTCCCGTGCTGCTCGTGCCGAATTCAGACTGCCCCCGAAAGGTGCGCGCCTCAGCTTTCGTAGTCAATCGCGTGGCGCAGCTGTTTTTCGTATTCTAGCGCCTTGCCGGTGCCCAAAGCCACACAATTCAGGCTTTCGTCCGCGATGGACACGGCCAGGCCAGTCTGTTCGCGCAGGGCCAGATCCAGATCACCCAGAAGCGCGCCACCGCCGGTCAACATAACCCCGCGATCCACGATATCGGCGGCCAGATCGGGTGGAGTGGTTTCCAGCGCAGTCATCACCGCTTCGCAGATCTGCTGGACGGGTTCCGACAGTGCCTCGGCGACCTGGGCCTGGCTGATCTCGATTTCCTTGGGTACGCCGTTCAACAGGTCACGACCCCGGATATGCATTGACTGGCCGCGGCCATCATCAGGCATCCGCGCCGTGCCGATGGTGGTCTTGATCCGCTCGGCGGTGGATTCACCGACCAGCAGGTTCTGCTGGCGACGCAGGTACGAGATGATGGCTTCATCCATGCGGTCGCCACCCACGCGGACCGAGCGGGCATAGACGATGTCGCCCAGCGACAGAACCGCCACTTCGGTTGTACCACCACCGATGTCGACGACCATGTTGCCGGTCGGGTCGGTGATCGGCATGCCCGCGCCGATGGCGGCGGCGATCGGTTCGGCGATCAGGCCGGCGCGGCGGGCACCAGCGGACAGAACCGACTGACGGATCGCCCGCTTTTCAACGGGTGTCGCGCCATGGGGGACGCAGACGATGATCTTGGGCTTCGAGAAAGTCGAACGCTTGTGAACCTTGCGGATGAAGTGCTTGATCATTTCTTCGGCTGTATCGAAGTCAGCAATCACGCCTTCGCGCATGGGGCGGATGGCTTCGATAGAACCGGGCGTCCGGCCCAGCATCAGCTTGGCATCTTCGCCGACAGCCAGAACTTTCTTCACGCCGTCCTTGACGTGATAGGCTACGACCGAAGGCTCAGACAGGATGACACCGCGCCCCTTGACGTAAACCAGCGTGTTCGCCGTTCCAAGGTCGATGGCCATGTCCGCTGTGAACAGGCCGCCCAGATTGCCAAAGATCCCCATGTTTCCCCTGATCCTGTATGTCGGTTTTTCTACTGCCCGCGACTCGACGGTTCCGGGACGGATGACTTATAGGGTGCCATCACGCCCGGTAAAAGGGCTGATTCCGCGACAATCAGCACCTTTCCGCCTTATTGAATGGGACTTTAGAAGGCAAAATGCTCTCTTATCAACACATTTACCACGCCGGGAATCTGGCTGATGTCCAAAAGCACGCATTGCTGGCCTGGGTGCTGAATTATTTGACGCAGAAGGACAAGCCGCTCAGCTATGTCGAAACGCATTCCGGACGGGGGCTGTACCAGTTGGACGCGGACGAATCCATGCGGACGGGCGAGGCGGCGGCGGGAATCGAGCGCGCGAAACGAGAAGGGTGGTTCGGCCCCGGACATCCGATGGCGCGGGTTCTGAAAAACATTCAGGCCCGGCACGGCGACGCGGCCTATCCGGGATCGCCGATGATTGCAGCACATCTGTTGAGGGATCAGGACAGCCAGCATTTTGCCGAGCTGCACCCCCAGGAACATGCCGCGCTGTCTTTGGCAATGTCACCGTTCGGGGCGAAGGTGTATCGGCAGGACGGGTTTGAACTGGTGCAATCCCTGCTGCCTCCGACGCCGCGAAGGGGGCTTTTGCTGATTGACCCAAGCTATGAGGTGAAGACCGATTACGATCGACTGCCCGGAGCGATTGCCAAACTGCACCGGAAATGGAATGTCGGGGTGATCGCGCTGTGGTACCCGGTTCTGTCGGACAAACGCCACGCCCGGATGATCGCGACGCTTGAAGCGCAAAACTTCCCCAAGGCTATTTGTCATGAGGTGACATTTCCACCGGTGCGCGAAGGGCATCGGATGGTGGGATCAGGGATGTTCATTCTGAACGCACCATTCGGCATCGAGGAAGAGACGACACGCCTGTCGCAGCTATTTGCAAGCCTCTGAGGTCAGCCACCAGAAATGCAACCGATACTCCCGCCCTGTTTGCCTGCATCAGAGATGTCGTCAAACATGTTGGGCCCGGCAGCGCGCTGCATGTCCGCTGCCGGGCCCAAAGCTGCAAGGGCGCTCGGCGCAGCCGGGCAACCGCAGGTGCGGGAGCCCCTCACCGCGCCACTTTGGATCAGGTCAGGTCTTTGTAGCTGATTTCGCGGGCATCCGCGCCCGGGCCGGTCTTTTCCCGGCGCACGATCAGGCGGTTCAGCGCGTGGATATAGGCTTTGGCCGAAGCCACGACGGTATCCGTGTTCGCCGACTGACCCGTGGCGATCATGCCATCTTCTTCCAGCCTGACCGAAACCGTGGCCTGCGCATCGGTGCCTTCGGTCACCGCATGAACCTGATACAGCTGCAAACGGGCCGTGTTGGGGTGAATCGCACGGATTGCCTTGAAGGTCGCGTCTACCGGCCCGTCGCCATGTTCAGTTGCGATGACGTCCTTGCCGTCGACTTCCAGCTCAACCGTCGATTCCGCCTGCCCGCCGGTGCCGCAGGTGACTTTCATCGACACCAATTGCAGATAGTCGTCCGCCTCGTCCAACGTCATCAGCGCAATGAGATCGTCGTCGAACACTTCTTTCTTGCGATCCGCCAGATCCTTGAACCGCACGAAGATGTCTTTGAGTTGATTGTCGCCAACTTCAAAGCCCAGCGTTTCCAGTTTGTCGCGCAGAGCCGCGCGGCCCGAGTGCTTGCCCAGAGGCAGGGATGTGCCCGACAGGCCGATATCCTCGGGGCGCATGATCTCGAAATTGTCGCGGTTCTTGAGCATGCCGTCCTGATGGATGCCGCTTTCGTGGGCAAACGCGTTCTTGCCGACGATGGCCTTGTTGAACTGAACGTTGAAGCCCGACACCGTAGCGACCCGGCGCGAGATATGCATGATCTTGGTCGTGTCGATCCCGGTGTGGAAGGGCATGATGTCATTGCGCGTGCGCATAGCCATTACGACCTCTTCCAGGGCGGTGTTGCCGGCGCGTTCGCCCAGGCCGTTGATGGTGCATTCGATCTGGCGTGCGCCACCGATGACCGCCGCCAGCGAATTCGCTGTCGCCATGCCGAGGTCGTTGTGACAATGGGTGGCGAAGATCACCTCATCTGCGCCCGGAACCGTTTCGATCAGGCGTTTGATCAGGTCAGCGGATTCCAGAGGCGCAGTATATCCCACGGTGTCGGGGATGTTGATGGTGGTTGCCCCGGCCTTGATCGCGATTTCGATGACGCGGCACAGGTAATCCCACTCGGTCCGGGTCGCGTCCATCGGCGACCACTGCACGTTTTCGCACAGGTTGCGCGCGTGGCTGACCGTTTCGTGAATTTTGTCAGCCATCTCGTCCTGTGTAAGGTTCGGAATGGCGCGGTGCAGCGGAGAGGTGCCGATGAATGTGTGAATGCGGTTCTGTTCCGCGTGTTTGACCGCCTCCCAGCAGCGGTCGATATCGGCGAAATTGGCGCGGGCCAGACCGCAGATGCGGCTGTTTTTCGATCGTTGTGCGATCTCGGACACCGCTTTGAAGTCACCTTCGGATGCGATCGGAAAACCCGCTTCGATGATGTCGACGCCCATGTCATCCAACAGTTCGGCAATCTCGAGCTTTTCGTCATGGGTCATCGTCGCGCCGGGGCTCTGCTCGCCGTCGCGCAAAGTGGTATCAAAGATCAAGACACGGTCTTGGTCGGTCACGTTGGTCATGGGAATCTCTTTCTTGTCTGTCCTAAAGCCTGTTGGCGCGCTGGCGTCCTCCTCTGAGCGGGCGCGCCGGATGGCACGCTCAGAGGCGGATTAGGATCAGTAGGCCACGCAGAACCGCGCCGTGAGGGGCGGCTTTGGCAAAAGGGATATCTGCGCAGTTGATCATGGGTTTGAGGTTATACAGACGCCGCCGGGAATGAAAAGAACCAATTTTCGACAAGTTGCGGTGTACGGGGTTGGAAATTCCCGTCCCTTGATTGATCCGTCCATGCCGCTAGCTGGTCGCAGATGGATACTGCTTTGATCATTGGTGCGTCCGGCGGGATTGGTGCGGCCGTACGCGAGCAATTGGAGGCACAGGGCGTTGCGGTGACGTGCCTCTCGCGCTCTGTCGAGGGGTTCGATCTGATGGAGCCAGATCGAGCAAGCCGGATGCTTGATCGCCTATCGGGCCCGTTCGATCTTGTTCTCGTCGCTTCCGGGGCGCTGGAAATTTCAGGCAATGCGCCCGAAAAGACCATTCGATCTGTTTCGGCAAGGGCAATGATGGACCAGTTTGCTCTGAATGCCGTTGGTCCGGCGTTGGTGCTAAGTCGGGCCCATCAGTTGTTGCCGCGACATCGGCGTTCCGTATTTGCTGTATTGTCCGCGCGGGTCGGGTCCATTGGCGACAATCGGATGGGCGGCTGGATCAGCTACCGCGCGGCCAAGACCGCGGTCAATCAAATCGTCCATACTTCGGCAATTGAATTGGCCCGGACCCATAAACAGGCGATATGTGTTGCGCTGCATCCCGGCACGGTCAAGACAGAGTTTACTCGGAAATATCTGGGACGGCATCCTGCCGTTGAACCCGGTGAAGCCGCGCGCAACCTGATGTCCGTGATCGGCGGGTTGCGCCCGGCGGATACCGGTGGGTTCTTTGACTGGGCCGGAAAACCAGTTCCCTGGTGAGCGATCATTCGCCAGACGGATCTGGCTGTGCCGTCTCTGAGTCCGGGTCTGTCTGCTGTGCCGGAGCGTCTACGCCGCCCTGCTGGTCCTGGGTTTGATTTGGCAAAACACCGTTTTCCCAGATACCGGTTTCTTCTTGCCCGTTGGCATAGCGCATGGTTCCGCTGCCCTGCCTTTTGTTGTCGACAAAGTTGCCCTCATAGACGTCGCCGTTCGAATAGGTCGCTATGCCTTCGCCGTTGATTTTGCCTTCGGACCAGTCGCCGACATACTTGAACCCGGCAGGGGTCACGATTTCTCCTTTGCCGTGGCGCTTACCGTTCACGAAATCCCCGGTGTATACCGTGCCGTCAGAGTAGGTCGCCTTGCCTTTTCCCTGACGAACCCCGTTGACCCAGTCTCCGTCATAGATCGAACCGTCCGCGCGGGTCATCACACCCTTGCCGTGGCTTTGCGCGTTTTTGAACTGGCCCTTGTAGATCATGCCGGTGGCATAGGTCGCCGTACCCTGGCCTTCGATGACGCCGGCGATCCACTCACCCTCGTAAGTGGAGCCGTCGGGATAGGTGATGCGGCCGTTTCCTTCCGCCAGATCGGCCACGAAATCGCCCACGTAAACCGAACCGTCGGGATAGGTCAGCTCACCCAGGCCTTCTATCTGACCCTGGTTCCAGTCGCCGGTGTACACAAAACCATCGGTTCCGGTGAACGTGCCTGTGCCATGGCGGCGATCATCGACAAAGTCGCCCTCATAGACGTCCCCTGACGCGTGAGTTACTTTGCCTTTGCCCTGACGGCGCCCCTGCACAAGCTCGCCTTCGTACACATCACCATTGGCATAGGTCAGGCGACCTGTCCCGGTGATCTGGTCCTGCGTCCATTCGCCTTCGTACACCATTCCGTCAGGCATCGTCTGGGTGCCCGTGCCATCGCGCAAGCCGGCGTTGACATCGCCTTCGTAAACGCTGCCATCGGCATAGGTGATTGTGGCCTTGCCTTGCCGCTGACCGTCCACCCAGTCGCCATCGTAGACGTATCCGTCGGGAAAGGTCAGTTTGCCCTTGCCGTGCCGTTGTGCGTTCCTGAACTCACCTTCATAGCGCGAGCCATTGGCAAATTCAGCGATGCCCGTGCCATTGATGGATCCGTTGGACCATTCACCGTCATAGCTGCTGCCATTGGCGTAAACGATCTTGCCGCGTCCTTCCGGCTGACCTTTGACGAACGCGCCTTCATAAACCGATCCATCCGGGTACTTGGTGACGCCCTGGCCTTGAATTTCGCCTTCCACCCACTGGCCGGTGTATTCGAACCCGTTGGGCAGCCGATACGTACCCGTCCCGTGGCGCAGGCCATTCTCATAAGTGCCCTCGTAGACGCCGCCCACTTCGTCATCCTTGACGATAATCGTGCCGTCCTGCGCAAAAGCGGTCGCAGCTGCAAGGCTCATGGCAACAGCCCCAATTGAGTTTCGGATCACATTCATTTTGGTCCTGCCTGCCGGATCATCGTTGGTTGCATCCCTGGGCGCAAAACTAGGATACCGTCGAGGGCAGGGCAACGGGTTTTGCGGCATTGGCCTTTTACTCGCGCGATGATCTGCTAAATGGCAATAGGACTGACGAGGCAAGAGGGCAGCATGGCCGACCGTTTCCGCATCACTCTGGCGCAACTGAACCCGACCGTAGGGGATATCGACGGCAATGCGGCCAAGGTCGTTGCCGCGTGGGAACAGGGCAAGGCGGCGGGGGCCGATCTGGTGGCGTTCCCCGAGATGTTCATAACCGGATACAACACGCAGGATCTGGTGCTGAAGCCGGTATTTCATCGCGCGGCCATGGATGCGGTCGAGACTCTGGCCGCGAAATGCGCCGATGGGCCCGCGATTGCCTTGGGTGGTCCGTGGGTCGATGATGGCAAGTTGCACAATGCCTATCTGATCCTGAAGGGGGGGCGGATCACCAGCAAGGTTCTGAAGCACCACCTGCCGAATGAGACTGTTTTCGACGAAGTGCGCCTGTATGATGCGGGTCTTCTGGGCGGTCCGTATTCGGTTGGCAACTTCCGGATCGGCAGCCCCATCTGCGAGGATGGCTGGCACCCGGATGTGGCGGAAACGCTTGAGGAAACCGGGGCCGAGTTTCTGCTGATCCCCAATGGGTCGCCCTATTTCCGGAACAAATACGATGTACGTCTGAACCATATGGTCGCGCGTGTGGTCGAAACGGGCCTGCCGCTGATCTACCTGAACATGGTCGGCGGGCAGGACGATCAGGTCTTTGACGGCGCCAGCTTCGGTCTCAACCCGGGCGGAGAGTTGGCCTTCCGGATGCCGGTATTCGACGAAGTGGTTTCTCAGGTGGATCTTGAGCGCGGCGATGATGGCTGGCGCATTGTGCCGGCAGAAATCGTGCCCCAGCCGGATGTGTGGGAGCAGGATTATCGCGCGATGGTGCAGTCCCTGCGGGACTATTTTGGCAAGACCGGTTTCAAAAAGGCAGTTCTGGGACTGTCCGGAGGGATCGACTCCGCGTTGGTGGCGACCATCGCGGTGGATGCCATCGGGGCCGACAATGTTCGCTGTGTGATGTTGCCGTCGGAATATACCAGCCAAGCGTCATTGGACGATGCCGAGGCCGTCGCCAAGGCGCTGGGTGTGCACTATGACTATGTGCCGATTTCGGAAAGCCGGGCTGCTGTCACCAACACGCTTGCTCCGCTATTTGCGGGGTTGGACGAAGGCTTGACCGAGGAGAACATTCAGTCGCGCCTGCGCGGGCTTTTGCTGATGGCGATCTCGAACAAATTCGGCGAAATGCTGTTGACCACCGGCAACAAGTCCGAGGTCGCGGTGGGCTATGCCACGATCTATGGCGACATGAATGGCGGCTACAACCCGATCAAGGATCTGTACAAGACCCGCGTGTTCGAAACCTGCCGCTGGCGCAACGCCAATCATCGAGACTGGATGATGGGGCCTGACGGAGAGGTCATTCGCCCGTCCGTCATTGACAAACCCCCCAGCGCCGAACTGCGCGAAGATCAGAAAGACAGTGACAGTCTGCCGGACTATCCCGTGCTGGACGCGATACTTGACATTCTGGTCGATCAGGATGGCTCCATCGCGGATTGCGTCGCCGCCGGATTTGACGAGGCGGACGCGCGAAAGGTCGAGCACCTGATCTATATCAGCGAGTACAAACGGTTCCAGTCCGCTCCGGGCACGCGCTTGAGTAAGCGGGCATTCTGGCTGGACCGGCGGTACCCGATCGTAAATCGCTGGCGTGATCGTCGCTGAAATCGAAGCCAAACTCGTCAGATCGGAAACAGTGAAGTTTCCGTGTTGTGCATTGTTCCTTGATCGAGGGGCAAAGCCCGTGCAACCGGGCTAAAAAGGCCATCCCTGGCTTGCTTGGGTGACATTTTTCTGACACATTTTTGCTTGGAAGTTGCCCAATGTGGGGCGGATGCGACGCATTGTCGTTGATGGCGAAGGCCGAATGTGGCGGACGCAGCGTATCCGGGGTTGGATGTCTGAGTGAATGGTTTGGTGTTAAAATGTACGAGGATTATGAAAGATCGCTTCATGCGCCTTTGAAATGGCGCACAATGGAATCTCCGCCGCAAGAATTGGATGAAGAAAAGCTGGATGCAGCAATTGCCGATCTGTTGAATGAGCAGCGGCAGTCGGAAGATCAGAAAGCGGCCATGTTGCGGCCAGAGTTTCCGCAATTGCTTCCTCAGGAAGACGTATCCGCGCAAGCGACGCTGAAGGAAAACCGGTTGTCCGCGATCTTGCGCCAGAAATGGGCGGAACTGTCCGGCGCAGCGTAACCTTCGGCCCGCGCTTTTAACCTCAGGCGTCTGGGTCACAGATGCCGAAAATCTTATGTTGCGGTGGCAGTTTGTATTGCCCATGCTTTGTCTTTTGGTCTCCATAGCGGTCCAAGCGACAGAGTAAGGCCTATTGATGACCGCGCCCAAACCGACTCCTGTAGAACCTGATCTTGCCCTGCCCAAAACCGTTGATGTCGTGGTCATCGGCGGCGGAATCATCGGCGTTTCAACCGCGTTGGAACTGGCGGAGCGGGGCGCTTCGGTTCTTGTGTGCGAAAAAGGGCAGATTGCAGCCGAACAAAGTTCACGCAATTGGGGTTGGGTCCGTCTTGGGATGCGGGACCCAAGAGAGATACCCCTGATGCAGGAATCGTTGCGCATCTGGCAGACGCTCGATGACCGGCTGGACCGCAAGACAGGTTACACCCGATCCGGTATCCTTTTTGGCGCATCCGGCAGGCGGGATACCGGCAACATGGAACGTTGGCTGCACCATGTCGAAGGATTGCGGACCGGCGCGCGGATGGTTTCTGGCGGTGAGTTGGCAGACCTTTTGCACGGCAACCAATCGGGCTTTGAAACCGCTTTGTACATGCCGCAGGACGGTCGTGCCGAACCTCAATGGACAGCCCCCGCTATCGCCGAAGCCGCGCGGGCTCGGGGCGCAGTGATCATGACGAATTGCGCCGTGCGCAGTGTGGACGTTCAGGCTGGACGTGTCGCCGGTGTTTTCACCGAGCGCGGCAAAGTTGCCAGCGGCCGCGTCGTTCTGGCCGGGGGTGCGTGGTCGCGCCTGTTTGCAGGCAATGCGGGGATCGAACTGCCGCAGCTGAAGGTTCTGAATACGGTCCTGCGCACATCCCCCATCGCAGAGGGGCCCGAGACGTCGTTGTGGTCGGATGACTTTGCGATCCGAAAACGGGCCGATGGCGGTTACACAATTGCGTCTGGTCACGAAAATACTGTGGACATTGTGCCGGACAGCTTTCGATTGGCGATGCAGTTTCTGCCGGCATTTGTGCAAGAGTGGAAATCTCTGCGCTTTCGCCTGTCCAAACGCTGGACGATCGAAGCACAACAGGACCGGAGATGGCTGCCAACCGATGTGACGCCGTTCGAAAAGTGCCGGATTCTGGACCCTGAGCCGTCTCAAAAAACGTTGCGACGCGCCTGGGCCAGTGCATGCAAGGGATATCCCGCTGTGCAAACGGGCGAGATCGTACAAAGCTGGGCAGGTATGATCGATGTGACGCCGGATGCCATTCCCGTAATCTCGGGCGTGGATGATCTGCCGGGAATGTACATTGCCACGGGGTTTTCAGGCCATGGCTTTGGAATCGGCCCCGGGGCGGGGCGGCTGATGACTGATCTGGTTACCGAAACAACGCCTTGCGTGGACCCGGCCGCCTTTCGCTTGTCGCGGTTCAGTGACGGTTCAAAAGTGCGGCCGGATCCGGGGTACTGAACGCTCAGCCCATCATCTGGTAGCTGACCGGGACAAAGCGAAAGCCTTCTCCACGGGTCTCAACATAGCCTGCACCGGGGAAGGGCACGTGATAGCCGACCATTGGCACCTTGTCGGCAGCCAGCATGCCAAGAACATCGCGGCGTGCGGCAGTCGCTGCGGCCTTGTCCATGTCAAACCGGACTTCCCATTCGGGATGGGCGAAAGACCAGACATAGTGGTTGGCCAGATCCGCCGTCAGCACCAGACGTTGCCCGTTGCTTTCCAGATGGTAGACCGTGTGGCCCGGTGTGTGGCCATAAGCGGCCACTGCGGTAATGCCCGAGGCAACCTCGCCCCCGTCTTCGACAAAGGTCATTTTCTCGGCCAGCGGTGTGACTTTTTCAGCGACCAGATCGCCCACGCGATTGCCTGCGTCCTGCGCAGCCCAGAAATCATATTCCGGAGAAGCCGTCACGTAGCGCGCATTCGCAAAGGTCGGCGCGCCTTCGGTGGTCATGCCACCGATATGGTCAGGGTGCATATGCGTTATCACGACCACATCGATCTGATCCGGGGTCACGCCCGCATCTGCCAGCGCGGCCTGTATGCCACCTTGCCCCAGACCGGTATCAAACAGAACCAGCTCTGATCCCGTGTTGACCAGTGAGGGGGTAAAGAAAAACTGTGCGACGTCTGCCGGAATGAAGTTTTCAGCCGAAACCTTGGCAAATTCTTCGTCCGTCGCTCCGCCCCCAAAAATCTCTTTGGCTCCGTCGCGTGGAAAGCTGCCATCCAGCAGGGTCGTGACCGTGAAATCGCCAATATGAAATGACCTTGCGATGGTCGAGTTTGCTTTGGTTTCCGGGCTGGCGGCCAGAACCGGTGCGGCCGCAGCAGCAAACGGCAAGGCGGCGGCACTTCCCAAAGCGGCGCGGCGTGTAAGTTTTATTGTCATCTTCGTTCTCCCTGTCAGGACATCATTGTTATTGTTGCAGTTAGGGCGTCGAGAGTCTCTTGCCAGTTTATACGCCATTCAGATGGGGTGCATGGATGAATAATACGTGTTAATTTTTGTTCATGGCGCGATCAGACAACAAGACAGTTCCGACAGATCAAAGCGTCGAGAATTTCCTGAGAACGGTTCAACCGGCGCGCCGTGCTGAAGACGCGCACCAGCTTGACAAATTGTTTCGCGCCACCACCGGGTTTAGCCCGGTCATGTGGGGCCCGTCGATCGTCGGGTATGGCCGCTACCACTATCGCTACAAATCGGGTCGTGAAGGGGACTTTCTGGCAACCGGTTTTTCGCCGCGCAAATCAGCTTTGGTGATTTACATCATGCCGGGTTACGCAGATTTTGCGGAACTCATGGCCAGATTGGGAAAGCACAAGTTGGGCAAGTCCTGTCTTTACGTCAACAAACTGGCGGATATCGACACGGGCGTTTTGCGCGAACTCATTCGCGCCGGACTGGACGACCTCGACAGGGTGTGGCCGGTGAAACCTTTCTGAATCACCTGATGGATCAAGCGGCGGCTGGACAAAAACGCCCCCATGTGACAAGAGCCGCGCCAACAGGAGACACCCATGACAACCACCCGTTTCGCCCCGTCGCCCACCGGTTACATCCATGTGGGCAACCTGCGCACCGCCCTGATGAACTATCTGATTGCCCGCAAGGCAGGCGGTACGTTCATCCTGCGCATCGATGATACCGACCCCGAGCGGTCGAAAGAAGAATATGTCGATGCCATCAAGCAGGACCTGGAATGGCTGGGTTTGCATTGGGACCGGGTCGAGCGTCAGTCGGACCGTCTGGACCGCTATGCCGAAGCGGCCGACAAGCTGCGCGCGATGGGTCGTTTGTACGAAGCGTTCGAAACGCCGACCGAGCTGGATCTGAAACGCAAGAAGCAACTGAACATGGGCAAGCCGCCGGTCTATGACCGCGCTGCGCTGAACCTGTCGGAGGCCGAAAAAGAAGCCTTGCGCGCCGAACGTGGCAACGGCGTCTGGCGCTTCAAGCTGGATCATGAACGTATCGAATGGAATGACGGCATTCTTGGCGACATCTCGATTGATGCGGCTTCGGTTTCCGATCCGGTTCTGATCCGTGGCGATGGTCAGGTTCTCTATACGATTGCGTCGGTTGTGGATGATACTGAAATGGGCGTGACGGATGTTGTACGGGGTTCGGACCATGTGACCAACACGGCGACGCAGATCCAGATCATCGAGGCGCTGGGCGGGCGTTGTCCACGCTTTGCCCACCATTCTCTGCTGACTGGTCCGCAGGGCGAGGCATTGTCGAAACGGCTAGGCACGCTGGCCTTGCGCGATCTTCGCGAACAGGGTGTGCAACCGATGGCATTGCTGAGCCTTATGGCGCGTCTGGGCTCGTCTGATCCGGTTGAGCTGCGCTCGGAAATGGCCGAGCTGATCGAAGGGTTCGATGTAAACCGGTTTGGCGCCGCGCCGACCAAGTTCGATGTAAAGGACCTGTTCCCGCTGACCGCCAGGCATTTGCAATCGCTGCCGCTGTCCGAGGTGGCCAGTGCCGTTGCGGATGCCGGTGTTCCCGATGAATTGGCAGAACCTTTCTGGGCCATGGCCCGCGAAAACATCACCACCCTGGCCGATCTCAAGGGCTGGTGGGAGCTGTGCCGTGACGGGGCCGATCCCCTGATCGCCGATGAAGATCGGGAATTTATTGCCCAGGCGATGGCGTTGCTGCCCGAAGGACCGTTCGATGGTGACACGTGGGGCACCTGGACTAAAGCCGTGAAAGAGGCAACCGGTCGCAAGGGCAAAGGCCTGTTCATGCCACTGCGCAAAGCGTTGACCGGCATGGAGCGCGGCCCGGAAATGGCTGCGCTGATGCCGTTGCTACAGGTGATCCGCGCGCGCGGCTAACCTGGTGGCACACCAATTTTCTGGGCCACGTCATCGGCGTGGCCCTTTTTTGTTACGCCGGCTGTACGAACCGCACCGATAAACTTGTCAGGCGGTCATCGACAAAATCACGTTCGACAGGTTTGAGTTGCTGATGGCGTGGATAACGCGGTTCGGCGCGATCATTCACGATCGGGGCGTCCCAGCCTGTTGTCGTCTCAAAGAATCGATCCGCGCCGTCTTCGCCGAATGCCCGCAAGTAACCCTGCACGACAACATCGATATAGCTGAGCAGCAACGGGTGGTGATTGCTGGGCTGGTTGTGCCGATCCTGCGGGACGGCGTAGACAGCTATTTCGACGTCGTGCGTCAGGGGATGTGAAACCGACTGCGTTGCGGGAATTCGGTCATACGCCCATTCCCGTTCATCCAGCGCGGCCCAGTCATTATTGGGAACATGCGCAATCATGCCTTCGATCTCCGACTTCGGGTCGGGCACGGCAGTCAGAAACGCCACGGGTCGCAGATCGGTATGCCGCCAGGCCCGCCGCCAACCCTTCAGTCGCGCGGGGCGCGGATCGGGGAAATCATGCGTCGCGAGGTTCACGAGGCTGCCATAGCCAAAGAAATAGGGGTCGGCCATCCAAGAAGTGTCCTTTGGGTCGATTGATGTATGTCAAACCGCTTTTTTCCCGGACATGCAATAAGGTTGCATCTTGTATTTAGGGAGGCCCTCATGCGGATTACCAAAAGGACGAATATCGCTGTGCGCCTGTTGATGTATTGCGCAGCTCACCCGGACAGGCTGGTCACGAAATCCGAAATCGCCGAAGTGTGCAACATTTCGGAAAACCATCTGGCGCAGGTGATCAATCAGCTGAGCCAGCTGAACTATCTGAGCACGCAGCGCGGTCGAAACGGTGGCATGTCGCTGGCGCGCCCCGCGGATCAGATCCGCATCGGTGCGGTGTTCCGGCATGTTGAAGGGGCTTTGCCCATTGCCGAGTGTTTCGCCGACGCTGACAACACGTGCCCTCTTACGGATGCCTGCCGGCTGAGGCTTGCGCTTCAGGACGCGGCAGAGGTGTTCTATGCATCCCTGGACGATGTTACCCTGGATGCGCTGGTATGTGACAATGATCCGCTGCTGAGGCTCTTGCAGCCCGTGGCCTGCGTGCGCTGATTTCAATCGCTCGCTCGCAATATGCGCGCCGGACGCACCGAAAGTGGACGCAGGGCAAATGCCAGCCCAGCACATAATGTGACGCCTATCCCGGCCAGTACGATGCCGAAGGCCGATGACCAGATGACCGTGAACTCTGTGTCGAAGATGTAGGTGGCAACAGCCCAGCCGCCCAGAATGCCAACGAACAGCGCGACGCATCCCGCGGCGGCCCCAAGCAGAACAGATCGCAGGCCAAAGCTGCGCAGGATACTGCCACGATCTGCACCCAATGTCCTGAGGATCGCTGCTTCGTATCTGCGGGCAGGTTCGCCCGCCGCCGCTGCGCCGATCAGAACCAAAAATCCGGTCAGCAGCGATACTCCTGCACCGTACGAGGTCGCTGCGGCGATGCCTGCCAGCAGGCCCGAGACGCGATCAATGGCGTCGCGCACCCGGATGGCCGTGATATTGGGGAACTGGCCCGCAAGATCCCGCAGGATGGCCGCCTCGGCCTGTTCTTCGGCGTAGACCGTCGCGATAAAGCTGTGCGGCGCACCGGCCAGCGCAGAGGGGTTCATCGACATGACAAAGCCCATTCCCGCGGTAGAGAAATCCACCTCGCGCAGGGACGTCAGCTCTGCCGTGATGTCACGCCCCAGGATATTGACGGTCAGTTGGTCGCCCAGGTTCAGGCCCATCTCTTCGGCTTCTTCTGCGGCAAAGCTGACCTGCGGCGCACCTGCGTAATCTTCGGCCCACCATTCCCCTGCGGTCAGGCGTGCGTTCGGCGGCGGTTGAACCGAATAGGTCACGCCGCGATCCCCTTCCAGCACCCAGTGATATCCGGCCACGTCCTGAGCGGGCTGGCCGTTGATCTGCGTGATGATCCCGCGCAACATCGGCGCGCTTTCAATGCGGCTGACCGCGGGGTCGCTTTGCAGGCGTTCGGTGAAACCGGGCATTTGATCTTTCTGGATATCCACAAAGAAGTACGACGGCGCGACATCCGGCAGGTTGCCCGAAATGGCGTTGCGCAGGGTTCCGTCGATCTGCCCGACCGCAGCCAGCACCGACAGGCCCAGCCCCAGTGACAGAACCACAGATCCTGCTCCTTCGCGTGGGTCCGAGATGGCCGACAACGCCCATCTGACTGTGGGTCGCCCGCGGGCCAACGAAGTCCCAGCCCGGGCCAGTTTGCGAATGGCATAAGCGGCGAGGGTCAACAGCGCCAGTGCACCGACAAGCCCGCCGCCGGTCCAGACAGTAAGCCGCGTCGAGCCGCTGAACCATGATGCCAGGGCGATCAGCAACAACAGCCCGGCACCGGTTGCCACGACGTAAATCAGACGTGGAAAGGGGCGGGCCGAGCTCAGCGCGTCGCGAAACAACGTCGCGGCGCGCACATCTTCGGTGCGGGCCAATGGCCAAAGGGTGAACAGGAACGCTGTGAGCAGACCGTATATTGCTGCCTCGATCAGCGGCTGTGGATAAAGGGAAAACACTGCTGGAACCGGCAATTGGCTTTCCAGCAGCGGGGCCAGAACAAGCGGCGCCAATCCACCCAGCGTCAGGCCGATCGCGATCCCCAAGACGGACAGAACGCCAATTTGAATCATGTAGGTTTGAAAAATGGTGGCGCGATCGGCCCCCAAGGTACGCAGAGTCGCAACCGTTTCTGTCTTCTGCGCCAGATAAGCACGCACGGCGGCAGAAACGCCGATGCCTCCGACGGCAAGCCCGGACAGCCCGACAAGGACAAGAAATGCACTCAGGCGATTGACGAACTCGGATATCCCGGGGGCACCGTTGCGTGCATCCGTCCAGCGCATTCCAGTGCCTTCGAATGCCGCGTCAGCCCTTGCGGATACATCCGAAAGATCTGCGTTCCGGGGCAGGATCATCCTGTACTTTGTTGAAAACAGTGTTCCGGGTTCCAGCAGACCGGACGCCTGCAATGCCTCGGTTCGCACCAGAGTGCGCGGCCCAAGGCCAAACCCATCCGCCGCGCTGTCGGGCTCGTCCAGCAAGGCAGCCGTCAGGATGAGCTCTTGCGTCCCAAGTGAAAACCGATCACCGACGGACAACCCAAGCCGGTCCATCAGCACAGGTTCCATCACGGCCCCAGGCAAGCCGAAACTGCCGTTCAGGGCGTCTTCCAGCGGGATCTGGGGTTCCAGCCGTACCGAGCCGACAAGTGGGTACGCGTTGTCGACCGACTTGACCTGAGTCAGCGCTCGTTCCGGACCTGTCGCGCCGGGCACAACGGCCATCGAGCGGAAATCGACAACCTCGGACATCTGGACGGATGTCTGTTGCATCCAGGCGCGCTCTGCCTCATCGGCAAAACGATAGGTGAATTCAAGTTCGGCATCGCCCCCCAGCAGCGAGGCCCCTTCTTGCGCAAGCCCAGCCTGTATGGCCTGCCGCACCGACCCGACGGCCGCGATGGCTGCGACCCCCAACGCCAAACAGGCCAGAAAGATCCGAAAACCGCTCAGGCCTCCGCGTAGCTCGCGGCGGGCGAGCCGCCCGGCCATCCGCAGGCTCATTCCGCGGCCTCCTGCCGGGTCTCTTCGGCGATCCTGCCGTCACGCAACCGAACGACCCGATCACATCTTTCGGCCAATGAATGGCTGTGTGTCACCAGAACTAGGGTTGCATCATATTTCCGGCGCAGACCAAACAGTAAATCAACAATTGCGGCCCCGTTGGTTTCGTCCAGGTTCCCGGTCGGTTCATCAGCCAACAGGATTTGGGGACGTGGTGCAGATGCTCGCGCCAAGGCAACACGTTGTTGTTCTCCGCCCGACAGTTGCGCCGGGTAATGATCGCGACGGTGCGACAGGCCAACGGCGTCCAGCTCTTGCTCGGCCCGGTCGAACGCATCCTTGTGCCCTGCCAGTTCCAGTGGGGTTGCCACGTTTTCAAGCGCGGTCATTGTCGGGATCAGATGGAAGTTCTGAAACACCACCCCCATACTGTCGCGCCGAAACCGGGCCAGAGCGTCCTCATCCATGTCGGTCAGGTCCTGACCCAGCGCCATGATTTGACCGTGCGTCGCCTGTTCCAACCCCGCCATCAACATCAGCAGCGAAGACTTGCCCGAGCCAGAAGGCCCGATTAGCCCCAGCGTCTCGCCCTTGTTCACAGTCAACGTAATGTCATGCAGAATATCGACCCGCCCGGCATTGCCATCCAGGGACAAAGCGGCATTTTGGAGGGCGAGAACAGCAGTCGTCATGGGTCTACCCGAAAAAGGAGCGGTCTTTTGGGATATGGAGCGATCACCACGTTGCGCAAGGCTTTGATGGCAGGCCTTTTCACGTGGTGCGGTTTTGCGGTCACAGCCGAACAAGTGGTGATTGCGGCTTTGGGGGACTCGCTGACTCAGGGCTATGGGCTGGTGGAGGAAAGCGGGTTTGTTCCGCAGCTTGAACGCTGGTTGCAGACGCAGGGCGCGGATGTCCGCATCATCAACGCAGGTGTTTCGGGTGACACGACGGCGGGCGGGGCCGCACGTGTGGACTGGACCCTGACACCGGATGTGGATGGCATGATCGTTGCCCTTGGCGGCAACGACCTGCTGCGGGGGATCGACCCTGCCGTATCAAAGGCCAACCTGCGCAGGATCCTTGACGTGGCGCGGGGCGTGAATGTACCGGTTCTGCTGATCGGTATGCAGGCGCCGGGTAACTACGGGGCCGATTACAAGCAAGCTTTCGACGGAATGTACCCAGACTTGGCGAAGGAGTTCGACGTCCTCTTCGCCGCCAGTTTCTTCGAAGGGCTTGCGGCCGAGGGCGACCCCGGTGCGGTATCGCAGTTCATGCAGCCGGACGGAATTCATCCAAACGCGGATGGGGTGGCAAAGATCGTTGAATCACTGGGGCCGTCCGTTCTGAAGCTGGTTGATCAGGCGGGTCGAGCGGAATAGGCGCCCATCCATGGGCACCTAGACGACCGTGACAACTGTTCCGATCGGGACCCGGTTGTACAAATCGATCACATGCTCGTTCAGCATTCGTATGCACCCGTTGGACACCGCCCGGCCAATGGTCTGCGGCTGCGTCGTGCCGTGGATGCGGAAATAGGTATCGACACCGTTCTGGAACAGATACAGCGCGCGCGCGCCCAGCGGGTTATCTCCGCCGCCGGGTTGGACATAGTCGTTGTCCTTGAATTTGGAGTAAGCGACGGGATCACGTTCGATCATCTCATCGGTCGGGCGCCAGGTCGGCCATTCCTTTTTCACATCGATGGTGGCCGTGCCGGTAAACTCCAACCCCGCTTTTCCGACGCCGCATCCATAGCGGATCGCCTTGCGAGGTTCCGTGACGAAGTAAAGATAGAACGACCGGGGCGCGACCAGCAGCTGACCTGGTACAAACTGTTTCTTGATGCGCACGAATTGCGGTGTCGGATCATACTCGACCGCCTTTTTGGCGCGGGCGATGCCCGGCAACATGCTTGCTGCTGTTCCGGCCAGAAAAACACGGCGTGTAAACATCGAAACCCTCGTCGAATGACCAAAGAAACTGAAACCAATTTCATCATGATACGATATTTGGTCAATTCTAGGGCAGACATCACGTGGACGTGATGTGTCCTGCCTGCCACCCGAGGTGGTGGCGGGAAAGGGGCGAGGGGGATCCCCTCACCCGAAATCAAGCTCAGGCCAGCTGGATGCTGTCGGCGCTTTCGCGGCCGTCACGACCGGCGCGCAGCTCGTACGTGACTTTCTGGTTGTCGGCCAGACCGGTCAGGCCCGAACGTTCGACAGCCGAGATGTGTACGAATACATCTTTGCCGCCCTCTTCCGGTGCGATGAAGCCGAAGCCTTTGGTGGTGTTGAACCATTTTACGGTGCCTGCTGGCATATCCGTGTCTCCTGTTTGAGTGCTGCCCACGGAGTTGCGGCAGCCTGGCGTCGTCGGTCTGTATCGATAGACTGACTGCCGATGAAGGAGACAGTAGGTCGAATAGATAAACGTAAGCTCTTTTCATATGGCATCGGGGCGGGGGTGTGACAAGGGATTTTGTTGGGTTTGTGCATGGGTATGAGCGATTTCCGCCGTGCCCACATGCCCGGGGGCCGCGTATTCTTTCAAGGTGCCGCAGCCTTGCCCAGAATCGACGAACAGGTTGAACGGCTGCATTTGGTCATCACAGAAACCGTGCAGAGTGGTGTTCATGTCGGCAGATGGTCACGCGCCCTTTTCGCAGCAATGCAGGTCGCGATACGGTTGGCGCCAATCGCGATCGCTTTCCTGTTCAGGCGTGGGCGATCAAGCCAGTCACGATCGGGATGAAGGCACCTTAGTCGCGCCTGCGTTTGCACCGGCAGAATACCGGTTTGTGACGCGCGCATTCTTTGTCAAAATCGCGCCCGAGAAAGTCGTCGCGATGGATGGAGGCTGTCCCGCGCCACACGCCTGCCGTTGACGCAAGGCACGCGCTGCGATTCCAGAAACGAAAGCGCTAGGCATGCCTGTTACCCATAAAGTGCGCGGGCTTCGGCGAAGGACAACAGGCGACGGTTCTTCTCGTCCCACAGGTGAAGCCGAGCATTGGCGAGGCTTTCCCGGATGGTCATCCGGTTGCTGTTTGCCAGTTCTTCATGATCGCGCAGCACCTCGGTCAGGCGGTAGAACGGAATGCGGCTGTAGAGGTGGTGTACATGGTGGATGCCGATATTGGCGCTGAACCATTGCAACACTGAGGGCAGGATATAGTGCGAACTTCCGTGCAGCGCTGCTTCATGCAGTTGCCAGTCTGCATCGGCGTCCCAATGCGTGTTCTCGAACTGGTGTTGTACATAAAACAGCCAAACTCCGGCCGTTGCGGCAATCAGAGTCGACGGCAGAAAGATCAGCAACATCGGCATCAGCCCGCCAAAATAGTAGATGGCCACAAGGGCAATCAGAATGGCAAGATTGGTCGCCATCGCGCTGACCCAGAACCTGACGCTGTCTGTCAGGCCCAGCGGAAGGCGGTTTTGAAACAGAAACAGATAACCGGGGCCAAGCACGAACAGAGTGATCGGGTTCCGGTACACGCGGTACCAGAACCTGTTCAGTGGTGTTTTGGCGCGGTATTCCGCCACGGTCAGGGTGTGGACATCGCCCATCCCGCGCTTGTCCAGGTTGCCGGAACTGTTGTGATGCGTGGAATGCGTGCGGCGCCAGACATCATATGGTGTCAGTGTCAGAACTCCGATGCCGCGCCCGATCCAGTCGCTGACGGCCCGGTTTTTGAAGAATGCGCCGTGCCCGCAATCATGCTGGATGGCAAACAAGCGCAACAGAAAGGCCGCATTGAGGGCGGAAATCACAAAGGCCAGCCAATAGCTGACTGAAAGTGACATCCAGGACAATGCCCACAGTCCGATAAAGGGGATAATGCTTACACCCAGCTCAAAAGCGCTGCGCATTTGGTCCGGTTCGCGATATTTGGCAAGCGTTGTTACCCAGTCACGTGCGGCGGTGGTCTCCGGCTTGTCGCGGAGCGAGAGAGAGGGTTCAGTCATACGCCTGCCAGTCAAGTGTTTGCTGGCCACCGGATAGACGACCACCCCGACATAGCAAGCGGTTTTTGCAAAAGTTGCTGCATTTCACGGTCACTTTTCGGTCAAAGGCCGGCAGAGGTGCCCTTTGCGTAACACTGGGCTCAAGACCTCATGCCGGCATCCCGCGGCGCAAGGCAATCTACAGGCTTGTCAAGTGCGGTTATCGGGCCTATACGCCTGCGGTGGCTTTCCGCCACGAGAATCAAAACCAAGAAATGCCGTGTTTGGCCCATCACGCTTCGGGGTCATATCCGGCTTAGGAGAAGCGACATGAAACTGAACGAACTGCGCGACAATCCAGGCGCCAGCCCGAAACGCACCCGCGTTGGCCGTGGTCCGGGTTCCGGCAAAGGTAAAATGGGTGGCCGTGGTATCAAAGGCCAGAAATCCCGTTCGGGTGTGGCCATCAATGGCTACGAAGGCGGCCAGATGCCATTGTACCAGCGTTTGCCCAAGCGCGGCTTCAACAAGCCGAACCGCAAGGAATTCGCCGTTATCAATCTGGGTCTGATCCAGAAATTCGTCGACGCCGGCAAGCTGGACGCTTCGGCTGCGATCACCGAAGACGCTCTGGTTGCGTCCGGTCTGGTGCGCCGCAAGCTGGACGGTATCCGCGTTCTGGCCAAAGGCGAAATCAGCGCCAAGGTGAACCTGGAAGTGACCGGTGCTTCGAAATCTGCCGTCGAGGCAGTCGAGAAAGCGGGCGGTTCACTGAAGGTCACAAAAGCTGCTGCGGCAGAGTAATCGCTTGTGAGCGGGCAAAGACCCGCTTACATAGACCTCAGAGTTTTCCAAGACGCCGTCCGAGCCGGAAAACGGTTCCGGGCGGCGTTTGCATAAGAGAGACCGATTTATGGTATCAGCAGCAGAACAAATGGCAGCCAACACAAGCTGGGCTGCTTTGGGCAAGGCCACCGATCTGCGCAACCGCATCCTGTTCACGCTGGGTTTGCTGATCGTCTATCGTTTGGGCACCTTTATTCCGGTGCCGGGGATTGACGGAGCAGCTTTGCGCGAATTTATGGAACAGGCGGGGCAGGGCATCGGCGGCATGATTTCGATGTTCACCGGCGGGGCGCTGGGGCGGATGGGTATCTTTGCCCTCGGCATCATGCCTTACATCTCGGCCTCGATCATCGTTCAGCTTCTGACATCCATGGTTCCCGCGCTCGAACAGCTCAAGAAAGAGGGCGAGCAGGGGCGCAAGAAGATTAACCAGTATACCCGGTTCGGCACCGTGGCTCTGGCCACCGTTCAGGCTTATGGTCTGGCCGTTTCGCTGGAATCGGGCGATCTGGCGACTGATCCGGGGCTCTATTTCCGCATGTCGACCATGATAACGCTGGTTGGCGGTACCATGTTCCTGATGTGGCTGGGTGAGCAGATCACTGCACGCGGGATCGGCAACGGTATCTCTTTGATCATCTTCGTCGGCATCATTGCCGAGGTTCCGGCTGCTCTGGCGCAGTTCTTTGCAAGCGGCCGCAGCGGTGCAATCAGCCCCGCCGTGATCGTTGGCGTGATCGTCATGGTCATCGCGGTCATCACCTTTGTGGTGTTCATGGAGCGCGCCCTGCGCAAGATCCACATTCAGTACCCGCGTCGTCAGGCCGGTATGAAAGTCTACGAAGGTGGCTCAAGCCACCTGCCGGTCAAGGTCAACCCTGCGGGTGTCATTCCGGCGATCTTCGCCAGCTCGCTGCTGCTGCTGCCGGTCACGATCTCGACCTTCTCGTCCGGTGCTGCCAACGGGCCGGTCATGTCGTGGCTGCTGGCCAATTTCGGCCCCGGACAGCCGCTTTACCTTCTGTTCTTTGCCTCGATGATCGTGTTCTTCGCCTATTTCTATACGTTCAACGTGTCGTTCAAACCGGACGATGTGGCGGACAACCTGAAAAAGCAGAACGGTTTTGTGCCCGGCATCCGGCCCGGCAAGAAAACCGCCGAGTATCTGGAATACGTGGTCAACCGCGTGCTGGTTCTGGGTTCGGCCTATCTGGCGGCGGTCTGTCTGCTGCCCGAAATTCTGCGGGGTCAGTTTGCTATTCCGTTTTATTTCGGTGGCACCTCGGTTCTGATTATCGTCTCTGTGACTATGGATACGATCCAGCAGGTCCAGAGCCACCTGTTGGCGCATCAATATGAAGGGCTTATCGAAAAGTCCCAGCTGCGCGGCAAAGGCAAGAAACGTGGCAGAAAGGGAGCTGCTCGTCGATGAACATCATTCTTCTGGGCCCCCCGGGGGCAGGCAAGGGAACGCAGGCGCGTCACCTGGTAGAGACCCGCGGGATGGTGCAGCTCAGCACCGGGGATATGCTGCGCGAGGCCAAGACCAGCGGAACCGAAATGGGCCAGAAGGTTGCTGCGATCATGGACGCGGGCAAGCTGGTCACCGATGAGATCGTGATCGGCCTGATTGAAGAGAAACTGACCACCGAAAAGGGCGCTGGTTTCATCTTTGACGGCTTCCCCCGCACTTTGGCGCAGGCCGACGCGCTGTCGGCTCTGCTGACCAAGCTGGGCCAGTCCCTGCATACCGTGATCGAGATGCGCGTGGATGACGATGCTCTGGTGGAACGGATTACCGCACGGTCAACCTGCGGCGGATGCGGTGAGGTCTATAACGACAAGACCAAGCCGATCCCGGCTGACGGCAAATGTACCAATTGCGGCAAGGAAAATGACTTCGTTCGTCGCGCCGACGATAACGAAGACAGTCTGCGTACGCGGTTGATGGAATACTACAAGAAGACCTCTCCGCTGATTGGCTATTACTACGCCAAGGGCGATCTGCGCCCCGTGAACGGGCTGGCGGACATCAAGGAAGTCACAGCGTCGATCGAGGCCATTCTCGGCTGATTTCAATATGGGCTTGACGGCACCGCCAAAAGCCCATATCGACCCCCATCCCTAAAGGGAATCAAGACCGCGTGCGGGATTCGTCCCAACCGCCCCGACCACCTCGAATAATGCTGAACCCTCTGGCCACACTGCCACGGTAAAGCGTTGTGAAAAAAGGTTCTGGAGTTACGGAACCGCAACGAAAAGGAAAGTGACACGTGGCACGTATTGCCGGCGTAAACATCCCGACTGCAAAGCGGGTACCTATCGCCCTCACATATATCACCGGTATCGGAAACACTTCGGCCAAAGCAATCTGCGAAGCCGTAGGTATTGAAGCGCACCGTCGCGTCAACGAACTGTCCGACGCCGAAGTTTTGGCCATCCGCGAGCACATCGATGCAAATTTCACCGTTGAAGGTGACCTGCGTCGCGAAGTTCAGATGAACGTCAAGCGCCTGATGGACCTGGGCTGCTATCGCGGTCTGCGTCACCGCCGCAACCTGCCGGTTCGCGGTCAGCGTACCCACACCAACGCTCGTACCCGCAAAGGCCCCGCAAAGGCCATCGCTGGTAAGAAGAAATAAGGGAGGGTCTGACCGATGGCACGTGACAAGACTCGCGTTAAGCGCAAAGAGCGTAAGAACATCGCATCGGGCGTTGCCCATGTGAATTCGACCTTCAACAACACCAAGATCCTGATCTCGGACGTACAGGGCAACGCCATCTCGTGGTCGTCTGCCGGTACCATGGGCTTCAAGGGATCGCGGAAATCGACCCCCTACGCCGCTCAGATGGCTGCCGAAGACGCAGGCAAGAAGGCGCAGGAACATGGCGTCAAGACGCTGGAAGTCGAAGTTCAGGGCCCCGGTTCGGGCCGTGAATCGGCACTGCGCGCGCTGGCTGCCGTGGGCTTCAACATCACGTCGATCCGCGACGTGACGCCGATTGCTCACAACGGCTGCCGTCCGCCGAAGCGTCGTCGCGTCTAAGCGATTTTGAATTGAGCTGGGGCTGTGTTTCTGCACGGCCCCAGCACGTCATTTTGAACCTCGGGCGTCTGCACCTTGTTGGTCATGGGGCGCGGACAGGAATGGAGGGATTACATGATCCACAAGAATTGGGCAGAATTGATCAAGCCGACCCAGCTGGAAGCCAAGCCGGGCAATGATCCTGCACGTCAGGCCACCCTGGTTGCCGAACCGCTGGAGCGTGGCTTTGGTCTGACCTTGGGCAACGCCCTGCGCCGCGTCCTGATGAGCTCGCTGCAAGGTGCGGCCATCACCAGCGTCCAGATCGACAACGTCCTGCACGAGTTTTCGAGCGTGGCAGGCGTTCGTGAAGACGTCACCGACATCATCCTGAACCTCAAGCAGGTTGCCCTGCGCATGGAAGTCGAAGGCCCCAAGCGCCTGTCGATCAATGCCAAAGGCCCCGCGGTCGTCACTGCGGGTGACATCAGCGAAAGCGCCGGCATCGAGGTTCTGAACCGTGATCACGTCATCTGCCACCTCGACGATGGCGCTGACCTGTTCATGGAACTGACCGTCAACACTGGCAAAGGCTATGTCTCGGCCGAGAAGAACAAGCCCGAAGACGCGCCTATCGGCCTGATCCCGATCGATGCGATCTATTCGCCGGTCAAAAAGGTCGCTTATGACGTTCAGCCGACCCGTGAAGGTCAGGTTCTGGACTATGACAAACTGACCCTGAAGATCGAAACCGATGGTTCGATCACGCCGGAAGACGCACTGGCCTTTGCCGCTCGTATCCTTCAGGATCAGCTGTCGATCTTCGTCAACTTCGACGAGCCGGAATCGGCAAGCCGCCAGGACGAAGACGATGGTCTGGAGTTCAACCCGCTGCTGCTGAAGAAGGTGGACGAGCTGGAACTGTCGGTCCGTTCGGCAAACTGCCTGAAGAACGACAACATCGTCTATATCGGTGATCTGATCCAGAAGACCGAAGCCGAGATGCTGCGCACCCCGAACTTCGGCCGCAAGTCGCTGAACGAGATCAAGGAAGTGCTGTCCGGCATGGGCCTGCACCTGGGCATGGATGTCGAGGATTGGCCGCCGGACAACATCGAAGATCTGGCCAAGAAATTCGAAGACGCGTTCTAAGCGCGTCTTCCCCAATGCCCGGCCCGAAGTGGGAATATCCGGGGACCATATGGGCATTCCCGCCCCAAGGAGAGCCGGTGACACGCATCGCCGGCCAGACAAAGCAAAACGCGAAAGAAGGAACTAGAAAATGCGTCACGCACGTGGTTACCGCCGCCTGAACCGTACTCATGAGCACCGCAAGGCGCTGTTTGCGAACATGGCTGGCTCGCTCATCGAACATGAGCAAATCAAAACGACTCTGCCCAAGGCAAAAGAACTGCGCCCGATCGTTGAAAAACTGATCACTCTGGGCAAGCGCGGCGACCTGCACGCCCGCCGTCAGGCCGCAGCACAGCTGAAGGAAGACAAAGACGTCGCCAAGCTGTTCGAAGTTCTGGGCCCCCGCTACGCCGAGCGTCAGGGCGGTTATGTCCGCATTCTGAAAGCTGGCTTCCGCTATGGCGATATGGCCCCGATGGCGATCATCGAATTCGTTGATCGTGATCTGGACGCCAAAGGTGCGGCTGACAAAGCCCGCGTTGCCGCCGAAGAGGCAGCAGACGAAGAATAAGATCTGACCCAAGGTCACGGTCGAACCTCCGTTCGGGAAACCGGGCGGAGGTTTTTTCGTTATGGCATGTCCGACATGTTGCGGGGCATACCCGACCGCCGACTTGCAATTCAGATTTTGTGTCAGCATATCTGGGCCAATCGCAAAAAACGGAGCCACCATGATCCGCGTAATGCTGACCCTTGTTGCCTTGACCTGCGCGACGCAAGGAATGGCCGAAACGAAAGTTCCGCAGTCACAGGCCGAGATTTCGTTGGGATTTGCCCCGGTCGTGAAACAGGCATCGCCGGCGGTTGTGAACATCTATGCCAAGATCGTCCGGCAGGGCCGGGCAAGCCCGTTTTTCTCGGACCCGTTCTTTCAGGATTTCTTTGGCCGGGGGTTTGGCGAACCACGTCAGCGGGTTCAAAACTCGTTGGGTTCCGGGGTTATCCTGTCTGACGATGGGTATGTTGTTTCCAACTATCACGTGGTCGGATCCGCGACCGAGATCCGGGTCGTGACCACCGATCGGCGCGAGTTTTCGGCCGAGGTTGTGCTGGGCCATGAGGAAAGCGATATTGCGATCCTGCGTTTGAAAGAGGCCGAAGACCTGCCCTACCTGACCCTTCGCGATTCCGACCAGGTCGAGGTTGGAGAGCTGGCGCTGGCCATCGGAAACCCGTTCGGGGTGGGGCAGACGGTATCGTCCGGCATCATCTCGGGGCTGGCGCGCACGGGCACGGCAACCGGAAATGGCCGCGGATATTTCATCCAGACGGATGCGGCAATCAACCCGGGCAACTCCGGTGGGGCGCTGATCGATGTGAATGGCCAGCTGATCGGGATCAATACCTCGATTCTGACCCGATCGGGTGGGTCAAACGGAATAGGCTTTGCCATCCCCGCCAATCTGGTGGCGCAATTCCTCAAGCAGGCGCAGCAGGGAAACGAAACCTTCGTCAGCCCGTGGGCGGGAATGTCGGGTCAACACATGAGCGCGGATATCGCGGAATCCCTTGGCCTGGCCATCCCGTTGGGCGTTGTGATCTCTGATCTGCATGAGCTCAGCCCTTTGCGCGACGCAGGGTTCAGAGTGGGAGACGTGGTAACCCATGTGGACGGGGACGAGGTCAATTCACCCGCCGAGATGAAGTTTCGGATGTCGGTCGCCGGAGTGGGCGGAACCTCGGTTCTGACCCGTCTGCGCGGCGACCAAAGTGAAGATGTCGAGGTGGCGCTTATCAAAGCCCCCGATGTTCCGGCCGCCGAAGAAACGACGTTGAATGACAGAACCGTTCTTCCGGGGTTGGTGGTGTCCCGGGTCAATCCCGCGGTGATCACCAGGATGGGATTGTCGCTGTCGCTGACCGGTGTCGTCGTGGTGGATCCCGGCCCGTATGGCGGAAGGGCGGGTTTGCGAACCGGTGATATTCTTGAAAGCATCAATGCCGATGAGATCCATCGCCCTCGGGACGTTGAGACCGCGCTGACCGATCCGGGCCGTTACGTGCAGATAGGTCTGGTGCGCGGGGGGCGGTCCGTCTCTTTGCGGTTCCGGTTGTGACCTGTGAGTGATCTGTTCGATACCGGGGCGGCAGAACCTGCCGCTTCTCCTCACCGGCCTCTGGCTGACCGGTTGCGGCCTCGATCCCTGGCCGAGGTGATCGGGCAGGAGCAGGTGCTGGGCCCCGAGGCCCCTCTGGGTGTCATGCTGGCGGCAGGCAGTCTGTCCAGCCTGATCTTCTGGGGCCCTCCCGGAGTTGGAAAGACCACGATTGCACGGCTGTTGGCACAGGAAACCGATCTGCACTTCGTTCAGATCAGTGCGATCTTTACCGGTGTGCCGGATCTGAAGAAAGTCTTCGAGGCCGCGAAGATACGCCGCCAGAACGGGCAGGGCACCTTGTTGTTCGTGGACGAGATTCACCGCTTCAACAAGGCTCAGCAAGATGGGTTTCTGCCCCATATGGAAGACGGGACAATCCTGTTGGTCGGCGCAACCACCGAGAACCCGTCATTCGAACTGAATGCCGCTGTGCTCAGCCGGTCGCAAGTGCTGGTGCTGGAACGGCTGAGCCTTGCCGATCTGGAGCGTTTGACCCAGCGGGCTGAGAAAGAGTTGGGCCACGCGTTGCCATTGACGCCTGCCGCCCGCGATGCGTTGCAAGAGATGGCCGATGGCGACGGTCGGGCTTTGCTGAACCTGATCGAACAGGTTTCGGCGTGGAAGGTGGACGCGCCGCTGGCCCCCGACGCGCTGTCAACGCGTTTGATGCGGCGGGCTGCAAAATACGACAAATCCGGTGATGAGCATTACAACCTGATCTCGGCCCTGCACAAATCGGTGCGCGGATCTGACCCCGATGCGGCCCTGTATTGGTTCGCGCGCATGCTGACCGGGGGCGAAGATCCGCGGTATCTTGCGCGCAGGATCACACGCATGGCGGTCGAGGACATAGGCCTGGCCGATCCGCAGGCGCAGGCCATTTGTTTGCAATCGTGGGAAACCTACGAACGTCTGGGTTCACCCGAGGGCGAGTTGGCGCTTGCTCAGGCGCTGGTCTATCTTGCCCTGGCGCCAAAATCCAACGGCGCCTATGTCGGTTACAAGGCGGCAATGCGGCTGGCCAAGCAATCCGGCAGCGAGCCACCGCCAAAGCATATCCTGAACGCGCCGACTTCTTTGATGAAGGATCAGGGTTACGGCGCGGGCTATGCCTATGACCATGATGCCGAGGACGGGTTTTCCGGTCAGAACTACTTCCCCGAGACGATGAAACGCCCGGTGTTGTATCAGCCGGTCGAGCGCGGTTTCGAGCGTGAGCTAAAGAAACGCCTCGATTACTTTGCCAAGCTGCGGACACAGCGGAACAGCTAGTTACGCAGGGTCAGTCGTAAAGGTTCCGCGGCGTCACAGGCGACAGGATTGAAGTTGGACGCTTCCCTTGGGTCAACGCTTGCAGGGGAGGACTTGATATGCCGGTTTCAATCGAAAAATCCGAAGATGTCTGGACCGTCATTCACGACAGGCCGGATGCGCGGAACGCCGTTGATACGAAACATGCCGAGGCTCTGGTTGAGGCATTTCTGAGTTTCGAGGCCAGTTCGGCCAAGGCTGCGGTATTCTGGGGTAAAGGTGGCAATTTCTGTGCAGGGTGGGATCTGAAACTTGCCGCATCGCTGGCCGATCCCGAACGGCGCGAGGCGTATTTCGACAAACATGGTTTTCCCATCGGTTCGGCCCCGTCAACGCTGGGGCCCATGGGGCCGTCGCGGCTGGAGCTTTCGAAACCTGTCATCGGCGCGATAGAGGGCGCGGCAGTGGCCGGAGGAATGGAGCTTGCCTTGTGGTGCGATATCCGGGTCATGGCGGAAACGTCTTACTTGGGTGTGTTTTGCCGCCGCTGGGGGATTACCCTGATGGATGGTGGTTCGGTCAGGTTGCCGCGTCTGGTGGGGCAGGGCAAAGCATTGGAGATTGCTCTGACCGGGCGCAAGGTCGAGGCGGAGGAGTGTTACAGAATTGGGCTGGCGGAAAAGGTCGTTCCACATGGCACAGCACGAAAGGCGGCTGAAGACATGGCACATGATATCGCCCGTTTCCCGCAAGAGGCCGTTCGGGCAGACCGCCGGTCGATCATCGAAACCCGTGGAATGCCGGTACGTGACGCGCTCAAGGTCGAATGGGCCAACGGGTTGGACGCCATTCGCCGTGAAGGTACAGCTGGGGCTGCCCGTTTCCGGGATGGGGCAGGGCGGCACGGCGACTTCTCGAACATCTGAGAACCATAGCCAGATACCTTGACTCTTGCCGCGTTGCGCGCGACAGACGCCCATGATTTCTGGGACACGGGTAAACACGCAATCCGGGCGGATCACCCGCGCGGAACAAGGGGTAATGGCATGAGTGGCGTACAGATGATTACAGTCGCTGAAGGGGATGGGGACCAGCGCGTGGATCGTTGGCTGCGCCGCCTGTTTCCGCATGTCAGCCAGGGCCGCATTGAAAAGATGTGCCGCAAGGGGGAATTGCGTGTTGACGGAAGCCGCGCCAAGGCCTCGACCCGGTTGGAGGCAGGGCAGGTGGTTCGCGTGCCGCCCCTTCCGGATGCCGATCACAAACCGGCCGAGGTCAAGCATCGTATCTCGGATGCGGATGCCAAGATGATCCAGTCCTGCGTGATCTACCGCGACGATCACATTCTGGCCCTGAACAAGCCGCATGGCCTGCCGGTGCAAGGCGGCAGCGGGCAGACCCGGCATGTTGACAGCCTGTCCGAAGCATTGCGGTTCGGCTATGACGAGAACCCTCGGCTGGTCCATAGATTGGACAAGGACACGTCAGGTGTTCTGCTGCTGGCCCGCACGCGGGAGGCCGCCAAGGGTCTGACGGCCGCCTTCCGTCATCGTGATACGCGCAAGATCTACTGGGCGCTGGTTGCCGGTGTTCCGACACCGTACCTGGGTGAGATCAAAACCGGCCTTGTCAAAGCGCCGGGTCATGGCAAGCACGGTGAGGGTGAAAAGATGATCCCCGTGCATATGAACGAAATTGACAGCACTCCGGGCGCAAAACGCGCGCATACGCATTACGCAACACTCTATCGAGTTGCCGGCCGCGCCGCCTGGGTCGCGATGGAGCCGATCACCGGACGTACGCACCAATTGAGGGCGCATATGGCCGCAATCGGACATCCGATTATCGGCGACGGAAAATACGGCGGTTCGGGTCAGGAAAACCTTGGCGACGGATGGGGCGCGCAACTGGGTGGGATCATCAGCAAAAAGCTGCATCTGCACGCACGGCGACTGTCCTTCCTGCATCCGGTGACGCGGAAACCAGTGACCGTGACGGCGCCCTTGCCCGAGCATATGAAGCACAGCTGGGACACGTTCGGATGGAGCGAGGATCTGGCGGCTGACGACCCGTTTGAGGAACTGCAATGAGCGCACCCTTGCGGCTGGTCCTGTTCGACGTCGACGGTACTCTGGTCGACAGTCAGGGCAGCATCGTTCATTCCATGACCGCCAGCTTTCAGGCCGCTTCCGTGCCGGTTCCGACGCGAAAGGCGATCCTGTCCATTGTCGGCTTGTCGCTGCCGCATGCCATCGCCAGGTTGGCGCCGGAACAGCCTCTTTCGGTCCAGAACGATCTGGTCGACGGGTATAAAGAGGCCTATCACGCCCATCGTCTTGAATTGGGCGCGGCAAGTTCGCCGTTGTACCCCGGTGCGCGCGAGGCGATTGAAGCGTTGCATGCCGTGCCCGAAGTGCTTCTTGGCGTGGCAACCGGCAAGTCGCAGCGCGGGTTGGACGCATTGATCGAAGCCCACGGGCTGGAACCGTATTTCGTGACCCGGCAGGTCGCGGATCACCACCCGTCAAAGCCGCATCCGTCCATGGTGCAGACCGCATTGGCGGAAACCGGGGTCGATCCGGCCTGCGCAGTGATGATCGGCGACACGAGCTTTGACATGGATATGGCCGCGGCCGCCGGTGTTCGCGGCATCGGCGTCATCTGGGGCTATCATGACCGATCGGCTCTGACCGCAGCTTCTTGCATTATCGAAACCTTTGACCAGTTGCCCAATGCGCTGGCTGGGATGTGGAATTGAAAGATGAGTGACTGGAAACCGAAACGCTTCTGGAAGGACAGCACCGTTGTCGCGGTTGATGGCGGCTTCACCGTCGAACTGGATGGCCGCAGGGTCAAAACACCCGCCGAGGCAGACCTGATCCTGCCAACCCGCCCCATGGCCGAAGCGGTGGCAGGGGAATGGGACGCGCAGGAAAAAGAAGTTGATCCTGCCGTGATGCCTTTCACCCGTTCTGCAAATGCAGCGATAGACAAAGTCCGCATCCAGCACGGGGAAGTGGCCGACATGCTGGCCGATTATGGCGATTCCGATTTGTTGTGTTATCGCGCAACCCACCCGCAGGAGTTGCAGGATCGTCAGAGCGCCGAATGGGATCCCGCCCTGGATTGGGCCGAGACCGCGCTGTCTGCCCGTCTGGTTCCGGTTGCGGGCGTCCTGCATCAGCCGCAGCCGGAATCCGCCCTGGCGACATTGCGTTCTCGGGTGCACGGGCTGGATGCGTTCCAACTGGCCGCTTTTCACGATCTTGTCAGCTTGTCGGGGTCATTGATTCTTGGCTTTGCGGCCGCCATGAATTGGCGCAATCCGGACGAAATATGGCGCATTTCAAGATTGGATGAAACCTGGCAAATTGAACAATGGGGCCATGACGAAGAAGCCCATCAGGTTGCCGAGGCCAAGAAAGCAGCCTTTATGCATGCCAAACGCTTCTTTGAATTATCGGTTTGATCCTAAATTCCGGTTTTTTGAGCAAATCTGTAAACAGCTTGGGGCCTGATCCATCGATTTCGATGATCCGGCCCTTGACGTTTGTTTATGAATACGCCCAAACTCAGTGCCACTAAAGGGGAGACACCTTTGGGGTAACCTATCCGGCATCCACTTGCCGGGCAGAGCCGTCTCGGACGAGGCGGAAAATCAGGAAGAGGTAAAAATGAAAAAATCCGTAATCTTGGGCGCGGCAACGATTGCCGGTCTTGCTGCTGGCGCAGCCATGGCAGGGACCGTTGACGACGTTAAAGCACGCGGCAAGCTGAATTGTGGTGTGACCACCGGTCTGGTTGGTTTTGCTGCGCCCGACGCAAATGGCGAATGGCAAGGCTTTGACGTATCGCTGTGCCGCGCCGTTGCTGCTGCCGTTCTGGGTGACGCCAACGCCGTTGAATTCGTTCCGACCACTGGTAAGACACGTTTTACCGCTCTGGCCTCGGGCGAGATCGACATGCTGGCAAGAAACACCACCTGGACCTTCAGCCGCGACGTCGACCTGAAGTTCGAATTCACCGGTGTGAACTATTATGACGGTCAGGGCTTCATGGTTCCCAAGGCGCTGGGCGTCAGCTCGGCCAAGGAACTGGACGGCGCCCGTGTCTGCATCCAGACCGGCACCACCACCGAGCTGAACCTGGCCGATTTCTTCCGTGCCAACAACATCAGCTACGAGCCGGTTCCGATCGAAACCAACGCCGAAGCGCAGCAGCAGTACCTGGCTGGTGCATGTGACGTTTACACCACTGATGCATCGGGCCTCGCCGCAACCCGCGCCACCTTCGAAGCGCCGGACGAGCACATCCTGCTGCCCGAAATCATCTCGAAAGAGCCGCTGGGCCCGCTGGTCCGTCATGGCGACCACGAGTGGGGCGACGTTGTCCGCTGGACCCTGAACGCACTGATTTCGGCTGAAGAGCTGGGCGTGACCTCGGCAAATATCGACGAACTGAGCGCTGGCACCGACAACCCGGAAATCAACCGCCTGCTGGGTACAGAAGGCACTCTGGGTGAAATGCTGGGTCTGGACGCCGACTGGGCGGCCAAAGCGATCAAAGCTGGCGGCAACTATGGTGAAATCTTCGCCAAGAACATCGGTGAAGAAACACCGATCGGCCTGGCGCGCGGCCTGAACGCACAGTGGACCGAAGGCGGCCTGCTGTACTCGCCGCCGTTCCGTTAAGGCATCAATGGAAGAGGGCGCGGGGCAACCTGCGCCCTCTTCTACAATAAATTGCTGCGGGCAGATGCAGAGCGGGGAAAACCTCGCCGAAATGAAACAGCTCGCAAGCCACGGGGATCCCAAAATATGTCGACTATGACTGACCCACCGAAAGCTGATTTTCGGTTGTCTATGCTCATAAACGATACCCGCTATCGCTCTCTTACATTTCAGGTGATTGCGGCCATCGTCATTGCGCTTTCCATCTGGTATCTGGGCAACAACCTGATCCAGAACCTCAGGGCCGCAGGGCTCAATATTTCCTATGCTTTCCTCGGCGATTCCGCCGGGTACGACATCAACCAGCGTCTTGTTGAATATGACAGTCAGTCATCGCATGCACGCGCGGCACTTGTCGGTTTGCTGAACACACTGCTCGTGGCCTTCCTGGCCTGTATCACCGCAACGGTTTTCGGTGTGATCGCGGGTGTTCTGAGACTGTCGAACAACTGGCTCGTGTCGAAGCTGATGGCAGTATATGTCGAGATCTTCCGGAACATCCCGGTTCTGATCTGGATCATCATCATCTTCACGATCATGACGGCCGTGCTGCCGGCGCCCAGCGCGTTCCGGGGGGAAAACCCGACGTCTTCAATGCTGTTTGGGTCCTTCGCCTTTACCAATAGAGGCATTTATTTTCCCCGTCCCGAGTTCGCCAATGGCCTGTTTGCATCGACAGCCCTGAACTGGTTGCTGGTCATCGCCGTCTTGATCGGATCGTGGTTCGTTAGTGGCGAAGTCGAAAAACGCGCGACCAAGAAGCAGGAAGAAACTGGCGAGCGCCCCGCGACGCTGTTGCCGAAACTGGCAATCTGGCTGGTGCCTTTTGTGCTGTTGATGATCATCATGGGCCTGACCTGGGATGTCCCCGAGCTGAAGCGCTTTAACTTCAGCGGTGGACTGAATGCCGGTGGTCCACTGATTGCGCTGTGGTTTGCCCTGTCGATCTATACCGGTGCCTTTATCGCGGAAAACGTGCGTGCGGGTATTCAGGCGATCAGCAAAGGTCAGACCGAGGCGGCCGCCGCGTTGGGCCTGCGTCAGGGACGGATCATGAAACTGGTCATCCTGCCCCAGGCATTGCGGGTCATCATCCCGCCGCTGATCTCGCAGTATCTGAATATCACCAAGAACTCGTCTCTCGCGATTGCCGTTGGCTATGCGGATATCACCGCAACACTGGGTGGTATTACCCTGAACCAGACCGGCCGGGCGATTGAATGCGTTCTGCTGCTGATGTTGTTCTACCTCACGGCCTCGCTGCTGATTTCGACGGGGATGAACATCTACAACGCTTCCGTCAAGCTGAAGGAGCGCTGAGCCATGAGTGATCAAGCAACAAACCCGATCGCCTTCGTGGCCGAAGGCACCATCCCGCCCTCACCGCCGCCGGCAAATGAGACCGGCGTCATCAAATGGCTGCGCGAGAATCTGTTCTCAGGGGTCGTCAACTCGATCCTGACAGTTCTGTCGCTGATCCTGATCTACATTCTTCTCAAGAATACCTTGCCATGGATTCTGAACGGAGTGTGGAATGCCAACTCGCTCGCGGAATGCCGCGAGATTCTGGGGGACAAGACCGGAGCCTGTTTCGCGGTTCTGACGGAACGCTGGCCTCAGCTGATCTATGGGTTCAAGTACCCCGTCGATGCCTATTGGCGGCCGAACCTGGCCTTTGTTCTGATGCTGGTGGCGATTGCGCCGGTGCTGTTCTTTGACTTGCCTCGCAAGATGCTGTTGTTCACTGCGGTCTATCCCTTCCTGGCTTTCTGGCTGATCTGGGGTGGCACGATCCTCGTGCCTCTGGTTGCACTAGTTGGCTGCATAGCCGCCGGTGGTGTCTTCCAGAAGCTGGGCAACAACAACTTTGCCGCCGGGTTCTTCGGAGCAATTGTGACGGCACTTGTCATCTGGAACGTCGGAGGGGCCCTGATCCCGGAAGGCGCATCAGAGAATGCGTGGCTGACGGCCGTTCCCAGCCGTGACCTGGGCGGTTTCATGCTGAACATGATGCTGGGCGTAACCTGTGTGTCGCTGTCGGTACCACTTGGGATCGCACTGGCCTTGGGGCGACAGTCGAACATGCCGCTGATCAAGTGGGTCTGCGTCATCTTCATCGAGTTCATCCGCGGCGTGCCTTTGATCACGCTGCTGTTCGTGGCTTCGGTGATGCTGGCCTATTTCTTCCCGCCTGACAGCACGGTCGACCTGTTCCTGCGCGTTGTGATCATGATCACCATGTTCTCGTCCGCCTATATCGCCGAGGTGATCCGCGGCGGCCTGGCAGCGCTTCCGCGCGGGCAGTACGAGGCCGCAGACAGTCTTGGGTTGGATTATCCGCAGGCGATGCGGCTTATCATCTTGCCGCAGGCGCTGAAGATCTCGATCCCCGGGATTGTGAACGTGGCCGTGGGCCTGTTCAAGGATACGACACTGGTTTCGGTCATTTCGATGTTCGATCTGGTGGGCATGATCCGGGGACCCATCCTGGCGTCGACCGAATGGAACGGCGTCTACTGGGAGCTTCTGGGCTTTGCCGCGCTTCTGTTCTTCGTCGTCTGCTACGGCATCTCTCAATATTCTCAGTGGCTCGAGCGTCGCCTTGCCACAGATCATCGTTAAGGAGTTCAACACATGTCTGAACTTGCAATCGACCGCGAAATCGACCGCTCCAAGATGCAGGTGAGCGACGAGGTCGCCATCGAAATCAACCAAATGAACAAGTGGTACGGGTCCTTCCACGTGCTGCGCGACATCAATCTGACCGTCAATCAGGGCGAGCGGATCGTGATCGCGGGCCCGTCGGGTTCGGGCAAGTCCACCCTGATCCGCTGCCTGAACGCGCTGGAAGAACACCAGCAAGGCAAGATCGTGGTGGACGGGATCGAGCTGTCGAATGACCTGAAGAACATCGACAAGATTCGCTCCGAGGTCGGAATGGTGTTCCAGCACTTCAACCTGTTCCCGCATCTGACCATTCTGGAAAACTGTACGCTGGCCCCAATCTGGGTGCGCAAGACGCCCAAGAAAGAGGCCGAAGAGCGCGCGATGCACTTCCTGGAAAAGGTGAAAATTCCCGAACAGGCCGACAAGTATCCCGGTCAGCTTTCGGGTGGTCAGCAGCAGCGTGTGGCGATTGCCCGCTCGCTCTGCATGATGCCGCGGATCATGTTGTTCGATGAACCGACATCGGCGCTGGACCCCGAGATGATCAAAGAGGTGCTCGACACCATGATCGAACTGGCCGAGGAAGGCATGACCATGCTGTGCGTGACTCACGAGATGGGTTTTGCCCGCCAGGTCGCCAACCGCGTGATCTTCATGGATGCCGGTCAGATCGTGGAACAGAACGAACCCGAAGAGTTCTTCAACAACCCGCAAAGCGAGCGGACCAAACTGTTCCTGAGCCAGATTCTGGGTCACTGACCTGCACAAAGGCTGAAAGAATTATGGCGGGGTGTTGCCCCGCCTTTTTCTATTCGATCAACTCACGCGGGATGGTGAACCCCAGCACCGTCCCGGTTTGCCATCGGACCTCGGCCCAGCTGTTTAAGTCGAACGACATGACGGTTGTTGCACAGGTTGGATAATCGAAAAAGCGTGTATGATTTGGCGGTTGTCGCACCAGACGGTTGGCAAAATCGGCGATCCCGGGATTGTGGCCCAGCATCAATACCGCCGGTTCCGTAGCACCTGAAAGCTCTCGCAGCATGACCTTTGAATCAGCGTGGTAGAGCGCGCTGTGAAAGCTGACTTTATCGGCCTGCAAACCCATGCGATCCCATGTCTCGCGGGTGCGAGTTGATGTAGAGCTTAGGACTTCATCCGGCAACCAACCGTGGTGACGCAACCAAGCAGCGATGGCCGGGGCTGACTTTCGTCCACGCTTGTTCAGCGGGCGGTCATGATCGCCAAGACCCGGGCTATCCCAGCTGGATTTCGCATGACGTGTCAGGATCAGAATTCGGGTCATGACGGATGAAAGGCTTTCATGTGATGGGCCGATTGTTCCGGGTCGCGTCCTGCGCCCGCGCTCAGAGGGCAGGCTAGGCGGGCCAGACACCCGCCCGCCATACAGGTTTGACCTTCAGCGGTGCCCAGATAGTCGTGGCATGCAGCGACATCATAGAACTCCTGCGCGTTCAGCGCGCTGACCGGACAGGTCGTCGTGCAAGGCGCGGCGCAGCTTTCGCAAGGCGACACGCCGGAAGGGGCCGGGATGGCGAACTCTTCGGCAAAATGCAGTGCGCCCCGATAGGAAATCATCATCCCAACGGTATCATGCACCAATGCCCCGACCGGGCTGCTGAACGTCCGCCCAGATTTGAGCGCCCAGTCAATGAATGGCGTGTACGGAGGGCCGCCGAACGGGAAATACGCCTGTGCGCCGAGCCTTTCGGCCATCTGACCGACGATCCTTTGCGACCATCGGTCAACGGGGTCGGCCTGGTGCCATTCCGGTGAGGCCTTTAGTACGGGCCAGAATTCCGGCCCGGCCCCCAACAGGATCAGCGTACCGGTTTCGAGGTCTTTGGCTGCAACGTGGCGAGGATGCAGCGCGCCCATGACCAACAATCCAGTATCACGGGCGACGTTTTCAACCTGTTCATAAGGCGTCGCGTCAGGATCAGAGGAAGGCTGTGCAAGATGTGTCATGTCTCCACCTCCTCTCTTGCGGGGATCAGTCCGGGCGTATCAGCGACCCGGCCCCATGTTCGGTGAACAGCTCCAGCAGCACGGCATTGGGTGCGCGCCCATCAAGTATGACGACAGCCCGAACGCCGCTGTGCAGGGCGTCCAGTGCGGTTTCTGTCTTGGGTATCATACCGCCTGCAATGGTGCCTTCGCGGGTCATTTCCCTTATCTGACCGGCCTTGAGTTCGGTCACGACATCGCCCGCCGCGTTCTTGACACCGGAAACATCCGTCAACAGCAACAGACGGTCTGCCTTGAGCGAAGAAGCGATTGCCCCGGCTGCCGTGTCACCATTGACGTTGAATGTTTCACCGTCGCGGCCTGCACCAAGCGGGGCGATGACCGGAATCACGTCATGTGAGAACAGATCATGCAGGATCTTCGGATTCATCTCGGCAGGGGTGCCGACAAAACCCAGCGACGCATCCGTCTGATCGCAGACCATCAGGCCTGCGTCCTTGCCGGACAGGCCCACGGCTGATCCGCCCTGATCATTGATCGCCTGTACGATGCGCTTGTTCACGAGCCCGGACAGAACCATTTCGACCACTTCAACCGTGGCCTTGTCGGTCACTCGCTTGCCGTTCACGAATTCGGATTGAATGTCCAACTTGCCCAGCATTGCATTGATCATCGGACCACCGCCGTGGACGACCACCGGGTTTACACCCACCTGGCGCATCAGAACCACGTCCCGGGCAAAGCTTTCCATCGCCTCGTCGCTGCCCATGGCGTGTCCGCCAAGTTTGATGACGACGATGGCTCCATCATAGCGCTGCAGATAGGGCAGGGCGCTGTTGAGTGTGGCTGCGGTGGCGATCCAGTCCCGGTTCATATCTCGTGTCTTCATAGCTAAAGTCCTTCTGGAAAACCGTGTTAGGACCTTTGCCCCACGCTGCCAAGGGCGAAGCTATTCCAGATGCGCAATGATGGACCGCAGGGTCGCGATGCCGTCACCCTTTTCGGATGAGGTAAGCACAATTTCCGGAAAAGCCGCGGGATGTTTGGACAACGCGGCCCGGGTTTGTTCCAGAACCTTTTCACGATCCTTGGCTTTGACCTTGTCTGCCTTGGTCAGAACGCATTGAAATGTCACGGCGCTGGTGTCCAGCAACTTCATGATTTCGTCATCGACCGGTTTTACCCCGTGGCGCGAGTCGATCAGGACAAAGGCGCGGCGCAGTGTCTGGCGCCCGCTGAGATATTGTTTCAGCAGCTTCTGCCACTTCTCGACCACTTTCACCGGGGCGTTTGCATAGCCATAGCCCGGCAGGTCCACGAGATAGAGTTCAGGGCCTTGGGTGAAAAAGTTGATCTCTTGCGTGCGGCCAGGCGTGTTGGATGCGCGGGCCAGACCCTTCGTGCCGGTCAAGGCATTGATCAGGCTGGATTTACCCACGTTCGAACGCCCCGCAAAACAGACTTCCAACCGGTCAGGGGCGGGAAGGCCATTCATGGCGACAACGCCTTTGACGAACTCGGACGGGCCTGCAAACAGTTTGCGGCCTCGTTCCTGGGCGAATTCATCCGGGTCTTCGGTCAGGGGGAAGGGAAGCGTGGTCATAGCAGCTGCACCTCATCGTTGACGCGGATTTCGCCACCCTGGACGACCTCGGCGTAAACGCCGAAATCCTGATGGTCCCAACTGTTCAGGGCGCGCAGGGTGTCTGCATCCCTCTCACCGGTTTCGGGATTGGCGGTGGTGGCCATACATCGCGTGATCCGCTCGCGTACGCGAAGCACGGCCTCGCCAATGCGCACGTCCCGGCCCAGCCAGTCAAACTCATCCCATATTGGCAGACCTTCGAACCAGATATTGCCGCGCCACCGAACAATGGACAGAGTCTGGCCCAGCTTCTGTTCGACTGCGCGATGCGATGCCATGTTGCACAGGCTGATCGATGGAAAGTCGCTGTCCGTCATACCGCGCCCCGGAACCCGAACGATCCGGGCAGATGCAGCCCGGTCCGCCGGCATAAGTGGCTTTACCCAGTCCAGAAAAGCCTCTTGTTCGGTGTCCGGCGCAAAACCGAGATCCGGTCGCTGCGGGTGGCGCAATGTAACCCGGTCGCCCTGCAATTCGGCCGAAATGGCCATCAACTGAGGCGCTTTTGAACCGCGGCTGAAATTGAAACAGGGTGCCCATTCCGAACCATCGGTTTTGGCGGCCTCATGAGCGACCGCCCAAACGCGATCCCCGGGCATGGTCTGCCCAGGGATGAGTGTGACTTGGCTCAGGGCTTCTCGCCCATGGCTTTTGATCGGGTGGCGCCAAAGGCTTGAGACCGTTCCGCTCATTTGTTGTCCGTTTTTGGCGTCCGCTTGAAACCGGACTTTATGTTTCCGAATACATCCGGCTTATAGCCCTGGCTGCGCATGATCAGATATTGCTGTGTGAACGTGATCGTGTTGTTCGCGATCCAGTACACGACCAGACCACTGGCGAAACCACCCAGCATGAACATGAAGACCCAAGGCATCCAGGCAAAGATCATGGCCTGCGTCGGATCGGTTGGCGCCGGGTTCAGTTTCTGCTGCAACCACATCGAAATACCCAGCAGCAGCGGCAGAATACCGATGAAGATCAGCGCCATCAGGCTTTCGGGTGCAGGTGCGGCCCAAGGCAGCACGCCGAAGAAGTTGAAGATCGAGGTTGGGTCCGGCGCGCTCAGGTCCTGGAACGGGCCGAACCATGGGGCCTGACGCAGTTCGATCGTCACGAAAATCACCTTGTACAGCGAGAAGAAGATCGGAATCTGCAACAGAATTGGCAAGCAGCCTGCGGCAGGGTTCACCTTTTCCTTTTTGTACAGCTCCATCATGCCCTGCTGCATTTTCTGGCGATCATCGCCTGCGGCTTCTTTCAGGGCTTCCATTTGCGGCTGCAATTCCTTCATCTTCGCCATCGAGACGTAGGACTTGAAGGCCAGCGGGAACAGGATGGCCTTGATGATCAGCGTCAGGCCGATGATTGACCAGCCCATGTTTCCAATCAGGGCATTGATGTTGTGCAGCAGCCAGAAGATCGGCTTGGTCAGGAAGTAGAACCAACCCCAGTCGATGCTGTCGATGAACTTCTGAACACCTTCTGCCTGATACTCCCGGATGGTTTCCCACTCCTTGGCACCGGCGAACAGTCTGGTCGTGACCTCTTCCGTCGTACCGGGCGCGACTGTCAGTGTCGGCAGCACCGTTTCCGTTTGATAGATTTTGCGACGTGAATCGTATTTGGCAGCGGCCTTGAACGCTGCACCCTCGGCCGGGATCAGGGTGGTCATCCAGTAGTGATCCGTGAACCCGATCCAGCCGCCTTCTTTGACCTGATAGACCTCGGCCTGTGCGCGTTCATTGGGGTCGATATCGAAATCGCGCACATCGCCATAGTCGATCTCATCCAGAACGCCGTCAGACATGACCATGACGCCTTCGTGAAGAATAAAGAAGTTCTTCAGGCCCGGCAGATCACCGTCTTCGCCCATGCCGTGGCGTGCCAGAATGCCGTAGGGGGCCATGCCGACCTCGGCGTCCGTGGTGTTCTCGACCGACTGGGTGACCGAGAACATGTAGTTTTCATCCACGGCAATGGTGCGGCGGAAGGTGAGGCCGTTTCCATTGTCCCAGGCCAGCGTGATCGGAGTATCAACACCCAGAGTTTCGCCCTGCTCAAGCGTCCAAAGAGTGTTCGGGCCGGGAACGTCCGTGACCGACAGGCCCGCGCCGGGGGCCCAGCCGTAAAGCGCATAATAGGCCGAGTCACTTCCAACTGGGGACAGAAGTTCGACGATCGGAGAATCCTCGGCCAGTGAAACCTTGTAATCCTTCAGAGACAGCTCATCAATTCGGCCACCGGCAAGCGACAGGCTGCCCGTCAGGCGGGGCGTGTCGATGCTGACGCGGGGCGCCTCGGGTTCGGCTTCGGCTTCAGTGGCGCTTGCAGTTGCTTCGCCGACCGTACCGGTATCAGCGGCGCTGGGCGTCTGAACCTCATTCCCTTCGATGCTGGCGATTTCAGCCTGTTCCGTGGTTGGTGTGGGTTCCGGCGGGGGGAACAGCACGAACCAGACCAGGATCACGAGAAAGCTGAGCGCGGTTGCGAGGATGAGATTCTTGTTCTGATCGTCCATCTGGGACAGCCACCTTGAGCAGTGAAAGACACCCGCAGGGTTCAACAGAGTGCAGGCCCAAAGGTCAAGCGGAATCGCTCGTCATTTCGTCACGGATTGGTCTTCTGTGGCGCAGTTTCCGGTTCTTCAGCCGGTTTGCCGCCCGATTTTGGGCATTCCGTCAATCTTGTTGCAATGAGACGTGATCCAGCCCTTGGTTTTTTCGAAAGGCATGGGCTTGCCGATGCCAAACCCCTGAACATGGTCACATCCCAATTGCGCCATCAAGGCGTGCTCCCCGGGTGTCTCGACCCCTTCAGCAAGGGATTCCAGGTTCAGCCGTTCTGCCATGGTCAGAATTGCGCTGGCCAACTGCTGCTGGCTTGGGTCCTGGTCCGCCTTTGTCACGAAAGAGCGGTCGATTTTGATCCGGGACACGTTGAACCGCTTGATTGACGCGATCGAGGCATGCCCTGTGCCGAAATCGTCCAGATCAATACAGCACCCCATCGCGGCCAAGCCCGTGACATTGCGGGTGATTACGTCATCCGGCCCTCTGGAAAACACGGTCTCCAATACTTCGACCGCCAATCTGTCCGGGGTCAGATCGCATTGATCCAATTCCCATTTCAGGCGGTCGATCAGCCCCGGGTCACGCAATTCGTCCGACGAAAAGTTGATGCCGATGCGTGGTACGGTCAGACCGGCGCGATCCCATTCGCGCATTGCGCAAAAGGCGTGATGCCGCATCGCCTGCCCCAGTTTGCCCATCAACTCCGCCTGTTCGGCAAAGGGCAGAAAGACATTGGGACCCAGCACTCCTTTTTTCGGGTGTTCCCAGCGGGCCAGAGCCTCGAACCCGGACACGCGCCCGGTATCCGTCGAGATCTGCGGTTGAAACCATGGACGAATTTCACCGCTTTCCAGCGCCGCATCAAATTCCTTGCGCAGATTGGTTCTGACCTGAGCCCGGCGACGTGTTTCGGACGAAAAGGCACGAATCGTCGACGGCCCGTTTTGCTGTGCTTCTTGCAGCGCGTTGTTTGCAGCGTTGCACCAATCCGTCGCGGTGCCGTCGGGGACATTGCTGCTGAGGCAGAAACCGATAGAGCAGGACAAGTAAACTCCGGTTCCGTTCAGCATGATGGGGTCTTCGACCGCGGATTGCATTCGTCCCGACATCTGAATGCAGGTTTCCAGATCAAGCTGTTGCGCCGGGTGCAGAACAACCATCATCTTGTTTCCATCGATCCGGGTCGCGGAGTCACTGGCGCGGATCATGGACATGACACGAGAGCAGAATTGCTGTGCCACATGGTTTGCTGCTGCTTGGCCATGCAGATCGAGCATTTGCATATAGTCGTCCAGGATCACAGCGAAACAGGCCGACGTTTCACCGCTGCGGCGACTATCCGTGAGCACCTCTGCCAGAACGGTTTCGAACTGGTCATTCGGCAGCAGGCCACCCTGTTGCCGTTTCCTGTCTGCCGGGTTGGGGGCCATTGCGCCTATACCGGCAATCATCAGGGGCAAGCCCAGGGCCACCGCGACCAAAGCGCGTTCACCGCCAAGCCAGAACGCCCCCAGGCTTGTTGCCGGAACAAAGGCAAGAACGGCTGGGCCGTATGCCACGTTTCTCAAAGCTTCAATAATACGGTCGACGAAAGGATGATTCCACATCGGGTCCTGACCTTGGGCATGAATGGTATGCCGAGCCTAGGAAACCAGTCTGAGTCAGTCGTTAACGCAGAAGCGGTATTTCTTCCAAATTTTCCGCTTTTTCGTCGGAGTTTACGGAAAGATTAACAAAATCAAAGAGTTTCGCATCCAGAAGGTGCGACGGGCGTGCATTTGTTAACGCGCGGAACATAACCTGACGCCGACCCGGACTGTTCGATTCCCATTGATCGAGAATCTGTTTGACCTGCTGCCGTTGCAACCCGTCCTGACTGCCGCACAAATCGCAGGGGATGATCGGATACTGCATGGCCTTGGCAAATTTCTCGCAGTCGGCTTCGGCGACGTGGGCAAGCGGGCGAAAGACAAAAAGATCTCCCTCTTCATTCACCAGTTTCGGTGGCATGGTGGCCAGACGGCCTCCGTGGAAGAGGTTCATGAAAAACGTTTCGAGAATATCGTCGCGGTGGTGGCCCAGCACGACGGCGGAACAGCCTTCTTCCCGGGCAATGCGATACAGGTTGCCGCGGCGCAGTCGCGGGCACAGGGCGCAATATGTTCGGCCCTGCGGAACCTTGTCCATCACAACAGAGTATGTGTCCTGATACTCGATCCTGTGTGGCACACCCATGCGGTCCAGAAACTCTGGCAGGACCGTTGCCGGAAATCCGGGTTGTCCCTGATCCAGATTGCAAGCCAGAAGATCGACAGGCAGCAATCCGCGCCATTTGAGTTCGTAGAGGACGGCCAGCAGCGTATAACTGTCCTTGCCGCCCGACAGGCAGACAAGCCAACGCGGCGGTGTGCCGGTCTTGTCATGGGCGGAGGGGTCCACCATCCCGTATTGCTCGATCGCTTCGCGGGTCTGGCGCACGATGCGTTTGCGCAGTTTCTTGAACTCGGTGGTCGAGGGCGCGCCGGCAAAGAGCGGGTGGATATCGTCTGCATCATCAAACATGCGCTGCCCCTACAGCAGATGGCGCAACCGGGCAAGTGGCCGGTCAGCCAAGCCGCGCCAGCAGGGCGCCGGTATCCAACCCGGCTACTGCTCCGGGAATGCGGCCGCTGTCACCGGAAAGACGTGTGGCAACAAAGCCATCAGCCACAGCGCCGGGCGCATGGCGCAGCAATTGCGAGGCCGTCAGCAGCAGTGCCGTGCGTTCAGCGTACCAGCGCGCTTCGGCCTCGGGCGGCAGACCGGGCCAGCGGCTGCGATGCGCGGTCAGTGCTGCGTCATATCTTCTGTCCGTGCCTCTCACCGCATCCAATTCGGCTCCCAGAACCTCGGCGGCCTGCGGCTCACGCGTCAGGGTGCGCAGGATATCGAGGCAGATCACATTGCCTGACCCCTCCCAGATGCTGTTCAGGGGCGCTTCACGGTAGATCAGGGGCAAGGGCGTGTCTTCGACGTACCCCATGCCGCCCAGCACTTCCATCGCCTCGACGACGACGACCGGGCAGCGCTTGTTGTTCAGGAACTTGGCCAATGCGACGCTGATCCGGGCAAAGGCCTTGTCTTCGGGTGTCTGGCCGTCAAATGCCTGCGCCACACGCATTCCCAGGGTCACAGCGCCTTCCCAGTCCAGAACAAGGTCGGACAGGACCGCTTGCATCAGCGGTTGATCAATCAATCGGCGCTGAAATGCGCTGCGGTGTTCCACCCAATGATGCGCTTCGCTGAGCGCGGCCCGCATCAGCCCGGCCGGTGCCATGGCTGTATCAAGCCGCGTGTGGTGCACCATTTCCAGTATGGTGCGCACGCCCGCGCCTTCTTCGCCCAACTGATAGGCCAGCGCGTCATGATACTCGATCTCCGAGGATGCGTTGGATTTGTTGCCCAGCTTGTCTTTCAGGCGCATCAGGTGGATCGCATTGCGTTCGCTCTCGAGCCAGCGGGGCACCAGAAAACAGGTCAACCCGCCGGGCGCCTGTGCCAGTGTCAGGAACCCATCCGACATTGGCGCGGAACAGAACCACTTGTGCCCGCGCAAGCGCCAGTGATCCCCGTCGCGTGTCGCAATGGTCGTATTGGCGCGTATGTCCGAACCGCCCTGTTTCTCGGTCATCGCCATCCCTAGCGTCGCGCTGGTCTTTTGACCGATCGGTTCCTTCGAAGGATCATAGTGGCGGGCCATGAGTTTTGGCTGCCAGAGCGAGGCAATGTGTTCATTGGCGGCCAGTGCAGGGATTGCTGCATAGGTCATGGTCATCGGGCAGCAATGCCCGGGTTCGACCTGTCCGGCCAAATAGACCATCGCCGCATGGGTCGCGTGCCCTCCGGGCTGTCTATCCCAGGCCAGTGCGGCATAGCCCGCCGATTGGCTGATCTGCATCATCTGATGATAGGCCGGGTGAAAGCGCACCTCGTCCAGGCGCCTACCGCCGGGATCGAACAGCCGCAGCTCTGGCGGATGCCGGTTGGCTTCCCGACCCAGTTCCCGGGTTTCTTCGGTTCCGAGTGTTTTGCCATATGCCGCCAGCTCCAAAGCGCGCGCGCCCGCTGTCTTTGCTGCGTCTTGCAGGACCGGATCGGACAGCCAAAGATCGATGCCGCCGCGCGCGGGCGGTTGGTTCAGGACATCGTGGGTTGGCAGGGTATCGCGCGCTGGGGATTTCATCGGGACCTCGGGTTGGACTGGTCCAACTGTTCAGGCGCGGCACTTGCCGGTCAAGTCTGACGAGGGGTCAGGACGAAGGGTCGTTATGTTTGTCGTCAGGTACCGGATCGTATCCGTCGCCGCCCCAAGGGTGGCAACGGCAGATCCGATGAGCGGCCAGGTAGGATCCTTTGACCGCCCCGTGTTTCTCCAGCGCCTCAAGCGCATAGGCGGAACAGGTGGGTTGGTAGCGACAGTTGAAACCGACCCATGGGCTGAAGATCAGCCGATACGCCCGAACAGGCAGGGCGACGATATGGGACAGGAAGGTCATTTTTCGGCCGCATGCACCTTGCGGAGCGCATAGCGCAGGTCGTCCAACAATGCGTCATAGTGGCGGTTGGCGGTAACCTCGGCGCGGCCGATCAGGACGTAATCCCACCCGTCGCGGCCGGCTTCGGGCAACACGGCCCGTGCGGCTTCGCGCAGACGGCGCTTGGCGCGGTTGCGGGCCACGGCATTGCCCACTTTTTTCGAGCAGGTGAACCCCACGCGAATCCCATTGGCCTCGCCGGGCGCGCGGTTGCGGGCCTGAACCATCATCGACGACGTGCCTTGTCGGCGGGCACGCGCCGCTTTCAGAAAGTCGGACCGTTTCTTGAGAACGGTCAGAGGTGCAGATGCACAAACGGACGCCGCCGGGGGCTTGTTCCCGGGGTGGTTCCTACCAACCTCAGGGGCCTCCGGCGGCGTCATGTTCATAACCTGATCGGTGAGCGGTTTACGCGCTCAGCGATTTGCGGCCGCGTGCGCGGCGTGCATTCAGGATCTTGCGGCCGGCCTTAGTGGCCATGCGCGCGCGGAAACCGTGGCGGCGTTTGCGAACCAGGTTCGAAGGCTGATAGGTGCGTTTCATCGCTCCGTCTCCAATCTATGCGGTCGGGTGCGGCGCGGATTCGCCTGCCCGTGGTGTTCGAAGCCCGTCCTCTACTGCCAAGCGGGGGGTAAGTCAAACCCCAACGGCCAGGTTTTCGCAGCTTTTGCAACAATTCTGTTACCGGCAACGGCAAAAGGTTTCAAAATACCCGTTTATCGCCGAAATCTCTCACATTCGGTGCCACAAAGATCAAGGCCCCGTGATCCCCCTGTTGCTGGCCCGTCAGTCAGCGCATCTTGGGCACAAGATGAAGCACAAAGAACCGGAAAATCTGATGTCCGACACGAGCCAGGCGCCGCGCAATGGTTTCGCGCGCCACATTCCGTTGCTTGTAATCCTGAGCGTTGCCGTTGTCGGCTTTTTCACGCTTGGGGATTACCTGACTTTCGAGACCTTGCGGGACAATCGCGAGGCGCTTCTGGCGTGGCGGGACGGTCACTATTGGGTCATGGCAGCCGCTTTTGTCGCCATTTATATCGTCATAGTGGCCTTTTCACTGCCCGGTGCCGCAGTGGCTTCGATGACGGGCGGTTTTCTTTTCGGTCTTTTTGCTGGAACCGTTTTCAATGTCGTGTCCGCCACCATCGGTGCGTCGGCGATCTTTCTGGCGGCGCGCTGGGGCTTGGGCGAAGCCCTGACGTCGCGCCTGGAATCATCAGAAGGCACGGTCAGGAAACTGAAGGACGGTCTGCGGGAAAACGAAATCTCGGTGTTGTTTCTGCTGCGTCTGGTGCCGGTGGTGCCGTTCTTTGTTGCCAATCTCGTGCCGGCTTTGGTCGGTGTGAAGTTCCGCAATTTTCTTTTGACGACCGCGCTGGGCATCATCCCCGGAGGTATCGTGTACACGTGGATCGGGGTCGGTTTGGGCGGTGTATTCGACCGTGGGGAAACGCCTGATGTTTCGTTGCTGTGGGAACCGTTCGTGATCGGGCCGATTACAGGGTTGTGCGTATTGGCCGCCTTGCCCATCGTTTTCAAAGCACTGCGCGCGAAAAGAGGCACCTGAACCATGAAAGAGTTGAAAACCGATCTCCTGGTCATTGGCGCCGGGTCCGGAGGATTGTCCGTCGCTGCGGGCGCCAGCCAGATGGGCGCGGATGTTGTCCTGCTGGAAGGGCACAAGATGGGCGGGGATTGCCTGAATTTCGGCTGTGTCCCGTCGAAGGCGCTGATCGCAAGTGGCAAAGCGGCCCATGCTCAGGCGCATTCCGTTCGTTTTGGCATCGCTGATACAATCCCTCAGGTCGACTACGCCGCAGTAAAGGATCATGTTCATGATGTTATCGCGCAGATCGAACCGATGGACAGTCAGCAGCGGTTCGAAGGCTTCGGCGTGAAGGTCATCCGCGAATACGGCACGTTCATATCCCCTGAAAAGGTGCAGGCCGGGGATCATGTCATCTGTGCACGTCGCATCGTCATCGCGACCGGTTCATCACCGCTGGTGCCGCCGATTCCGGGGTTGGACACGGTGCCCTATTATACGAACGAAACCATCTTTGACTTGAGAGAGCGGCCAGATCACCTGCTGATCATCGGGGGCGGCCCGATCGGGATGGAGATGGCGCAGGCCCATATTCGCCTCGGCAGCAAGGTGACGGTCGTCGAAGGGCTCAAAGCCTTGGGCAAAGACGATCCCGAGGCTGCCTCCGTGGTGCTGGATACCCTGCGCAGTGAAGGCGTGGACATCCGGGAAAACGCCATGATCGCGCAGGTTCGCGGAACAGAGGGCGCTGTGGAAGTCGTTGCCGAAAACGGTGAAACTCACCGGGGCTCTCATCTTTTGATCGCTGCCGGTCGCAAAGCCAATATCGAGCGTCTGAACCTGGAGGCAGCCGGAATTGAACGCACGAAAACAGGCCTCAGAACGGGTGACGCGCTGCGCACGACCAATCGCTGCGTCTATGCGATCGGAGATGTGGCCGGTGGCCTGCAATTCACCCATGTTGCAGGGTATCATGCAGGTGTCATCATTCGTTCGGCCCTGTTCGGACTGCCGTCCAGGGCGAAAACGGAACATATTCCTTGGGCCACCTATACGGACCCGGAGCTGGCCCAGGTCGGACTGACCGAAGCTCAGGCCCGCGAGGCGCATGGTAAAAAGCTCGAAATCGCCCGCTTTGACTATCTCCACAATGACCGGGCGATTGCCGAGCGCAAAACCAAAGGCTTCGTCAAGGTCATGGTCGTGAAAGGCCGACCCGTCGGCGCCACAATCGTCGGGCATCAGGCGGGTGAGTTGATCAACTTGTGGTCGTTGGCTTTGGCCAATAACCTGAAGATGGGGCAGATCGCCGCCATGGTTTCACCCTATCCGACGATCGGAGAGCTTAACAAACGTGTGGCGGGTGCTTATTTCTCGCCAAGGCTGTTTGAGAATCAGACAGTTAAACGAGTGGTCAGGTTCGTCCAGCGCTGGATTCCCTGACCTGAGGAGGGGCGCAAATTGAACTCGCTTTCGGGCCGATTTCTGATCCTGACGACGGTCTTCGTCATGTTGGCCGAGGTTCTGATCTTTGTCCCGTCGATCGCTCGGTTCCGCGAGGACTTTCTGCTGAACAGGCTCGAACGCGCGCAGATCGCCTCGCTGGCTTTGCTGGCGGATGATATGCTGGCCGAAGATCTTGAGGCGGAACTGCTGGCAAACGCAGGCGTCTACAATGTCGTATTGCGACGGGATGAGGTTCGGCAACTGATGCTGTCGTCGCCGATTCCCGATCCAATCGCCGGCACGTTCGATTTGCGGGATGCAAGCCCCTGGATTCTTATCCGGGATGCGATCAGCCGCTTTCTCAAACCCGAAAACGAAGTCATCCGGGTCATCGGAGAACCGGTCAAGGGGGCAGGCCTTCTGATCGAAGTCACCATGGACAGCATACCGTTGCGAACGGCGATGATTGACTACGGGTTGCGTATTCTCGGTCTGTCCTTTGTGATCTCCATCATCACGGCGTTTTTCCTGTTTCTCGCCGTACGCGTCGTACTTGTGCGGCCCATCAAAAGCGTCGTCGGCTACATGCAGCGCTATGCCAGTGCGCCAGAGGACGCGCGTGGCATAATCTCGCCGAATTCGAAGGTGACGGAGCTGCGAGAGGCCGAGGAGGCACTGAAGATGCTGCAAACGGACCTGACCCAGGCGCTCAAACAGCGGGAAAGGCTGGCGCAGCTTGGGGGGGCCGTCGCCAAAGTCAGCCATGACTTGCGCAATATCCTGACGTCGGCGCAGCTGTTTACCGATCGGATCGAGGCCAGCGATGATCCGCTGGTACGGCGGATGGCGCCGAAACTGGTGAATTCCATCACCCGGGCCGTGTCTCTTTGTGAAAGCACATTGGCCTTTGGCCGCGCGGAAGAACCCGCACCCACCCTGACAATGGTTCCGATCCGCGCAATCGCGGCGGATGTCGCGGCCAGCGAACAACTCGCCGTCGCCGATGCTTGCGTCGAGATCGTGAACGAAGTGCCGGACACCCTTGTGGCCCGTGCCGACCCCGAACAATTGTACCGCGTCATCATGAACCTCGTGCGCAACGCAAGACAGGCTCTGGTTGCCTCCGGAAAACCTGGACGGGTTACCATTGCGGGGTGTGAAAACGACGATGCTTGGTGCATCGAAATCCGCGACACGGGGCCGGGTCTTCCCCCCAAGGCGCGCGAAAACCTGTTCACGCCTTTCCAGGGCGGGGTCCGAAAGGGTGGCTCGGGTCTGGGGCTGGCAATCTCGCAGGAGCTGGTGCGCGGCCATGGCGGGGATCTGGTTTTGAAAGAGACAGGACCCGAGGGAACAGTCTTTGAAATCAGCCTTCCGCGCGGGGACATGACTTTTTGATTTTTTTTTGAAGAATCGGCTTGCACGTCTCGGGCAGCAGGTCTAAACACCGCCTCACCAACGCGGACCGATAGCTCAGCTGGATAGAGTACTTGACTACGAATCAAGGGGTCGGGGGTTCGAATCCTCCTCGGTCCGCCACTTTCCTTTGTGTCAGGCGACACATAGTTCTGCCACCAGCGACAGAACCTTGCCATTTTCGACTCACTTCCTTCATCCAGCACCTAGACCGATTTCAATGATCCTGACTTCCCATTTGGGATAATCAGGGCTGATTTGCGGATCAGACGCCGAAGGCGCTTGTTCCTGCTGATCTGCCACGTGGCGAACGCGGATGGGGGCGAGGCAATGCTATTCGACAATAGTGGTGCGGCCCGCAGGCGCAGCCGAGGACACGGTGTTGTCCAATAGGGTTGCCCGAGGGGGAAGGCAGCGTCTTACCCCTGATGGACAGGGGCGTTTGGCTTGTCCAAATCCCACTGTCCCCAAAAGATGTGCGGCGGTGTGGGCTGCGCCGTAACTCTTTGCGCCAGAACACTTTGTTTTTCTAAAGAACAAGGCGGATGGCAGACATTCTTTGAAGTTGCGATATGAGCCTCCCCAACTGAACGGGTCCACCGTTATGTTTAGGAAACGGAGGACTGAG
>NZ_WVQW01000024.1:0-3945 GCF_013110635.1 Ruegeria sp. HKCCD6604 | reverse complement strand
TGTTTTTCAAGACGTTTCTTTTGTTACGGGATCGGTTTTCGGCAAAAAAGTGTTATTCGAGGGGCATTACCAAGTTATCCGACGTGGATGGAAACGAGTAGGAGACTGCGCAATCAGGCCGATAGTTCCGTAGCATAACCTTCCCACAGCTTGAACGCGTCGGCTCTAGCATGGCGGTAGGGGAGAGTGGAAAGGCGATAGCGGCAGGGACGGAAGATCGTGGTGATTTGGTCGTGGGCGACGAGAAATCGTTGCGTCTGGCGTAGTGACTTGAATCGATCCATCATTTTTCCGCTTTCGCGTCGGTCGGTGCGACCCTTCGATCCGGTTGTTGAGCCCCTTGTGCGCCCGATGGTTGGCTTCCAGATACGATAGCCTTGATCGGCTTGGTGTAGCTCCGCAGCTTGTCTGTGATCACGACACGCGGTTCGCCATAGGCAGCCGCCAGCCGACCGAAGAAACGCTTTGCGGCTTTGGCATTGCGGCGAGGCTGGATCACAATGTCGAGTACGTCTCCGTTGCCATCGATTGCACGCCACAGCCAATGTTTTACGCCGTTGATCGGGATGACCACTTCGTCCATATGCCAATTGTCGTGCGGCCGAGGCCGGTCGCGTCGGATACAAGCTGCGAACTGAGACTCGAAACGGTTCACCCAGGGACGAACCGCTTCACGACTAACGATGACACCGCGATCCGCCAGAAGGTCCACGATATCCGCCGCGCTGAGAGCAAACCGATGATATACCCACACCGCATAGGCGATGATTTCACGAGGGAAACGGAAGCCCTTCAGCCGAGGCAATGAGGTCGGTATGGTCATGGTGCCGCGCTACCCGAGAACGACAACCCGATCAACTTGGCAATGCCGGTGGCCTTCCCAAAACGGAACGACGACGACGGCGTAACCGAATAACCGAAGGGCAGGGCGGTGCACGTCGTCCTTTCCATTGCTCCGGCTTAGAGCCGGACCGAAAAAAGCGCCTCACGGGCGCTTTTTTGTATCGATGACCTTGATGAAGCATGACGAAGCAGGTTGCTGACCTTGAGAAATTATCTCCTGAATATATCTCGGGTGGCTCAATTACCCAGGCAAATCCCGCGCCCTTTGGTGCGTGACCGCGTGCTTGTCGGATGCCGGCATACCGGCCTCCGACTTGAACCAATCACGTCCTTTCTCCCTTCGGCCCAAGCAGTGGTGAAGCGCGTAGAAATTGCCATTATGAACTTTAGAGGGGTATTTGACGAACGCTATTCGGGCAACCCATGCGGCGCGTGATTGCCTTACGCCGGTCCATCGGACAGGATAAGGTGGTTGTGTTACAAATTCGATCTACCGTGAGATGTTATAAGTCCAACAATGAGCCGCACCACCGAAACACCACCTTTTCCTTTTGCTCGCGAGTAAATGCGTTGGAGTATCTGGAGGTTACTGCGACTCTGTTCGAGGCCCGTCGATGTTACCGCGGATGATGCGAAGGCTTTGACACCTGTAGTGTTGGCACCGCTTTTCTATATCATCATATTTATCGACAATCCGTTGACCGCCAGCATCTGTGCAAGGATGTCTGACGTCAGCGCCTACCGGACAGTGCAAGGAACTTTGTAACGGCAGGCTTGTTGCGGCATTGTGAAAGCACAAAATCTGACTTGAGTGATCTAAGTCTGAAATCTCCTCCAGTTTGTGTTTAGAGTTCGCCCAATTTGAGGCGATACCAGTCTTTGGACCAGCGGCAAGCAGAGTTTTCTGGATTCAATCAGGGTGACGGGCCGATTTAGAATAGTCCCGATCTTTTTGATTTTGACCAAAAGCCGATCAAAAGAAAGAAAACGGGAACCGCTCCTATCTTCCACAGACCCGGATCAGAATACCGGTTCGCCATCATTCATGCATCCAAAACGGGGTCGGAACTTTGGGTGTGTCACTTGTTGAAACAGGAATGACCCTAGTCAGTGAAATTTCGCGCCCTTTGTCAGTCTGAACTATGATCTCAATGTTATATCCCCCGGTGTCATCCTTGGCTGCAGCCGCGTCAGAGTGCGGGACCTTTAGAAACAGGCCCGGATCTGAAGACGTGCAATAAGGTGAGGTATTGCTGTCGCTTTGGACTGCGCGAGTTGAAACCTGAATATCCGTTATTTCGGTCCACTTTTCGCAGATGTCGCAAAAATCGAAGTTGGCTCTGAACAAGCGACACCCGGACGGGTCCGGGTAGGCGGCCCTTGGAGTGATCACGAGCCTGTAGGAATGCATCCCGTAATTTCTGAATACGAGGTTTGACAGGCTCATGACCGTGGCAATGGCCATGCATACTGCAACTGCAGGGCCCAAAAGTCGCTTTTCGGACGCGTAACCCACCAGCAGCGCAGATGGTATGAGCGCGACGGCCATCCATCCAAAGAACCTGTAGAAATTCCCTTTGCGGGGGCCGACAAAACTGAAGCCGACCAGCAGGGCCAAGATAATACAGACGAAAAAAATAGGTATTTTTCTGTCTTCGACTGTTGAGGTTCCCACCCGCAGCGCTGCCAGTATTGAAAGGAATACCGCCAGCCCGAATGCGCCGTTCATTGCCGCATACTCCCGACCTTCAAGATGGAAATTACGGCCCAGAACTGCCTGAAATAAAAAGTCGAAAGGTTCACGTCCGAAGAACGATAGAAACGCAGCGGTGAAGTCCAGCCCACCCAGGCCTTGCGCGAAGTGTCCCCAGCCGAGTTAGTCGGCGTCCCGCTCAAAGAGATTGGCTGCAATATCGGGTGAGGCAATAACAAGCCCTAACGAGATGGGTCCCGCCAGATACTTAGGTCTTAACATGCCCCACGCCCCCGAGAGGGCGACAGCACCCAGCGCAAAGGGCAGCATCAGTGCACCCAGTTCGTATAACAGGAAACCTAAGGCGCTGAACGCTGCCACGAGGTAAAAGAATTTTGGCCGGTTCTCCAGGATGGCTCGCACGAGAAAGTAGATGGCTGCACATTGTAGCAGAAGATAGTGACTCATCTGAATGGCCGTTGCGGACACTACAATGTGGAACTCATTCAGAGCTACGAAAAGAGTTGAGAAGAGCGCAGCAAAATTGCCAAAAAGATATTTTGCAAACAAACCGATGAAGGCAACGAAGGCAACGAAGGCGACGCCCGATACAATGCTGAAAAACCGATAACCAAAGTGGGTTTCCCCGAAAATTTCCGATCCAAAATATGCGAGGTAGGCTGTAATGGCCCCGTGAACACGGGTACGTATGGGAAGATAAGGATCTTCACTGTCAAAGGATATCTGCGAGGCTGTCACCAACCAGTCTCGTTCTTCATCCCAGAGGTAGCCAGAACTGAGCGCCAAATAAACACGGAGCAATGCCGCGATCACCACCAAGCCACTAAACAGTATCCAAAAGCGGCACTCTGATTTTGCTTTCACCTATCACACCCTTTAACCAGAAACATACTTTCGAAAATACATACTTATGCCCGTAGCTTGGATTATTCTTACGACACGTCAATCAAATAACATTGCGGAACAATGATTCCCGTCCGCTGAACCCGGCCTTTTGATCCGTGACGGGTGTTGTCACGCTGCTATGTCGGCGCAACGCCAGGGGAGGGGTGCGTCGAGACATGTGATCTTTTGATCGGCGGTTTCGGTCAGGGACGACCGCAGCGGATTGCGTCCCCACAGAATATCTGAACAACGAGTTCCCAAGGATGTGTCGCAAACTTTTTGAATGGCCAGAGTTAGCGACTTACCGGGCACACTTATCCTGCGATTTCTGCAAACAGCCGAAAACCGGATGTCGTAGTGCAGGGGAATTGTCGTTTTCGGATCATATTGGCCACCTCGATGCCGTCCATAGTAGCTGAGGCCGATCTGAACGATTTGAACCCGCGGTGATCATTTTTTTGCCGAAAACCGATCCCGTAACAAAAGAACCGTCTTGAAAAACC
>NZ_WVQW01000006.1:0-272162 GCF_013110635.1 Ruegeria sp. HKCCD6604 | reverse complement strand
GTTCCTTTGCTTCCCAACTTCATTCGACCGGCGTTGAAAATTCCGGCACGCGCTTGATCTCTCTTAGTTGCCCTTTGGCACACCCCTTAGTGACTGCCTTCACCCCGCATTAGAAAACGATCCGGGTTCTTAGACCGAACAGGGTAATCCGGTCCTGATCGGGATTTAGAAGCGGGTCGGAAATGAATTGTACCGATGGCGTGATCTGCAGTCCGGGTGAGATTGAAAAGCGGTAGAAAGCTTCAAGCGTGAACTGATCGCCATCTATGCCTCTTGCTTCGGCCCAGTTTAGGCCCAGACCGGCCAAATCGGTGTTGCGACCATAGTAACCGAGACCGGCAGAAATCGACCGTTCATAAAGCGCTGCGGTTCCCTTCGAGGCCCCTGCACGGAAGAACGGCATCCATTTATTGTCAACAAACCATGCGGCGGAAAACGCTGCGCCGTAATCTTCTGCTCGACTGCCATCGTCAGCCGCATCCGCATGCCAGAGGGTCAGATGGATATTGTCGAAGTAGATGCGATCAAAGCCGGACGTGTACCCAAGTTCGAGCGACTTGAAGAGATTGCCGTCGCTAAACACATCAAAGTTTGGATCGGACGGGTCGGCGTTTGCGTCTGATACGCTGGCAACGGCGTAGAGGTTCTCGCTCAGCTTTACCCCACCGGCAATACCAAGGCCTTGGTTGGGCGTGTTGATTGTCGGGTTGGTATTGAAAGACAGGTTTTGAAAACCACTGTAGGGGCTTACCAACCCGTAGATATCCACAAAGTCCGTTACATCAATCTGGCCGACTTGCAGCGCCCACGACCCATTCTCAGCCCTTTGGGTCCAGAACAAATTGGTCAGAAGCAAACCGTTGTCATTGAAGGCTGTTCCCGTGATTGAAAGGGCTCCGCCATCCAGCCCGAGAAATTGCGGAGCAACGTCAGTATAACTGTGCCTGTCTTCGATCTTGAATGTCAGAGACCCCCGTTCAGTTGCCTGCCAACTGCCGTAGAACCGCGCAATTCCGCTGGCTGCTTCGCCGGTTCCCAGATCAGCATCCGTGGTTTGGCCCAATGCCAGGTAGTCAATGTTGAACCGAAAACCACCCTCAGCCAGTCGGTCTTTCCACTGAAACCAACCCGGTGCGATGTTGCGTGGAAAATCGGAACGATATTGCGGATCGGTGAGCCCGTCTCCGGGCGCAAGATCGGCTTCGACTGAAGATGGCCCGGATAGTCCCTGAGCCGACGCTGCGCCAGCAAATGCAATGCTCAATGCGGCAACCAAAAGTCTTATCATTCAGACGCCCTTGCCCCACTGGTCTTGCGATTTCCCGCCGCGCGGATGCGATCTGCAGCACGCTGCTTCCATTCCAACCTGTCTGCCTCGGTTTCCAGAGTTTCGACACGTTCCGTCTCTAGCTGGAAAGTCGCATTCATAGGCATGAGACCATCCACAACCATCATATTCTGAACAGAAGGATCGATAGTCAGCGTGCCTGTCAGCCGAACGGGTTCGTGGAAATAGCTAGGCGCCCAGTCCCCGTTCAACCGCACACGGATCATCTGGTTAGGCGGAGGTGGAGGCATATGACTGCACATCCCTCGTTCGGGCACCAAATACGCGACAGGCCTCCCGTCCGGATCATTCGGAGCAGGAATGGCAAAGCCCGCCAGTGTGATTGTTTGACCGTCGAATTCCGGATTTCCGTTCGTGCCAGCCTTTCTTCGACGTTCCGTTACAACCTCCCGCTGACCGAGTAGCCAGTCGACATCAATTCCATTAGCTGCCAAAGCATCCTCAGTCTCGGTCAGAAGCATTTGCCACTTTTGCCGCTCGTCTTCACTACCACCGTCCTGCTGCAACCTGCCGCGTATACGCACAACGAAAAGAACATCGTCGAACTGTTCGGGGCTGAGATCACGATAGGGGTCATCAAAGACCTGCGCAGACGGATCTGGCAGGTCTGCCCAGTCCAACGCGGTTCCAGGCGTCGCCGCAGCATCATATCCGCACAAAACCAACCCTGCGAATACTGCGGAACAAAACCAATTTCGCATGAATCCTCTCCGGCTGCTTTATCTGGTCAATCCAGTGTGTTTTTGTAGATCACACCGTCCTTCATGATCAGGCGGATTGTTTCCGGGCTGTCCGGCCTCGGGTCCGCACCGAACCACTGATCGCCTGTTCCAACGACAGAGAAGTCTTCGAGGGGGTTGCCGTCTATCAGCAGGATGTCGGCATAGGCGCCTTCTTCGATCACACCCAGTTTGCCTTCCGGATAGGGGTTCATGAAATCACCGCTAAGTGCCGCGATCTCGCCACCTACCGAAGTTAGGGTTACCATCGACGCATAGGGGCCGAAGAAATGGTTATTCAGATGTTTCTCGTAGGCGATCTGGATGTTGCACGCTTCGACCGAGCCGACGCAATCGGTTTGGAAACCGCGCGGCGCCGGGCATTCCTTCATACTTGGAATGTAGGCTTCGAAGGTCGCCGAGGCCGATTTGGCCTTCCTCAAACTGTTGGGGTTGTTTTTCACGGAAGGAACATCAAGTAGGCCTGGATCAAATGCTGTGATGTTCGTCGTGATGTACGCTCCTTTTTCTTTCATCAAAGCAGAAATCTCGCAGTCAAAGTGAAATCCGTGTTCAATGGTTCTGACCCCTGCATTCAGGGCATTGATGATCGCTTCTTTGCGGTAGGAATGTGCCATGACATAGGTGCCGTACTCGTTGGCAACCTGAACAGCGGCCTCGATCTCTTCTTTCGAACCGGCGAGCAACTGCCATGGATCGAATGCCGAAATCACCCCACCTGATTGCATGAACTTCAATTGCGTGGCACCCATGCGCAGGTTGTTGCGGCCATACATGTAAATTTCGTCAACACCGTTGACCTGTTGGGCCATATTCAGAGTCCCAAAGTTGGTCACCCCACCCGGCGGAGATGTGAAGGATGCGAAATCGGCGTGACCACCACGTGTTCCGAGAAATGCCCCGGAAGGATAAAAGCGGGGGCCGACGATCTGGCCGGCGTCAATTGCGCGCCGCAGCCCGCCGCCAGCGCCCCCGGCATCGCGAACGGTCGTGAAGCCCTGCATCAGGTACATTTCGGCCATCCGGGTCCCGTGGATGGCGAAATCCTCCCAGGTCGAGTTGGTTTCCATCTCGGCAATCGATGGCCCCATGAGCATCAGGTGCGCGTGATTCTCTATAAAGCCCGGTGTCAGAGTGCGCCCACCGCCGTCGATAACCGTCGCGCTCGGCGCATCAATGGCATCGGTTGAGACGGACTTGATCAGATTGCCCTCGACCAGAACACTGGCATTTTCAATGCGTTGCTCATTCACACCGTCGAAGACATGCACGTTGGTAAACAGCGTTTGGGGTTCTTCTTGATCCTGAGCCTGCGCGGTCGCCGAAAAAGAAAGAACTGCCGCGACAATTGCCGTCGAGCAAAGAGACATTCGTAAGCCGGACATAAGTACTCCCTTCATATTCATGTTTTGCCAACTATAGTCTGGAATTCATTGGCTCGGTTGCCCCTTTTGAATTAGGATGTACGAATGTGACTGCAAAAATGGCCACTTCTTAAAGCTAATCCAACAAGGGTTATGAGCTTGCCTTTCAACTCCACCTCCCGAGAGCATAGCGAGGGCTTTGTTCGCCTCTCTTTAGCCGCTCCCTTTCTGCAATATCTCACCGAACGTAAGATCAATCCGCAACCAGCATTGGATCAGGTCGGCTTGAAAGCTGAACTGATGACTAACCCATCCGTGTTCGTTCACTCCGAGTTGGTTTACGGCTTGGTAAATGCTTTCTCAGAAGTATCAGGGGATCGATACCTAGGACTGAATGTAGGGGAAGCGTTTGACCTACAAGGATGGCCGCCCTTCGCTCAAGCCTTGCAATCTACAAAAACGCTGTTCGAGTTTTTTACCCGCTTTGTTGAGCTCGTGCCGCAGGAGTCCAATTCTGTGCGGCACAGCCTTGTCATTGAAGCAGACAAAGCGACTTATCGTATCGAGAGGCAACAGGAACCAACCGTCCCACCCATTCAGGTGACCGGTTTTGGTGCCGCAATCTATGTACGCCTATTGCAGACCGTCGTCGGAGAGTCCTGGGACTCTTCCCGTGTGCGATGGGAAAGCAGATACATCAATGGGCTACCTATCGACTACAAAGGGATCGAGGTTGGCCTTGGGACTGATCCCGGAATGCAAATTAGTTTTCCTGTGGAATGGTTGTTTTTGCACCACGTCTCTGAGGGTTCTGCCAAGCCCATAGCATCACTTCGACAAGATGAAGAAGTAACCGTGGTGGCAGCTTTGCGATCTGTCTTACGCGACAAACTGGATGAAACCGATTTGGGACCAGAGATGGTGGCTGGAATGCTGGGAATACAACCGGAACGGTTTCTGAAAGCGCTTCAAAAACAAGGCACAACGCTACCGCGCGAAATCAAACGGCTGCGTATCGATGTCGCCAAGGAGCACCTCAAACAAAACCAGATGACAATTGCAGAGATCGGACTGATGCTCGGCTATTCTGACAAGTCCCATTTCACTCGCTTTTTCCGAGGTCAGACCGGAATGACACCGACCAAGTTCCGAAGCAAGTAAATGTGGTCGAGCCAAATGAACGCTTCGAAGATTAGGTCCTCGTGGGATCAGTTCGGAGAAGTTGTAGTGCGACGTTGAACAGGTTAGTCGACGACATGAATGGTTGGTTGCCACCGCCGATACAACCTCTGCAACTGGCCGTTTCGTTGTGTATTTCGGAGTTAGCAAAGCTTGGTTGCGAAGGTCCGCTTCGGGCTGCCTCCAGTCATAGGCACGGGAAGCAGCGAAGGTCGACTGAATTGAGCCCAAACCAGCAGATTGCTGCACCTACTTCGAATGTCCGCTTCCGGACTGCCGCCCAGGGTAAAGAAACAGACTATCTCGATAATGCGGCGAACGGCATCAAAGTCCACCTTACAAAGTGGCAACGCTATTGGAGTGCTTTAGTCAATGCAGAGACCAGCGCGTTCGGATCTTCCTCCATGCGGGGGAGAAGTACTGTTCTCACGACGTCGTTCAATGCCCTATCCGCTTGGGCAGCGGCTGGGTCATCGTGATCGACGACGACTTCGAATGCTTCAGTGGCGGTTAAGATTGCGCCCGGCACATGCGCCATGCCCTGCAGCAATGCGCTAATACCCAAATGTTCCACTTGGTTGCTATTAGGCTCCAGACTCATTGATTTACAGCCAGAATAGGACTGTAGCAGCGAGAGCGATGGCCTAGAGGAATACCTTTGGGTATCTGTCATACCGGGCGGCGACGCGCCGCCAATCCTTCAGGCGTCCGATCATGATTTCAATGCGGTAGCGTCGTTTGTAGCGGCGCTTATCGTATCGGACAGGCTTGTCGCGTGACTTTCGACCTGGGATACAGGGCATTATTCCCCTGTCATTTTTATTCCCCTGTCATTAAGGGCTTCGCGGAACCAGTCTGCGTCATAGCCTCGATCTCCCAGTAGCCAGTCAGCCGATGGTAGACTATTTACCAGAGCCCTGGCGCCCGTGTAAACGCTCACCTGGCCAGCGGATATGAAGAAGCGGATGGGGCGTCCGAGGCTGTCAGTAACGGCGTGCAGTTTCGTATTCATGCCACCCTTGGCGCGCCCTATCAGCCTGCCACGCCCCCCTTCTTCAACCTCTGGCTGGAAGCCGTGCGGTGCGCTTTGAGGTAGGTTGCGTCAATCATAATGGTCTTCTGATCGGTTCCCTCCGCAGCCAGCCCGTTCATGATCCGAGCGAACACACCCATATCGCTCCATCGTTTCCAGCGATTGTACAGCGTCTTTGACGGACCATACTCGCGAGGCGCATCGGACCAACGCAGCCCATTGCGGTTGATGAAGATAATCCCACTCAGTACGCGTCGATCATCAACCCTCGGCTTACCATAGCTCTTGGGAAAGTAAGGCTGAAGCCGCGCCATCTGCTCATCGGTCAGCCAGAATAGATTGCTCATGTTATACCCCTGAAACTCACGGACATGAATCACGTAGGCGGGAAAGCGGCAACCAAATCAATAGGTCCAGAACCTAGCCAGCGATCTTGTCGTGCGGCAACGGACACAGCTCAGCAACACGCTACGCAGCACGTTGGGCGAATTCGGCATCGTGATTGCCCAGGGGATTGAGAGCACCGTGAAATCTGCATAGGCGGCGCTTGAAGGAGATCACCCAAGCATTCCTGAAGTCGCCATGGATATCATGTCGAACCTGTGCAATCAGATGGTCGCCCTGCATCTGCGTATCCTCTAGTACGACAAACGCATCCTGCTTGAAGGTCGAAGTGACACGCCCAAACCAACTGAATTTCGCCCAGGGACTTTCAACCCCGGAGCACAGAACGTACTGAAAACACTCACTCACGGTTAAACCGCCACCGTAGTATAGTGACCAGGTTTGCCGAAAGCGTGACAATCGTGGGGAAGAGTGAAGTCGGAATTCCGGAATATGCTGCGCAGCGACAAAGCGCCGGTTGTGTTGCAAAATTTTGGAACGATCAGAGTAAGCGTCTTACCAATCACACTTATCCTGCGATCTCAGCAAACACCCGAAAGCCAGAGGTGGCTGGGCCGGGCCGATCGCGAAACCGAGCACCCCGACGCGACCTTCCTGTTCTACCGGATCGCCTTCAACACAGCCGATGCGGCCGAGCAGGCCCCCGGGACGCACCCTCCTATCCGGTGGTGCAGGTCTGGCCGGGGCGCTAGGGCACCCGCGCCTGCGGCAGGATGAACGGAACGCCGCTTGTGGGCAGGGTGCTGACCGGCAGATCGATGCCATAGACCTGCCGCATCACATCGTCGGTCAAGACCTCTGAAACCGTGCCGGTGCGCCAGAGCTTTCCGTTCGACAGCACGCAGACCTTGTCGGCGAACAATGCGGTCAGGTTCAGGTCATGCATCACGACCACGACGCCGCCGCCCTGATCGGCGAATTCGCGCGCGATGCGCAGAACCGTGAACTGATGCGCGATGTCCAGGCTGGCTACGGGTTCGTCCAGCAACAGCCAGCGCGGCCGGTCGCGCCGCACCGAGCTCCAGACCTGGGTCAGAACGCGCGCGAGCTGCACGCGTTGCTGCTCGCCGCCGGACAGGTTCTGGTACGAGCGCGGCTCGAACCCCGCAAGATCGACATGCGCCAGCGCGCGCGACGGCAAGGCGTCGTCGCCGTCGGCCAGGCCGCCGGGCAGGCCCAGGCGTACGACTTCCAGCGCGGTGAAGGGAAAGGCGACGGCCGAGGATTGCGGAAGAACGCCCCGCATCGCCGCCAGTTCCCAGGGCTGCTGGGCCGCGATGTCCTGACCGTTCAAGGTGATACGGCCGGTGTACGGGATGTCGCCCGACAGCGCCCTAAGCAGCGTGGATTTGCCCGAGCCGTTGGGCCCAATGATCGCAGTGACCTGTCCGGGTTCGGCCAGGAAATCCACATCGCGCAGGATCTGCTTGCGCCCGATGCGGACGCTGACATTTTCAGCTTTCATCATTCACATTCCCATCGATCCGTGGCGGCGCAGCAGGATCCAGAAGAACACCGGCGCGCCCAGAATGGCCGTGACGATGCCGATCGGCAGCTCGGCCGGGGCCACGATCACCCGGCTGATCATGTCGGCGGCCAGCAGCAGGGCGGCGCCCAGCAAAGCCGCATTCACCAGCAACCGGTGGTGATCGGGGCCGGTGCCCAGCCGCAGCAGATGCGGCACGACGATGCCGATGAACCCGATCCCACCCGACACGGCCACGGCCGCGCCGGTGGCGGCGGCCACAGTCAGGATCGCGATGTTCTTGCTGCGTTGCACCGGAATACCGATGTGATGCGCCACCGCTTCGCCCATGGCCAGGCCATCCAAGGCGCGGGCCAGACGCTGCGCGCACAGGATCGACGCCAGTATCAGAGGCGCGGCGCTGGCGACCTTGGTCCAGGTCGCGCCGGCCAGCGACCCCATGCCCCAGAAGGTCAGATCGCGCAGCTGTTGATCGTCGGCGACATGCACCATGACCCCCGACACCGCGCCCGACAGAGCCGCTAGGGCGATGCCAGCCAGCAGCATCGTGGCCACCGAGGTCTGCCCCTGACGCGTCGAAACGCGATAGAGGATCAGGACCGATGCCCAGCCGCCCAGAAAGGCGGCAACCGCGACCAGGCCACTGCCGACCCAGGCCAGAACGGCGGCGGGCAGAAGGTTGCCGAAGACGATGGCGGTGATCGCGCCCAGCCCCGCCCCCGCGCTGACGCCGACAATGCCCGGATCCGCCAGCGGGTTGCGGAACAGCCCCTGCATAACCACGCCCGACACCGCCAACGCCGCCCCGACCAGGATGCCCATCGCCAGCCGTGGCAGCCGGATGTCCCTCAGCACGATCCGATTCAGATCCGACAGACCCTGGCCATGCAGCAGATCTGAAACGGCCATCTTCAACGAGGCCTCGGACGCGCCGACCGAGATGCTGGCCACGCTGGTCACGGCCAGAAGGCCGATCAGGGCCAGGGTCACCCATGCAGCCCGCGACCTGCGGGCCGCGGCGGTCGGTGGCGCGCCGTTGTCCAGTGCCAGCGTCATGAGCCCCTGACGCCTCGCAATGCGGCCGACAGATCCATGACCGCGTCGGCGGTGCGCGGACCAAAGCCCAGCAGATAGGCGCCGGGCATCCGGATCAGCGCCCGGTTCCGCCCCGCCGGAGTCAGCCGGACCGCGGGCAGCGCGAACAGCTCTTCATCCGAGATGGTCGGCTCGCCCTGGCGCTCCATCATCAGGATCACGTCCGGCGCGGTGGCGGCCATGGCTTCGGGCGTCATCGTCTTGAAACCCGTCACATCCGCGGCCCCGTTTTTGCCTCCGGCCATCCGGATGATGGTGTCTGCCTGGGTCTCGGCCCCGCCGACGACAAATTCGCTGCCCCGAGCCGAAAGCAGGAACAGCACGTTCACCGGCGCGTCCTGCGCGTCGGGCGCCTCGGCCAGCGCCCGGTCCAGCCGGCGTGCGGTTTCGGCCGCGAGGGCTTCGGCCTCGGCCTCGACCCCCAGCGCGACACCCACGGCGCGGATCTTGTCGATGACGCCATCGCGCGAGAATTCGTCGGCAATGGTGACGTAATCCACGCCGGCCTCTTGCAGCACCGCGATGGTCTCGGGCGGGCCCGACCCCTCGAGCGCCAGGATCAGGTCGGGCGCAACCGACAGCACGCCCTCGGGCGACAGGGACCGGCGATACCCGACATCGGGCAGATCTGCGGCCTCGGGCGGCCAGGTCGAACTGCGGTCACGGCCGACCAGCCGGTGCTGCTGGCCCAGAGCATGGACGATCTCGGTCAGCGAACTGCCGATGGCGATCACGCGTTTGCTCTCGGCCTGCGCGGCCGCCGCCGAAATCAGCAAAGCCGCGCAGAGTGTCACTAGGCCCCGCATCATGCCGCTCCGGTATCGGCCGGGCCGGGCAGCGCGGCCACCAGCGCATCCCAGGCGGGGCGATGATCGGCCTCGCCGGTGCGGCGCCCGAAGATCTGCAGGATCAGGGCGCCGTCCGCGTCGAAGGCTTCGACCGAGATCGCCGGGCCGCGCTGGGTCGGCTTGTCGACGGCCCAGACCTCGGCGATGTGATCGCTGCGCAGATGCAGGTTGAAGCCCGGATCCAGCACGTTGAACCACGGCCCCATCTGCTGAAGATTCCGCACCGGCCCGCCGTGGATCTCGATGCAGCCGCGGTTGCCGACGAAGATCATCACCTCGATCTGCTGATCACTCACCTGTTCGAACAGGCCGGTGACCGCCGCGGGATCAACCGCGCGGGCCAGCGGTTCGCCCGCGATGCGATAGGCGCCCAGCCGGTTCATTTTGAGCTTGGAGGTCAGGCGCAGGAACTGGTGCGTGTCCGTCATCTTTGCCCATTCGCGACGCAGGTCGTCGGCTTTGTCGGCATAGGCTTTAGGCGCTTCGGCCGGTTTGCGCGGCGCGACCGCCATCGTCTGACTCTGATCCTCGGCGGCCAGTGTCCGAACCAGCGTGCCCCAGTGGCCCAGATCCGAGCCATCGCGCAGAATGATCTTGTGAACCGCGTCCCCGGCCGCATCGAACACCTGGATCGAGCGGCGCAGACCGGCCTCGGTTTCCCGCTCGACGGCAAAGATATGGCGCCATTGCGCGGGGAACATGCGCAGGTCGATCTCTTCGGTCAGCACCATCGCGGCATGCTGGCCGCTGTGGTAATTGTCGTATCGCCCGATCTTTTCGATCACGCAGGACGGGTTGCGCGTCAGCGCCATGACCTCGCCCAAGCCGGCCAACTGGCCGAACAGCCCGTCAAGGCCGGGGGTCAGCCGCGTCACGCCCTGTCCGGCAAAGGCCGCGACCAGCTGGCCCTCGCTCAACCCCAGCGCTTCCGCGAAATCGCGGTCTCGCTGCCCTGTCTTCTCTGCATAGGCAGCACGAATATCCTGAGGAGCCATAAGCACCTGTTCCATAGCGGGTTTCCCGTCTTCTTCGTGGTTCCAAGGGGGTGCTGGCCCGGGCGCTGATCGCAAACAGCGTCCTGCTGGCAGTGCCGAAATTAAAGGCACGAAACTATGTTGACTGTTTTAGTCACCTTTATTAACGAACACAAGTCGTCGCGAAAAGGCGATTCCAAAAAACAGCAAAAAACTGACCAGCGCCAGCGAACTGCAAGCATCTCCGGTCCTCACACTTGTTTCGAAGGGACAGAAATGCGTGCGCGTACTCATATTGCAGGCCTGCTTGGGACTGCCTCTTGCCTTGGTTTGATGGCGTCCATGGTTTGGGCGCAGGAACAGGATGACGGGTTCCTCGGAACCCTGGAACTGGGCGAAAGCAAACGCGAGATCCAGACCGGCACATCCGTTCCGGTCACGAATATCGACCAGGAAGAGATCAATGATCGCCAGGCCAACACGGTGGCCGAGCTGATCGATTCGGTTCCCGGCGTCACCCTGGTGAACGGCTCGACCCCGCAAGGATCGGGCATCAATATCCGCGGATACGGGGCCAACGGCACCTTCGGCACCGATCAGAAGGTTCTGATCCTGGTCGACGGCGCCACCACCGGCGCGGAAGAGCTGTACCGGATCGGCAACCAGTTGTTCACCGATCCGCAACTGTACAAAAGCGTCTCGGTCATCCGCGGCACGGTGGGGTCCTTCGAATACGGCTCGGGCGTCGTCGGCGGCGTGGTTCAGCTGGAAACCAAGGACGCGTCCGACTTTACCGGCGGCGAGCCGGGGTTCCGCTTCCGCCAGACGCTCGAGGGGTATTCCAACGGCAGCGGCTTTGCCTCGTCGTCGATCCTGGCGTGGCAACCCAACCGGCAGACCGAATTCCTGTTCAACTACACCTATCGCGACCAGGACGATCAGAAGGACGGGAACGGCGACACGATCGGCAACAGCGCCTTCACCCTGCCTTCGCTGCTGGCCAAGGGGAAATACAGCTTTGGCGACAATCTTGAACATTCGATCACCGCGTCCTGGAACCAGTCCACCTCGGAAGAGCGCGACGTGCCCTATGATTCCTTCGGCACGACGGCGGACGCCTTCGGCAACGTGGACCGCGACATCGAAACCCGGATCGCCGTTCTGCGCTATCAGTACCGTCCGGCCGGCAACGATCTGGTCGATCTGGACGTCAATCTCAGCTATTCCGAGCAGGCCATCGACAGCAGCTATGTGCCCGGCTCGTCCAGCCTGGAGGGAACGCCCTTCTTCCCCGGCATCCGGGCGCTGGCCGATGCCACGCACAATTACGAAACCACCAAGCTGACGATCAAGAACAGCGCGTATTTCCAGACCGGGGCGGCGTCGCATGATCTGCGGTTCGGGGTGGAATTCATCGACCGAGAGCGGCTGGATGCCCCGTCAGCGCCAGGCGGCACCGACCGCCGCATCGCGCTGTTTGCCGTCGACGACATCCAGTTCAGCGACCAGCTGACCGTGACGCCCGCGCTGCGGTACGAAACGCAGGACATCAAGGGCAACGGCGACGCGACGACGCCCTTCAACGCCAGCTATGACAACGACGCGCTGATGGGCGGCCTGTCAGCCCGTTACGAATTCGCCAGCGGCTTCGCGGTGTTCGCGGGCGGGGCCTATACCAAAAGCCTGCCGATCATCGACGATCTGGGCACACCGCTCTACATGACCCAGCCCGAGAAATCCCGCACCTGGGAGGCCGGCTTTTCCTATGACCGCGGCGACATCTTCGCCGCCGGCGACATCCTGCGCGCCAAGGTCAATCTCTACAGCACCGATCTGTGGGACATCACCTCGTACGTGTCGCGCAGGCCGTCACGGCCCCTGTCCAAGGTCGAAACCGAGGGCGTCGAGATCGAGGCCTCCTACGCCCATGCCACGGGCTTCTACGTCGATTTCAACGCCAATATCGTCAGCGCCACCGAATTCAACGCGGCGGGCATCGGATCGCCGTGGCGCAATGAACCCACGGATTCTGCGCGGATCACCCTGGGCAAGCGCTTCGGCGAAACCCTGGATGTCAGCTGGGAGATCTTCGGCGCCAAGTCGGGGCTCGATTCCTCGGGCGATCCGGTGGGCGGGTACGGGGTGAACACCCTGCGCGCGACCTATCTGCCGCAAGAGGGCGCACTGGCCGGGTTCGAACTGCGCGCCGGGATCGAGAACATCTTTGACAAGGCCTATCAGCCGAACCTGTCGACCCGCAATTCGCCGGGCCGGAATTTCAAGCTGACCCTGGCCAAGACCTTCTGAACCCACACGGAAAGGACCCGTTATGACAAAAGCCGTGCATCACCTTGTTCGGGCGGTCCTGCTGGCCCTGCCCCCCATCGCGGGGGCGGGGTTGGCCAGTGCCGAGAACACGCAGCGAGCGGGCAGCGTCACGATCGAGCTCAGCTCGGCCGTGGACCAAGATCAGGGCTGCCTGCTGAGCTTCGTGGTCGAAAACGCCCATCCCGCGGATATCGGCGGCGCCGTCTATGAAACGGTGCTGTTCGGCGCGCAAGGCGAAGTGGCCCTGCTGACGCTGCTGGATTTCCAGGACCTGCCCGCCGGGCGGCCCCGCGTGCGCCAGTTCAAATTCACCGGCCTTGCCTGCAATCAGATCAGCCGGATCCTGATCAACGGGGTGCAGGACTGCGCCTATCCCGGTGATCTGGCCGATGCCTGCCTGTCCGGCCTGACGCTGCGCAGCCGCCTTGAAACCGAGTTGATTGGATGATCCGATGGATGCGTTTCTGCAAAGACTGACCGCAATTCTGGACCTGGGCGGCCCGGTCGTGGCGGTGCTTATCGCGACCTCTGTCGCGACCATGGCGCTGATCCTCTACAAGCTGTGGCAATACAAGGCCGCCGGGGTCGGGCGGCATGTCGAGCTGTCGCTGGCCATCGAAGCCTGGGACCGCAACGACCGGGCAACCGCGCGCGCGCATCTGGACCGAAGCCGCAGCTATCTGGCACCGGTGGTCGCCATGGCGCTGGACGGGCACGGCCCGGAACTGATGGACCGCGCCGATGCCGAGGCCGAGGCGCGTTTTGCCGGGCTGGAACGCGGGCTGAACGTGCTGGACATGGTCTCGCAGCTTGCGCCGCTGCTGGGGCTGTTCGGCACCGTGCTGGGCATGATCGAGGCCTTCCGCACCCTTCAGGAGGCCGGCAACGCGGTGGATCCGGCGCTGCTGGCCGGCGGCATCTGGGTTGCGTTGATGACGACCGCCGCAGGGCTGGCCGTGGCCATGCCCACCTCGCTGGTCCTGACCTGGTTCGAGGCGCGCATGACCCGCGAACGGGTCTTTGCCAACCGCGCCCTGCGCACGGTGTTTGCCCCCGGCCACGCCGCCGCGCCACGCCCGGCCACCCCGCCCTCCGAGGCGCTGGCCCATGGCACTTGAAACCCGCAAAAGGCGGCGCCGGCGCCTGTCGATGACATCGCTGATCGACGTGATCTTTCTGCTGCTGCTGTTCTTCATGCTCACCTCGACCTTTTCGAAATACGCCGAGATCGAGCTGACCACCGCCGCGGCGGGCGGGGCGCAGGCCCAGCGGCCCATCCGGTTCATCAAGCTGGAACGCGACCGCATCCTGATCGACGGCACCGAAGTCGCGCCCGACGCGGTCGCGGCCCGGTTCGACGGCCGAACCGACCAGCTGGCCTTGATCAGCCTGGGCGGCGGGGCGACCGCGCAGCAGTTGATCGACTTGCTGACCGCCCTTGCGCCCGTGTCCCGGCTCAGCACGCAGGTCATCGGATGATCCGCCTTACCCCCAAAACGAAACCCGGCCGCGAGCCGACGATCGCCCTGATCAACGTGGTCTTTCTGATGCTGGTCTTCTTCATGATCGCAGGCACGCTGGCGCCGCCTCTGGGCGAGTCGGTGCAACTGGTGCGGACGGCGGATCTTGAAAGGCGCGAGCCCCCGGATGCGCTGGTCATCCGCGCCGACGGCGTGCTGGAATATCGCGGGGCCGAGCTGACGGATGTGGCGGCCTATGTCGAGCGCGCCTCGATCGACCTGCCATTGGATACCGTGCGGCTGGTGCCCGACCGGGCCTTGCCGGCGGTGCGGCTGAAAGAGGTCAGCGATGCCCTACGTACCTTGGGCGCCAACCGGGTCTTCGTCGTGACCGAGCGGGGCCTGCCATGATCCCGCAATCCCGCATCATGGCCGCCGCGCTGGTCGTGCTGGCCGCCGCGACCCACGCCGCCGCCCTGTTCGAATTCGACACGGACGAGGCGGTTTTCGTCGAAGGCGGTGGCACGGTTGCCCCTGCGGCGCTGGGGTCCTCGTTCCGGGATTACGCGGCTGGAACCATGGCCCCGCCCCCGGCGGCCGCGCAGCAGTCACCCGTTGCCCCGGCCCGGACCGCGCCAGAGGCCCCGGCCGACCGTGCGCGCGCGCAGCCGGCCACCAGGTTGCAGGCGCAGGCCCCGGCCCGGCGGCAGAGCGCCCATACGCCGACCCTGCAAAAACTCCAGCCGCAGCAGGCCCGACCCCCAAAGCCGCCCACCCCGACCGGCAATGCCGCAGTCAGCCGCAAAAAGGGCAGCGCCACCGGCAAAGCGGCGACGGGGGCGGCCTCGGCGAAACGGACGAACCGCGCCGCGCAGGAGCAGGGAAATGCCGAGGCCAGCACTTATGCCGGTCTGGTCAAGCGCAAGATCCTGCGGGCGAGGCGCAAAAGCGTGAACATCCAAGGCTCGGTTCGGGTGGCCTTTCGCATCGCCGACAGCGGCGCGCTGGCCTCGGTCAGCGTCGCCCGCAGCTCGGGCTCGTCCCGGCTGGATCAGGTCGCACTGGCACAGGTCCGGGCCGCCGCGCCCTTCCCGCCGCCGCCGGCCTCGGTGCGGCGCGCCTATACCGTGGAAATCGTCAGTAAATAGCCGACCCCTTGCGCGAACCGGGATTTGTCGCAACTTCCCATTTTTCGCGCGGACGTTTCCTTGGGACTGTTGCATTGTTTTGAGGGGTTTTGTTGCAAAGATTTAAGCCCATTGAGTTGTTTCAGCAATCGCTCGTGCGTCAGGTGGCGAGCTCAACGAACTGCTGAAGTGGGCAGAGGCCGGGCGTGAGTTGGCCCTTGCGGACCATGTGCGACACTTCGAGTCCGTCAAGCGTTGTCGCCGCTGAAGCGAGGGCCTTGAACCCTAGCATCGGTTGCGTGCGTCTCTTGATGAAGCGATGGTCCTGTTCCACAATGTTATTAAAAGGCTTTGTCGCATTCTTTTTCAAAGTCGGAATGCGGCTCGAAACTAGCTGTGTTTAGTTGGCGAGTTCCGCAAATTGCTTGCACGGACAGATTCCGAGTCCGAACTGACCCTTTCGGATCATCTGCGCACTTCAATCCCACCAAGCGTAGCGGAAGCAGATACAAAAGATTTGAAGCCGAGCATTGGTCGGATTCGGCGTTTGATAAATCTGTGATCTTGCTCAATGATGTTGTTTAGGAATTTCCACCTCTCCATCTCGATTGGGATCGGACAACCAAAGCCCTTCAACATCTGTTGACGGCTTTGATACCGGCGGTGTTAGCACCGCTTTCGTCTATCACTATCTTTCTTGGGAGCCCGTTTACCTCAAGCGCACGTGCGAAGAACTTCGTTGCTGCAGCTTTGTTCCGCCGTTTGGACAGCATGAAATCAAGAGTCTTACCGTGTTTGTCGACTGCGCGATACAAGTAGACCCATTCCCCTTTGCCGCGCACGTAGGTTTCGTCCATCCGCCAGGATCGATCGCAGCAACGCTTCTTTCGACGCGTCCGGTCGGCGACCAGAGGTGCGTATCGGTTCCAGTGGTCTTGCCGGCGTCAGTTAGTCAACTAAGCGAAATGTGTGATAAGACAAAACAGAACTCTAAAGTGATCAAGCTTGCTGCTTAGCAACTCACTCTGGAGTCAGCAAATCGGCAAACTTGTCGCGCGCAACTGACCGGAAAATGGCTCCTATAATTTCTATAGTGCGTTTGTGCGCTGAACGTTTTCTCCAGACCAAGCCAACGGACCTTGTGAAACGGTCCTTGCGAAACGATAGGACAGAAACATCGCCGGTGTCCGGGGAAACCTCGGAACGAACATATAGAGCAGGCAGAAAGCAGACACCCATGTTTAACGCAGTCATTTGCCGTAAGGCATCAAGACTTGTACCTTCGTAGTCTTGCCGTGGATTGGCACCCAATTCCTCGCACAAAGCGACAATCTGATTGTGCAACACATAAGTCGACGTCAAAGCAAGGACGTCTTGCCCGGCCAAGTCCGCATCTTGGGCTTCAGACTTGCTCGACAGCGCATGATCTTTTGCGACGATCAGCTTTAGTGGCTCCCGGAATAGGCGCTCTATCTCCAAGTCGGCTGATCGTACCGGAAGCTGTGTGAGGATTAGATCGTGCTGACCGCGAAGAAGCTCTTCTTGCAGAACCAGCGGTGCTGCATCTCGAACGATCAACTTAAGTGAAGGAAAAGACGTATGTAGGTGCCGCATAACATACGGGAGGAAATAGGGACCCAATGTGGGAGATGTTCCTAACCGGATGGTGCCACTGACACCGGCGCTGGCATCTCGCGCCAAGTCCTTAAGCGTTTCCGCTTCCTCAAGCACCCGTCGCGCCTGCGCCAGAACTTCCCGACCATTTGGGGTCAGGATTGCTCCCCGCTGACCACGCTCGACTAATTGGACACCGAGCACGGCTTCCAACCCGGCGATCTGTTGACTAAGCGAAGGCTGGCTGATGCCAAGGCGTTCAGCCGCACGCCGATAGTGTCGCGCTTCGGTCAACGCGACAAAGTATGCCAACTGCTTCAAAGTCACATCACTACCCACGATGCCAGCCTCCAATGGATAGGTTTTTTCTATTTAAATTTAAATTATGATCACCTTTTTAGAATTTCTATCCACCCGATATTGAAAAAGTAACTGCTGATAGAGCGGGTTCGACTTTCTCACCGCCGTTCTCAAGGGTGCTTTCCAATTTCTTTTGCGAAACCATACAAAGGTGTAGAAACTTTGACCTGCCCCCGAAACCTACCCCATTCTTATGTATGACCCAGCCCCCTGATCCGGGCCGCTTGGATCTAAAATCCGTTCCTGTTTCTTTCTTGTGACTAGGTTGCAGTCGAGACCTGCTGAGCGGAGCCCTTGCGTAGCTCAAGCGAAGCAGGCCGGGTGGCAAGGCTGAGATTGGATGGACCAAGGGGCACACACGCCGCAACAGCGTTTGGTATCTGCTTCGAAAACTTGCCGAGTTGGCAATCAGCGAAGATGATCAAACCAAATCTGAAACTTAGGGCGTGTGTAAGCAACGGGGCAGAGTTAGCGAATAACGAGAGCGAACGCGTCAAACATTAGTTGATTCCAGCCTCTTTTTCTACTTCAGCAACCAACTCGGTAACCGTCAGACCCAATGCACCACTAAGAAGATGTAGTGTCCCAAGCGTTGGTTGGTGGTGGCCGGACTCCAGAAGTGAGATGTACTGCATGCTCCTGCTTGCATGAGTGGCGAGGTCTTGTTGCGATAACTTCTTAGCCAACCTGTAGCGGCGCAAAACTCTTGAGAATGCCAATAGCAGCGGGTCGTCTTTTTCATGCGCCATGTTTTGACAAATCGCCCACACAACGCCAGTCGTCTATACAGTATACTTTGAATCTTGAGGTAAATTCTAACACCTTGGGGGCTTGGCAAACAAAAAAAGGGACCGTTAAATGGCGGACAAAGTTCATCTGACAGAAGCCCAGATGATTGAAATTCTCAACAGGCTCGAAAACCGCCTCTTGGAGCGGCAGGCTCTTGAAGAAGAACACAAGATTTTCGTCAAACCGCACCTTGCTTCGGGTGAAAAACCAACTCGAACAACCGGCAGACCGAGGTCTCAATATGTAGGGCAGTTGCATCTTTCAGTTTTGGAAGAAGATGAGGCTTGGTTCAAAAAGACGGCACAGGCCAACAACATTCAGTACGGAAAATTCTTCACTTACTTGCGCAAGGTGTTCGAACAACACGGTTGAGGCGACCCTGCGCGAAGAACAGGTAGCGTCACCAGTTTAACGCATTGTGCGGAGGCGCAATTTCTGACGGGCATTGAAACCAAATACCCGTTGTTCTTTTTCAAGGATAACCGCACTGCCACCTAGGGCTGCGATATTTGAGGTCTTCGCCCTAGGAGGCAGTGCTCTGTTCCAATCCGTGGCCAGCGTTTTTCTTGGCTCCAAAAGACATCGCTGTTGGCAGCTGGTTGAAACGCTGTTCCCAATGAACCGGCCTTAGTTCATGCCCAAGGCTTCTTTGTACATCTCGATGACAGCCTCTTGCTCGGCAATATCATCCTTATCTCTTTTTCTGAGAGAAATGATGCTGCGAAGAGCCTTCACGTCGTAGCCGCGCGATTTACTCTCTGCGTAAACTTCCTTTATTTGATCCGCGATGTCTTTCTTTTCCAATTCCAGGCGCTCGATACGCTCAACAAATTGGCGCAACTCCCCAGAGGTGACCTTGTAACTTGCTTCTGCTTCTTCCGACATGCTCATCCAATTCTTCCCAATTCTGGATCATCACCGCTGAGAGAATACAGTTCATACCACCTGTATTCGCCTCAAGCTTTGGTTGCTACACACAAAACAGTTTTCGAGAGGCAGAAGCAACGACGTGCCCGAGCCTCGGCCATGGCTTTTTTCCGTTGTTCCACCAGGTTGTATTCACCGCATCCAGCCCCTCAAACCGTTCGATGAACTGGCACGGCTCATCGTCAGTCACGCGACAGTTGGCGGCAGTCTGATCTTTGGTGATGCCTTCCATACGCGTCCGTCCCAAGAGCTGAAATCTGATGCAGGAAGCCGGATACAATGCCGCCGCCCGGGTCGCAAGCACTCAATCCCACACAATCCCCAAGCGCACTTGTACGGCGTGATCCGTTCCGGTAAGCGCGGGGGTAGTTCACGAAGAGATGCAGGGCACCATGTTCGAATTCATCACTTGGGGCGGCGCAGCCCTTTCTCTGACCGGCCTCGCCGGCCTGATCTGGTGTATTCTTCGCGTGATGAAAGCGCGCAAGGCGGGTCTGTCAGACGACGAACTGCGCGCGACCGTTCAGGGCGTTTTGCCCTGGAACCTGGCATCTTTGTTCCTGTCCGTCCTTGGATTGATGCTGGTCATCCTCGGGATATCCTTTGGATGACCACTTGTTTCAAATCGGCAGGTTATCGAACTGCGCTTCAATAGCGTCTTCGCACAGGGCTGCATCCAGACGCCGCAGGCGGGACGGCACCTGCATCCCCTGCTGTCGCATACGGTCGACAACCTTGCTCACACTCGGCTGAAGCGCCAAACGCGTATCAAGGCACGCATTTCTGAGCTCTTGTTCAAGCCGTTCTGCTTCGGAATAAAGACTTGTCGATGTCATAATACCCTCCCAAGTGTCGCCAGTATCCCAGATATAGGTAACGGGAATAAGACCCGCTGATATTAACCTGAAATTGTGCGGGATATTGCCCAACACATTCGCGTTTTCGGCAATCCGGCGCGGATGGGCTAAAGTTTAAGCTGATTTAATCGTGAATGCCTTGACGCGCATCAAACACAGGTTCGATGTTGCATCACATTCCATTTTACATATATGATAATGACAACCGATACGGAGGAAATCATGACACCCGCAGTGAAAGCGTTTTTTGACGATCAAACCTTCACGGTGTCCTACGTTGTTCATGAACCGCAAGGGCGTGCCTGCGCCATCATCGACAGTGTTCTGGATTTCGATCATGCTTCGGGGCGCACAGAGACAAAATCGGCTGACGCAATCATCGACTTTGTGCGCGCGCACGATCTAAAGGTCGAATGGATTCTGGAAAGCCACGTTCACGCCGATCACCTGTCTGCGGCCCCCTACTTGCAACAGGAACTGGGTGGCAAAATCGGAATTGGCGCTCAGATCGTCACAGTGCAGGACACGTTCGGCAAAGTCTTCAATGAAGGAACCGAGTTCCAGCGCGATGGCAGCCAGTTCGACGCCTTGTTCTCGGAGGGGGACAGTTTTCACATTGGGCAGATGCGCGGCGATGTACTTCATACCCCGGGCCATACCCCGGCCTGCTTGACCTATGTAATAGGCGACGCCGCCTTTGTAGGCGACACGCTGTTCATGCCGGATTTCGGCACGGCCCGCTGCGATTTTCCCGGAGGCTCCTCAGCCACATTGTTTGAATCGATCCAGAAAATCCTGTCGCTGCCGGACGAAACGCGCATCTTTGTCGGACATGACTACAAAGCGCCGGGCCGCGATGAATATGCCTGGGAAACGACGGTAGGCGAACAGAAAGCGCTGAACGTCCATATCGGACAAGGACGCAGCATCGAAGAATTCGTGGAAATGCGCGACGCAAGGGACGCCACCCTTGCCATGCCGCGCCTGATCCTGCCCTCCCTGCAGGTCAACATGCGGGCGGGGCAAATGCCGCCTGCTGATGAGCAAGGCGATGTATTCCTGAAGCTGCCGGTGAACAAAATCTGACGCAAGTCAAGTCAATCAAAAAAGGATAAACCCACATGAACATCGAGTGGATCTGGGGGTTGTGCGGTGGCCTGCTGATTGGCCTGGGCGGAGCCGTTTACCTGCTTGGAAATGGCAGGATCATGGGGGCAAGCGGCATTTTGGGTGGCCTTGTCGACGGTGAGGCCCGCGACACCAAAGCCGAACGCCTGGCCTTCATCGCCGGGTTGATCGGTATGCCGCTTCTGCTGCGGCCACTGATCGCCCCCGAGGCCCAAACGCATCTCACCAGCAATCTGGGCCTTGTTGTTGTGGCCGGGCTTCTGGTCGGTGTGGGAACGCGTATCGCTAATGGCTGCACGTCGGGTCACGGGGTCTGTGGCATCTCGCGATTTTCTCTGCGCGGCATCGTGGCCACCGTATTCTATATCCTTGCCGGCGGAATGACCCTCGTCCTGCTGCGCCATGTTTGGGGGTTGATCTGATGCGCCTTTTGATTGCTTTGCTCGCAGGATCCCTGTTCGGTGCCGGATTGTTGGTTTCGGGCATGACGGACACGACCAAGGTTCAGGGTTGGCTGGATGTTTTCGGAAACTGGGACCCGACCCTGGCCTTTGTGATGGGCGGCGCCATCCTGCCGATGCTTGTGGCCTGGAGGCTGACCTCTGGGCGCAAGGCCTTGACCGGAGGCGATTTTCCACCTCCTCCGAGGTCCGAGGTTGATCGCAGGCTCGTCATCGGTTCCGTCCTGTTCGGCATGGGCTGGGGCTTGGCCGGGCTTTGCCCGGGACCGGCGATGGCCTCGCTGACATATGGTGGTTTGGGTGGCCTAGTCTTCCTGATTGCGATGGTTGCAGGCATGTTCATCGCGCCAACGCTGGGGGCGCAACTGGACAGAGCCGCAAACGCGGCCTAAGGATTTGGCATGGAGATTCGACCGATCACGCCCCGCTATGCTGTCTCACCGCAGATCACTGTAGAAGACGTCCCGGCAATTGCCGAGGCAGGCTTCGTCAAGGTGATCTGCAACCGGCCCGATGTTGAGGTTCCCGCGATCATGCAATCCGACGCGATCGGTGAAGCCGTCCGTGCGGCAGGCATGGAATACGAGGTGTTGGAACTGACTCACCAGACCATGACGCCCGAGATTGCAAAGCAGCAGCGTGACCTGGCAGAAAGCTGCGATGGCCCGGTTCTGGCTTATTGCGCCTCGGGCACTCGGTGTTCGGTGGTCTGGGCCCTTGGTCAATGCGACCGCATGAGCACGGACGACATTCTGGCTGCCACGACAAATGCCGGGTATCAACTGGAAAACCTGCGCCCTGCCCTGGAACACTTCCGCAGCAAGGCAGGCTAGACCCTATTCCGTGCTGGGATTCGTGTCGGCCGCGTCAAGGCCAGCCAGTTGCGAAATCTCTGCGACCATCCGTTCGGAATCGTTCAGTGACAGATCGTGGTCCATCAGGTCCAAACCCGCGTCCTCTATTGCCGGAGGCATGACATCCACCGCGCCGGAAACCGGTTCGACCAGGTCATCGTGCGGCTGCATTCTCCCTCGGCTTTCGATGAACCCCTGCGCTTCGTCCCCCGACAAGGCGGGCAGGGTCGAATGTTCGTTCAACCGAACGGCGCGCAACCCACCACATTGACCAAGGCGGCCAATGCCCGTTGGCTTTCGGTCGATGGTCAATATCTCAGTTCTGTCCAGGCGCGCGCCGCGCAATGGCAAGACACATCCAGGTTGAATCTCTGACAGATCGGACAGTGGCAGCGACATCCGGCACAAGACGGCGTTCAGTTCCGCCCGAACAACACCCGATGCCTGCTCAAGCCGGGGACCGGCCGGGTCCGTGCCCTCCTCTGCCTTTTCCGGCGTGGCAGGATGCTCTGGAAGAAAGATCGAGATCTGTCCCTGCTGCGCCCCGCCGGCCAGATCAACCGTCAGATCGAAGACGCGGTATTCATCTTCAGTCATGGCCAACGACAAGCCGCGCGAATCTTTCGTACGTGCCGCGAACTCGTATCCCGTCAGGCAGACCTGCTCGGCCGCGGCGTCTATTGAGCCGGCGGTCAAGGTCAGAGCGGTTTCGATAAATGGCGCCACCATGGCGGCGTCCGTATCCGTAAAGGCCCTTGGGTCAGGATCACCGGGCAGTACTTCACCGATGGTCTGGGTTTGCACAATGGCGGACACCATATGCGGGCTCAGGCAAATCCCTGCGCGCCCCTCGGGCCCGTCAAACACCAACATCAGCCAATCCTGAGCGACTGATTCCACCATGTCATCCTGCGTGCGGCTGGCCTGTTTTGCCCCGATGACAGCCAAGGGAAGGTTCAATCGATCACTTGCCGCCCGCGCAAACCCCAAACGCAGCGCCCGCAGAACCGAACGCGGGCGATCGCCCAGATCTTTTCGTCCAACAGACAGTTTGCGCGCCAAAGCAGCGCTGACGGTTTGTGACATGGCGCCCGATCACCAGTTGTTTCAATAACTGGCTATTGGTTTACCCTGCCGAGCGTTACGAAGTTCTTTATGGCCGTGTCATTGCGCGGCCTGCTGGAAAGCCAAAGGCAAGCTGACCCGGAACGCCGCGCCGCCCTGCCCGGGCAAATAGGTGATCTCACCGCCCAACCGTTGCATGATCTCACGGCAAATGGCCAAACCCAGACCCGCGCCCCCCGCCTTGTCGACCCCGACACGGGCAAATTTTTCGAACACCATCGAACGCGCGCCCGGTGGAATGCCGCTGCCGTTGTCGATGAAATCTATGATGACCCTGCCGCCGACGTCGTGGGCTGAAATGACCAATACCGGATCTTCCGCGTCACAGTATTTCTGCGCGTTCGAGATCAGATTGATGAACACCTGCCCCAACCGGTCCAGATCCGTATGCAGGCGCATTCGCTCTGCCGTAAGAGTCCGCCGGACCATGATTTTCCGCTCTGCTCCGGCCAGTGCGCTGGACACCGCCCGGTCCAGAACCGAACGCAAACTGTCATCGCTGAGGTTCAGATTGACCTGCCCGTTTTCCAGCACGCTTAAGTCCAGCAGATCGTCGAGAAGCCGGGTCAGGCGCAAGGCCTCATCGTGAATGATTGCGGCATAGCGGGTCTGCTCCTCTCGGCTCAGGCCCTCTGTATCCCGCATGATCTCGGAAAACGCTCGGATCGAGGTCATCGGCGTTCGCAACTCGTGACTGACCTGGCTGAGGAAGCTGTCTTTTTGCTCGGAAATCTGCGTCAGTTTGGTGTTTGCTTCACGCAGCTGGCGCGCCGTGCGGGACAATTCGGACGACTTCTCTTCCAACTTCCCCGAATACTCCAAAAGCTGGGCCGATTCATCCGCCACCGCCAGCAGATCTTCTACGGAAACTGAAGACCCACCGACGATTTGCGCAATCATCGCATGCGCCGTGGCGGTGCCGACCGACCCGCTCAACTCTCGCTCCAGCCGGTTCAGGAAACCCGGGGTCGGTTCCGGCATATGCGACCGGCCGCCCTGTTTTTCAGCCTCTGCCTGAAAGAACTCCTGCGCCGGGGCGGCGCCCAGAATACGCTGTGTCATGATCATCAGGTCTTCGCTTTGCGCCACCGAGCCGGACCAGCCACCGGGTGAAACCGAGTGATCGAAAACATTGACGAACTGCGCCCCCTGCAAACGCTCCAGAGGGCTGGGAAAGCTCAGAAGGGACGCTATGCAAAAGGCAATGGTGTTCAGGGACAGGGACCACATCACGGTATGAACCATCGGATCGATCCCTTCGATCCCGAACAGGGCATGAGGACGCAACCAGGCAAGGCCGAACGGCCCATTCTGCATGACGGCATCCGGCATCCACGGCGCGCCCATACCTGGCAACAACAGCGTATATATCCAAAGTGCGAAACCGACGCTCAACCCGACCAGCGCCCCTGTCCGGGTTGCTCCGCGCCAGAACAATCCCCCGACCAAAGCAGGCAGAATCTGCGAGATTCCGGCAAAGGCAATCAATCCGATCGAGGCCAGTGCCGCACCCCCACCGGACAACCGATAATAAAAGTAACCCAACGCCATGATCACGGCGATGGACACGCGGCGCGCAACCAGAACGATGCTGCGCACATCGCCCGAGACCGAGCCCGTACCCTCATGCGTGTTCAACCAAATGGGCATGACCACATGATTCGAAACCATCGTCGACAAGGCCATTGCGCTGACGATGACCATCGACGTTGCGGACGAAAACCCGCCGATAAAGGACAGCATGGCCAACCAGTCATTGCCCTGCGACAGCGGCACCGTCAGCACGAACAGGTCGGGATTGGCCCCCTCTGGCAACAGATCCAGACCAACGACGGCAATTGGCACGACAAAAAGGCTCATCAAAAGCAGATAGAGCGGAAACGCCCAGGCGGCGGTTCGCAGATGGCTTTCGTCATCATTTTCGACCACCATCACCTGAAACATGCGCGGCAGGCAGATAAAGGCCGCGGCGGACAGGAATATGAAAGTCGTCCAGCGCCCGGCGTCGACGTTCCACTGTCCGATTTCCGAGGCATCTATCCGCTCCATCATCGGGCCAACGCCACCGGCAATGCCCCACACCACGAAAACGCCCACGGCGATAAGAGCAAACAGTTTGACAACGGCCTCCACGGCGATGGCGGTGACCACACCGTGGTGACGCTCGTTCACGTCCAGGTTGCGCGTGCCGAAAAGAATTGCGAACACGGCAAGCCCCGCTGCCATCCAGAATACGCTGGACCCTTCGCGATACAGACCCGATGGATCGGCTTCGGCGAAAATCGAAAAGGACAGGGTGATCGATTGCAACTGGAGCGCGATGTAGGGTGTCCCGCCAAGCACGGCAAGAACGGTCACACACACGGCAAGCGTGTTCGACTTGCCATAGCGCGATGACAACAGGTCCGCGATCGAGGTCACCCGCTGACTGCGCCCGACCCTCACCAGTTTGCGCAGTCCCCACCACCAACTGACCATCACCAGGGTTGGGCCAAGGTAAATCGTTACAAACTCCAACCCGGACCGCGCGGCATTGCCCACCGCACCATAGAACGTCCATGCCGTGCAATAGATCGACAGCGACAAGGTATAGATCAGGGGCGAGCGCAGCCACTTGCCCCGCCCTGCCGCAGCCATCCGGTCAGCGGCGAAAGCCACGGCGAACAAGAAGATGACATAGCCAAGGCAGACCAGGATCAGCGTGTTAATGGTTGCCATCACTCAGCGTCCGCGTCTTGATCCTCGCGCACGCCCAAACGGCGGGCGGCAATTCCAAAAACCAACCCAACCACGATCAGAGCGCCCCAGCAGATAAAGATGTAATACATTGCCGAAGACAAGGGGACAGCCTCGCCCTTGCCGGGCTGATCGGGCCACAGCAACGGAAGCGCCAGCAGAGCCGCCCCCAAGAACGGCAGCAGCCGCGCCGCATCCGCCAGCCTACGTCGGCGATAGCTTTGACGTTCGAGAAAAAGCGAGGGGCGTGCGCCCTGTGGTGCGCCCTTTTTGCCCTCGCCAGACATCATATTCGCGTCGCCTGCGCGTGAAGATCGCGCACGGCCGTCAGAACTTCGGCATTGGAAAACGGTTTGGTCATGAAACGGCTGACACCAGCGTTTTCCGCCATTTCCCTGTCGCGCGATTGACCGCGCGCCGTCAGCATCAAAACCGGCAAACCTGCCAGTTCTTCCATCTCTCGGATGTCCCGCAGGATATCCATGCCGCTCTTGCCCGGCAGCATGACGTCCAGAATGACCAGATCGGGCTGTGCCCTCTGAATCACCTGAACCGCATCCGTGCCATCGCCATGCGTGTCCACCTGCCATCCCTCGCGGGTCAGCAGAAACCGGATTGCCTCGGCAATGTTCGGCTCGTCCTCGATCAACAGAACCTTACGGCTCATATTTTCAGTTCCTCCCCAAGACCGTTCCTCCATCCTCAGATCGGTCCCCGCCAGATTAAGCCTTCTGTCGGGAAAGTGTCAAAAGCCTTCGCTCAAAATCGACGGTTCGCGGCGGGCCTTGCAAGCATTGCTGGGACAGACGCGGCAGTTTGGCCCGACTTGCGTGACCGGAGCGGCACCTGCCGCCTCGTTGCCCGAACGGACCAGCATAACCGAGCGATAAACGGGATCCTGATCATACCCCAATACCGTATAAGGCCAAGCATAGGCGAAGCATTCGAATTCAGCCGGGGTCCGCCCCATCTGGACAACCTGCTTGCGCACCGGAACAAGTGGGCGGCTCAAAGCCGTGAACAACGGCCACAGCGGGCAAACCTCACCATGCCGCGCCAAAGCAAAGCCCGGAATCGGCTTGATGAACAATATGCTGCCGGATGCATCGCACAGCACCATGCCAACCGGCTGCGGCAACACGTCATCGGGTATGAACGCCAATCGACGCAGAACGGTGGCGACGTCCACGGAAAAGCGATAAGCCAACGCGATGGGATCCGTGTCGCCTTTTTGCAGGCTCGATCGAAGCGCATCCAGCGGCAATGCGATTGCATCATCGCGATACATCTTCAGAACTTCACGCGCCACAGTTCGGGCAGCCGACGTGTTGAGACCGCTCAGATCAACGGCATCCACGTCCTCGCCCTGTTCCAATTCCGGAAAACTGTACCTGCGGGTTTCGAAGAACGCTTCGACCTCTTCAAGCGGAACACCGCGCGGATCAATTGACGAGTCGCTTTCGTCCAGAAAGGTTACAAGTGCCTTTGAACTGCCGGCCAGCCGCTCTGCATCCTGGTGCAAGTTTTTGTGAAACCGCTCTCGCCACTCTGCCTCGATGTCCTCTGTGTCTGCAAGAATTGCCGCTGTTGAACGAATCGCCGCCGCCGTTGACAGCACTTCGTGCATTGATGCCGCAAGATGCGGATCATGAGTCAGCCGGTCCGACAATATCTCGACATTCCGCTCAAGCGAAACAACCCGGCGGTGCATCTGCGCAAGAACTCCGGCCCATCCGGGAAAGCGCCCGGCAAATTCCTCCAGCCCGTCCACTTCGGCCTGCTGCCCGACGGCGTCATCCGCCGCCTCTCGCAGGGCCGACACAAGGGTTGCCTCGATCCCCTGTGTCAGGACAGAGGGTTCGACGGAAAGCGCAGACGCTATATCCACCAGCAATTTGCCACCGATCCGGCGGCGGTTATGTTCGATCAGATTCAAGTAAGACGCGGATATCCCGGCAAGGCGGGCAAGTTCCGCCTGCCGAAGCCCGGCAATCTGCCGTCTTTCCCGAATACGGCTTCCCGTCAACATATCACGCATGATCGTATTCTCCTGACCAAGATTCAGCCTCTTTTTTCAGAACATATCATGTATTTCTTTGGTTTACCGAGGGATTTTCAAACCATATTTACAATCTTGACAAAAGTGGCAGCCGCCAATGCGCATCACTGGCCACAAGAAACCGCATCTCCCCTTCAATTCCGCGTGGTTTCCCGGCACGATAAGCGGATGAGTGACCCCGCCTTTGAATACGCACCGATCGGGCTTGTTGAGCTGGAAAACCGGATCATCAGACGCTGCAATCTGCAATTCGCCCGCACTTTCGGCGGGGAAGAGGCCGATTACCGCAACATGCCGCTGTTACATCTCTATCCCTCGGTCGCGGATTGGGAGAGGATCGGGGAACGCAGCCTGCAAGTGATGCGAGACACCGGGTATTATACGGATGAGCGCGTCATGCGGCGGCGCAATGGCGATCTGTTCTGGTGCCGCGCACGTGGCCGCTCTTTGACGCCCGATGACCCGTTCCGCCATGGAATCTGGAGCTTTTCCGACATCTCGGAAGAACGTCCCCTTGTCGAATTGACCGTTCGAGAACGCGAAGTGGCGATCCTGTCCTGCCGTGGCCTGTCCGCCAAGGAAATCGGTGCCGAACTGGGCCTGAGTTACCGCACAATCGAAGCCTATCGCGCCCGACTGCTTGAGAAATTCGGCGCCCGCAAACTGTCTGAGCTTGTCGCCAAATTGTCAGGGATGCCTCTGTAACCTGTCCGCCCCTTTAAATTATACGGGATTCCCGCCTGTGATGGTGCGAGTCGGCGCTTTTCATGCACCGCCGCTTAGCCTATAACCCTGCGTAATTTGATCAGAGCCCGCAAGAAACAGACGGGCCAAAGGGGAACCGTCGAGGACACTCATGACAGACACCAAACACGAAGCGGATGTGGCATTCATCAAGGCTCTGGCCGAGTTGCTGCGTGACAATGACCTGACCGAATTGCAGGTCAAGCGCGAATATGGCGAGGAGGACAGCCTGAACGTGCGCGTAAGCCGCATGACACAGGCCGCAGCCGCACCAGTTCAGGTTGCCGTCCCTGCGGCAGCACCAGCTCCTGCCGCTGCTGCTGCGGCTGCGCCTGCCGTGGCCGAAGCCCCGGCTGCTCAGGAAGATCCGGCCAGCCACCCTGGCGCCGTGACCTCTCCCATGGTTGGAACCGTCTACATGCAGCCCGAGCCCGGCGCGCCCGCGTTTATCTCGGTCGGCGCTTCCGTGTCCGAAGGCGACACGCTGCTGATCGTCGAAGCGATGAAGACCATGAACCACATCCACGCCCCCAAATCGGGCACGATCAAGCGTGTTCTGGTCGGCGATGGCGACGCTGTGGAATTCGGCACACCTCTGGTCATCATCGAGTAAGGCGGGCCCATGTTCGACAAGATCCTGATTGCCAACCGAGGCGAGATCGCCCTGCGCGTCATCCGCGCCGCCCGCGAGATGGGGATTAAGACGGTAGCCGTCCACTCCACCGCGGATAGCGACGCAATGCATGTGCGCATGGCGGACGAATCGGTCTGCATCGGCCCCCCGCCCAGCCCCCAAAGCTACCTGTCCGTGCCCGCGATCATTTCGGCCTGTGAAATCACCGGTGCGCAGGCGATCCACCCCGGCTATGGCTTCCTGTCCGAGAATGCCGAGTTCGTGCAGATCGTCGAAGATCACGGCATCACGTTCATCGGCCCCACCGCGGAACACATCCGCGTCATGGGCGACAAGATTACGGCCAAGGACACGATGAAGGCTCTGGGCGTGCCTTGCGTGCCGGGATCAGACGGCGGCGTGCCTGATCTTGCGACGGCCAAGAAGATCGGTGAGGAATTCGGCTATCCGGTCATCATCAAGGCTACCGCAGGCGGCGGTGGTCGCGGCATGAAAGTTGCGATGAACGCTGACGAAATGGAAAGCGCCTTCATGACTGCGCGGGCCGAGGGCAAGGCCGCTTTTGGCAATGACGAAGTCTATATCGAGAAATACCTGACCACGCCGCGCCATATCGAAATTCAGGTGTTTGGCGACGGTAAAGGCAAGGCTGTTCATCTGGGCGAACGGGATTGTTCGCTTCAGCGGCGTCACCAGAAGGTGTTCGAAGAGGCCCCCGGCCCCTGCATCACACCCGAAGAACGCGCCAGGATCGGCAAGATCTGCGCGGATGCGGTCGCGAAAATCAACTATATCGGTGCCGGCACCATCGAGTTCCTCTACGAAGATGGCGAGTTCTATTTCATCGAAATGAACACTCGACTTCAGGTGGAACACCCAGTCACCGAAGGTATCTTTGGCGTCGATCTGGTGCGCGAACAAATCCTTGTCGCAGCGGGTGAACCGATGTCGTTCGGTCAGGACGATCTGGAAATCAACGGCCACGCCATCGAGGTTCGGATCAACGCCGAAAAGCTGCCAAATTTCTCGCCCTGCCCCGGCAAGATCACCGCGTACCACGCGCCGGGGGGCCTTGGCGTTCGAATGGACTCGGCTCTCTATGACGGGTATTCGATTCCACCCTATTATGACTCTCTGATCGCCAAGCTGATCGTGCAGGGCCGTGACCGGGCCGAAGCGCTGGCCCGACTGGAACGCGCACTGGGGGAATTGATTGTCGACGGTATCGATACCACGGTCCCTCTGTTCCACGCACTGTTGCAGGAACCCGATCTGCGCAGCGGCGACTACAACATCCACTGGCTGGAGCGCTGGCTTGCGGAGAACATGGAACAATAGTCACCAAGGACCGGAGGGCCCCTGCCCTCCGGTTGCCTCATACCTGACATGAGCCTGTCCCCCGAACTTTTGTTGCATGGCTATTCCATCGGTATCTTTCCGATGGCCGAGCATCGCGATGACCCCGAGCTGTTTTGGGTCGATCCCAAGTTTCGCGGCGTCTTTCCACTGGACGGATTCCACATTTCCCGAAGCCTGGCGCGCCGTATCCGAAACTGCGGGTTCGATATCTCGATCGACCAGGACTTTTCCGGCGTCGTCGACGGGTGTGCCGACAGGGCAGATACCTGGATCAACGCCGAACTTCATGACCTGTACCGTCAGTTGCACCAAACCGGGCATGCGCATTCACTGGAAGTCTGGGAAGACACCGTTCTGGTGGGCGGCGTCTATGGCGTGACCCTAGGCGCAGCATTTTTCGGCGAAAGCATGTTTTCAAGACACAAAGACGCCTCGAAAATCGCCCTCGCCTATCTTGTGGACCGCCTGCGGCAAACCGGCTTCCGCCTGTTTGACACGCAGTTTCTGACCGCGCATCTGGCATCTTTGGGCGCAATCGAAATTCCGCGCAGCGCCTACAAGAAAGAGCTGGAAGAGGCCTTGAACCACAGCGCCGATTTCTCGGCACCGCTGAATCAGTCGGCGGCAGGTGTGATACACCGTATGACCCAAACGTCATAACGCGCGTGATCCAGCGCGTTCAACGCGGGGGAGGTTGCGATCATCCAACCGTCAAACAGCTGATCGGCCTTTCCGCTCTCCCAGATGGTCAGATAGGCGAACGCGTCACCCGTTGGATTGTCAACGGGAAAACGGCAATCTCCCAAGGCAACATCCAGCCCAAAAACCGCTGCCGTCTCGCCGGACTGCAATTCAACATCGACAGTCTGGCCGTTCACCTTGTCGAGGCCCCGCAACATTGCCCCGGGTCCAGATTGAACTTTCTGCTGCGCAGCCGCACCAGTGGCGGCCAGCAACAAGGCAAGAAACGCGGCGCGTATCATTCGCTGCCGTCTCCGGCTACGAACTTGACCAGAAGGGAAATCAGGCTGACCGCGCCCTGCGTATCCTCGATCTCATCGCCAGGTTCAAAGTAGAATGGCGACCCACCGGGCATCACCTCGACGAAATTGCCCCCCAGCAAACCTTCTGAGGAAATGACAATGGCACTGTCGTCCGGCACCAGAATTCCGTCCGCTATCGTGAAAGTCGTGTCAGCGCGATAGGTTTCAGGATTCAGGGTGACGCCCGTCACGGTTCCGATCTTGACGCCGGCAAGGCGCACATCCGTGCCGACACCCACCCCCTCCAGAGATCTGAAAGACGCACCCAGTTCATATCCAGCAGCCCCTTGCGACAAGCCCGTCGATTGGCTGGCATAGACACCAAATGCCACAGCACCGGCCAAAACGACGCCGCCGACAAGAACTTCGGTCCAGTTATGGGTCGACATTTTCGCCTCGTTTATTCCGGGCTCCAGGCCTCATAGTCCTTACGTTCAACCGGTTCCGCGCGACGCAGAGATCCGGCAGGAGCATAGGCCAGCGCGGTGCCAGTCAGGTTTTCCTGATGTGGTTTTTCCCAGGATTTATGCGGCAGCGGTTTATCTGTCGGAGGTTCGTCCCAAGTGCGATGCAACCAACCATGCCATTCAGGATCAACCCGGCTGGCTTCGGCCTCGCCATTGAAGATAACCCAACGCTTGCTGTCATCGGCATTGCGATAGAACACGTTGCCTTCATTGTCTTCGCCCACTTTCACGCCCTTGCGTGCAGTGTAGATCTGAGTGTTCAAAGTTGACCCATTCCACCAGGTCACGGCTCGCAAAAGACTGTTCAGGATTCCCATCGGGTGCCTCCGGCATTTCGTCGAAGAAAGGTATGGACCAAAGGCCCGCCAAGGTCCAGTGCCCCTGATACCACCTGCGTCACTCCGGCAGAAAGGCGGTCACTTCGATCTCGATCCTGTATTTCGGATCAATCAAACCGCATTCAATCATGGTCGCTGCCGGAGGATTGGTGCCAAAAGTTTCGGCCAGGATCGGCCAGCACGGCGCAAACTCACTGCGATCGGGCAGCATGTATGTGACCCGAACCACATCGTCAAAGCCTGCGCCCGCCTCAGCCAGCGCCTTGCCGATGATGTCCAGCGCAGACCGGCATTGCGCCACCACGTCCTCGCCCTGCCCGACGGTCCCGGCGACGTGAACCCATCCGCCCGCGACCACCGCACGGCAGTACCCGACTTTGGCTTCGAACTCACCACCCGAGGAGATGCGCTTCACTGCCATAATTCGTCACCTTTGTGGTTCGAAAACTTGCTTAAGCTTCCGCCGCCTAACTGCGCCGACACCCATGTGCGAGCGACGGATCCACAGCTTCATCTGGCTAAAAATATCCCGGGGGAGATGCCCGAAGGGCAGCGGGGGCAGAGCCCCCTGAACCGGTCCAAGTGAAGTCCCACCGTCGCGGCAAATAGCCCGGCCTCAGCCCGCCGAGGCCGATTCCTTGGCCGCATCGGCATAGATGAACAGCGGCTGCGCGTCGGACATCACCGCCTCTTCGTTCACCACAACCTCGCTGACATTTTTCATGCCCGGCAGTTCGAACATGGTGTCCAGCAGAATATCCTCGAGAATAGACCGCAGACCGCGCGCACCGGTTTTGCGCTCGATGGCCTTTTTTGCGATTGCCTTCAAGGCATCATCCGTAAAGGCCAGTTCAACATCTTCCAGTTCGAACAAACGCTGGTATTGCTTGACCAATGCGTTCTTGGGTTTGGTCAGGATGGTCACCAGCGCGTCTTCATCCAAATCCTCAAGCGTCGCCAGAACCGGCAGACGACCGACGAATTCCGGGATCAGCCCGAATTTCAGCAGATCCTCGGGCTCCAGATCCTTGAATATCTCACCCACACCGCGGTCGTCATTGTCGCGCACATCGGCACCAAAGCCCATGGCCGAGCCTTTGCCACGCTGCGCGATGATCTTGTCCAGACCCGCGAACGCGCCGCCACAGATGAACAGAATGTTCGTCGTATCCACTTGCAGGAATTCCTGCTGGGGATGCTTGCGGCCACCCTGTGGAGGGACGCTGGCCACTGTCCCTTCCATCAGTTTCAGCAAGGCCTGCTGCACGCCCTCACCGGACACGTCACGCGTGATCGAGGGGTTTTCGGATTTGCGGGTAATCTTGTCGACCTCATCGATATAGACGATGCCGCGCTGCGCGCGTTCGACGTTGTACTCACTCGCCTGCAACAGCTTGAGGATGATGTTTTCGACATCCTCACCCACATAGCCGGCTTCGGTCAGGGTCGTCGCGTCGGCCATGGTAAACGGCACATCCAGAATACGCGCCAGCGTTTGCGCCAGCAGCGTCTTACCGCAACCGGTCGGACCGATCAGCAGGATATTCGACTTTGCCAGCTCGATATCGCTGCCCGCTTTCTGAGCGTGGTTCAAACGCTTGTAATGGTTGTGAACGGCCACCGACAGAACCCGCTTTGCCGTGGCCTGACCGATTACATAATCGTCCAGTACTTCGCAGATATCCTTGGGCGTCGGAACACCGTCAGATGACTTCAGCCCGCTGGCCTTGGTCTCTTCGCGGATGATGTCCATGCACAGCTCAACACATTCATCACAGATGAAAACTGTGGGGCCTGCGATCAGCTTACGGACTTCATGCTGGCTTTTGCCACAGAAGCTGCAGTAGAGCGTGTTTTTTCCATCGCCGCCTGAATTCGTCGCCATGATCTACCTTTCGGGCTTCGTCCCTGCGCCCCTTTTCGGGGGCGCTTACACCTGTGTGTGCAGCTTAGGCCAGCACTCTGGCGGCTACAATCTCAAAATGACCCCCGCGCCGGTGACGCGAGGTATCGGCCTCAGGCCTCTTCCGTGTCCATTTTCGCTCGGTTTTCGACAATCTCGTCGATGTGACCCCATTCCTTGGCCTCTTCCGGGCTCATGAAATTGTCACGATCCAGCGCTTTTTCGACCGCCTTTTTCGTCTGCCCCGTATGACGTACGTAGATGTCATACAGGCGATCCTTCAGCTTTTGCGTCTCGGCCGCGTGAATCATGATGTCGCTGGCCTGGCCCTGGTATCCGCCACTGGGCTGGTGCACCATGATGCGGCTGTTGGGCAGTGAAAAGCGCATTCCCTTCTCGCCCCCGGCCAAAAGGACCGAGCCCATCGAAGCCGCCTGACCGATCACCAACGTGGAACATTTCGGCTTGATGTATTGCATTGTGTCGTAAATCGACAAACCGCTGGTCACCACCCCGCCCGGCGAGTTGATGTAGATCGAGATTTCCTTGTTGGGGTTTTCCGCCTCGAGGTGCAGCAATTGCGCCACAACAAGATGGCTCATCCCATCATGAATCGGTCCGTTGATGAATATGATCCGCTCTTTCAGGAGGCGGGAGAAAATATCATAGGCGCGCTCGCCCCGGCTGGTCTGCTCAACGACCATGGGAACAAGTGTATTCATGTAGGTTTCTACGGGATCGAACATTCGTAACCTGCCTGTTTAGCTATGGATCGGGACAATATCCCAACAAGTGTTACCTGAGTCTTAGTGTCGGCTAAGGGGGGCTGCAAGGGGGGCAAGTGAGAACGCTGACCGAATAGCGATCATCATCAATCGTCAAGGCGAACCATCTGTTGTTTCCGGCAACGATCCGCAGATCGCCTTAAAGTGAATCATCTGCCCCCTCGCGTTGCGGGAACGTTCAATCCGAATTCCCCTTTCATACATCACGCTATTTTGATTCATACATATAGAAATGAATGTACGAAACGTGTACTGAAGGGTCTCACACTCACGTCTCTTTACGTAACGGAAACAACACCCGGCCAACGGGTTTGCAAGGAACTCAATCGATGGCACTTCCTCAGCTGTCCAATGACATGTCAAAAGAAGATTTTGACCGCATGGTCACCAACGCGACACGCGCTTCCAATTTTCTCAAGGCAATAAGCCACGAAGGCAGATTGATGATCCTCTGCCATCTGGTGTCCGGTGAAAAATCCGTCACCGAACTGGAAGAATTGCTGTCCGCCAGACAAGCCGCTGTATCACAGCAACTTTCCCGTCTGCGACTTGAAGGGTTGGTGATACCTCGCAGGGAAGGCAAAGCCATCTATTATCGTCTGGCGGATGATCGTCCCCGGCGCATGCTCGAAGTCGTTTACGAGCTCTTCTGCAGCGACGACCGGACCTAGGAACTGGCTCCGGCTGATAAAAGGTGCTACCGAAAAACAATCGAGCACCAAGGAGACGAACATGATCCGCGTAATTCTGATGGGCCTGAGCCTGTTTGCACTGACTGCCTGCGAAACCGCCAAAGGCGCCGGCAAGGATATCGAAAAAGCCGGAGATGCCATCCAAGGCGCAGCAACCGACGTGCAGGAAAGCCTGTAATACACTTTATTTTGCGCCGCGCGCGGGCCTTCTCTCAATATATAGTTGAAAGACATGGCATGCCGCGGTAGCTTTCCCTTACAGGTGCATAGACGCGGCATTGCATCATCTGACGCTAAATCGGGGCTCTTTCGCACACGCAGAAGAGCCCCGGTCCCTTTCGGCAGGGGTGAGTGGTAGCCTGTATGAAACCGAAATCCGGCAAAGGAAAAGGCGCCAGGTGCGCAGACGCGGTCTTTGCATGCATCCTTTCGGACACTCCTGACGCCTTACCGGGTCGATGCGCTCCGAAGAGCACCCGATCCAGTTGCTACAGCCCCCTGAGAGACTGCAGCGGCTGCCTTGCCCCCGAAGAGACATCACAGCGTGCATCGGCCTTCTGAGAAGGTAACCATCCGACTTGGGCATGAAGCCCTCACTCGGCTGATCACCCACCGGTAAGCCATTGCAGTTCAACGCAAATCCTAAGATCCAGTCTCTCTGCCAAGACCCCCGGGCCTTTGCGTCCCACCTTCGGTTCCGAAAAACCTGTGTGGTGTTCAGACTGTTGCAGCATGCCTTGTATCTGACAAGAAAATAGCACCGCAGCATGAAAATTAGACGGGGATAAACTGTTGGTATCTGCCGGGAAATCTTTGTGGATAATCCGAGAAGTTTCGACTCCACGCATGTTTGTCCCGGGACATTTTCAGGCCTGAACCTGAGCCCGGTTTTTGGCCCAATGCTGCGGGCGCAAAGGCCACCGTACGCGCCATTAGTTGAGAATCGAAGGATTTGTACAACTTTCGGACCACCAATCTTTCGAATCGTACATACGGAGATTCGCCGATGCGTTGCACCATTTCCCATGCGCGCGCCCATTTGGGCGCTCTGGTCACCCGCGCACAGGACCCGCGAGAAGTGATCATACTGACCCGGCACGGTAAACCGCTGGCCGCTCTGGTCTCGGTCGCCGAAGCGAAGCGGATCTGGCATTTGCAGGATGATGACGAAATCGGGTGGAAACACCCGCTGTCGGGCATTCGCGGGATGTGGTCGCGGGGACGCAACATCCCCGGAATGGAACCGGGACCGGACGGCAGCTATGTCACCGCGCGCGAAGCCGCGCTGAAGGTTCGCGAAATCCAGATGACCCGTGCCGAGGAACGCCGCATTCTTGCGCGGGGTGGTCTGGATCCTGTCGCAGGCGGTGAACTGGCCGCCCGGCCCGTCTCCTCGCTGTGGAGACGTTTGTTCCGTTTTTGAGAAGCGGTCCGACCCGCGCGTGGCAACCTACTAACCTCCGCCGCAGTCAAAATTGCAGCAGCGATACTTACCCCCTACAATCGCCCGGGCCGGACACGCTTCAGTTCACCTGACGTTCCAGAACGGTGCTGTAGGTCGTTCCGTTCCGCAGGCTACGGAAATCGGCAAAGATCTTGCCATCTTCGTACCGCGCATCGATCAACGCATTCGCGCCGATCAGCAGAGGTGAGGTTTCGACGATGCCGATGCTGCCCGTCCCATCGAGGCTGATGGTGCCGGTGGCCTCGTATTCATTCCAGTCGGTATCGCCATCGCGACGCCATTTGCTGTGCCCCCAGAAAACGTTGCCGTCCTGAAGCTGCACATCCAGCATCCATTCAGCCTGATTGAACCGGGGCTGATCGCCTTTGTAGTAATGGCTGGGCTGGACAGTCGTGTAGGACCCCAGCCAGGTGCCGCGCAGGTCGGGCGTGGTATCGGCCAGCGCGGCCGTTCCAAGGGCGAGGGTCGTGGCCAAAGCGGCTGCTCCGGCAGTCATATATCTGGTCATGGGCTCTCTCCTTCTGTCTGGTAAACAGATTGGGAGCGCCCGGGCGGGTTACAACTTACTTAAGGGAAACTTCATGATTGGTTCAGCGGCGGCTTAGAATGGGGCTTCAGGCCCAGGCCAGAGCTGTCCCGACAATGACCAGCGCGATGCCAATCCCCTCGCGATAGGAAAAGTTCTCGCCAAACAGGAAATACGAGGCGATGGCGATCAGCACGACCTCGGCCCCGAGAATTCCGGTATAGATGATGCCCAATCGTTCGTTGCGCAGCGCGGCAAGTTCCAGCGTCGCGGCGGCCAGCAGCGTGGCGACGATCAGAAGGGTCAGGCCAACACCGGGGAGTTTCCACCAGAACTTCATCGCTATCATGGCCACGGAATAGAGACCCGCCGACCCGAGGGCGATGAGAGGGATGAGCGATGTGGACATAGGGGCCTCCTGCCGAGGTTGCCGTTGCGTCAACTTTAGCAGGTGGGCGAAGTTGAGGCTGTGAGGTTGATCACAGTCTCCGGTCAGAACACGATTGCGATGAGTTCGGACAGCCCAATCAGACCCAGCAACACATTCGACGTCAGGATCAGCCCTTTCAGGTTACGCGCCTTCAATCCTTGGGCAAAGCTGGTCTGCGCAAACTCCTCGGTCATGTCGCCGCGCAGGTTTTCAACATCTTCCAGCGCGGTCTTGCCCGCCAGAACACCATAGGTGGTGATCACAAGCACCAGCACGATTAGCGGCAGAGCAACCCCTTCGGCCCCAAACCCAATGACCGCGGCGATGGCGACATAGGCAAAGATCGAGGTGCGCATGATGTCGTAATAATGGTCAAGACGGCGCATCGAAATCTCGGAACGCAATTGCGGGTCCATAACACTTCCCCCTTTGAAAAATCTGTTTGGAATGCGGGGAGTCTAGCACTTTTGGCGGGATTACAGAAATTTGGGGGTTTGGCAGGGTTGAGGATGGAGTCCCTGGGGCGCAATCGTTGGTGCGACGGTTGATCAGCAGAAATGAGGGCAGCGCCGGCCCGAGGGGGTGACGCCCGTTTTGGAAACGGTCCGGTGGTCCGTTTCAGGGCCGAACGGGCGGAGCCCCCGGGGCGCAAACGCGCCGTCTCATGGGGGCGGGTCGGCGGTGCCGCCGGGCGGATGTATACCTTTTTTTAGTTTCTTCGTCGCTAGCCCTAGTGAACCATAACGTTACTGACTTGCTGAAAGATAAGTTATCACAGCAACCGCTAGTGAAAGCACTGCTATCAGTACGCTAACCACATTAATCCACTTGCTAAAAAAAGCATCCAAGACAACCTTCCAAGCGCTCTTTCGTGCGAGCTCAGTAAGCCCCGCCGAGTCCAAGAATGTGTTAGAGAACTCGTTACTTGCTTTGTTTTTTAGAAATGACTGATACGTCGCTTTTTGGTTTTTCAATGGTTCGAGTTTTTGAACCGTGTTGTGGGTGAAAAACAATACCCGAAGCAATCGGTGGTTTAAGGCGATTTTTCGGGGTCGGCTTGAAAAATTCACAAGAAACGCGCTGATATGACCATCATAACCCGGATCGATCACGCCGACATTGAGGCATAGCAGCCCATCATGGGTCAACGAAGTCACAAGTGTAGCAAGACCAGTAACGTGGCTTGGCAAAACAACTTTTTCTGTCGTTCGAACAGCAACCATTGAACTGGGTTCAAGCCAATACTCATTCAGGCCCCTTCCACTTTCTTTACTTTCTGTTCCCATTGGAAATATTTCCCCAATGGTCAAATCATAAGTAGAATTTTTGAAGTTTTTCTTGATACAAGGCACAACAAGACCCAACTGCTCGATCTGACGGTCAATCAACATGAAACTCGCCTCCTAATGCAAAACTCAAATCCAATGAGAATCGAAAAAGCCTTTGGCGATAGTTTCAACATCTTGAAACAACTTCAAGAAGTTGCGAAGCAGAGCGATGATCCTGATAGAAAAGTTAGCGCAATCATCTTCGACAAAAATGGGCAAGCTCTAGTTCACAGCGCAAATGTTCTTGTTACTCCCAAAAGAAATGACCTCAAAAAAAGAACTTCGCGAGAGCAAAACCAAAAATACTACTGGATCGAACATGCAGAGCGACGCGTAATATTCATGGCGCTCAAGCAAGGTATAGACTTGTCGCAATGTTCTCTTGCGGTAAGTCTCTTTCCTTGTGCTGACTGCGCCAGAGCAATAATCCAATCGGGAATCCGAACTGTATTTGCTCCTACGATACCGGACAACGAACCCCGCCATAAAGAAACTATGCATGCCGCACTTGAGATACTCAGCGCAGCTAGGGTTAAGTTGATAAATCTATAATAAAATTAAGTTTTAACAGCGACCCGACTCGTCGTTGTTAACAAAAATGGACAGCCTCAGCTGTCCATCTTCAACGCTGAAATAAACGCCTCCTGCGGGATATCCACCTTCCCGAACTGGCGCATCTTCTTTTTACCCGCCTTCTGCTTGTCCAGCAGTTTGCGTTTCCGCGTGGCGTCGCCTCCGTAGCATTTGGCGGTCACGTCCTTGCGCAGGGCGGACAGGGTCTCGCGGGCGATGACCTTGCCGCCGATGGCCGCCTGGATCGGGATTTTGAACATGTGGCGCGGGATCAGGTCCTTGAGCTTTTCGCACATCGCCCGGCCCCGCATCTCGGCCCGGTCGCGGTGAACCATGGTTGACAGCGCGTCAACCGGTTCGTCATTCACCAGCACCGACATCTTGACCAGATTGTCCTCGGTATAGCCGGTCATCTGGTAGTCGAACGAAGCATAACCCTTGGTCACCGATTTCAGGCGGTCGTAGAAATCAAAAACAACCTCGTTCAGCGGCAGGTCATAGACAACCATGGCGCGGCTGCCTGCATAGGTCAGGTCCAGCTGGATGCCGCGGCGGTCCTGGCAGAGTTTCAGCACGTCGCCGAGGTATTCGTCTGGCACCAGAATGGTCGCCTTGATGCGCGGCTCCTCGATATGGTCGACCTTCGAAGGGTCGGGCATGTCGGCGGGGTTGTGCAGCTCGATCATTTCGCCGTCTTTCATGTAGACGTGATAGATCACCGACGGCGCGGTGGTGATGAGCTCGATATCGTATTCGCGTTCGATGCGGTCGCGGATGACCTCGAGGTGCAAGAGGCCAAGGAAGCCGCAGCGGAAGCCAAAGCCGAGTGCGGCCGAAGTTTCCATTTCAAAGCTGAAGCTGGCATCGTTGAGCGCCAGTTTGTCGATCGCATCCCGCAGGTCTTCGAATTCGGCCGAGTCCACCGGGAAAAGACCACAGAAAACCACCGGCTGCGCGGGTTTGAAGCCCGGAAGGGCCTCTTCGGTGCCGTTGCGGTCATTGGTAATGGTGTCGCCGACGCGGGTGTCGCGGACCTGTTTGATGGATGCGGTGAGGAAGCCGATCTCACCGGGGCCAAGGCTGTCAACCATCTCCATCTCAGGCCGGAAGACGCCGACGCGATCGACATGGTGCAGGGTGCCGTTCGACATGAACTTGACCCGCATGCCCTTTTTCAACGTACCGTCCATGATGCGGACCAGAACGATGACGCCCAGATAGGCGTCGTACCATGAATCCACCAGCATCGCCTTGAGAGGCGCGTCCAGATTGCCCTTCGGTGCGGGCAGGTGCTGCACGATTGCTTCCAGAGTTTCGTGGATGCCCTGCCCCGTTTTGGCGGAAACCCGAATGGCATCGGTCGCGTCGATGCCGATCACATCTTCGATCTGTTCGGCCACGCGGTCACAGTCGGACGCGGGCAGGTCGATCTTGTTCAGCACCGGCACGATCTCATGATCCGCGTCGATGGCCTGATAGACATTCGCAAGCGTCTGCGCCTCGACCCCTTGGGTCGAGTCCACGACCAGCAGAGAGCCTTCGACCGCGCGCATCGACCGCGAGACTTCATAGGCGAAGTCCACGTGGCCGGGGGTGTCGATCAGGTTCAGCACGTACTGTTCGCCATTGTCGGCGGTATAGTCGATGCGAACCGTGTTGGCCTTGATGGTGATGCCGCGCTCGCGCTCGATATCCATGCTGTCGAGCAGCTGTTCCTTCATGTCGCGATCCTTGACCGTTCCGGTCTCTTGGATGAGCCGGTCAGCAAGGGTGGATTTGCCATGGTCGATATGCGCGACGATGGAGAAATTGCGGATATGAGCGAGGTCTGTCATGGAGTGGGATATGTCGGGAGTTTTGCCCCTCGTCAAGCGTTGAAGCGTTGCAAAAAAGGTCCCACCCGCGCCTTTCTGTTCAGCGGCATTTACCCGAAATCAGTGAATAGTTAAGATGATCGCATCATCTGGCCGTTTCAAAAACAGAAAGCAGGGAAGACTTGGCCGATTATTCGATCTTTGTGTTGGGTGAAGGTCAATTGTCCGTCTCTGTGGCGCAGGGTCTGGACGGGATCAATCAGGGCACGGGGATTCATCTTATTGGCGAGACGATTACAATCAATTCGCGCACTGCGACCGAAGTTTTCATCACGGATGCCGGATCGGACACCAACTTTTCCGACAATGATGGCAATCAGCGGTTAAACGGCGATCAGACAATCGATGGTACGCTTTTCGCCAGCGGCACGCGTGTTGAAGCCGAATATGGTATTACTTTGACAGATGGGACAACCACGTGGCAGGCGGTTGCGTTCAACGTGAACAACTCATCACCGGCATATGGAACCGTCGAGGGCATCGCATTCATCGGCGGACCCGGACAGTTTCCACCAGCCGGAGTGCCTCTGACGGTCGTCAGTACGCAAGAAGGCCCAAGCTTCGCATCAAACGCATATGTCAGCCCCATTTGCTACTGCCGTGGGACACTGATCGAAACCAAATCCGGATACCGCCCCATCGAAATGCTGAAGCCGGGTGATGAGATTTGGACCCGTGACAATGGCTATCTACCTGTCATCTGGACGGGCGAACAGGCTGTCATCACAGCCGGACGTTTCAGAATGGTCGAAATTCCCGAGGGAACGCTTTCGAATTTCGCGCCTTTGAAAGTGTCACAGCAACACAGAATGCTGGTCACGCACCCTTTGGCTGAAATCCTTTGTGCAGAGAACGAAGTGTTTGTTCCAGCCATCAGCCTTGTTGATGCGGGCATTGCAACATTGTGCAGAGAAAACAGTGCAATTTACCATCATCTGCTGCTTGAGACACATAATGTCATTAACGCCAACGGAGCAATTTCCGAAAGCCTGCTGCTGGCACCATCCACCAGCGGCCAGAACCCGGATGATCTGTTCTTTCGCAGCCTGGTCGATCAGGATTCATATGCCGTTGAAACCGCGAGGCTGACGCTGAAGAGAAAAGAGGCAACATTCCTGATCAACAGCATCTTGTCCGTTGATCCAAACTCCAGTTTGATTCATACTTCGCCGCAGGCCGAGAGGGGCGCAAGATCCCTCCGGGCAGGCAAAAACGAGGCATGAGCATGAAACAGTTCCTCTTAATCGCATTTTGTGCGGCATCTCTGACGGCGGTGGCTCCGGTTGCTGACGCGGCGCAGATCAAGCGGGCGTGTCTGGCGTCGGATCGATCAGCGGCGACGCGGGATCGGTGCAGTTGCATCCAGCGCGTAGCAGATCAGGCGCTTACCCGTAGCGATCAGAAAACCGTGGCCAAATGGTTCACTGACCCCCATCAGGCGCAACAGTTAAAGATGTCGCAGACCGCGCGCGATGATGCGCTGTGGGACCGGTATCAGAACTTTGGCCAGATGGCACAGGCGATCTGCAGCTAAGCCCTTCTGAAACCTTGACCTGATCCACGCTGCGCCCCAGAAAGGCGCAGCGAAAGGTGTATCTTATGGTGATGAAAGGGCTGACCCTGCGGGGCCTTGAGGTGTTCGAGGCTTTGGCGCGGACGGGATCGGTGGCACAGGCCGCCGAGATCACGGGGCTCAGCCAGCCATCCGTTTCCCAACAGTTGCGCAATCTGGAAAAGGCTCTGGGCACCGAACTGGTCGATCACGGGCGCCGACCGATGCGCCTGACACAGGCCGGGCGCAGCTTTCTGGTGCGCGCCGAAGCGGTTCTGGCCGAGCTGCAAATGGCACAAAGCGAATTGTCGGTCATGGATCTGGGGCATCTGACCACTTTGTCCATCGGGCTGATCGACGACTTCGACAATGATCTGACCCCGCGGTTGGCCACGTTGCTGGCAGACAGTCTGACCCGATCGAATTTCAAACTGATCACCTTGTCGAGCCTCGATCTGTTCGAGGCCTTGGCCGAACAACGCCTGCATATGGCCGTCACCGCCCATAGCGGAGAAGTGCTGGAGGGGGTGGTCGAGTACCCTCTGGTCCGGGATCCGTTCATTCTGGTTGCACCACAGGGGGCGGGCGGAGTGGAGGCGGTACAGAACGGCCTGCCGTATCTGCGCTATGCCCGCGAGCAGTTGATCAGCCGGCAGATCGAGGCGCATATGGCGCGCGGCGCGCAGGAGTTCGAGGAACGGTTCGAGATCGGCTCGCACATGGCGCTGATGGCCATGGTTGCACGGGGCCTGGGTTGGGCGATCACGACGCCGCTGGGATTCATGCGCGCGGCGCGGTTCCATGAAGGGCTGGAGGCCCACCCTGCCCCGTTCGGGGATTTCTCGCGCAGCATATCATTGCTGGCGCGTACGGGTTGGTCCGATCAGGTGCCGCAGGAGGTCGCGGGCATGACACGGCGCCTGATGCAGAACCAGATCGTGGACCCGGCTTTGGCCACACTGCCCTGGCTGAGCGGATCGCTGCGGGTGATCGGCGGTTAACTGTCCAGATGAGCGGCAAGCCCCTCGACCGCCGCTTCGATCAGGTCCAGAGCGCCATCGAAATCCCGTGTGTAATATGGGTCAGGCACATGATCCGCGCCGGTTTCAGGGGCGAAATCGGTCAGCAGGCGCACCGGGGTGTCACTGCCGGCGGGGCGCAGATCCTCGATATCCGCGATGTTGTTGGCGTCCATGCCGAGGATCAGATCGAAGCGGTCGAAATCGGCAGCGGTGAACTGACGGGCGCGCAGGTCGCCCAAGTCGATTCCCCTGACCTTCGCAGCTGCCTGCATCGGGCCATAGGGCGGTTTCCCCGCATGCCAGCCCATGGTTCCGGCACTATCGGTTACGTGATGCGGCGCGCGGGCGCGAAAAACGCCCTCTGCCGCAGGCGAGCGGCAGATATTGCCCAGGCAGACAAAGAGGATACGGTGTGACATGTACCATGCTGTACCGCGCGGAGGAGAAATGGAAAAGATCGTGATTCTGACCGGGGCCGGAATATCCGCCGAAAGCGGGTTGAGCACCTTTCGCGATGAGGGTGGATTTTGGGCCCAGCACCGGATCGAGGATGTCGCCACGCCGGAAGGAGTCGCCCGCGACCCTGCACTGGTTCAGGGGTTTTACAATGCGCGGCGGGTTCAGGCCTCCAAGGTGCAACCCAATGCCGCTCATGAAGCACTGGCCCGGCTGCAACGTGACTGGCCCGGAGACGTCGTGATTGTCACCCAGAACGTGGACAGCCTGCACGAGGCGGGCGGCGCAAAGGATGTCATCCACATGCACGGAACTTTGGCGGGCGCGCTGTGTTCAGCCTGTGGCCATCGCTGGACCGCCCCGCCCGAAATGGCGGTTGGGGAATCCTGCCCCGCCTGTGCGCGGCCCACGGCCCGGCCCGATGTGGTCTGGTTTGGAGAGATACCCTATTACATGGACGAGATTTATGACCATCTGTCCAGCGCGTCGATTTTTGCCGCCATTGGCACCTCGGGTCAGGTTTATCCGGCGGCAGCGTTCGTGCACGAGGCACAGGCGGCGGGCGTTCGGACGATCGAGATCAATCTGGAACCGTCACCGGGCGCATCCGGGTTTGATGAAAGACTTGTCGGCAAAGCGACCCAGACAGTTCCGCGATGGGTCGGGCACCTTCTTGCACCGCATAGTTAAAGTACAGACAACACTCGCTTAATTCGGTTAGACTGCCCCCGAAACGACTGGAGGACAAGACATGACGGATCAGGACCCCCGGACTGGTGAAATTCTGGATGAAGGCAGCATGGCCGGGCGCGACATGCTGGGAGAGCAGCTTTCTGGCCTGTGGTGGACCTTTCTGCTGCGCGGAGTATTGGCCGGGCTTGTCGGTATTGCAGCACTGTTCTGGCCGTCTGGCAGCATCGCGTTGCTGCTGCGGCTGGTTGGTGTGCTGCTGATCCTCGATGGTGGCCTGACGCTTTTGGGCGTTGGGCGTCGTGGGGTAATGGGCGGCGCTGCAATCGGCGCGCTTCTGATCGGGCTTGTCCTGCTGATCTGGCCGGAAGGGACGGTCAAACTGGCCTTTTTCCTGATGGGCGCATGGGCGCTGATCATCGGGATCGGCTCGCTGGCGGCATCTGGGCAAATGCACGAGAGAGACCCTCAACGCGGCTCCATGCGCGTTTCGGGTTTTGTCGCGCTTGTGGTCGGACTTGTTTTGATGATCTGGCCAGCGGTCGCGCTTGTTGCGCTGGGATGGGGCATCGCCTTTTCGGCGCTGGCCATTGCCGCGGTCATGTTCTGGCTGGCGTCCCGATTCCGCCAGGCCGGTGACCGTGTTGGTATGAAAACCGTCAACAAATAGCACCAACGGTGGCCGCAGGAACAACAGGCCGGGCAATGCCCGGCCTGACGCATGGATGACGGCCGCAGCGCGGCCTGAAGACAGGCGTTGCCCTAGTTCGAATGAGATCCGTGTCCGCCCATGTCCTGACGCTCCAGATCGACCGGGATTTCGATCTCAACCTCGCCAGCCTTTTCAAAGATCAGCGTCACCGGAACCATGGCGTCCTGCTCGAACGGTTCGGTCAGCCCCATGAACATCACGTGGTCGCCGCCACGTTTCAGCATGTGGGTTTCACCTGCCGGAATGGCAAAGCCTTCCTCGACATGCACCATCTTGGCCACGCCATTGTCGTCGACTTTGTGGGTGTGCAGTTCAACCCGGGCAGCGGCATCCGACGTCACGCCGACCAGACGGTCGTCCGCATCGCCCAGATTCTGGATCATCATGAACGCGGCGCCTGCCTTGGCGGTCTTTCCCGACGACCGGGCATAGGCGTCATCAACTTTGATAGTGCCTTCAGCAAAAGCGGGCATGGCCAGGGTCAAGGCGGCCAGGGTTGCAAACAGAGTAGTTTTGAGGGACATCGTGCCTCTCCTGTACTGTAGGTTTGAAAAAGTAGTGTCTTCAAACACGTACAGGCGGCGCGCGCGCCGGGGTGCCGGGGACCGGCAAGGCGATTTGATTGACCAGATGTCGCAGCGGCGCTATCTGCGCCCGCTCTGGCGCCATAGGCATGGGCGGCTGGGCAACGGCGACCGCGCCCATCAGGGACAGTGCGAAATCCGGGCAGTAATGCGGTGGCGCGGTGGGCTGTCCGTCTTCGTCCATATAGACAACGACCGGACCGGTGCCTGTGCACAACACCATCTGACCCACGGCCCTGTCCATGCCGCGGGACACGGCAAGGCCCTGCCCGGTCAGAACCAAAAGCAGGGACAGAACATAAGGCAGGAATCGTGTTATGGCTGGTCTCATCCTGACCCGGGTATAGGTCACTCGGCAGAGTAGCTTCAAGCGCCAAAGGGTCGCGCTTGAAGCTGGTGTCAGTAATCAATTCCCGGTCTTTTCACCTTGCTTGTATTGAAGCTGGTGTGGGAACGATTCACCCTGCGCTGCATCCGCGTACAAGCCGAAATTGCTTTGCGAAAAACCGCGGCCAGAAACAGGAAAAGGTAGAAACTTTTTAACGTCATAGTGAGGCCCCCGCCTGATGAATGACAGTGACGATAGGTCAGATTCGGCATTCCGTATGTGAAGCAATTCACCAATAGCGGAAAATAATTTCGAAATTGAAAACAGTGTCGGGCTGCAGCGGGCGGCTCAAAACGAAAAAGCCCTGCACCTCAGAGGTGCAGGGCCTGAAAATCAATAAGCGAAAAGGCTTAGGCCGTGGCTTGCGCCTTGGCGATTTCCTTCTTCACTTTCAGTGCGTTCGCCGACAGTTCTTCATCCTTGGCTTTGGCCAGGAATGCGTCCAGACCACCGCGGTGGTCAACCGAACGCAGAGCGGCTGCCGAGATGCGCAGCTTCACGCCCCGGCCCAGGGTCTCGGACTGCAGGGTAACGTCATTCAGGTTCGGCAGGAAACGACGACGAGTTCTGTTTTTGGCATGGCTGACATTGTTGCCAGTCATCGGGCCTTTTCCGGTCAGTTCGCAACGGCGCGACATGGTTTCTTCCTTTGTTTCTGGAGGCCGGGCACAAAGCCCTCGGCCAAATCACAAGGGGCACAACCCGAAGTCGCGCCCGAAAACTGGTTGGATGCGTGTAGTGGGAATCGCAGGAAGGGTCAAGACGGACCGAACGAATTCTTTCATTTTGCGCCCGCCTTTGAAACCTTGCCCCCTTTCACCCCGTCAGCTCAGCGTGCCAAGCAGTTCCTCGGCCGCGCGGGCCGGGTTCAGACGCCCGGCCGAGACTTCGGCGTTCAGGCGTTCCATCTCGGCCTTGGCCTGCGGCGTGTCGAGCCGGGCCAGAAGGGCATGGCGGACTTCCTGATCGAACCAGTATCGCGCCTGGGCGGCCCGGTTGGCTTCCCAGATACCGTTGTCGCGGCGCCACCGAGTCAGGGATTGCATCTCGTCCCAGGCTTGTTCCAGCCCCTGTTCTTCGACCGCTGAAACGGTCATTGCCTTGGGGAAACCTTCAGGATCCTGCGGGCGCTTGCGCAGCAATCGCAACGCACCGGCATAGTCTGCGCATGTCCGGGTCGCCGTGGCCTTCAGGTCGCCATCCGCCTTGTTGATCAGGATGATATCGGCCATCTCCATGATGCCACGTTTGACACCCTGCAATTCGTCCCCACCCGCCGGGGCCAACAGCAACAGAAACAGGTCCGACAATTCGGATACCACCGTTTCGGACTGCCCGACGCCCACGGTTTCAATCAGCACCACGTCATAGCCTGCGGCCTCGCACAGGGCGATGGCCTCGCGGGTCCGTCGGGCAACGCCGCCGAGATGGCTCTGGCTGGGGGAGGGGCGGATAAAGGCGTTCTTCTCGCGGCTCAGGCGTTCCATCCGGGTTTTGTCCCCCAGAATCGAGCCCCCTGAACGGGCAGAGCTGGGATCGACTGCCAGAACCGCGACACGCAGCCCCTGCCCCGTCAGTATCATGCCAAAGCTTTCGATGAAGGTGGACTTGCCCACCCCGGGCGTACCCGACAAACCGATCCGGAGCGCCTGACGCCCCGATCCCGCGAGCTGGGCCAACAGCTCGCTGGCCTGTGCACGATGATCGGCACGATTGCTTTCCACCAGTGTGATCGCGCGGGCCAGCGCCCGGCGCTCGCCCTTCAAAATCCTGTCGCTGAGGCTGTCTGTCTGCATTCTTGTCCCGATCCTAGAGGCAGGAATAGTTGCCGCGCTCGGGGGGCGTTTGTCCAGACCGCAGGTCGCCGGAAATACGATCAAAGCGAAAGCTGCGTCAATTCGTGCGTCGCTTGGCCGTTCAGGGTTGGACCTGCAGCCCCGGTGTCACCAGAACGCGCCGGCGAGAGAACTGGACGACACCAGCATGATCGCGGATAAGAGCCGGATGACGATACGCCTGCCCATCGACGACGCCATTCCCGAACTGCTGGACAGATTGCGCGCGCAGGGTCGCGCGGTATTGCAGGCCCCACCGGGGGCGGGCAAGACCACGCGGGTTCCCCTGGCAATGCTCGAGGCGGGTCTGTGCGATGGCAGGATCGTGATGCTGGAACCCCGGCGGCTGGCGGCCCGGGCCGCGGCCGAGCGGATGGCCGAGACGTTGGGAGAGCGCGCGGGACAGACCGTGGGCTACCGTGTACGTGGCGAGGCGAAAGTGTCGAAAGACACCCGGATCGAGGTGGTGACCGAGGGCATCCTGACCCGGATGCTGCAATCCAACCCGGATCTGCCGGGAATTGGCGCGGTGATTTTCGATGAATTCCACGAACGATCTCTGAACGCCGATCTGGGGCTGGCCTTGTGCCTCGAGGTGACCGACGCATTGCGGGACGATCTGATCCTGCTGGCCATGTCAGCCACGCTGGATGCGGATCCCGTCGGCGCGTTGATGGCGGCCCCTCTGGTCACATCGGACGGGCGCAGCTTTCCGGTTGAGACGCGCTGGCTGGATCGGCCATTGGGGCCGCAAGCGCGACGGTTGGATGCGTTGATCGATCTGGTGGTGCAAGCCGAGCGTGAGACGCGAAAATCCGGCGGCGGAATTCTGGTTTTCCTGCCGGGAGAGGGCGAAATCCGACGCGCCGAAAGCCTTTTGAACAGACGGTTGCCCGACAGTTGCGTGGTGCGCCCGTTATTCGGAGCCATGCCCTTTGCAGCCCAGCGTGCCGCGATTGCCCCGGTGGAACATGGGCGCAAAGTCGTGCTGGCGACGTCGATTGCCGAAACCTCGCTGACGATCCCCGACATCAAGGTCGTGGTGGATATGGGACAGGCCCGGCGGGCTCGGTTCGATCCGGGATCGGGCATGTCCCGGCTGGTGACCGAACGGGTGACCCGGGCCGAGGCCACACAGCGCGCGGGCCGGGCCGGACGGGTGGCCGAAGGGGTGTGTTACCGACTCTGGTCGAAGGGGGAAGACGGTGCCCTGGCCGCCTACCCGCCCGCCGAGATCGAAGCGGCGGACCTGACCGGGCTGGCGCTGGAGCTGTCCCTGTGGGGCGCTGACGCGGCCGATCTTGCCTTTCTGACTCCACCTCCCGAGGGGACGATGGCCGAGGCGCGGGCTTTGCTGACAATGCTGGGCGCACTTGATACCAATTGGCGGATCACCGATCATGGGCGCGCCCTGGCGGCACTGCCCTTGCATCCCCGGTTGGGGCACATGCTTGTGCGGGCCGGTCCGAACGCCGCCCCGTTGGCAGCGTTGATGGCCGAGCGTGACCCCCTTCGCGGTGCGCCGGTGGATATCACCCTGCGGCAAGAGGCGCTGCGCGACCCCCGGGCTTTTCAGCGCAACAGGGTCTGGCAGGTCAACATGGGCGCAGTGGATCGGATCAATGCCGAGACCAGACGTCTGCGGAAACAGGTCAAGGGCGACTCGGTCGATCTGAGCCCCGCCGCCATGGCTGCGCTGGCCTATCCTGACCGCATCGGGCAGCGGCGCAAGGGTGACGCGCCGCGCTATGTGCTGTCAGGGGGGAAAGGCGTTGTTCTGGACAGTGCGGATTCACTGGCTAGCGCTCCGTTTCTGGTCGTCATCGACACGGATGGCAACCCGCGCGAGGCGAAGGTCCGGATGGCCACCCAGATTTCGGAACGCGACATCCGCGATCTGTTCGCGGATCAGATCGGCTGGGTCGAGACGTGCGCCTGGTCCAAGCGCGAGCGGCGGGTCGTGTCGCGGCGGCAAGAGCGGTTCGGCGCGATCACGTTGGACGACCGCATATGGAAGGACGTCCCGGACGACGCCGTGGCCCGCGCGATGCTGGATGGGATACGCGATCTTGGCCTGCGGCTGGAGGGTGCCGTCGCGCGCCTGGCCGCCCGTGTCGAACTGGTGCGCGCCGATGGCGTCGATCTGCCCGATTTTTCGGTCGCAGGCCTGATGGCCGACATGGAGGACTGGTTGCTGCCCATGCTGTCAGGGGTCAAAAGCGCTGAAGACTGGAAGAAATTCGACCTTTTGCCCGCCCTGCGCGCGCGGCTGGACTGGGCGCAGACGCAGGAACTGGACCGGCACGCTCCGGGGTCATTTGAAACGCCGCTGGGGCGCAAGGTGCCAATTGATTACAGCGCGGCCGTGCCGGAAATCTCGGTCCGTTTGCAGGAAGTGTTTGGCGTGACCCAACACCCGGCGATCGGCGGCCAGCCTTTGAAGATCACTCTGCTGTCACCGGCGCAGCGCCCGATCCAAATAACGCGTGACCTGCCCGGTTTCTGGGCGGGCTCTTACGCGGATGTACGCAAGGACATGAGGGCGCAATACCCCAAACACCCCTGGCCCGAAGACCCGACCCAGGCTGATCCCACGCTGAGGGCAAAACGCAGACGTGACTAGAGCCGTCAGCAAAGCCCGAGCCTTGCCCATAATCCACAAAACAACCCAGAAAACCCTCAAAAATCGGCCAAACCCGGCCAAAACTGGAAGGTTTAATTGAAACTCACCATTTCCGTTGTTAAGTCGTATCAACTTTGAAGGCATAGAGTAGACTAACAAAATAGCTGATGAATGCATGGCTGCAAAATATCTGGGAAGAGGTAGGACGACCGCTGTTCCTGCGCCCCCGACGGGTGCAGTTTGCGGCGTTGTGCACCCGCACTTATGACGGGCAGGACCAGGTCTTGCTGATCACCAGCCGTGACACCAAACGCTGGATCATCCCGAAAGGCTGGCCCATCGATGGTTTGAGTGGCGCGGAAACAGCCCTTCAGGAGGCCTGGGAAGAGGCCGGGGTGCGCGCGGATGCGGTTCACGATGAACCCATCGGCCAATTCACCTACGACAAGATCCTCAAAGACGGATCGGCGCAACCGGTATTGACCAATGTCTACAGGATATCGGTGCGTGCGCTGGCCGATGACTTTCCCGAGGCCGATCAGCGCGAGCGCGGCTGGTTTGCGCCGGCTGAAGCTGCCACCCTGGTGCAAGAGCCCGAGCTTCAGGCCTTGTTGCGCAGACTGTAAGGAATTCGCAACATTTCGATGGCACCCAGCTTGCCTGAGCAGCCGGATACCGTTAGTGGCGCACGATCCTTCACTATCTGACCAAGTTCATGTCTGACACGAATCCGAAACCACGCTGGCAAACGTTGGACAGCGACCTGCACCGAATTTCGCGGGTCGAAACCGCCAACATCCATGTCGCGCGCCACCTGCTGGCACCGGGGGTCGCACTGGCCTTCATGGCGCTTGCCGGGCTGACGGCGGCGGTCCTGTTCGGTCGGGCGGATGGCAGCCATGTCGTGGTCGCGGCGGCCGCGTTCGGGGCCTATATGGCGATCAATGTCGGTGCCAATGACGTGGCCAACAACATGGGCCCAGCGGTCGGTGCGAATGTGCTGACCATGGGCGGCGCCATCGTGATTGCCGCCATTGCCGAAAGCGCTGGTGCGTTGCTTGCGGGGGGTGACGTGGTCTCGACCATCTCAAAGGGGATTGTCGACCCCGCCTCGGTGCAAAACAGCGAGGTGTTCATCTGGGCCATGATGGCGGCGCTGATATCTTCGGCCATGTGGGTCAACCTGGCGACCTGGATCGGCGCCCCTGTGTCCACAACGCATTCAGTCGTGGGCGGGGTAATGGGTGCAGGCATTGCAGCAGCGGGCCTGAGCGCGGTGAGCTGGGGCACGATGAGTGCAATTGCAGCCAGCTGGGTGATTTCGCCGATGCTCGGGGGGGCGGTTGCCGCGGCTTTTCTGGCGCTGATCAAGTCGAAAATCCAGAATCAGGACGACAAGATTGCCGCCGCGCGAAAATGGGTACCTATCCTTTTGGCGGTGATGGCGGGGGCCTTTGCCACATACCTGTCCGTCAAAGGCCTGCAACGGATCGTGCATATCGATCCCAAGATGGCCCTGTTGATCGGGTTGGGCGTGGGGCTGCTGACCTGGTCCGTGACCGTCCCGTGGGTCAAACGCAGATCCGAAGGGATGGAGAACCGGACCCGGTCGCTGAAAACGCTGTTTGGCCTGCCGCTTGTGATCTCGGCCACGTTCCTGAGCTTTGCCCACGGCGCAAATGACGTGGCCAATGCGGTCGGCCCACTGGCCGCGATTGTCCACGCGGTCGAGTTCGGAGAGTTCGCCGCGAAAGTTCCAATCCCGCTTTGGGTGATGATCATCGGAGCGTTCGGGATTTCCTTCGGTCTGTTTCTGTTCGGCCCCAGGCTCATCCGGATGGTGGGCCGCCAGATCACCAAGCTGAACCCGATACGCGCCTTTTGCGTCGCCCTGTCGGCGGCGATCACCGTGATTCTGGCCAGCTGGCTTGGCCTGCCGGTCAGTTCGACCCATATCGCCGTTGGTGCCGTCTTTGGCGTCGGCTTCTACCGCGAGTGGGATTCCGAGCGCCGGCGCAAGCGGGGAAAGCTTCAACGCACAGCACAACACCTTGCCCCGGAAGAATACCGCCGTCGCAAGCTGGTACGGCGGTCGCATTTCATGACCATCGTGGCCGCGTGGATTGTCACCGTGCCCGCCGCCGCAACCATGTCGGCCGTCATTTACTGGGTGCTGACCGCGTTCGCCTGAGGGTTGACGTCAGAGCCTGATCTGTTCCGGCGACAACGGGTGATCGGGTGCATGTTTGATCAGGTCGGACACCTGCGTGCAGATGGGTGTCGGCACTCCGGTTTCGTGACCCATCCGGATGATGTGACCTTGCAGGCTGTCAATTTCCGTTTGCCGCTCGGCCATGAGGTCATAGGCCATGGACGTTCGCGCGCTCGGGTCGATTGTCAGCATCCGGGCCGCGATGCGGGTAAACAGCGGTGTCGGCAGCCGCAGAATATGCGGGGTCATCCATGCCGGAAGCGGTGTGGTCGAGGCCACGGGATGACCCGCCGCCTTGAGGACGGTCAGCGCCTCGGACATCTGATCCGCCATGAGATTGCGCCAGTCGCGGTTCATCAGCTGATCCACCAGCGTGAGGCCAGACAAGGCATTGAGCGCATTGTTCAGGTTGATCACCAGCTTGCCCCATTGCACGGCTTCGATCTGGTCGCTGGATATGACGGGAAGGTCTGCGCTGCTCAGCTGCGCGGCCAGATCACCAGCGCCGCTTTGGATGACGATCTCTCCGGACGTGGCCCGATGATAGGTGGCGGGGGCAGTCGGCACCACGTTGAACGGAACCATTCCGGCGCGTATGTCGCGCCCGGGAAGGGCATTGCGCAATGTTGCGGCAGCTTCGATACCGTTTTGCCAGGACAGGATCGGGGCATCCTGCCGCGCAAAGCGCTCAATTTGCTCGGCCATGTCTGCGGTTGCACCCGATTTGACGGTGACGATGACCAGTTCGGCCTGATCCAGACAGGCCGGATCTTCGCTGAGCGTCAGGCCCCCGGTCGGAATCGTGACGTCAAGGCCATCAAAGTCAGTGACCTTCAGCCCGTGCTCTCGGATCGGGTCCAGCACACGGGCGCGGCCCAGCAAGGTCACGGAGTGCCCCGACCGGGCCAGCAAAGCACCACAGTAACAGCCGATGCTGCCCGCGCCTGCAAGGACAAGTTTCATGATACCCCCTCCGGTACACCCGAAAAGGATCACCGCAAACGTCCCGTGACACAAGCCCGCTTGCCCCCGACGTCACGCGCTAGCGGGCCAGCCGGGGTTTGGTGCGCTCAAGCTCTTTGGAAATAGGGATAAATTCCTGATCGTCACCCGGAGGCAGTTGAAATGCACCATTGGCCCAATCGGCGCTTTTCCACTCACGGGTTGCGGTTTCGATCTTTTCCTTCGAAGACGAAACGAAATTCCACCAGATGTAGCGGTCTTCATTCAGGGTCGCTCCGCCCAGCAGCATCAGCCGCGCGCCCAGCGCACCGGCCTTGACAGACAGCTTGTCCCCGGGCCGGAACACCATCATGCGGCCCTCGTCAAACCTGTCGCCCGCGATTTCGACCGAACCTTGCGTAACATAGACACCGCGATCTTCGTGGTCATCAGGCAGAGGGAAAGACGCGCCGGGTTCCAATTGCACGTCGAGATAGAAGGTTTCGGACAGCATCGTGACCGGGCTGGTCTCACCATAGGCTGAACCCAGGATCAACCGGGCGCTGACGCCTGAATCCTGAATATGCGGCAACGCGGCCTGTTTGTGATGTTCGAAATCCGGGGCCATATCCTCATGCGCTTCGGGCAAGGCGATCCAGGTCTGAATGCCGAACAGGCTGTGTTTCCTGCCGCGTGTTTCGTCACTGGTGCGCTCGGAATGGGTGACACCACGCCCTGCAACCATCCAGTTGACCTCGCCGGGATAGATCATCTGATGTGTGCCAAGGCTGTCGCGGTGCTCGAATTCGCCCTGGTACAGATAGGTGACCGTGCCCAGTCCGATATGGGGGTGGGGCCGCACGTCGATGCCGCCTTCGGTGATGAATTCAACGGGGCCCATTTGATCGAAAAAGATGAACGGGCCCACCAACTGTCGTTTTACCGAAGGCAACGCGCGGCGCACTTCGAACCCTCCCAAGTCACGGGCACGCGGGATGATTAATGTGTCCAGCGCCGGATTCTCCGAGATGCAGTCCGGATTGTGTGTCGGGTTCCAACTCATTTCAGCTCTCCCTTCGTTGCAGATGGTCAGGCCACCCGCGTTCACTCAGGTAAGAAATAGCCACGCAAAGCAGCCCATAAAGTGCACAATCGCACAGATTGAGTGCGGCGCCGTTCCAATCAACGCGGCCAGAGTTGCGGGAAAAACGGCCCGTCAATCCGATCCCCCTCGCCATAGCCTGCCGCCTCGAACTGCGCGCGCTCGTCCTTGGCCCAGTCGCCGCGATACCGGATGACACCATCAGGTGCCGTCATGCGAAGGGTGAAGCGCCGCACCGTTTCCGACGGCGTGGTCGAGGACAGCCCGCCATGCAGCGTTCGCATGTCGAAAAAGATACAATCCCCAAGCTCCAGATCCCATTGCAGCAGCTCATACGCGCCGGGGTCGGAATTGACATCGGGTGGCGGGTGATAGGTCAGCCCGGCGACTTCGGTGGGCTCATAGCTGGGATGTCCATCGGCAAACCGCACCCGCATGAACAGCTTGTCCCATAGGTGTGAGCCTTTCACGAATGCGATGCCGTTTTCCTTGGTCACGGGTTCCAGCGGCAGCCAAAGGACGCACATCGTGCCTTCGAAGTCGAAGTAAGACAGGTCCTGATGGAAGGGCGGGCGCGAGGTCGAGCCGGCCTCGCGCAGGAACCAGTTGTCCATGACAAGGTTGATGGATGGCGCCCCCAGCAACCCGGCAGCAAGTGGTGCGCATGGGGACTTGTGAACAAATTCGTTGAATTGCGGGATTTTGTTCCAGGCCCAGTAGTCTTCGTAATAGCCCGGGGCGTTCGGATCCTTGGTATGACGGGTGAAATTATCGGTCGGCGTGTCAAGGTCGGCGTCGATACCTGCGCGCAGCAATGACAACCAGTCGGATGAGAATTTCGACCGCAGAACAACAGCACCATCGCGTTGGAAGGCGGCAATGTCTTCCTGTGTAACCAGATCTGCTGTCGTCATGGAATGATCATCCCGATGTGGTTCGGTGGCCCAGAGCATCGCACCACGCACCGCCAGAGGTCAAAGAGATTCGTTTCGACAACCCGGAATCACTCACAGAACCGTGAAGGCACGGGGATCCTACCGCGCACGGCCTCGGATTTTGAAAGAAACATGCTATGTTTCAGATGGAAGCCGCAGACTGACAAGATTGGATCGCGTATTGGAGGTTTCTCGATGACAGATGCGTTGCTGTCCCGTCGTTCCCTGATCACCCAAGGTGTTGCCGTTTTGGCGACCGGCGCCACAGGGCTTTTGGTGCCTGTTCGCGCAGCCGGGATTGCGCCGACGCCTTCAATGCGGGGCGGATCAAACAACTATCGCCCCGGCGCGCCGATCGTGGACCGGATCGGTGGCGGCGGGTTCTGGATGACAGGCACCGTACGAAGGGCAGGCGATGGCGCACCCCTGCCCGGCCAGCGCATTCAGATCTGGGCCCATACCACAGAAGGGCACGAGCGTGACCCGCAAAGCCATGGGGCGACCTTGACGGATGAAAAGGGTGAATTCCGCCTGGAAATGCCGCAGATCGTTCCTGCATTCGGTCAACCGCACGGGCATCTGGCCTATGACAGCGGCGCGTTCGAAACCGTGTTCCTGCGGCCTGTGATGTCCAGTTCCAAAGACAAGACACTGGCTGCGCATTTCGTGTTGCAACCGCTCTGATCCCGGTGATCCGAACCGGTGTCATTTGGGCGACCCTGATCGCCGCCCTTGCGATTCCTCTGATCGCTGCAGCGGGCAGCCCGTATCTTGCCTGGCGCGATCCAGCCTATATCCTCGGCGGGTTTGCCGGAATTCTGAGCTTGGGTCTGCTGTTTCTGCAACCGCTTCTGGCCGGAAGATACCTTCCGGGCCTATCCGCAGTGATGAGCCGCCACATTCACCGCTGGATCGGCCTGACCCTGGTGCTGGCGATTGTGGTCCATGTCGCGGGGTTGTGGCTTACCAGCCCGCCGGATGTGGTGGATGCGTTGTTGTTCGTATCGCCAACGCCGTTCTCGGCCTGGGGTGTCATTGCCATGTGGGCCGCTTTCGGGGCGGCCCTGTTAGGGGTCTTCCGCAAACGTCTGCGCCAGCGCTTTCGTCTTTGGCGGCTGAGCCACACCGCACTGGCCGGGGTGACGATTGTCGGCAGCCTTGTTCACGCCATGCTAATCGAAGGCACGATGGAAATCGTGACCAAAACAGCGCTTTGCGCACTGGTCCTCTTGGCGAGCGCAAGTACGCTCGCCAAATTGAAAGTTTGGGATATCCGTCGACGCCCTTAGACGCCCAGGCACCAGCGCATCACCGCCTTTTGTGCATGCAGACGGTTTTCGGCTTCATCAAAAATGACCGAGTTCGGTCCATCCATGACCTCGGAGGTCGCTTCTTCCTCGCGGTGGGCCGGCAGGCAATGCATGAACAGCGCATCCGGTTTGGCATGCGACATGAGTTCAGCATTGACCTGATATGGGCGCAGCATGTTGTGGCGGCGCTCTTTGGCCGACTGGGAATCATGCATCGAAACCCAGGTATCCGCGACGACGAGGTCCGCGCCTTCCACCGCTTTGTGCGGATCCCTTTCGATCACGATTTTCGAACCTTTTTGACGGGCAAACCCCATGAACTCCTCTTCCGGGTCAAGCTGAGCCGGTCCGGTGAAGGTTAGATCGAATCCGAATTGACCGGCGGCGTGCAGGAAGGAAGCACAAACGTTGTTGCCATCGCCGGTCCAGACCACCTTTTTGCCAGCGATGGGGCCGCGATGTTCCTCGAATGTCAGAACGTCGGCCATGATCTGGCAGGGATGGGTGCGGTCGGTCAGGCCGTTGATCACCGGCACGTCCGAGTATTCGGCCATTTCGGTCAGGATGGTTTCATCAAAGGTGCGGATCATGATCATGTCGACATAGCGCGACAGCACGCGGGCGGTGTCGGCGATGGTTTCGCCGTGACCCAGCTGCATGTCCTTGCCGGAGAGCACCATGGTCTGCCCGCCCATCTGGCGCACGCCCACATCGAAAGACACGCGCGTCCGCGTCGAAGGCTTTTCGAAGATCAGCGCCACCATGCGATCTTTCAGCGGCTGTTCGTCGTCAGGGGCGGCCTTGGGGCGACCCAAACGCGCCTGTTTCATCACGCCCGCCTGATCGATCATGGCCCGCAGATCGGTGGAATCGGTTTTGTGGATATCAAGAAAATGGTTCATGTCGGTTCGTTTCCTGGCTGTCGGTTGCCGGTGGCGCTGCCCCCGGACCCCCGGGGTATTTGGGAAAAGATGAAAATCAGGCGGTTTGGAGCTGGGTCTCGATCTGCCGGGCGGCCTTGTCGAGGCGGATAATGGCCTGAGCGATATCGTCCTCGGTCAGCGTGAGGGGCGGCAGCAGGCGGATCACGTTGTCGGCGGCGGGAACGGTGATGACGAGGTTGTCATAACCTGCATTGACCACGTCGATATTGGCAGGCTTGCACTTGAGGCCGAGCATCAGGCCCGATCCGCGCACCTCTTCGAACACCTCAGGGTGATCGGCGTTCAGGGCTTCGAGCTTTTGGCGCAGCAGGCCCGCCTTGCGGTTGACGCTTTCCAAAAAGGCGGGTGTTGCCACATGATCGATCACCGCGCAGCCCACCGCGCAGCCCAGCGGGTTGCCGCCATAGGTCGAACCGTGGGTGCCTGCGGTCATGCCGGATGCCGCGTCCTCGGTCGCCAGCACGGCCCCCAGCGGGAAACCCCCGCCGATGCCCTTGGCGACCATCATGATATCAGGGGTGATCCCAGCCCATTCATGGGCAAAGAGCTTGCCTGTCCGGCCGACGCCGCACTGGACTTCATCAAGGATCAGCAGCAGCCCGTTGTCGTCGCAGATCTGACGCAGTGCCTTGAGTTCGGCGTCGGGGACGGGGCGAATACCGCCCTCGCCTTGGATGGGCTCGATCAGGATCGCGGCGGTCTTGTCGGTGATGGCGTCGGTCACGCCGTCGAGGTCTCCGAATGCCACATGCACGAAACCCGGCAGCAGAGGGCCGAAGCCCTTGGTCATTTTCTCGGACCCGGCAGCAGCGATGCCGGCTGACGACCGGCCGTGGAAGGAACCGTCGAAAGTGATGATCTCGACCCGCTCGGGCTGATCTTTGTCATAGAAATACTTGCGGGCCATTTTCACGGCCAGTTCGCAGGATTCCGTGCCGGAGTTCGTGAAGAAAACCGTATCGGCAAAACTGTGTTCCACCAGCTTGTCAGCCAAGGCCTGTTGCTGAGGGATGTTGTACAGGTTCGAGACATGCCACAGCGCATGGGCCTGGTCAGTCAGCGCGGCGACCAATGCCGGATGGGCATGGCCCAGTGCGTTCACGGCGATCCCTGCGCCGAGGTCCAGGAAACGTCGGCCATCCGCCTCGGTCAGCCAGGCGCCTTCGCCCTTTACGAAGGTCAGGGGCGCACGGTTATAGGTCGGCAGAACGGACGGGATCATGGGATCATCCTTTTCAGGTAGTATGAGCCTCGTGAGTGATACACGAAGGCCCTGTTCGTCAACAATTTTGGTGAGGTCTGTGCCGATTTGCCGGGCACACGAGATCAAACAGGCCGGTTACGCAGAGATGCGTCGGCGTCGGAGCAGTTGGATATGCACATGTTTGATCATGGCCGACCGTATAGCGATGCTTGCGCAGGTTGGGAAGCCGGTATTTTGCAAGGATCGAATTTTGCCCTTGCCAAAGCCTGTGCAACCGCGCACCGCTTGGCCATGTTCGAACCCAAGCACCACAATCCACCGCTTGCCGCTGCGCTGATTTTTGTCGCCACCGCCTTTATCGCGGCGACGACGCTGCTGGCCAAGGCGCTGGGGACGGATGCGTTGGGCCCGCCCTTGCACGCCATGCAGATCAGTCACGGGCGGTTTCTGTTTGCCCTGCTTGCGATTTTGCTGGCTGTTGCAACTTTGCGGCCCCGGTTGGTGCGGCCCCATTGGGGGCTTCACGTCGGGCGGACCAGTTTTGGCTGGGCGGGGGTGACATTGATGTTCGCATCGGTTGCCTTCATTCCGATGGCGGATGCGACGGCCATATCCTTTCTGAACCCTGTCTTTGGTATGGTGCTGGCCATTCCGCTGCTGCACGAACGGGTCGGCCCATGGCGCTGGCTGGCGGCGGCTGTCGCCTTGACGGGCGCGATGATCCTGCTGCGCCCGACCCCCGCCAGCTTTCAGCCCGCCGCCCTTCTGGCGCTGGCGGCGGCTGCTCTGATCGGGATGGAGCTGATTTTCATCAAAAAGCTGTCCGGGCGCGAGCCACCGATGCAGATCCTGCTGATCAACAACGCGATGGGTTTGCTGATCGCCACTTTGGCCGTCGGCTTCGTCTTTCAGATGCCGACCCCACAGCAGTGGGCGGCATTGGTGGGGATCGGCGTTCTGATGGCCTGCGCGCAGGCCTGTTTCGTCAACGGCATGGCGCGGGCGGATGCATCCTTTGTGGCCCCTATCAGCTATGCCACGCTGATCTTTGCCGCCCTTTACGACTTTGCGGTCTTTGATGTGATCCCCGACTGGATCAGTCTGGTCGGATCTGCGACCATCCTGGCCGGCGGGCTGATCCTGGTCTGGCGAGAGGCGGTGCGGCGCCGCGCCTGAGAGCCTGCCCCGCACGGCGGGAACGGGTGGGTCTGTATCCCGGCCCTTGCAACCGGCCGCGATGGCCGGGCCGCGCTAAGCCTTGAGGCGATATCCGGTGCGCAGCATCAGCCAGGTGATGGCTCCGATCACGAGTGTCGCAAACGTACAGACCGCCATCCCCAGCCACGGAGAGCTGTCGGACACTCCGATCATTCCATAGCGCAAACCATCGATCAGATAGAACACCGGGTTCAGGTGGGTCAGGCGGTTCAGCACGGGCGGCAGCGCCTCGACCGAGTAGAACGTACCCGACAGGAAGGCCAGCGGCGTGACGATAAAGTTGGTGATTGCTGCCATCTGGTCGAACTTGTTGGCGAAGATACCGGCAAACAGGCCCAACGCGCCCATGAATGCCCCACCCAGAACAACAAAGGTAAGCGCGATCAGGGGGTGCTGAGGCGCAATGGAGAGCAAGACCAAGAACGCAATCGAGATCACCAGTGCGATCATCACGCCTCGGGCAATGCCACCCGCGAGATAGCCCAGCAGAATCTCGAGCGGTGACAGCGGTGGCATCAGGGTATCAACGATATTGCCCTGCACCTTGGCGATCACCATCGAGGACGAGGTGTTGGCAAAGGCATTCTGTATCACCGTCATCATCATGATCCCCGGCGCCAGAAACATCACAAACGGCACACCCATGACATCGGGCCGGCTGGGTCCGATGGCGATGGTGAAGATCAACAGGAACAGCCCCGCCGTAACCAGAGGTGCCAGAACCGTCTGCGTCCAGACGGCCAGAAAACGCAGGGTTTCGCGCTGCGCCAGCGTGTACAGGCCCATCCAGTTGACTGCTCCGAAGCGACGCGCGGTCTGATCTGCGGGATTTTGCATGATTTGCCCTCAACCTGATTCGAAGACAGCTTGTAACTCGGGCAGCAGTGTTTAGAATAGGGGGCTGAGACGAATTCCCAAGGCGGCCCGAATCCGGGGCCGCTTTCCGCTTTTGAAAGGCTAACGATGTCCTGGACAGACGAGCGTGTAGAACTGCTGAAGAAGATGTGGGGCGAAGGCCAGTCGGCCAGCCAGATTGCCAAGGAACTGGGTGGCGTGACCCGCAATGCGGTGATCGGTAAGGTGCACCGCCTGGGCCTGTCGAACCGGACGGCAGGCGCATCCCCGGCCAAGGCGGAACCGAAAGAAAAACCGGCGCCCGCCCCCAAGGCCGAGGCCAAGCCCAAACCTGCACCCAAGACCGAACCGGCGCGTCCGGCCCCGGCCCCGACCGCCGAGGCGAAACCGGTCGTTCCGGCCCGCCGTCAGATCATCCCCGCCGGTCAGCCGCTGCCACCACAGCCATCGGCCAACGAGATCAGCCCCGAGGCGCTGGCCAAGGTCAACGAGGTTGAAAAGAAAGCCAAGAAGCTGACTCTGATGGAATTGACCGAGAAAACCTGCAAGTGGCCCGTGGGCGACCCCGCGACCGAGGATTTCTGGTTCTGCGGCCTTCCGGTTGAGGCGGGCAAACCCTATTGCGAGGCACATGTGGGCGTGGCCTTCCAGCCGATGAGCTCGCGCAGGGATCGTCGGCGGTAGAATTCAGCTATGAACGCTGCTATCAGCGGCGTGACATTATCTTCTTTCTCAGCTGCCCACCCGTCGCAAGATGAGTGGGCAGTATTTTTTTGAACCAAGAGATTTGGTCATTCAGCCCGCCATGAAATACAAGATCCTGTTCTGCGCCTACAGCGTGCTGATTTTCGCGGCATACATCGAGCCGTTTGACCCTTCGATATTCGAGCCGAATGAGCGCGGAAAAACCCCGCCTTTGTTTTTTCAGGCCACATACTTGTATTCATGGCTTGCGCCCGCCATTCCCGCATTCGTTGGTGGCCTTGTGCTACTGGGATTGCCTTCGATTCCACGACTCGTCGCCAGATGTATTGCCGTTTTTTCAATCGTTTCCGGTTTGTTTCTGACGTTATTTGGCATGGTGCTCTCGCTTGGTTCTGACACCCAGATTCTGCACGGTGTCACCCTGACGACAGCCGTCGCCGTAAGCTTTCTGATTTGGTCGGGATCGGGCGGGCAGCCACAGCCTTCTCTGGTGGCGAAGATTGGTATTTCAATCGGGACAATCGCCGCGCTCTGGTCGTTGTTGACAGTTCCGATGATCCTTGTTCAAGCGCATTTCATTGCGGACGGCGCGCCCTATTGCATCGCTGAACACTCGAAAAACGCGCCAATCGAGGCAGTACGCGATTTACGGGGCTTCTCATTCTACACGACTGCGACGGGATACAAATCCACGTCAAAATGGTACTTTCACGGCCTGATGATAGTAGATCACCCCGATGCGCAACGGGTCTATAACTGGTCTCCAGGAAGATGGCGTTTCGATCTGGTTGAGCGCCCGGATGCAATGCTTGTGTCAGTCAGAAATGTCTGCGTCCCAAGCTGACCACTACTGCGCCGGATGCGATGGTAAATTTGGCATCGCGACCCATCCGGGCAGTTCGTCCGGCGAAACTGAAACATGCAGGCGTTCTGAAGGGTCCTGCCCGACCTTGCGGTGCTTTCGCAGCAGGAAAATCTTGCCCCAGCTGCGCCATGTGCCAACCGACGGCGCATGGGGGTCAATGGGAAACCGATCGCGCCAGCCGTCGGGCAATGTCAGACCGTGCAATTCCGCCTTGTCCAGCATCCAGATCAGGGAAATGTTGCTCAGCGGCCGCGCCTCTTCGTAGCCGTTCAATTGGCCACCTATGTCGCCATGGGTTCCACGGAACCAGACCTGCTCCACATGGCCCTTGAACTCGGGCGTGCAGGTCCACAGAACTGGTTCGAACACTTCGCGCGTCTCATCCAGCGCCAAAGCGTGATACCCGTGGCGGGTGACCGGGCCCAGCTGATGGTTGTGAAAGGCGTGCTTCTCCTCGGCCCTGCGCCACAGCAGCGGCAGACGCAAACCCAGCGCCTTGACCGTGTCCCAGGCGCCGATCATCTCGATCTCGACCCCGTCGTGGCAGAAACGTCGGCGGAAATCGCTGGCGGCGATGCCGTCTGGATTGCATTCATAGTGGCGGTACGCTTGCCGTATGTTTCGTTCAGTGGCGTGTTCCGCCTTGAGCAGGCCGATCATGTCGATCACGCCGGCCAGACTGCGCACGCCATAGGCACCGCGCGAATAACCGATGAAAAAGATCTTGTCGCCCGGCTTGTAGCGGGACGCCAAATACCCATAGGCGCGACGGATCTGACGGTTGATGCCCCGGCCCATCATCACGTCCAGCGAGGACTTCCAGCTTTCCCACTGCACGCCTGCCTCGTAGAACACCGAAACCTTGCTGCCCATCTCGCAGCACAGGCGAAATGTCTGACCGGCGTGGGTTTCAAACCCCGGTTCCAGAGTGGACATGGTGCCATCAAGAATGATGACATGGCTGATCGGTTCGCGGTGCCGCGTCTCGGCGGAATGCTCGGACCGCAAAGGGCGCCCGAGCCATCCCAGAACCTTTCTACTCAGCCGCGACAGATTCATGCGTCAGCAATTCCCATACTTTGTGAGGTGTGAAAGGCATGTCCGCCTGCCGCACCCCGTGGTCCCAGAGCGCATCCTGAACCGCGTTCGCGACAGCGGCCAGTGCGCCCACGGTGCCAGCCTCGCCACACCCTTTCATCCCCATCGGGTTCGAGGTTGACGGAACCGGCGCCGAGGTGAACTTAATCATGGGTATGTCGGTTGCACGGGGCAAGGCGTAATCCATAAACGAAGCCGTGAGCAGTTGCCCATGTGCATCGTGCACGACATGTTCGGTCAGGGCCTGGCCGATACCCTGCACCACCCCGCCATGTACCTGCCCTTCGGCCAGCATCGGATTGATAAGATTGCCAAAATCGTCAACCACCGTGTAGCGGTCCACCCAGGTTTCGCCGGTGCAAGAATCGATCACGACTTCGGCAACATGCGCGCCGTTCGGGTAGCTGCGCGCATCCAGATTGGCGCGGGCCTCATGTTGCAGCAGATCCGTTCGACCATCGGCACGCGCCATCTCGGCGGCTTCGGTCAGGGTCGGCGTCAGGTTGGAGCCCGGCGCTCGGAATGTCTCGTGGTCAAAACTCACATCGTTTTCCTCGACCCCCATCTTATCGGCAAGATAAGGCGTGAATGCGGCGATCATCTTGTCAATCGTGGCCAGGGTGGCGGTGCTTTGCACCGTGACCGAGCGAGACCCGCCAGTGCCGCCGCCATGGGCAAGCCGGTCGGTATCGCCCTGAATGACGGTGATCTTGTCAATGGGGATACCCGTCTGATCTGACAGGAACTGGGCGTAGACCGTCTCATGCCCCTGCCCGTTCGATTGTGTGCCGACGTAAAGATTCACCGTTCCATCCTCGCAAAACGCGAACTTCGCGTTTTCGGAAGGGTCCCCCAAAATGCTTTCGATATAGTAACAGAGACCCTGCCCCCGGATCAGACCGCGTTCGGCATCCGCAGCTTTGCGGGCCTCGAACCCTGTGGTCTGGTCGGCCGCGCGGGTGAGAACCATGTCGAAATCGCCGACATCATACGTTTCGCCGGTGGAAGTGGTGTAGGGGAAATCGGCGGGGCGGATGAAATTCCTGCGCCGCAGTTCCCATGGGTCAACGCCCAGTTCACGCGCGGCGCGGTCCATCGCGCGTTCAAGCACGTAAATCGCCTCGGGGCGGCCCGCACCGCGATACGCATCCACCTGCGTCGTGTTCGTATAGAAGCCTTCGACCCGCAAATAGGTGGTCTGAACGTCATAGACACCCATCAGCACTTTGCTGAACAGGCTGGTCTGGATCGCCTGACCAAAGTGGCTGTTGTATGCGCCAAGGTTCACCTTGCTGTGGACCCGATAGGCGGTGATCTTGTGATCGGCGTCGAAGGCCAGCTCGGCCAGCGAGGTCAGATCGCGGCCATGATGATCAGACAGCATCGCCTCGGATCGGTCGGACATCCAGTGCACCGGCTGACCCAGCTTCATCGCCGCCACGGAGACGCAGAAATATTCAGGGTACGGCATGACTTTCATACCGAAACCACCACCCACATCCGGGGTCGTGACGCGTATGTCGTCCGCATCCAGTTTCAGTTTTTGTGCCAGTTGGGCCTTCATCGCCCATACGCCCTGACCTCCGTAGGAGAAATGCAGGCGCCCCTCGGACCAGTTCGCCTGACATCCGCGCGGCTCCAGCGAACTGATGATGACCCTGTTGTCGGTGACGTTCAGCGACACGGTATGCGCGGCCGCCTGAAAGGCTGCCTGGGTCGCGGTTTCGTCGCCCAACCCCCAATCGAAAGCTCGGTTCTCGGGCGCTTCCGCGTGCAGGATCTCGCCCCCGGCCTCGACGTCCAACTTGGCCGGGCGCTCTTGCGTATCCATCCAGATCAATTCAACCGCGTCCTGCGCCTGCGTCAGGGTATCCGCAATGACAACTGCCACCGGCTCGCCCACGAAACGCACGCGATCCCTGGCCAGTATGTGCCGGTCCGGCGCAGCGGCCCTGGACCCATCCCGGTTCTGCAAGACCGCCGCATTCAGCACCGTGTCGATGCCTGATGCGGCCAGATCGTCTAGCGTCATGACCAGCCGAACGCCGTCGGCAGCCCGCGCGGCCTCGACATCCAGAGAGGTGATGTCACCATGCGCCACCGGGCTGCGGAAGAATGCGGCAAACAAAGCGTTCCCGGGCACCGCATCGTCCATGTAACGCCCCTGCCCGGTCAGGAACCGTTGATCCTCGGTCCGTTTCACCGGCTGGCTTCTGCCGAACTTTTCCATGGGTGGCCCTCCTGCGCGATATCAGGGCGAGCCTAGCCCGCGACCCGGCGATGTCCAGCGGGGTTCACCAAATTCGTTTGCGCGCAAAGGATGTTCGGCTAGCCTTTGGCCATGAGCTGGACGCATGATACCGTTTTTCCCTTCTCTGCCCCGATGACCAGCGGGCAGTCGACCACACATGACGTTTATGTCGGCGGCGAAGGCCCACCGATCCTGATCCTTCAGGAACTGCCCGGGATCGGGCCCGAAACGCTGGCGTTGTCCGCCAAGCTCAATGCATCCGGCTTTCGCGTCTACCTGCCTCATTTGTTTGGAACCTATGGCAAGGTTGAAATGGCTAAGAACATGGCCCGGTTGTTCTGCGTGCGGCGCGAGTTCAACATTTTCGCCCGTGGCAGGCAGAGCCCCATTGCAGAATGGATGCGCGCCCTGACCCGTGAGATCAAGCAGCGCGAAAACAGCGCCGGTGTGGGCGTCATCGGCATGTGCCTGACCGGTAGTTTCGCCCTTACCCTCATGGCCGAAGACGCCGTTCTGGGCGGAGTAGCCAGCCAACCTGCGCTGCCGATCCTCGGGGGCCGCCATCTGCATATGAGCGCTGAAGACATCGGCGCGGCCTCTGCGGGTATGGCCGCGAAAGGCCCCGGTCTGGCGATGCGGTATTCCGAAGACAAGCTTGCACCAAAGAAACTGATGCGGGCGCTTGAACAGGCGTTCGGCAATCTGTTGGATACCGTCGAATATCCCGGCAAGGATCATTCGCTGCTGACGCTGGATTTTCATGTTCCCGCCTATCAACGCGTTGACGCCTATTTCAAAGCACGCTTTGGCATGGCTTAGGCGCACTAGGCCTTCCCCTTGCCGCGCGCATTCGCTATTGCAGGCGCTGACCCGAATTTGTTGACGCAGGACGCATCCCATGGCGATGGAAAAGACATTCAACGCGGCCGAGGCCGAGGCCCGGATCTACAAGGCCTGGGAACAGGCCGGAGCCTTCAAGGCAGGCGCGAACAAATCGCGCGACGAGAGCTTTTGCATCATGATCCCGCCGCCGAACGTGACCGGTGCGCTGCATGTGGGCCACGCGTTCAACAACACCCTACAGGACATCCTGATCCGCTGGCACCGCATGCGTGGCTTTGACACGTTGTGGCAGCCCGGCCAGGACCACGCCGGCATCGCAACCCAGATGCAGGTCGAAAAGATGCTGGCCGCCACCCAACAACCTAGCCGCAACGAATTGGGCCGCGAAAAGTTTCTGGAGAAAGTCTGGGAATGGAAGGGTGAATACGGCGGCACCATCATCGAGCAGCTGAAACGCCTCGGCTCTTCATGCGACTGGTCGCGCAACGCCTTCACCATGGCCGGCGCGGCGGGCGACCCGCGCACGGGCCATGAAAACAGCCCCAACTTCCACGACGCGGTCATCAAGGTTTTTGTCGACATGTACGACAAGGGCCTGATCTACCGCGGCAAGCGGCTGGTCAACTGGGACCCGCATTTCGAAACCGCGATTTCGGACCTCGAGGTCGAGAATATCGAGGTCGCCGGCCACATGTGGCACTTCAAATACCCTTTGGCGGGCGGTGAGACATATGAGTATTTGGAAAAAGATGAAGATGGGAATGTGATCTTCCGCGAGGAGCGTGATTATATTTCCATTGCCACCACCCGCCCCGAGACCATGCTGGGCGACGGCGCGGTCGCGGTGCACCCCTCGGACGAACGCTATGCGCCGATCGTCGGCAAGCTGTGCGAAATCCCGGTTGGTCCGAAAGAGCATCGCCGCCAGATCCCGATCATCACCGATGACTACCCCGACCCGAATTTCGGCTCGGGCGCGGTGAAGATCACCGGCGCGCATGACTTCAACGACAACATGGTCGCCAAGCGCGGCGGCATTCCGATGTACCGCCTGATGGACACCAAGGGCGCGATGCGGGCCGATGGGGCCCCTTATGCCGAAGAGGCAGGCAAGGCACAGGAATACGCGCGCGGCCGCGCCTTCACCGAGAACGAAATCGACGCGATCAATCTGGTGCCGGATCATCTGCGCGGCCTCGACCGGTTCGAAGCGCGGGCCAAGGTGGTGGAAGAGATCACCGCTGATGGTCTGGCCGTGATGACCCGCGCGGATGATCCGCGCCTGGGATCAACCGCTTTGAAGCCGGATCAGGAAGGCGCCGACACGCTGGTGCCGCTGGTCGAAAGCAAACCGATCATGCAGCCCTTCGGCGACCGGTCGAAGGTGGTGATCGAGCCGATGTTCACCGATCAGTGGTTCGTCGATGCCGCCAAGGTCGTCGGCCCCGCGCTGGACGCGGTCAAGGACGGCACGGTCAAGATCATCCCCGAGTCGGGCGAGAAGACCTATTACCACTGGCTGGAAAATATCGAGCCCTGGTGTATCAGCCGCCAACTGTGGTGGGGGCATCAGATTCCGGTTTGGTATGGTCTCGACCTGTCGGCAGAAGACTTCATTGACGACGAGAATGATGGCGACCTTGATCTGGTTGAATTGGGTCGTTTGCTGAACGAAGGCGGCATGCTGCACCGTGGCAATGTCATGGAGTGTGCCGCGAGCTTCGAGGCCGTTACCGAAAAGTTTCTTGACGACAATGCGGACATTCCCAGCCCCCTTAGCCACGCGACCGTGATCGAAGTCGCCGACAAGCAGGAGGCGATCCATCGGTTCGCCGAAAGCCTGGCGCAGTACGCCGTTGAACAGGATCCGACCAAGCTGGTTTACCCGGTCTGGCGCGACCCGGATGTGCTGGATACCTGGTTCTCCTCCGGCCTCTGGCCCATCGGCACGCTGGGCTGGCCCGAACAGACCGAGGAGTTGCAGCGCTACTTCCCCACGGACGTTCTGATCACCGGTTTCGACATCCTGTTCTTCTGGGTCGCCCGGATGATGATGATGCAGCTGGCCGTGGTCGATCAGATCCCATTCCACACCGTTTACCTGCACCAGCTCGTCCGCGACGAGAAGGGCAAGAAAATGTCCAAGACCACCGGCAACGTCATTGACCCGCTGGAGATTGTGGACGAATTCGGCGCCGACGCGCTGCGCTTTACCAACGCGTCTATGGCGGCGATTGGCGGCGTGCTGAAACTGTCCCGCGAACGCATCACCGGTTATCGCAACTTTGGCACCAAGCTTTGGAACGCCGTCCGCTTTGCAGAGATGAACGAGGTTTTCACCGATGCCGTCCCGCAGCTGGACGTTGCCGATCTGAAACCCAAGGCCGCCGTGAACCGCTGGATCATCGGCGAAACCGCCCGGGTGCGCGAAGAGGTCGACGCGGCGCTGGACAGCTACCGCTTCAACGACGCGGCGAACGGGCTTTATGCCTTTGTCTGGGGCAAGGTCTGTGACTGGTATGTGGAACTGTCCAAACCTCTGCTGCAAGGCGATGACGCCGAGGCCCAGGCTGAAACCCGCGCCACCATGCGCTGGGTTCTGGATCAGTGCCTGGTCCTGCTGCACCCGATCATGCCATTCATTACCGAGGAACTGTGGGGCCTGACCGGCACCCGCGCCAAGATGTTGGTGCATGCCGACTGGCCGACCTATGCCGCCGCCGAACTGGTCGATGCCGACGCGGATCGCGAAATGAACTGGGTGATCTCGGTGATCGAGAACACCCGTTCGGCCCGCGCCCAGATGCGCGTTCCGGCCGGTTTGTACGTGCCGATGCTGGTGACCAAGATCGACGCCCACGGCCAGGCCGCCTGGGACCGGAACGAGGCGCTGATCAAGCGACTGGCCCGGATCGACAGCCTGACCAAGGCCGACACGCTGCCCAAGGGCACCATCTCTATCGCGGCGCCCGGCGCGTCCTTTGGCCTGCCGCTGGCGGATATCATCGACATCGGCGCGGAAAAGGAACGGCTGGAAAAGGCCAAGGGCAAGCTGGCCAAGGAACTTGGTGGCCTGCGTGGCCGTCTGAACAACCCGAAATTCGTGGCCTCGGCCCCCGCAGAGGTCGTGGAAGAGGCCAAAGCCAACCTCGCCGCCCGCGAAGAGGAAGAGGCGAAACTGAACGAGGCGCTAGCCCGACTGACCGAAATCGCCTGATCTTCATCTTTTCACAAATACTCAAATCCGGAACCCCGCCGCGGCCACAACGGCGGGGTTTTCTTTTGCACGCTCGGGCCTTGCCCGACCCTGCCCCTGCTTGTTAGCAATCAGCGAACACATTTCTCCGAGGCCGTCATGACGCACAATGCCCCACCGCTCCAGACAGTCTCGACCGGGCTGGTTGTGGCAATCGTCGGTTTTTTCAGCTCTTTCCCGATCGTCTTGCAGGGGTTGGCGGCGATGGGCGCGTCCCCGGCGCAGGCGGCGTCCGGATTGATGATGGCGGCGATCGCCATGGGCCTGACCGCCATCGTGCTGAGCCTGTGGTACCGACAGCCGATCAGCGTGGCCTGGTCCACGCCGGGTGCGGCCCTACTGGCGGTTTCCGCCACACCTGCGCTGGGGTTTGCCGAAGCGACAGGCGCGTTCCTTTGTGCAGGGGCTTTGACCGTGTTGGCCGGGCTGTGGCGACCATTGGGGCGAATGGCTGCGGCTATACCGACGACCCTGGCGCAGGCCATGTTGGGGGGCGTCTTGCTGCCGCTTTGCATATTGCCCTTTCAGGCAGCGGTTGACCTGCCATGGCAAGCCTTGCCCGTAATTCTGACATGGTTCATCGCCGGCCGGATCAACCGCCTGTTTGCCGTTCCGGCTGCGGTCGTGGCAGCGGCAGCCGTCGTCGTTCTGAACGCCGGGGACGCGTCGCTGACGCCGACACAATGGGTCGCGGCTCCGGTCTGGACCACGCCCAGCTTCTCTGTGGCTTCGGTCATCGGGATTGCCGTGCCGCTGTTCATCGTCACGATGGCGACCCAGAACATCCCCGGCATCGCGGTGATCCGCAGCTTTGGCTATGCGCCGCAGACCGGCAAACTGTTCTCGTCCGTGGGTTTTTCCAGCATCTTGTCTTCTCCGTTCGGTGCCCCCGCCACCTGCCTTGCGGCGATCACCGCTGCGATGTGCGCGAACGAGGACAGCCACCCCGACCCCGCGCAACGCTATTGGTCTGCCGTGATGGGTGGATTGTTCTATTGCCTGTTCGGGGTGTTCGCCGTGGCGATTACCGGGTTCGCCATTCATGCCGATCCACTGTTGATGGGCACGCTGACCGGTGTTGCGCTGATCGGGGTGATGGCCAATGCCACATCCGCCGCGCTGGAAGTTCCGGCCGAGCGCGAAGCGGCCATCCTGACCTTTGCCATCACTGCATCAGGGATCACCGCGTTCGGGCTTGGTGCGGCGGTCTGGGGCTTGCTGGCAGGCGGGATGGCCTATCTTGTGAAACTACGCTTTCGCTAAACGGGTTCAAACCGCACTTCAAAGCAAGTATGAAGAGGCCATGTTTGGAGCGTTGGGAAAACTGGTCGAGCGCCAGATCAAGAAAGCCCAGGCCGAGGGTCAGTTGCAGGGCCTCGAGGGCGAAGGCCAACCACTGCCTGACCGGTCATCCGAGGCATTGAGCGATCCGGCCACCGCCGCCGGCCATCGGATCATGGCGCAGGCAGGCGTAATGCCGGAAGAATTCGACATCAAAAAGCAGCTCGACACAGCGCGGCAGGACTATGCGACCCTGACGGACCCCGCCGAGCGCAAGGCCGCAATGGCCCGTATCGCCGATCTGGAAATGCGCTACAACATGGCCCGCGACGCACGGCGGGCCTTCATGCGGTGATCATTTGAATTCAGGCTTGCGGCCCTGCATCTGCGCCATCACCACTTCCATTTGATCAGGCTTGCCGATCAATTCCACCTGTTCAGCGGATTCCGCCATCAGAACGTCTGCGCGTGCCTGAGTTTCGGCGACTTCGATCAATCGCTTGGCGGCACGGATGGCCGAAGGGCTTTGGCCGGCGATGTTCTCGGCGATGGCAAGCGCCTCGGTCAACGGGTCACCGGACAGCTGCGTGACAAGGCCCCAATCGGCCGCCTGCGGTGCGCCGATCGGGCGGGCTGTGTAAGTCAGCAGGCGCAGCACGTCCGAGCGGACCAGCCGAGGCAGAAGAACCATGCCACCCATGTCGGGGATGATGCCCCATTTCATCTCCATCACGGCCAGTTTCGCTTCGGGATGCGCGATACGGATATCCGCGCCCAGCGCGATTTGCAGGCCACCGCCATAGGCCACACCGTGAATTGCGCAGATCACCGGAACCGGAACGCGACGCCAGATCAGGGCAAGTTCCTGCATTTCGTTGGCGTCTTCGTGGCTGCGGGTCATCAGCCATTCCGTGGGGTCCATATGGGCCATCTTGGCAAAGCTTGCCATGTCGAGCCCGGCGCAAAAGCTTTTGCCTTCACCGGACAGGACCACGGCACGAGCATCCGATGCGGCGACCTCTTGCCCGGCGGACAGAAGCGCCTTGATCATTGCATCATCCAGCGCATTCATCTTGTCGCCTCGGGTCAGAGTGACATGGGCAACGTGGTCTTGATAGGCAACGGATACGCGTGACATGGGGGACCTCCCGAAATTCAATTGTTGCAAACATGCCCGGACAGAGTGCGGAATACCACTGCGACGTCAGGGCATTTCGCTGACAGGCATTCGTCCGAACCACGGGGAATCGAGGGTCATGACATAGAACTGATCCCCCGCAATCTTGCCCCCGGTCGTGATGCCCAAGCGGCCGTGCGGGTCCTGTAGCGTGCGCAGGATCGTACCGTCTCCATCAAACTGCACCATCATGCCGCGATGGATTGGCGCGGGGCGTGCTGCCGGACCCAACCGCCAGATCACCTTGCGCAGGAACGGGTACGGCATCAGCGCCTCGGACGGGACCCGCGGGCTGGCGAAGGCCATCCAATAGGTGCCGTCACCCTGAGCCTCGAGGTTGTCAGGATAGCCGGGCAGGTTTTCCAACAGGATCTCTTGTTGCCCTGCTTTTTGTCCAGTCAGCCACAGCTTGTGCACGCGCGCGCGACCTGTTTCCGCGATCAGCAGAAAATCCTCATCAGGTGAAAGCGCGACACCGTTAGTATAGACAAAGCCCTCGGCGATTTTCTCGGTGCGGCCATCGGGTGTGCGACGCGCGACGTAACCCGTATCGGACTGTTCCCAGATGGTGAGGACAGAGGTCGGTTTGGTCCCGCCCATGGTTTCAGGATCGAAGCGGTCAGATGAATTCGAGAAGTAGACCGTGCCATCCCGCGCCAGATCCAGCTGGTTGGCGTAGATCACCGGGGCGCCGTTGATGTCGCCCACCAGCGTGTCCAATGTGCCCGGACCGGTCCAACGCATCACGCCCCGATAGCTGTCAGCGATGTAAAGCGCGTCATCCGGTCCGGCCTTGAGGCCCAGGGGACGCCCACCAAGTTGGTCAACCTCGACGGGTTCCGCCCCGTCGATGCGGTAAAGGGTACCTGACAGGCTGGTTGTGTAGATCGCCCCATCTGGCATGACGGCGATGTCTTCGGGCCCGATCTCTTGACCCGGCAGGCGGATCAGCTGCGCCGCGTCCAGTGCCGTATTTTCAACGAAATCCCCGACAAACCCGGCATCTTCCGGCATTTCGACGGCGACAGGTTTTACCGGGACCGGCCAGATCAGAAGATAGGCGAGCCCCAGGAGAATAACGATCGAGAGAATGCGCATCTGCGCTCCTTTATTCATACTTCTTTTCCAGCACGCCCAACGCCTGTGCGCGCTTGCTCATTGATCGGGCTTGGGGTTATCTGCGGACATGACCGGACCTCGATACACCCCGCTTGCCCAATCCCTGCCCGCCACCGTGCCCTTTGTCGGCCCGGAAACGCAAGAGCGCCAGCGCGGCGCGTCCTTTGTGGCCCGACTGGGCGCCAATGAGAGCATTTTCGGCCCCTCGCCCCGCGCGATCGAGGCCATGGCGCAAGCCGCGTCAGAGATCTGGATGTACGGTGACCCCGAAAACCATGACCTGCGCCATGCTTTGGCCGACCATCACGGCGTATCGCCGGAAAATATCGTCGTGGGCGAAGGTATTGACGGGCTGCTGGGCTATCTGGTGCGGCTGATCGTCGGGCCCGGGGATGCGGTTGTCACCTCGGACGGGGCCTATCCGACCTTCAACTATCATGTGGCCGGGTTCGGCGGCATTCTTCACAAAGTGCCGTATTCAGGTGATCACGAGGACCCCTCGGCGCTTTTTGCCAAGGCAGCTGAGGTTGGTGCCAAGCTGGTCTATCTGGCCAATCCGGACAATCCGATGGGCAGCTGGCATTCCGGCGCGGACATCGTGGCTGCCATGGATGCCTTGCCTGATGGGTGCCTTCTGGTTCTGGATGAGGCCTATGTGGAATGTGCGCCCGAAGGGACGGCGGCACCTGTCAGCATAGATAATCCGCGCGTAATCCGGATGCGGACCTTCTCGAAGGTCTATGGCATGGCGGGTGCGCGGGTTGGCTATGCCATGGGCACGACGGATCTGATCGCGGCCTTCAACAAGGTGCGCAACCATTTCGGTATGAACCGCGCCGCGCAGGCCGGTGCTTTGACGGCTTTGCAGGATGGCGCGTGGCTGGAGCATGTTCAGGCGCAGATCGCAGAGGCGCGCGCGCGGATCGGTACGATTGCCCGGGAAAACGGATTGGCGGCCCTGCCTTCGGCCACCAATTTCGTGGCGATTGACTGCGGGCGCGACGGGGATTTTGCCAAGGCCGTGCTGGGCGCCCTGGTGGCGCAGGGGATTTTTGTCCGAATGCCGTTCGCGGCACCGCAGAACAGGTGCATTCGGGTAAGCTGTGGTCCGGCGTCTGATCTGGACGCGTTTGCCGCCGCGTTGCCCAAGGCGCTCGCGGTCGCGCGGGTGCGCTGATTGATCCCTTTGCGCCCAGTCGGACGGCAAAGGGGGGCTGTCTGCCCCCCATCGCGCCAGGGCGCGATTCCCCCCGAGGATATTTTTGGCCAGATGAAGAGGCGGATACTGCGGAGACGCCCGTAGGGTGTCAGGCCGCCAGCACGGCGGCGGCGGCTTCGAGGGCCCCCTTGCCACGCGATATGTCAAGTGAAGCCATGCCCGTTTCCACACCGCCCAGAATCGCCATGACCATCTGCCCGTTGATATGCCCCATGTGGCCGAGACGGAAACAGCTGTCATAATCCTCCATCCCAAGGCCGATGCCCAATGTCAGGCCCAACCGGGTTTCAGTGAACGTACGCAGGGCCGTGCCACGACCTTCCGTCAATCGCAGGGCCGTGACGGCGTGGCTGCGAAAGGCACGGTCGGCAACGTTCAGGTACAACATGCCGCCTTCGGCCCAGGTCTCACAGGCCGCCCAGATGGCATTGGCCAGGCGCTCATGGCGGGCCCAGACCTGCTCGATCCCCTCTGCATGGATCAGATCAAGCGCGGCGCGCAGGCCATAGAGGTGGTGCGTGGGCGCGGTGCCGTTGAAATACTGATAGAACAGATCTGGATTAGCGCGCGGCTGCCAGTCCCAATATTGCGAAACGCGCGGCATGGTGGCCCGTTTGGTTTGTGCTTTCTCGTTGAAGAAAACAAAGCCGATGCCCGCCGGGGTCATCAGGCCTTTTTGGCAAGCGGCAACTGTGACATCGACGCCCCAGCCATCCATCTCGAACCTGTCACAACCCAACGAGGCAATGCAGTCTGCCATCAACAGCGCCGGGTGTTGCAGGTCGTCCAGAAGCCTGCGCAGCGCCGGGATGTCGTTCCGGATCGAACTGGATGTATCCACGTGGACCGCCAGAACCACCTTGATCTGGTGGTTTCGATCCGCACGCAACGCGTCTGCGATCCGGTCGAAATCCCAGGCTGACGAGGTACCGAAATCGATCAATTGGACCTTTGCCCCGATCCCTTCGGCCATTTCTGCCCAGCCATGGGTGAACCTGCCCGAGGCAGGGGCCAGAACGGTTTCGCCGGGGGCGATCACGTTGGACAGTGCCGCCTCCCAGGTGCCGTGGCCATTGGCGATATAGATGGCAACGTTGTGCTTTGTGCCGGCAACCCGGCACAGATCGCGCGTCAGGCCGGGCATCATATCAATAAGTTCGCCATCATAGATGTTGGGCGACGGACGGTGCATGGCTTGCAAAACCGCGTCCGGCATGACCGAAGGGCCCGGAATGGCCAAATATGTCCGCCCCTGGGAAAGGGAAACTGTCTGTGTCATGGGGTCAACCTGTATGAATTGACGCCCACATTACCGAGAGGCCGCGCGGCGTCAATCCGCCAGCTTCGACGCCTCGCGCGCAAGTGTCTCGATCCCGGCCCAATCGCCGTTTTCGACCAGTTGCTTTGGTGCGACCCAGCTTCCACCAGCGCAGATCACGTTGGGCAATGACAGGTAGTCGCTGGCGTTGGAAGGCGACACGCCACCCGTCGGACAGAAGCTGATCTGGGGCAGCGGCGCGCCGATTGCCTTGAGCGCGGGCGCGCCGCCCGACGCCTCGGCCGGGAAGAATTTCAGCATGTCATAGCCCTTTTCCAGCAACGCCATAGCCTCGCTTGCCGTCGCGGCACCGGGCAGCAGCGGCAGGTCTTCGGCCTCGCAGGCCGCAATCAGGGCATCCGTGGCACCGGGGGAAACGCCGAAAAGCGCACCCGCTTGTTTGGCATCGCGGACATCTTCGGGCGTGACCAGTGTGCCTGCACCGACCACGCCGCCGGGCACCTCGGACATGACCTTGATCGCATCCAGTGCCGCCGGGGTGCGCAAGGTCACCTCAAGCGCGGGCAAGCCGCCGGCGATCAGCGCCTCGGCCAGCGGGCGGGCCTGTGCGGCGTCATCGACAACCAGCACCGGAACAATGGGCGCCAGGGCGCAGATTTCGCGGGTGCGTTGAGTTTTGGACATCTATTACGCTCCAAATATGCTGGCGCCAGTGTCGGCGGACCCGACATTCTGCCGGAACGCAGCGAAGAGATCGCGCCCGACACCGTGTTGATTGGTAGAAAGGTCGGCGGTGGCGGGGGACCGGTCCAATACCCCTTTGGTCAGGATTTCCAGGTCGCCGTTGACCGCGTCGACACGCAGGATATCACCGTCTTGCAGGTAGGCGATGGGCCCGCCGTCCAGCGCCTCGGGGCAGACATGGATGGCGGCGGGTACTTTGCCGGATGCACCCGACATGCGACCATCTGTGACCAGCGCCACCTTTTGCCCCCTGCCTTGCAGGATCGACAGTATCGGGGTCAGAGAATGCAGTTCAGGCATCCCATTGGCCTTTGGCCCCTGAAAGCGGACCACGACGATGACGTCATCTGTGAACTCTCCGGCCTTGAAGGCGGCTTTTACCTCATCCTGATCGTGGAACACCCGCACGGGTGCTTCGACGACCTGATGTTCTGGCGCGACGGCTGATACTTTCATGACCCCGGTGCCCAGATTACCGGTCAGGCGCGACAGGCCCCCGGTGGGCTGGAACGGGTCATTGGCCGGGCGCAGGATCTTTTCGTTCAGGCTGTGTCCCGAACCATCCTGCCAGATCAACTCACCATCGATCAGTTTGGGTTCCTTGGTATAGTTGTGCAGCCCCTGCCCTGCGACGGTCAGCGTGTCCGGGTGCAGCAAGCCTTGTTCAAGCAATGTACCGATCGTGTACCCAAGTCCGCCGGCCGCGTGGTAATGGTTCACATCCGCCAGGCCGTTGGGATAAACCCGCGCAACCAGCGGAACCACAGCGGAAATATCGGAAAAATCCTGCCAGTCCAACACGATACCACCAGCGCGCGCCATGGCGATCAGGTGGATCAGCAGATTGGTTGAACCACCGGTCGCCATCAGACCGACGATGCCATTGACGAAAGCGCGTTCATCGAGAACCTGACAGACCGGTGTATAGCTGTTGCCCAGCGCGCTGAGCGACAGGGCACGGCGCGCGCCTTCCTCGGTCAGGGCGTCACGCAGCGGGGTATTCGGATTGACGAAGCTGGAACCCGGCAGGTGCAGCCCCATAAACTCCATCAGCATCTGGTTGGTATTGGCGGTGCCATAAAAGGTACAGGTGCCGGGGCCGTGATAGGCCGCCATTTCAGCCTTCATCAGCTCTTCGCGGCCCACTTCCCCGGCGGCGAATTTCTGTCGGACCTTGGCTTTTTCGTCGTTCGGCAAGCCGCTGGTCATCGGGCCTGCGGGCAGGAATACGGCCGGCAGATGGCCAAAGGCCTGCGCGCCGATGATCAAGCCGGGCACAATCTTGTCACACACCCCAAGAAAAACAGCCGCGTCATAGGTGTTGTGGCTAAGCGCCACACCGGTTGCCAGCGCGATGACGTCGCGCGAGAACAGCGACAGCTCCATCCCCGCTTCGCCCTGGGTGACACCGTCGCACATGGCTGGCACACCGCCTGCCACCTGTGCCGTTCCGCCGGCGGCGCGGATCGCGTCGCGGATCAGGGCGGGATAACGTTCAAACGGCTGATGGGCCGAAAGCATGTCATTATAAGCGGTGACAATGCCCAGATTGCCGGCGGTGCCGGTGGCCATCGATTGCTGATCTTCGCCTGCGCCCGCATAGGCATGGGCCTGACCGCTACAGGACAGATGCGCACGGGCAGGACCCTTGGATCTGGCCTGCTCCATCCGTTCAAGATGTGGGCCGCGCAGATCGGCGCTGCGGTCGATGATCCGTTTGGTGACATCGGAAATGACTGAGTGAACCATGATTACCCTCCGATCTGACGCCAGCGGCGCCCATCGCGATGCATCAGCATCAATGCTTCTTCGGGGCCTGAACTGCCCTGATCGTACCGGGATGGGCGGTCTCCGCGCTGCTCCCAGCCCTGAATGATGGGGTCGACCCAGGCCCAGGCGGCCTCGGCCTCGTCCCCACGCATGAACAGTGTCTGATCGCCACGGATGACATCCATGATCAGCCGCTCATAAGCGTCGGGGGCTTGCGCTTCGGCCCCAAGCGCATCGGCAAAACTCATGTCCAACGCAACATCCGACAGCCGGAAGCCCCCCGGCCCCGGATCCTTGATCGTGGTGCGCAGGGTGATGCCTTCGTCAGGCTGCAACCGGATCACCAGAACGTTTCCGTGCAGAGGGCCGACATTGGGAAAAATCGTGTGCGGCGGATCGCGGAAGAACACCGCGATTTCGGATTCCCGCGCGCGCAGACGCTTGCCAGTGCGCAGATAGAACGGCACACCTGCCCAACGCCAGTTGCCGATATGAACCTTGAGGGCGATGAAGCTTTCGGTTCGGCTGGCGGGGTTGCCGACATGATCGACATAACCGCCCTCGCCCTTTTCGGCCCGGTACTGACCGCGCGCGATGTCAGACTGGGCCACGGGCTCGAGCGCTTCGATCACCTTGACCTTTTCGTCGCGCACCGCGTTGGGTGAGAATTTCGACGGCGGTTCCATTGCGGTCAGACACAGCAACTGAACCAGATGGTTCTGGACCATGTCCCGCATTGCGCCGGACTGATCGTAATAGGCCCCGCGCCCTTCGACGCTTACGGTCTCGGCCACCGTGATCTGCACGTGGTCGATATGGGTCGAATTCCAGAGGGGTTCGAACAGCGAGTTGGCAAAGCGCAGCGCCATCAGGTTCTGCACGGTCTCTTTGCCCAGATAATGGTCGATCCGGTAAATCTGATGTTCTTCGAAACAGGCACGCAAGCCTTCGTTCAGCGCCTTCGCCGAGGCAAGATCGTGCCCAAATGGTTTTTCGACGACAATGCGGCTGTCCGGTGTCGCAAGACCGGCGTCATGCAGCCGCTGCGCTATACCCGAAAAAAGGCTTGGACCAACGGATAAATAAAAGGCCCGCACGACGTCTTCGCGCATCCGTTCTTTCAGATCGGACCACCCGGCCTCGCCCAGCGCATCCACGGGCACATATTCGACATGGGCAAGAAACTGATCCAATGTTTCCCGGGAAAAACCGGGCGCGAACTGTTCCATCGATTTGCGGACCTGATCGCGAAACCCGTCATTGTCGATATCAGAGCGTGCCGTACCGATGATCCGCGCGCCGTCGGGCATTTGGCCGACCTCAAAGCGATGGTACAGGCCCGGCAGGATTTTACGCTGCGCCAGATCGCCGGTCGCACCGAAAAGCACCAGATCAAATGGCTCTACCGGAATTACGCGTGAAACCATCACAGGCTCCTTCTGAATTTGCCGATATTAGCTTAGCACGGCGTGATTCCGCGCAAAACCTGACATGTTATCGCTAACACTGCCTGTCTATTAGAAAGCCGCCCATGAAAAATCAAGCACAGTTTGAAGAAACCGTGCCGTTTAGCGCATCAGGTCTGATGGCGCAGCCAGTCCATGACCGCAGGACGCACCGATTGCTCTCCGCGGTGGCGCGCGTCAGCGATGATTTTGCGAACCTCCGCCAGATTGGACCGCAACAGCAGGCTTTTGACCGGGCCGATCGAGGCAGGCCGCATCGACAGTGTCCGTATCCCCATCGCCGCAAGGCACAAGGCCTCGACCGGGCGGCCTGCATCTTCACCACAGAAGCTGAGCGGCGTGTCCGAGATATCGCAGCGTTCGACGATGCGTTCCATCAGGCTCAGGAAGCTGACATTCAGCGTGTCATAGCGGCGCCGGACCAGTTCGTTCTCACGGTCAGCGGCAAAGAAGAATTGCTTTAGATCGTTCCCGCCAATCGAAATGAAGTCCACTTCGTCAAAGAACTTCTGCGGCGCAAAGGCCAGCGACGGCGTTTCCAGCATCGCGCCAACTTCAAGCATCTCGGGCAACACATGACCCAATCGCTTTTCCCGCTCGATGGTTTTGTTCACTTCCCAGCGGGCTTCGCGATATTCCTCGGCCTGCGCGACAAAAGGGAACATGATGGTCAGCGGTCGACCATTGGCCGCGCGCAGCAGGGCCTGCAACTGCATCCGCATCACGCCGCGCTTGTCCAGACCGACCCGAATGGCGCGCCAGCCCAGCGCCGGGTTTGGTTCCGCCACGTGCTTCATATAGGGCAGAACCTTGTCCGACCCGATATCGAGTGTGCGGAATACCACCCTTTTGCCACCAGCCGCGTCCAGAACGCGCTGATACTGGCTGACCAGTTCTGACCGTTTCGGCATCTGGTTGCGGATCAGGAATTGCAGTTCAGTGCGGAACAGGCCAACGCCCTCGGCGCCCGAGGTGCCAAGCGATGGCAGGTCGGCCATCAGACCTGCATTCATCACAAGGTTAATCCGCGATCCGTCCCGCGTCACGCAGGGTGTTTCGCGGATCGACGCATAACGTTCCTGCGCCTTTGCCTGCATCGCGATCTTGTCGCGGAAGGCACTGACCACGCTGTCTTCCGGGCGCAGATGCACAACACCTTGATCACCATCCACCAGAATGTGATCTCCGTTCAGGGCCTCGGTGGTGATCCGGCCTACATGCACGACCAAAGGAATCGCAAGCGCCCGCGCAACAATCGTGGCATGACTGCCGACAGAGCCTTCTTCAAGCACGATCCCCTTCAGCGCCCGTCCGTATTCCAGCAAGTCGCCGGGGCCGATATTGCGCGCGATCAGGATCGGATCGGGTGGCAGATCAGCACTGTCCGTCTTGCCTTGCCCGGTCAGGATGCGCAGCAGGCGATTGCTGAGATCGTCCAGATCCGCAAGACGTTCACGCAAGTACGGATCGGTGACCTGCCCCATGCGCGCCCGGGCCTGAGATTGTTCTTTTTCGACCGCAGCTTCGGCGCTGAGACCCAGGGCTATGTCTTCCTCCATCCGCCGCATCCAGCCTTTGGAATTGGCAAACATGCGGTAAGCTTCCAGAACCTTCAGCTGTTCCTTGTCGCCGCCCTGCGAAATTTCGAGCATCTTGTCGACGCCGACGCGCAGTTCCTCCACCGCTTCGACCAGACGTTCGCGCTCTTTGTGCGGGTCTTCGGCAATGGGGTTGGTAACCACCACGCGGGGTTCGTGCAGCCAGACATGCCCTTCGGCAGACCCTTCCTGCGCCGGGCCGCCGCGCAGCAGAACCGATTGCTGGTGCAGAGGTGACAGGGCCGCGCCTTCGCCGACAAAGGCGCCAAGCTCGGCCATTTCGGCGAGCACCATGGCCACTACTTCCAGCGCATAGACCTCATCGGCGGAAAACTCGCGCGCCTCGCGGGACTGGACGACCAGAACGCCCAGCTTTTCCCCAAGGCGTTGAACCGGCACACCAAGGAACGAGGAAAATCGTTCCTCGCCGGTTTCCGGCATGTAACGAAAGCCCTTGGCCGACGGCGCGTCGGCGGTGTTGACGACCTTGCCGAACTTGGCGACCCGCCCCACAAGACCTTCGCCCATGCGCATCCGGGTTTTATGGACCGCTTCCGGAGACAGCCCCTCGGTCGCGCAAAGCTCCAGCGTGTCTTCATCGCGAAACAGGTAGATGGAACACACCTCGGCCCTGATACTGTCGGCAATCAGGTGCGTGATCCGGTCAAGACGTTCCTGACCGGCGGCTTCGCTCGCCATTTCTTCGCGCAACCGCCGCAGCAGCTTGCGGGATTCTGTTTCCGTGCCGTCCGCCATGGCCCAACCGATTTAGTGTGTCAGGCGATACCTTTGGCCGATAAGCTCAGGCCGCCTTGTCCAGTTCAAAGGCATCATGCAGTGCCTGAACAGCAAGTTCCATGTATTTCCTGTCGACAAGGACGGAAATTTTGATCTCGGAGGTTGTAATGACCTTGATGTTGATCCCCTCATCCGAGAGCACCTTGAACATCTTGGCCGCCACGCCCGATTGCGAGCGCATCCCGATACCCACAACCGAGACCTTGCAGACATCAGTATCTGCAACCAGTTCGGCATAGTTCAGCTCGCCCTTTTCCTTGATCGCCAGCAGCGCTTTTTCGGCGCGGGCCACCTGATCGGTGGGACAGGAAAAGGTCATGTCCGTGCGCCCCTCGTCCGAGATGTTCTGGACGATCATGTCGACATTCACGCCCTCTTCGCTGAGCGCCGAGAAGATAGTCGTGGCGATGCCCGGTCGGTCGGCCACGGAAACAACGGTCATCTTGGCTTCGTCGCGGGAATAGGCCACACCGGCCACAACATTGGATTCCATAATATCCTCCTCGTCGCAGACCAGCGTGCCGGCCTCATCGGATTGTTCTTCAAAGCTTGAGAGAACGCGCAGTTTCACTTTGTATCGCATCGCAAGTTCGACCGAGCGGGTTTGCAGAACCTTGGCACCAAGCGACGCCAGTTCCAGCATTTCTTCGAACGAGATGCGGTCCAGCTTACGTGCCTTTTCGCAGATGCGTGGATCGGTGGTATAGACGCCATCAACGTCCGTATAGATATCGCAGCGTTCGGCGTCGAAGGCTGCTGCAAAGGCAACCGCCGTTGTATCCGACCCACCCCGGCCCAATGTCGTGATCCGGCCTTCCGGGCTGATGCCCTGGAACCCGGCAACCACGGCAACACGCATACCTTCGCTGAATTTCTGGTTCAGGTTCTCTGTCGGAATTTCTTCGATCCGCGCCTGACTGTGCGCGCTGGTGGTCAGCAGCGGCACCTGCCAGCCCTGCCAGCTGCGCGCGGGGATGTCCATTTCCTGCAAGGTCAGGGCCATCAGGCCAGCGGTTACGTTCTCGCCCGAGGACACGACGGCATCGTATTCCCTGGCGTCGAACAGAGGCGACGTTTCGTTCACCCAGCCCACAAGCTCGTTGGTCTTGCCCGACATGGCCGAGACGATGACGATCACGTCATAGCCCTTGGCAACTTCAACGCCGATACGTTTGGCGGCGCGGCGGATGCGGTCCAGATTGGCGACCGATGTGCCGCCGAATTTCATTACGAGTACGGGCATGGGGGCAAAAGTCTCCGCGCCTTGGATTAGAAGTTCCGTGCCTCATAAGCGAGGGGCACCGCAAGGGCAAGGGCGCAAAGCGGTCGCCCCTGCGGCGCAGGGCCGCTTTACATTGCACTGGCGCAATGTCAGCCTAAGGACACCAACCAGATCAAGAGGTTCTTTATGTTTCGCCTAGCCCTCGCCTTAGTCCTATTGTCATCGCCTGCACTGGCCCAGGTCGCGAGTGTCGCCGGGACAGATGGCAAGAACGCGCTGGGCACAATTCCCTGCGCTGCAAATGCCGGTGATCCCGTACAAAGCTGCCACGCCGAACTGCGCCGCCATGATGACGGAAGCATAACGGTCGCAGTGGCCTTGGGAGGCGGACATGTGCGCAATATCTATTTCAAGGATGGTGTGCCGGAATCCAGCAATTCGACCTCGAAAATCTCACATGAAACGCGAGGCGATATGATGGTGGTCTACATTGAACCTGGTGAGGTCTTCGAAATCCCCAAAGCCGCATTGACCTCTCAGTAGGCGTGCGGTTGCCCGTCATAGGTTTCAAAACAGCCCGTAGTGCTTAGAGACAAGGCATCAAATCGTTCAATCAGGCCGGATACGGCCTGATCCACATCGATATCCGCCGCTGCACCGCCCATATCCGTCTGAACCCAGCCCGGATGATAGATGCCGACGGCAATCCCGTCATCTTTGAGATCCATCGCCAGATTCCGCCCCAGGTTCAGAGCCGCCGCCTTGGACGCGCGATAGATGTAACTGCCACCCGGTGCAAGCGTGTGCGACGCCATTTTCGACGAAAGGATCGCAACTTTACCGCCCGCGGCGCGCAGGTTGGGCAAAAGGGTCTGTATCGTCAGAAAGACCCCCGTGACATTTACCGCAAAGCTGTGCGCCCACATGTCGGCCGGATAGCCATCGATCGAATGCCCCTTGTCCAGATACACGCCGGCATTGCAGACCAGCAGATCGACAGGCTGGTCTTTCATCTGTTCTGCCATGGCTGATTGCTGCACGGGATCGGCCACATCCAGACGCACCTGCATCCTGCCGTCACGCGCCGTCCCAGTGACTTTGTCCCCCCGGTTCACGAAACGCTTTGCCAGGGCTTGCCCGATGCCGCGATTGGCGCCGGTGATCATGATGTGCATGATCAATTGGTCTTTCTGCTGGGGACAAACGGCAGCGGAGCCACCGGCACGCCATCTTCGATCAGGGATTTCGCCTCATCCAGCTTGGCTTCTCCGTAAATGGCACGCTCCGGCGCCTCGCCCAGATGAATCTTGCGCGCCTCACTGGCGAAATCTTTCCCGACATAATCCGAGTTTTCTTCGACATGGCGGCGCATCTCGGCCAAAACCTTCTCGATTTCGGGCGATGGCGTTGCAACGTCGATCTTTTTTTCCGGGGCGGAACGGATTTCATTTTCCTTCCGGGCATTCCGCGCCGGGCGGACGCGTGGCGTCATGACCGCTTTCTCGACCTGTGTGCACCCGCAAACCGCGCAGGTGACCATACCCACAGAGGCCAGCTTGTCATAGGCTTCTGCGGATTGGAACCAACTGTCGAAACTGTGGCCTTCGCTGCATTTCAACGCGTATTGAATCATGTTCAGTCCAAAAAAACGATTGGCGAATAGATACCGATCAAGGTGACAATATCAAGCCTATCAGATGCTACTTTAGTGTGAGTACGGCTTAAAGTCGCGCAACAATTCAGCAAGCTCATGAGAATCGACCTTTATCGCTGCTTTTTTCGGCGAAAACCATTTGCGCCGACGCTCGGTCTTTTCCGGGTATTCCTGCGACACAGTACTTACATGCACTGGAAAAACATCCACCAGACACAAGGATGGGGGCCGGTTAGAATGATGTTTGTGGTGCAGGAACTGCCCCAGTCGCGCCCCGTTGATCCGGCCAGATACACCCGCCTCTTCCCAAGCCTCTTGCAATGCGGTTTCCTGCGGGCTCAGACCGGGGATGAGCCATCCTTTGGGAATGATCCATCGCCGCGACTTGCGTGTCGTGACCAACAAAACCTTGGGTCGGCCGCGCTTGATCCGGAAACACAAAGCCGAGGATTGCCGCAAAACTGGCTGCCTTGCAGCTTTTGGAAGGTCATGAAGCAACAATCGTGCTTTCATCGAGCGACGCTCCCTTTCGGTCGAACGTCAGCCATCCAAATTGGTACGCTCACCTAATCTAGCGGCCGGCACCTGCAATCATACCACATGATGTATCACACGCCAAGTCACTCGCGTCGCCCAAGATATCGCCTACATTCGGGCAGAAAGCCGCCGTGCCAGATCCTCATGGGGGATGTCAGCGTCAATTGCCAGCCGGCGCAAACCGAAATGCACGCGCGCTATTTGCTGATAATAGCGCGTGTAGACATAGTTCGTGCCACCGCCGGCCAATGCCCCCAGCACAGGAACGGACTGGGCTGCAAGCTTTTGCCCCAGTACTATCGAAAAACGCGGCGCAACGGCGGCAATCAGGCGTTGCATGGCCGGTCCGGTCAGGGTCAGCCGGACCGAGAAAAAACCCAGGTCCGCCCCATCGTCATGCGACAATGGTCCCGCTGCCGACAAGACGCGGACGCAATCGAACTTTACGTTTTCGGCAGAGGGATCAAACCCCTCGCGCGCCGCAGCCCCCTGAATGGCACGTAGCAGCATCGCGGTTGTCGCGGGCAGCTCCATCAGGGCTGTCGAAACACCGCCCAGCCCCCCGGCCGCACCCATGGCAGTCGTCACTGCGGTATTGACCCAGGGCTGCTGATCAGGAACCGCGCGCCGCGAACCCTCGGCCGCATGCATCGCCAGCCATAACGCCTGCTCGGTTGCGCCTGTCAGGCCATTCCGAACGGGTTCTGGCAATTGCTCCAGCAATGACTCGGCTGATCCTCCAAGTTTGTTGAGAAGTTTCACGCCAGCCCCTCCGGCGGATCGGTAGTGATCCGCCAAACGATCCAGTTCGGCCTCGGTATCCACGTTTTCAACAAGAACAACGTTCTGCATTCACGCCCTCCTGCCTTTCAACATCGGCGTTGCGCAGCATGGTTTCAATAGGTCAGCGGCTCCAACGTGTCACCGCGCCCTGAACCCCGGACCAGGCGCCGGGCACCAGTTCCAGCCCCAAAACCCGGTCAGGGTTGGTGGGCGGAGGCATCTCGACCGCGTGCAATCGCGTGAAACCGAACCGGCTGTAATAGGGCTCATCCCCGACCAGCATGACCCTTTGCCAACCACGGGTGTGCCCCGCTTCGACTCCTGCATGTATCAGATATCCGCCAAGGCCTTCACCCTGATGGGTGGGGTGCACGGCAACCGGCCCCAGCAGCAGAGCATCATGATCACCGACATGAACCGGCCAGAACCGGATCGCACCGGCCAGAATCCCCTGACCGTCGCGCGCGACCAAAGACAAGCCCGCAACCGGCGGTACATCATCACGCAAGCGGTAGGACGACAAAGCCTCGCGACCCGGCGCAAAACACAGGTCATACAGGGCTTCGACCTCCCACCAGTCGTCCGGCTCTTCCGGCCTGATCCCGAATTGCTGCACCCTGCCCTCATTTACTTGCTGGCAATCGCCCTAGCACTTCGCTACGCCTTGGGCAAACGCTTGGAGATCAGATGTTCTACCGCCCCGAAGACGGCCACGGATTGCCGCACAACCCGTTCAACGCCATCATCACGCCGCGCCCGATTGGCTGGATTTCGACTCGGGACGCGGATGGGGTCAACAATCTGGCACCCTATTCCTTCTTTAACGGCGTCGCCTATACGCCACCGCAGGTCATGTTTGCCTCGACCGGCACCAAACAGGATCAGAACGCCGGCAAGGACAGCATCGCCAATATCGAGGCCACGGGCGTATTTTGTGTAAATGTCGTGGCCCATGCGCATCGGGACGCAATGAATGCAAGTTCGGCCGGGTTGCCGAAAGAAGTTGATGAGTTTTCGCATGCCGGGCTTTCACCCATAGAATGCGAAACCATCCCCTGCGCTCGGATCGATGGGGCCCCAGCTGCGTTGGAATGCAAGCTGACCCAGATCGTCACGCTGCCCGGTGAAGCCAATCGGGTGGTGTTTGGCGAGGTGACGGGTGTGCACCTGCACGACGATCACATTCGGGACGGCAAGTTTGACGTGACCTCGTTCCAACCTTTGGCACGGCTCGGGTATCGAGATTACTCTGTCGTTTCCGAGTTGTTTAGCCTTTCGAGACCGGATGACTGATGCCCCTGCCTGACGCTGCGCGCCGATATCCTGTCACTCTGCCAGATGGTACGGAACACAGAGGAACAGCCTTTCTGTCACAGGTGATCAACCACCCCAGAATTCAGGTGGGCGATTACACCTATGCGTCGGATTTTGACGCGCCCGAGGATTGGGCCAATCGTTTGGCGCCTTACCTTTTCGAGTTCTCGCGCGAAAAGCTGGTTTTGGGAAAGTTTTGCCAAATTGCCCATGGCGTCCGCTTTGTGACAGCTTCGGCAAATCACGCAACGGATGGGATAACCTGTTTTCCCTTTCCGGTTTTCGATCCGGAACGGATGCTGGAATATCAGCCAGACGTCCGGGACACCCAAGTCGGCAACGATGTCTGGATCGGCTATGGCGCGCTGATCATGCCAGGAGCCAGTATCGGTGACGGAGCGATAATTGGTGCGGGTTCAGTTGTTCGCGGGACAATCCCGCCTTATTCGGTTGTCACCGGCAATCCTGCCGAGGTAAGGCGGTATCGTTTTGACGCCGACAAGATCGAGCGGTTGCTTGCTTTGAAGTGGTGGGATTGGCCAGCCGAATTGATCACCGAAGCCGAAAGCGTCCTGCTGAGGGGAGATATCGAAACCCTGGAGCGTCTGGCCCTTTGAAAAAGGCGGCTTGTTCAGCCGCCTTTCAAAGTCAGTGCCCGCCCAGAATGCCGGTGCGGACAGAGTAGTCCACCGCCAGTTCGTAATCCGGATCATCATCACTGTCGACCATGAGGTGTCCCGCTTTTTTCAGCAGTTTGTGACAGTCACGGCTCAGGTGACGCAGCATGACCCGTTTACCTGCCGCCTCGTATTTTGCGGCGATGTTCTCGATGGCTTGCAGGGCGGACTGATCCACCACGCGGCTTTCGGCGAAGTCGATGATGACGGTTTCGGGGTCGTTCGGGACGTCGAACAGTTCGACAAAGCCGTCAGAGGACCCAAAGAACAGTGGCCCCTGAATTTCATAGACTTTCGCGCCTTTCTCGGTCTCGGAGTCACGCGTGACCGCATGAATGCGCTTGGCATTGTTCCAGGCATAGGCCAGCGCCGAGACGATGACGCCGACCACAACGGCAACGGCCAAGTCCTCCATCACCGTTACGACGGTGACCAGAACGATGACGAAGGCATCGGTCATTGGCACTTTGCGCAGAATTTTGAACGAGTTCCACGCAAAGGTGCCGATCACAACCATGAACATAACGCCAACCAGCGCGGCCAGCGGGATTTGTTCGATCAGGGGTGATGCGAACAGGATGAAGATCAGCAGGAAAAGCGCTGCTGCAATTCCGGCAATACGAGTACGCCCGCCGGATTTCACGTTGATCATCGACTGCCCGATCATCGCGCAACCGCCCATGCCGCCGAAAAATCCGGTCACGATATTCGACGCGCCCTGCGCGATGCATTCCTGAGACGCCCCACCACGCTTGCCTGTGATCTCACCCACGAGGTTCAAGGTCAGCAGGGATTCGATCAGGCCGATGGCGGCAAGAATGACTGCATATGGCAGGATGATCTCAAAGGTTTCCCAGTTCAGAGGTACCATTGGAATATGGAACGAAGGCAGGCCGCCTTCAATCGATGCCAGATCGCCGACGCGCGGCACATCGAGGCCAAAACCGATCACGATTGCCGCGACAACCAGAATACCGGCCAGCGGCGCAGGAATGATGCGTGTAATCCGGGGCATGACCCAGATCACTGCCATTGTCAGCCCGACAAGTCCCAGCATGGTGTAAAGCTGCATCCCGGACAGCCATTCGCCGCCGCTCATGCCATGACCGGTATTTTCCATGGTTCCGGGCACTTTGAACTGTCCCATCTGGGCAAGAAAGATCACGATGGCCAGACCGTTCACAAAGCCCAGCATGACAGGATGCGGCACCAAACGGATGAAGCGCCCCCAATGCATCGCCCCGGCGATGACCTGAAGGATTCCCATAAGAACAACGGTCGCGAACAGGTATTCAACCCCATGTTCGGCCACCAGTGCCACCATGACAACCGCAAGCGCGCCGGTCGCACCCGAGATCATGCCCGGTCGTCCACCGATCAGTGCGGTGATCAAACCGACCAAAAACGCCGCATAAAGACCGACCAGCGGGTGCACGCCCGCCACAAAGGCAAAGGCCACCGCCTCGGGCACCAGTGCAAGGGCAACCGTCAGGCCGGACAGCAGCTCGATCCGCAGGCGTGAGAAGGTCAGCCCTTCATCTGGAACCCAGCGCAGATCGGGAATGGCGAGGCGATTGGCAAAGCTTGCCAGCAAGGCTCGGGGCATCAGACAGTCCTATAGGATTATATGTTCGCGCGAAGGCGTCGTTGTAGCTGGCGCGCCGGCATTGAGCTACTGCATAAAACGGGATGCAGCCATGCGCGTGACGCATACGTGACGCTCGCGGCAAGTTGATTTGCAGAACCATGATGAAGCCACAACATGTGAGGCCATGCGTTGGATCCTCTTCTTACTGTTCCCGGCCCTTCCCGTCCTTGCACAGGATTTGGATGGCAATGACACGGCCGGCAACTGGCGGGTAACGCATCACGAGATTTTCGGCATCTGGAATTCGATTTGTGACGAGCGCGAAGAAGACGGTGCCCTGCGGCAGCGGTGCTACATCCGACGGGCAGAAGTGTTTTCCTTTCGGCCAAAATTTGCGGCACAGTTCGTTTTCATTACGCCCGAACCTGAAGGTTTCAAAGTTGAATTCGGGATCGAGCCGGGCACTTTCTTCAACCCATCCGGATTTCGCATCGACAACGGCGAAGAAGCCATATGGCGCACGCGGCGCCCCGGATGCCTGACCGGGCTTGGCTGTACCTTCGAAGACCAACGCGCCAAGGCGCTTTTGGACGCCATGCTGACCGGCGATGCGTTCCGCTTTGTGTTCCGAGACCGGCACGGACAATCACAGGATCTGACCAGGTCTCTGGGCATGTTTGGCGCGGCCTGGGATGATTTCACCGTGCAATCGCAGCAGCGCAACCTGTTGACGATACGGGAATAGGCCTCTTGTCAAACCTCGGCTGAACCCGCACAAATTCAACATCAGTTATTCAGGCGGAGCAGGACAGTGACCCAAACCAGGATAGCCGTCATCGGCGGATCAGGCATCTATGACATCGATGGGCTGGAAAACCCGGAATGGGTAGAGGTTGAGACCCCTTGGGGAACGCCGTCAGACCAGATCCTGACAGGGTCGCTTGACGGTGTCGATATGGCCTTTCTGCCACGTCATGGGCGCGGTCATGTGCATTCACCCACCGATGTACCTTATCGCGCCAATATCGATGCGCTGAAACGGTTGGGCGCGACGGACGTGATCTCGGTTTCGGCCTGCGGATCGTTCCGCGAACATATGGCTCCGGGTGACTTCGTGATTGTCGATCAGTTCATCGATCGCACTTTTGCACGGGACAAGAGCTTTTTCGGAACGGGCTGCGTTGCCCATGTCAGCGTTGCCCATCCCACCTGCCCACGCCTGTCTGACGCATGCGAGACGGCAGGTAAGGCCGCCGGCATCACCATCCACCGGGGCGGCACCTATCTGGCGATGGAGGGCCCCCAGTTTTCCAGCCTTGCGGAATCCAGGATGTATCGCGAGCAATGGGGCTGTGACGTGATCGGCATGACCAACATGCCCGAGGCGAAACTCGCCCGCGAGGCCGAGCTGTGTTACGCGTCGATCGCGATGGTCACCGACTATGACAGCTGGCACCCGGACCATGGCGAGGTGGACGTGTCCACGATCATCGCCACCCTGACCGGCAATGCCGACAAGGGCCGCACACTAGTCAAGGGCCTGCCATCCCTTCTGGGGGCCGAACGAGCGCCCTGCCCGCATGGCTGCGACCGGGCGCTGGAATACGCAATCCTGACCGCACCGGAAAACCGCGATCCGGCGCTTTTGGCCAAGTTGGATGCGGTGGCCGGGCGTATTCTTTAGCGCCGCTTCAGGGCATGCGCACCATGGCTGTCAGCAGGTCCTTTTCCCGGATGACGTTCAGCAAATCCCGAACCCTGACATCAACTGATTGCCCGTAGCTTTTCGGGCATTCGGGATTCGGATCTAATCTGGCGTCTGGGTTGACACCGTCGCAATGCATCAATTGTGAAAAATCGCCAACAGTGATCCCGGCGGGTCGAAAATTCACACCGATCGTGACTCTCTGCACCCTGTCGCGACCCGGGAACGCGCCCGGTTGCAATGTGATCAGTTGCGTTTCAATCAGCGATTTCGTGACAACACACACCCTGTCGCGCGCCATCAAGGCCGCAACCATCTCACATGCGCAATCATCTTCTGTATTTGGCATCACGTTGGTGTTCTCAAGCCTTGAAACAGTTCCCTCAAAGGCGACACGTCGACTTGCCGAAGACATTTCATGCCCAGGCGCAGTGGCGCTTTCAGCGTCGGAAAACCAAGACTTTACAAGTTCGACCAACTGAACAAAATTCGGAAGCGCCTCGGTCAGGCCGTTCACATATTCGGAATGCTTGTAATATGTATTTTTGTCGTCCGCATCAATTTCAAGCGGACACAGCCTGGTCATACGCTGCCCGTCGGCCGAGACACGCACCAGATCGCCGGATTCAAACGGTGCGGCGTTCAACAGGACGTTCATCCCGTTATACTTCACCACGTCCCCTTTGTGCACGTCCGACATAACGAAATAGGCAAACCAACCCGCCACGAAAAACCCTGCCACCAAGGCAACCGAGACCAGTGTTAAAACTAATTTACGGGTCATGTCGCACCTATGGTTTTGGGCAACAGAAACCGTTTCCACAGGCATATTTGCCGGGCTCGCATAGAGCCAGGGACACTGAGGGAACGCTGATCAAGGATACGCAGACAAGCACGGAAAAGAAAAACTTCATATCTAAACTCCTTAAAAAGTGACGTTATAGCATAAAACACTGCGCAAATCGAATCTCACCGAAGGTCAACCAGAGTGACTGATCCAAACAGAAATTTAGCGGACGCAGTAATTGTCATGCCGTTGCAGTTTGGATAAGCAGAACGTCAGGAATCTGTTTCGAGAATAATCTTATGCAACTCGATCTCTGGCTGGCCTTTGTTGCCGCATCCACCGCCCTGCTGCTGATCCCCGGCCCGACGGTGTTGCTGGTGCTCAGCTATGCCCTGTCCAAGGGGCGCAGTGTCGCCGTCGCGTCCGCCACAGGTGTTGCGGTGGGCGATCTTGTGGCCATGACCGCATCTTTGCTGGGGCTTGGCGCGCTTGTTCTTGCATCGGCAACCCTGTTTTCCGTGCTGAAATGGGTCGGCGCAGCCTATCTGGTCTGGCTTGGGGTCAAACTGTTGCGCAGCGCACCGGCCGGTGGATTGAGCACGGTCGACACCGGGCGGGATGTCACCGCGCGCAGAGTATTCGGCCACGCAGCCGCCGTTACTGCCCTGAACCCGAAATCCATCGCCTTCTTCGTTGCCTTTGTGCCGCAGTTCATACGCCCTGCTGAACCACTTGGACCTCAGTTCGTCATCCTGATTGCCACATTCGTCGGGCTGGCCTGGTTGAATGCGTTGGCCTACGCGCTTTTGGCGGACAGGTTGCGGCGGCTTATCGGTCGCGCCAGCGTGATCACTGCGATGACACGGTTTGGCGGGTTGACGTTGATCGGAATGGGCATGGCCACGGCGGTCCTGCGCCGACCGGCCTGATACCGCATCAGTCTTCGGCGTGCTCTTTAATGAATCCACGGATAAATCTGCGGATTTCGCGCGCAGCCGACGTGTCTAGCTCTTTGCAAAGCTCGACAAACGAGTCACGTTCATCCCTGTCGAGGCGCAAGACCAACTGACTGTTTTTCTTGGTCGATCCTTTGCCTTCATTCCTGGCCACGTGTATTTTTCCCAACGAAGTTAAGCTCTATCTGGCGATGCCGTGTATATCCATAGCATAGTTTTTGTCGTTATCGGGCACTTAACGGCAAGGACAGGAAATTGACAATGAACCTTGCCACTTTCGGGCAATTCATTAGCCAGTTCCTCGCAATTGAAGCCGACCGCGCCTGTGACCCGGACGTGTCGAATTGCAAACCAGACAGATTGCTCGTTGCACGCCCGGAAATCCGAGCGCGGGGGCTGTTTGGAACAGGTGGCAGCAAGCTAAAAAATGGGTCGGAGATTTATCTTGGCCAGCGCATGGTTGCCTCGGTTTTTTGGCCTGCTCAACGCTGCAACCCAAATCCGCTGCTGATCCGGCCTTGGAATTGTTCCTTGCATGGCCAACCCTCTTGGGCCAAACACAATACCTGTGTTTGACGCTAAAAGGTTGGTCCATGTCCAGAAACAAATCTGTCAAAGATTACGTCCGAACCATCGTCGATTTCCCCCATGAAGGGATCATGTTTCGGGATGTGACAACCCTGTTTGCCGACCCCCGCGGGTTTCGGATGGCGATTGACCAGATGCTGCACCCCTATGCCGGTGAGCGGATCGACAAAGTGGTCGGGCTCGAAGCACGCGGCTTTATTCTCGGCGGTGCGATTGCACATCAGTTGAGCGTCGGTTTTGTCCCGATCCGCAAAAAAGGCAAACTGCCCGGCACGACAATCAGTCAGGACTACAAGTTGGAATACGGAGAGGCGATCGTCGAGATTCATGACGATGCCATCCAACCCGGTGAAAAAATTCTGGTGGTTGACGATCTGCTGGCCACGGGCGGAACTGCCGCGGCGGGTATTAAGCTGATCGAACGGCTTGGGGGCGAAATCGTCTCGTGCGCCTTCATCATTGACCTGCCCGAACTTGGCGGCAGCAAAGTGTTGGAGGAGATGGGCATGGACGTGCATGTCCTGTGCGAATTCGAAGGACTCTGACCAGGAGTTTTTCACAAAAACGTGACTGGAAACTGAAAACCGGGCGGGCTTAGCGCGGTTTTTGCGCCGATCAAGGCGCAAAACGGATCAATACAAGTGATCTTGTGGTCAGGTTGCCCCGTACCCCGGGTGATGCTGCTTGAAGCATTTCAACCTAGGGAGTTTAGCTCATGTTCCGCAAATTCGCCGCCGCCGGTGTCGCCTCGATCCTGTTCAGCACTGCTGCATTCGCCGATGGTCACGGCAAGGACATTGTCGACACAGCCGTCGCCGCTGGCAGCTTTGAAACACTCGTCGCGGCAGTTCAGGCCGCCGAACTGGTGGACACACTCAAAGGCGAAGGCCCGTTCACCGTATTTGCCCCCACCGATGACGCGTTCGCGGCTTTGCCCGAAGGCACCGTCGAAAACTTGCTGAAGCCCGAAAACAAGGATCAGCTGGTGGCCATTCTGACCTACCACGTCGTGCCGGGCAAAGTGATGTCAGGTGATCTGAGCGATGACATGACGGCTGCAACCGTACAAGGCGGCGATATCACGATCGATCTGGATTCGGGTGTGATGGTGAATGACGCCAACGTGGTTCAGGCCGACATCGAAACCAAGAACGGCGTGATCCATGTGATCGACAAGGTGATCCTGCCTGCCTCGTAAGAAACAATCGGGCACGGTCCGACGCTCGGGCCGTGTTCACCCTTTCAGTACCGCGCCGGGATTCATGATGCCCTGCGGGTCTAATGCCAGTTTGATAGCCCGCATCGCGCCCAGCTTGGCTGGATCGCCATAGCGTTCCAAATCGTTGGTCTTGAGGCGCCCGACCCCATGTTCGGCACTGACTGATCCGTCGAAGGCGTAAACCAGATCATGGACGGCCTGCTTGATCGCGCCTCTTTGATCATCAAATTCCGATCGGTGCCGCCCTTTGGGCGGGAACACGTTGTAATGCAGATTGCCGTCACCAAGATGGCCAAAGCAATTGATCCGGAAGGGCCCCAGGCCTGCAATCAATTTTCTGCCTTCGCAAATGAAATCGGGAATTCTGGAAATCGGGATCGAGATATCATGGCTCGACACTGACCCGATCAAACGATTGGCTTCGGGAATGCGTTCACGCACCGCCCACAAATCGGCCCGCTGCGCTTCACTTTGGGCGATTACTCCGTCCTGAACCTGACCAAGCTCTTCAGCGCGAACAAAGAGTCCCTCCAATGCGGCAAATGGTGAATGCCCGTCAGCCAGACCCAGCTCGATCAATACGCTCCACTCCGGGGGCGAGGCGAACGGTTGACGGACATCCGGCAGAACCTCGGTCAGGAAATCTAGCCCCTGCCGGTGGATCAGCTCAAACGTACTGACGGCCTCACCCACCTTGTCCCGCGCCAAAGCCAGCAGGTCGATCGCCGCTTCAGGAGAAGCCACATGAAACACCGCCGTCCCTACACCGGCAGGTCGTGGGAACAGCTTGAGCGATGCGGCAGTGATGATCCCCAGCGTCCCCTCGGCCCCGATCAGCAGGTTGCGCAGGTCATAGCCGGTGTTGTCCTTTCGCAGCCGGCTGAGGCCGTGCCAGATCTCACCATTGGGCAGCACCGCCTCAAGCCCCAGGCACAGGTCGCGCGCGTTGCCATACCGCAAAACGTTGACGCCCCCTGCGTTGGTCGACAAGTTGCCCCCGATCCGGCAGGATCCCTGCGCCGCCAATGACAAAGGAAACAACCGGTTTACCGCCTCGGCTGCGGCCTGAACATCTTGAAGAATAGCCCCGGCTTCGGCGACCAGAACGTTCTCGGTTGGAAAGACAGACCGGATGACGGTCATCCGTTCCAACGAGATCACCAACGGCGCAGGCCCCGCCGACATCACCTGACCGCCGACCAGGCCAGTGCCGCCGCCATATGGAACGATCGGAACCTGTGCCTGCGCTGCCAACCTGACCAGCAGCGCCACCTCTTCGGTGTTACGCGGCAAGGCCAGCAGGCCGACCCGTCCCGAAAAACGTCCGCGCGGCTCTTCCAAATACCGTTCTCCGACGGGGCGCAGCACCCCGTCGCCCAGTTTCGAACGGATCAGCGCGGCAAAACTGTCATCAGCGGGGTTCAAACTCATACGCCTTCAATGCCCAAGCGATGCGGTTGCCGCAAGCCTTATTCAAGATCAATCAGATAGCGCGGCTCAAGCACCACAACCGTGGGGCGGTCCGGAAGGTTCCGCAACGACACGGTAATCTCCGACACCCCGTCGCGCTCAACCGGAAATGTATCCCTGATATCCACCAGGAAGCGATCCAGCGAAAACTGCGAGAACCAGTGCATCGGAATGATGACGGAGCTTTTCAGCCGTTTCAGAACCGCAATCATCTCGGGCAGAGGCATGGTGGTCCCGCCATCAACGGCGGCCATGACCACATCCAGCCGCCCAAGCGCGGCAAACTGCTCATCCGAAGGGACATGATGCAAATGCCCCAGATGACCTATGCACAACCCCTCAACCTCGAACACAAAAATCGAATTGCCGCGCTCTTCGACCCCACCATAAACAGATCGTATATCGGTCGAGACATTGCGCACCAGCATCTCACCCAGATCCAGATGATGCTCGATACCTTTTCCGAACTCTCCCCACCCCGGAAGAACATGCGGAATGGCCGGGTCGGGATTCGCTGTCCAATGCGTGCCGTGGGCATGATTCATCGTCACCACGTCGGGGATCAGGTTTGCGCTGCCGATAAATCCGGTAAAATCCGTCACCGCATTCAGCCCGCCGCGGGTCTGGATCATGAAAGAGGCATGCGCGATATAGCTGATCCGCACCGAGAATTCCGGCACAGTATCCTGCCAGGCCGCCCTGTGCAGATACTCGATTCCGGGCGCCGCATCGGCAATGGCGACACAGTGACTTGGCCGACGCTCCTGCGCAGCGGCCCCGCCCGAAATCACCATCAATGCCGCAATCAACCAGCGCATACCCAGAGTGTAGCGCAGAACGACGACAAGTCATGCCCCTTGTTCATCTGGCCCCAAATATCCCGGGGGAGGCGCGGCTTGCCGCGACGGGGGCAGCGCCCCCTATCCCGCGTCGGTTCTTCCGCGCCGGTCGGACCGCAGGCTGGCATACAGAACATGCGTCCGCCACCGCCCGTTGATTTGCAAATACGACTGCGCCACGCCCTCGTATTTGAAGGCCGAACTTTCCAGCAATCCGCGCGACGCCCGGTTTTCCGGCAGGCAGGCGGCTTCGATCCGGCTCAGGTCCAAACGGGTAAAGGCATGGTGAACCATCGCGCCGATGGCTTCACGCATATACCCTTGTCGGGCAAAAGCCTGACCGGTCCAATACCCCAATGTGCCCGCCTGCGCGGGACCGCGCCGAATGTTGTCCAGCGTGATGGCCCCAACCAACACGTCATCCTCGCGGCGAAACAGAAAAAGCGGGATTGCCGTCCCGGCCGCTACCGAACGTTGTGCCCAATACACACGGTTGGTAAAGGATTTGCGGCTCAGGTGGTCCTTGGCCCAGATCGGTTCCCAAGGCGTCAGATAGTCTTTCGAGGCCCGCCGCAACGCGGCCCAATCGTTGAAGTCGGAATGTACTGGCGGGCGCAGGCTGAGCCGCGCAGTCTCGAGTTTCAGCTTGCGTCTGCCCAACAGCATCACGCCGCCCGCCTCTCCTGTAGTTCGGCCAATGTCGGCGCCCCCGAAACCGGCCCGTACAGCGCCAAAGCGGCAGGTGCGTTGACGGCCATCTGCTCGGCAAATACGCGCACATCTTCGGTGCTGACCGCATCAATCCGGGCCACCGTATCTTCCAGAGACGGGACCCGCCCCCAGATCTGCACCAGCCGCGCCAACCGTTCGGCCCGGTTTGACGGGCTTTCCAGCCCCATCAACATCCCGGCTTTCATCTGCGCACGGGCACGGGCAACCTCTTCCGCGGTCATGTCCTCTGCTGCGCGCTTCATTTCGTCGATGGTGATGGTGGCAAGCTCTGCCACCTGATCTGCCGAGGTACCGGCGTAGATCGTCGTCGTACCGGTATCGGCATAGGCACCGGTCTGGGCAAAGATCGTATAGCACAGCCCGCGCGACTCGCGCACCTCCTGGAACAACCGCGAAGACATGCCACCCCCCAAAGCGGTGGAATAGATCTGCGCCGTATAGATCGCATCGTCGCGATAGCCCGGGCTTTCCAGCGCAAGTGCGAAATGGGCCTGCTCCAGCACTTTTTCCTGCCGCGCTTCACCACCGGTAAAACGCGCAGGCTCGGCGATCAGCCCTGTGCGTGGTTGCAGATGACCGAACATCTCTTCGGCCATTTTCATCAGCTGATCGTGATCCACGGCACCGGCAGCGGACAGGATCATCTGATCGGGGCCATAATGCTCTGCTACGAAGCCAGAGAGGTCTTCTCGTGAAAACGCACTGACCCGTTCGGAGGGTCCCAGAATGGTGCGGCCCAAAGGCTGGTCGTGATAGCTCTGCTCCTGCAACCAGTCAAAGATCACATCGTCAGGTGTGTCATAGGCCTGGCCGATCTCCTGAAGGATCACGCCGCGCTCAACCTCGATTTCGCGCGGGTCGAAAACCGGGTTCAGAACGATGTCGCCGATCACGTCCATCGCCAGCGCCACGTCGTCCTTCAGGACGCGCGCGTAATAGGCCGTTACCTCGCGCGAGGTATAGGCGTTGATATACCCGCCCACATCCTCGATCGCCTCGGCGATTTGCAGCGCCGAACGTCGCTCGGTTCCCTTGAACGCCATATGTTCAAGGAAATGTGCGATGCCGTTCTGTTCGATCCGCTCATGCCGCCCACCGGCGGTTACCCAGATGCCGATGGCCGCAGATTGCAGCCCCGGCATATGTTCACTGACGATACGAAAGCCGTTCTTCAGTTGGTCTTGTCTGACAGTCACTCGGCGATGTGCCCTTTGATATGATCCTCGATGGCGCCCAGATCGTTGGCGATCCGGGTGACCCGTTCCGGACGTTCATACAGATCAGACATGCGGGATGGAAGAGGCGGATGCACGTCGCTCGCCTTCTCGACTGCGGCAGGGAACTTGGCGGGATGCGCAGTGGCCAAGGTGATCATCGGGGTATCGGTGGCACGGTGGTCTTGGCCGACCTTGATCCCGACCGCAGTGTGGGGGCAGACCAGTTCCGCGTTGTGGGCAAGCGTATGCCTGATCGTCGCCAGCGTTTCGCCTTCGGACACCCGGCCCGAGTCAAAACTCTCGCGCAGCGCTTCCATCGCGCCCTGGCTGACATTGAAGCCGCCATTTTTGAGCTCATCCATCAACTGCGCCACGGCACCGCCGTCCTCGCCATAGGCGTAATACAACGCCCGCTCAAAGTTCGAGCTGACCTGAATGTCCATCGACGGGCTGATCGAGGGGATGGTGTCGCCCTTGAAATACCCCTCACCCGACAGACACCGGTGCAGGATGTCGTTCTGGTTGGTTGCCACGACCAGACGATCGATGGGCAAGCCCATGCGCTTGGCCAGATAGCCCGCGAAGATGTCGCCGAAATTGCCGGTCGGCACGGTGAAGCTGACCTTGCGGTGCGGCGCGCCGAGGCTGACGGCGGCCGAGAAGAAATAGACGATCTGCGCCAGCACCCGGGCGAAGTTGATCGAATTCACACCCGCCAGCTTGACCCCGTCGCGGAAGTCGAAATCGTTGAACATATCTTTCAGCGCAGCCTGACAATCATCGAAATCGCCATCCACGGCCAGAGCATGAACATTGCTGTCCGCAGGCGTCGTCATCTGGCGACGCTGCACCTCGGACACGCGGCCATGTGGGAACAGGATGAATACATCCACGGCATCCAGCCCCCGAAAGGCCTCGATCGCGGCCGAGCCGGTGTCACCGCTGGTGGCGCCGACGATGGTCACGCGGTCATTGCGCCGTTTCAGGGCCACCTGGAACAGCTGGCCGATCAACTGCATGGCAAAGTCCTTGAACGCCAGCGTGGGCCCATGGAACAGTTCCAGCAGAAAATGGTTCTCGTTCAGTTGCTTCAACGGTGCGCGGGCGTCATGACCAAATCCTTCATAGGCGCGGGCAATGATCTGCTTGAACTCATCCTCGGCAAAGGAGCCGCTGACATAGGGCCACATCACACGGAATGCGATGTCTTCATAGGGCAGACCAGCCAGCGCCGCGATCTCGTCATGGCTCATCACCGGGATCTCGGCGGGCAGATACAGACCCCCATCGCGGGCCAATCCGGTCAGCATCGCCTCTTCAAAGGTCAGTTCTGGCGCTTGGCCACGGGTCGAGATGTATTTCATTGCTCTTCACTCTCAGAAGGGGCGCGATTGCGCCACAGGAAATAACTGGTCATCACAGCCCAGACCAGAGCCAAGCCAAACCAGGTGATTGCATATTGCAGGTGATCGTTTGGAATCCCCGCCGTATCCACCGGCAAAGGCGTCACGTTCGGGTCGGTCTGAGACCGCGCGATCAGCAACACCGGCTCGGCCCCCAAAGCGGCGGCCAGATTGGGCACGTCCCGGGCAAACCAGATGTTGTCGTCAATATCGGGCTCGGGCGTATAGCTGTCGACCTCATCCGGCCAGTGCAGGTTGCCGGTGATCTCCATCGGACCGGTCAGACGCGGCGCCTGTTTTGCCGTTGTCGGCACAAACCCCCGATCGACCAGAATTGTGCGGTCCTCGGTGCTGAACGATTGGATGATGCGATACCCTGCCCCGACCTGTTTGACCGAAACAAGCACATGGATTTCGCCTGGTTCCATTTCACCCGAAACCGTTACCGGAAGGTATTTGTCGGTGTCCTCTGAAACATGCCTGGGCAAGGCGATGGGGTCGGCTGAAATGCGGCTTTCGATCTCTGCCAACAGCTCCTGTTTCCAGGCCAGACGCTGCGTCTGCCAGATCCCCAGCGACAGCAGAACGCCCAAACCGGCGAGGCCGAAGATCAGCAGGAACAGAATGCGGCGCATGGCAGGGTCGAACCTCGTTTCAGGAACCGGCGTCTTGTTAAGGGGCGTGTGGGCCAAATTGCAACCACGCAATTGTATGGGGCGCAATCTTGCGCCCGGAACAGAGAAAAAGCCGCCCCTCAAGGGCGGCTTTTGCAATTTGATCAGCTGATCGGGCTTACATCAGCGGGGCCTGTCCCCAGATGTAGACCGCGAAAAACAGGAACAGCCAGACAACGTCGACGAAGTGCCAGTACCAGGCCGCCGCTTCGAACCCGACATGCTTTTCCGGTGTGAAGTCGCCTTTGAGGGCCCGGATCAGGCAGACCGACAGGAAGATGGTGCCGATGATGACGTGGAAACCATGGAAACCGGTCGCCATGAAGAAGTTCGAATAGAACTGATCATCGCCAAATTTCCAGCCTTCATGGGCCAGCAGCTCGTAATACTCGAACGCCTGCAAACCGGTAAAGGCAATGCCCAGAACGATACCGATGGCCAGACCGTTGATCAGCGCTTTGCGGTCGTTGTCATGCACCAGCGCGTGGTGCGCCCAGGTAATAGCACAGCCTGACAGCAGCAGAACCAGAGTGTTGATCAGCGGCAGGTGGAACGGGTCAACCGCGTGGATGTCCGGCTGGATGTATTCGGTGCCGGCATAGTCGTACATCGGGTACATGCGATGTTTGAAGAACGACCAGAACCAGGCAAAGAAGAACATCACCTCGGACATGACGAACAGGATGAAACCGTAGCGCAGTCCGATGCGAACGACAGGGGTGTGATCCCCCTGGCGGCTTTCGACAACAACTTCGGACCACCAAGCGAACATGGTGTAAAGAACTGCGACCAGACCGGCCCAGAACATCCACGGGGTCAATCCGTGCATCCAAAGGACGGCTCCGAACAACATCACAAAGCCGCCGACAGCTCCGATCAGAGGCCAGATCGACGGGGCCAGAATGTGATAATCATGGTTTTTAGCGTGTGCCATCAGCGTCCCTCACCTACAGGCGTTAGTTCGTGTTTGTTTCTGCCTGCGCTTCAAGGGCGGCATAGCCCTCTGGCAGGTCGATTTCGTAGAATGTATACGACAGCGTGATCGTATGAACATACTTTGCTTCAAGATCTTCGACCATTTCAGGATCGACGAAGAAGGTCACCGGCATCTCTACCCGCTCGCCGGGTTGCAGCACCTGCTCTTCAAAGCAGAAACAGGCAATCTTTTGAAAATACCCGCCTGCCGAATAGGGTGCCACATTGTACGAGGCCTGACCCGCTATTGGACGATCCGTTGGGTTGTAGGCCTCATAGAAAGCCAGTCCAGTCTCGCCGATGCGCACTTCCATCTCGCGAACGACCGGTTTGAATTCCCAGGCCATGTTTTTGGCCTTGGACGCATCAAACCGTACGGTGACCGTGCGGTCCAGAATGTCTTCGGGGGCGGCTTCGGCCACACCGGTTGTACCGCCAAATCCGGTCACGCGGCAGAACCAGTCGTAGAATGGTACCGCCGCCCAGGCCAGGCTGCCCATCAGGACAACCACACCCACGGTTTGAGCGACCGTTTTCTGTGGACCAGACAAAGCCATCAGTTCTGGACCTCCTGTGTGGCCATATTGAAATCAGTGCCCGAGACCTTGACGATCGTCAGGCCAAAAATGATCACGATAAAGGCAACCAGTGTCACTCCAACGCCCAGATTGCGGCTGAACCGTCGCTGATGCAGTTCATGGCTTTTGCGCAGGCTCATGACCATCCTCCCAAACCATAGGGTTTCAGCAAGGCTTCGGCCAGAATAGCGCCGAAATGCAGGAAGAGGTAGAGCAGCGAAAGCTTGAAAAAGCTGCGTTCGACCTTGAAATTATCGGCCTCCGAGTCATCCTCGGTCCGACGCGAAATTTGCCAGGCGCCGCGCAGGAACAACGCGTTCAACACCAAAGCCACGGTCAGATAGATGGGACCACCGATGCCAGAGAATGCGGTTCCCACCGCCAGTATCGCCAGCAGGGCCGTATAGACGAGAATGTGTACACGCGTTGCACGGCGGCCGTGAGTCACAGTCAGCATGGGCACGCCCGCATCGTCATAGTCCGAGCGCATGAACAGGGCCAGAGCCCAGAAATGCGGCGGTGTCCACATGAAGGTCAGGGCGAACATCAGCCACGGTTCAACCGCCATGGACCCTGTTGCGGCCACCCAGCCGATCACCGGAGGGAAAGCGCCCGCCGCACCACCGATCACGATGTTCTGCGGCGTCGAGCGCTTCAGCCACATCGTGTAGACAACAACATAGAAAAAAATTGTGAAGCCCAGAAACGCACCCGCGAACCAATTGGTCGCAAGGCCCAGCATGATCACCGACAGGCCCGACAGGGTCAGGCCGATGGCCATCGCCTCACCCTCTTCCACCTTGCCGGAGGGGATCGGTCGACCTTTGGTGCGTTTCATCACCTTGTCGATATCCGCATCCCACCACATGTTCAGCGCACCCGATGCGCCGCCGCCGATGGCGATGAACAGAATGGCGCAGAACCCGACAAAGGGATGGACCGGAACCGGGGCCGCCAGCAGACCGACCAGAGCCGTGAACACGACCAGAGACATCACGCGCGGCTTCAGCAAGGCGAAGTAATCGCCAAAGCTGGCCTCGTCCGCGTGGGCGGTCGCTGTGCTGGCATTGATGCTTGCGTCGGTCATCTCGGGTCCTTTTGGGGCGAAAGCTGCGCGGTCAGCCCGCACAGCCTGCATTTCGTGTCAGGCGGGCTTCAACCCGCCCTCAGTGTGCTCAGTTCGATGCAACCTGATAGCTTTGCGGCAAACCGGCATATTCTTCGATCGCGCCTTGCAGCCACTGGTCATACGCTTCCTGGCTGACGACTTTCACGGTGATTGGCATATAGGCGTGGTCTTTGCCGCAGAGTTCCGAACACTGACCGAAGTAGATGCCTTCCTTCTCGGCCTCGAACCACAGTTCCGCTAGACGCCCGGGCACGCCATCCTGCTTTACGCCGAAGGATGGGATGGTCCAGGAGTGAATCACATCAGATGCGGTAACCTGCATCACGATAACCTTGCCAACCGGAACAACAACGGCAGTGTCCGTGGCCAGCAGCCATTCGTCATCGCTGTAACCCGCATCTGCCAGCTTCGCGCGCATGGCATCGTCAAGCACAAACGGGGTCACGTCGGCGTCAGCCGGGCGCGCGCCCTCGTCCAGAGTGGCCGGATGGCCCAGCAGGTAGCTGTCGAAGGCAAAATCGTGATCAACATATTCATAGGTCCAATACCACTGGTTGCCCACGACTTTGATGGTGATATCGCCTTCCGGGATCTCCTGCTGTTTGAACAGAACCGGCAGCGAAAACGCACCGATGAAGACCAGAATCAGGATGGGGCCAAGGGTCCATGCAATCTCAACCGGGGTATAGTGCGAAAAACGTGCCGGTTTCGGGTTAACGCGTTCGTTGTAACGCACGATGCAATAAACCAGCAGGCCGGCAACCAGCAGGCAGATAACGGTGATGATCACCAGAATCATGCCGTCCAGACGCTGAATTCCTGTGGCAAGGCTGGTGGCTGCCGGCTGAAAGCCCATACCGCCGTCAACCGGTTTGCCAATAATCTCAAGCTCCTGAGCCATGGCTGGAAGGCTGGAGAGGGCTGTCATAAACCCTGAAAGCATCAAAGCATTCTTCATGTTCTGTCCTGATCGTTTGATCTTTGCGTCCCTGGCGAAAAGGTGTGAATCGGTCGCACCTCTCCCGTTGTCTTTGGCCGCGTTAAAAACCATATTCCGTCGGGTAGATAAAGCAAAATGCTTGCGTCAAACAGACGCTATTTTTGATCTGGATCAAACCCGAAAGGTCCCAACCCATGACCGACGCCCCGTTTCGCCCGTTTGAAAGCGCTCTACCGCACGATGAAGCGCTTGCCATTTTGCGCTCGGCCACGGACGGTGCCGAGGACGGAGAGCTGTTTGTCGAGCGGCGAAAATCCGAGTCTCTCGTGTTCGATGACGGCCGTCTGCGCACCGCGTCTTACGATGCGTCGGAAGGGTTCGGGCTGCGTGCCGTACAAGGTGAAGTGGCTGGATATGCGCATTCCACAGACGTTTCGATTCCTGCCCTGAAACGGGCGGCGGAAACGGCAAGACTGGCTGTCGGGGATGGCGGCGGGGTCTTGGCGGATGCTCCGCGCTCCACCAATACGCGCCTCTACACGGACGAAGACCCGATTGATTCTGCCGCGTTCCCGGTCAAGATCGAGACATTGCGTGAGATCGACGCCTTCGCCCGCGATCTGGACCCGCGTGTGGTTCAGGTCAGCGCCACGATCGCGGCAGCCGTGCAAGAAATCGAGATTCTGCGCCCTGACGGTGTGATGGTTCGCGATGTGCGCCCCATGACCCGCGTGAACGTGTCGGTCATTGTCGAACAAAACGGACGCCGCGAAAGCGGATCCGCCGGTGGTGGTGGCCGGGTTGGCCTGAGCGGGTTGATCGAACCCGCCGACTGGCAGGCCAAGGCCCGCGAAGCCCTGCGTATCGCATTGGTCAACCTGGACGCAGTTCCTGCGCCGGCCGGCGTGATGGAAGTCGCATTGGGCCCCGGCTGGCCCGGCATCCTGCTGCACGAGGCCATCGGGCATGGGTTGGAAGGAGACTTTAACCGCAAGGGGAGTTCGGCCTTTGCCGGGCTGATGGGGCAGCGGATCGCCTCCAAGGGTGTGACCGTGGTGGATGACGGGACGATCCCGGATCGTCGCGGCTCGATCACAGTGGATGATGAGGGCACGCCCAGCTCGCGCACCGTGCTGATCGAAGACGGCATCCTGACCGGCTACATGCAGGACCGGCAGAATGCGCGCCTGATGGGCGTGTCCCCCACCGGCAATGGACGCCGGCAAAGCTATGCGCACAAACCGATGCCGCGCATGACCAACACGATCATGCTGGGCGGCGATGCCAACCCGGCGGATCTGGTGGCCGAGATCAAGGACGGCATCTGGGCGGTTGGATTCGGCGGCGGTCAGGTGGACATCACCAATGGCAAGTTCGTTTTCTCGTGCACCGAAGCGTATCGTGTCGAAAACGGCAAAATCGGCGCGCCGGTCAAGGGCGCCACGTTGATCGGTGACGGGCCATCGGCCTTGAAACGTATCCGAGGGCTGGGCAACGATATGGCGCTGGACCCGGGCATGGGAACCTGTGGCAAGGACGGACAATGGGTGCCGGTAGGTGTTGGCCAGCCGACCGTCCTTATGGACGGGCTGACTGTCGGTGGTTCGGCCGCCTGAGTCGGACGCGGCGCAGTCCAAGAGGCGCAGGGTTAACCCAGCGTCTCTTTTTTCCGAAGATCGCCTTAGGTGACCAAAGCGCCCTTTCTAATTGAGCATTATTTATTTTACTTATTATCAATGTGTTATGTGCTTTCCCCCGACAGAATTGCAAAAAATCACTTCTAATTTTCAACGATTCACAAGCTGTTAACTGCCTGTCCCGTAAACCAGTTCTGCAACAAGGCGGAGCAACGGATGACCGAAGAGCAGCTTTCTTCCAATCACCCCCCACTCCCACCCACCACGGAAGAGGACCGGTTCTCGTGGCTTCGTCTGTTGCGTTCTCGCAAGGTCGGTCCGGTGACATTTCGTCGGCTGCTTCGCGAACATGGCTCAGCGCAGAACGCGCTGGCCGCGCTGCCTGAAATGGCACGCGCCGCCGGTATAAAAGGGTATGAAACCTGCCCCCCCGGCGTGATCGAGGCGGAACTCAGGGCCGCAAAAGCCGCTAAAGCGCGGCTTTTGTGCCTTGGGTCCGCTGAATTCCCCGCGGCCCTGGCTGAACTGAACGAAGCCCCGCCGCTGCTTTGGGCGATCGGAGACGTTTCGCTGCTGCAAAAACCAGCAATTGCGATGGTCGGCGCGCGAAACTGTTCCTCGCTCGGCGCGCGGATGGCACGTGGCCTGGCCACCGAACTGGGCAGCAAAGGGCACGTTATCGTCTCGGGCTTGGCGCGTGGCATCGATACAGCCGCGCATATGGCCGCGCTGGAAACCGGCACGGTGGCAGTCATGGCCGGTGGCGTTGATGTGATCTATCCGGCCGAAAACACGGAACTGGCCCATGACATCGCGTCCCGCGGCTTGCGGATTTCGGAACAACCGATGGGCGTGACACCCCAGGCCCGGCACTTTCCACGCCGAAATCGGATCATTTCGGGGCTTGCGCAGGCGGTTGTCGTCGTCGAGGCTGCCGCCAAGTCCGGCAGTCTGATCACGGCACGGGACGCACTGGATCAGGGGCGCGAGGTTCTGGCCGTTCCCGGCCATCCATTCGATGCGCGGGCCGCCGGCTGCAATCTGTTGATTCGTGATGGCGCCGCACTTGTCCGATCCACTGAAGACGTTATTGAAGCCTTGCCGAGGCAGGACGACCTGTTTTCCCGGCCAATCGAACCGCCCTCGGGACCAATCGCGCGTCCCGCAAGAGACCTGCACGAGCAAATCATCGCGCGGCTTGGCCCCTCACCCATCGCCGAAGATCAATTGCTGCGGGATATCGCGGCTTCGGCCGGTGAGCTTGGACCGGCGCTGATCGACCTTGAACTTGACGGGCGAATCCAGCGTCAGCCCGGAGGTCTGCTGTCGCTGGCAAGTTGATCGTACCCTCGTACCGGCGTGCCCGGTTTCTGAAGATCGGTGGTAGCGCACTGAAATCACGGCGCTTTTCCACCGGCGAAAGGAACGCATTGACAATTCCTGCTTGCCCCACACATTTTGCACCACCATAGAAGGCGCCAAATTCGTCGAGCGAGGTTTCCCCTTAAATGCCCGTAGTTGTTGTAGAATCTCCGGCCAAAGCAAAAACAATCAATAAATACCTGGGCCCCGACTACACGGTTCTGGCCTCTTACGGCCATGTGCGGGACCTGCCGCCAAAGGATGGATCGGTCGATCCCGAACATGACTTCTCGATGAAATGGGAGGTCGGCAACGACAGCCGCAAGCATGTCAAGGCCATTGCCGACGCGTTGAAAGAAGACAATGCGCTGATCCTCGCCACCGACCCCGACCGCGAGGGCGAGGCGATCAGCTGGCACCTGCAAGAGGCGTTGACCAAACGCCGCTCGATCAAGAAGGATACGCCCGTCAGCCGCGTCACCTTCAACGCCATCACCAAGGACGCCGTGACCGAGGCGATGCAGAACCCGCGTCAGGTCGATATGCCGTTGGTCGAGGCCTATCTGGCCCGCCGCGCGCTGGATTATCTGGTTGGGTTCAACCTGTCTCCGGTTTTGTGGCGCAAACTGCCAGGTGCGAAATCGGCAGGTCGCGTGCAATCCGTCTGTCTGCGCCTGATCGTCGAACGCGAAATGGAAATCGAGGCATTCAAGCCGGTGGAATACTGGTCGGTTCGGGCGCTGTTCGAGACACCGCGCGGGCAGACCTATGAGGCGCGTCTGGTCACGCTGGCCGGCAAGAAGCTGGACAAGCACGATCTGGCCAATGCGACGCAGGCCGAGCTTGCGGTTCAGGCCATCACCAGCCGCGCGCTGAGCGTGACTTCGGTCGAGGCCAAGCCCGCCGCCCGCAACCCCAGCGCGCCGTTCATGACATCGACCCTGCAACAGGAAGCCAGCCGCAAGTTCGGCATGGGCGCGCGCCACGCAATGCAGGTGGCGCAGCGGCTTTATGAGGCCGGGTACATTACCTATATGCGGACCGATGGCATCGACATGGCGCCCGAGGCCGTGGCCGCGACCCGCGAAACAATCGCGGATCGATACGGCGCTGAATATGTACCGGACAGCCCGCGCATGTATAAGAACAAGGCCAAGAACGCTCAGGAAGCGCACGAGTGTATCCGCCCGACGGATATGTCGCGCGATGCCAAGGCGCTGAAAGTGACAGACGAGGATCAGCGCAAGCTTTATGATCTGATCTGGAAACGCACCATCGCCTGTCAGATGGCTGCCGCGCGTCTGGAGCGCACCACCGTCGAGATCGGCAGCGACGACGGTCAGGTCGGCCTTCGCGCCACGGGCCAGGTGGTCATGTTCGATGGGTTCATGCGGGTATACGAAGAAGGCCGGGATGACGTCGCGGACGAGGATGAAAAGCGCCTGCCACAGATCACGCAGGGCGATCCGGCCCGTTTTGCCAAAGCCTCTCTGAAGGATCAGTTTGCCAAGGCGACCAGCGAAAGCGGCGACAAGATCGCGAAAGAAGCAATCCTGTCCGAGAACGAAGCCGTTCTGGCCCTTCAACACCACACCCAACCGCCCCCGCGCTATACCGAAGCGACACTGGTCAAAAGGATGGAAGAGCTGGGGATCGGGCGCCCATCAACCTATGCGTCGATCGTAACGACGATCCAAGACCGGGAATATGTCCGCAAGGACAAGAACAGACTGATCCCCGAGGAAAAAGGCCGGATCGTCACGATCTTCTTGCTGAATTTCTTCCGGCAGTATGTGGGGTATGAATTCACTGCCAATCTGGAAAAAGAACTGGATGACGTCAGCGCCGGGGAGCGCGACTACAAGGACCTGCTGGGCAAGTTTTGGCGTGATTTTTCAGCCGCGATTGGCGAGACATCCGAACTGCGGATATCGGAAGTGTTGGACAAGCTCGACGAAGCTCTGGCTCCGCAGCTCTACCCGCCGCGCGAGGATGGGTCCGATCCGCGTATCTGCCCGAAATGCGGCACCGGTCAGTTGCACCTGAAGACCTCTCGTACGGGTGGGTTCGTTGGATGCGGAAACTATCCGGAATGTACCTATACGCGCCCGATTGCCGGTGAAGGCGCGGAAGGTGACGAAAGGCTGCTGGGCGAAGATGCCGGGGATGAGATCTGGTTGAAATCCGGCCGCTTCGGTCCTTACGTTCAACGGGGCGAACCCACGCCCGAGAACAAAAAGCCCCCGCGCGCATCCCTTCCGCGCGGGTGGAGCAAGGATGACATGGATCTGGAAAAGGCGCTGACGCTACTGTCCCTGCCTCGTCAGATCGGCGAACACCCCGAAGGCGGCATGATCAGCGCGAATTTCGGGCGGTTCGGGCCTTACCTGATGCATCAGCTGCCGGAGGAGCCGAAGCCGGTCTATGCTAATCTGAAAGACCCCAATGACGTGTTCGAGATCGGCATGAACCGCGCCGTTGAATTGCTGGCCGAAAAACGGGCAAACCCTGGTCGTGGGCGGCGGGCCGCGGCAAAACCTCTGAAAGAACTGGGTGAGCATCCCGATGGCGGCGCGATGCAGGTTTTGGACGGGCGCTATGGGCCTTATGTGAAATGGGAAAAGGTCAACGCAACGATCCCCAAGGACATCAAACCCGAGGACGTGACGCAGGAAATGGCCATTGAGCTTGTCAACGAGCGCGCTGCCAAGAAAGGCACCAAGAAAAAGGCCACGTCCAAAAAGAAAGCAACCACCAAGAAAGCAACAACCTAGGCTGACAGGTGGTCGGGGTTGAAAAAGCCCCCCCGCAATCGCCGTTTCGGCATTGCGGGAGGGCTGTCAGCGAATTACCTGGGCTGTGGGCCGCACCGGACTTCCAGCGTCGTCTGCCAGTCTTCTGAGCTGCTTGAGCTAGGATAGTAGCCGGGTGCGCTGCCTGAGTTCTGGGCAGCAGCGGTCAGGACATCGATGATCAGGGCTGCATTCTTGTCCACCCCCTGATAGCCGGTATCGCTGGCCAGAACGAAGGCCTCTTTACCCTGCTGTGCGCACCGTGCGTTGGCGGTTGAAATTGCAGATTCAAGTGAAGACTTCTCAGAATAACCGGTTCCTATAACTTTGATCTTGTTATCGTCGAGCGGAAGTACGGTCGCTTGCTCAGGCTCACAGGCTGACATAGCCAAAAGCGCAACACCCGCGACTGTTCCGACCCAAATTCGTTCCATGTTTTCAATCTCCTATAAAGGTACGTCGCTTATGCTGAACCGTCCGGTTCATTGCAACAGCTCATTTCACTGGTAGAAATACCACCTCCTCCTTGGTTTCATTGACTTCCCCGTGACACGGCGGCACAACCAGCCCATCACCATGTCATTGGGGGAGTTTTCCATGAAGAAAGTCTATGCCAATGCCACTGAGGCGCTCGATGGGGTGCTGTCGGATGGCATGCTGATTGCCGCAGGCGGGTTTGGCCTCTGCGGAATTCCGGAACTGTTGCTTGAGGCCATCAGGGACTCGGGCGTCAAAGACCTGAGCTTTGCGTCGAACAATGCCGGTGTGGACGATTTTGGAATCGGCATCCTGTTGCAGACCAAGCAGGTCAAAAAGATGATCAGCTCGTATGTCGGTGAAAACGCCGAGTTCATGCGCCAGTATCTGAGCGGTGAGCTGGAACTGGAATTCAACCCCCAAGGAACATTGGCCGAACGGATGCGCGCCGGTGGCGCGGGCATTCCGGGCTTCTACACCAAGACCGGCGTCGGCACCGTGATCGCCGAAGGGAAAGAGCACAAGGACTTCAACGGCGAGACCTACATTCTGGAAGAAGGCATTTTTGCCGATCTGGCCATCGTCAAAGCCTGGAAGGCTGACGACACCGGCAATCTGGTTTTCCGCAAGACCGCCCGTAATTTCAACGTTCCTGCTGCGACCTGTGGTAAGATCTGCGTTGCCGAAGTGGAAGAGATCGTTCCGCGTGGTTCGCTGGACCCCGACTGCATCCACCTGCCCGGTATCTATGTGCATCGCATCATTCAGGGCGAACACGAAAAGCGCATCGAACAGCGCACCACCCGCAAGAAGGAGGAAGCATAATGCCCTGGGACCGCAATCAGATGGCCGCACGCGCGGCAGAGGAACTGGAAGACGGCATGTATGTGAACCTCGGCATCGGGATCCCGACGCTGGTGGCAAACTATGTGGGTGACAAGGACATCACTCTGCAATCGGAAAACGGCATGCTGGGCATGGGCCCCTTCCCTTTTGAGGGCGAAGAAGACCCGGACCTTATCAATGCAGGCAAGCAGACGATCACCGAACTGTCCCGCACGGCCTATTTCGACAGTGCCACATCCTTCGCCATGATCCGCGGTGGCAAAATCGCTGCGGCGATTCTGGGTGCCATGGAAGTGGATGAGAAGGGCGATCTGGCAAACTGGATGATCCCCGGCAAGCTGGTGAAGGGCATGGGCGGCGCGATGGACCTGGTTGCAGGCGTCGGCCGAGTGATTGTCGTGATGGATCACACCAACAAGCATGGCGACAGCAAGGTCCTGAAGGAATGCACCCTGCCACTGACCGGAAAGGGCGTCGTGGATCGCATTATCACCAATCTTGGTGTGCTGGATGTGGTTGAAGGCGGTCTGAAAATCGTCGAACTGGCGGAAGGTGTCAGCGAAGACGATCTGCGCGCCGCAACGGAAGCGACAATCGTTTCCTGATCAAATGGAAAGGCCCGCCGGATCACGACGGGCCTTATTAGTTGGAAGTCTGAAAAACACAGCCATCGGAAATCAGGTCTGGCGGCGTTGCGCACAAAGCCCGCGCGATCTGAAACGCGGCGAGGACTTTTGGCACGTAGTCTCGAGTTTCAGCATAGGGTGGCACGCCACTGTGTTTGCGTACGGCCCCCTCTCCCGCGTTGTATCCAGCCAATACAAGTATTGGATCATTCCCGAACTCTTCCATCAGCCAGTTGAGGTATTTCACACCGCCCGCAATGTTCTCAGAGGGCTTTAGGCTGTCCTTTACTCCGAATCTCGCCGCTGTCGCGGGCATCAATTGCATGAGCCCCTGTGCGCCTGCGGAACTGACCGCGTCTGCACGTCCGGCCGATTCCACCGAGATGACCGCAAGCACCAGCGCAGGTGAAACATTAGTTCCCACAGTGGAACGGAGGATATCGATCCCGCGTTCCTTTGCGATATCTTGCAGCGATTGTAGTCGCGGTGATCTCACGTTGGTTGCGGCCAGGGCGTTGATCGCTGCGTCAAGCCGCCCGGCCCCGCGTTCATCAATGTGCGGTGAAATCCGGCTCCAGAAAGCCTTGTACGATCCTTTGGGATCTCGTTTGACTTCCGCACCCGGCGCTGGCAGCGGGGCGACTTTGGTACGCGCGATGATTTCCGGGACTACCAGTTCAGTGCCCGTGCTGGGCGCTGAAGGGTTAGCTGCGTGTTCTTCCGGAGTGATCTGCACGGTCACACGCGGACGTTCACCGGGTTTTGGGGCTTTGACGCGCTTGTATACGCCGCGCGGATCTGTCTCGGTCGCATTTACAGATGCGGTGCCCGATATCAGAAACGCCAGCACACCGGCGCATTGAAGTGCGTTCCGGAGGTTCATTTGCCTGCCTCATGTTTTCTTTTTAGGCGATTTGAACCCCGAATCTTCCCGCAAGGCCAGAAAAACAAAGCGAAATGGGGCAGTTTCGCCTCATTTGGCGCAATTTTGCATCGCTATAGAGCCTTTGCTTCAACCGTTGTGATTTTTTTATCTTTTATTTTCATGATGTTATAAAAAATATAACCAAAAAGTTAAGCCGTGCGAAAAAAAATCTGTGTTTGGCCCAATTCCTGCCACGCCCAACGGTCAAACATAGTCCCATACCGAGACGGACATGAGCGGACTGAGAGAGAAAGCTCTGAAAGACGCCTAGGTTTGTTAAACTCTTTTTGATCCTTTAGGAGGGACGTAACATGATCAAGTTCATCAAGAACTTCCGCAAAGACGAAGACGGCGCAGTAACAGTTGACTGGGTTGTTCTGACCGCAGCAGTCATCGGCCTGGCCGCCGTTGCTTATCAGCAGATCTCGGCTGGCGCCACTGGCCTGGCAACCGGCGTAAACGAAGCGCTGAACGCCGCATCGCTGAGCACCGGCAGCAACACCGCGACAGGTGGTATCACCGGCGAAGGCAAAAGCAACTAAGTTGCTGATCTAGAGAATTTCCAAGGCCGCGCTCATCGGGCGCGGCCTTTTTTATGATCTGAAACTGCTCCATCCCAAGTTCGCTGGAGCCTGCCCGAGCGCAAGTTGTGAAGGCAATCGCGACGATCATGGCGTTTTGCTGTAATTGCCGCGTTTCTTCTGCCCCGATCAACTCGACCAACGCGCAAAACCTGCCAGGATTTCCCAATTTCCTTAGGAAATCAATATTTAGCCCAACTTTCGCCATCCATGCGAACCAGTTTTAGGCCAACCTGTTTTTAGCACTGACGCGACGTATTTGGAGATAAGCACATGTTAAGGTTCCTTAATCAGTTCAAATCTGACGAAGCAGGAGCGGTGACAGTTGACTGGGTGGTGTTGACCGCCGTGGTCATAGGATTGTCGGGCGCGACCTACCTTGTAATAAGCTCAAGCGTCGACAGCATGGGCGGCAATATCAACGGGGCCATGAACAGCGCCGTCGTCAGCACCGGCTCGAATACTGCACCGTCTGGTATTATCACGGCGGGAACTGCCGGCGGCGGCGGCTAAGTTGCAGCTGGTGCGCGCTCTGGCTGGTTTCCAAAAACGTCTTGCTTAACCCTTTCGAAGCAAAGCGCTGCGCCCGTTGGGTGCAGCGTTGTTTTGTTACGCTCGGTCCGCTGGCAATCATGGGAAAGGTAACAATAACCATGCGGAATTGTGCGGAAGAAGGCGCAGAAATCTGACAATCAGGCATTTTTGTCCCACATTTCGACACAATTTGCGGTTAGCAAATAGGCTGTTTCAATGTGGTTCCTTGGCCGCTAAGTATTCGACCAAACAAAAGAATGAGGTACACGCATGCGAGCAGTTTTCGGACTTGTCCTGATTGTCGGCGTTGCACTGGCCGGGGGCGCCGTATACATGGCGCGAAACTATATCGCGGCTTACCAAAGTGAACTGGCACGCCAAAGGCTTGCTGCGGAAGAGGCTCTGGCCAATGCCAAAGTCGATGTTGTTCCGACAGTCACTGTATTGGTGTCGAACCGCGCCCTAAAATACGGCGAGCGACTTACCGAGGAAGATATCCGCGCAGTTGACTGGCCGGAAAACGCGATTCCGGAAGGTACATTCACCGAACTCACTGCCCTGTTCCCCGAAAGCGGCGCAAATGAACGTTTCGTTTTGAGGGCAATGGAAAAAGACGAAGCGATCATGGAGGTCAAGATCACTCGTCCAGGCGAAAAGGCCGGCCTGACGTCACGTCTGGAAAAAGGTATGCGTGCCTTCGCGATCAGCGTTGACGTAGCTTCTGGCGTTTCAGGATTCCTGCGGCCCGGCGACAGTGTTGACATCTATTGGACCGGTTCCAGTGGAACCATCGAAGGGAACAGCGGCGGAATTACCCGCCTGATCGAAACCAACGTGCAGCTTATTGCCGTCGATCAGACCGCTGGTTCAGACGTCACCAACACAACCATTGCACGTACAGTCACGGTCGCAGCCACACCTGAACAGGTCGCGGCTTTGGCACAGGCTCAGAACACGGGGCGTCTTTCCTTGGCTCTGGTTGGGGTACAGGATGAGTCCGTTGCCTCTACGATTGAAGTGGATCAGCGCAAGCTGTTGGGAATTCAAGAAGCCGCGCCGGAACCAGAAGCAAAAGCCGAAAGGGTATGCACGACACGTATTCGCCGCGGTGGCGAAATTGTAAATGTGCCTATCCCCTGCACAAATTGACGCCAATTCAGAACGTTACAGGTTCAGAGCCGCGCCCTTGGTGCGGCTCATTTTTTTGCGGATGTTGCCAATTCCCCACATAAGGAAACTTACGGAAACCATTGATTATTGCAATAAATTCGGATTTCGCGCAGTCTCTCCTCCCATAGGGCATAAGACCCAAAAAAACGAGGCGTGATCGGAGAGGCAGGTCACATGACAATACGTACCTGGATCAGCGCAACCCTGCTGGGGTTGTCGCTTGTTATGGGCCCCATTGGCGACACCGCCTGGGCTGAAACTTTGCGCGTGGTGAAAAAAGGGACTGTGGAAACACTGGACGTCCCGATGAACCGCGCAATCGTCGTAGAAAGCGAACAACCTTTCGCAGAGCTCAGCATTGCCAATGCCGGCATTGCAGACATCTCTTCTTTGTCGGAGCGCACGATCTATGTTCTAGGCAAGGCGCCTGGCCTGACCACGCTGACACTGTTTGACGGCGCGGGCAATCTTTTGGCCAATGTCCGCGTCCGGGTCGCACCGGATGTTACAGAATTCAAGGAACGTCTGCGTCAAATCCTGCCCAACGAACCAATCGAGGTTCGCACAGCCAATGATGGCATTGTTTTGTCCGGTACGATCTCCAGCTCGGCCAAACTGGCGCGCGCGCTGGAACTGGCTGAACGGTATGCCCCCGAGCGTGTCTCGAACCTGATGTCGGTCGGTGGTGTGCAGCAGGTCATGCTGAAGGTCCGCTTTGCAGAGATGAACCGCTCGGTCGCCAAAAGCCTGACAGCGTCGCTTGGCTTCGGTGGAAGCGACGTTACCGGAGGCTTTAACACGCTTAACAACCAGTTCGCACTGAACAACGCTTTGGCGAACAACATTCCGGCAGTTCAGGCCAATACCGGTGCCATCCTGTTTGGGTTTGGCGCGGGTTCGACGCAGGTTCGCCTGTTGCTCGAAGCTCTGGAAACCAAGGGGCTGGCCCGCAGCCTGGCCGAGCCGAATCTGTCCGCGCTGTCCGGCCAGGAGGCATCGTTCCTAGCCGGTGGCGAAGTTCCCATCCCGGTACCGCAGGATGACGGCGTTGTGGCCATCGAATACAAGGCCTTCGGCGTTGAAATGGACTTCATCCCACGCGTCGTGGATGGCGATCTGATCAACCTTGAGATGGGCACGGCTGTTTCAAGTATCGACAACAGCTCGGATTTTACCATCAACGGGGATTCGGTTCCTAGCTTCATCACCCGCAGGGCCAAAACAACGATTGAACTTCGCGATGGTGAAAGCTTTGCCATTGCAGGCCTGATCCAGGACGATTTCGCGGATCTGAGCAACCAGATTCCATGGTTGGGGGATGTGCCGGTTCTGGGCGCGTTGTTCCGCAGCGCCAACTACCAGCGCGAGCAAAGTGAACTCGTCGTTATCATCACCGCGCATCTGGTTTCACCGACTCGGGGCGAAACTCTTGCGCTTCCAACCGATCGGGTCAAACCGCCCAGCGAATTTGACTTGTTCTTGAACGGCCAGGTAGCGCGTACACAGCGCACGGGCGCCGGCGGAGCGTCAGAAGTCGCCAAGCAGAACTTCGGCAGCTCCTACGGCTACGTCCTAGATTGATCAGGAGGATAGGACCAATGCATAAGTGGATCATCACACTGGGTCTTTCGGTCGCTGTCGCCGCATGCACCCGCGAGGCCGGGTACGAGATCGATACAGGCACTTTCGGAAACGCGACGCTCAACAACGTCCAGGTACAAAGCGGCGAATTAACCTACGCGCAGATTCTCAGCCGCCGGTTTGCCGCGGATGTACCCAGCCAGGTAAACTTTGCGTTCAACAGCTCGCAACTCGATGCTTCGGCTCAGCGCATTCTTTTGCAACAGGCTGACTGGATCAAGCAGTTCCCCGAGGCCCGGTTCCGCGTTTACGGACATACGGATGCTGTGGGGTCGGCCAGCTACAACAAAAGCCTTGGCCTTCGCCGCGCTCAAGCAGTCGTCGCGTTTTTGGGGCAGCAGGGTATCTCGCGCTCACGGCTTGAGGCGGTGGTATCGTTTGGCAAAACGCAACCGTTGATCGCAACGCAAAACCGGGATCGCAGGAATCGCAGAACGGTCACTGAAGTTTCGGGATTCGTTGATCGCAACCCGCAGCTTCTGGACGGCAAGTACGCTCAGATCATTTACCGCGAATATGTGGAAAGTGCGACCGCTGTAAGCCAGATTCAGGAAGTGAACGCCCAAGACGCTGGCAGCGGTGGATAATACGTTTGAAATGGGCGACATCGTCGCCCATTTCCCTACAATTGGTTCTTTTGCGCCCAATTCTCGCCCAACTTCAAAGCAACATTGTGAACAATAGGGTGACCTGCGGCCAAATTTGACCGTATTGGGGCGACAGCACATCAATCTGGCGGATTTCGTTCATATGACATGCTGAGCCCTCACGACGAGGATAGTGTTTATGACCAGCGCAACGCCGCAAGACGACAATACTGCAATCTTGGCCTGCACCATCAGTCGGGATGTTCAGAATTTCGACCTTCTGATCGAAGACATGGAAGCCATCTTGGGCGAACGCTGGGGAGATCTGGGATTTGCAGAAGCGTTGGCCTTTTTCAGCCAACCCGAAGCTGAAACGCTGGAATTCGTAGCACTGGCGATCGACGGAGAAGACGAAGACAACCTTTCTCTGCTAGGTGAGATAATCACTCAAGCCAATGAAAAGAAAGTAAAAGTTGTTCTGATCGCCGAGGATGTTACTCCGGCATCCCTGCACCAACTGTTGCGCAAGGGTGCTGACGAGTTCGTGCCCTATCCTCTTCCCGAAGGCGAATTGCAGGAAGCCATTGAGCGTATGAAGCAGCCCGACCCGGTTGCCGTTGCGCAAGCAGCCGCCGTTCCTTTGGCCGGCGGCGCGTCCAAGGAAGGCGCACTGTTTGTCGTTCAGGGCCTGGCAGGTGGCGTCGGCGCAACGACACTGGCCGTTAACCTGGCCTGGGAACTGGCATGTGCCTCTGACAAAGACGCGCCGACCGTGTGTCTGATCGATCTGGACCTGCAATACGGGACCGTTTCCACCTATCTGGATCTGCCGCGACGAGAGACCGTGTTTGAAATGCTGTCGGACACCGATGCGATGGACAGCGAAGTATTCTCGCAAGCCCTTCAAACATATGAAGAAAAGCTTCAGGTTTTAACCGCACCCTCCGATATGGTGCCACTGGACTTGATCACTCCGGAAGACATTCAGCGCGTGATCGACATGGCGCGCGCGCATTTCGACTATGTCATTGTCGACATGCCAAAAACGCTGGTCCTGTGGTCGGAAACAGTTTTGCAGGCCGCCCATGTGTATTTCGCCCTGATCGAGCTGGACATGCGGTCCGCCCAGAATGCCCTGCGCCTGAAGCGTGCGTTGCAGGCAGAGGAACTGCCATTCAACAAGCTGCGTTTTGCGTTGAACCGAGCGCCGAAATTTACCGATCTGAACGGGAAAAGCCGCGTGAAACGCATGGGGGAAAGTCTTGGAATCTCCATCGACCTGCTGCTGCCTGATGGTGGCAAACCGGTCATGCAAAGTGGGGATCATGGTCTGCCTCTGGCAAATGCGGCCGCCAAGAACCCGTTGCGCCGGGAAATCGCAAAGCTGGCGAAGTCGCTTCACAGCCTCGGCAGCAGTGCCGAAGAAGCTGCGTAACATCATCCCAAAGGGGGGATAAGCCGTGTTTTCAAGATACAAAAAGCAACCTGCAGCGCAGCCCGTCAAAACGCCGGCACAACCGGCTGAAACAGCGGCATCTTCTGCACAGGCGACACCTGTTGCGACCGCGGTGGCACGCAAACCCGTGAAAAAGATTGCAGGTGAGGTCGCAAGTTCAGACAAAGACCGCAAACGCAAGGAGCGGTTGGGTGAGATCAAGATCGAACTGCACCGTGAACTGCTGGAAAACCTGAACCTGGCCGCGCTGGAAAACGCCGGCGAAGCCGAGTTGCGCACTGAAATCAGTGCTATCGCCAGTGAAGTTCTGGAAACACGAAACATTGTTCTGAACCGCGAAGACCGGTCCCAACTGAACAAGGAACTGTATGACGAGGTGACGGGCCTTGGCCCGCTTGAGGCGCTGCTTCAGGACGATTCGGTCAACGATATTCTGGTGAATGGTCCACAACAGATTTTTGTGGAACGTGCCGGCAAGCTGGAACTCAGCGACATTACCTTCAAGGATGAAAAGCACCTGATGCGGATCATCGACAAGATCGTGTCCGCCGTGGGCCGCCGCGTCGATGAATCCAACCCGTATGTTGACGCCCGTCTGGCCGATGGATCGCGTTTCAATGCCATGGTGCCTCCGATCGCGGTGGACGGATCGCTTGTTTCCATTCGTAAATTCAAGAAAGACAAGCTGGGAATTGACGACCTGGTCAATTTCGGTGCGTTCACCGAAGAAATGGCCGCATATTTGCAGGCCGCCGTGTCCACCCGACTGAATATCATCGTTTCCGGGGGTACGGGTTCGGGTAAAACAACCACGCTCAACGCCCTGTCCAGCTTCATCGACGATGCCGAGCGGATCCTGACCATCGAGGACACGGCGGAACTTCAGCTGCAACAGACACATGTGGGTCGGATGGAAAGCCGCCCGCCCAACGTGGAAGGCAAAGGTGAAGTCAGCCCGCGCGACTGTCTGAAAAACGCCCTGCGTATGCGTCCTGACCGCATCATCGTGGGTGAGACACGCGGCGCCGAGGTCATCGACATGTTGCAGGCCATGAACACCGGTCACGACGGATCGATGACCACGATTCACGCCAACTCGGCCCGTGACGGCATTTCACGTCTGGAAAACATGATCGCGATGGCCGGGATCGAAATGCCGATCAAGGCGGTCCGCAGTCAGATCGCCTCGGCTGTGAACCTGATCGTGCAGGCCAGCCGCCTACAGGACGGTTCACGCCGGATGACCTCGATCACCGAGATCACCGGGATGGAAGGGGACGTGATTTCCATGCAGGAAATCTTTCGTTTTCAACGCGTTGGCCTGACACCAGACAACAAGATCATCGGGCATTTCACCGCCACTGGCGTCCGCAGCCACTATTCGGAACGGTTCCGTCTGTGGGGCTTTGACTTGCCAGCGTCCATCTACGACCCAACCACAATGTAGGAGAACCAGGTATGCAATTGCCTATGGAGGCGATCATTTATGTCGCCATCTTTGTGGGGGTTCTTGCCTTGGTCGAGGGCATCTATCTTGTCGCCTTCGGCAAGTCCATCAGCCTGAACAGCCGGGTCAACCGACGCCTGGATATGCTGGAAAAAGGTGCCGGACGCGAACAGGTGCTGGAGCAGCTGCGCAAAGAGATGCAGCAGCATATGAAATCGCAGAGCATTCCTCTGTACTCACTTCTTGCTGACAAGGCGCAAAAGGCTGCAATCGCGTTCTCTCCCCGTCAATTGATCATGATCATGGGTCTGGTATCAGCCATGGCCTTTGTCGGTTTGAGCATTGGCACCGCTACGGACACGGCACTTCGTATCGTTGTTTCCATCGCAATCGGCATCGGCGGCGTTTACGCCTGGGTCAACCACAAGGCCAAGAAACGCATGGGTATGATTGAAGAACAACTGCCCGATGCGGTTGAGCTGATGGTTCGATCTCTGCGTGTTGGCAATCCATTTGTGTCGACGATTCAGGTGGTTGCAAACGAAGTTCAGGATCCGCTGGGAACCGAATTTGGCGTTATCGCTGATGAATGTGCCTATGGTCGCGATGTGGGCGAGGCGCTGAAGGACATGGCTGAACGATTGGACATGCAGGATATGCGCTTTCTTGCCGTAGCCGTGGGTATTCAGCAGCAATCCGGCGGCAACCTTGCCGAAATTCTGGCCGGATTGGCAAAGGTGATCCGCGCTCGTTTTCGCCTGTTCCGTCGCGTCAAGGCGATTACGGCCGAGGCACAATGGTCCGGCAAGTTCCTGTCCGGGTTTCCCGTTGCCTGTCTGATTTTCATCTTGGTCAAAGATCCGGGCTATTACGACGAGGTGCTGGATCACCCATGGTTTATTCCCGCGTGTTTTGTTGTCGCCATCCTGCTGACATTGAACCTGATCGTCATGAAAATCATCACCAACATCAAGGTCTGAGGGCAGCACAATGGAATTCCTGACCAGCATCAATGACCTGTTAACCCAGCACCTGGGCGAATTCGGCCCCCTTATCATTGTCGGCGTACTTGGCCTGCTTATGGTTCTGGTCGCTGTCACACTGATGATGAAGCAGCCGGAAGATCCCCTGAAGAAACTGCAAAGATCGAATGCGGCTCCTCCAAAGCAGAAAAAAGGGAAGAAAGAGCAGCTTCGAAACTCAAGCCGAAACGAGCAGCTTGAGAAGTTCGCAACATTCCTTGAACCCAAGAACGAAGAAGAATACTCGGCCGTCGAGCTGAAGCTGCGCCAGGCGGGCTACAGGTCGAAGGATTCGGTTCGGTTCTTCCACTTTGCGCAGTTTTCCTTGGGTATCCTTGGTATTCTCATTGGTGTTCTGCTGGTCACGGTCTTTTCCGGCGGCCAGGAATTTACCGGAACACAGATGATGATCCGGGTGCTTGTCCCCGGCGCGATTGGCTATTTCGCACCAAAATACTGGATCACGCGCCGGGTTGAAGAACGGAAGGAAGCAATTACCGCTGGCTTTCCTGATACGCTCGATTTGATGCTGGTCTGTGTCGAGGCCGGTCAATCGCTTGATCAGGCCATCGTTCGCGTTGCCAGCGAAATGAGTGCGTCTTATCCGGATATCGCGCAGGAATTCGAAACTGTCGCGCACGAAATGAAGGCTGGTAAGGATAAGGATACAGTCCTGCGTGATTTCGGCGTGCGATGTGGTGTGCAGGATGTGAACTCTTTTGTCACCGTCATGATCCAATCGGCGACATTTGGTACATCGATTGCCGAGGCATTGCGGGTTTACGCCGGCGAGATGCGCGACAAACGCGTGATGCGCGCCGAGGAGGCCGCGAACAAGTTGCCGACCAAGATGACTCTTGTCACAATGATGCTGACGGTCCCGCCGCTGCTGATTATTCTGGTTGGCCCGTCGGCGAATGTTATTTCGAGTTTTGGACGCTAGGTCGGATAGAACCATATGAAAGCTGAATTCAGGTGCTTCCCTTCCGGGTTTCGCCGAATGCTCCGGGCCACCATGGTTTTTGCCATGGTGGCTTCTTGCACAGAAGGCCTGTCATCCAACGGATTGGATGCACCGGGAATTGACGCCAAGGGTCAAGCAGAGGACAACATCGAGGTCGGAAACAGATTGATGGCCGCCGGAGAATACGAACTGGCGCTTGAAACCTTTACCCGGGCCGCGCTTGAACAGGGTATGACGCCCCAGGTCCTGACTTCTCTGGGTACTGCAAATGTGGGGCTACGCCGCTTGGGGCAGGCGGAAAAACTGCTGCGCAGGGCCGTCGAAGACGACACGGACTGGCCGGTGGCCTGGAACAATCTCGGTGTCCTGCTGATGGAAAAACAGGAATACCCCGAGGCCGCGCAAGTGTTTCAGCGGGCCTATGCGCTGGACAATGGCGAAAGTGACGCAATCCGGGACAATCTGCGCTTAGCACTCGCAAAAATGGAAAATCCTGTTAATAATACCCCACAAGAACAACAAGAATACACACTGGAGCAGCTTGGCGACGGGCAATTCACGCTACGCAAGATCCAGTAATTGAGGCGAGAGCAGTAAAGGACGCAAAAAATGCGCCAGCAATTCTTGATTCCGACTGTTGTTATCAGTGGTCTGATCCTGTCGGCCTGCGCAAAGGAAACCGAAGAGGAAAAGGTTGAACGAACGTTTCAGGAAGTGAACGTTATTGACGAAACAAACCTGAATGATGTGCTTCTGAGCGCCGCAGATCCAAACGAAGCAGTGACCTATTTCCACGGTGCAGCGCTCAAGAACCCGGACCGGATCGATCTTCAGCGCGGACTGGCAATTTCTTTGGGCCGTGCCAAACGCACGACCGAGGCCGTGACCGCATGGAAGCGCGTCACAACGATGAAGGGCACGAACGCCGCGGACAAGGTTGAATACGCGGACGCCTTGGTCCGAAACGGCGACTGGTCGCAGGCCAAAACGGTTCTGGATTCGGTTCCCCCCACCTTTGAAACCTTCAAACGGTATCGACTCGAGGCAGTCGTTGCGGATTCCCGGAAAGAGTGGAAACGCGCGGATCATTTCTATGAAACCGCTGTCGGGCTGACGACACGTCCGGGCAGTGTGATGAACAACTGGGGCTATTCCAAATTGACTCGCGGCGAATATGCCGAAGCGGAGCGGTTGTTCTCGGAAGCGATCCGACAGGACAATTCGCTGTTTACCGCCAAGAACAACCTGGTTTTGGCCCGATCGGCGCAAGGCAACTACAGCCTGCCAGTCGTCCCGATGACTCAGGTCGAGCGGGCGCGTCTGCTCAACACGATGGGTATTTCGGCAGTCAAACAGGGCGATATCACCACAGCCAAGAACCTGTTCCGCGAAGCTATTTCAACCCACCCGCAGCATTTCGACGAGGCGGTCCGCTCGCTTCGGGCGCTTGAAGGGGCCTGACACATGCAAATACCCGCAGTGGCAGCGGCCTGGTTTCTGCCGTTTGTGCTGCCGATCTGCTTTTACGTGGCCTTCACGGATATGCGTGAGATGCGGATCAAGAACCATGCAGTCCTTGCGCTGACGCTGGTTTACATCGTGATAGGTCTGATCGCCATTCCACCCTGGTCTACAGGCAGCCTCAGCGGCAATCTGGGGCCGGTCACCGTGTCTATGCCGGTCTATTTCTGGCAATTGCTGCATATTGTCGTGGTTTTGGTTATTGGCATCTTTCTGAATGCCGCGGGCACAATGGGCGCTGGCGATGCCAAATTTCTGGCCGCCGCTTCGGCGTTTGTCTGGCTGGGCGATCTGAGAATTATACTGATGATCCTGACCGCCTGTGTTCTGGCTGCCGTGGTCACACATCGTTTGGCCAAAATCACAAGGCTGCGCACGATCGCGCCGCATTGGGAAAGCTGGAGCCGGGGCAAGCAGTTTCCGATGGGTTTCGCCTTGGGCGGATCATTGGCCATGTACCTGATTTTGGGTACTGTTCTCGGATCGTAAACTATCATCAGCGCGCCTTGTCGCTGCCTTTGTCCCGCCACAAAGCTGGTTCATTTTTCTTCAAGACGCCCTTTTTCGGGTTCTTGGCGTGACAAATTGATGGACGAGCACCGCGCATGAATATGCAGAATTCCTCTGTTATGGCCCCCCCTGCCCCCAAGGGTTTGGGCGAAATGAAGCTTCCGCTTGTAATGATGCGAGACATCCTTCTGAAGACGGTTTTTCGTAAAAACGCGAGCACGGTTTCAGAAGTGGCCGAAGCGATCTGTCTCCCCGGATCGGTAACTCAGGAACTGGTCGATATCGCGCGCGATCAGAAACTGCTTGAAGCGACCGGGACACTGAACGCCAATAGCGGCAATGAGATGGGATATCAGCTGACCGATGCAGGCAAGGCCCGTGCGCTGGATGCGCTGAGCCAATCCGAATATTTCGGCGCGATGCCGGTGCCGCTGGATGTCTATCGCGAGCAGGTCAAACGCCAGTCGATCCGAAATATTCAAGTCACGCGAGAGCAACTAGTTGGCGCAATGGGTCATCTCGTTCTGCCCGACAGCCTGCTGGACCATCTGGGCCCGGCGGTTAGCGCGGGCCGGTCGATTCTGATGTACGGTCCTCCGGGCAACGGTAAATCCTCGATCTCGAACGGCATCCGGGATGCGTTGGGTGACAACGTCTATGTGCCCTACGCTATCGAATATGCGGGGCAGGTGATCACGGTCTATGACCCGATCGTGCACACGGCGATCGAACAGGAGCCGGACGACCCCAACAGCCTGCGTCGTCGCAAGCGGTTCGATTCTCGCTATGTGCAATGCGAACGCCCTACCGTCGTAACCGGTGGTGAGCTCTCGCTCAGTATGTTGGATCTGGTCTACAATCCGACCGCCCGAACCTATCAGGCCCCGTTGCAACTGAAATCCACCGGTGGCATTTTCATCGTAGATGACCTTGGCCGTCAGGCCGAACCGCCGCAGGCGCTGGTCAACCGTTGGATTGTCCCGCTTGAAGAAAACAAGGATATCCTCGGCCTGCAATCAGGTGAAAAGTTCGAAGTTCCGTTTGACACGCTGGTCATCTTCTCGACCAACTTCCACCCCAATGAGATCTTCGACCAAGCGGCCTTGCGCCGGATCTTCTTCAAGATCAAGATTGACGGCCCCAATCAGGAGAACTTTCTGAAAATCTTTGCCATGGTGGCCCGCAAACGTGGAATGCCGCTGGACGAGGCGGCATTGGTGCACCTCTTGAAGGTCAAGTACCCGACTATCAACAATATTTATGCCAACTACCAACCGATCTTCCTGATTGATCAGATGATCTCGATCTGCGAGTTCGAAGGCATCCCTTATCAGATGAGCCCGGACCTGATTGACCGTGCCTGGGCCAACATGTTCGTAAAAGACGAGAAAATCGTTAAATAACGCCGTGCCAATCCCTCCTCCGGGCGGGTAATCTGCAACCATGACGCAGATTCCCGCTCGGATTGGTACGTGGTTCTCCTCCAAAGGCTGGTCCATCCACCCGCATCAGAAAGAGATGTTCGACCGGGCGGAGGAGTCGGCAACCCTGCTGATCGCCCCAACCGGTGGCGGCAAGACCATGGCCGGATTTCTGCCTTCCCTGTCCGAGCTGGCCGACGGTGGCCACAACGGTTTGCATACACTCTATGTCTCGCCGCTCAAGGCGCTGGCAGCGGATATCAAACGTAACCTGCGCACCCCGGTGGAAGAGATCGGCCTGCCCATTCGGATCGAGGATCGCACCGGTGACACCTCGGCCACGCAGAAAAAACGCCAAAGGGCCGATCCACCCCATATCCTGCTGACCACACCGGAAAGTCTGGCACTGCTGACCTCGTACGAAGATGCGCCGCGCATGTTCGATGGGGTACAGCGGATCATCGTCGACGAAATCCACGCGCTGGCGGAAAGCAAGCGCGGCGATCAGCTGATGCTGGCCCTGGCACGCCTTCAGCGCCTCAACCCGGGTCTACGTCGTGTAGGCCTGTCAGCCACAGTCGAAGACCCCGCGGCAATTGCCGGCTTTCTGGCGCGCCACCCGGACCCCTGCCGGATTGTGCAGGCCGATCCCGGCCCGGACCCAGACATCCAGATGTTGGAAACAACGGAAATGCCGCCCTGGTCCGGCGGAGGCGCGGCCTATTCGATTCCGGCTGTGCTGGACCAGATCCGGCGGCACAAGACCACGCTGATCTTTCACAACACCCGCGCGCAGGCCGAGATCTACTTTCACAATCTGTGGCTGGCGAATGACGACGGCCTGCCCATCGGCATCCATCATGGCAGCCTTGACCGACAGCAACGCGAGCGGGTCGAGGCCGCGATGGTGCGTGGCGAATTGCGTGCCATCGTCTGCACCGGCAGCCTCGATCTGGGCATTGATTGGGGCGATGTCGATTTGGTGATTCAGATCGGTGCGCCCAAGAACGTCAAGCGGCTGGTGCAAAGGATTGGTCGGGCCAACCACCGCTACAACGCGCCTTCCAAGGCGCTGCTGGTTCCTGCGAACCGTTTTGAGGTTGTCGAATGCGTCGCTGCGCTCGAGGCTGCCAAAGCCCATGAACTGGACGGAGAACCCCGAGGCCCCGGCCCCCGCGATGTGTTGTGCCAGCACATTCTGATTGCGGCCTGTGCCGGGCCCTTTGGCGCTGATGATCTATATGCCGAGATGACATCCGCCGGACCTTACGCACAGTTGACCCGACCGGAATTTGACGCCTGTCTGGATTTCTGTGCCACCGGCGGCTACGCCTTGCGCGCCTATGATCGATGGCAAAGGTTGCAGAAGCGTGTCGACGGGCAATGGCAATTGCGCGATCCTCGAGCAGCGTCGCGCATTCGCATGAATCTGGGCACGATTCAGGACACGGATACACTCAAAGTTCGCCTTAAACGCAGCCGTGGCGGTAAACCGTTGGGCGAAGTCGAGGAAGCCTTTGCTGCTTCGCTGACCTCCGGCGATACCTTCCTGATCGGCGGACAGATCGTACGGTATGAAGGTCTGCGCGAAATGGTGGTCGAAGTCAGCCGTCGCGCCGATCGCAAACCAAAGATCGCGACCTTCTCGGGCACGAAATTTGCGACCTCAACGCAACTCAGCGACCGCATTCTGCGCATGTTCGCCCAAACTGACTGGCCGCACCTGCCCTCCCATACGGCTGATTGGCTGGACTTGCAGCGTCAAATGTCCCGCCTGCCTCAACGGGATCGTCTGCTGATCGAAAGCTTTCCAAGCGACGGGCGAGAGCATCTGTGCGTATACGGATTCGCTGGCCGCAACGCGCAACAAACACTGGGGCTGCTGTTGACCAAGCGGATGGAGGATACCGGTTTGGCGCCGCTGGGGTTTGTCGCCACAGACTATGCCACGCTGATTTGGGGTTTGGATGCGGTCACTGACCCACGCCCATTGTTTCAACCCGAAGCGCTGCGTGACGGGCTGGACACATGGCTGGCAGGCAACGCAGTCATGAAGCGTACCTTTCGCGCGTCGGCCACGATTGCCGGTCTGATCGAACGCAACATGGCCGGGCAACGGAAAACCGGGCGGCAAGCCACGTTTTCGTCGGATATTCTCTATGACACTTTGCTGAAATATGATCCCGATCATCTGTTGATGCAGATCACCCGCGAAGAAGCCATGCGCGGGTTGGTTGACTTCGGTCGGATCGAGGCAATGCTGGCGCGCATCGGCGACCGCATCGACCTGCTGCGTCTAGATCGCGTTTCCCCACTGGCCGCGCCGCTGTTTCTTGAGGTCGGAAAGGTGCCTGTCAAAGGGGCCGCCGAGGAAAGGCTGCTTGCAGAAGAAAGCGCACGCCTGCTGGAAGCCGCCGGGTTGGACCAGCTTTGATCCCCTTGCGCAAGATGTGGAATCAGGTCAAGAACGTATCATGAACGTGTGCAAGTTTTCCTTTGCAGGCCAGCAACTCGATGCGTTGCCGTCTGGCGCATTATGGTGGCCGGCGCGGCAACTGCTCTGTGTTTCGGACCTGCATCTGGGAAAATCCGAACGTATGGCCCGTCGGCGCGGGGCTACGCTGCCGCCTTATGACAGTCGCGAAACGCTTGACCGGCTGGCCCGCGATCTGGAACACACCAACGCCGAAACCGTCATCTGCCTAGGTGACAGCTTTGACGATCTCGAAGCGGCCCAAGCCTTGCCCGACGCAGAAGGGTTGAGGATTGCGACTTTGCAGGCCGGGCGACAATGGATCTGGATCGAAGGCAATCACGATCCCGGCCCGATCGAGATGGGGGGCTCTCATCTGGTCGAATGGCAGTGCGGCCCTCTCGTCTTTCGTCACATCGCCCAGGATCGGCCGCAAGGTGAAATTTCAGGCCATTTTCATCCGAAAGCACAGATTCGGACGAAAGGCAGACACATTTCACGACCTGCCTTTCTGCTGGACAGAAATCGGCTGATCCTGCCTGCCTACGGAACTTACACCGGGGGGTTGCGCAGTTCGGATCGGGCACTTTCCGATCTTTTGGGCGCGGACGCCATGGCCATTCTGACCGGCCAGCAACCGCAGATGATCCCAATGCCGCGTTGAGTTCAGATCAACCCGTCTTCTTCCAACTTCGGTTTGTACTTGCGGCTTACTGGAACCAGATCGCCGTTCATCAAGCGCAAAAAAGTTTTGCCCCCCGATTTTTCAACCCCAACGATTGATGCGTCCACCACCCAATGTGAACGGTGCGAACAGTGTCCGGGAACCGGCTCCATCTCGGCAATTGCGTCCGTAAAGCGCGAGCGGACCGTGAACGTGCCTTCCGAAGTGACAATATCCACATTGTGATCCCTGACCGTCAAACGATGGATTTGACCATGGAAGTCAGGCGGCAGACGCCTGATCAGGCGCGGCCTCTCGGTTTCAGGTGTTGAGGCCATCAATGGGTTCAAATCATTGCGTTGCACAAGAACCAAACCCGTTGCAAACAGGACCCCATATACCGCCACGGTCTGGGCGCCTGGTGCCATGTGACCTCCGCAGGTGAACAGGATCCATGCCAACATCCAAAGGGACGGCGTGAACAGAACCAGGATCAGTGCCGCGAATGCCAGATCACGGACGGGAACATTCAACAGAACGGGGTTTTTTTGCATCAAGTTGCGCGCCAACCCGGTGACTGTCAGGGCAAGAACCATCACTCCGGTCCAGAAAAGAAGACGCAAACCGAAGCTCAGATCCGCGACCAGAAACGGAGGAAACGCGTAAGCAAGCAATGGAAGAAAGACAAGGCCCGCCGTCACTCGCTGTGGGGTGCAAGCATTCCGAATAGTGTTTATCCCAGACGTCATACCGCTTTTGTGCATGACTTAACAAAATTCAACCTTAGCACGACAAGCACTGAAGCACCTTACCTGTAACCAACTGGGAATACAGGGATATCACGATTTTTTAAGCTGTCAAACCCATTCAGGGCAAATTGACTGGAGCGTCCGATGATTGTCCCGCGAAGTCATGCACAACCGAGGAATGTGCCGGGCCGACAAGATCGACCCGACCAGATTACCTTACGCCGTCAAACCTTCTGGTTCGGGCAGAGCGTTGGCGCGGCAGCACGCAGTCAAAGTGTTGGCCAACAGGCATGCAATGGTCATCGGACCTACACCCCCCGGAACCGGAGTGATGGCGCCAGCACGCTGGGACGCGCTGGCATAGTCCACGTCACCGACCAGCTTGTTCTTTCCGTCGCGTTCGATGCGGTTGATGCCTACATCGATCACGGTCGCGCCTTCCTTGATCCAGTCACCCGGCACCATTTCCGGACGCCCCACGGCAGCCACGACGATGTCGGCGCGGCGTACGACGTCCGGCAGATCCTTGGTGCGCGAATGCGCGATGGTCACGGTGCAGCTATCGCCCAGCAGCAGCTGCGCCATCGGTTTGCCCACAATGTTCGAGCGACCGATCACAACGGCGTCCATGCCGGAAAGCGAACCGTGGTGGTCACGCAGCATCATCAGGCAGCCCAGCGGGGTGCAGGGCACCATCGACTTCTGACCGGTGCCCAGCAGGCCCACGTTCGAAATGTGGAAGCCATCCACATCCTTGGCCGGGTGGATCGAGTTGATCACCAGATCCTCGTTCAGGTGTTTGGGCAACGGCAACTGGACCAGAATGCCATGCACGGCCGGGTCGTTGTTCAGCTTGTCAATCAGCGCCAGCAGATCTTCCTCGGATGTATCGACGTCCAGCTTGTGCTCGTACGAATTCATGCCGACTTCAACGGTCATTTTGCCCTTCGAACGGACATAAACCTGGCTGGCTGGGTCTTCGCCCACAAGAACCACGGCCAGGCCGGGGGTGATGCCGTTTTCTTCTTTCAGCTTTGCGACCTGATCGGCAACTTGACCGCGCACTTTTGCGGCAAAGGCCTTACCGTCGATAACCTGAGCTACCATACTTCGATCCCTTCTTTCAAAAAACGGATCGGGCGCACAGAACGCCCGGTCAGTCAGTCGGTGCCAATCACGCGCTCTTCGCGTGCAATCGACCAGTCAATCAATATGCGCCATAGCTTCTCGGCCAGATCCGGGTCCATCCCCAGCGCGTCCGAACTTGCACGCACGCGTTGCACCACCTCTTCGACACGTTCCGGGATTCGGGCCGGAAGGCCCTCGCCCGGTTTCAGCTGCGACGCGCGGTCAATATATGTCGCGCGCGTTACCAACATTTCGATCAGTTGGCGATCCAGCTTGTCGATCTCAGCCCGCAGCTCCTGCATCGTGTTGCAGTTCTGAGGCGGTGTCAGAGTGGGCATCGTCATCTCCTCATGGCCCGGGAATGAATCCCCGGACCACGAGATGTCCTATTCGGCGGCTTAGAACAAGCCCTCGATCTCACCTGCGTCATTGAGGCAGATGGTTTCAGCAGCCGGCTTGCGGGGCAGACCAGGCATGGTCATGATCTCGCCGCAGACGACCACGATAAAGCCCGCGCCCGCGCTCAAGCGTACCTCGCGCACCGGAACCGAATGGCCCGTGGGTGCGCCCCGCAGCGATGGGTCGGTCGAGAAGGAATACTGCGTCTTGGCCATGCAGACCGGCAGGTTGCCATATCCGGCTTCTTCCCATTCACGCAGCTGGTTGCGGATCTTGTTGTCAGCCAGAACCTCGTCAGCGCGGTAGATGCGCTTGGCGATGGTTTCGATCTTCTCGAACAGAGGCATATCGTCGGGGTAGATCGGTGCGAAGTTCGCGGTGCCACCTTCGACGATTTCGACGACTTTCTCGGCCAACGGCGCAGACCCTTCGGAACCCAGTTCCCAGTGACGCGACAGAACCGCCTCGACGCCGTGCTCGCCGCAATAGTCTTTCACCGCCTGAACTTCGGCATCGGTATCGGTGACGAAGTGGTTGATGGCGACGACAACCGGTACACCGAAGGATTTCACGTTCTCGATGTGACGGCCCAGGTTGGCACAGCCTGATTTGACGGCCTCAACGTTTTCCGCACCCAGATCGGCCTTGGCAACGCCGCCGTTCATCTTCATCGCGCGCACGGTCGCAACCAGAACAACTGCCGACGGGGCAATGCCCGCCTTGCGGCATTTGATGTTCATGAACTTCTCGGCACCCAGATCCGCACCGAAACCGGCTTCGGTCACGACATAGTCGGCGACTTTCAGAGCGGTCTTGGTCGCGATGACCGAGTTACAGCCATGCGCGATGTTCGCGAACGGGCCGCCATGGACGAAGGCCGGGTTGTTTTCCAGCGTCTGCACCAGGTTCGGCTGCATCGCGTCCTTCAGCAGAACGGTCATTGCGCCTTCGGCCTTGATGTCACGGCAGTAGACCGGTGTCTTGTCGCGGCGATAAGCAACGATGATGTCGCCCAGACGCTTTTCCAGGTCTTTCAGGTCGTTCGCCAGACAGAGGATCGCCATGACTTCGGACGCTACGGTGATGTCAAAACCTGCCTCACGCGGGAAGCCGTTCGACACACCACCCAAGCTGGCGGTGATCTGACGCAGGGCACGGTCGTTCATGTCGACCACACGGCGCCATGCGACGCGGCGGGTGTCGATCTCCTGCTCGTTGCCCCAGTAGATGTGGTTGTCGATCATCGCCGACAGCAGCGAGTGAGCAGAGGTGATGGCGTGGAAGTCACCGGTGAAGTGCAGGTTCATCTCTTCCATCGGAACGACCTGCGCATAGCCGCCACCCGCAGCGCCGCCCTTCATACCGAAGTTCGGGCCAAGCGAGGCTTCGCGGATACAGATCATCGCGTTCTTGCCGATGCGGTTGAGACCGTCACCCAGACCCACTGTGGTCGTGGTCTTGCCCTCACCTGCCGGGGTCGGGTTGATTGCAGTCACCAGGATCAGCTTGCCGTCTTCGCGGTCCTGCACCGAGTTGATGAAGTTCTGGCTGACCTTCGCCTTGTCATGGCCGTAAGGCAGCAGATCCGCAGAGTCGATGCCGATCTTGGCACCGATTTCCTGAATCGGCTTTTTGTTCGCTTCGCGGGCGATTTCGATATCGGATTTGTAGCTCATTGGCCGGGGTCCTTGATTGAATACCGTGCAAAACCGACGCGGGGCGTCGGCGCTGTGCATTCCATACCCTTGTGTACAATCCCGATAGCCATGGATTCCGACATTCTGGCGTCGCGAAGCGTCGTAAGTTCGTTTCAGGGGTTTCTAATCGGAAACAAGCCTGTTTTCACAAACCCACGCAGGTTGATCCGGAACAAACAGTTTCAGCCGATCCCGCAGTTGAATGCGCCCCGGACGTTCGACCCATCCCGTGACGCCCCGACGCCCGACCGCCGCAGGTTTGAAAGCCGCGCCATGCCCCGGTTGATCCGCTTCGATCTCGCGCCCCGGCAGAACACAAGGGGCGTTTTCCATGTCCACCGTTATCGTCGCCCCGCTCGTTGCCTGAAGACGTGAAGACGGGGGGATATGCGAAAAATCCGGGATCCCGCGCAGCACAATGGAAACCCCAAGATAGGACGGATCAAGCTGATCCAACCCCATGTCCTGCGAAATTTGCTGCAACTCCTCTTCGGACAAAACTGAAAGCTGACGCACGTTTCGAATTTCAGTGCCTTTCGGGTAAAGGTTCGAGACCCTGACACAGGACGCCCGATTAAGGCCTTCGTGGCGCTCACCCTTCACGCCGTCAAAACCCAGATCCAGCGTGTCAACAGCCTTGGCCCGTAAAGAAGTTCCCGCAGAGACATGGCCAAGCCAGACTGCTTCGGCGGCAAATTCGGTTTCACGCAAAAATGGCATAGCCTTCCCTTTTCGCTCTTTTTCTTGCGTGCATATTGCCAGGCAAAACACCGATGAAAAGAAAAAAGACCCGGACGATGCGCCGGGTCTTTTTTGACTATGCGGTGGGTTCGGGCTCCATCCCGCCATCGGGCGGAGATTTCTTGGCCTTTGTCTTGGGAATCGCCGTGACACTGGGCGCGCTGCCTTCATCCGGCTTGTCGCCTTCGTCATCATCCTCGGTGGGTGATTCACCATTCATGACACGCTTGATCTCATCACCCGTCAGGGTTTCGTATTCAAGCAAGCCCTGCGCCAGGCGTTCCCATTCTTCGCGCTGTTCGGTCAGAATCTGGTGCGCGCGCTCATAACCCTGCTGGATAAGGCGTTTCACCTCTTCTTCGATCAGCTCTTTCGTATGCGCCGACACCGAGAACCCTGCGGTGTTGCCCTGATAGCCTTCGTGCGCCTCGGCATAGTCGATGTTACCGACCTTGTCCGACATGCCCCAGCGCATCACCATGGCACGCGCCAACTGGCTGGCCTGCATGATGTCCCCGGCCGGGCCGTTCGAAACGTGGTCTTCACCGTATTTGATAACCTCGGCGGCTTTGCCGGCCATGGTCATGGCCAGCTTTTGCTCACACTCATCACGGTGGTAGTTCAGGCGATCCATTTCAGGCAGAGATACAACCATACCCAGCGCACCACCGCGCGGAATGATCGTGGCTTTGTAGACAGGATCGCACAACGGCAGGGTCAGGCCGACAACGGCATGCCCCGCCTCGTGATAGGCTGTCTTTTCCTTCTGGTCCTGCGTCAGCACCATCGAGCGGCGCTCGGCGCCCATCATCACCTTGTCCTTGGCGTTCTCAAAGTCTTCCATGGTGACAAAGCGGCGACCCACGCGGGCGGCCATCAACGCAGCCTCGTTCACGAGGTTCGCCAGATCGGCCCCCGAGAAGCCCGGCGTACCGCGCGCAATGATGCGCAGATCGACATCGGGGCCCAGAGGCGTCTTACGTGCGTGCACGCCCAAAATCTTCTCGCGGCCTTTGATGTCGGGGTTACCAACGGTCACGTTGCGGTCAAAACGGCCCGGACGCAGCAGCGCGGGATCCAGAACGTCTTTACGGTTGGTAGCCGCCAGAATGATCACGCCTTCATTGGCCTCAAAGCCGTCCATCTCAACCAGCAACTGGTTGAGGGTCTGTTCGCGCTCGTCATTACCACCGCCGTAGCCAGCGCCACGATGGCGACCCACGGCGTCGATCTCGTCGATGAAGACGATACAAGGCGCATTCTTCTTGGCCTGTTCAAACATGTCTCGGACACGGGATGCACCGACACCCACGAACATCTCGACAAAGTCGGACCCCGAAATAGTGAAGAACGGCACACCCGCCTCACCCGCGATGGCGCGGGCCAGCAGCGTCTTACCGGTGCCCGGAGGGCCCACCAGCAGCGCGCCTTTCGGGATCTTGCCGCCAAGGCGGCTGAACTTCTGTGGATTGCGCAGGAATTCGACGATCTCTTCCAGCTCTTCCTTGGCTTCGTCGATGCCCGCGACGTCGTCAAATGTGACGCGGCCATGCTTTTCGGTCAGCATCTTGGCCTTCGACTTGCCAAAGCCCATTGCACCGCCTTTGCCGCCGCCCTGCATCCGGTTCATGAAATAAACCCAGACACCGATCAGCAGCAGGAACGGCAAGAGCGTGATCAGGAAAGACTGGAAGCCCGACTGCTGTTGCTTGACCGCCTGAACCGGGATGTTCTCATCGATCAAAAGCTTGGTGACCTCGGCGTCGCCGGGTTTGATCGTGACGTAAGTCGCACCGCTTTCGGTCGTATAGCGGATCTGTTCGCCGTCCAGCGTCACGTTCTTGACTTCACCGCTTTGCACGGCGCCGACGAAATCGGAATAAGTTCTTTCATTGCTCTGAAGCGTTCCGCCCGGTCCACTGAACAGATTGAACAGTGCAAGGATCAGCAGAAACAGAACGACCCAAAACGCGATATTGCGAGCGTTGCCCAAGGAAATTCTCCCAAAAGTTCCGGCAGGTGAGGAGCTGCCAAGTTACCTCTTAAAATAGAGAGGATTGTGGTATGTTCAATGCGATAAAAAAGATGCGTAGAACTCGGGCCATTCCGGCGTCGTGTCCGCGCGCCATCCGTTCGCAAATCCCGCAAGCGGAGCGGCCAGCACCGCGCCCCCCTTCCAGACTGCGGGCGTCGCACTCAAGGCCAGCCTGGGCCGGCCTGTTTCGCGCCATTCGGGCACCTGTCGCAGCCCGTCTTCACCCAGAGCGCGGATCTCGGCACCGGAAATCTCGGGCCCGGTCAAGACCCATTTGCCATCCCAAACTTCGTCACGTGCTGAAATCCGAGCCTCCACGGCCTTGAATTCCCTGCAAATCCAAACACTCATCCCTTCCGGGACCAACAGGCAACCGCTGAGCGACCCTGCCCGCCCGTCGGTTATGGCCTTCATGGCCTGCTCGACCGCCGCCTGACGCGGGGGATATCCCTGCCCTGCGATCCAGGCAAGGCATCCAAGCAACACGCGGCGTCGGATTTCCTTGGGCAATGCGGCAAAACCGGCCCTGTCCACCTTCACGTCGCTTTGTTCGACCTGGGCGACATTCCGTGCGGATTCCTGCGCAAACACACCCAGGGCTGCATGGGCCTGCGCCAGATTTTCGGCCACTCGCGACAATGAAAGCGCGTCAATTCCCAGTGGTTTGAGGCCGGACACGGCCTCTCGTGCCTTGATCCGGTCGAAACGAGGGTCCTGATTCGACGGATCTTCGACCCATGTTGCGCCGATACCGGTCAGGTAGGTTCTCAGATCCTTGCGTGTGATCCCCAGCATTGGCCGCAGCAATGTCACACCTTCCCATTGCCGGCTTGCCGACATGCCGGAAAGTCCCGTAACACCTGATGAACGACCCAGTCGCATCAGCAACGTTTCTGCCTGATCATCCGCCGTGTGCCCCAACGCGATAGCGTCGATTCCGCGCTGTTGCGCCCAACCGGCAAGCAGGCTGTAACGCGCCTTGCGGGCCTCGTCCTGAACATTGCCCGACCTGTCCCAACCCGCCCAATGCAAAATGTCATGCGGCAGCCCCAAAGCAGCGGCCTGGCGCGACACTGTCACGGCCTCCTGCGCTGCGTCGGGGCGCAAGCCGTGATCGACCGTGGCCACAAAAAGGGCGATCTCTTCGTTTTGGGCGACTTGATGCAAAAGATGCATCAACGCGACGGAATCCCCACCGCCCGAGACCGCCACGCCCAGTTTAGGCGGAAGCCTTTCGGGAAGCCGGGCGCGAAGCTCTGCAAGCAGGTTTTCGCTGTGACGGTTCAAGAACACCCCAGCGCAGACATCTCTTGCGTCGCATCCGCAAACGCCGGAGCGGATGGAAAGCGCACGCCAACTTCATTGAGCGTGATGCAGGCCTGATCGGTCTGCCCCAGACGCCCCAGCGCCGCGCCCAACTCGAACAGCGCCTCGGGGGCAAATGCTCCTTCGGAATCTCCGGTAAAGCTTGCCAAGAACGCCCGTGCCGCTTCGCGGGTGTCGCCAAGGCCTTCAAGCGCATGACCACGTTTCAGATTCACTTCGGGCGCCAGGGGGCTGCCGGGATAGTTCGTATCAAACTGCGCAAACAAATCAGCCGCAGTCTGGTAATCCCCATCGGCCAGTGCTTGCGATGCCGCGTCGAAATCCGCCCGCTCGCCCACGGCCAGTTCACCCTGATCGGTTTGGGATGGCGTGGCAGGCGTGATAACGGCCGTACCTACATCTGTGCCCTCTCCGCCCAGTGTGCTGGTCGGTTCGCCTGAAATCTCGCAGTTTGCCTCAAGCTCGCACAGGCGGAACTCCAGATCTCCGATGCGATTGGTGCCGTCCGAGACAATGTTTTGCACACGCTGGTTCAGCTGCTCGGTCTGACGGGTCAGGCGTTGCAGTTCCGCTTCAATGGCGTCAACCCGTTCAAGAACCGAACTGCCGGACAAGTTTGGCGCTGGCGATCCTGTGGTGGAAAACTCGCGCTTCAGGCGCTGAATTTCCACATGCAGCACCGTCAGCTCCTGACGTATGTCGGCCAGGGTTTGCTGATCCTGTGCCTGTGCAACACCGGCTGTCGCCATGACCGCCGCCAATACCCATCCTGCCATACGCATTGTCTTACCCCAGTGTTGATCCGGTCAGCACAGTCACTGCGCGGCGGTTCTTGGAATAGCATTCCTCAACGCTGCAAATCTCGATTGGGCGCTCCTTGCCGTAGCTGACGGTTTTGAGACGGTTGCCAGCAACACCACGCGAAATCAGATACTCACGAGCGGCATTTGCGCGACGCGCACCCAGCGCAAGGTTATACTCGCGCGTACCCTGCTCGTCCGCGTGACCTTCGATCGTGGCAACAAAATCCGGATTGGCCAGAAGCCAGTCCGCTTGCCCTTGCAACACGGTCTGCGCCTGTGGTGTCAGGGTGGACTGGTCCACGGCGAACAGAACACGATCCCCGACGGTCTGCTGGAAATACGCAGGCGAACGCGGGTCACTGGGCGAGCCCGGTACAATTGCGCCTGTGCCGCCGGCACCGCTGCCGCCCAAGGCGGATGGGTCATTGTTCGTACAGGCGGCGATCACACTCAGCGCGCCCAACGCCAGGACTTTGCTCAATACATTCATTTCAAGTGCCTCGTGTTTTGATTGTTGCCGCCTGTCTACCACAGGGACGATTCGTTGTGAACTTTGCTGCGATCAATTCTGTAGTGGGCCCCATGACGGATCACTGCCGCCATCCGGTGTACGCACCGGGCGCAGGTTGCGGCCCGAGATATCCACCGAATATAGCGAGGCCCGGCCGCTGGCGCCCTGCGTTTCACGGGTGAACATGATGACGCGGCCATTGGGCGACCAGGTCGGGCCTTCGTCCAGAAACGAGGCGGTCAACAAGCGTTCCTCTGATCCGTCCGTGCGCATCACCCCGATGTGGAAGCGGCCCTGGTTTTGCTTGGTAAAGGCAATCAGATCGCCGCGCGGCGACCATACCGGCGTGCCATAACGACCCGAGCCAAAGCTGATCCGCGTGGCCTCGCCGCCATTCGCGGGCATCACGTAAAGCTGCGGTGTACCCGAACGGTCGCTTTCAAACACGATCCGGCTGCCATCCGGCGAATAGCTGGGGGCGGTTTCAATCGCCGGCGTGTTGGTCAGACGAGTGCTTTGCCCCGACGCCAGATCCATTTTCCACAGGTCCGTGTTTCCGCCCTGAATCAATGAATACACGATCGACCGGCCATCCGGCGAAAAGCGGGGCGAAAAGCTCATGGTTCCGTCCTGCGTCTTCAGTTCCTGCCGTTTGACGCGGCCCACATCCAGAACATAGATGCGCGGGCTTCCGCTTTCATAGCTGGTGTACAGCAACCGATCGCCAGTAGGCGAAAAGCGCGGCGCCAGAACGATTGCGGCACTGTCGGTCATGTACTGCACGTTCGCGCCATCATAATCCATGATCGCCAGACGTTTCAGGCGTTGGTTTTTCGGCCCACTTTCCGAAACAAAGGCCACGCGGCTGTCAAAATATCCGCCCTCGCCTGTAATCCGGCTGTACACCTGATCGGCCACTTTGTGAGCCATGCGCCGCCAGCCCTCGGTGGTGCCTGCCAATTGCAGCCCATTGCCCAATTCCTGACCCGAAAACACATCCCAGACCCGGAATCGAACCGTGAGGTTCTTGCCCGAAACATTGACTGCCCCCGTGATCAGCGCATCGGCATTGATCGCTTTCCAATCGGCAAACTGAACCGGAGCCTCAAAGCTGCTGACCCGACTGATGAAGGCATCCGAAGAGATCTCGCGAAACAACCCGGTTCCTGTCAGATCAGCCGCCACCACGCGCGAGATGTCCTGTGCATATTGCGCCGCTGACGGGCCATCGGGAACAAAGTTCGGCACCGCAAAGGGCAATGGTTCGATAATGCCCTGGTCCAATTCCAGCCGCAGGGGACTGTTCTGTGCAAGAACCGGCGTAGACATCAGCGTCAGGCCGACAAAGAGGCTGGTCAGAAGTTTCATCATTTGATCCGCATCCTCTCGGGATTGAATGTAATCTCAACATCCTGCCAATGAGCGTATTTGTCAGCAGGCAAGTCATATCCTCTGGCCCCGCAGCGCAAAATCGCGCGCCGGGCGGCCTGATAGGCCTGATTGGCCGCGCCAGCAGACCCACCAGAACTGTCCAGCATCCGAATGCTGCCATCCACAACCGTACCATCACGGTTTAGCGAAAAAGCCACAACGACCACAGTACTCAGTGCATCCGTAGACAAAGAGCCCACATTCCAGCACTTGGACACGGCTAATCGCATCGCGTCCTTCTCGCCGCTGGTCAGTGGTGGGCCGGATGGCTGGGTTCCACTGCCCAAGGCTTCGGCCAGAGCGTCATTGATCGCGGCCTCGTCGGCCTGCGCGTTCGGTTCGGGCGCCGCCTCGGGCGTCTCTGCCACAACGGGTTCGGGCGGTGGGCTTGGGCGGTTCGGACGCACCCGCGGTCGCGGAGACGTAAGCGGAGACTGCTCTTTGGTTTCCTCTGCCTCGGTCACGATCTCGGGGGCCGCTTCTTCCGGCGCGGTCTGATCCTGTTGTTCCTGCTGAACCTCGGCGCCCTCATCCAGTGAAACGGGCGGCGTTTCGAAATCATCCGGTTTTGCCTCGGGCGGTGGTGGCGCTATGGCCTCGGGGGCAACACGATCGGACGGGCGAGGCTGCGCCTCGGGCCCCGGAGGCACAGGCTGTGCGACAGGTTCGACCTCGGGCTCTGTCAGTACCGGCAGCTCATCCGGCACGTCCGGTTCCGGCGGTGCTTCGACGATAACGGGCGCAGGCTCGGGTTCGGGTTCGGCAGGCACGACGGGTTCAGGGCGGGGCTGTTCCTCGACCACAGGTTCTGGCGGCGTGCTATCAGCCTGTGGTTCGGGCGGTTGTTGCAATGCCGCCGGCACCTCTGGGATCTCAGGCGCATCCCGCTGGGCCGTCATGGCCGCGAATTGTTCAGCGGTGATCACGGACACATCCTGTACGGCCATCGGCAAAGGCTCGGACCGGAACGTACCGCCGAAAAGCGCCACTCCGATCAGGCTGACATGCGCAATCGCTGAAATCTTGGTGCCGGTATCCACCGTGCGCCCTCACTCTCCACCTTCGTCCAGCGTCGGCCCGCCCGTATCGGTCACAAGCCCAACGTTGGAAAACCCGCCCGCGTTCAGCGCGCCCATGACCTGCATGACCTGCGCGTAAGGAATCGCGCCATCGGCGCGCAGGAAAACCCGGTCACTGCTCCGCTCTGCGGCGATGGCCCGCAGCTTGCCGATCAGTTCCTCGCGCAACACGTCTGTTGTCTGGATCTGCACACGTCCATCTGCCGTCAGGGTCACGGTCAACGGTTCTTCATTGTCACCCGGCAAAGCACTGGCGGCGGTCTTGGGCAGATCTACCGGAACACCGACGGTCAGCAATGGCGCGGCCACCATGAAGATAATCAGCAAAACCAGCATAACATCCACAAACGGTGTCACGTTGATCTCGGCCATGGGTTGCGCGCGCCCGCGACGCCGACCGCGTCTGCGCCCGTTTCCACCCGAGGATTGCTGAACCGCCGCGCCCATTTTTAGCTGTCCAACTGGCGCGACAGAATGGTCGCGAACTCGTCGGCAAAGGCTTCGTAGCCGCCAACGATGCGGTCACAGTCTGCACTGAGCTTGTTGTAGAAAATAACCGCTGGGATCGCGGCCAGAAGGCCGAGCCCCGTTGCCAATAGTGCCTCGGCAATACCCGGGGCCACGACCGCCAGGTTGGTATTCTGCTGTTCGGCGATTTCGATAAACGCATTCATGATGCCCCAGACCGTACCAAACAGGCCGATGAACGGCGCAGTCGATCCAACCGTGGCCAGGATGGGCAGACCTTTCTGCAAGGTCTCTGCCTCTTTCGCTATGGCCACATCCATGGACCGGTCTATCCGCGCGGTCGCTCCGGCAATCAATCCGCCATCATTTCGGTGCGACCTGCGCCATTCGATCATTCCGGCAGCAAAAATCTTTTCAGAACTGCCATCCGGCTGGGTTCCGATCTGCTCGAACAGCTCGTCCAAAGGGTTGCCGGACCAGAAGCTCTCGTCAAATGCCTGCGCCTCGCGACGGGCCGCGCGATAATTGATCAGCTTCTGAATGATGATGCCCCAGGACCAGATGGATGCACCGATCAGCATCAACATCACCAATTTGACGATAAAGGTCGCGCGGGCATACAGCCCCCACATGGAGAAATCGATCTCCTGCGCCAGCGCCAGCGTTTCAGCTTCCATGAACCTGCTCTTTGTTTTTGCCTGACGGCCGTTTGTTTGGCCTTGTTTTGCCAAACGCTAACGCAGTTGGGGCTGAAATGCCAACAGAACCACCCCTGACCCGCAAATTGTTACATCAATGCGCGAATCTCTGCCGGAAGCCGGATCGGCCTGCCATCCTTGTTGATGCAAACGGCAGTGACCGAGGCGCGAAAAATCTCGGTCTCGCCGCGCCGGACCAGCTGCGCCATGGTCAGCCGCACACCCGAGATTTCCGTGACTTCGGTTTCGACGATCAGTTCGTCATCGAACCTGGCAGGCGCAAGGTATTCGGCCTCGACCCGCCGCACGACCCAAACAATGCCTTCTTCCCGCATCGCGTTCTGGTCATTGCCCAGATTGCGCACCCAATCCGAACGCGCACGTTCGATATACCGCAGATAGTTCGCGTGATAGACGACGCCGCCCATGTCGGTGTCTTCATAATAAACGCGAACCGGATAGGTATGTTTCATTGCAGTGGCTCCAACCGGGCAAACAACCTGAGCGCATGAGACGCATCCTGCGCCGAACCCGGTAAAACCGGATCGTAAGCAGCCCGAATCAACGCAGCAATATCGGGGCGCAGGATCGTCGTTTCGCCCGCCACGGCCAGCGGAGATTGCGTCCGAAACGCAGTATCGGACCAAAGCAGGATGGTCTGCACCACCTGGCTCAGCGCCAGCGTTTCCGCCGGTACCTTGGACAACTGCTTGTCCATGCGAAGAAAAACAAAAGCCGCACGGATCGCGCCGTCTTCTTCGAACCGGAAAATGCGGTACTGGTTTGCATCCGCTTCAACCAAGCGCCCGACCAACGGTGCCAGATCCGGGATCAGACGATCAAGATCCGGCACGTCCAGCAGCTCTTGCCAATCCCGGAAGAAGAAGACCATGCAGTTGGCACCAAGTTCGGGGTCGGTTTCGGCCATTTTGTGACCGGCCAAGGTGACAACCGCCTCGAAGGCGCCCTTCACAGTGGACAGCGTTTCGTCTTCAACGCCAAACACAATCGGCACGATAGGTCGTCCCCAACGGGCAAACAGAAACTCACCGCTTTCGCGCGTGAACAGCGCCTCAATCTCTTCCGGTGTCACGGTCAGGCCTTCATCTTTTCGAATATACTCTCGCCGAAGGCATAAAATTTCCAAGCGCAAGCTTCAACCGAACAGATCGCTTTGCCGTTTGGGTGCAGTCATGCCCAGATGCGTCCAGGCCTTTTGCGCCAACATCCGCCCACGCGGTGTTCGCTGGATAAACCCCTGTTGCAACAGAAAGGGCTCGATCACTTCTTCCAGCGAGTCACGGCTTTCAGACAAGGCGGCTGACATCGTTTCGATCCCGACAGGACCACCACCATAATTCTCGGCGATCAGTTTCAGATACCGGCGGTCCGCACCATCCAGTCCCAAATGGTCCACACCCAGCCGCGTCAAGGCTCCGTCAGCCAGTTCGCGGGTGATCCGCCCATCTCCTTCGACAATGGCGAAATCCACCACCCGGCGCAGCAGACGTCCGGCGATGCGCGGTGTACCGCGCGACCTGCGCGCAATCTCGCGCGCGCCCTCATCATCCGCCGGAGCGCCGAGTTTCCGCGCGTTTCGGGTGACGATCTCATGCAGTTCGTCCACAGTGTAGAACTGCAACCGGGTCGGAATACCAAACCGGTCGCGCAAAGGTGTGGTCAGCAAACCCATGCGCGTCGTGGCCCCGACAAGCGTGAAGGGTTGCAACTCGATCCGAACCGTTCGCGCGGCGGGCCCCTCGCCGATCACCAGATCAAGCTCGAAATCTTCCATCGCGGGGTAAAGCACCTCTTCCACCGCCGGGTTCAGGCGGTGGATTTCGTCGATGAACAAGACATCCCGCGCTTCGAGATTGGTCAGGATCGCAGCCAGATCGCCCGCTTTCGCCAGAACCGGCCCGGACGTCATGCGAAAATTCACCCCCAGTTCACGCGCCATGATCTGCGCCAGCGTCGTCTTGCCCAACCCCGGAGGGCCATGGAACAACGTGTGATCCATCGCCTCGCCCCGCTGGCGGGCGGATTGGATGAAGATGCGCAGATTGGCGCGTGCCTCGGCCTGACCGATGAACTCATCCAAGCCCTGCGGGCGCAATGCGCGGTCGTTGTCCTCGGGCAATGGATCGGGGCGCACAGTGGGATCAGCGTCTACCATTCATTCAGCCTTTCGGAGCCAGCAATTGCAGCGCGGCACGAATCAGACCCGCTTCGTCTGCATCCGGGTTGTTGGCGGCCGCCTCGGCAACCGCGGCTGCTGCATCCGATGGCCCATAACCCAGATTAGACAAGGCAGACAGCGCACCTGCGGACGCCGCGGCGGCCCCAGAGGCCGGATTTGGCGTCTGCTTCCGAGCAGGCGCTGCCTCGACAGGCTCTACAACTTCGATCGAAGGGCCATCCATCGCATCGGTCAAGGTGCCACCCATGGCCATCACGCCCGGCGCCTTGTCCTTGAGGTCCAGAACGATCCGCTGCGCCGTTTTCGGGCCCACACCTTTCGCCGCCTTGACCGCCGCCCAATCTCCCAGTGCGATTGCGCGGCTGACACCGTCCGGCCCCAGCGCGCTGAGGATCGCCAGAGAGACTTTCGCTCCGACCCCCTGAACCGAGCACAAAAGCCGGTGCCATTCCTTCTCGACCAGCGAAAGAAAGCCATAAAGCTGCATCAGGTCTTCGCGCACGACCATGTCCGTATAAATCGAAACCGCCTCGCCCACGCCCGGCAATGCCGCCATGGTCCGGTCGGAACAATAGACGATATAGCCCACACCCCGGACATCGATCAGCACATGATCCGCCGCGCGATAGTCCAGCCTTCCGGTAAGTTTTCCGATCATGCCCGCACCTCTTTCACACGCGCCTGCTGGGTCTTGCCGTAGTAGGCATGGCAAATCGCAATCGCCAGAGCATCTGCTGCATCCGCGCCCTTGGGCTGACATCCGGGCAATTGCAGTTTGACCATGTGCAACACCTGCTCCTTTTCCGCGTGCCCGACACCCACGACCGTTTTCTTGACCCGGTTCGGGGCGTATTCCCCCACCGGCAATCCGGCCTGGGCCAGCGTCAGCAACGCAACACCCCGCGCCTGACCCAGTTTGAGCGTACCGGCGCCATCCTTGTTCACAAAGGTCTGTTCGATGGCCGCCTGGTCCGGTTGATGATCGGCGATGACTTCGACAATCTGGTTATGGAGAGACAACAGCCGCTCACCCAGATCATCCCCATCCGACTTGCACAAACCGTTGGCCACGTGGCTCAGGCGGCTGCCATTTGATTCGATGACGCCCCACCCCAGGGTCCTAAGCCCCGGATCAATGCCCAGAATTCGCATGTTTTGCCTCGGCCTGCTCGGGTTCTGTGATCTTTTTTCAACGCCTAGCACGAAGCGTGAACATTTTCCAAGAGAATTGACCCAAAGCCTGAAAACGACACACCTGTCCCATAGGCGACTCAACACGCCATTTGCGACTTCAAAAAGTCTGAATTCGACACTTTTGTGAACGCGTTTTCACCAATTATTTAAGGGGATTAAAGCCTTTTGGAGCATTGCAGGAAACGCATAGGACACATGCAAAAACTGAACTTGTGCGGGCGATTTGGCGGCACTAGATGCCGGGCAGATCGCAAGACCGCAAAGTGAACACCAACCAGAAGGAAACAGGATATGGCTGCACTGGACACCACCCGCTTCGCCTCCACTGGCTCGTTCGGCCTCGTTGGCCGTATCGGCGCATTTTTCGTATCGGCCGTGAACGCCGCCGTCGAATGGAATGACGCCCGCGTTACCCGCAACGCGCTGACCGGTCTAAGCGATCGTGAACTGGAAGATATCGGCCTGTGCCGTGGCGACATCGACGCCATCGCCCAAGGTCGCCGGTGATACCGACCACCACTCGCATACGCCCCTTCCTCCTCCCTTGAGGGGCAAATAGAAACACCGCGCGCCCCGGGCACGCGGTGTTTTTCGTCCGAAAACTGAGTCAAAACTGAAATTCAGTATAAAATCTTGTTGAGTTGCACGGCAATCGCCTGCGACACCGGGTCAATCTGCATCACCCAGGCACCTGCTTTTTCGACCGATGTGCCTTCGTTTAAACTGTCGATCCGATATTGGTATCCGGTCGGGCCAAGGCTGGACAAAAGAAACGCCTTGAACGCCACAACACTCAGAAGCGTAAGCAACAGCACCCTGGCCGGCACTGCCGAGCTTACCCGCTGCGGCTTCATGACGACCAGACCATCCTTGCGCATAGTCGCGCGATAGCCACGGCTCATCTTTTGATGTTTTTTGTTCAGGCGATTAACGCGCTGAGTGAACTCCAGTTGTTTACCCGTCATGGCAGCCTCCAAAAACCGCCCCCCTCGACTTCAGTCAGAAAACGGTAAAAAGAGATTACGACAAAAACGTGGCAAAATTCCACAAAACTCCTGCAAATGGCCTAGTTTGCGCCCTGTTTCATTAAGATTAGGGTCGTCCATTCACCAATCTCATCCCTATGGGTAAGATTGAATTCATTTTGAGAATAAACGGACACCACATCATCGGCCTGTTCGTTGAGGATCCCCGACAGGATTGCATACCCTCCGGGACGCAGATTCGCCGCGATTTCCGGCGAGAGGGCGACCAGAGGACCTTTGAGAATATTGGCAAAGATCAGGTCATAGGGCGCGTGCGCCCTGAGATCGGGGTGGTCGAAACCCGCGGCTTCCACGCACCGCACGGCACCGGACATCCCGTTCGCCTTGAGGTTGGCTTCGGCCACGTCAACGGCCACTTCATCAATGTCGCTGGCAATGATGTCACCGTCCCAGACCCGGGCTGCGGCCATGGCCAGAACGGCGGTACCGCAGCCGATATCCGCCACTTTCGTCGCGGTGAACCCTTCGTCCAGCAATCTGTCAAAGGCCTTGAGGCAACCCAACGTCGTACCATGGTGGCCGGTGCCAAAGGCCATTGCGGCCTCGATCAGCAATGGAATGCGACCTTCGGGCAGCTTGTCGGCATCATGGCTTCCATAGACAAAGAAACGCCCTGCCTCGACGGGCGCAAGCTCGCGTCGCACATGCGCAACCCAGTCGGTTTCCGGCAGCTCTGAAACAACAAACGGTTTGGCGTCGAACGCGGCGGCCAGAACCGCCAGTGCGGTTTCGTCCGGGGCTTCGGTGAAATATCCGCCGACCTCCCACAGGCCGGATCCGTCTTCGACCTCGAACACACCAACGCCGGTTGGTTCCGGCTCCAGACGTTCCATCGCCTCGCCCAGACCTTCGGCGGCCTTCTTACCTGTCAGCGTCGTCAGTGCGGTGAATGTGGGCATTGGGGCCTCCTGTCTCGATTGACACCGCGCCTAGGACGCCGCGCCGTCAAGGTCAAGCGCCGAGGCCTATTCAGCAGGGGCCGGAGCGTATTTGGTCAGGATGGTCTCGTTGCCGGGCTCGGGATGACGCGGGATCAACAGGGACAGCAGCAGCGAAACGACAGCCATCGCCGTGGCCAGGCCAAACACGGCGCCCGGCGACACGACCCAAAGCAGGCCAAGCAAAGCGGGCAAAAACACCGCCGCAATATGATTGATCGTAAAGGCCACCGCAGCGGTCGGCGCGATATCAGCAGGGTCGGCGATTTTCTGGAAATAGGTTTTCAACGCCAAAGCCAGCGCAAACAGCACGTGGTCGATCACATAAAGGATTGCCGCAAGCAGAACACCCCAGCCGAACCAATAGATGCCGCCATAGGCTGCGAACACGATGGCCAGACCGGTGTATTCAAATATCAGCGTGCGCCGCTCACCGAACTTTGCCACCGCCTTTCCCAGCAATGGGGCGGCCATCATGTTGATCATCAGATTGATCAGATAGAGGCTGGTGAGCTCATGCACTTCAAAGCCGAATTTCTCGACCATCATGAACCCGGCAAAGACGACAAATATCTGCCGCCGCGCGCCTGCCATGAACTGCAATGCGTAATACAGCCAATACCGGCGACGCAGGATCAGCTTCTTGGTCTGGGGCGTGGGCGCATCGAATTGAGGATAGGCGAACAGACAGAACAGTGCCAACGCAGCCGTAACTCCACCCGACGCCATGAATACAAAGTTGTAGGACAGATCAAAGCGATCCCAGGTCAGTACGATCAGCCCATACACCACCATGGTCGCCGCCGATCCCATCGCAACCAGCCATCCCAGCACCTGCGGAGCACGATCCTTGGGCAGCCACTGCAATTGAAGCGACTGGTTTACGGTCTCGTAGTAATGGAACCCGATCGAGCTGAACAACGTCACAAACAGCAACCCGCCCAGGCTGGGAAACCACGCGGTCACCGCCGTTGCGACACCAAGCATTATCAGAGAGATCATCGCCAGCACCTGCTCGCGAATGAAAATGATGACGGCAATCACGCCAACCGCCAGAAACCCCGGAATCTCGCGCACTGTATGCAGCAGACCGATATCCGCGCCATCAAAGTTCGCCACCTCAATAACAAAGTTGTTCAGCAGCGCGCTCCATGCGTTGAACGCAATGGGCATGGTCAGCGCCATCATGAACAACAGCGTGATGGGGCGGCGCCAGAACGGCAGGATCTGCGCCTCGGTAAGGGGCATGGGTTTCAGCATGAGAGTCCTCTACGCCCATTTCACCGCTTTGGCGAGAGGGAAGCGGTCTGCGCACAATCACCCTGCACAGATGCAGAGGTCAGTAAAAACTCTGTGGGTCGATATCGACGGTCAGGCGGATATCGCCCTTCAGGCGCAATGGGGCGATCCAGCGCGCAATGGCATCCTGAATCGGCGCCCCTTTGGGGGCTTTCACCAACAAGCGCACTCTGTGGCGGCCGCGTATACGCGCAATAGGTGCCGGCGCGGGGCCAAAGACCTGAGCACCGATGGCGCGCAGGGGCGCATCGTTGCGGGCCATTGCATTGCCGATATCGAACACCGGCCCGACCTCGGGGCCCGACAACACGATCCCGGCCATGCGACCATAGGGCGGCACGCCTGCCGCCTGCCGACCCGCTGCCTCGGCTTTCCAGAACCCTTCCTCATCACCCGACAGGATGGCCCGGATCACCGGGTGTTCCGGTTGAAAGGTCTGCAAAAGCGCCTGCCCCGGCTTGTCCGCCCGTCCCGCGCGCCCCGCCACTTGCCGCATCAATTGAAACGTACGCTCAGCCGCGCGCAGATCCGCGCCGTGCAGGGAAAGGTCAGCGTCAATCACACCGACCAATGTAAGCTTGGGGAAGTTGTGCCCCTTCGCCACCAATTGCGTACCGATGATGATGTCGGCATCCCCGGCGGCGATCTCTTCAATCTTGGCTTTCAATGCCCGGGCTGAACCAAAAAGATCGGAACTCAGCATCGCGGTTTTCGCCTCGGGGAAGGTCGCCTCGGCTTCTTCCGCCAGCCGTTCGATCCCCGGCCCGACCGGGGCCAGCTTACCCTCCACGCCGCAGGAGGGGCAGGCTTCGGGCATCGGCTTGGTTTCGCCGCATTGGTGGCACATCAATCGCTTGAGAAACCGATGCTCGACCATGCGTGCGTCGCACTGATCACAGGCGATCTGCTCGCCACAGGCCCGGCACAAGGTGACCGGCGCATAGCCACGGCGGTTGATGAACAACAGCGATTGTTCACCTTTTTCGATCCGCTGCTGTACCGCTTGCCGCAAAGACGGAGAAACCCACGTTCCGGGCGGCATCTGCTCGGCCCGCATGTCGATGGGCTTCATCTCGGGCAATACCGCCGCTCCGAAGCGCGAGGTCAGGTCAAGCCTTTCGTACTTGCCCGCCTCGGCATTGGCCCAACTTTCAAGCGAAGGTGTCGCACTGGCCAGAATCACCCGCGCGCCACAGATCGCCGAGCGCAGAACCGCCATGTCGCGTGCGCTGTAGTGCACGCCGTCTTCCTGTTTGTAGGACGTGTCGTGTTCCTCATCGACGACCACAAGCCCCAGATCGCGAAATGGCAGAAACAGCGCCGACCGGGCGCCCACGACCAGTTGCGCATTGCCCTGCCCGACCATCCGCCAGACCCGCCGCCGTTCCGTCATGGTTGCGCCGGAATGCCATTCCGCCGGGCGCGCACCGAACCGCGCCTCGACCCGGGTCAGAAATTCTGCGGTCAGGGCAATCTCGGGCAGCAGAACCAAGGCCTGCCGCCCCATGCGCAACGCCTCGGCCACGGCCTCCAAATAGACCTCGGTCTTACCGGAACCGGTAACGCCTTTCAGCAGCGTGGTGCCGTAATCGCCGGTCCGCTGCCCAGCCTGAAGCCGTTCGACCGCCGCTGCCTGATCCGCTGTCAGGTCTTTCCCGGGAAGGTCCGGATCAAGATGAGGATAAGGCAGGTCGCGCGGGCTGTCCTCTTCGCGCACGGCGCCTTGTTGGACCAACCCTTTTACCACGGATGACGTTACACCCGCCTGCTCGGCGAGTTCCTTCAAGGTAAAAGCCAGCCCGCCGTAGTCGCGCAATACCTCCAGAACCCGGGTCCGGGCATCGGTCATTCGGTCTGGTTGACCTTCACCCAACCGATAGACCTTGCGCATCGATGGCGGATCACCCAAGCCCGGTGCCCGCGTCGCCAGACGCAGCATCGCAGGCATGGGTGTCAGAGTGTAATCGGCGACCTTTTCCAGAAACACCCGCATCTCTTCACGCATCGGTGCAACATCTAGAACCCGGAGCACCGAGCGCGCCTTGCTCAGGTCAAAGCCGCCCTGCCCCGGCCCCCAAACCACCCCAAGCACCTTGCGCGGGCCCAAAGGAACCTCGACAAACGCGCCCAGAACGCACCCGCCTTCGGGCGCCTTGTAATCCAGCGTCCGGTCAAGCGGCTGCGTTGTTAGCACCGCAACCAGCTCTCCTTGGTCGAAAAATCCGTTAGCGCTCACGGCATATCCTTCGCAGGGGGTTCCAGCAGGGGTCTCTTTGAGGTAAAGCCATCCGCGACCAAGGCCAACCCATCAAAGGACTGCCCTCATGAAATTCTTCATAGACACCGCCGAGATCGACGCCATTGCCGAACTGAACGATCTGGGCATGGTGGACGGCGTCACCACCAACCCTTCGCTGATCCTGAAATCAGGTCGCGACATTCTGGAAGTGACCAAAGAGATATGTGATCTGGTCGATGGCCCGGTATCGGCCGAGGTTGTCGCCACCGAAGCTGACGACATGATCGCCGAAGGCCGCAAACTGGCCAAGATCGCGCCGAATATCGCCGTCAAAGTGCCGCTGACATGGGCCGGCCTGAAAACCTGCAAGACGCTCAGCGACGAAGGCCAGATGGTCAATGTGACACTCTGCTTCTCAACCAATCAGGCGATTCTGGCTGCAAAAGCGGGCGCGACATTCATCTCGCCTTTCATCGGACGGCTTGACGATATCAACCTCGACGGCATGGACCTGATCGCAGACATCCGTCAGGTCTATGACAACTACGGGTTCGAGACCGAAATCCTTGCAGCATCGATCCGGACCGTCAACCACGTGACCGACAGCGCCCGCATCGGGGCCGATGTGATCACCGCACCGCCTGCCGTGATCAAGAAACTGGCCGACCATCCGTTGACGGACAAAGGTCTGGAAACCTTCCTCGCGGACTGGGCCAAAACCGGTCAGAAGATCCTCTGATCCCAGACCCGACCGCGCGGTGCCGAAAGGCGCCGCGCCCGGCCCAACGGCCAAATGCCTGTTCTGTGATCAGGCATGGCGGGCGGGAGCCTCTTGCCACAGCATGCAAGGAAATCCACCCTTGCGTGCATTTTTTCCAAGGCAAATCCGGTCCGGCATGTTATAAGCCGCGACAACAAAAAAAAGACCGGACGGGACATGAGCAGCACCCCCAAACTCGAGGATAACCTCCGCGCGGCGATTCTGGCCGAGCCGGATGTCGTACTGGACGACAAAGACCTGATGCAGGCGCTTGTCGCTGCCAACGAGCAAGCGCGCGGCGACAACGTGATTGACCTGCGCGGCATTGCGATGCAACGGCTCGAGGCGCGACTGGATCGGCTGGAAGACACCCACCGTTCCGTCATCGCTGCGGCCTATGAAAACCTCGCGGGCACCAATCAGGTCCACCGCGCCATTCTGCGATTGTTGGAACCTGTCGAGTTCGAAGATTTCCTGCGCACGCTGGGCGCCGATGTGGCGGACATCCTGCGCGTCGACAGCGTTACGCTGGTTCTGGAAACAACCGTGGTTCAGAACGATCCCGCAATCGACACGTTGGGCGGGGTCCTGACGATTGCGGAACCCGGTTTCATCGACCGGTACCTGACCATTGATCGCGGCGGTCCTGCGCGGGATGTGATCTTGCGGGAAATCCATCAGCCGAGTCGGCGTATTTTCGGGTCACAGGCCGATCAGCTTCGTTCCGAGGCCTGCCTGAAGCTGGACCTCGGGGCCGGTCGCCTGCCTGGCATGATCGTCATGGCCGCCCGCGACCCGCGGCATTTCACACCGCAGCTGGGCACCGATCTTCTGGCCTTTTTTGCCGGCGTGTTCGAACGCTCGATGCGCCACTGGTTGTCGTGAGCCTGATCTCGCCTGCCTGCCGCGACGCGCTTCAGCATTGGCTGGACAGCCTGAGCGCACTGGCCGGACGATCCGAGAATACGCTAAACGCCTATCGTGGCGACGTCGTCGAGTTTCTGTCGTTCATGACCCTGCATCACGCCGAACGGCATGGCCTGAAGGCGCTGGAACGGATCACAGTGTCGGATATGCGCGCCTGGATGGCGGATCAGCGCGGCGCGGACGTCAGCGCGCGGTCTTTGGCGCGTAAACTGTCGGCGGTCAAAAGCTTCTACCGTTGGCTGGCAGAGCGTGAGGGGTTCGAGCCCACCGCCGTTCTGTCCACCCGCGCGCCGAAATTCACCAAGAAACTGCCCCGGCCACTGGCCGAAGATGCAGCCCGCGCCATGATCGATACGGTGGAACTGCAATCCACATCCGACTGGGTCGCGGCGCGCGACGTCGCGGTTGTGACGCTGCTGTACGGATGCGGCCTGCGCATATCCGAGGCGCTGTCCCTGACCGGAGCGGACGTGCCTTTGCCCGCCACGCTGCGCATCGTCGGGAAAGGCGACAAAGAACGGGTCGTACCGGTTCTTCCTGCCGCCCGCGAAGCGGTCGACAGATACCTGAAGTTATGCCCCCATCCACAAGCACAGGACAAAGCCCTATTTCGAGGTGTCCGTGGCGGGCCATTGAACCCACGTGCAATCCAAGGGGTTATGGCCAAGGCGCGTATGCAATTGGGGTTGCCTTCAACCGCAACACCCCACGCGATGCGGCACAGCTTTGCCACCCACCTGCTGTCAGCCGGAGGCGACCTGCGGGCCATCCAAGAGCTTCTTGGCCACGCCTCCTTGTCGACGACGCAGGCCTATACGGCAGTGGACACTGCGCGGTTGATGGAGGTCTACAACCGCGCGCATCCCAAAGCCTGACGTGCACATGACTCGAAAACCCGGGCTTTTGGTTTGCATCTCGGACGCGCATCAGTCATGACGCTCGCATGACACTCAGATTCAAAGCTCTTTCCGTTCATCTCTTTACTGCAACAGGCGCTGTTTTTGCCATGCTGGCCATGCTGGCTGCCGTTGAAGAGAAATGGAGCCTTATGTATCTTTGGCTTGTCGTGTCTTTCATTGTAGACGGTATCGATGGCCCGCTGGCGCGACATTATCACGTCAAGCACAACGCGCCCGAGTTCGACGGCGTTCTGCTGGATCTGATCATCGATTACCTGACCTATGTGTTCATCCCGGCCTTTGCCCTGTTCAAATCGGGGCTGATGGACGGCTGGACCGGATGGTTCGCGATCATCGTCATCACATTTGCCAGTGCGATGTATTTCGCGGATACACGCATGAAAACCAAGGACAATTCCTTTTCCGGTTTTCCCGGGTGCTGGAACATGTTCGTGATCGTGATCTTCGCGCTGGAACCGAATTTCTGGATCATCCTGCTGCTGGTCACCCTGCTGTCGCTGGCCATGTTTCTACCGCTGAAATTCGTTCATCCCGTGCGCACCGAGCGCTGGCGCAGCCTGACTTTGCCGATGGCGCTGGCATGGACGTTCTTCGCGGGTTGGGCCGCATGGGTCGATTTCCACCCGGAAAGCTGGGCCCATTGGGGGCTGGTCATCACCAGCCTGTACCTGACCTTCGCAGGCATCGCCCAACAGGTTGTTCCGCAGCGCCGCGCCTGACGCAGCGCTGCCCGTCCCGTTTTACAGAACGTCCTGCACCTCGAATTCGGTGCCGTTATGGGTAAAGACGTCGCCCTTTTGCAGACCTGCCATCGCCAGATATATCGGGCTTTGGGTTGAAATGCCCATATAGGTCTTGCCATCCACTTCAAACCGCGTTGTTGAAACACACACAACAAATCTGCGGTTGTTGAACTTGATCACAGCTCCTGGCCTGACCGTGTCGGCAAGGCTGAAATCGGTATTTTCGATGACATCAATCTTTGCATGATGCGCATGGACCGGGGCATCAAAGGCAGCCGCCAGATCGGCGTTTTCCCGCGATGCGGCAATGTCATCCTTGTCGTGACCTTCCCGGTCGTCCAACTGGGCATCTTTCAAAAACGCATCGTAATGCGCCTGCGCCGTTGCAAGCTCTTGCGCTTCAAGCGACATCAACCGGTCGATAATGGCCTTCTTGCGGGCTGCACGGTCTTGTTCAGTGGTCATGCAATGCGGTCCTTCAAATTCAGCAATGGTTACAAGTTGTGTCTGCAAAAAGCGGATTGCAACCGAATTTCGACGCTCAGATCAAAAGACCTGCCGCCCGCTCATGCCGCAACAGGGCAACTTTCGTCTCAACACCACCGTCGCCCGAAAAACCGCCCAAGCCATTTGCGGCCAGTACCCGGTGGCAGGGAATGATCACGGGAATGGGGTTTGCTCCGCAGGCTTGGCCAACCGGCTGGGCGGGCTGCCCCAGTTCTTTGGCGATATCGCCATAGGTGCGCGTTTCTCCAAGCGGGATGGCATACATCAGGTCACAGACCCGCTTTTGAAACTCTGATCCGTCAACGCGATACGGCAGATCGAAACGGTCAAGCCGCCCTTGATCATAGGCCCTCAACTGGGTGGCGGCTTCGCGCAGCAGCGCAGTCGGCTCACCCTCGTCCCTGCCGTTCCAGACAAGCCGTGTAAGGGCCCCGTCTGTTTCTTCAACACCAAGTCGTCCGAACTGAGTTTCAACGGAAATCATCGCCATGGACCGACGGTTTCAGATCAAAGCGCCAAGCACAAGCGCGGGAATGTGCAAGACCACGCAAAACGTCATTTTTGGGCATTGGCGCCATTCGTGATACGCTCCTGCCGTTACTTAGAGAGATTTTGGAGAACGCAATGGGTCGACATTTGATCCTCACAGTACATGGAATCGGTGAACAAAAACCCGGCGAAACCGTCGATCAGGTCGTTGGCGCAGCAACAACTTGGCTGGATGGAAACCCCAGACCACCGATCGAAGTCGAACGCGGCATGATCGAACTGGCCGAATCCACCTTCGACGGAAATCCAAGAAATGCAGAGCTGTTCGAAGTCAATCTGCGCACGGTGACTGACCCGGCTGTTCCTCAGGACAAGGCCCTGTTTGCCGAAGTTTATTGGGCTGATCGCTCTCCGGCCCCGAAAGGAGCGATCAAAACCGTGCTGGACCTGATTTGGGTCGTTCTGGCGTTGGGATATCTGGCGATGGACAATGTCGAGCAAACCCACATCCGCAAAGGCGTTGCCTCGGACCAGCCCAATGGCAGGAATACACTTGCGGCACAGCTGGTACATCTTTTCACATGGATCTTCTTCGGTGCGGTTGCGACGCTGAACGTCTTTTTGTTGATTGGTGCCGCAGCGGTCATGACCGACCGGATACCTGTCTCGGTTTTCCAGAACCCTGCCCTGTTGTTCTGGCTTCTGTTCGGGCTGTACGCCGGCGGGGCCATTGTCGGGCTGGGGCAAAGCCGATCTGCGCCGACCTATCTCAGACGGGTCTTCTGGCGTGGAATGCTCGCAATGGGAACAGCACTGACTCTGTGCCTGGTCATTGGGCCGCTGGGCCTGAAATTGTGGGCATGCGTCCCTTCCGACACGGGAAATTGCCCGCCGGCCCTGGAGCAATTCGTGGCGTTTCAGGTTTTTCTGCTGTCCATTTTCTGGGCCACTCTTATCTTCCTGACACTCATTCTTTACGCGTTGTCCGCCTGGACGTTGCAGATCAATGATACGCTTTCAGAGCACAGGCGGCTGTACCCCAGCATCTGTGCAGGCATGCTGGTTTTCTGGATGTTCTTCATTTCCGGCCTCTGGTTGACCATAGAGCAATTGCTGGAAACTGTTTCGGGCCTGTCCGGCGGTCAGCTGCAACGTCTTTTTGAAAGCAATTTGAACGAGTCCATCGAAACTCTCAGCGTGGCCTTTGTGGCCATCGTTCTGTTGGGGTTCGTTGGCGTCGGGCTTTTTGCAGGTCGAAAAACGTACAAGGCCAACCTTCACACCCGCAGCGGTCTGATCAGCCGGGCGATTGTAAACCGGCTGGCGCAGTGGGTCTTTCTGTTTGGTACAATCGTGCTGGTTCTGGTCACGATCCGAGAGATCGCAGCCAACCAGAGTTTTGAGGCCGCATGCAACGTGGGCATAGGTGAAACCAACCCGATCTCTTGGGCTTTGGACAGGTTGGCCTGTTCGCAAGGCGAGATCGGCCTGATCGTTCTTGGCGCAACTGCGTTGATGTACCGGTTTTCTGATTTTGTTTCCGCCGGGCTGGGCGTTGCACGGGATATCGTTACCTACGCCATTCGTGACAAATGCTATCTGGGAAAAGATCTGGAAACGCGACAACGCAACTATCCGGATCGCAAGGCGATAGACGAGCGTTTCTATCGCACGTTGTACTATGTTCTCGATATCTTTCCAGCGGATCATATTACGGTGATATCCCATTCGCAGGGCACCGTGATTGCCACACAGATGCTTGCTGACCCACGCGTCCAGAGACGCATCGGCGGGCGGACTTTGACACTCATCACGATGGGCTCTCCGGTCACGCATATCTATCAGCGCTATTTTCCCGAGATGTTCACCATCACCGCCAGTCAGTTGAACGCCTCGTGGTTCAACATCTTCCGGCAGGACGATTTTGTCGGAACCGAGATCGAGGGTGGTCTCATTTTTGCAAATCGAAACATCCCGGTCGATCCCGGCGGGCACACCGGTTACTTTACGGACTATCAGGTTTGGAAAGCCCTGTCAGATCCCGCGATTGGCTTTGATCTGTTCAATCCAACACCGCAGCCTGTGCAGACATAGCCCTAAATGCCCCCCGACTGAATTCGGGGGGCGCGTTGATTTATCCCAATGCCTCATTGCAGCGCCCGCAGACGCCCGCGTGGGTGTGGCGGCCCACATCAGGCAGGATTTTCCAGCAACGCTGACATTTCTCGCCTTCTGCTTTTTCGAACACGACGGCAACGCCTTCGATTTCCGGCACACGGAACGCCTCGGCCGGGCCGGGATCGCCGGTCACGGTCAGGCCCGAGGTGATGCACATGTCGTCCACGTCGAACGTGGCCAGCAGATCGCGGGTATCGCCATCCTCGACATGCACGATCGGTGCCGCCTCGAGGCTGGAGCCGATCACCTTGTCCTGACGCTGAACCTCGAGCGCGGCGGTCACGGCCCGGCGCACACGGCGCACCTTGGCCATGTTGGCCTCAAGCTCGGCATCGCGCCAATCGGCGGGTGTGTCCGGAAAGTCCACCAGATGGACCGAACTGTCATCGCCCGGGAACCGCTCCAGCCAGACCTCTTCCATGGTGAAGACCAGAACCGGGGCCAGCCAGGTGGTCAGACGGTGGAACAGGATATCCAGAACAGTGCGCGCGGCGCGGCGGCGTGTGCTGTCCCCGTCGCAGTACAAAACATCCTTGCGAACGTCGAAATAGAAGGACGACAGATCAACCGTAGCAAAGTTGAACACGGCGCTGAAAACACCCTGGAAGTCAAACGCGGCATAACCCTTGCGCACCTGCTCATCCAATTCCGCCAAACGGCTGAGAACCCAGCGTTCCAGACGCGGCATATCCTCGGGCGCGACGCGGTCGGCCTCGGTGAAGTCGGCCAATGAGCCCAGCATGAACCGCATGGTGTTGCGCAGACGACGATAGCTGTCGGCGGTGCCCTTCAGAATCTCCGGCCCGATCCGCTGATCGGCGGTATAGTCGGTCTGCGCCACCCACAGGCGCAGGATATCGGCGCCGTATTGCTTGACGACCTCTTCCGGCACGATGGTGTTGCCCAGCGACTTGGACATCTTGTTACCCTTGGCATCCAGCGTGAAACCGTGGGTCACTACGTTGCGATAGGGCGCGCGGCCCTTGGTGCCGCAGGCTTGCAGCATGGACGAATGGAACCAGCCGCGGTGCTGGTCGGTGCCTTCCATGTAGACATCGGCGATGCCATCCTCGGTCCCGTCCTCGCGATCGCGCAGAACAAACGCGTGGGTTGAACCCGAGTCGAACCACACATCCAGTACGTCAAAGACCTGTTCGTAGTCGTCCGGGTTGGCGATTCCGTCGAGGATCTTTTCCTTGAAACCGTCGGTGTACCAAACATCCGCACCGTCCTTCTCGAACGCCGCCTTGATGCGGGCGTTGAGTTCGGCGTTGCGCAGCAGGTAATCCGCGTCGGTGGGCAGAGCGCCCTTCTTGGTGAAGCAGGTCAGCGGCACACCCCATGCACGCTGGCGCGACAGAACCCAATCCGGGCGCGCTTCGATCATCGAATACAGGCGGTTGCGGCCGGACTGCGGCGTCCACTTCACCAGCTCGTCAATCGACCGCAGGGCACGTTCGCGGATGGTGTTGCCCATCTCGCCCATACCGTCATCCAGCTTGCGGTCGACGGATGCGAACCACTGCGGCGTGTTGCGATAGATGATCGGCGCCTTTGAGCGCCACGAATGCGGATAGCTGTGCTTGATCTTGCCGCGCGCCAGCAGCCCGCCGACCTCGACCAGCTTGTCGATGACGGCCTTGTTTGCGTCACCCTCGCCGCCCTTGCGGGACAGGATATATTTGCCGCCAAAGAACGGCAGATCGGCACGGAACGAGCCATCGTCCATCACGTTATAGGTGATGACCTGTTCCAGCATGCCCAGATCACGGTACAGCTCGAACTCCTCCATCCCGTGGGACGGCGCGCAGTGGACGAAACCGGTGCCTTCGGTATCGGTCACGAAGTCAGCGGCGCGGAAATCGCGGATGTCGTCCCATTCGCCATTGCCGCCTTCGGCCCCGGCCAGCGGGTGAAGCAGCTGCACGCTCTCCAATTCGTCGGCGGTCACGTCGCGCACACGGGTCCATTGATCGTCGTTCAGACGGGCACGGCCCAGAACGTCAGCGGCCAGATTGTCGGCCAGCAGGAACTTGTCGCCTACCTTGGCCCAGCATTCCTCGGGCGTGCCGGTAACTTCGTAGAGACCGTAGGAAATGTCCTTGCCATAGACGACGGCCTTGTTCGACGGCATGGTCCACGGCGTCGTCGTCCAGATTACCACATAGGCATCATCAAGATCGCCCGCATTCACGACCTTGAACTTCACCCAGATGGTGAAGCTTTCCTTGTCGTGATACTCGACCTCGGCCTCGGCCAGGGCCGTCTTTTCGATGGGCGACCACATGACAGGCTTCGAGCCCTGATAGAGCGTGCCGTTCATCAGGAACTTCATGAATTCGTCCGCAATCACCGCCTCGGCGTGATAATCCATGGTGATGTAGGGATCGGCCCAGTTGCCGGTGATGCCCAGACGCTTGAACTCTTCGCGCTGGATGTCGATCCAGCCCTCGGCGAACTTGCGGCATTCCTGACGGAAGTCGACGATGTTCACCTCGTCCTTGTTCTTGCCCTTCTTGCGGTACTGTTCCTCGATCTTCCATTCGATCGGCAGGCCGTGGCAGTCCCAGCCGGGCACGTATCGCGCATCAAAGCCCATCATCTGATGGGATCGCACGATCATGTCTTTGATGGTCTTGTTCAGGGCGTGGCCGATATGCAGATGACCATTCGCGTAAGGGGGGCCATCGTGCAACGTAAAGGGCGAGCGGCCCTTTTTCTCGCGCAGGCGGTCATAGACACCGATGGTCTCCCACCGTTCCAGCCATGCGGGTTCGCGCTTGGGCAGGCCGGCGCGCATGGGGAAATCGGTTTTGGGCAGGTTCAGCGTGTCTTTGTAATCAGGTGTCTGGATCGTGTCGGCGCACATTTGGGGCGTCCTTTGGATGATCTGGTCGTCTATTGGATCGAAGCGGTCGGTGCGAAGTCTCAAACACCTTTGCCCGGCGTCTCAGGAGGTCAGAGCGCCGGGGATATAATTCGAATAATGATGGCCATCCGGTCATGCATGGCGCGCTTATATGACGCCTGCACCTAATGGTCCAGAGGTTCTGCCCGCTGCGGCGAATGGCGCAGTTTTGCCCACCGGTTCAGCCACGCAAGACCGGCCAGCGCAAGGCCCAGCGCCAACAGCGAAAACACCCGGATCAGGCCGCCCAGACCGGCGATGTCGATCAGGAAGACCTTGGCCACCGCCAGCCCGATCACCGCCAGCCCTGCCTTGCGCATCAGGTCGGATCGGCGGGCAAGAGATTGATAGAACAGAGCGGCCCCGATCAGCAGCAGCACCAAAGTGTAGGTATACAGTTCCGGCTGGGTGACGCCGTTGCCTTCATACATCCCCGCCGCGCCCTGCCAGACGTGACGGATCGTCAAACCCAACCAAACTGCGGCCAACGTCCCTGAAACGGCAAAGCTTGCTTGCATGATCGGTTTCGGCATTTCCCGGATCCTCCAGGCCGATCCGCCGATGGCCAATGCGGGCAACAGATAGGCAACGGCCAGCGTATTCAAAACCGGCGGCCCAAGCACCGGATCGGCATTCGGATCAAACAAGGGGTTCTGGTCCGCCAATGCCAGCAACAGATAGAAAAGGCCATGACCCGCAAAGAACATAGCAAGCAGGTATCGCAGGTAGTTCAGTTTGCCACCCAGCCCGAACCTCTGCACCTGCGCGAACGCAAGCAAAAGCCAGATGACGGCCAACAGACCCAGGCCCCAATGGCTGTTGTCAGCGCCGCCCTCGCCGAAGCCTTCAAGCCAACGCAGAAGCAGCAAGGAAAGCAGGATACCCGATGTCGCCCAGGCCGCACTTTCCAGCAGCAGCGCCGCCAGTGGGCGCTTCAACGGACGCAAAAGCCACCAGCCCCCGACAAATCCCAATGTGGCCACGCCATAGACCATCGCCATCTCGGACACCGGAGCGGAATTGGCCCAGTCCAGCCCGGGATCAAGCACCAAACGCACCGTGACGGTAAAGACACCGGCCCAGATGAACCAGCTCATCGGCGGCAGGATGAACCTGCGGTCCAACGCGGCCGCAACAACAACGCTGGCGACCAAAGCAACCGTAAGCGCCGCCGAGCTGAGCACGATGACGCAGGCAAAGACCAGACACGACAGCATGGACAGGGTGGCCAGTGCCGCCCGTATCCGGTCATCGCCGTCAACGCGGGCAAAGCGTTCAGCCAGAACCACCATCAACACAGCCAGCACAATCGCGTGGAGCGCCCAAGGATAAGCCCCGATTACCGAAGCCGGATGCCAGCCTGTTTCCAGCGCGATGGCCAACATGGGTGCAAAAAGCGCAGCTCCTCCGGCCCAGACGGCGCGATACTGGCTCGCCTTGAATGACCGCCACGCCATCAGAGCCGACATCAAACCTCCCAAAGCGACCAGAACAGTCACCACCATCGGATAGTCGGCCTCGGGCGTTTCCGCGTAAGTGCCCGCAAACCTGTCCAGAACCGCGCCATTCTCAAGCCCGTGAGAGGCGACAAAGACCACCAAACCAGCCGCAGGCAGGACGGTCAGGTCCCGAAGGGCCGGTGCATCCTTGGCCCAGAGGAGCAGAGCCAGAACAAGGGCAAACAACAGGCACACGCCCAACCAGAATTCGGGTTCCGTGTCCGCCCAATGCCAGGACAGGATCACCGTACTTGCCGCGATGGCCCCGGCGGCCAGTCGAGTTGGGAATTCTGGCCAGGGGCGGGCCTTTGGGCGGCGGATCATCTCAGTCAGCATGGGGCCCGCGTGATTTGGCCAAATGCGCCGCACCGGAATGGCGGTTGCCAAAAGCGCCAGCACCGTTGCCGCGAACAGGTATCCCGATTCCGTACTCGGCGCGCCCATCACCAGAAGCAGGTTCGCCGCATAGGCCCCGAACAGTGTCAGGACCGAGATCCATGCCCAGCGCCGTACCGTGTCGATACCCAGCCCCAAGACGGCAACCAGCAGGAAATACGCGTAAAGCCACGACGGATCATCGGACGCGCCTCCGACCAGGAAAGGCGCCGCGAAGGCACCGATCAGACCGACCGCAGCCAGCAGCGGACCATGGAACCACCCCAGAACGAGCCCCACCAGCGCGACAACGACCATCCCTGCCAGTGCCGTTTCGGCACCGATCAGGTTGTACAGCTGGCGCGCGGACAGGATCGCCCCGAACAAAGTGACAAGCCCGGCACCGGAAAAGACCGAGGGCAGATAGGCGGTTGCCACCGCTTCGTCATCACCGAACTTGCGGCGCAGGACTTCTCCTCCGAGGATCAGAACAGTGCCGAAACCCAGGGCAGCGACGACACGGGCCGCCGGCGGCAGCAAACCGTTTTCGACGCCGTATTGCACAAGGAAAATACCGGCCAATGCCAGAGACAGGGCCGAAACCACATAAAACCAGTTCTCGCGCAGCCACGCGCCCAAAGCCGCAAACCTGTCATGGCGAAACACGACAGCCGATGAAGAAACCTCTGCATCCTGAGCGTCGGCACTGTTGTCTTCCTGCCGTTTCGGAACCGACCAGGGTGCCGGCCTGCGCGGCTTCTCTTCAGCAGCAGGTTGCGGTGCAGGCGTTTCCTGTTCCGGTTGCGGCAGGACGGTCGCATCGCCTGAGGCCAAGGCGTCGATTTGCGCTTCCAGCTGCTCTACCCGGCGCCGCAAACGGGAATGCCCGACCAAAAGGGCAATCAATGTCACAGGGATGGCCAGAACAATCAGGCCAACAAGAACAAGCAGCGATTCCAACCGAGTCTCCGATCCTTTTGAAGGTCAAGCTATCTTGAGCCGTCCGGAAGTGACAGTCAGGAAAGCCGTGACCCGATCTAAAACACCGAAATCGTCAGGCGCGCGATCGTTGGCCTGAAAAGGTCCGGGGTCTGCGGTAACGCCTGCCGCAAGAACCGTCATCCCAGCGGCGCAAAATTTATGGGTGGAACAAGGACCCGACGAGATACGCGATCAGCGCGGCCAGCCCGCCGATCAAAAACGTCTCGATCCCCGACCGCCACCAGGGGGCCAGTGACCACCGGCTTTTGAGCGCGCCAATCGCGAAAAAGACAGCCATGGTCATCCAGGCCGAGATCGCAAACGCGTTCGGCACGGACGCCAGGAACGGCAGCAATGGGATCATCCCCGCCACCAGAAACGCAAAGAAGGTGGCCAATGCGGCTTTCATCGGATGCGGGTCGACACTGCCCAGACCATATTCACCTTCGATCATCAGGTTGATCCAGTTTTCGTTGCTCGAGGTGATCTCTGCCGTGGCATCGATCAGAATGTCGCCAGACAGCCCTTTTTGCGCAAGGATCTCTCGCACTTCTTCGCGCTCACCATCCGGGTACAACGCAATGTGGCGTTCCTCGACCGCGCGGATGCGGCGAATGTTGTCCAGCTCGGCCTTGGTGCCCGAATAATTGCCCGCCGCCATCGAAAATCCGTCAGCCAGAACATTCGCCAGGCCAAGCGCCACGATAACGAAAGGGGAAAGGCCTGCCCCTGCAACGCCTGCCACAATGGCAAATGTGGTGACGGACCCGTCGATGCCGCCATATACGACATCGCGCAACACGCCGCGTCCGGGCGGCGCGTTGATCCGTTCGGCGATTTCCTGCGGGCTGTGACCGTGATCCGTCATGGCTGGCTCCTTTGACACATTCAGTGTGCCGAACCGCAGGCCGGGGCGCCTTGCTTTGGATCAACCCTTGGAAAACAGGCCCTGCAAGGCGCGCTTGATGACGCCCCGCGTCGAAGGTTTGTGCCTGTCCGAGAAGGGCAACGGGCGGCACACCTCCATCGCGGCCACACCCACACGAGCGCTGAGGGCCCCGTTGACCAGACCCTCGCCGAACCGGCGTGACAGTTTGCTCAGAACGGAACCGCCCAGGACAGGCTCCAGCAGATCATCGCCGACTGCAACCGCCCCTGTCGCCACCAGATGCACAAATACACTGCGGGTCAGACGCCAGCCGCCCAACGTACCCGCGCGCCCGCCATAGATTTCGGCAACCCGGCGGATCATCCGCAATGACGCGGCCAGCGCGGTTATCACATCCGCAAGCGCCAATGGCACCAATGCGGTCACGGTTGCAACTTGCCGGGCCGCGGCCTCGACTTCGCGGCTGGCGGCTTCGTCCAGAGGCGCCAACAGCTCAACTTCGGCAAGTTCCAGCAGAGCTGACGCATCGAACTGATCCGCCATCCGCTCGGTCAATCGTTCGCGGCCCCAGCGCGTGTCTTCCCGGCCTTTGTAGAATGCGATGATACGATTGGTGACTGCGCGGGCCTGAGCCAGATCGTCCTCAGCCAACGCGGCATCTGCGGCCCGGCGCAGGCCATCCACACGGGACAATCGCCCCAATGCGGCCAGTTCACGGATTGCGATCATAAGCGCCACAAGAACCAGAGCGGCGATCAATCCGGTTACGATCCAACCCAAAAAAGGCGTTCGCGCCACCAGCGAAGTTGCAAAATCCCACGCGGCCACCGATACGGCCGCCCCGATCACTGCCAGTGCAAGCCCCCAGAACCAGCGTGCCAGAGCCGATGGTTTGCGCGCCGCCAGCCGCGCCGCGCTTTGCATCGCCTGCCCTTGTGGTTGCGCGATGTCCGGCACCGGCGGGGCCTTGGCGACATCGGCAGGGGGCTCATCCGTTTCAAGATCGATCAAAACCGGGCCTTTAGCCATTGATCACATCCTCGCTGCGCCAGACAAACCGTATGTCCGGCAGGTTTTCGTCGTTGTCCGCCCCATCGCTGCGAGCCACCTCGGCAAAGCCGTTACGTTCATAAAACCGGCAGGCTCGGGCATTGTCCTGAAACGCGTACAAGCTCAGCTCTGAGCGGGCCGATTTGGCGTGATCCAGCAATTGCCGACCAATCCCGCGGCCCCGAACCGAAGCATCCAGATAAAGCGAATGGATTTCACGACCGTCGAGCGCCAAAAAACCAACAACGCCGGCCTCGGTTTCGGCCACGGTCACCCATTCCAGATCAATCATTCGACCACAGAAAGCGATCGTCTCGGCGCAGCTGTGCAATTCAGGCATCCAGTCTTTTTCCAAGGCGAAATTGTGCAGGATCGACCCGATGGTGCCCGCATCCGTCGGGCGTGCGTGGCGCAGAATTGTCGTCACAACCGATCTCCGATCAAGAACTGTGCCGCCCTGTCCAGCCGGATATGCGGCGGGCCATCACCGGGTTTCAGCGACAGCTTTGCCGGGGCAAAGGCCATGAAGCCGTAATCTTCGCCCAACCACGCATCAGCCCCGTTGCGGGCCGGACCCAACAGATGCGCTGGATCCTCGGGCAATTCTCCCGGGTAGAAGGCGGCCTGTTTGCCGCTCTCCAACAGGGTACCCCGAACGCATGGCAAGTCTGTCCCGTCGTGGTGGCGCAGTTCTTCGGTCGTGGCACGCAGCGAAGCCAGAGACAGGGCCTCGGTCCGGGCTCCGGCGAAATTCGCCCGATCACGCGCCTCGCGCGTCAACGCCTCGATAATCGCGGTCAGGCGGGGGTGCTGCATGTGGTGCAGGTGGTCCGCTTTTGTCGCCGCAAAAAGGATGCGTTCAACCCTTTTGCCCAGCAGCAATTGGCTGAGCCAGGCGTTTCGGCCGGGGCGAAAGGCCGACAGGATATCAGCCATGGCGCGGCGCATATCCTCGACCGCCTGAGGACCTTTGTGAATAGCGCCCAGCGCATCGACCAGAACCACCTGCCGGTCGATGCGCGAGAAATGATCGCGAAAAAACGGTTTCACGACCTGGGCTTTATAGGCTTCGTATCGCCGTTCCATCTCGCGTTGAAGCGTTCTGCGCCGCGACGGGCCAGACACCACCAACGGCGCAAAGGTCAGAACCGGAGATCCGGCCAGGTCCCCCGGCAGCAGGAACCGCCCGGGGGTACAGTCGTAATACCCCGCGTCACGCGCCTGATTGAGATAGGTCGTGAACGAGGATGCCAGCGCCTGCGCTGTCGGCTCGTCATGCGCGCCGGACGGGTCTGCGGCATGGGCCTGCCCCAAATACTCGGCTGCCTCCGAGCGGGCCTCGATACGTTCCAGTGTTTCCCGAGACCAGTCTGCATAAGACCTGTCCAGCAGGGCCAGATCCAAAAGCCATTCGCCGGGGTAATCGACGATGTCCAGATGAACGGTGCGCGGTCCCTGCAAGCCGGCAAGCAAGCCGGCTGGGCGGGCTTTGAAGGACAGGCGCAGCTCTGACACCGCGCGCGTGCTGTCCGGCCAGTGCGGTGTCGGACCCGTTAGGGCGGACAGGTGCGTTTCATAATCGAACCGGGGCACGGTGTCATCCGGCTGCGGTTGCAGATAGGCGGCATTGATCCGACCTTCCTGCTGCGCAACCAGCCCGGTCATGCGCCCCCGATCCAGCAGGTTCGCCACCAGCGAGGTGATGAAAACCGTCTTGCCCGACCGCGCCAACCCGGTGACACCCAGGCGGATGACAGGCTCAAAAAACGTCTCGGATACGCTGTCGCCGATGGTTTCGACGCCGCGCACAAGACTGTCTGCCAGTGATGAGATGACCAATCTGTCGCCCCGCAATTATCGTTTCACCCAAGATAGGTAGCGGGTACCGCACATACCAGCGCTTTCGCCCCCTTGCCCGTTCCCGCGCCGCGCTGTACCAGCGGCACATGCCCAGATACGCGTTGAAAGTCGAATACCAGGGGGAACCCTTTGCCGGATGGCAGCGGCAAAAGGATCAGCCGTCGGTACAAGGTGCCATCGAAGAGGCCCTGTCCCGTATCCAGCCGGGTGCGCATACGATTGCAGCCGCGGGGCGCACCGACGCCGGCGTTCACGCGTTGGGTCAGGTTGCTCATTGCGACATGGCCAAGGAATGGGACCCGTTCCGCCTGTCCGAGGCGCTGAACTATCACCTCAAACCGCAGCCGGTGGCGATCGTGGACGCCGTGCGCGTGACCGACGATTGGCACGCGCGGTTTTCGGCGGTCGAACGGCAATACCTGTTCCGCATCCTGATGAGGCGCGCGCCTGCAACCCATGACAAAGGGCAGGTTTGGCAGATCAATCATCCGCTGGATGTCGAGGCCATGCAGGAAGCGGCGAACATGCTGCTGGGTCGCCATGATTTCACGACCTTCAGGTCGTCGATTTGTCAGGCGGCCAGCCCGGTCAAAACTCTGGATGAGTTGCGGGTTGAACAGGTTCAGGGCTTTTCCGGCCCCGAAGTTCATTTCCACGTAAGGGCTCGGTCATTTCTGCACAATCAGGTGCGCAGTTTCGTCGGAACGCTGGAACGTGTGGGCGCCGGAGCGTGGACCCCGGAAGAGGTGCGCGAGGCGCTGGAAGCTGCCGACCGTGCGGCCTGCGGTCCAGTGTGCCCGCCGCAGGGGCTGTATCTGGCGCGGGTCGGGTATCCGGAACCGGTTTTCGACTGACCTAAATCGCACGCAGCAGCAAACCACTTGCGATCACGGCAATGATCAGCCCGGCCACCAGTTCGATTGTTGGGGCCAGCACCGATGCGAACCGTGTGGCTGAGGCTGAGGCCAGCAGACCTCCGCGAAGGCCAAAGGACGTCCATCCCACCAGTGTCGTCACCAGCGCCGTGCCCAATGCCATGGCAAAAGCCCCGGCGATACCGACCATCGCGATGCCCATCTGCCACGTCAGGATCAGCACGAACAAAGCCCCCGTGCACGGTCGCGCCGCGATGCCCGCAATCAGGATCAGGGCCTCGCGCAGTGAACCCACATTTGCAACTTCCTGCGCGGTCGGGCCATGGCGGTGGCCGCAATCTGAACAGACTTCGCCATCATGGTGGGGATGATGCGAGTGATCGTTTTCGTGATGGTGGTGATCATGGGGCGACGTGGTTCGTCTCTTTGCAAAACTGCGCAAGGACCGGGCCACCAGCCAAAGACCGATAAGGGCGATCGCTCCGTAGCTTATCGGAGCCATGACCTGTTCCGTCGTTCCAACAAGGCTTTCACGGGACATCTGGAACACCAGCACCCCGGCATAGACCAAGACGACGGCCGTCACCGCCTGCCCCAGGCTGGACAATACACTGATCGCCGACAACCGCCAGAAGGCGACACGCCGACCCAAACCGTAACCCCCGATCAGGACCTTTCCGTGGCCGGGGCCGATGGCATGAAAGAACCCGTAGGCGAAACAGACTGTCAACAGCGTTGCCACCGCCTCGGGTTGCTCGGCACGCGCGGCACGCAAGGATCGGGCGATCTGGTTCTGGAATTCTCGTTGCTCCCCCGCAGCCCAGGCCGCAAGACTGTCAAAGCCTCCGCTGCCCCAAAACCAGAGCAGCAGTACAATCGCCAGGCCGACAGGCAGGATCAGGTAGCGGGACATGAAACGCGGATCTCGGTCGCAAAACGTTCACCGACCAGAGGGATGTCATTTTCCTCGAGGTCATAGTCGGCGTCCAGGGTCAGCAGAAAGGCCTGCATCTGGGCCAGTTCGCCGTCGATATCCGGGTCAAACCGGTCAATCTGGCACGCGGCGGGGCCCGTCACGGTCACGGGCCGCGTCACCTCGTAGGCGGTATAAAACGTCTCATCAAACGCTTTCGCAGACAGCGCCGCGGCCGCGACGGAACCGGCCTCCACCGCCCTGAGATGCGTGGTGACAACGCGTCCGTCTTCAACTGTCGCCTGCGCCTCCATCGGGCCCGACAGCGCGACGTGGTTTCCGTCTGCGGTAACGACAAGATCGCCGTTATATCCTTCCTCCCACTGCGTATCGAACCCGGTCAGGAACCGTTCTTCGCTTTCCGTCAGAACGCCGTCAGCATCCTGATCCAGCTTCATGTCTTCCAGAACCAGCAACGAGTAGAATTCGTCATACGCCCAGGTCACGCGAACATGGGTCAGTTGACCAGCGTCATCCACGACGAACTCCAGCCCGGTATCAATGAAGACATGCGGGTGGGCGTTGGCCTGCATCGGTAAACAAAGGATCAAAGTGGTTATAAGGTAACGCATAGGCGCAAGATAGGTCTCCCTCCGCGTGGCGGCAACGACATTTTCACTCCCGATGCGAAATCCGGCCCACCATCAGGTCGGCGGAAACAGAACCAGTGTTTGCAGCGCTGTGCCCACCGGACCTTGTGTATCAAAGAGGACGGACTGAGACATGCCGATGCCGGAAGGCTGCCAATGCGAAATCGATTTTGAGGCCAGCCAATCCGAAACCGGTTCACGGTGGATATGCACAGTCAGGTCCGTATTCATGAACCCCATTTCCGTGGTCGGCGCATTCCATGAGATACCGTTTCCGCAATCGGCCAACGGGCACAGGGCCTGTATGGGCGATTGATCCTCGCCTTGCAAAAGCTGCGGAGTACGCATCCAAATCGTTTTGGGTCCGGCCCCCTGTTTTCCCCCTGCGGGATAGCGAATATCGCTGTAATGGGCAAAGCTTGGCAGGTCGTGGCGAATTTCACCTATCGGAAAAGGGCCATCGACAACGTTCTCTATTTTCGGCGCATCCATCTCGACATTCGGCACCTGCCCCAGATCGCGCCGCAACAGGTGCATGGTTGTTGCCGTGGCGCACAACGTATCGTCGAGATCGTGCACCGTGACCCGCGTGGTCCCGAGCGTCTTTGTGTGGCGCGTGGTCTCTGCCGCAACGCGAAGCCCGGCCAGCGGGAGCGGCCTCAGCAAATCGACAGTCAGTCGGGTCAGCATCTTCTCGGGGCCGATTTCGGTTTCAGCGGCCCGAACGATCAAACCGCTGACCGGCCCCGCGTGGCAATGTGCGGCAGACCAAGGCCCGCGCGCGGCATCGTTGCCAACAAACGCCCCGTCCTCGCGCTGATGAAAATAGGTCGTGTTGGTAAAGTCGAGCGCTTCGGCCATGTGATCCTCAGGTCTGTTCTTGCGCAAATCGTTTCCGTTTGTCTGAACCCAGGCGTTCAAACACTTTCCCCGTTCCGACTTTGGGGGCGAATTTGTTTGACACGCCGGCCTTGCGATCAGTTTCGCCATCACCGCCAGGGACACATGCGTCATCCATCCGAATGACCTCGGCCCCGGTCATATCAGCAACGTCTTGCAGATGATCATGAATTTGCACGGCCAGGCTGAATGTCATGTTTTCGGAAATGTCCCTCTGAAGCACCGGGTCCGGGCTATACTTTTGCCGCAAGGATGGCTTAACTGCCCGGGCCCTGTCCACCGCAGTGACGGGACGTCACCACATCAAACATATGCAGGAGCCGCACATGGCGTTGTTGATCGAAACCGGGCTGTCCAACTGGATAAGTGATGACGAAATTGCCCGCAGTTTACAGGCGGTGTTGCCGGATGCGGATATCCGCACCGCCGAAACGTTGGGCAATCCGGATGACATAATGATGCTGGCCGTGGTTGACATGCAACGTGACCACCCGACGCGACTGCCGAACCTGAAACTGGTTCAAAAGCTGGGCGCAGGGGTCGAGACCATTGTCAGCCATCCCGGTCTGCCCGGTCACGTGCGCATCGCCCGCCTGAAGCCTGACGCACCGGCACAGGGCATTGCCGAGTGGTTTCTGGCCTATATCCTGCGCGCTCAGCGACACATGGCGTTTCACGAAGCGGCCCAAACCCGCGCCGAATGGTCCCCGCGCGCACCGGTTTTTACGCCGGACACCGTGGTCGGTGTTCTGGGTCTTGGCCACATCGGCGCCCGCACCGCGCGGATGCTGCACGCCGTGGGCTTTCAGGTCATGGGCTGGAGCCGGACGCCCAAAGCCATTGAAGGCGTAACTTGCATGCACGGGCAGGACGCGTTGCCCGCGCTTCTTGGCCAATGTGACCACGTTTGCGCCATCCTGCCCTCGACCCCTCAGACCGCTGGCCTGTTTGATGCCCGGATGCTGGCGGCGATGAAACCCGGTAGTCAGTTGCTGAACGCGGGGCGCGGAAATCTGATTGATGAGGACGCCCTCATCGCGGCACTGGACGCAGGTGTTCCGGGGCATGCCGTGTTGGACGTCACCTCGCGGGAACCTTTGCCACAAGACAGCCCGCTATGGCGCCACCCCGGCGTGACGATCACTCCACATGTTTCAGGCTGGCATCTGGGCGATGCCTTGTCGGATGTGGCTGAAAACTTCCGACGCCTCAGTTCCGGCGCGGCCTTGCTGCATGAAGTCAATCGTGATCAGGGCTACTGAACTCTGAGCTGATGATCAGGGCGTAAGGATCCAATTGCCGTTGCCGTCGTTGCAGCGGCGGGTTCGAATTTCCCTGCTCTGATCACCGCCTTCCGGCTGAATCACATGCTGAAGACCAACGCAATTTCCCTGTACCGATCGCACCCGGATTGTCCCCTTGGAACCCGTGTCGTCATTCTTCCATGACCGTTCCTGGCCCACGGAAGGCGTACCGCTGGTCAAAAGCGCGTTCGAGGCTGCGTTGACCACTTCGAAATCTGCCGGAGACAACCCCATCTCGGCTATGATTCGAGAAAGGGGCTTGGCCTCGACCACAGTGCTCATCAATAAAATGCCGCATGCGGCGATGGCGGTAAAACATGGGGCATTCATGGCGGCCTCGCAGAGCTGAAATCATTTGTGGTCAAGGTTATACCTCTAATCCGGCAGGGCCAAGCCCCTGACGCGAACCTTCAAAACACCCCGGAAAGACCTGTCTGCGAGACTTTTGTTCGCAAGCCCGCAACGCGGGCGATCCGGAGTGGTTCGGGCATTGGCGGCACAGGGACTGCAACCGACATTTGCCATTGCCCACAGCTCGCCGGTAACACCTTTCCGACGGGGTGGCGTCGCAAATTTCTGACCTTGGGGCTTCACAGGCGGGCCGGAATTTGCTGAAATCCAAGTAAATTCTGATTTTGAGCACTGGAGATTGTTCCATGAAACTACGCCCCGCCCTGCTGGCCGTCGCAGCACTCGCTTCATCCGCGGCCCTTTTTGCATCCCCCATCTCGGCCAAGGAAGAAACCAAATCCGTGTTCGTCATGAGCCGCACCTGGGCGGTGACACAGGTTTCCGATGCGCCGGTTGTCTATCGCGCCACGCGTGACAACAACAACCTCAACCCATTCGGTCCGCCACCGCGCCTGCGCACCGTTCAGGCAATTGCCGCGATTCAGCAGGCAACCGGGTGCAAGCCGATCGTGGCCAGCATGTATCAGAACATCTCGGGCCAGTTTTTCTCGCAGGTCAGCTGCAACTGACACAGCGTCAGATCAGGCATTGAGGTCGCCCGACCGGCCTGCCATAGCTTGCGCATGAAACTCGCAATAAACGGATTCGGCCGTATTGGCCGTACGATCCTGCGGCAGGTTCTGGCCCTGCCGGCAGGGTCAGATATCGAGCTGGTGCTGATCAATGACATCGCGCCGCTGGACACCTGTGCATACCTGTTCAAATACGACAGCACATTTGGTCCCTATCCCGGCGATGTGTCCGCAGGGGACGCCGCGCTGATCGTGGATGGGCACTCAATTCCCATGACCCACAGCGATGATCTGTCCCGCGTTGATCTGTCGGGCGTTGACGTCATGCTGGATTGTACGGGTATCGCCCGCAGTTCGGACGTTGCGCGTCGCGGTTTGTCTGCGGGCGCAGGCAAAGTACTGATTTCAGGCCCCTCCCCCGCTGCTGATGTCACCATCGTTCTGGGTGCGAACGAAGACCAGTTGGGCAGCGCCCGGATTGTGTCAAACGCTTCCTGCACCACAAATGGGCTGGTGCCACTGGTCAAGGTCATCGACGATATCGGCGGTGTTGCATCGGGGCACATGACCACCATCCACTGCTATACCAACAGCCAACCGATGGTGGATGCGCCGCGTGGCGACCTTGCCCGTTCTCGGGCTGGGGCGCTGTCGATGGTTCCGACCACATCGAGCGCGATGCACCTTATCGATGTCGTCCTTCCGCATCTGGCCGGGCGTATCTCGGGCGCGGCTGTCCGCGTTCCAACGGCAAGTGTGTCAGCCGTGGACCTCGTGGTCACATTGCAGCGCGGCATGAGCGCCGAGATCTTCGATCGAGCCCTGAAGCAGGCCGTTGCTGCATCCCCAGTGCTTGGCTGGACTGATTTGCCACTGGTCTCGTCCGACCTGCGGTCCCGCCCTGAATCGCTGGTTGTTGCCGGGCCCGAGACCCGTATGGTGGGTGAAAATCAGGTCAGGGTCTTTGGTTGGTACGACAACGAATGGGGCTTCTCGGCGCGAATGCTGGACGTGGCCCGCCTTATGGCAGCCGAATAGCCTGGCGGCAACCTCAACACAATTTGGCCGAAAAAATTCTCGTCTCATGTATAATTCCTTTCCCCATCCGCTTTCAGATGCTCTAACCTGAATTCAAAGGGCCGTGCACGACACGGACAAGAGAACTGGAATTGGGACAGTTGGGGCAATTCATGCAAAGGAGCAAGCGGCAATGCCGTCTGGGGCGCTGGCTGATGGCCACAGTTGTGACTTTGGCCCCAACCACGCTGGCGGCGCTGGAAACCTCCCTTTCGGCCCCCGGCGCATCGAAAGAACTGGTTGATCGCCTCAAGGAGACATCCTCAGTAACCACCGCTGAGGAACGCGGCCTCGACACCCCGCTTGAAATCCTCTCGGCAGCTTTGTCGGATTACCGTACGATCGTGCAAATCCTTTACGACGAAGGGTATTTCAGCCCGGTCGTCAGCATCAAGCTTGATGGACAGGAGGCGGCCGAGTTGAGCTCTCTCACGGTGCCTGCACAAATAAACCGTGCTGCGATTACCGTTGAAACCGGGCCAAGCTTCAAATTCGGCACCGCCACTGTCAAGCCCCTGGCCCCCGGAACGGAACTGCCCGAAAACTTTGCCCCCGGGAAACTGGCGACGACCGGTGCCATTCAACAGGCCTCCTCGGCCGGTGTTCAGGGATGGAGGGACGCGGGTCACGCAAAAGCCGGAATTGCGGGTCAGACAATCATCGCGCGCCACGCCCAATCCCGTCTGGATGCCCAGATCGACCTTGATCCCGGGCGCAGGCTGACATTTGGCAAGATGTTCATCAAGGGCAATTCAGATGTGCGCCACAGATCCATCGAAAAGATCGCCGGGTTTCCAAGCGGAGAGGTCTATTCCCCTGAGAAAATCCAGAAGGTGGGAACACGGTTGCGCCGGACCGGCACGTTCAACGTGGTCTCGTTGCAGGAACGAGAGACGCCGAATCCGGATGGCACACTGGATTTCGATGCCACGTTCGAAGACCTGCCCAAACGTCGGTTGACCTTTGGTGTCGAACTGGCCTCTCGCGATGGTGTTGATGTGACCGCGACGTGGACCCATCGCAATATGTTCAGGCGCGCAGAACGTCTGCGCTTCGAAGTGGCGGTTCGAAATATTGGCGGTGCAGAGGATATTGATGGCCGGATCGGGTTGCGTCTGGATCAACCTGACCGGCTTGGCCCGGATGACAACACCTTCTGGAGCGCCCTGCTGGAACGCCGCAACACGGAAAACTATAATGTAACGGTGGCTTCGCTGGCCTATGGTGCGCGCCGCACTTTTTCCGACAACTTATATGCCGAGGCATCCGCCGGGTTTCAGCTGTCAGACGCCGACGACGCATATGGCACTGGTCGCAAGTTCAGGTATTTCATCCTGCCCTTCCGGTCTGAATGGGACCAACGCGACAGCAAAGTCAGCGCCACACGCGGATTCTATCTGGACTCGCAAGTCATGCCCTTTGTCGGAATATCCGGTACGGATACCGGCCTCCGCCTTTTCTTTGATGGGCGGGCCTATACCAGCTTGGGGACAGGGGGGAGGATCGTTTTGGCCGGTCGCGCGCAGCTGGGATCCGTGATTGGCCCACCTGCCGATGGCGTCACGCCTGACTTTCTGTTCTTCTCGGGCGGTGCGGGAACCGTTCGCGGGCAACCCTATGAAAGCCTTGGCATTCCGGTCGGGACCGGCATCGCGGGCGGCAAGTCATTTATTGGCTTGTCCGGCGAGATCCGTGGCAAGGTTACTGACAGCCTGTCGCTGGTTGGGTTTTATGACTACGGTGTCGTCGATACATCTTCCTTTGTCGGCAGCGGCGCGCAAGAAGATCACTCGGGCGCCGGTATTGGCGTAAGATATGATCTGGGCGGGTTTGGCCCCTTGCGTCTTGATCTGGCCTATCCTGTCAGCGGTCCCACCGGGGACGGGCTACAGTTCTATATCGGGATAGGACAGGCATTTTGAGACGGTACCTTTCATACCCTCTGCTGATCGGCGCGCTGGCAATCGTGCCTGTGGCCGGACATCCGCAGGAGGACGAAGGCGGCAGCATGATCGAGCGGTTCCTGCAGGATACCCTGTCGGGCGAGGATCAGAACGTTACTGTCAAAGGTCTGCAAGGTGCACTGAGTTCACGTGCCACGATTGCCGAGATCACCGTTGCCGATGACGAAGGGGTCTGGCTGACCATAAAAGATGCCGAACTTGACTGGAACCGGCTGGCTTTGATCCGTGGGCGGTTCTCAGTCAATGCCCTGACGGCGCAAGAGATCGATGTTGCCCGCGCGCCTGGCACCACCACCAAAGACACGCCGCCGCCAACCGCAGAGGCAAAAGGCTTCCAACTGCCTGAACTGCCTGTTGCCATCGAAATCGGTGAAATTCGCATCGACGAGCTGGCTTTGGGCGAGCCCCTGATCGGAGTGGCCGCAGAACTGGCGGTTAGTGGCAACCTGTCACTGGCCGACGGGACGCTGGACACCAACCTTGATATCACCCGGCTGGACCGGGCAGGTGATGAAATCAAGTTGACAGCGGGCTTTCAGAATTCAAACAGCCAGATCGATCTTGACCTTCAGGTGACAGAGGCGGCGGGCGGCCTGATCTCGACCGCTCTTAAAATGCCGGATACCCCGCCTATCGCGCTGACAGCGAAAGGATCCGGACCCGTGACCGATTTTACGGCCGATATCGGTCTCAGCAGCGATGGTCAGCCTCGGGTGACGGGTCAGGTTCGGTTACGCTCGGCCCCGACTGCCGCGGCCAGCGCGGAAGAGGGCATTGCGTTTACTGCCGATCTCGGCGGTGATTTGACACCTTTTGTCGCTGAAGAAATGGATACGTTTTTCGGTGCCAAAACACAGCTCTATGTGGATGGGCGAACCCAACCTGAAGGTGCGCTGGAAATTGACGAGCTTGAGATCTCGTCACAAGCACTGAACCTGAAAGGCCAGTTACAGTTGGCGGCAGGTGGGCGATTGCAACTCGCAGCCCTGCAAGGACGCATAACGCCGCCGGAGGGTGAAAGGGTAACTCTTCCAGCTTCGGGCGGTGACACGTCCGTTGGAGCAGCACAGATTTCAGCGCTGTACGACGAAAAAAACGGCAATCATTGGGATCTGAGCCTGACTGCAAACGCCGTGCAGGCCGAGCAGGTTGATTTGGAGCGCGCGCAAATTACTGCTCACGGGACCCTCGAACAGGGCGCAGTGCTAAAAATCAATGGCAACCTGCAGGCCGCGTTGGACGGTATTGACCTGGCGGACAAGGCCCTGAATGCAGCAATTGGCGACCTCGTCACTCTGGATGGCACTTTCGAATATGGCAGTGACCAATCCCTGAACCTGACCGGTCTCGAACTGGTTGGTGCGGATTACGAATTGGGCGTCGACGCATTGGTCAGCGGCCTGTCCACCGGTCTGGCCGTCGACGGCACCGCCACTTTGGAAGCCGCGGATCTGTCCCGGTTTTCGGAACTGGCCCAACTGGAGCTGGGAGGCCAGGTCTCGGCCCGTCTAAACGGTCAAGGCTCGCCACTGGAAGGCAGTTTCGACGGCACACTGGAGGTCGAAGGAACCGACCTCTCGACCGGGCGTGATGACATCGATCCGGTGATCAAGGGCAATACAACAGTAACGCTCGACGCCAGGCGCGGTGCAGATGGCGTAACCATCCGAGATTTCACCCTGATCGGTGATACCTTGCGCGCCCAGGCCGACGGCACGGTAACGACCCCTGATGGCAACGTGACGATTGATGGTCAGGCGACGGTCAATTCCCGGGACCTGTCCGTGTTTTCCGGCCTTGCCGACCGCGAGCTTGGGGGTGCGGTGCAAGCAAAGCTGAACGGAAAGGGAACCGTTCAGACGCTGGAGTTTGACGGAACGGCCAGCGTATCGGGCCGGGATATCAAAACCGGTCTAACCGAGATCGACCCGCTTTTGGTCGGTCGCAACGAGATCACGTTCGACGGTGCGCTGAGCCAAGAACAGATTGTTATCCGCGACGCATCGGTGAACGGTTCAGCCCTGACCGCCAAGGCCTCTGTTACCATAGACGATCCAAGGAAAGCCCTTGCCATTGACGGGCAGGTCAATGTGAACATCCCGGACCTGTCACCGTTTTCCAGCCTTGCAAAACGCGATCTGGCAGGGGCGATCCGAGCGGATGTTGCCGGCAAGGGCGCAGTCGGCAGCAAAGCGTTCGACGTAAAAGGCAATTTGGCGGCGGACGATATCAAAACCGGGATCGACGCCGTTGACGACCTGATCCAGGGGCGAACGAACCTGACCGTGGACGCGATGAACAACGATGAAGGCCTGGATATCCGTACGTTCCAACTGATTGGAACCGCCCTTTCGGCGAATGCATCGGGCAAGCTGAACCGAGACGCCGGCGGTTTGGACTTTTCCGCCAAACTGGATGACCTTGCCCGTCTGTCGCAAACCTTGTCCGGCCCGCTGAACCTGAGCGGGAACGTCGCTCCGACCGGCTCTGGACTGGAAGGCACTGCTCGCCTGGATGGGCCTGACAGCTCTTTCGCCAGCCTTCAAGGAACGGTCGGCCAGAATGGCTCGGCTGATGTGGATTTTGACGCCAAACTCAACCGGATCGAGCGGTTCGTTCCCGAATTTCCCGGCACTGTGGCAGCAAAGGGAACGGCCAAACGCGATAACGGTGTCTGGACGATTGACGCCAAGGCGCAAGGGCCTGCCGACATAGACACCACGTTGGCCGGCACTTTTGATGAAACCAGCAGTCAGGCGGATCTGAAGGCACAGGGCGGCATCAACCTTGGGATCGCGAATGTCTTCATCACACCCAACAAGATCGACGGGTCGGCGCGCTTCGATCTGGCACTCAAAGGTGCTCCGGCGCTGGCGTCGCTGAGCGGTTCGGTCACCACTTCGGGCACATCCCTTGCCATTCCGGGTGCTGGTCAGACCATTACCGGGATCAGTGGTCAGGTGGATCTGGCGCAAAGTCGCGCAAACATTACACTGAATGGCGGAGTTCGGGCGGGCGGCAACTTTACCGTCAACGGGCCTGTTGACCTGACCCCTCCGTTCAACGCCCAGATTACCACCACCCTGAACAACCTGGTGCTGACAGACCGGTTGCTGTATGAAACCACCCTGAACGGTCAGATTGCCATGACCGGGGCGTTGGCCGGAAACAGTTCGCTTGCCGGTCAGATCACGTTTGACGAAACCAACATCAACCTTGCCGCCGCGTCCGGCGCGGTAGGCGCGGCACCTATCCCGGACATCCAGCACATCAACGAAAGTCGCGCCGGTTTCGTCACGCGAGAGCGGGCCGGATTGGTCGTGACCGAAGGATCGGAGAAAAGCGCATCCCGTATTGCGCTGGATATTAGCCTGCTTGCACCCAAAGCGGTTTTCGTCAGAGGGCGCGGGGTGAACGCTGAACTGGGTGGTCGAATTTTCATCGGCGGCACCACTGCCTCTGTCGTTCCGTCCGGTCAGATCGAACTGATCCGGGGGAATTTCGACATTCTGGGCCGCAGATTGGCACTGACCAAGGGGATCGTCACGTTGCAGGGCGACCTGACCCCGTATATCGAGTTCGAGTCTTCAGCCAGCACGTCTGACGGCACCGCAACGATCGAAATAGCCGGCCCGCTGGATTCACCTGAGGTCAATGTGTTTTCCGACCCCGAACGTCCGGCTGAAGAAGCACTGGCAATGTTGCTGTTCGGGAACCGGTTTTCAGAAATCTCGCCTTTCCTGATCGCGCAAATGGCAGCATCACTGGCGCAGCTTAGCGGTGCGGGAGGGGATGCAACCAAAGGTCTCCGCGACTCCACCGGAGTCGACACGGTCGACATAGGAGCTTCGGAAAGCGGCGCGGGCCGTTTGGGCGCGGGCGCGTACCTGGGTGAAAACCTCTATACGGACTTCACCGTGAACACCGAAGGTGACACCGAAGTGAACCTGAACCTCGATGTCACGGACAATTTCACGGTGCGCGGTACGGTCGATGGCCGAGGAGAGACCGGCGTGGGTGTGTTCTTCGAGCGTGACTACTGACCAACAGTCAAAAAAGAAACCGAGTTGAGCCTCCCGTTCATGTCGCACGAGCAGGTGACGGGTGTTCAAATTGTCTTGTCGACGCCTGATTCCGATTTCGTTGGTGGTCGCGATGCAATCGCCAGCGCGGAAATTTGCGTGGTGCCGCGGCCAATTTAAAACCCGACGAATTGCCGGGGCAAGTCAGATGGGGCAATCGTTTGAACGACGGCGCAGCAAAGAAAAAAGCGGCCCCCTTCCAGAGGCCGCCCTTGTTCAGTCTGGCCGCGATCTTACTCCGCTGCCATCGCATCCTCGATCTTTTCGACACGAATGGCCGAGAATTTGAACTCGGGGATCTTGCCGTAGGGGTCGATGGCCGAGTTCGTCAGGATGTTCGCCGCCGCTTCGACATAGGCAAACGGGATGAACACCATGTCTTCGGCAATGGCCCGGTCTGCGCGCACCATGATTTCAATCGAACCACGACGCGTGGTCAGGCGGATCATTTCGCCCGGCTCAATCCCCATCAGCTTCAGCGTGCGCGGGTTCATCGAGCAATTGGCCTCTGGCTCGACTGCGTCAAGAACCTTTGCCCGTCGGGTCATTGAACCGGTATGCCAATGTTCCAGCTGACGGCCGGTGGTGGCAATCATCGGGTATTCATCATCGGGCGCCTCATCAGGCGGGATGACATTGGCCGGAGTGAACCTTGCTTTGCCACCCGCGCGGGGGAAACCATCGCCGAACACAATAGACTGGCCGGGATCGGTTTCGCTGAGCGACGGATAGGTGATCGTCTCGGTTTCCAGCCGTTCCCACGTGATGTTGTCAAGCGACTCCATGGTCAGTTTCATCTCGGCAAAGACCTCGGACACATCGGAGTAGTCCCAGTTCAGCCCGATCCGCTGCGCCAGTTCGACCGTGATCTTCCAATCCTCACGTGCCTCACCCGGAGGTGCCACGGCCGGACGGACACGTTGCACCTGACGGTTGGTGTTCGACACCGTGCCGTTCTTTTCATACAGCGCCGAGGCCGGCAGGATGATGTCGGCATAGTTCGCGGTTTCGGTCAGGAAGATGTCCTGCACGATCATCAGGTCAAGCTTGGCCAGGGCCTCACGAGCGTGGCCAACATCCGGGTCGGACATGGCCGGGTTTTCACCCTGAATGTACATGCCCTTGATGTTGCCCGCATAGGCTTGGTCAATGATCTCGGTGACGGTCAGACCCTTCTCGTTCGAGAAATCATCCGATTTCCAGATATTGGTGAACTGCGCGCGAATGCCGTCATCCGTCACCGTCTTGTAGTCCGGCAGGAACATAGGGATCAGGCCGGCGTCTGATGCACCCTGCACGTTGTTCTGGCCCCGCAGAGGGTGCAGACCCGCGCCGCGTTTGCCGACATTCCCGGTCATCAATGCCAGCGAGATCAGGCAGCGCGAATTGTCGGTGCCGTGGATATGCTGGCTGACGCCCATACCCCAAAAGATCAGACCAGCCTTGGCTTCTGCAAAGGTGCGCGCAACGCGACGCAGCTGATCCGGTTCGATGCCGCAGATCGGCGCCATCGCCTCGGGGGTGAACTGGCGCAGGTGTTCTTTCTCGGCCTCCCAGTTCTCGGTCCAGCGGTGGATGTACTGGCTGTCATACAGCTCTTCCTCGACGATCACGTTCATGATCGCGTTCAGCATCGAGACATCGGCACCTGGCCGAAATTGCAGCATTTCGTCCGCAAATTTGCGCATGCCGACACCGCGCGGGTCCATCACGATCAGCTTGCCGCCGCGCTTGGCGAACTGCTTGAAATAGGTCGCCGCGACGGGGTGGTTCTCGATCGGGTTGGCGCCGATGATGATCGCCACATCAGCGTTCTCGATCTCGTTGAAGGTCGCCGTCACTGCGCCCGAACCCACGTTCTCGATCAGAGCGGCAACGGACGACGCATGGCACAGACGGGTGCAGTGGTCGACATTGTTGTGTTTGAAACCCTGACGGATGAACTTCTGGAACAGATAGGCTTCCTCGTTGGTGCATTTGGCCGATCCAAAGCCCGCAACGCTGCGCGGGTCTTGGTCGCGCAGGGCCATCAGTCTGGTGGCCGCCAGATCCATCGCTTCTTCCCAGGTCGCTTCGCGGAAATGGGTCGACAGGTTGCCGGGATCAGCGTTCAGACCTTTTGACGGTGCATCCTCGCGCCGGATCAGCGGTTTGGTCAGGCGATGCGGGTGGTGGATATAGTCGAACCCGAACCGGCCCTTGACGCACAGACGGCCTTCGTTGGCGGGGCCGTTGATGCCCTCGACATATTTGACCTTGCCGTCCTTGACCTTGAGGCTGACCTTGCAGCCCACCCCGCAGAAGGGGCAGACGCTTTCGGTTTCGGAATCGTAATCCTTGCTGTCGCCGTGCTGCTGGTCGTCCAGCACGGTGGCGGGCATCAGAGCGCCGGTCGGGCAGGCCTGAACGCATTCGCCGCAGGCCACGCAGGTCGAATCGCCCATCGGGTCGTTCTGGTCGAACACCACCTGCGCGGTATGCCCGCGCCCGGCCATGCCGATCACGTCATTGACCTGCACGTCGCGGCATGCGCGGACGCAGAGGTTGCAGTTGATGCAGGCATCCAAATTGACCCGCATCGCCACATGGCTGTCATCCAGCAACGGGATCTTCTCGGCCTCTTTCGCCGGGAAACGGCTGTCGCTGACGTCGTTCAGCTTGGCCATGTCCCAGAAATGGCTCGAGGCATCATGCGGCTGCTCGGGCTGGTCGGCCACCAGCAGTTCCATCACCAGCGCGCGCGATTTCTCGGCGCGGTCGGTGTCGGTTTTCACCACCATCCCGTCAGCCGCCGGACGGATGCACGAGGCGACCAGCGTACGCTCGCCTTCCACCTCGACCATGCAGGCGCGGCAGTTGCCATCGGGTTTGTAGCCCGGTGCCGGTTTGTGACACAGATGCGGAATCACCAGCCCACGGCCATTGGCCGCTTCCCAGATGGTGGTGCCTTCGGGCACGGTGACGTCATCGCCGTTCAGGTTGAAGGTGACGGTCTTGTTTGGGCTTGCATCAAGCATGGCTCTGTCTCCCTCAGATTTCTTCAGCGAAGTGTTTCATGACCAGGCGAATCGGGTTCGGGGCCGCCTGCCCCAGACCGCAGATCGAAGCGTCGCCCATCACCTGGCACAGATCTTCCAGCAGGTCGGTATCCCACTTCTCGGCCTGCATCAGCTTCACCGCCTTTTCGCAGCCCGCCCGGCAGGGCGTGCACTGGCCACAGCTTTCGTCCTCGAAGAACCGCAGCATGTTCAGCGCCGCATCACGGGCCGTGTCCTGATCGGACAGAACCACAACCGCAGCAGACCCGATGAAGGTGCCCAGCGGCTGTAGTGTGTCAAAGTCGAGCGGGACGTCGTCGATGCTGGAGGGGAGAAGACCTGACGACGGCCCGCCCGGTTGATACGCCTTGAACACATGACCTTCGGCCATGCCCCCGGCTGCATCAATCACGTCAAGAATGGTCGACCCTGCCGGCAGCAGGTAAACGCCCGGCTTGGCCACCCGGCCCGAGACCGAATAGCTGCGCAGCCCCTTGCGGCCATTCTTTTCAACCGAATTGAGGATCTCCGGACCTTCCCGGCAGATTTTGGACACCCAGTAGAGCGTTTCCACGTTGTGCACCAGCGTCGGGCGGCCGAATACGCCGACCTGCGCCACGAAGGGCGGGCGGTGACGCGGCAGGCCCTTTTTGCCCTCGATCGACTCGATCATCGCGGATTCTTCTCCGCAGATGTAAGCGCCCGCGCCGCGGCGCAGGTCGATATAGCCTTTCTCGACGATCCCGGCCTGTTCCAGCGCGGCAATCTCGCGCCGCAGAATTTCCAGAACGGCTGGATATTCGTCACGCATGTAGATAAAGCAGGTCTCTGCCTGAACCGCCCAGGCGGCGATCAGCATCCCTTCGAGGAAAACATGCGGCGTGCGTTCCAGATAGTAGCGATCCTTGAAGGTGCCGGGTTCGCCCTCGTCCCCGTTCACGGCCAGATAGCGCGGGCCGTCATTCATGCGGACAAAGCCCCATTTCTTGCCCGACGGGAAACCTGCGCCGCCCAAACCGCGCAGACCCGAGGCCAGAACCTGTTCCTGAACCGCTTCCCAGTCGCCGCCCTCGCGCAGCTCTTTCAGCTTGGCGTAACCGCCGTTCTCGACATAGGTCGCGAAGGTCTCATAGTCGGGCAGATGGGCATGAGTGTCGCCCGCAGCAATCGAAGCCTGCACCTTTTCAGGGGTCGCGTGGTCAATATGGTTGTGCCCGATTTCCAGCACCGGTGCCGTGTCGCAGCGCCCCATGCAGGGCGCGCGCAGAACGCGCACTTCGGACGGGTCCAGCCCATCCTCCAGCGCTTTTTGCAACTGCTGCGCACCAGCCATTTCGCAGGACAGGGAATCACAGACGCGAATGGTCAGCGCGGGGGGCGGCGTTTCACCTTCTTTCACCACGTCGAAATGGGCATAGAAGGTCGCGGTCTCGTAAATCTCGGCTTGGCCGATCCGCATCTCGACGGCCAGCGCGGCGATATGGTCGGCGCTGATATAGCCGTGTGTGTCCTGAATCAGGTGCAGAAACTCGATCAGCAGGTCGCGGCGGCGTGGGCGGTCGCCCAGCAGGCGCGCAATTTCGGCCTGCGCTTCATCCGTAAACTGTCGGCCCTTGGGCGTGTGCCGCCCCTTGCCTTTACCTGACTTCCAGACGCCCTTGGGTGCGCCTGATGGCTTGGTGTCTAATGGTGCCATGATGCCCTCCGATTCAGGCCCCGTGTCTCATCAGGCTAGCATATCGTCAAATCGCTTTTTGCAATCGCACGATAACGACATCTTATCACCGTAAAGACGTCACCACAGCGCGCAGTGCCTGCACCGTGGGCAGTTCAGGGTCTCGGCTCAGGGTGGCCAGACAGATCGGTTTACTTACAATCGGATCGACCAGCGGCAGCACCTTTGTCCCCTGCAACTCGCCCAATGCCCGAATAAGGACACGTGGCACAACCGTGGCAGCCAGCCCCTCGCGTGCCATCACCATCGACGCGGTGAATCCGCTGGTTTCGGCGACCACGTCCGGGTGCAGCCCCTGTTCGGCAAAGATACGATCCAGAATACGCCGGTTTTGCATCTGCGGCTCGAGCAGGCTCAGCGGAAATTCAGCCACGCGCGCCCAAGGCAAGGGGCCGGTTTCGTCCGTCATGTGTGACGGAACCAGCAGAACATAGGTTTCCTCGTACAAAGGTTGCACCTGTCGCAGATCAGTCCCGATGCTGTCACCATATGTTATCCCGGCGTCCAGACTTCCTTCGTCCAGCCGGTGTTGAATGGCGGTGGCAGACATGGTTTCGATGCGCGTAACGATGCGAGGATGGGCTTGCCGAAAGCGTTTGGTGAGGCGCCCGGTAAAGGCGATGGCCGTCGGTATCACGCCAAGGATCAGCGTGCCGGTGATCTCGCCCCTGGTGGCCAGCACCTGCTGTTCCAGTGCTTTGGTGTCATCGAGAATACGCCGCGCCCGTTGGACAATCATCTCGCCCTCTTCGGTCAAGCCCTGAAACCGGTTGGCGCGGCGGACGATGGACACGCCCAGCCGATCCTCGAGGTTGCGGATGCGCATGGAAAAGGCGGGCTGCGAAATCCCGCATTCCTCGGCGGCCTTGGCGAAATGACGGTGCCGCGCCAACGCGCTGAGCAGTTGCAGGTCGCGGATTTCGATCATGATTCAAATTTCCAACATCAGGCCAAAGACCACTCTAACTGCATTACCGTACAGGGAAAGCACCGTCTTTACCGTACAGGGAAAGCACCGTCTTTCAGCGCGGGCGCGTCGGAAACTGGTGCTTTGTCGTATAAGAATGCCCACCATTAATGGGCGCTGGGAACAAGTAGGCGAGGTACCGCATGACCGCTGTAGACGTATTTCAAAAACTGTTTGATGCGTATGTCGGATGCTACCGATCCCGAAAAGCAGCTGGGTGCGCATCGTTTTTCACCGAAGACGCAGAGCTATACTCACCTTTTGGCCCCGCAACCAAAGGACGAACAGCCATTGAAACAATACATTCGGAATGGCTGGAGGAAGGTGGCGAGGACAAAGTCATCGAAGTCGTGCAGGCTGGCATAGACGGCCAAATCGGCTGGTGCCTTGCGACTTTCCGCGAAGGAACGACAGATGACGGCACATCTCTCAACGTTTTGTACAGACAGCCGGACGGCGGGTGGCTGATTCGACAATGCAGCTTGAACGAAACGCCCTGATGTCGGTACAGGGCAAATGGCGTCAGGTGTTGAACAGGAAATGCATCACGTCGCCATCCTTGACGATATAGCTTTTCCCCTCGGCCCGCATCTTGCCTGCCTCTTTCGCCCCCTGCTCGCCGTTGCAGGCGATGAAGTCGTCATAGGCGATGGTCTCGGCGCGGATGAATCCCTTTTCGAAATCACCATGAATGACACCAGCCGCCTGCGGTGCAGCGGTGCCGGTGCGGATGGTCCAGGCGCGGGCCTCTTTCGGGCCGACCGTAAAATAGGTTTCCAGTTTCAGCAGGTCGTACCCGGCACGGATCAGACGGTCGAGGCCGGGCTCTTCCAGACCCATTTCCTCAAGGAACATCTGTGCCTCGTCCGCTTCAAGCAGGCTGATCTCTTCTTCGATCTTGGCGCTGATGATGACGTGAGAGTTGCCTTGGGCGGCAGCCATCTCGGCGACTTTCGCCGAGTATTCGTTGCCTTCAGCGGCTTCTTCCTCAGACACGTTGCAAACATAAAGAACCGGCTTGGTGGTCAGCAGCTGCAACATCTTCCAGGCCTTGGCGTCCTCGTCCGAAACCTCGACCAACCGTGCAGGTTTGCCGCTCTCCAGCATCTTTTGCGCTTCGGCAAGCAGGCGGTCCTGCTGTTGGGCCTCTTTGTCATTGCCTTTCAGCTTGCGCACAAGGTTGGCACGGCGCTTTTCGATGCTTTCCAGATCGGCCAGCATCAGCTCGGTCTCGATGGTCTCGGCGTCGGCCACAGGATCGATGCGGCCTTCAACATGGGTCACGTCGCCATCTTCGAAACAGCGCAGGACATGGGCGATGGCATCGACTTCGCGAATATTTGCCAGAAACTGGTTCCCCAGCCCCTCGCCTTTCGAGGCCCCCTTCACCAGACCGGCGATATCCACGAATGTCATGCGCGTCGGGATGATCTGTTTCGACGACGCGATTGCCGCCAACTTGTCGAGCCGCTCATCCGGCACGGCCACATCGCCGACATTGGGCTCAATCGTGCAGAACGGGAAGTTCGCGGCTTGCGCGGCAGCGGTTTTGGTCAACGCATTGAACAGGGTCGACTTGCCCACGTTTGGCAGACCCACGATTCCCATCTTAAAGCCCATAACGGCCTCCTGCATAGAATACGAACGCAGCTTCTATGCAGGTCCGCATCAATGCGCAAGTGATTGCCGGGGCTACTTTGTTTGAGTCCCTTCGGCCACATCACGAAATTGTTCTCAAATCGTGTTCTTGTCGGTCCTGAAAAACGAAGGGTAGGATGAACAATTAACATAGCGCGACCAAATTAAATGGCAGAATATAATGGAAAAACTACTTCTTGCAGCCGTACTGACGGTCTCTACATTTGCTACAGCCCAAGCTCAGACGGTTGTTTTTGGTGCCGGGTATTCAGATTTTTCCGAGGCGACGTCCGAAGATCAGGCACTGATCGCTCTCGAATACCATCACACTCCTTTTCACCAGGCAACTCTGTTCAGTGCTGGCTGGGGTGCTGCGTTTTCTGTGGACGAAGACGGGGATACGCATATCGGTGTGGGGCTGGTCGGACTGTATTCTCTGGGTGAGCGCTGGTTCGTCGAAGGCAGTGTCATGCCAGGGTACTTCAATGCCAGCAACGACCAGAACGACCTGGGCGGAGACTTTCAGATCCGCAGCCTTTTGGGTCTTGGATATAACCTGAACAACGGCAACAGAATGTCAGTTGCGATCACGCACAAATCGAACGCCAGCACCAATGATGAGAACCCTGGTGTAAACGCGGTTCTGCTGCGGTACCATCTGGGCTTCTGAGCTATTCCTGCGTTGGCGGGATTGATTTTCGGTCAAAGTTTCTGCACACGGGTCCAAACCCGATTGCAAGGACATCCGATGACCCGTATCGACGCTAAGTTTGCCGCCCTGAAAGCCGAAGGAAAGAAGGCTTTTGTTGCCTATGTGATGGCAGGGGACCCAGACTATGACACCTCGCTCGACGTGGTCAAAGGCCTGCCCGGCGCGGGTGTGGACATCATCGAACTTGGTTTGCCCTTCACTGATCCGATGGCGGATGGCCCCACCATTCAGGCGGCGGGTCAACGCGCGCTGGACGGCGGGATGACGTTGCAGCGCACATTGGATCTGGCGCGCGCGTTCAGGGAAACAGATGACACGACACCAATTGTCCTGATGGGGTACTACAACCCGATTTACAGCCGCGGTGTCGAGGCTTTTCTGGCCGATGCCAAAGATGCCGGTATTGACGGGCTGATCGTTGTCGATCTGCCGCCCGAGGAAGACGAAGAGCTTTGCCTGCCTGCTCAGGTGGCCGGGCTGAACTTCATTCGTCTTGCAACACCTACCACGGATGACCAGCGCTTGCCGCGCGTTCTGCAAAACACCTCGGGCTTCGTGTACTACGTCTCAATCACTGGCATCACCGGCGCGGCCGAGGCGCAGGCAACGGATGTGGCCCCCGAGGTTGCCCGCATCAAGGCCGCTACCGAGCTGCCGGTGATCGTGGGCTTTGGCATCAATACGCCCGAGAAATCCCGCAATATCGCGTCCGTGGCAGATGGTGCCGTAGTCGGATCGGCGATCGTCAGCCAGATCGGCGCAGGCAAACCGGTCGAGGAAGTTCTGGATTTTGTAAAGTCCCTGTCGGATGGCGCTCATAGCGCCTGATCCGGCAGATAACACAACACACTCGAAAGCCTGCCGCAGACTGTTCTGGGGCAGGCTTTTTTGACTGCCCGCCGCCGGGCCAGATCATTGCAGGCTTTGACATGCATTGGTAAGGAAAACGAACCAGTAAGTTCGGAGGTCTGAGTCATGCCTGTGATAACCAATATTGAAGACCTCAGGCGCATTTACGAGCGTCGCGTGCCGCGGATGTTCTACGACTACGCTGAAAGCGGCAGTTGGACGGAACAGACATTCCGCGAAAACAGTTCCGATTTTGAAAAGATCCGCCTGCGTCAGCGGGTTGCCATTGATATGTCCGGGCGTTCAACTGCCTCGGAAATGATCGGCCAGAAGGTGTCGATGCCGGTCGCGTTGGCCCCGGTCGGGTTGACGGGGATGCAGCATGCGGACGGAGAGATGAAGGCCGCCAAAGCCGCAGAGGATTTTGGTGTTCCCTTTACCCTTTCCACAATGTCGATCAACTCGATCGAAGACGTGGCCGAGCACACCGATAAGCCGTTCTGGTTTCAGCTCTACACGATGAAGGACGCTGACTATGTCAGCCGTCTGATCCAGCGGGCCAAGGACGCCGGATGTTCGGCGCTGGTGATTACGTTGGATCTGCAGATTCTGGGCCAACGGCACAAAGACCTGAAGAACGGCCTGTCCGCACCCCCCAAGCTGACCGCGAAGACCATCGCGAACCTGATGACCAAATGGGCCTGGGGCATTGAAATGCTGCGGGCCAAGCGGCGCGAGTTCGGCAATATAGTGGGACATGTGCAAGGTATCTCGGACGCGTCTTCACTGGGGGCCTGGACCGCTGAACAGTTCGACCCCACCCTCGACTGGAGTAAAGTCGAAAAACTGATGGAACAGTGGGGCGGAAAGGTGATCCTGAAAGGCATACTCGACGCGGAAGATGCCAAAATGGCTGCCAAGCTGGGAGCGGATGCCATTGTCGTGTCGAACCATGGCGGGCGTCAGCTGGATGGTGCGCTCAGCTCGATCCGGGTATTGCCCGAAATCATGGACGCTGTCGGCAATGATGTCGAAGTGCATCTGGACAGTGGTATCCGCTCGGGTCAGGACGTGCTCAAGGCATTGGCGCTGGGGGCCACGGGGACGTATATCGGCCGCGCATTTGTTTATGGGTTGGGCGCCATGGGTCAGAAAGGCGTCACCACCGCGCTGGAAGTGATTCAGAAGGAACTTGATACAACAATGGCGCTGTGCGGTGAAAAAACCGTTAGCGCACTGGGGGCGCACAATCTTCTGGTACCAGAAGATTTTGGTGGTCGCTGGCAAGGCTGAGCCCGCGGGAGATTTGGGGCTCTGCCCCCGCCGCCCGTTCCGGGCGTCTCCCCCGGGATACTTGTGGCCAGATGAAACAGCGGACCCTTCACTGATCTGGCGAAGAACACTTCGGAGCGCGCGGCTGAGCCCCTCAGAACGGCAAGCTGTGAATTACCCCTTTCCAAACCGGATGAATCGAGATAAGGACGCGGCTTCACGCGGGTATACAGCCTTGGAGGATACCCGCCCTAACATTGGAGAATTATCATGGCTGGAGAGATTCCTGATCTCGTAGCTCTGGAACGGACGGGGACAGGCAAGGGCGCCGCTCGCAAAACACGCCGCGAAGGCATGGTTCCGGGCGTTGTGTTTGGCGGCGACAAAGATCCGCTGCCGATTCAGATTCCGTTCAACGAACTGTTCAAGCACCTGAAGGCCGGTCGCTTCAAGTCGACCCTGTGGAACCTGAAGGTCGAAGGCCATGAAGACGTTCGCGTCATCTGCCGCGACGTTCAGCGCGATGTCGTCAAAGACCTGCCGACACACCTGGACCTGATGCGCCTGCGCCGGACCACCAAGATCGCGCTGTACATTCCGGTTGAATTCATCAACGAAGATGAAGCCCCCGGCATCAAGAAGGGCGGCGTTCTGACCGTTGTCCGCCCGGAAGTCGAGCTGTTGTGCACCGCAGGTGACATTCCTGAGAAGATCACCGTTGATGTGGCCGGAATGAACATCAACGACGTCGTCACCATTTCGTCGGTTGACCTGCCCGAAGGCACCAAGCCGACCATCGACCGCGACTTCGTAATCGCGAACGTCTCGGCACCGACCGGTCTGTCCACGAGCGACGACGAAGAAGGTGAAGAAGCGGAAGTTGCAGTCGACGAAGTCGAAGTCGTCGGCAAAGAAGAAGAATAAACCCGGATCAAACGTCTGGATTTTGAAACGGGGTTCTGACGAGCCCCGTTTTTTTATGGTCAACACGCACAGCGCTGGCTGGATTTCCATGGCGATTCCGGGCATCACATAGCCTCGAGGCTACAGAGGCGGAGCATGGTCATGAAACTCTTTGTCGGATTGGGAAACCCGGGGCAGAAATACGCCCGGAACCGGCACAACATCGGGTTTATGGCCGTGGACCGGATTGCGGAAGACCATGGGTTTGGCCCATGGAAATCCAAGTTTCAGGGCGAAATCTCGGAAGGGCGGTTGGGCTCTGAAAAAATCCTGTTGCTGAAACCGCAGACCTTCATGAACCGGTCCGGTCAATCCGTGGGTGAAGCGATGCGGTTCTACAAGCTCGAGTCCACTGATGTTGTCGTGTTCCATGACGAGTTGGACCTCGCCCCAGGCAAAGTGCGGGTAAAGGCGGGTGGTGGGCACGCTGGGCATAATGGTCTGCGTTCGATCCACGACCATATAGGCGCAGCCTATGACCGTGTCCGGCTTGGGATCGGACATCCGGGCCGCAAGGAAATGGTCTCGGCTTATGTTCTGAGCGACTTTGCGAAATCCGAGAGTGACTGGCTGGACGACGTTCTTCGGGGTGTTTCGGACGGCGCGCCCCATCTGGCCCAGGATGATGGTGGAAAATTCATGAACGCGGTGGCCCTGCGCACTGCTCCGCCCCGGTCGTCCAAGACGGCCGCTCCAAAAGCTGAAACCGCATCTGAGGCACCTCCGAAGCCACCGGCCGACGAACGGTCGGCCATGCAGAAACTGTTGGACAAGTTCAAATAACGCCCCGCCCTCTTTCCGTTACGTCGGCGTTGCGAAAGAGGGATGTCCACGTTCCAATACACGCAAACAAGGGAGGCTATGCGATGCGGTCCATACTGAAGTGGGTTCTGCGCATTGTGCTGGCGCTGGCTTTGGCCGCCGCTGCCGTTGGGCTTTGGAAACGCGAAGAGTTGCAGCGCCTGATGGCGGTGAACTCTCTGTTTGCCGAGGACAAGATCGTTCACAACTTTTCGCATATGGATGAAGCCTTTCTGACCGTGGATCTGCCGCGTGGAAACGCCCCAACATGGGAACTGCCCTACGGCGAAGGTTTCGATCTTCCGGAAGGCACCGACACTTGGATCAATGAACGCTCGGTCACTTCTTTGCTTATCATGCAGAACGGCAAGATCCGGTTCGAGGAATACTATCTGGGCACCGGTCCCGATGATCGTCGGATTTCGTGGTCAGTGGCAAAAAGTTATCTGTCGGCGCTTTTCGGCATTCTCCTGCAAGAGGGCGCAATCGATTCATTGGATGATCCCGTCGTCAAATACGCCCCCAAACTTGCAGGCAGCGCATATGACAGGGCGACAATTCGGAACGTTCTGAACATGGCCAGCGGCGTCACGTTTGACGAAGATTATCTGGACCCGAAATCTGACATCAACAGGATGGGCCGTGTGATTGCCCTGGGCGGTGAACTGGACGATTTTGCAGCCTCATTGCAGGACAGTTTCGCGCCCCCCAGTGAAACTTGGCAATACGTTTCCATAGACACGCATGTATTGGGCATGGTGATACGCGGGGCGACCGGTCGCAGTGTCGCGGATCTTTTGACGGAAAAAATCCTTCAGCCCCTGGGCCTTGAGCGTGACGGGTATTATGTCACTGACGGCGCTGGTGTCGCATTTGTTCTGGGCGGATTGAATTTCACGACACGTGACTTTGCACGGTTCGGGCAAATGATCCTGCAAGATGGGGAATTGAACGGCCGGCAAGTGGTGCCCGCCGACTGGATATTCGAGGCAACTCAACCCAGCGCCCCGACCGCTCAGGGGAAGATTGGATATGGGTACCAGTGGTGGATCCCGCGCGGCGCCCATGAGGGAGAGTTTCTGGCCCGGGGCGTGTATGGGCAATACATCTATTTCAACCAACCTCGTGGCGTTCTGATTGTGTCTACCGGCGCTGATCGGAAATTCCGCGACACTGGCGTAAACGACCAGAATATCGAAATGTTCCGCAAGATCGCAGAAAGCCTGTAAGGTGTGTTCATGCAGAAACAAGACAGTATCAATGTACTCGGCGGCGTTCTGGCGCCCTGCTCACGCGATCCTCTGACCGGGTTCTTTCGGGATGGTGCGTGCAATACCTGCCCCGAGGATCAGGGCAGCCATACCGTTTGTGCCGTGATGACGGCCGAGTTTCTGGCATTCTCGAAATACGTCGGCAATGATCTGAGCACGGCTCGGCCCGAATTCGATTTCCCGGGTCTCAAGCCCGGTGACAGCTGGTGTCTGTGTGCCGGCCGGTTCCTACAGGCCCATGACGAAGGATGCGCGCCAAAGGTTCACCTGGAGGCGACCCATCAACGCGCGCTCGAGATTGTGCCGCTTGATATCTTGCTTCAGAACAAGGCGAATGCCTGAAAGCCATTGCGCCCGGGGCGAGACGTGATCCGCGATCCAGTTTCGCCCCAAGGTCAGAATGCCATTTGCCAGATCAGGCTGATGCTGTAGTTTTCGAAACCGCTTTCACCAATGCCATCGTAGAACACGTTTGCTGCAAGCAAGCTGTTGTTTTCCAGCCGGTAGTCCAGGCCCAGATCCGCGCGGGCACGGGCGGTATCGCCAATCGGTGTCACGCCCGGGGCGGTCCCGGTACCCGAAGTCGTGCTCCAAATCCCAGAAAGCCCACCCGTCAGCATCATCTCTCCACGTGACACTTGCAACGGGTGACTGAAATCGACACCCAACCGTGCCGTCGTCAAACTGAAATCCTGCTGTGGAATCAGATTGCCCAGGCTGTCGGTATAAGCTTTCTGATCGTCGCTGGCATAACTTACGTCCAGCAAAGGCATCAATGTCAGGGCGCCACGCTTTATCTCACCGGTTACGCGCGACTGGACCAGCCAACGGTCACTGTCGAAACTGTCCTCGTAGGTGCCAAACGGAGAGATGTTGTTGTCGGCCTGACCATAAAGAACGCGCCCTTCAAGAAACACCGAATGATTGGGCAATTTTGCCACTGCATAAGGACCAACCAGCCAGCCCGTACCGTCCACGCTGGCCGGGCCGTTTTCCGTTTCGGCATAGTCGAACTGAAGCATGGCACCGATCAACAGGTTCGAATTGATCTGGCGATGAGCCCCGACAACTGCCAGTGCATAGGAGTTGTCAAAATCATCCTGCGAACTCCAGTTACCGGTCACACTGAACCAGACGGGGCGCGCCGGATCACTGGCGAAATTCAGATACCCCGAGCCCTGCGTGACCGAAGCGTCCAGTACACCCGACCCCGAGCCTTGCAGAAACTGGGTCAGTTTCGGCTGGTTCGACACAAGGCTGTTGGCCCGGGCGTTCTGGAACGCCTGAATCTGACGTTGAGCATTTGTCACGGCTTGAAGCGTGCTGACCCTGTTTGATTCAAGGTTCAGATTCCCAGCCGCGTCCGAGAACACCCCCGCCGGAATGAAAAGCTCGATGGTGCCGTTGTTCTGGGGCGTCAAAGTGGCGACATAGCTGGTGCCGGACCCGGTCAGAGTAGCCGTTGCATTGGTGACGGACAGGTCGCCCACGGTGAAATCGGTGCTTGGTTCGCTCAGGGTAATGGTTGCTTGAAACGTTCCGCTGCCGGTCGGCGTCAAGGCCCCGATCGTTGCAGTTGGTTGTGTCGTATCCACCAGAACGCGCGTGTTGACGATTTGGGTGTTCGTTACACCGGACAACGCGATCTCATAGCGATAAAGCGGCCCACCGGCGGTTTCGCGCGCGGTGAACGTAATCCCCATGTATCCGTCTGCCGCATATGTGGAATCCGCGCCATCCTGACTGAGAATGGTTGCGCCGATATAGCCAAGGGAGGCAAGGCCGGCGGGCGTGATCGCACTCTGGTTCAAAATGCCGTTGTTGAAATAGAAACTGCCGCCGGGAACCTGCCCCGACCCCCCCAGCGAAACAAAGGCCGTGCCGGTAAATGGGATATTGTTGAAAAAGATGCTTCCCCCGTTCGGCGTCGGAACCGAGGTTATGATGAAGCCGCCACCAAGGGCCGCACCCTCTTTCGCGCTTCCGATCATGAGTGCTGAAATCAGAAAACAGAGGCACAACAGCCTCGAAATAACGGACCTAACCATTTTACCTCCTACAACACCGCGAGGGCGCTAAACACCAGGGCGCCCGGGCAAAGACACTGTGCCCCGAACCACGTCATCCATTGTCCCATCCATTGCAGAGACGTCCCCTGAACCGGCCGCAACTACGCCAGTTACCCAATAGTTAATTCAATTTGGAGACACTGTATAGAATTGGAAACAACTCAACTTTGGCGTGCGGGCCACATGGCCATGCACAAACCGCAAGGCAAAGGCGAAAAATCCCCGGAAAACACTTCGGACCTCGGTGTTTTCAGGGTGTCTTCTAGGCGAAAGGTCACAACAAGCCGAGACTTTGCAAGTCATATGCTCAAGATATGCCGGATACAGACCCTCGGCTTTGACGGGATATTCGCAACAATCTCGGGCAGGGGTCGCAACTGGCAGTTGTTGAGAAACAAATGCAGGTACAATGATCGAGGTTTCACAGCAGCCGGCGATTCCTCCGGCTTCTGTGTTGTCCTTACATGCGCATTGGCGGCGGTCCTTTTTGCAGGGCAACCTGATTTCGGCGGACATGTCACATGTTTGACTATCCCGCCTTTCCTGCCTTGGAATTATTGCTTTCAGGTCTGCTTGAGCCATCGACCCCAAGACAGAGCAACCGGGACATGCCGCCCCGGTTCACACTCAGTCCGCCGTACGGCCTTCGGTGTCTGACATATCGAAGTTCAGATATTTGGCTACGGTCTGAACGTCCTTGTCTCCACGACCGCACATGTTCATGCAGATCAGGTGATCCTTGGGCAATTCCGGTGCGATCTTCATCACATGGGCCAAAGCGTGGCTTGGTTCCAGCGCCGGGATGATCCCCTCGGTTGCGCAGCACAGCTGGAACGCCTCGAGCGCTTCCTTGTCGGTGATCGAGACGTAATTCGCGCGTCCAATTTCGTGCAGCCAGGAATGCTCGGGCCCGATGCCCGGATAGTCCAGCCCGGCCGAGATCGAATAGCCTTCAAGAATCTGGCCATCGTCATCCTGCAACAGATAGGTCCGGTTGCCGTGCAACACGCCCGGCCGACCGCCGGTCAGCGAGGCGCAATGCTCCATTTTCTCGTTCACACCTTTTCCGCCCGCCTCGACGCCTATGATGTTGACGTCCTTGTCGTCGAGGAAGGGATAGAACAGACCCATCGCGTTCGAACCGCCGCCGATTGCCGCGATGATCGTATCCGGCAAACGGCCTTCAGCCTTCATCATCTGCTCTTTCGCTTCCTTGCCGATGATCGACTGGAAATCGCGGACCATTGCCGGATAGGGGTGCGGTCCAGCCACGGTGCCGATGCAGTAGAACGTGTCGCGCACATTAGTCACCCAGTCACGCAGCGCGTCATTCATCGCATCCTTGAGCGTCCCACGACCCGAGGTCACAGGGATCACCTCGGCCCCCAGAAGACGCATGCGGAATACGTTCGGAGCTTGCCGCTGCACGTCGTGCGCCCCCATATAGACAATGCATTTCAAGCCAAACTTGGCACATACGGTGGCGGTGGCCACGCCGTGCTGCCCTGCCCCGGTTTCAGCAATGATCCGGGTCTTGCCCATACGCCGCGCCAGAATGATCTGACCCAGCACGTTGTTGATCTTGTGTGCGCCGGTGTGGTTCAGCTCGTCACGCTTCAGATAGATCTTGGCACCCCCCAGATGCTCGGTCAGGCGCTCCGCAAAATACAGCGGCGAAGGACGACCCACATAGTTTGCCCACAGGTCATCCATCTCGGCCCAGAACGTCGGATCATCCTTGGCCCTGTTGTATTCCTCTTCCAGCGACAGGATCAGCGGCATCAGAGTTTCACTGACAAAACGCCCGCCGAAGATGCCGAAACGTCCCTGTTCGTCAGGGCCGGACATGAAGGAATTGAAAAGATCGTTGGCCATGGGTGTCTCCCTCGTCGTATCTGTTGTTCATAGGTGGTGGCAGCGGGATTTGCCATGGGCAAAACGCATCATTCCACAACCTGCGTGTTTTGACGCCAGACCTGAATCGCCTGTTCCGGCGAGGGCACACCAATGCACGGAAAATGATGAAACCTGTTCACATCCACCAAACGATCGGCCGCCAACACGGCACGCCTGTGGGGGCCGGATTGGGAAAATGTCAGCATTGCTTCAATGTCTTGCCAGACACTGAATGAAAAATAGATGCCATCCTGCCTGAACAAGTCAGCGTGCAGGCACAATGGGTCGCCTTGCGCCTGCCGACAGGCCTGTCCCGCGCGCCAGAAAAACTCCGGCGCATGGTACCAATGTTTCAAGGAAACGCCCCCGATTGCTGCGAGCATGCTCAACCCCTCTGTTTCGAGGGATACGCAACAAGATCTTTTTCAGATCACCTGAGAGCCGATGCAAAGTCACGGATCAGGGCCGCATCTTTCACACCCGGCGCGCTTTCGACACCGGTTGACACATCTACCTGCCGGGCACCTGTCATCCGGACAGCTTCGGCAACGTTCAGGGGTGTCAGGCCTCCGGCCAGCATCCAGGGTCGCCGCCAGTATTTCCGTCCGGCCAACAGCCGCCAGTCAAAGGCCAACCCGTTGCCGCCCGGCAATTCAGCCTCTCTGGGCGGTTTCGCATCGATCAGCAGTTGATCGGCCACCTCCGAGTAAAGATCGATGGCCGCCAGATCCTCGGCCTCGGCCACTCCTATGGCTTTCATCACCGGCAAACCAAATCGCTCGCGAATTTCGGAAACCCGTTCGGGCAATTCCTTGCCATGCAGTTGAAGCATATCAAGCGGTACAGTCGAAACGATGCCGTCCAATTTTTCGTCAGTGGCATTCACCACCAAAGCCACCTTGGCAACGCCAACTGGGACCAGATGCGCCAGTTCTGCGGCCCGCGAAACATCCAGATTGCGTGGCGATTTCGGAAAGAAAACGAACCCAACATAGCCTGCCCCGGCGTCTGCCGCAGCGCGCACTTGATCCGGTGCGGTCAGACCGCAGATTTTGAACCGAACATCAGGCATATCGGTCAGGCTCAGCTCGCCTCATCCAGAATGGCAAGCACGTCGTCCTTGCCTTCGTTTTGCTTTTTCTTGAGTTTCTTGACTTCGCGCTCAAGCTTGCGCACTTCGGTTTTCTTCACGGTCGCGTCGCGGCGGTGCTTGTGTTCCCGCAGCCATTCCCACAGGAAACCAATAACCAATCCTGCTGCAACACCCCCTAAAACCACCAGAAACAGCGGCAGTGACGCGCTGAGGTTAAAACCCAGAAGCTCGGCCAGAGCATCCGGCATCAGTTTCAGTTCAACGGACTGAACATTGGCAAGAGACACGGAAATCAGGATGATCCCGAGAGCCGCCAGAAAAGCATATCGAAGGTAACGCATCATGGTGTCAGGCTTTACCGTTCAATCGATCCCTGAGCAACTTGCCAGTTTTGAAAAACGGTACACATTTTTCTTCGACCTGCACTGTCTCGCCCGTGCGCGGGTTGCGCCCAACACGTGCGTCGCGTTTCTTCACGGAAAAGGCACCAAAGCCCCGCAGTTCGACACGGTCACCGCGCGCCATGGCGTCTGTGACTTCTTCGAATACGGTGTTCACGATCCGCTCGACATCACGCTGATAGAGATGCGGGTTTTCGTCAGCGATTTTCTGAATCAATTCTGAACGGATCATGCGTGATACCCTCCCAGGCAGCCGGTGTGACAGGTCTACTGTTTTGACAGTATAGGAAAAAACCCGGAAGGGGGGAACGGATACTCTGAGTTTTGAGGCTTTATTTTGCCACATTCTCGCGCGAAATTTTATCTGTCAGGCCAATTTCCACACTTAATGCGCGATCAATCCCCTTATTAACCCTGCGGTTCGGAACATATTGATTCGCAACAAAAACGGCCCCGCACTGTCGTGCGGGGCCGAAATTCATGCTTGGGATACTGCCTTGGCTCAGTCGCCGGATTTCAAGGCTGCACCCAGGATATCGCCCAGCGATGCGCCCGAATCGGAAGAACCGTACTGTTCCACGGCCTCTTTCTCTTCGGCGATCTCGCGCGCCTTGATCGACAGGCCCAGACGACGGGTCTTGCTGTCGACGTTGGTGACGCGGACGTCGACCTTGTCACCGACCGAGAAACGCTCGGGGCGCTGTTCGGCACGGTCACGCGACAGATCCGAACGACGGATGAACGACTTCATGCCTTCGTATTCGACCTCGATGCCGCCATCTTCGATCGCGGTGACTTCGACAGTGATCACCGAGCCACGCTTCACGCCGCCCACGGCTTCGGCGAACTTGTCACCGCCCAGGGCTTTGATCGACAGCGAGATACGCTCTTTTTCGACGTCAACTTCCGAGACAACCGCCTGAACGACATCGCCCTTGCGGTAGTTCTGGATCGCATCCTCGCCACGCTCGTCCCAGGACAGGTCGGACAGGTGAACCATGCCGTCGATGTCGCCTTCGAGGCCAATGAACAGACCGAATTCGGTGATGTTCTTGACTTCGCCTTCGACCTCGGTGCCCTCGGGGTGTGTTTCTGCAAACACTTCCCACGGGTTGCGCTGAGTCTGCTTCAGGCCCAGAGACACGCGACGCTTGGCGCCGTCGATTTCCAGAACCATGACGTCGACTTCCTGGCTGGTCGAAACGATCTTGCCGGGGTGGACGTTTTTCTTGGTCCAGGACATCTCGGACACGTGCACCAGACCTTCGACACCGGCTTCCAGCTCGACGAACGCGCCGTAGTCGGTGATGTTGGTAACGCGACCCTGATGGACCGAGCCCAGCGGGTACTTGGCAGCAACCAGATCCCACGGATCTTCCTGCAGCTGCTTCATGCCCAGGCTGATGCGGTGGGTCTCTTTGTTGATCTTGATGACCTGAACCTTGATGGTTTCGCCGATCGTCAGGATCTCGGACGGGTGGTTCACACGGCGCCATGCCATGTCGGTGACGTGCAGCAGGCCGTCAACGCCGCCCAGGTCAACGAATGCACCGTACTCGGTGATGTTCTTGACAACACCCTCGACGGTCTGACCTTCGGACAGGTTGCCGATGACTTCGGCACGCTGTTCGGCACGCGATTCTTCCAGGATGGCGCGACGCGAAACAACGATGTTGCCACGGCGGCGGTCCATTTTCAGGATCTGGAACGGCTGCTTCAGACCCATCAGCGGGCCGGCGTCGCGCACGGGGCGCACGTCAACCTGGCTGCCGGGCAGGAACGCAACTGCGCCACCCAGATCGACGGTGAAACCACCTTTGACGCGACCAAAGATTGCACCTTCGACGCGCTGGTCGTCGGCATATGCTTTTTCCAGACGGTCCCATGCCTCTTCACGGCGGGCCATCTCACGCGAGATGACGGCTTCGCCACGGGCGTTTTCTGCGGCACGCAGGTAAACTTCGACCTCGTCACCAACAGCGATTTCAGGGGCTTCGCCGGGATTTGCGAATTCTTTCAGATCAACGCGGCCTTCCATTTTGTAGCCTACGTCGATGATGGCTTGGCCGGCTTCGATCGCCAGAACCTTGCCTTTGACAACAGACCCCTCTTCGGGTGTGTCCATTTCGAAGCTTTCATTCAGGAGGGCTTCGAATTCCTCCATGGATGCGTTAGCCATGTGGCGTTGTTTTCCTTTACAATACGTTTTTGCTGGCCGAGCGGTTGTCTCCGCCGGTCTTGTTTCATGATGTCTTCAGGCGTGATCCGGTGCGCCCCTGAGCAAACAAACACAAAGGGCCGAGGTAACTCGGCCCTGCTCAGAAACGTCATCCGGACGTTGACCGCCCTTGTATCGACAGCGCGCGTATAGGCGGATTCCCCGGTATGTGCAAGGGCAAAGCCCATATTTTCAAGGTTTGGCGGCTCTGTACCCAGGCGCGTTGCCGGTTTTGAAGGTCCAAACCCCGGCATCGCGCCGCAGCATGGCCTGTTCAATTGCGTCCAGTCGCATCAACGCTGCGGATGGGTTGCGCGCACCTCCGGCCCGGTTCCAGATTTTTTGCGCAGAAACGGGGCTCCACGGCAAGCTTGCCGAGGCCAACCACAGGCGCAGCCCTGACGGCAGAGAGTCGTAGACCTGCATAAGCGCCGCCTGTCGTCTCCGACGTTTGAGGGTACTCCGCAAGTTCCGACCCCTTGTTTGCCCTTGTTTCTTGAGTTGTTGCAATACGGTCGCCTTTCGCAATGTGTATGTAATTACATTACATATCAACAAAGCACACGGAAGTAAAAAAGACGGGGAGTTTGCACCCCGCCTTTACTGCAAACATTCCCTGCGCGACGGGCAGGAAGCAGTCAGAACAGTTGCAGATCCTTTTTGCCGCTTTGGATTTCAGCAAAGTTCGGCATGTTCTCGATGACAACAGGGGCTGGCGCCGTGCCCGGCATCGCCACTGTAGGCTTCATTGCCGCCGCCATTCCAAAGGCAGGTTGATCAAGTTCCCCCCGGATATCGCGCAACAGTGTTTTGTGATCCGGCATGGATTTAACGATCTTCGCCAGATCCATTTTCGCGTTCTTCATACCCTGGAACCAAATCGGTTTCTTCAACGGTCGAAGACGATCACGGATGCCCGAACCATAGCCCGTATCATAAACCTGTTTTCCCAACAGAACGGTCTGATAAACGCGGCTGTCAAACAAAGTGGCGAACTCGATATCGTGATCCATCGGCAGGCGATACTGCCACAAGTCAAGGTTTTCGGCCAACCGATCCGGTATCTTCATCTCGGTGCGCGCATCGATCCAGTATTGGTCATCGGTACGGTTGCCCAACCGATAGTGCAAACAGATGAATTCCAGAACCTCATTATAGAGCTTGTCCATCTGCCGATTGTATCTGTCCCTCAGCGAAGGCTCGATGTCTCGCGTGGGCAAATGCTCGGCGAACCAGCGTATCGCATGGTCAATCATGTGGATCGCCGTGCTTTCCAGCGGTTCAATGAACCCGCCGGACAGGCCTATGGCCACGCAATTCTTGACCCAGGCATTGCGCACGCGACCGACGCGCATCGGGATCACGCGCGGTGTCAAACCCTTGCCGCTGTCTCCCAGCCACTCAAGGTATTCGTCCGCCGCCTGATCATCCGTGCGGTGTGCCGACGAATAGACATATCCTGTGCCCACACGGTTAAAAAGCGGCACGCGCCACGTCCAACCCGCGCCCAAAGCAGTGGATCTGGTGGCGCTTTCGATCTTGTCAGGATCCGGATGCTCGATCTGCAACGCCAAGGCCCGATCATTGGGCAGGTAGTCAGAGTAATCCAAAAATGGCTCGCCAAGTGCCTTGTTGATGATCAGCCCACGGAACCCGGTGCAATCCACGACCATCTCAATGTCATGGCGGCCTTTTGCCTCGAGCATGAGATGACTGACATTGCCCTGTTCATCCAACTCGACCGTTTGCACCTCATCCCGGATATGCTCCACTCCGCGCTTCGTGCAGACCCTGGTCAGCATGCCTGCAAACTTTACGGCATCCAGATGATAGGCATAACCAAACCGTTGTTCGAATTCCGGCTGCCCCAACTGACGCGCGCCCTTACACAAACGGGCCAGATCATCATGCGGCGATATGGACTGCGTGAAATCCCTGTCGCCATTGCCGAAGCGCAGGAAATACTCGGCGGCCTCCAGCCCCTCAAGCATCTGGCCGTGCGCAAAGGGGTTCATGTAGTCGATGCGATTGCCCTTGGCGTCATTGTTCCAATTGCAGAACTTCACACCCAGCTTGAAGGACGCGTTGGTCTCGCGGAAGAAACTCCGCTCTGAAATACCCGCCTGACGCAGCGTGACAGGCATCCGCGGAACCGTGGCCTCACCCACCCCCACGGTCGAGATGTTCGGGCTTTCGATCAGGCAGATTTGCGGTCGATCCTTGGGCGTTGACGTGCGGGAAAACACCATGTCCAGGATCAGCGCGGTCATCCATCCAGCCGTACCGCCACCCACGATGGTGATTTTGTTCAAACGATTGTTCATGTAATTTTGTCCCTGTTGGCTTGGGAATTTTTTGCTGCGCCCCTGTTTTTTTGCAGGTTGTGTCGCAGCTTTCCCTTTTCGCTGGGAAGAAACTATAACAGCTTTCCTGAATCCATCTAGGGTCTATGACGCACCGGCCTGAAGGCCCGGCCGCGCAACATCGGCCAACCAGCAGGCGTCACGCCAGTCCCATATTCACGGTGCAGTCAGATCTCTTCGCCTTTCTTCAGCAGCTCTTCAATCAACTCACGTTGCAGATCGGTGCTGTCGCCGCCTCCGAACTCTGCCGCACCGCCGGAATACAGGGTGCCATATGTCCTGGCGATGTTCACAGTCTGGGCCAGCCCCGAGATCAGCTGGTCTTTTTCCAAAAGGGACAATGGGTGGATAAACGCAGCCCACAAGGTGCCATTGGCAATCGCATAGCGGGCATCCAACGTGCTGTCGAAATTGGCCTGCATCATTCGGATCAAGTCTTCCTCCGACAGCGCCTCGGCGCTGCGGATCGGGACCATGGCCCGCATCCGATCCGCATTGGTGTCGGTGATGACCAAGACCTGCACCCCTGCAATCGTCAATTGAAACCCGGGGCCGCTCGGCTCTGCTTCGGGGTCAAGTGCAAAAAGAATGTTGCCCAGCCGTTCGTAGGTCATCGGCGGTTCAGCTTCGGGTGGGCTTTGCACGGGCTCTTGCGCGGCAAGGCTTCGGGCAATGAAAACAAGAATGAAGGCTAATCGGATCATGATGACACTCCTGCGGGCATTCTTTCAGCATAGGTGTGAAAACCCGCACTGACCAAACAAAGCTTGGTGAATGCGCCTTCTGGCCATTCAGATACTTGTACGATCTGCAATATCTGATGGCCTATCTGCGATTACACGTCCAGCTTTCATCCCCTAACTATGTTTCACCGGTCGACGATCCGATCGACCCGAACCCAGAACCGAAAGGAAACGTGTAATGAAAACCATCGTCTTCACCGCCCTGGCAGCCGCCATCGCCCTGTCCACCCCGGCCTTTGCCGCCGACGAAATCAACGTGTCAAACGGCATCTCGGCCGCAGGTGCCCCGCTTGCCGCACATGGGGTCGATCTGGTTGCATTGGTCAATGATGGCAACCCGGTCGAAGGTTTCGCCACCCACTCGGCGACCTATGATGGTGCATCCTATTACTTCACCACCGCCGCCAACCTCGAGGCGTTCGAGGCGAACCCGGCGGCCTACCTGCCGCAGCATGGTGGGTTCTGCTCGTTCGGCGTATCGGTCGGCAAGAAGTTTGACGGAGACCCGGATCAGTACCTGGTTGCAGATGGAAAACTGTACCTGTTCCTGAACGCCGAAACCCGCGCGGCCTTCCTGAAGGACGTTCCCGCCACCGCAAAAACGGCGGACGAACAGTGGGCAAATATCAAGAGCATCGCCGTAGGCGAGCTGTAAATTCTGCCCCCTGCCTGCGACGTCAGCGCGTCGCGGGCAGTTTTGCGCTTATGATTTCAAGCGCCTTGGCCAATGCAGCCTCGATACTGAGGTCTGTTGTGTCCAGTTGCACTGCATCCTCAGCTGGCTTCATCGGCGCAGCGCTGCGCTCTGCGTCGCGCGCATCCCGCTCTTTGACATCTGCCAGAACCTGTTCGCGCGTCACGTCAGCCCCTTTTGCGCTAAGCTCCAGAAACCGGCGTTCGGCTCGCACCTCTGGGCTGGCCGTTACAAACAGCTTCACCTCGGCATTGGGACAAATCACTGTCCCGATGTCGCGCCCATCCAAGACCGCCCCGCCTGACCTTCGGGCAAAGGCGCGCTGAAAATCCACCAAGGCAGCGCGAACCTCGGGGATCACCGCCACTTTGGAGGCGGCCTGCGCGATTTCAGCCGTGCGCAGATCACCCTGCTCAAGCTCTTCGGCGGTCAGGGCCTGCGCTGCTTCAAGCGCGCCAAACCCTTCAAGAGTACGCCGCCCAACGGCGCGATACAGCAAGCCGGTGTCCAGATGCGCAAACCCGAAATGCGCCGCAACGGCTTTGGAGATCGTACCCTTGCCCGCAGCCGCAGGTCCGTCAATGGCGACAGTGAAGCTCACCTGCGCTCTACCTTTGCTCCCAGCGACGCCATCAACGGTTCAAAAATCGGGAAGGATGTCGCGATCGGGCCGCCATCATCCACGCTTACCGGGTTCTGCGCGCCCATGCCCATCACCATGAAGGACATGGCAATGCGGTGATCCAGGAAGCTTTCGCACGTCCCGCCGCCCGGAACCTTGCCGATGCCCAACCCTTCGACCGACCACCAGTCGTCACCCTCGTTGACCGTGACGCCGTTGGCGCGCAGACCGCGTGCCATGGCGTCGATGCGGTCGCTTTCCTTCACTCGGAGTTCCTTCACTCCGCCCATCATCGTCGTTCCCGTGGCGTTTGCGGCAACCACGGACAAAACGGGATATTCGTCGATCATCGAGGCCGCGCGTTCAGGCGGCACGTCAATGCCCTTCATGTTTGGCGAGTACTTCGCGCGCAGATCGGCAACCGGCTCGCCGCCCTCTTCGCGTTCGTTTTCATAGGTCAGGTTAGCGCCCATCTCGCGCAGCGTCGTGAACAGGCCCGCGCGCGTGGGGTTCAGGCCGATACCCGGCACCAGAACGTCCGAACCGGGCGTGATCAGCGCCGCGCAAACCGGGAAGGCCGCGCTGGACGGGTCGCGCGGTACGGCGATGACCTGCGGCTTCAATTCGGGGCGCCCCGTCAAAGTGATGACCCGGCCTTCATCGGTGTCTTCCACCGTGATTTCGGCACCGAACCCGGACAACATCCGCTCGGAATGATCGCGGGTCGCCTCTTTCTCGATAACCACGGTTTTACCGGGGGCATTCAGCCCCGCCAGCAGAACGGCGGATTTCACCTGGGCCGAGGGCACCGGAACTTCGTACCGGACCGGAGTCGGGTCCGACGCACCGACGATCGTCATGGGCAAACGCCCCCCCGAGCGGCCTACGGCCTGCGCCCCAAACAGCGCAAGCGGATCCGTTACCCGCGCCATGGGGCGCTTGTTCAGGCTGGCATCACCAGTAAAGGTTGCCGTAATCGGCGAGGTCGCCATGGCACCCATGATCAGCCGGACTCCGGTGCCGGAATTGCCGCAGTCAATCACCTGATCCGGTTCGGCAAACCCGCCGACGCCCACGCCATGCACCGTCCATTCGCCGCCGCCATGATCTGTGACTTCGGCCCCGAAGGCCCGCATTGCCTTTGCGGTGTCCAAGACGTCCTCGCCTTCGAGCAACCCCGAGATCCTGGTCTCGCCCACAGCCATCGCGCCAAGGATCAACGACCGGTGCGAAATCGACTTGTCGCCCGGCACCTCTGCCGTGCCGGTCAGCGGGCCGCAGGGATGCGAAGTCATCGGGATGGGCGTTCCGTGTCCGGACATGGGGGCTCCTTTTGCGCTATCAGTGCTCAAGCCGATTAGCGAATTGGCACCGGTTGGTCCAGCGGCAATCAGTCTTTGCGGCGGAAGGTCAGGTAATGGGGCGTGCGACCTTCACGCAAGGCTTTCTGCTCGTAGCGTGTGGAAATCCAGTCGTCCCACGGCTCGCGCCAATCTGCGGGGCGCTCGGCCAGCCACTCGAACCCGGCGCGGGGGACTTCCTCGAGAGTCTGCCGCACATAGTCGGGGATGTCCGTGGCGACCCGGAAGATCGATCCGGGCTTCAAGACCTTTGCCAACGGTTCAAGATGTTCCGGTGTCACGAAACGGCGACGATGATGCCGGGTTTTGGGCCACGGGTCAGGATACAGAAGGAAGGCGCGCGATATGCTGGCCTCTGGCAGAACGTCGAACAGGTCTCGGGCATCGCCGGGATGCACAGCAAGGTTATCAACCCCCGCCTGCCGAATTTTACCCAGCAGCATAGCAACACCGTTGATATAGGGCTCGGCCCCGATGATGCCGATGTCGGGGTTGCTTTGCGCCTGATGAACCAGATGCTCGCCGCCGCCAAAGCCGACTTCCAGCCAGACCGGCTTGCCGCCGAACAACTTGTTCAGGTCCAACGGCCTGCGTTCGGGGTTTGTATCCCAATCCACCGCACCGGGCGACAAAGCCGCCAGATCTTCGTTCAGATAGGTCTTTTGGCTGGGCTTCAGGGTCTTGCCCTTGAAGCGGCCATAGAAGTTTCTGCGCGGGCGTTGTGGGGTCTCGGTGCTCATGGCGGTCGCCATACTGCGGGCCAGAGAACGTTGCAAGGGCGCGTGGTACACACGAGGAAAAAGCGCGCCCTGAAAGGCGCGCTTTGTGTTGTTCAGATCAAACTGCGGATTTCAACGCATCGACCAGATCGGTGCGCTCCCAGCTGAAACCCCCATCATCGCTCGGCTGGCGACCAAAGTGGCCGTAAGCAGCTGTGCGCTGATAGATCGGTTTGTTCAGTTGCAGATGCTGGCGAATGCCGCGCGGTGTCAGATCCATGACCTCACCCACAGCTTTTTCGATAACCGCATCCGCCAATTGGCCGGTTCCGTGCGTGTCGGCATAGATCGACAGCGGCTTGGACACGCCAATCGCATAGCTCAGCTGAATCGTGCAGCGTTCGGCCATGCCGGCCGCCACGACGTTTTTGGCCAGATAGCGTGCTGCGTATGCTGCCGAGCGGTCAACCTTGGTCGGGTCTTTGCCCGAGAACGCGCCGCCGCCATGAGGGGCCGCACCGCCATAGGTATCCACGATGATCTTGCGCCCGGTCAGGCCCGCGTCACCATCCGGTCCGCCGATAACGAATTTGCCGGTCGGGTTGACGTGCCATTCGGTTTCGGCCGACAGCCAGCCGTCAGGCAGGGTTTCGCGGATATAAGGCTCGACGATGGCGCGGATATCATCCGAAGACAACGCTTCATCCAGATGCTGCGTAGACAGAACGATCGAGCTGACGCCAACCGGCTTGCCGTCGCGATAAACGACTGAAAGCTGCGACTTTGCATCAGGGCCCAAAGCAGGTTCGGTACCATTCTTGCGTACTTCCGCCAGTCGCCGCAGGATAGCGTGCGAATACTGGATCGGTGCGGGCATCAGCGCCGGAGTTTCAGTCGTGGCATAACCGAACATGATGCCCTGGTCGCCGGCACCCTCGTCCTTGTCATCCGCAGCATCAACGCCCTGAGCGATATGGGCGGATTGTTCGTGCAGCAGATTGGTTACTTCGACGGTTTCGTGGTGAAACTTGTCCTGCTCGTAACCGATGTCTTTGACACAGTCGCGGGCGATCTGTTCGATGCGTCCCATGTAATCGTGCAGCTTGTCTTGATCAGACAGACCTACTTCGCCACCGATCACAACCCGGTTGGTCGTGGCGAAGGTTTCGCAGGCCACACGGGCTTCTGGTTCTTCATTGAGAAATGCATCAAGGACAGCATCCGAGATGCGGTCACAGACCTTGTCGGGATGCCCTTCGGAAACGGATTCCGAAGTAAATGTATAGTTCTGTCGGGACATAAATGCGCTCCATTAGGGGTTTCTCCGCCACGCCAGGAAGCCGTTGTGACAGGTCACAGACGCATACGCTCGCTTAAAGATGGGGTCAATCTTAAATTATTTGGTCAGGCGACGGATGTTGAACCACGCCAATGCAGCAAGAAACAATAGCAGTCCAAGAACAGGGCTGTCCCCGATGCGGGAATAAACTGTTGGCTGATGTGGCTGCGGCAGGATCGCATCCACGTATCCCGCCTTGCCCAGCGCCATTGAGGCCGTGACCTGACCCAATGGGTCAATCATGGCCGATATGCCGGTATTGGCTGAACGGATCATCGGCAGACCCTGTTCAATTGCCCTCATCCGGGCCTGTGCCAGATGCTGAAACGGTCCCGAACGCGTTCCGAACCATGCGTCATTGGTGATCTGCAACAGAAAGTCCGCCCGACCCGCCGCCCCGTTCACATCCTGCGGGAACACGGCTTCGTAACAGATCAGAGGCAGCGCCTTTCCCAATTTGCCAAGGCCCAAGAGCTCGGGCCCCGGCCCTGCGCTGAATCCATGCCCCGTTGTGGCCGCCATCCCATAAATCCCAAAACGGCCCATCAACTCGCCAAAAGGCACATATTCTCCAAACGGGGCCAGATGGTGTTTGTCATACAGACCGCCCTGCTGCCCGGCTTCGTCCAGATAGACCATCGAGTTGAAAATCCTCTGGCCGTCTCCGCGCTGGATCCCCAAAACCACGGGCGTCCCCTGAGCGGCATCCGCAATGGCCGTCAAATACGGTTGCGCGCTGCCCAGCCAGGCTGGAACTGCGGTCTCGGGCCAGACGATCAGGTCCGGTCTGGGCAAAGCGGCGGAATATTCAATCTGACGGGCAAAGAACAAGGGCGCATATGCCGGGTCCCACTTTTGGTGCTGCGGGGCGTTGGGCTGAACAACACGAACTGTGTGCGGGCCTTCCTGAACCGTTGGCCGCATCGACGTATAGCCAATCGCCAGCACCGCCGCCACAGCTGAAAATCCCAGTGGACGGACCAGTGCCCGCAAGCGTCTTTCCTGAGCCAGTGCCGCCCCTATCGGAAACGCCACGGCAAATGTCAGCGCATTCAGGCCATACGGCCCTACCAGAGACAGCAATTGCGCCACGGGCGTATTCACCCAGATTTGCGCCACTCCGCCCCAGGGGAACCCGGTCAGCACGTATCCCCGTGCCAGTTCAGCCAGCGACAGCGTTGCGATCAGCAAAACGCTTTGCTGCATGGCGGTCGCGCCAACATGCCGCGCCAGTCGAAACGCAATTGCCCAGAACAGGGCGAGCCCGCCGGCCATGAAAACCAGCGCAAACGGTGCCATCCAGGCGTGGCGCTCTGCATCCACCTGGAAGGGCTCGATGATCCAGCTGAGCGCATGGGCAAAATAGCCGGTGGCGAAGAACCAGCCGATCCACCCCGCGCGAGCACGGGTTTCACTGCCAAGGAACACCGGAACGATCAAAACCAGTGCAACAACCGTAGCGCCCCAATACCCATGCGGTGCCTGGCCAAAAGCGCCGAAGGCGCCCAGTGCGGCGGCGGCAAACAATCTCAACGATGACGGCCAGCCCCGGAGAGGCGTCATGCAGCGACGTCCGGCAGCATGACGCGCAACCGTTTGATGCGTCGCGGGTCGGCTTCAATCACTTCGAATTCCGGCCCTTCCGGATGGATCACGACCTCACCCCGTGCCGGAACACGCCCGGACAGCATGAACACTAGCCCCCCCAGCGTGTCGATGTCTTCTTCATCCACATCCTCGTGGCTGGTCAAGGATCTGCCGATCTCGGCTTCGAAGTCCTCAAGCGGCACACGTGCCTGCACAACGTAACAGCCCGGCTTTTCCTGCACCCAAAGCTGATCTTCGTCTGCATCGTGTTCGTCCGCGATCTCACCCACGACCTGCTCGATCAAGTCTTCGATCGTCAGCAGCCCGTCGACGCCGCCATACTCATCAATAACCAACGCCATATGGCGACGTTCGGTCTGCATCTTGGTCAGCAGGACACCGATCGGCATTGAAGGCGGCACAAACAAAAGCGTGCGCAACATGGATTTCAGGTCAAACTTGTCGGCACCGCCATTGAAACCATGGGTCAGTGCGAAGTCCTTGAGGTGAACGAAGCCCAACGGCGTATCCAGCGTTCCTTCATAGACCGGGATTCTGGACAACCCACTGTCCCGGAACACGTCGGCCAGTTCATCCTTGGTGATGGTAGAAGGAACCGCGATGATCTCGGCCGTTGGAATGGCCACGTCTTCGACGCGCATCCGGCGCAGGTTCATCATCCCGTGAGGCCGAGCTGCCGCTGCGCTCTGCCCATTCATCACCGGGCTTTGCTGAGTCTCATGACCCGAAAACGCGTCGAAAATTCGAGAAATAAACCCGCTTTTCTCTTCTGTATCATTGCCGCTGTCCTGAGGTTGCGCGCTTTGCGCTGCCCTAGAACTGCCGTCTGTTTCGCCCATTACCTTGTTCCAACTGATCGGGTCGCTTGACCCACCTTATACCTTATATGGGTCATCTATACCCAACTTGCCAAGTATCTCGACCTCAATCCCTTCCATCAAAGCGGCATCGGGGTCACGAATGTGATCATATCCCAGCAAATGCAACGTTCCGTGAACAAGCAAATGAATGACGTGATCGTCAATGCCCTTGCCTGCCTCATCCGCCTCACGCGCGCAGGTGTCGAAGGAAATCGCAATATCGCCCAAAGGAATTTCACCGGTGAAATCCGGCTTTGGCGGATGCGGCGCTTGCCCGGCTTCCTCCGGGGCCAAGTCTTCTGCCGGCCAGCTCAGAACATTGGTGGCGGCTGGTTTGCCGCGAAACTCGGCGTTCAGCTCCGAAATGCGCGAATCATCGCATCCCAGAACGCTGATCTCGCAAAGCTCAGGGTCCAGTTCCGCATGGGACAGGACGGCAGATATTGCTTGCCGCGACAAAGCTTCAAGCCCTTGCCACCGGTCGTCTTCGACAGTGAGTTCCAGATTCATCTTATCGCACAACAGCCCTGTGAATGAGCCTTGCAATCAACTGGTTTCGCGGCCCGCATCCGCCTCATACGCTTCGATGATCGCGGCCACAAGCGGGTGGCGAACCACGTCCTTGGACGTGAAATAGTTGAAACTGATGTTGGGGATCGTTTTCAACAGTCTTTCCGCATCCTGCAAACCCGACTGAACGCCGCGTGGCAAATCCACCTGAGACCTGTCGCCGGTGATTACCATGCGGCTGCCTTCGCCCAGACGAGTCAGGAACATCTTCATCTGCATGGTCGTGGCGTTCTGTGCCTCGTCCAGCACTACAAAAGCATTGGCCAACGTGCGTCCACGCATGAACGCCAGCGGCGCTATTTCGATTCGCTTTTCCTCGATCAGCTTGGCCAACTGCTTGCCGGGCAGAAAATCATTCAGCGCGTCGTACAGCGGCTGCATGTAGGGATCGACCTTGTCCTTCATGTCACCGGGCAGATAGCCCAGTTTTTCACCCGCCTCGACCGCCGGGCGGCTGAGGATGATTCGATCCACATGGCCGCCAATGAACATCGACACGCCCACGGCGACAGCCAGATAGGTTTTCCCCGTGCCAGCTGGCCCGATGCCAAATGCAAGCTCATTTTGAAACAGTGACTGCACATAAGCCTTCTGGGCGTCCGTGCGCGGTTCCACCAGTTTCTTGCGGGTTTTGATTTCGACTGAACCGCCCTTAAACATTTCCAACTGATCGCCGTCGCGGCTGCCGGTCCCCTGTTCCGAACCACCCATCCGCAGTTCTCGGTCCACGTCCGCGGCCTCGACCTCGCGCCCGCCTTCCAATCGCGTGTAAAGCGATTGAAGCACCTCAATAGCCTGCTTCTGGGCGTCTTCATCGCCCATCACGACAAGCTGATTGCCGCGGCGTACGATCTGGACGGAAAGCTTGCTTTCGATGTCGGTCAGATTGCGGTCGTATTCGCCGCACAGGTCAATCAACAATCGGTTGTCGGGAAACTCTAAAAACGCCTCGCGTTGGGGCATTTCGTCTTGCGGTGGGGTCAGGGCACCGATGGCCAATCCGTTCTCCTGTCTTGGCAGTTCACCCTGAGCGTAGACAACAAATCTCGGTGGGCGCAAGCCACAGTTTCAAAAATAAGCCCACAGATGACAAAAGCGCCGATCATACAAAAGAAAAAGCCTGTCAGACGCGCATCAGAACGTATAGTTCAGCCCGAATCTCAAGCCGCCGTATTTCGGTGTGGACTTCGTGGAAAAGCCCGAACCGAATTGAACGTCTTCGGATTTGAACTGGACGTATTCGTATTCGCCGGTGACCGACCAATTGTCTGTCAGCTTGTGTTCGGCACCGATGCTTGCGGTATATCCGCCCCGCCGATCCGACACCGCAAAATTCTGTGTCGAAGTCCCCGTTGCGATATTGTTGGTTGTCTCAACATCCCCCCACAAGTAACCGACACTGAAAAAGTACAGAACCCGACCGTTTCGACTTGTCAGGCCGCTTCGGTACCTGAGGGACAAAACGTCAGAAACCTCTGTCCCACCCTGAACATCGGCACCAGAGATCTGGGTTCTGACACTATCGTCCAAGGATCCGAAATCATAACTGACTTCAAAACCATAAACGAAATCACGCCCCCACCTTGAAGGCAGAACACCACGCCAGCCACCACGAAAGCCACCGTATGCGCCGGATACGTTCAGGTCGCCAATATCAAACAGCCCGGCGGGCGTTCTCAGACCAAATCGATCGTCCCAGCCAGATGCGTAGCCGCCAGCAATCCCCAGGTAAAATGCACTGACGTCACTGCTGAACTTCTTGGGGCTGATAACGACAGGATCGGTTGTCGTGCCCTTCAGGTCTCCGGCAATCGTCGCGCTGGCAAAAAAAGTGACAACCGAGGCCAAAGGCAAGGTTTTCACTAGGCTCAGGGTCCTGAAGCTGTTCAAGATTGGCACTCGTACCTCCATCACTCCGATCTCGGGATCGGCGAATAATCGTTTTTTTGACGCAAAAACGGCGCCTGAAAAAACATGGCTCCTCTCCGAGCATAGTTCCAAGCAATAAATCAAGGGTAAATTTTCGAAACAAACACCAACTATGGTGTCTGAACGGCGGAATCTTACCGACTCAGAGCAGCTCACCCGCCAAAGAATTGGCGCCCGAGTCGGTGATCCGGACCTCTTTCAGATCACCAACGGCAATCCCGGTGCCCTTCACGTGCACCGAATGCAGATACTCGGATTTTCCGACCATCTGGCCCGGCAGGCGGCCCGGTTTTTCAAACAAAACGCGGACTGTACGACCGACCATACCGTCCTGAATTTCCCTTTGGTGTCTTGTGATAAGGGCCTGAAGGCGCTGCAATCGATCATCCGCCGCAGCCGGATCAACCTGAGCCCGTTCGGCCGCCGGTGTTCCCGGGCGTGTGGAATACTTGAAGGAATAGGCGTAGCCGTATTTGACCTCTTCAACCAAATCCAACGTTGCCTGAAAATCCTCTTCGGTTTCTTCGGGGAAGCCGACGATGAAATCCCCTGACATCACGATATCCGGGCGCGCCGCACGAATGCGTTCGATCAGGCGCAGATAGCTTTCTGCCGTGTGGCTGCGATTCATTCGCTTGAGGATACGGTCCGAGCCCGACTGAACCGGCAGGTGCAGATACGGCATCAGTTTCTCACAGCTGCCATGTGCCTCGATCAGGTCGTCGGCCATGTCATTGGGGTGCGACGTGGTGAAACGAATACGTTCCAGCCCGTCAACCTTGTTCAGTTCCCAGATCAGCCCTGCCAGGGTCATGTCTCCGTCGGGGCCGGCCCCGTGATAGGCGTTCACGTTCTGACCTAGCAGCGTGATCTCGCGCACGCCGCGTTCAACCAGATCATGGGCTTCGCGGATGATGCGATCCGCGGGGCGGCTGACTTCGGCCCCACGCGTATAAGGCACCACGCAGAAGGCGCAGAACTTGTCGCACCCTTCCTGAACAGTCAGAAACGCCGTCGGGCCGCGCTTGGCCTTGGGACGGTTTTTCAGTTTTTCGAACTTGTCTTCCTCGGGGAAATCGGTGTCCAGCGCCTTTTCGCCCGCACGGGTCCTGGCCTCCATCTCGGGCAAACGGTGATAGCTTTGCGGACCGACGACCAGATCGACCAGCGGCTGGCGGCGCATGATTTCTTCACCTTCGGCCTGCGCAACACAGCCTGCCACACCGATCTTCAGGTCAGGCTTTTCGGCCTTCAGACCCTTGAAGCGACCGAGTTCCGAATACACTTTCTCAGCCGCTTTTTCGCGGATGTGACAAGTGTTCAGCAGAATCATGTCGGCATCGTCAGGCGTTTTGGTTTCGACATAGCCCTGCCCGCCCAGCGCCTCGGACATGCGTTCACTGTCATAGACGTTCATCTGACAGCCATAAGTCTTGATAAACAGCTTCTTCGGTTCGGACATGGGACGGGCCTTTGCATTCGCTGGATCGGCGTCATCTATACGCTTCGAACGCCGCTTGCAATGCGGGCGCAATTACCCGAATTTGGCAGGACTTTCCAGCAAGACCGGACCAAAAAGCACCCGATGACGTACGATTCCCTCGACCATTTCCTGAAATCGGGACAGGCCGCACTGGCCAAAGGCCCCGTAGCATTGATTTTTGCCGAGGACGACGTGGAGCTGGCCAGCACGCTGCACCATCATCTAAGGCTCGGCTTCAAATCCGTGATCGTCTTTGCCCCGGACGAGTTTCACCTGACAGAGGACCTGTCCGCCAAGGTACATCGGGTCAATTTGAAATGTGTTCCCCGGCTGGTCGTGTTCGAAACCATAAACAGGATAATTCAGGCCGCACCCGGCATCTGGATGTATTATTGCTACAACGCCGAATACCTATTCTTTCCCTACTGCGAAACGCGCAGCGTGGGCGAGATGCTTGTCTTTCATGGTGAAGAGCGTCGCAATGCGATGCTCAGCTATGTCGTTGACCTATACGCTGAGGATCTGACCGCACATCCCAATGGAGTGGCCCCCGATCAGGCCATGTTCGACAGCGTTGGCTATTATGCCCATACCCGCCACGACCCAAGCGGCCAACCGCTGGACCGTCAGGTGGATCTTTCAGGCGGGTTGCGATGGCGGTTCGAGGACCACATCCCCTACGAACGTCGCAGGATCGACCGCATCGCATTGTTCAAAGCGCAAAAAAACCTGGTGCTGAGACCCGATCACACGTTCAACGAACCGGAATACAATACCTATTCCTGTCCCTGGCATCACAACCTGACGGCCGCCATTTGTTCCTTCCGTGCCGCGAAGGCGCTGAAATCCAATGCAGGGTCAACCTTTGACATCCGAAGCTTTCGCTGGCGCAACTCGGTGCCGTTTGAATGGCAGTCCCGCCAGCTGCTGGATCTCGGGCTGATCGAATCAGGTCAGTGGTTCTGAGCCGGCCTGGCGCTGCAACAAGATCGGAAACCAATCCTCGCGCAGGCGCTGTCCCGGCGTCATGTCATGACCGGGAAACGGGGGCGAGGTTCGGCCGGGGCGCTCTACATACCGGGCATCGTCGCCCACCAGCCGCAGTGAAAAGGCGCGGCGACGGCTGTCCGACTGGTTTCCGCGCGCACCGTGTAGCGTGCGATAGTTGAAAGCAACGGCATCGCCGGGCTCCATCTCGAATTCGACGATCTTCATACCTTCGGCATCCGGATCCGGCACGGGGATGTACTGACCTTCATCCGGGAAAAAGCCGTCCTCGGAAACCCATCGGGTCGGCAGAACTTCTTTCTCCCATCGGTGCGACCCGGCGACACACCGCAGCGTCGCCTGCCTGACCGGATCAAGCGGAGACCAGAAGCTGATCGTCTGCCGCCCCTCGACGAAATAATATGGGCCGTCCTGATGCCACGGTGTCGCCATCGACGTACCGGGTTCCTTGACCAGCACGTGATCGTGAAACATCTGAACGCGTCTCGATTGCATCAGATCCGCGGCAACCTCAGCTGCGGGAGACGTCTCGATCACGTCGCGGAACTGCGGAATCCGAGTCCAATTGCAGTAATCATCAAAGAAACGACCTGTTTCACCCGCCTTCTTGTTTTCCGAGGCATAGGGACCGGGATCGGCCATATTCACGGCCACACCATCGCGCAGTTGATCCACGTGATCCGCAAACAGCCCTTTGACCAGTACGACGCCGTCGGCCTGATAAGTGTCGATCATCTGCTGAGAAACAAGAGGGTGTGGCATCGGAAGCTCCTGAAGTTTTTTTGTTTTTGCCCGGAAAAATGTATTCTGTTCAAATCATATCTTTCAAAGTTATTATTAAGCTCATGTTATATATTTCACTGCGCCAATATGAATATGTCTGTGCAGTCGGGCGTCACGGCAGTTTGTCGGCGGCAGCCCAGCATCTCAATGTTTCGCAACCGGCCTTGTCCACTGCGCTGACGCGTGTTGAAGCCCATTTGGGGTATCCGCTGTTCGTTCGCCGCCGAGGTGCAGCCATGGCACTGACACCCCAGGGACGTGCGTTCATAGACCAGGCCGAGGTCTTGTTGAAAAATGCTGCGCGAATCGAAACGTCCGATACCTCTGCGCCGGGCACCACCAGGCTGAGATTGGGCTGCTTTACGGACCTGGCCCCCTTCCTTTTGGCCCCGGCCCTGCAACTTCTCCGAGACAGGTTCACTGATATCAACCTTACATATGTGGCCGGGTCCTTCGAAGGGCTGCTGAATGGATTGATGGATGGCCAGATTGACATTGCAATCACATACGACCTGACCATGGATGCGGGGTTCGCCCGTACAAAGCTGTTCGACAGCAAACCGAAGGCGTTGATGTCCCCGGATCATCCATTGGCGACAACCACGGAAGTCACCCTTGCGTTGCTGGAGGGTTATCCGCTGATTCTGTCTTCGGAAGGTTTGTCCGCCCAACACATTCTCGGCCTGTTCCGGCAGAACGGGCTGCGCCCTACCGTCGCGCACCGGGCCGCATCCCTTGAAATCCAACGCAGCCTTGCCGCCCATGGTGAGGGAATCGGGATCAGCTATACCAGCCCACCCAGCAGCGTCAGCTATGACAACAAGCATCTGGTCAGCGTACCGATTGCCAATCCGGACACAGCAGAATCCGTCGTTCTGGCACGGCACGGTACAGGGCCCTCTGACACGGTCATAGAAAAGGCCGAACGTGTTTTGGTGGCCGGGCTGACAGGCGTTTAAGGTCTGTTACTTCCTGCGCAAGCGAATGACGACATCGACAGAGGCGATTTCGACACCTTCCGGCGCCTCGGGAAGGCGCTGAATGACCAGCTGATCCGACGGCGCATCACTTAGCCTTGCGTCGTCTTCCCAATAAAAGTGAGGATGATCGTGTGTGTTCGTGTCGAAATAGCTTTTCGATCCGTCCACTGTGATTTCTTGCAGGACGCCTGCATCGCAGAAAGCACGCAGGGTGTTGTAGACCGTTGCCAGAGACACCGCATCCCCATTCGCCTTTGCCGATTCAAAAAGGCTTTCTGCGGTGACATGGCGATGGCGGCCGTCGCCCACCAGAAGCTCGGCCAGCGCCACGCGCTGACGCGTCGGTCGCAAGCCGGCATTCACCAGCCAACCTGTTGCGATTTCGCGGCTCTGAGGTGTCATCGATCCGATACCCGTTATTGCTGCCTATATATATAGGGGCGCATCACCGGCAATTACAAATGAAATTCATTCGCAAGATAAGAACCAACACAACATGATGTGGCGCGCCGCTCTTGCAGGACCTTGCAAACGGGTGTTAGACGAAGCCAGATGAAAAGACAGACCCCCGGCAGGAAAGGTGGCAGAATGGCCCAGTTCCCTAGCAGTTTTGACAAAGATGATCTGCTGAAATGCGCTCGCGGTGAGTTATTTGGCCCCGGCAACGCACAATTGCCCGCCCCACCGATGCTGATGATGGACCGGATCACCGACATCTCTGCCGATGGTGGTCTGCACGGCAAGGGCCATGTGCTGGCCGAATTCGACATCACACCCGACCTTTGGTTCTTTGAGTGCCACTTTCCGGGCAACCCGATCATGCCGGGCTGTCTGGGGCTGGACGGGCTTTGGCAACTGACCGGTTTCAACCTTGGCTGGCGTGGATGGCAGGGGCGCGGCATGGCCGTTGGCGTCGGCGAAGTAAAGCTGACCGGCATGGTGCGCCCGGACCGCAAGATGCTGACGTATAAAATCGATTTCAAAAAAGCGATTCAAACGCGCCGCCTGACAATGGGTGTGGCGGATGGCATTGTCGAAGCCGATGGCGAGATGATTTATGATGTCAAGGACATGAAGGTCGTTCTGTCCGAGGCCTGAGCCTGAACGGTCTGAAACAAGGAGTGCGCACATGCGTCGAGTAGTCGTCACCGGTCTGGGGGTTGTGTCCTCGATCGGGAACAATGCCGAAGAGGTACTGACCTCGCTCAAAGCAGGTAAATCCGGGATCGTGGCCAGCGAACAGATGGCGGAACATGGTTTTCGCAGCCAGATCGCAGGAACGCTCAAGATCGACGTGGCCCAGCATGTGGACAAGCGCACATTGCGCTTCATGGGTCCAGGGGCGGCCTATGCACATATCGCCATGAGCCAGGCGATTGCCGATTCTGGTCTGACCGAAGACCAGATCGTCAATCCACGCACCGGGCTGGTTGCGGGCTCTGGCGGACCTTCGACCAGCGCGATGCTGACGGCGCATCAGACCGTTCTGAAAACGGGCGCGACCAAGCGCATCGGGCCGTTCGCCGTGCCGAAATGCATGTGCTCGACGATCTCGGCCAATCTGGCGACCGCGTTCAAGATCAAGGGCATCAACTATTCGATCACGTCGGCCTGCTCGACCTCGCTGCATTGCATCGGCAACGCGGCAGAACAGATCATGCTTGGCAAGCAGGACGTGATGTTCGCCGGCGGCGGTGAAGAACTGGACTGGACGCTTTCCTGCCTGTTCGATGCAATGGGCGCGATGTCGTCGAAATATAATGACACACCCGACAAAGCCTCGCGCGCGTTCGACGAAAACCGCGATGGTTTCGTGATTTCGGGCGGCGGTGGAATCGTTGTTCTGGAAGAGCTGGACCACGCCCTGGCCCGCGGCGCCAAGATTTATGCTGAAGTTACGGGTTATGCCGCAACTTCAGACGGCCACGACATGGTTGCTCCTTCAGGTGAGGGCGGCGAGCGCGCGATGAGACTTGCTCTGAGTACCCTGCCCGAGGGGCGCAAGGTCGGCTATATCAATGCCCACGGCACCTCGACCCCCGTCGGCGATGTGGGTGAGGTAGAGGCGGTGCGCCGCATCTTTGGCGAAGGCAACGTACCCCCCATCTCCTCGACAAAGTCGATGACAGGCCACGCTCAGGGCGCGGCGGGCGCGCTTGAAACTATTTTCTGCCTGCTGATGCTGGAAAATGATTTCATTACACCATCGATCAATGTCGACACGCTTGCCGAAGGCATTCAGCCCGGTGAAATTGCAACTCAAGTGGTTGAAAACGCAGGACTGGACAGTGTCATGACCAACAGCTTCGGCTTTGGCGGCACAAACGGGTCCATGGTTCTTTCAAAGTATAACGGGTGAAAGTAATGTCGGATCTTCTCAAAGGTAAACGCGGCCTGATCATGGGCGTGGCCAATGACCGCTCGATTGCGTGGGGCATTGCCAAGGCCATGCACGAGGCTGGCGCCGAACTGGCATTCACCTATCAGGGCGAGGCATTCGGAAAGCGGCTGGAGCCGTTGGCTCAGAGCCTGGGCAGCGATTTCATGGTCGATGCGGATGTTACCGACGACGAGTCTCTGGATCGCGCTTTTGGCGAGCTGGCCGAACGTTGGCCCACCATAGATTTCCTGGTCCATGCTATCGCCTATTCGGATAAGTCCGAGTTGACAGGTCGGTTCCTGAATACCACACGGGCGAATTTCAAGCATTCGATGGATGTTTCGGCCTATTCCTTCATCGAGGTCGCGCGTCGCGCCTATCCGATGATGAAAGACAATGGCGGGTCTCTGTTGACCCTGACTTATCAGGGTTCCAACCGGGTTGTGCCCAACTACAACGTGATGGGTGTCGCAAAGGCTGCGCTGGAATCAGCAACGCGCTATCTGGCCAACGATCTTGGCCCCGATGGCATCCGCGTGAATGCGATTTCCCCGGGGCCGATGAGAACCCTTGCCGGTGCAGCCATCGGCGGCGCACGCAAGACCTACAAATTCTGCGATCAGAATGCACCGATGCGCTCTAACGCCACACTTGAAGCTGTCGGCGGAACGGCTGTGTACCTGACGTCAGATGCCGGTGCCTGCACGACGGGTGAGATCATCCGCGTTGACGGTGGTTTCCACGTTCTGGGCATGCCTCAACCCGAATCCATGTGACCATATCTTTCCCTGCCGCTGCCCAGATTTTACCATCATTTAGCGGCAGGTAATCGATATGAGCAAACTTGACCAAATCATTGCAAATAATGCACGCGTGACGCAAAGTCGGCGAAAACCCGGCTTTCTCAGCCAACGGGCCAGGGTGCTATTGCTTACGTTGACTTCGCTGCTGCTGGTGTTTGTCTTCTTTACGCAGCCACAGGTGCGGGCCGCGTTTCACGCTCTGATAGGGTGAGATCCGGGCCGGACATCCGGCCCGAACCATGTCTCAGTTGACTGAAACGACTTCGATCTCGAAAACCAGATCCTGCCCTGCCAGCGGATGATTTGCATCCAGGGTAACGGTGGCGTCGTTTGAATCGACAACCGTTACAGGCACGGCCTGACCTTCTGGCGTTTGCATCTGCAACTGTGTCCCGGGATCCAGGGGGATGTCGTCTGGAATGCCTTCACGGGGAATTTCCTGACGCATCGCCGGGTTGATCGGGCCGTAGGCGTCGGTGCAGGCAATCTCGACCCGCGTCTTGTCCCCGGTGGACAGACCCGGCATGGCACTGTCCAAACCTGGGATGATCTGGCCCGACCCGACCACGAATTCCAGCGGATCACGCCCGTCCGAGCTGTCAAAGACTTTGCCGTCCAGCAACGTCCCGGTGTAGTGGATGCGAACCGTGTCGCCCTGTTTTATTTCAGTCATCGTGGCCTCCGGCCGTTCTAAGGGGTTAAGCAGCCAACCCTAGGGGTTGACACAATGTTGTAAAGCCTCGGCCCTTTCACCCCATTCCCCGATGTGCCAACCTGCGCGCAATCAGAGGAGGATCATATGGCGATCACGACCTGTGTGTTCGACGCCTACGGAACACTGTTCGACGTTGCTGCCGCTGCCCGACAGGCGGCAGACGAGCCGGGTTTCGAAGGCCTGAAAGACAAGTGGACCACAGTTGCGGCGCATTGGCGTCTGAAACAACTGCAATACACATGGCTGCGCGCCGTGGCGGATGCACATGCGGATTTCTGGGACGTCACCCAGGACGGGCTGGATTGGGCTCTGGAGGCCACAGGCCTGCAAGGCGACCCGGACCTGCGCCAACGTCTGCTTGATCTCTATTGGGAATTGCAGGCCTATCCCGAAGTTCCGGCCATGTTGAAAGCCCTCAAGGAAGCCGGGCTGCAAACGGCGATCCTGTCCAACGGGTCGCCACCCATGCTGGATGGAGCCGTGAAATCCGCCGGAATCGGGGATGTATTGGATGATGTGCTGTCGGTCGAAAGCGTCGGCGTCTTCAAACCCCATGCACGCGTCTATGATCTGGTGCAAGACAGGTTTGGCTGCGCACGCGGTGACGTGTTGTTCGTCAGTTCGAATGGCTGGGATGCTGCCGGGGCCAGCGGGTACGGTTTTGTGACCGCATGGGTCAATCGGATTGGTGAACCCATGGACCGCCTTCCCTGGACACCTGCGCATGTGCTGTCTGATCTGACCTCGATTCCCAAACTGGCCGGTCTCTGATGTCAGAGTTCATGACAACGGACGGCAGGCGCATCTATTTCGAAGAGACCGGCACCGGCACGCCGCTTTTGTGTCTGGCCGGTCTGACCCGAAACAGCCGCGATTTTTCGTTTTTTGCGCCACATGCCTCGGGCCTGCGCATGATCGCCATGGATTACAGGGGGCGCGGGCGTTCGGAATACGACCCTGATTTCATGAACTACAATATCTTTCGCGAATCCCATGACGCGATTGAACTGCTCGATCATCTGGGGATCGCGAAAGCAGTTATTCTGGGAACATCGCGCGGCGGACTGATCGCCATGGCGCTGGCCGCAAGCCATCCTGAACGTCTGGCCGCCGTAATTCTGAATGACGTGGGGCCGGTAATCGAGCCGTCAGGTATCGCCAAGATCATGGCCTACGTGGGGGCGCAACCCACGGCCAAAACCTGTGATGAAGCCGCCGCCGCATTGAAACACGTAATGGAGCCGCAATTTCCCGGTGTTCCACTGGAAACCTGGCGCAAACAGGCAGAATTTCAGTATGAAATGCGCAAAGATGGGCTGAAGCTGCGATACGATCCAGCCCTGCGCAAGGCGCTTCTTGAACAAGCTGCAAGCGGGGCAGCCCCTGATCTATGGATGTTCTTCGAAGCCTTGCGCGACATTCCCACCGGTGTGATCCGGGGCGCGAATTCCGATGTTCTGGGCGTGGCCACTCTGGCCGAGATGCACAGTCGCCATCCTGGCCTGATCTCGGTCGAGGTACCGGATCGCGGGCATGTTCCGTTCCTGAACGAACCCCAATCACTGGACCTGATACAGAAGGTATTGAAGAACGCCGCATGAGCACACTTGAGATGATCGAAGCCGCCGCAGACCGGCTGAAAGGACATGTCCGCGAAACACCGATCCTGTCGTCGCCCTTTCTCGACACCCTCGCGGGCCGCCGGATCTGGGTCAAACCGGAATGTCTGCAACATACCGGCAGTTTCAAGTTTCGCGGCGCGTGGTCGGCCATTTCGGCGCTGGATGAGGGCATACGCAAGCGCGGCGTGATCGCATATTCATCGGGCAACCACGCGCAGGGCGTTGCGATGGCCGCTTCGAAGCACGGGATTGCCTCGGTCATCGTCATGCCGTCGGACGCGCCGCAACTCAAGATCGACAATACCCGCGCGCTGGGCGGAGAAGTCGTTTTGTACGATCGCGCGAATGAAGGCCGGGAGGAGATTGGCGAAGCCATCGCGGCAGAGCGTGGTCTGACCCTGATCCGCCCCTATGACGAACCGCAAGTCATTGCGGGGCAAGGCACAACCGGGCTGGAAATCGCCAGGCAGGCAGCGGAACTTGGGGTTTCGCAGGCGGATGTTCTGATCTGTTGCGGCGGCGGAGGTTTGACCTCGGGCATTGCGCTGGCGCTGGAGAAACACGCGCCGAACTTGCGGGCGCGCCCCTGTGAGCCGGAAGGGTTCGATGACGTCAAACGATCCTTGGCGTCAGGTCGCATTCAAAACAACACTGCGGCGTCGGGTAACATATGCGATGCGATCCTGACACCGCAGCCCGGTGATATCACCTTTCCGATCCTCCATCGTCTTTGTGGGCCCGGACTCTCTGTCACCGAAGACGAGGCGTTGCAGGCCATGGCCCATGCCTTTCTGCGCCTCAAGATCGTATTGGAGCCCGGTGGTGCCGTAGCCCTGGCCGCGGCTCTTTTCCGGGGCGACGAGATCGAAGGTGACGATGTGATCGTCGTCACATCGGGTGGGAATGTCGATCCGGGAATATTTGCTAAGGCGTTGGAATTCCTGACCTGACATGGGTGCGAAAGCCGTGCAAATTGCATCTGGACCGCCGTGACGACAAGGACCTTTGTCATGATGATCGCTGATCTGGGCGACTTGAAACTGAACTATCGCATCGACGGCCCCCCTGACGGTGCACCCATTGTGTTTGCCAATTCCCTGGGAACCGACCTGCGTCTTTGGGATGCGGTGCTGCCATACATGCCCGACGGGCTGCGCATCATCCGATATGACAAGCGCGGGCACGGGCAATCCTCGGTGCCCCATGCACCCTATTCGATGGGCGCTTTGGTGCGGGATGCCGAGGCGCTGCTGGATCACCTTCAGGTTCGCGATTGCGTCTTTGTCGGCCTCTCTATTGGCGGGATGATCGCGCAGGGGCTGGCGGTCAAACGCATGGACCAGATTCGTGCGCTGGTGCTGTCGAACACCGCTGCCAAGATCGCCACGCCTTCGATCTGGCAAGAGCGCATTCAGGCGGTGCGTAAGGGCGGGATCGAGACTCTGGCCGATGCCACGATGGAGCGGTGGTTCTCGCGCGAATTCCGCCGCGCCCAAAATCACCTGCCCTGGCGCGATATGATGGTCAGCCAACCAGTCGAAGGGTATCTGGGCTGCTGTGCCGCCATTGCCGGTACCGACTTTTATACCCCCACAAGCGGCCTGCGCCTGCCCACGCTTGGGATTGCGGGCAGCGAAGACGGATCGACCCCGCCCGATCTGGTGCGGGAAACGATTGATCTTGTTCCCGGATCCCGATTTCGGCTGATCCGCCGCGCCGGACATTTGCCTTGCGTTGAGAAACCCGCGGAATACGCAAAAATCCTGACCGGATTTCTGACCGAGATCGGACATGTCTGAAGGAGAATGACAATGACGTCCTTCCTGTTAGTCCATGGCTCGTGTCACGGCGCCTGGTGCTGGCGCGACCTGATCCCCGCTTTGGAAGCCCTGGGCCATACCGCCCGCGCCATCGACATGCCCAGCCATGGTGCAGACCCCACGCCGGTGGCCGACGTCACGCTGGACAGTTGCCGCGATGCCATTTTGAACGCCTGTACACCCGATACGATCGTCGTCGGCCATTCCTGGGCCGGCTTTCCGATCAGCGCAGCGGCCGAGGCGCGCTCGGATGCAATGCGCGCTTTGATTTACCTGTGTGCCTATGTCCCCCGGGATGGTCTTTCGATGGCGGAAATGCGCAGGCGCGGGCCGCGGCAAACCATTGCGCACGCAGTGGAAAAATCTGCGGACGGGCTTTCCTATACCGTGTCCGTGGATGCGATCCCACAGCTGTTTTATCACGATTGCCCGGACGACATCCTGCCATACGCATACGCGCGCCTGTGTCCGCAAGCCATCCTGCCACAAGAAACACCGCTGCCTGTCGGCGCACGCTTTGCCAAGGTCCCCAAGGCCTATATCCGAACAACCGACGACCACACGATACCGACCGAGTACCAGGCAGACATGAGCGCCTGCGTCCCCGAAAACCTTCGACGTACAATCGACAGCTCGCATTCGCCGTTTTTTTCACATCCGCAGGAATTGGCTGAGCTTCTGTCCGAACTGGCGGGCAAACTCTAGCAACCTGCCGCAACGACATGGGGTGTCCGGCGGAACTGTCTCTTTCCTCATTCGTCGGGCATGACTAGGGTGCCGCTCACAACTCATTTGTTCAGGTCCCATGCGTCTGCCGTTTTTCTTCATCCTTGGCATCGTCATGATCGATGCTATGGGCATTGGTCTTGTGATGCCGATCATGCCGCAACTGATTGTCGAGGTTCAGGGCGGCACCCTGGCCAATGCCGCGATCTGGGGCGGTGTGCTGAGCACAGCCTTTGCCGCGATGCAATTCATCTTCGGCCCCATTCTGGGAAACCTTTCCGATGCTTACGGGCGCAGAACGGTATTGCTGGTGTCCTTGTTCGTCATGGCGCTGGACTATGTCGTCATGGCCATGGCGGGCAGCATCTGGCTTTTGCTGGTCGGACGTATCGTCGGCGGCATCACGGCGGCCACCCATTCGACAGCGGCGGCTTTCATGGCCGATGTGTCCGCCCCAAAAGACAAGGCCGCAAATTTCGGCCTTCTGGGCGCGGCATTTGGCGTGGGGTTCGTTCTGGGTCCGGTGATCGGCGGATTGCTAAGCGAATTTGGAACCCGTGCACCATTCTGGGCTGCTGCGGGTTTGGCGGCGCTGACCTTCTGCATCGGATATTTCGTGATGCCCGAAACGGTGACCGATGAAAACAGGCGTGCCTTCAACCTGCGACGTGCGAACCCGGTGAACTCGCTTCGCGCCATAGCATCATTGCCCGGCATCCAGCCGATGCTGTGGGTCTATTTCCTGTATTCGGTTTCAATCTACGTCTATCCGGCCATCTGGTCCTATTTCACGACCGAGCGCTTCGGTTGGTCCGCGCAGATGATCGGCCTGTCGCTTGGAATCTATGGTATCGGCATGGCCGTCGTGCAAGGCGGTCTGATCCGCCCGGCCATCCGGCTTTTGGGCGAGCGGGCAACAATCATCTATGGCATGATCTTTGAAATCATAAGCTTCGCCATTCTGGCCTTTCTGACCAACGGCCTGATCGCACTGCTTCTCATTCCGATTACCGCCATTGGGGCGGTCATCACGCCCGCCCTTCAGGCGATGATGTCACGGGCCACACCAGACTCTCAGCAAGGTGAATTGCAAGGTGTCCTGACTGCGTTGCATGCGCTTTCGATGGTGATCTCACCGTTGGTGATGACCAGCGTATTCGCGCAGTTCATTCGACCTGACACCCCGCTCTACCTGCCCGGCGCCCCTTTTCTGCTGGCACTCTTGTTGATGCTGGCAGGGTTCCTTCTGTTCAGACGGTCCCGGCCTGTCGTAGCGTAACAACGACACGCAAATGGCGGTTTCTGCCTTGCGAGCCGCCTTTTCCCGCGCCACCGTGAACCCAACGGGAGTGAGGGACAACATGCAAAAAATCAAAGCCGCAGTCTGCCGGGCATTTGGCGAGCCACTGGTGATCGAAGACGTTCATCTGGGCCCCCCTGACACGGGCGAGGTCGAGGTGACACTGGATGCCGTGGCCATCTGCCATTCGGACATTTCCTATGCCGAAGGCGCATGGGGAGGGTTCCTGCCAGCCGTTTACGGGCACGAAGCCGCAGGCGTGATCACCGCAGTCGGAGAGGCGGCCGGGGATTTCAAGGTCGGCGACCCTGTGGTGGTGACCCTGATCCGCGCCTGCGGGTCTTGCCCTGCTTGCGCAGGCGGGCAACCGACAATTTGCGAAACACCCTACGACACTGTCAAAGGTCCATTGAAAACAGGCGATGGCGGCCCGCTCGAACAGGCGATGGCATGCGGGGCCTTTGCCGAAAAGGTCGTGGTAAGCCACCGCCAGATCGTCAAAATCCCGGATGACCTGCCCAAGGAACTGGCCAGCCTGCTGTCCTGCGGTGTGATCACCGGGGTCGGCGCTGCAGTGAATGCGGCAGGCGTGCGCCCCGGTCAGGACGTGGTGGTCATTGGGGCCGGCGGTGTCGGCCTGAACGCAATTCAAGGCGCGCGGATTGCAGGCGCCCGGCGGATCGTGGCCGTGGACATGACCGAAGAAAAGCTTGAGGTCGCCAAAGAGTTCGGCGCAACCCACGGCGTTTTGGCCAGCTTGGATCAACCTTGGAAAGCTGCATACAGGGCGCTGGGTGGACGCGGTGCCGATGCCGTTCTGATCACTGTCGGCGCGGTTCCCGCTTATGATCAGGCTCCGCGCTATCTTGGGCGCGGCGGCAAGGCGATCGTGATCGGGATGCCACATTCCGGTGACATGGCCAGCTATGAACCTGTTGTATTGGCAGCCCTGGGTCAGGGTGTCGTCGGGTCGAAAATGGGCGACGTGGTCATTCAGCGCGACATACCCTGGATGGTGGACCTGTATAAGCAGGGGCGGTTGAAACTGGACGAGCTGATCTCGGGCCGCTGGTCTCTGGATCAGATCAACGAGGCCATCGCCGACACCAAAACCGGATCGGCCAAGCGAAATGTGATCCTGTTCGACAGGACCTGACCCACCAAAAGGATTTGGGATGAAACTTCAGGATCTCGACGTCATCGTCACCGCCCCGCCCGCTCCTGGCTGGGGAGGGCGATACTGGATACTTGTCAAAGTGACGACCGATACCGGCATCACGGGATGGGGTGAATGTTATGCCTCGTCGGTGGGCCCCGAAGCGATGCGTCATGTCATTCAGGACGTGTTCGACCGGCATATGTTAGGAGAAAACCCCGAAAACATTGAACTCATGTTCCGCCGCGCCTATTCCAGCGGCTTTACGCAGCGCCCGGACCTGACGGTGATGGGCGCATTCTCGGGGTTGGAAATCGCCTGCTGGGACATTCTGGGCAAAGATCGCGACAGGCCGGTGCATGCGCTGCTGGGCGGCAGGATGAATGACCGGATCCGGGCCTATACTTACCTGTACCCCCTGCCCCAGCACAACCTGAACGATTTCTGGACCTCTGCCGAACAGGCCGGTGAAACGGCGGCGGAAATGGTAAAACGTGGCTACACCGCCGTGAAATTCGACCCGGCCGGCCCCTATACCATCCGCGGCGGGCACATGCCCGCGATGAACGACATTTCCATGTCCGTCGCCTTCTGCAAGGCGATCCGCGAGGCCGTGGGGGACAGGGCCGATCTGCTGTTCGGTACCCATGGCCAGTTCAACACGGCCGGTGCAATTCGTCTGGGGCAGGCGTTGGAACCGTACCAACCTCTGTGGTTCGAAGAACCTACGCCGCCGGACAATATCGAAGACATGGCCCGCGTCGCGCGCAATGTACGCATTCCGGTTGCAACCGGAGAGCGGATGACCACAAAGGCCGAATTCGGAGCCGTCCTGCGCGCCGGAGCCGCCGAAATCCTGCAACCGGCCCTGGGACGCGCAGGCGGAATCTGGGAGATGAAGAAAGTCGCCGCCATGGCCGAGGTCTTCAACGCGCAGATGGCTCCGCACCTGTATGCCGGTCCGGTGGAATGGGCCGCCAATATTCATCTGGCGGCGTCCATTCCCAACCTGCTGCTTCTGGAAACCATCGAAACACCGTTCCACGATCAACTGATCAAGGGCTCGATCCGGGTCGAGAATGGCTTTGTCGCCGCCCCGGATGCTCCGGGCCTTGGGATCGATGTCGATGAAGACCTGGCCCGCGCGCACCCATATGACGGAGACGGTTTGCATCTGCAAATGCAGGAAGACCCATGCGATTACGTTGAAGGCAACGCTTTTCAAGGGGGCGCCCCGGCAACCGAGGGGTGACAATATCAATGGCCTTGATGCATATTGGCATCACAAACGCGATATGACGGTCTGAAAGTGGCACTTAACGAAACCGAACCTCAGGAACACCCAACAGACGCTCTGCCGGACATGAAAGACAATGCTGTACGCGCGGCTGCGTTTCTTAAAACACTGGCGCATGAGGGGCGCCTGATGATCTTGTGCCATCTTGGTGGTGGTGAAAAATCCGTTGGCCAACTTGAAGAGCTGCTTCAGCTGCGGCAGGCCGCAGTCAGCCAGATGCTGGCGCGCCTGCGCGAGGAAGAGTTGGTCTCGACGCGTCGGGAAGGCAAAACGATCTATTATTCATTGCGCGACGGCGCCACGGAAAAAGTGATCCGTCTGCTTTATGATTTGTTCTGCAACACGGACTGCTGATCGCTAATTGGACACATAGCCGGCGATCACCTGCAACAGCTTGAATGCGGTCGCCGCGTCGTTTTCCACAACGGCAAGGAATTCTTCTTCACCGATCCGCAAACAGGAAAGCTGGGTTTCCGCCACCATGCTCAGCGCACGTGGTTCTTTTCTGATCAGGCCCAGCTCTCCGACCAAAGCACCAGGCCCAACTTTGGTGATCAATTGGTCAGGCCCCTGTTCTTGCGGCAGATACAAACCTGCTTCGCCCTCCAGCACCACATAGGCACCGTCGGTGGGTTGGTCATCTTTCAAGAACACCACCTGCCCCGGCTCGGCATCAAACCAGCGCGCACCAAAGGCCAGCAGGCGCAGCTGACGCCGATCCAGGCCCGAAAACAACGGGGTTTGTTCCAGAGCACGCAGTTTCCGCGTCAAATCCGCCGATGCTGCACTGTCTTCCTCCACCTCTACAGGCCCTCCGTCCGAGACCACACGACCTTGCCGGATTTCCACATACATGTCGAATGCACCGGGGTTTTCGAACTGATCATTCAGATAGACGACGGTGGTGTGCGGCAGCAGTTCACGGAGCCGTTTATAGACCGCCACCTGCGTTTTCATGTCGTAGCTGGCCAGCGCATTTTCCAGAATCAGGATGTCGGGTTTCTTGATCGTCGCACGGGTAAAGGCCAAGGGTTCGGCAAATACCGCCGGAAGATTCTGACCGCCCAAAGCAACCTGCACATCATAGATCAGCTCTGTGACCAATGGGCGCGCGCCGTTTTCAGCCAACACATCGACAATCACCTTGCGGGCTTCGTCCGACCGGGAACCGCCAATCTGGCTGACTTTTCCGAACAGCGCATTTTCCATGACCGTCAATCCGGGCGCAAAGACGTTCGGATCCAATGGAACGAAGACGTCTTGCAAACGCTCCATCAGTTTCTCGGAATGGCTGTGCCGGAGTTCGAGGATGCGATCCTTCAGTTCATCCGTGAACGCAGGTCCGATCTGTTCGGCAGAGATCACAAATGGCACCGCCAACATGTTGGCAAGCTGTTCGTCATCCAGCCCGTTCGAACCTTCTTTGCGGGTCTGGTCCACCAGATCCACTGCAATTTCATAGGTTTTTGCATCAAGACCAAGCTTTTGAAACAACGGGTGGTCGGTTCCATCGATCCCGAAGATCTGGCGCAGCATGTCGATCACATCGCGTGTCAACGCGATCAATGTCTCGTCCAGCCCCAGTTCACGCAACTGTCCGAGAAAGACCTTTTGCTGCGCAAGCAAAGCCTGTGTCACAGGAACACGTGGCGTTGCGAAAAGCAGGTTTTCAGCCACAGGCAGGGCCGCGTTGTAGGTGTTCCGGTCAAAGACAAGCGCCTGTTGTTCCAGCCCGGCATCCCGAACGGCCTGCTGCACGACCGGGCGCAGCTCGATCAGTTTCTTTGCCAGTTCACAATGCTCGGCCGCATCGAAACTCTGTTCGGCGCCTCGTTGGAACAGCGCTGCGCCAAACCCCATTCCATCAATCAACTGCAACCACCAGGCACGCAGTTCTGCGGCGTCCTGAAAGCCGGCCAGAGTTGGGTCCAACCATTCCGCCCTGAACGGATCGGCACTGTTGCCCGCCCTCAGAGTTTCAAGAAAATCCGGATCGTCCGGCGGGTCAGTCAGCGGTTTGAACCGCATCGGCATCATCACGTTGTCGCCCAGCGTACCCTGAAACATGACAGGGCGTGATGTGACATACCCGATACGCGCGGCGACAACCGCCTGATGCACCTCGGCCAGTTTCAGATCCCCGATCCGAACCTGGCCAGCACTTGGACGTATTTCCCGTGTCAGCAATTCGCCGATGGCGCGTCGATCTTCCTCGCTGGGGGCGGCGATCCCAATTGTCTTTCCGGCAGGAAAACTGAGGTCCAGATCATCAAGCACCTGATTGCCATCCATGTCGCGCACCGAAACGTGATCCAGCACGATGTCGCCGTTCAGGTGCGGCCACTCGGTAGGTTCACCTTCAAACAAGGTTTCATCATGCATTCCGGCCGGGGCAAAACGGTCAAGAACCACATCCCAGCGCAGCGACATGTCCTGGGTCTGGTTGTAATAGGTCAGCAGTTCCTTCCAAGGTGAGCTGAGATCCTTGTACGCAGCCAATGCGGCAACCAGCGCCCCCAGTGAAACCGAGCCCTGAAGCACCAACAGACCACCAACCAGATAGAACATGAACGGTGTAAGCTGCGAGATGAAGTTGTTCAGGAATTTCATGAAAAACTTCTTTTGATAGATCTCGAAACGGATGCCGAACAGGCGTCCCAATTGCTCTGAGATCATCGACCGGCGAAAACGCCAGCCGCCATTGGTCCGCAGGGTGGACGCGCCCGCTGCGTTCTCGCCGATCTGCGCCGCCAGAACCCGAACCTCCTGAATGCGTTTTTTGTTCAGCAGGTTGATCTGGCGTTGCAGCTTGGGGATCAACCAGGCCTGCAAGGGTATCAGCGCCACCGCGGCCAGCCCGAACCAGACGCTTTGCAGGAACAGGAAGGAAAGTATGGTGATCATTTGGCCGGCCTGAAGAACCGGCTGGCTGATCGCATCGCCCATCAGGCCGCCCATCGGCTCGCTTTCGGCGGTGATCATTGACACCATTTCACCTTGGCTGACACGCTCGAAATAGGGTTGAGGAAAGCGCAGCGCCCGGCTGATCAACTGATAGCGGAAGCGCCGCAGCATCCGCTCACTCAGCACGCCTTTCATGGTGTTGATGCGCATTTTCATCAGGCCGTGGCACAGCACAGCCGCCAGAAAGGCAAAGCACAGAACAATCAGAAAATTGGTCTGCGACAAGGAATAGCCCCAGACCGTTACCTCAGTGGTGGACGACCCGATCGCGTCATTGATTATTCGTTTTGGCAGCTCAAGTGTGAGGTACAGCAAAGGAAACAACGTCGCCGTCACGGCCAGCAGGATCAGCTGTTCGCGTTTGGAGTATTTCCAGATAAAGCGGAAAATCGTGCGTTCTATGGAACCTGCCCCTGCTGCTGACCGACGACGCGGATTGAACGTAATGCATGCAATTTCAACAGCATGAATCAAATACCATCCAGACAGGATAAGCAAATTTTTCCCTTTTGGAAAATTTCTTGACCGTATGTGAACTAGTTCATTTACGCGCGCCCGTTTTATTGCCTAATGTTGGCTTGAGAACGATATCGGGAGGGTTCTTTTGACTGCCAGTATTGGCGCAGTGTTTCTTATGCTTTGTCTTTTGCTGATCAAGCATATGTTCGCTGACTATTACCTCCAGACACCGAAGATGCTTTCCGGCCGGGGTGAGTATTTTCATTTGGGACGCGCGCAACATGCCGCTGTGCATGTTGTGGGTTCTGTCGTCGTTTTTTTGGTGTTCGGCGCGCCGCTGCTTTTTATTCTGATCGTCGCGGCGCTGGAATGGTTCATCCATTTCAATATCGATTTCGTCAAGGCCAGCTATTCAGACAAAAAGCGGCTTGAGCCAACGCAACCCGCGTTTTGGCGCGCCGCCGGTTTGGATCAGTTGATGCACAACCTGACTTATGTTGCGATGGTTTGGGCCTGGGTTACTTTCGCCGCCGTCTGACCGTGCCTGGCCGCGTTTTCCGATACGGCTAGCTGATAGGCCCTTAGCCACATCCGATCCAATACATCAATCTCATCAGGGTCGAACCGGTGTTCAACTTCCCAATACCGGCCCGAAGCAACATAGTATCCAAGTTCATCTTCAATTTGCCGCACATTGTGCATGGCAGTTACAACGGGAAGCGGTACGGTCGTCAGGTCAGATATGTTGACGGACGGAAATACAAGCCGGCTTGGCGCGCTGGACAACCGCACGGTTCTGCACCCCTGTGCGGCTGCGTAGAGCCCCAGGCGGGCGGATTTCCCTTCAAGCGAACGCAGTGTCACGTCCTCTCGCAAAGGGTCCGCAGTGCCATTTCCGTAAAAATGTGTTCGTCCCGATCCTGAATACATCATGTCGCAACCGGAAAAAGCCAGAACATCCGGCTTCAGGGCTGACAAAGCCCAATAGCCTGCCGTGAAAGCCATCGTTCCGCCGGCATAGACGAACCCGCCATAGTCATTTTGTCTTGGGACGTATTCGTCGGCAGTGACTATGTGTTGAGTACCAAGAACTTTATCAGGGCGGCGCTCTGCCGGGAAGTCTTCGGGATGGATCAGGTAATCCCAGTCTTCTCGGATGCGCCATGCGTTGTTGATGGCGACGATATGTGTGAAAGGCGTGCGCGACCATGCCCGCGCCGCCAGCGCCGATGGGGCGCTGCCAAGGATCAATACGGTGGTCTTTGGGTCGGTCATAGTGAGGCCACGCTTGTTGACAGCCCCACATGACATAGACCTATTGCGAACCGCGGCTAGCCCAGAACCGAGAAACTGCTTTCCTCATTGATCGGGCGTTTGCGTGAGTAGAAACCCACGTCGATTGTCCGCTTGATGTATGGCAATTCAAACTGCAAAGGGTTCGCGTCGTGATCGGCGCCGTTTTCACAGTAATCGATCAGTGCCGCCATCATCTTGCCCGCAATCGGCGCATTCTTGTACTGGTTTCCGCTGGAACCACAAGCCATGTAGAACCCCGGCAGGCTGGATTTGTCATAGATCGGAATCCAGTCGGTAGACGCATCATACAGGTCAACCACGCCCCGCGTTTTTGAAGGAATGCCAAGGCTGGGCACACGCTGCGCGTACCGCATGGCCTGTGTGGTCCATTGGTCGGTGAATTCCCGATTGTAGTTCACATCGTCCTCGCACCACTGATGCGGATCACATTCCGGGTCTTCCGATCCGACAAGGATGTGATTGCCGTGTTCCGGGCGGCAATAGCAGGCGATGTCACTGTCCGAAACGATGGTTCCGTCGTGTTCAAAATCGAAGCCTTCGGGGGCGGGAACATGCACGACCTCCTGCCGCAAGGGCCGGGTTTTGATGGTCATATCGTCCAGAACGCCGGCCATCTTGTTGATGATCGACGAACCAGGTCCCGCAACATTGACAACGACCTTGGCGTGGATTTCCTCGCCCGAAGCCAGCTTGACGCCGGAAACGCGCCCGCCCTCGGTCAGAATCTCCGTGACTTCAGCGCCGGTTCGCACCTCGGCCCCGTGCAGCTTCGCAGCATCCATCAGGTTCTGCGCCGACAGGGCCGGGTCGGTGACATAGCCCGCCTGCGGCCAGTACACCCCGCCCGTCATTTTGCGCCCGTTGGGCTGGCCGAATTCCGGATCGTCCATGCGCCGCGCCGGGGCAAAGCTGTCCAGCGAATAGACCGGCAAGCGGTCCAGCACTTTTTCACCTGACCATTCCTCGAACGGGCAATCCAGCTCGGACGAATTGCGCATGTGCTTCTCCAGCATCCCGTTCGCCTCGGTCTTCATGACCAGACAGCCGGTTTCGCGGAACTGCGCAAGGTTGGCGTCTTGCGGCAAGCCAAGATACTCGGCCCAGTCGCGCCAGTAGTGGTAGCCTTCCCAGGCAAACGCGGTTCCATCGAATGTGGAATAATGCATCCGGATAATTGCGCAGGACCCCGCGGTAGAACCGTGCCCGACCTGAGAATTCCGGTCCAATGACAGGGTTTTCCAACCTGCCTTGGACATCTCGAACGCAATGGCCGCGCCGATCACGCCAGTACCGATGATGATTGCGTCTGGTTGGCTCATGTCTGGTTTCCTTTCCAAAAGCGCAGGGAATACGCGCTGAATTCTTCAACTTCCTCGGGTTTCGGCTCGACACCTGTGAAGGCGTAAAGGTAATGCGGCACCATCGACAGCCGCATCTCGATAGGTTCGTTCAATTGCGCCAGATCATAACCGATCTGCATGTAATACAGCACGCGCGCCCGGGTTTCGGCTTCGATCTCGGAATAGCCGTAGCGGGCGAACATGGCGTGCAGCGCTTCCAGCCTGCGGGCGTCCGACTGGTCCAGAATACGCCGCACCTTGCCTGATTTTCGCGCCCAGTCACGTACGGCAAAGTCCAGCGCAGTATCGAACAGATCGGTGTTCACCACGCACCGATGAACGTTGCAGACGGCCGCCGTTATCGTCTCGGCTGGTGCTTCGGCCTGCGCGACCAAGGCGGCGGTGTTGGTGGCCTGCCAGCGCGCCAGCAATGCATCCAGCAACTCTTGCCGGGATTTGAAGTACCAATAGAACGACGACCGCGATACTGCCATCCGTTCGGCCAGGTTCAGGACCTTGATCTGGTCCACCCCGTCCGAAATCAGCACATCCATCGCCACGTTCAGCCAGTCGTCGCGCGTGACCTTGATGTTGCCGATCAATGGTTCGGCCTCGGGGTCATCGCGATGAAGGATCGGTTTCGGGCTCATTCAACTCTCCGGTGGGGCACCGCCCTCGGCGGTACGACGGGCAATGAACTCATGTAAATCACCTGTCCGATCATTGTCGACAGCGGGCGCCCGGAAGTCGTTCAAAATGCCTTTCCAAACATCCGTTGCCCGATGGTTCGCGTCCACCGACCCGCGTTCGGCCCAGGTGCCGAAATTGGCGTAGTCATGGACATGCGGTTGATAGAACTCAGTATTATAGCGCTCCATCGTCTGGCTTGATGCAAAGAAGTGGCCACTGGGTTCAACCTCACTCAATGCAGTTTCAAACCCGATCTCGGACGGCCCTGCCTGAACGCCCGCGCACAGTTCGGCGACCATGTTCAGCACTTCTGCATCGCAGACCAGCTTTTCGAAGGAAACCGTCAACCCGCCTTCCAACCAGCCTGCGGAGTGGATGATCACCGTTGCACCGGCCATAATGCATCCCCAAAGGCCAAACTGGTTCTCGTTTGCGGCCTGTACGTCGTTGGTGTTTGACGCCGATCCGGCAGCCGACCGCCAGGGCAAACCAAGATGCCGCGCCAGTTGGCCCGCAGCCAGTGATGCCTGAAAGTGCGAGGGCGTGCCAAAGGCGGGCGCGCCGGACTTCATGTCCACGTTACTGGTGAACGTGCCATAGCAGACCGGAGCACCAGGATTGGCAAGTTGGGTCAAAGTCAGCGCGGCAAGGGCCTCGGCATGGGACAAGGTGATCGCCCCGGCCACGGTGATCGGTGCCATCGCGCCCATCAGGGTAAAGGGTGTGATGATCGACATCTGACCGTGGCGGGCAAAGTCGATCAGACCTTGTGCCATGGGGATATCCAATGTGCGCGGGCTGTTGGTGTTGATGATCGTATAGCAATGCGCGTTGCCCCGGAACGCATCATCCGAAAGACCGCGGGCCGTGGTCAGCATCTCAAAGCAGTCCATCACTTGCGGGGTTCCACGCGAAAAGAAGAACGGAAACTTGTCCGTCAGTTCCATCTGGGCCCGAGTCGTGAAGTAATGGCGCAGATGGGTCGGCACATCCTGCGGCTCGACCTGCGGCGAGATCATCTGGAACACGTCGAAATGATGGGTGAGCTTCAGAAACTCCAGATAATCCTGACCCGTCGCCGGGCGCCGACCACGTTCAAGGTCGGTTGCGTTCGGCGCGCCGGCTCCGGGTTGAAACACCAGCGAGCCCAGTTCGAGCGTAAAATCGCGACGCCGCGAGCCGGCGCGACAGGCGATGGATTTGGGCGCTGACGCGACTGCGGCTTCAACCATCTCGCGCCCGACAAACACCATCTCAGTGTCTTCATCCACCCGCGCGCCGCCCTGTTTAAACAGTTTCCGCGCCTCGGGAAGCAGGGTCTTTACCCCCAACTCTTCCAGTGTCCGCAAGGCGGTGTCATGCATATCCGCGATTTGATCGGCCGGGAACACTTCCATCTGTGGGAAAGGGTTCCTGAGCTGGCGATAGTTCACATCGCGACCGGGCTGCGGGGCGGCTTCAGCCCCCCGCCCCCGCCGTCGGCGCCCGCGCTCCGCAGCAGTCATGATCAGCCTCGCATCGCTTTGCCTTCGGGGTCATAAGGTGACGGCGCAATCACGCGCGCCGGGCGTTCAACCCCCACCACGTGGACGGACAGTTCCGTGCCCGGTTCCGCCTTGTCCCGATCGATCAGGGCCATCGCCAGTGACTTGCCGGTGTAGTGCCCGTAGCCGCCCGAGGTTACGAACCCAACGCGTTCGCCATTGGCCCAGACCGGTTCGTATCCGCTGGCATCTGCGTCCAGAGCATCGATTTCCAATGTCGCCTGAATTTGCGCGGGGCCGTTGCCGTCACGTTCGGCAAGCGCGCCCGCCTTTCCAACAAAGTCCTTGTCCCAGGCGATCCAGCGATCCATTCCGGTCATGCCCGGTGTATAGGCTTGCGTGAATTCCGCCGACCAGATGCCAAAGCTTTTTTCAAGCCGTGTTGACAGCATCGCGTTGAAGCCGCATTCGCGGATGCCTTCCTCGGCCCCTGCTTCCAACAGGATGCGGCGCAGCTTGATATGGTCGCCATAGCGGCAGTTGATCTCGTAGCCCTTTTCTCCGGTCACCGACATGCGGGCGACGCGGGCGCGCACGAGGCCGATATCGAAATCGCCGCAACCCATGAACTTCAAGCCCGAGATATCCTGTTCCGCCAGTTTTTCCACAACCGCCTGTGACTTCGGCCCGACCACGGCAAAGCCGCAATATTCCTCGCCCAAATCACGGATATTGACGCCATCCATCATGTGATCGTCGAACCAGCGCATATGCCAGGCCCGCAGGTAATAGCTGCCCATGATCCACCAGGTCCCGTCGCCCCAGTTCAGCACCGTCAGATCGCCCTTCAGCCGCCCATCCTCACCCAACATCGGGGCCAGTTTCGCACGACCCGGGCCGGGGAGCTTGGAGGCCATTACCATATCCAGCCAGGCTTCCGCGTTCGGACCGGAAACCTCGAACCGAGAAAAGCCCGAAATATCCAGCAAGCACGCACCTTCGCGGATCACTTTGCATTCCTCGGCCACGATGTCATGCGCGTTCGAACGCTTGAGCGTCGGCGTTTCCTCGAACCCTTTCGGCGCGAAATAAAGCGGTACTTCAAGATCCCAGCTGACGCCCCATTTGCAACCCGCCTCGGTCATTGCATCATGCGCCGGTACCATTTTCAGCGGCCGTCCGGCGGGCAGTTGCTCGTTCGGATAGGTCATCACGAAGCGGCGGGAATAGAACTGCCCGGTCGTCTCGCGGATATAGCGCTTGTTCTGGGCATAGTCGCCATAGCGCGCCACATCCATCGGCCAGGCGTCGGCCTCGGGCTCGCCATGGATCATCCATTCGGCCAGCGTCTTGCCGACGCCGCCGCCTTGCAGAAACCCGGCCATCACCGCGCAGGCGGTCCAATAGCCGCGCTTGCCCGGCACCGGACCGACCAGAGGGTTGCCGTCGGGCGAGAAGGTGAACGCGCCGTTCACCCATGTCTTGATGCCCACGTTCTGGATCGCCGGATAGCGTTCGAACCCCAACGTCAGTTCGTTTTCGATGCGGTCCAGCTGCTCCTGGAATAGCTCTTCGCCATAATTCCACGGCGCGCCGTCCATGGCCCAGTGTTCGTGATCGACCTCGTAGATGCCCACCAGAACGCCCTTCTGGTCCTGCCGCATATAGGTGAAGCCCTCAAGATCCACGGTCATCGGCATCTCGAAATCAGCCGCTGCGACCTCGGGCACCGTGTCGGTGATCAGGTAATGGTGTTTCAGCGGAGAAACCGGCAGTTCGACCCCTGCCATGCGCCCCACCTGCTTGGCCCACAGGCCGGCGGCGTTGACCACATGTTCGCAAGTGATCGTGCCCCTGTCGGTCACCACCTGCCAGCCATCCGCCGTCTGGATCAGTTCCTCGACCTTGGTTTCCTCATAGTATTCCGCCCCGCGCTTTTTCGCGGCTGTGGCATAGGCCTGCACGGTGCCTGTGGTGTCGATATAGCCTTCGCGGTCGGCCCACATCGCGCCCAGAATGCCATCGGTGGACATGATCGGGCAGCGTTTCTGCGCCTCTTCAGGGCTCAGCAGTTCACAGTCATCAATGCCGATGGACTGGAAGATACGGTAATTGGCCTGCAACCACTCCCACCGCTCGGGGGTTCCCGCCAGCGTCAGACCACCGGTCATGTGCAGGCCGATATTCTGGCCTGATTCCTTCTCGATCTCGCTGAGCAGATCAATCGTATAGGCCTGCAAAGACGCCATGTTCGGATCGGCATTCAAAGCATGAATGCCTCCCGCTGCGTGCCAGGACGACCCAGACGCCAGCCGCCGCCGCTCCAACATGACGACATCCGACCAGCCAAACTTGGCCAGGTGATACAGAACCGAGGCCCCGACAACGCCTCCTCCGATGACCACGACGCGATATTGGGATTTCATCCCGACCTCCCCTGAACAGAATCTGAGGAGACGCTAGTGGCACTGTTCACATCTGTCTAGACATTTCTGTACAGTGCCGATCACAACGCAACACGGCACGGTTCGGCAGGTTTACAGACTTGCGCTTGGACGAGATTGGATGGCTCGAAACCACGCCAGGGTGGCCGCGTTGTCTTCCGGGATACGCATCTTGATGACGCGGGCGAAATCGACAAAAACGAAAGCCGAGATATCCGCCAGGGAAAACACGTCACTGGCCACAAAAGGGCTTTCCGTCAGACGTGATTCCAGCATTTCAAAGAAGGATGCCACACGCTCGCGCCCGCGCTGTGCAAGTTCGGGAATCTGCGCATGATTGGAAGGGCCTGGAATGGCGCGATCCTTGAAGGCAGGATGTCCATTGCGCAGAGCCTCGGCAATCGGTGCCCCGCCCTGATGTTCGACGATCGCGTTCCACATCAGAACCAATCCTTTTTCCTCGGGGGTTCGGCCCATCAAAGGCGGTTCGGGAAACCGTGCCTCCAGAAATGCCGCAATGCCCAGATTTTCTGTCAGAACGGTTCCGTCATCCGTTACCAGAACCGGGATCGTGGCCCGTGGGTTCACGGCGCGAAAGGCTTCGCTCAATTGTTCACCTTTCGCAATCGAGACCTCATGCGTTTCGATATCCAATCCTTTTTCGGCAATGAACATCCGCGCACGACGGGGGTTTGGAGCAGTGGAGCAATCGTAAAAAATCATGCCGTTACTCCTTTTCGGTCAGCGGCGATATATGAAACAGCGCCCTTCGACGGCGCCTTCGGGCAACGGCATCTCGGTCAGCCCTTCGAAATACATCCGATCACTTGAGACCATCAGCCCGCCCGGAGCAAGCAAAGGCTCGATGAGCGGAGATACAAACCGCGCGAATTTGTCATTCTTTTCGCGATTGTGCCCACCAAGATCCGCGTGGATCAGGCTGGCTGACGCGCCGAACCGCTCAACCGATGCAGGCAGGGTATCCCGCACATCGCCCAGAATCACGTGATCTTCGGGCGGGGTCGAGTCGGGGTGCGAAGCCACCGCGCGTTCGAACACATAGACCGGGCGGCCATCCATGTGCTGCACAAGATGGTGATATGTACGCCCGTTGCCCAAACCCAATTCGAACACCGGACCCGCCATGCCCGCAGTGAGCCGGATTGCGTGATCCAGACAAGCGCGCTGTGACACCATGCGATCAATGAACAGATCCAGACGGCTTTGATTCTCGGACACCGGAAAATATCTCCTTGATACCATTCGAGAGCATAAATGCGCCCGATGCCGCCCTTGATGACAAAATCTCAAGACTTTGTGTAGCGACGATGCCCATAGTTTCACGATTTCGCGACATTTCGGCCCAAGAACGGGTTTGACTAGACGGGCGGAACCGCGCGACACTGAACAAAAAATCACGGGGAGTTGAAGTAACCGATGTCATCGAACGGTCAAACGGGTGGAAAACCCGCATGAGCGCGTTGTTGTCCGTAAGAGACCTCAGCATCGGCTTTGGTACGGGCAATTCCGTGGTCACGGATGTGAACTTCGATGTCCAAGCCGGACAGACGCTTGCCCTGGTCGGTGAATCGGGATCGGGAAAAACAATCACATGCCGCGCAGCCTTACGTATCCTGCCCCGCACGGCGCAGATTCGAAGCGGTACGATTACCCTAAACGATTCCAAGGGGATGTGCGAGCTCACCACGGTTTCCGAACGTAAGCTGCGCGACGTCCGCGGCAATCGGGTTTCAATGATCTTTCAGGAGCCCATGAGATCGCTGTCCCCGCTGCACAAGATTGGCAATCAGGTCAGCGAGGTTTTGTGGCTACATCGTGGGCTGTCCGAGTCCGCGGCACGCAAAAAGGTCCTGACGCAATTCGAACGCGTCGGGTTCCCTGATCCACAGCGCGCCTATGACTCCTACCCTTTCGAGTTGTCCGGCGGTATGCGCCAACGTGCCATGATCGCCATGGCCATGGTGTCCAAACCAGAATTGCTGATCGCGGACGAACCGACCACCGCACTGGATGTGACCACGCAGGCGCAGGTTCTGGGCCTGATCAAGGAATTGCAGCGTGAAACCGGCATGGCGCTCATTCTGGTGACTCATGATCTGGGTGTCGTCGCCAACATGGCCGAGCAGGTCGTCGTCATGCACAAGGGACGTATCATGGAGGCCGGCCCCGCCGCCCCGATCCTGACCGCGCCCGCACACCAGTATACCAAGCAGCTGTTTGATGCCGCGCCGGAAATACCGGATCAGGACGCGGTGGGTATACCGATGCCCGACACGGATCTGATCCTTCAGATGAAGGATGTGTCCAAGACCTACACCATGCGGTCCAGCAAAGGATGGCAGTCTGACAAAGCAATCTATGCCTGCCGAGGAGTCGACCTGAACCTGGCGCGCGGCAAGACTTTGGCAATTGTCGGTGAAAGCGGATCGGGAAAGACAACGGCGGCCCGCATCGCCTTGGGGGCTGAATTGCCCGACCCCGGTGGTGAAGTCCTGTTTCGTACCGCCCCCGATGCCGACCCGATCACGGTGCACAACATGACCCGAGCCCAGCGCACAGCGTTTCAGCGCAAGGCACAGATGGTTTTTCAGGACCCTTACAGTTCGCTCAGCCCCCGGATGCGCATCCAGGACGCCATGACCGAACCACTGGAAATCCACCGCATCGGCACAACAGCCGAACAGCGCGACAAAGCCGCCGAGATGTTGCAGCGCGTCGGCCTGACGGGTGATATGCTCAAACGCTATCCGCACGCGTTTTCCGGAGGGCAGCGACAGCGCCTTTCAGTGGCGCGGGCCATGATGCTGGACCCGCAGTTGATCGTGTGCGACGAACCGACCTCGGCATTGGACGTGTCTGTTCAGGAACAAATCCTGACCTTGCTGGAAAACCTGCAAGACAGCCTGAACCTGTCCTACCTGTTCATCTCACATGATCTGGCCGTTGTCGCACGGATCGCTGACGAAGTTGCTGTCATGAGGCGGGGTCTGATCGTCGAACAGGCACCGCCCGAAACTCTTTTCTACAATCCGCGCCATCCATACACCAAGGCGCTGATTGCCGCTCAACCCGAACCCGACATCAATCGCCCGATTGACCTTCAATTGGTTTCTCTGGGTGCCGGCGCGCCGGACAGTTGGGATGAAGCCTTTCGTTTCTCGGACACCGTGATACCCTCACTGGTGGAATTGGAACCGGGCCATAAGGTACGTTGCCATGTTTAATACCATTCGCCCTCTGCTGCTGGCTGCTATGCTGGCGTTTTCAGGGATCCTGCCCGCGGCGGCAGATACAATCCCAACACCTCAGGAAAGCGCCTTCTGGAGCGCCGAGGTTGAAAGCGGCAATCTTCCGCCAGTGCAGGAGCGTTTGCCCAAGGACCCTCTGATTGTGGATATGGCCGCAAAAGGAAGAGAATTCGGGAAACCGGGTGGCACTCTGCGCACTATGGTCACGCGATCCAAAGATATCCGGCAGATGGTTGTCTACGGCTATGCAAGGCTGGTTGGGTTCAACCAAGATTACGAATTGGTACCCGACCTGCTGGCCTCGTATGAAAACGAGGGCAATCGCAAATTCACCCTGAAACTGCGCGAAGGACACAAGTGGTCGGACGGCTCACCCTTTACCTCGGAAGACTTCCGCTATTGGTGGGAAGACGTCGCCAGCAACGAGTTGCTCAGCCCGTCAGGCCCACCCGATTTTCTGATCGTCGAAGGTAAATTGCCCACGGTCACGTTTCCCGATGAGACCACCGTGATCTTCGAATGGGACGACCCGAACCCGAACTTCCTGCAATCTCTGGCACAAGCACGACCGCCGTTTATTTACCGGCCGGCCGCGTTTCTGAAACAGTATCACGAGAAATACGCGGACGCGGAAGAGCTTGCCTTTCAGGTTGAAGATGCCCGGGTCAAAAGCTGGGCGGCGCTGCACAACAAGCTGGATAATCTTTACAAGTTCGACAACCACGAACTTCCCACGTTGCAGCCATGGCTGAACGCCAGTTCGGGCAAGAAAATCCGTCACAACTTTGTGCGCAACCCCTATTATCACCGGATCGACAGCAAGGGGGTGCAACTTCCCTATATTGACGTGGTCGAGATGGAGATCGTCGCCCCCGGTCTTGTTGCCGCCAAGACCAACGCCGGTGAAAGCGACCTGCAAGGCCGTGGCCTTGCCTTCCGAGACGCGTCGATCCTCAAGAAAGGCGAAGCACAAGGCGGATACAAAACGCTGTTGTGGAAAACCGGCGTGGCCTCGCAGATCGCGATCTACCCGAACCTGAACTTTTCTGATGATGTCTGGCGCGATGTACTGAGGGACGTTCGCGTGCGGCGCGCCTTGTCGCTGGCCATCGACCGGCAGACCATCAACCAGGCGCTTTACTTCAAACTCGCACACCCCGCCGCGAACTCGGTTCTTCCCGCCTCGCCCTTCTACAGTGAAGAAAACGCTGCGGCCTGGGCGCAATACGATGTTGATCAGGCCAATGCGCTTTTGGATGAGGCTGGTCTGGATCAGCGCGACAAGAACGGCATTCGCCTGTTGCCTGACGGTCGCCCAATGGAGCTGGTAATCGAAACCGCAGGTGAGCGGCAGGAAGTCGAAAACGCGCTTCAGATCGTAACCGATACCTGGCGTGAAATCGGTGTCAAACTGGTCATGCGCCCGCTGGACAGGGACATCCTACGCAACCGCGTGTTCGCGGGCAATTCGATGGCGTCCGTCTGGTTCGGTTGGGATGATGGTATTCCGCAGGCGCATACGTCCCCGGCTTATCTGGCCCCGACAGATCAGGTGTTCCTGGCCTGGCCAAAATGGGGGCAGCACTATCAGACCGGTGGCGAAGCGGGTGAAGCCCCCGACATGTCAGAGGCGCAGCGCCTGATGGAATTGGCGCATGAATGGCAAATCGCCACGACCGATGAAGAACGCGCGGCTGTCTGGACCGAGATGTTGAAAATCCATGCCGATCAGGTCTATGCCATAGGCATCCTGAACGGCGCCCCCCAGCCCATTGTGGTGTCAAACCGCCTGCGAAATGTTCCGGAACAGGCTATGTGGGCCTGGGAACCCGGTGCACATTTCGGCATTCACCGCCCGGACGAGTTCTTTTTCGCCGATTGAGCAGGAGCAGCTAAATGATCATGCTGCGCTACGTGGTGTATCGCTTTTTCACGATGCTGCTGACTTTGTTGGTGGTCTCGGTTCTGGTTTTTGTAATCATCAACCTTCCGCCCGGCGACTATCTGAGCAACCAGATCGCTGAACTTCAGGCCTCGGGCCAGTCGGCAGGTGTCGCAAAGGCAGAGTTCCTGCGCGCTGAATACGCTCTGGACCGTCCGATGTGGGAACAATACCTGATCTGGATGGGATTCTGGCCCGGACCGCACGGGTTTTCGGGGTTGATCCAGGGCAATTACGGGTGGTCCTTTGAATTCGACCGTCCCGTTTCCGAAATCGTCGGCGACACGCTTTGGTTGACGGTTGTGGTCAATCTGGCTGCGATCCTGTTTGTTTATGCCGTCGCATTGCCGCTGGGCGTTATCGCCGCCGCGCGGTCCCGGACATGGATCGACTATACCTCGGCCTTCGTAGGATATCTGGGGCTGGCAACGCCGAACTTTTTGCTGGCGCTGATCCTGTTCTACTATGGCCACCAGTATTTCAACCTGCCGATCGGGGGCTTGATGGATCCGAGTTTCGAAGGCCAGCCGATGAGTTGGGAGAAACTGAAATCCATCCTCATCCACCTGATCGTACCGACCTTCGTCATCGGCACTTCAGGCGCATCGGCGATGATGCAGCGTCTGCGCGCGAACATGCTGGACGAACTCGGCAAACCCTATGTGGAAACCGCCATCGCGAAGGGCATGGCCCCGTCACGGATGCTGACCAAGTATCCGCTGCGGGTGGCCTTCAACCCCTTTGTCGCCGATATAGGCAACCTGCTGCCGTCGATGGTGTCCGGCTCGGTTCTGGTATCGGTCGTTCTGGGCCTGCAAACCATTGGCCCTACTCTGCTGACTGCTTTGAAGACGCAGGATCAATTCCTGTCCGCGTTCATCCTGATGTTCGTCGCCCTGCTGACGCTGATCGGCACGATGATTTCTGATATCCTGCTGGTGATGCTGGATCCGCGCATTCGGTATGAGGGGCGCGAGGCATGACTGATCGTCCTGACAACCGCTATGTCGATGATGCGCCGTTTGATCCGCAGGCCTCGATTCAGCAGCTGGAACGCGCCGATCTGGATGCCCCCAACTGGGTTCTGGTCTGGCGCAAGTTCAAAACCCACAAGCTGGGCCTGATCTCGGGCATTTTCCTGCTGGTTTGCTATCTAATGCTGCCCTTTGCCGGGTTTATTGCGCCTTACGGGCCAAATGACCGAAACGGAGAGCACCTGTACGCGCCACCACAATCGGTAAACTGGTTTCACGAGGGTGAGTTCATCGGCCCACATGTCTATCCGATCGTCGCCGAGGCGGACCTTGAAACCTTCCAATGGAAGTTTGTCCCCGACACGGAAGACCCGCGCCCGATCCGGTTCTTCTGCGAAGGCTCTGAATACAAGCTGGCCGGTTTCATACCGTCGGAAACACACCTGTTCTGCCCGCCAGAGGGGACAACGCTGTTCCTGTGGGGATCCGACCGTCTGGGCCGAGACATCTTCAGCCGTATTCTCTATGGCGCGCAACTGTCTTTGACGGTGGGTCTGATCGGTATCTCGGTGTCCTTCTTTCTTGGCATCCTGTTCGGTTCGATGGCCGGCTATTTCGGCGGGCGTATCGACTGGACCATCAACCGCGTCATCGAAATCCTGCGTTCGTTGCCGGAACTGCCGCTGTGGCTGGCCCTTTCCGCCGCCGTGCCTTCGAACTGGAGCCCGGTCGCGGTGTTCTTCATCATTTCGATCATTCTGGGCATCTTGGACTGGCCGGGCCTGGCGCGCTCGGTTCGCGCGAAGTTCCTGTCTTTGCGGGAAGAGGAATATGTCAGAGCCGCCGAGATGATGGGGGCAAGTTCTGGCCGTGTGATCCGCAAGCACCTGCTGCCCAACTTCATGTCGCACCTGATTGCATCGGCCACATTGTCGATCCCTGCCATGATCCTGGGGGAAACGGCGCTCAGTTTTCTTGGCCTCGGCCTGCGCGCACCCGCAGTCAGTTGGGGCGTGATGCTGAATGACGCGCAGAACCTCGCGTCGATCGAGATCTATCCCTGGACGGCAATCCCGATGCTGCCGATCATTGTCGTGGTATTGGCGTTCAACTTCCTTGGTGACGGGCTGCGCGACAGTCTCGACCCCTATCAGCAATGAGTCTGCTGGCCACGCTTCCCGCTGCCGGCAGCTATCACAGGGTCGGTGCCGGTGTTCTGCCAAGCGCCTTTGCCGTTTCCGAACTGGCCACCGCCAGTTTCGCAGCCGTGGGGCGGGAAATGGCCCGGCTGATCCAGGCGATCAACCTGTCCACGAACGCACCCGAAGTCTCGATCGATCATCGGCTGGCATCTCTGTGGTTCGGCTATTCCTTCAAACCGGAAGGTTGGGACATGCCCAGTTTGTGGGACGCGGTCGCGGGCGACTACAAAGCCGCTGATGGCTGGATCAGGCTGCACACAAACCTGCCCCGCCATCGCTCTGCCGCGTTGAAAGTCCTTGCCACCCAGCCAGAGCGTGAAGCCGTGGCAAAAGCCGTCAGGTCTTGGTCAGTATCGGATCTGGAAACGGCGGTTGTTGCCGAAGGTGGGGTGGCCGCTGCCATGCGCAGCCGGACGGAATGGCTTGATCACCCACAAGGCCGCGCCGTGTCGCGCGACCCTTTGATCGGATGGCAGGGACCGCGCTATGTCAATCTGCGCGACAGACCTCGGGCCACCGCTGACCGGCCTCTGGCCGGGTTGCGGGTGCTGGATCTGACGCGCGTTCTGGCCGGCCCGGTTTCTACCCGAACGCTTGCAGGGTTCGGAGCCGAGGTCTTGCGCATCGATCCGCCTGGCTGGGATGAACCGGGGGTGATCCCCGACATATCGCTGGGAAAGCGCTGCGCCTATCTTGATCTGAAATCCGAAACCGGCCTTGAACGATTGCATGGGTTGCTGGCTCAAGCGGATGTGTTCGTACACGGGTATCGACCCGGCGCGCTGGAGGCACTGGGTCTGACCCGGGCCAAACGTGACGAGCTGGCTCCGAACCGGATCGAAGTCACGCTGGATGCCTATGGCTGGCAAGGTCCATGGTCGACCCGGCGCGGGTTTGACAGCCTTGTCCAGATGAGCGCGGGTATCGCCCATGCCGGGATGGGGTGGGCGAACGCGGACAAGCCGACCCCGTTGCCGGTTCAGGCTCTGGACCACGCGACCGGCTATCTGATGGCGGCTGCCGTCCTGTCCGCACTGGCCGAGGCCGCATCAGGCAATTCCATCATGCACGCGCATCTCTCTCTGGCGCGCACCGCCGAACTTCTGGCCGTGCTCGGCAAAGACGAAGCACAATCCGCGCCCATCACCCCGGCAACAACGGATTACGGCACGGCGACGGAGGCGTCCGGCTGGGGGCCGGGCCATCGCCTCAACCCTGCGCTGAGGGTCGGCGAAGCGACGATGCGCTGGGATTTGCCTGCGTCGAAACTGGGCAGTTCGGAACCTGTCTGGCCACTCGACGCCTACTGACCATCCGCCGCGCGAGACGCGCGGCCGGGCCCAACGCATTGGGTGGCGTCTCGTAAGAGACGCAGTCCAAAGCGACGGGAGCGCCCCTATCGATCATCGCCCCCAGGGCCGATATCGTCCAGGTAATCCTCATCGATCGCCGCCTGCACCGCGCCTGTTACCGCCTCACGCTGTTTCGGCGTCAAGTCATCGGCCTCTTTGCCGTCCGCCAACCTCACGGTGACTTCGCGATGCGCGAATTTGATGCCTTCCCGCGCGAACAGCTCGCGAATTTCCTGATAGACCCTCTTGCGTACCAGCCACTGATCGCCCGGTTTGGTCATGAACTTGACCCGGATGATCATCGCTGAATCCTGCATTTCGATCACACCCTGAGACTTCAGCGGCTGTATGAAGTTTTCGCCGATCACAGGATCGCTCAGCAATTCCTGCCCCAGCTTCTTGATCAGCTTTCGCACCTTTTCCACGTCAGTGTCATAGGTCACGCGCAGCGGCAGTTTCATGATCACCCAGTCACGGGAATAGTTCGTCAGAACCTTGATTTCGCCAAAAGGAATCGTGTTCAGCGCGCCAAGATGGTGACGCAGCTGGAAGGACCGGACCGAGATTTTCTCGACCGTTCCCTTGACGTCTCCGATATCGATGTACTCACCCTTCCGAAAGGCATCATCCATCAGGAAAAACGCCCCGGAAAAGATGTCCCGCACCAGTGTTTGAGATCCGAAACCGACAGCCAGACCAACCACACCGGCACCGGCAAACAGCGGGCTGACATTGATACCAAGTTCCATGAGAACGATCAGCATGATGGTCACGACCACAACGGCCAGAATTGCGCCGCGGAACAATGGCAGCAGCGTCGCCAGCCGGCTTTGCCCGCCTTCCCCGCCCTCATCGCCCAGTTCGGCCTCGGTGCCATCATCGACTTCTTCCGCTATCTTGCTGTCGATCCAGATGCGAAAGAAATGAAACAGGATGTAGCCGATGAAAATGATGACCATTACATCCAGCACGCGTGCAACTGGCAGGTCCTCGCTCCAGTCCGCATCGGGATACCAAATCACCACAAGGGCGTAGACACCAATCACAAAGGCCAGAATTCCGGCCACCCGGCGCGCCAGATCCTCATAGGTCAGAAGATACTGTTTGCGCTGTTCTGCCTCGGGCGTTTCCACGGGCTCGGCATCCGCTTCGGCAGCGGCGGTTTCTTCGTTTATCTCGTTGATCTTGCGCGAACGGTCAAAATACCGCTCCAGCACGTAGTTCATCGCACCATAGGCAACGACGACGGACATGAAGATCATATAGCTGCTTGCGATCAGCGGCAGCGGCGTTGGGTTCTCCAGTGCAAGATCAACCGCCAGACGGAACCAGCTGAACACGACATAGACGATCAGTGCAGGTGCCCAGCCGAAGGATACGAACCGCAACAACCACGAGACCTGATCCGGCGCTCTGCCGCCCCGGATTGCATTTGAAATGGCCCGGGCATTGAACAGGATCATCAGAATATTGCCGAAAGCGCCCACCATTGTCAGGCAGCCATAGACCATGGCGTAGACGTTGTAGTTCAGCCCGAAATCCGCAACCCAGGTCGAAAACAGAACAACCGTGATGTCATAGGTCGCGAGTGCCGAAGCCCACAGATACAGCCGCTTGGCGTCCCGGTCCGAGAACGGTGGCAGCCGGTATTGGCTCAGGTAAGGTGACAGAACCATCCGCCACAGATCGGACACCGTGCGCGACAGGAAGAACGCCGTGAAGATCGCCGTGACCGTGAACTGGATCGAGATATCGTCAGCTTCACCAAAAAACAGGTATCCGACGATCAGGGCCATGAGCATGGCAAATATCGTCGCTCCGATCCCCATCAGGAACCGGAACAGAAGGAAGGGCATCTTTTCTCGGTAACCCTGCGGTTCATCCTTGATCCGCGCCACGACCCAGCGGCGCGCGATGCGTTTCCCGTATATCTCGATAGACAGCCAGCGGCCCAACAACAGGAACAGAATGTTCCAGCCCAGAACTTCCACATAGGTCTGAATGCGACCGTCCGGACTGGTCTGGCGCAGGATATACTTCACTTCGAACACCGAATACGGCAGCGCCTCAAGCCGTGATTGCATGGACTCACGGAATTTCGAGAACCGCTCCTGCGCCTTCATCAGCTGCGATCCCTCACCCATGGGATTGTTCGAATCGCCCGCCGCATCATTCGTGCCCGCATCCGTGCCGCCTGCCGTTGTCACAACCTGCCCGGCGCTGTCGATGACGATCACACTGGCCCCGGCTTCGCTGGCGGCGCGAATTGCGGCAGCCAAGTCGCTTTCCTGCGTAGACGCAGACGAACTGTCCGCGTTGTATCCCGGAATCAAGGATGTTTGCGCTGAAACGCTGACCGGAAGCGCCAGTACAAAAGCCCACAAAGCCAGAAGTGTTGCGGCCAGAAAGGTATGTTTCATGGGGTTTTGCATCCAGTTTTTCCGATAGCGGTCAGATTACAGAAGGGTTTCAGGCAGTTCAAACACTCGGGCGCACCCTGCTCAATATCGTGTCCGGGCGTGTTCTTGGCGCACTGCCTGATTCCGGATGTTTTCAAACTGGCGAAAATTGAATATGAACGGGATCTGTAGGCCCTGCCCCTTTGCCAGTTCACCGGTTCTTTTGCGATCCCCCTCAAGCCTTGGTGCGACATGACGCGAAACCGTCAATATGCTGTTGCCAAATCGCAATGCTTGGAACATTTGCGGAAGAGCAATTCCTCCTTTGGCAAGCGTGACGGGGATATATACAGTAACGCTTGCAAACGCGCGGATTTCGAACCGGGATCAAGAAGACAGGCAACACTATGAGCCTAGGCAAAACCAATTCCAAACCGGGCCGCGCACCGCGTATCCTGTTTTACAGTCACGACACGTTCGGGCTGGGCCATCTTCGCCGGTCTCGGGCTTTGGCGGCCGCGATCACGCAGGCGGACCAAAGCGCATCCGCGCTGATCCTGACGGGATCACCCGTGGCCGGACGGTTTACCTTTCCCCGTCGCGTTGACCACGTGCGCCTGCCCGGTGTCACCAAACGCGCAGACGGGTCTTATGCTGCACGCACGATCGGGATGGGCATCGAAGAAGTGACCGAGTTGCGGTCGGGTCTGATTCAAACCGCTGTTCAGCAGTTCGACCCTGATGTGCTGATCGTCGACAAGGAACCGACGGGGTTCCGGGGTGAGCTGCTGCCGACACTGAACCACCTGCAACAGAACTGCGGAACCAAAATGGTGCTTGGGTTGCGCGATGTTCTGGATGAACCCGAAGTCCTGGCCGCCGAGTGGGCGCGCAAGGAAGCGGTTGAAGCCACCGAACGGTTTTATCACGAAATCTGGGTTTACGGTTTGCAGTCGATTTACGACCCGACAAAGGGGTTGCCGCTGAGCGCCGCGGCACAGTCCCGCATCCACTGGACGGGATATCTGCGCCGCGATCTTGGTCCGGTCGGCGAGCCTCCGCAACAACCCTATATCCTGATCACGCCCGGCGGCGGCGGCGACGGCAAGGCGATGGTCAACCTCGTCCTGTCTGCCTATGAAAAAGATCCAAACCTGTCGCCGCGGGCGGTTTTGGTCTATGGCCCCTTCCTGTCCGGTGAGTTGCGCGAAGATTTCGAAACCCGCGTTGCCGCATTGAACGGTCGCGTCACCGCCGTTGGGTTCGAATCCCAGATCGAAACGCTGTTTGCAGGGGCCGAAGGCGTCGTCTGCATGGGCGGCTACAACACGTTCTGCGAGGTTCTTTCCTTTGACAAACGCGCTGTCATCGTCCCGCGTACCACGCCTCGTCTGGAACAGTGGATACGGGCCTCGCGCGCAGAAGGGCTGGGCCTTGTCCGAATGCTGGATGAAAAGCGGGATGGCTTGACGCCGGACGCGATGATCCGCGCCATTCGGGAATTGCCGTACCAATCCCTGCCGTCGCAGGCGATACAAAGCGGATTGCTGGACGGGCTGGACTATGTCACCGACCGCATCGAAAGCCTGCTGACCTGGGAACAGGAACGAGCCACCGGATGACCTCAGATTCTCCTCGATTGGCGGTTGTGGTCAAAGGCTGGCCACGACTGTCCGAAACGTTCATTGCGCAGGAACTTGTCGCCTTGCAGGAGGCCGGGCATCGCTTTGACATCTGGTCTTTGCGGCACCCGACCGATACGAAACGCCATCCCTTGCACGACCGGTTCACAGGACAGGTCCGATACCTGCCGGAGTATCTTCATGACGAACCCAAACGGGTCTGGGCGGCACGGGCCCTGGCCCAAACGCTTCCCGGTTACGACAGGTCCTATCGGATCTGGCGTCAGGACTTGAAGCGCGACCAGACACCCAATCGCATCCGACGGTTTGGGCAAGCCTGCGTTCTGGCCGCGGAATTGCCTGCCCGGACGCAAGGGTTGTACGCTCACTTCATGCACACGCCGTCATCCGTTGCCCGTTACGCCGCCATCATGCGCGGATTGCCGTGGAGTTTTTCGGCTCATGCCAAGGATATCTGGACGTCGCCGGATTGGGAAAAACGTGAAAAGCTGCAAGCCGCATCCTACGGGGCCACGTTTGGTGCCACCTGCACAGCCATCGGAGCGGAACATCTGCGCAGCCTGGCCGATGACCCCAAGCGCGTGGACCTGATCTATCACGGTTTGGACCTGTCTCGCTTTCCCAAGCCTCCGACGCGAAAGCTGCGTGCTGTGAATGATCCTTTTCACATGATTTCCGTCGGGCGGCTGGTCGAGAAAAAAGGCTTCGATCATCTGATCGCGGCGTTTGCATTGCTGCCCGATGACCTGAACTGGCACTGGACCCATATCGGCGGCGGCGCATTGGGTGACGCTTTGCGGGCACAGGCGAACGCAGCCGGCATTGCGAACCGGATCACCTGGAAAGGGGCTTGCGACCAGCCCCAGGTCATCGCAGCAATGCGTGATGCCGACCTGTTCGTTCTGCCCAGCCGCATCGCGAAGGACGGAGACCGCGACGGGTTGCCGAATGTGTTGATGGAAGCCGCGTCTCAGTTGTTGCCAATCCTGTCGACACCGGTCTCGGCGATCCCCGAGTTTATCGAAACCGGAACACATGGGGTTCTGTCCGATGACGCCCCCTCTGCACTTGCGGATGCCGTCGAACGTTTGTCAGCCAATCCGCAGCAAGCGTCACAGATAGCGCATGCGGCCTATGATCGCCTGATCGCCGAGTTCCGGATGGCCCCTGGCATCGCACGGCTGTCGGAACGCCTCAACTCCATGTGCATGGAAAACGCGTAATGGCGCGGGTCGCGTTTTATGCCCCGATGAAATCTCCTGACAGCCCGAAACCTTCGGGCGACCGTGAAATGGCCCGGAATCTGATGCAAGCGCTGACGGCTGAGGGTGATACGGTCGATCTGGCGACCGACTTGCGCATTTATGACAAAGGCGGCGACGAAGACCTGCAACATGCCCTGAGGCGCGCGGCAGAAGATGAAGCGAAACGACTTGTCTCTGACTTGCCATCAGATACCGATTTGTGGGTGACCTACCACAATTATTACAAGGCACCTGACCTGCTGGGTCCTTGGGTTTGCAAGGCGCGTGGCATTCCCTATGTGCAACTGGAAAGCACCCGCGCATCCAGTCGGTTAAACGGACCGTGGGCTGAGTTCGCCAGGGCGGCGCATCAGGCCTGCAACGCAGCGGATGTGATCTTTTATCATACAGCCAACGACCTGATCACTTTGCAGCGGGATCGCTTTGGCGATCAGGCTTTGGTCGAATTGCCTCCGTTCCTGCCCATCTCGGATCTGCCTCCGGCCGCCACAGGTGGCGCACCCATGCTGACCGTCGGCATGATGCGGCATGGGGACAAGCTGGCGTCTTATCAGATATTGTCCGAGGCCCTGGCGCATTTGACCGTGGACTGGCACCTGAACATTGCAGGAGACGGCCCAGCGCACAGGCAGGTTGAGGCGCTGATGGCGCCGTTCGGACAGCGGGTGCGTTTTCTGGGTCAGCTTGACCGGGAAGAACTGCAACGCGTCTATCAACAATCATCTCTGCTTGCATGGCCCGGAGTGAACGAGGCTTACGGCATGATTTACCTCGAGGCGCAGGCTGCGGGATTGCCTGTGGTCGCTCAGGATCGGCCCGGCGTACGCGATGTTCTGTCCCCGGCGGCCTATCCATCCGTCGAAAGTGGCGCCAGGGGATTTGCGGATGGCATGCAGGCCCTTTTGTCGGATTCCACGCTGCGCCACACTCTGGGCGCTGCGGCACGCAACTACGTGGCAGAGCGCCACCTGATGCCACAGGCGACCGAGCGCTTGTGGGCAACCCTCCGACCCCTGCTGAAGGACGTATCATGACCCGGCTTGCACTGCTCCGCCACGGGCACACCCATTGGAACCGCGCGGGACAAATCCAAGGGCGCAGCGACATACCGCTGGACGATGACGCCCGAGCCGAATTGGCGGGCTATGGATTGCCGCAGGACTGGGCCAAGGCTGACATCTGGTCCAGCCCCCTGCACCGCGCCAGTGAGACGGCGCAAATCGTGACCGGCCGCGACCCGAAAACCGCGGACGCGTTGACCGAGATGAACTGGGGCGATTGGGAAGGTCAGCGCGGGGTCGACCTGATCGCGGACGCATCCAGCGGATATCGTCATATCGAGCATTGGGGCTGGGATTTCCGCCCACCAAACGGGGAAAGCCCGGCCGAGGTTCGGGACAGGCTTCGCCCCTGGCTGTCCGCGCTGCGGCAGGATACGGTCGCGGTCTGCCATATCGGTATCATGCGGGTCATTCTGGCTTGGGCATGGGGTTGGAATTTCGAAGGACCTGCCCCCTTTAAGATCAAACGCAATCGGCTGTATATCGTCGACATGAAGACCATGACCGCCGACGCCGACCCCGTTCGCCTGATCAAATACGAGGCCCCGCAATGAAGGTGATGATCATCGTCACGCACCTGTTGGGCACCGGGCATCTCAGCCGGGCGCTGACATTGGGGCGGGCCTTTCGGGATGATGGCCACGACGTCATGGTCGTGACGGGTGGCGTGCCCGCGCCGCAATTGGACAGCACGGGCATGACCCTGTTCGGCTTGCCGCCGCTCAGATCAGACGGAACCAACTTCACCCGTTTGCTGACCGAAAGCGGCGACGAGGCTGACGCGGCCTATCACGCCACGCGCGAGGCCGCCCTGGTGCAGGCGGTGAACAGCTTCCAGCCGCAGATCCTGATCACCGAACTTTACCCCTTTGGTCGCCGATCACTGTCGGCCGAGTTCGATGCGGCCCTGAATGCGGCAAGCGCGTTGCCTGAGCGTCCCGTCATTCTCGGATCGGTCCGCGACATTCTGGCTCCGCCCTCCAAACCCGCCAAGGCCGAGCGCGCGGATGAAATCGTGTCTCGGTATTATGACGGCATTCTGGTTCATTCGACCGAAAGCGTTACGCCCCTGTCGGTCAGCTGGCCGGTGTCGGACCGATTGGCCAAGCGACTTTACTACACCGGCTTTGTGGCGCCTGCATTGCCCCAACCTCACCCCGAAGCGGCGGGCCAGGATGAAATCCTGGTCAGCGCTGGCGGCGGATCCGTCGGGCAACCGATCTTTCGCGCTGCCATCGAGGCCGCCCGAAAGATGCCCAACAGGCGCTGGCGCCTGCTGATCGGTGGAACGGATGCAAAGGCTCGGATCGCGGAATTGTCCCGGATGGCCGAAGGTGCTTCGGTTGTTCTGGAACCGGTGCGGCCGGATTTCCGCCAGATGCTGCCCCTGGCAGCGGCATCGGTAAGCATGTGCGGCTACAACACTGCCATGGATATCCTTCAAAGTGGCACCCCCGCCGTGTTTGTGCCTTTCGACGACGGCAAAGAGGTGGAACAAGGGCTGCGCGGGCAAAGCCTGTCCGATCTGCCCGCAATCGAAGTTCTGGAAAGCAGAGCGTTGAGCGGGGCGACATTGGCTCGGGCGGTGGAGCGTGTCGTGGCCGACGGCCCCCGTGTACAACAGGATTTCGGTTTTGACGGGGCCATCCAATCCGTCCACATCGCCAAGCGCCTGCTGGAGCAGCGCACATGAACCCCGACTGGCGCCCACTTGACGTCGAGTTGAACCATTGGCGTGCCGAAAGCTTGCCCTTGCCTGTGTGGTGGCGCGATGATGATGCCATTGCGCCAACACCGCAATTGGACCGCCTTTCCGAGCTGGCCGACAAACTGGGCCTGCCCGTGCATCTGGCCGTCATTCCACGCGACGCGACGCCCGCGCTGGCGGAATACGTTGCCGCGCGCGCGTCTCTTGTTCCGGTCGTACACGGGTGGGCGCATACAAACCATGCGCCCCGCGGCGAGAAGAAGGCCGAGTTTCGGCTCGACCGTCCGCTGGACGTGATGGTGACGGATGCGCAGGCCGGGATGGCGCGTCTTCGGTCCGTGTTTGGTGACAATATGCGACAGATGTTCGTGCCCCCCTGGAATCGCATTGCACCCGAGATGGCCAAGCAGTTGCCAAAGCTGGGATACCGCATCCTGTCCACCGCAACGCCCCGCAAATCACGTCTGACCGCACCGGGGCTTGAGCAGATCAATACCCACCTTGATCCGATCGACTGGCGCGGGTCGCGTGGCCTGATCTCACCCGACGCCCTGATCGCACAGACTGCTGGTCTTCTGCGAGATCGACGCGAAGGCCGTTCAGACAACACCGAGCCCTTTGGCATATTGACCCATCATCTGGTCCATGATCAGGGCATCTGGACCTTTACCGAGGCCCTTCTGAGCAAACTGCTGAGCGGGCCCGCCACAGCCTGGGTCGCGCCACAGAACGAATGAGGACATCACCATGAGCCGATTGGATTCCATGCTGCGCCGACTGACGGCCCAACGCGACGGATTGAACTGGGCGGCCGAGCGGATCAGTGGCCAGCCGGGGGATGTGCTGGATATGGGCCTGGGCAATGGCCGCACCTATGACCACCTGCGTGAAATCCTGCCAGAGCGCCGGATCTGGGTGATGGACCGGGTCCTGCAATGCCATCCGGACAGCACCCCCCCGGCCGAGGATTTCCTGCAAGGTGAGGCCGAACCGATGCTGCTCAGACTGGCGGCCGACGGGCATAGGATCGCGCTGGCGCATTACGATTTCGGACGCGGCATCAAGCACGAGGACGTCGCCGAAGCAGAGCGTCTCAGCCCGCTGATCGCGAAAGTCATGCAGCCCGGAGGGTTGTTGATTTCAGGCCAGCCCCTGGTCGGCTTTGCCCAGATCCAGGGGCCCAAGACAATCGCCCCGGACCGTTACCTGTTCTACACGGCCTGATCACGCCACGCGTCGACCGCGCACCCAGACCGAACTCGGGACGGGTACACCCGCGCGCATCCGGAAGCGGATGACATCGGCGCGGGCGTCGGCGCGCAACTCGCCCCGCTCCTCCAACCCTGCGGCCCGAGCCGGGGCCAGCGTTACCGTCTTCATCCCCCGCGCCAGGTCGCCCCAGATCTCGCCCAGCCTAACCGCCGAAAGCAACAAGGCCGACGGCACATAATCCGAAGACAGGATGTCCAGATACCCAAGCTGGGCCAGCTCACAGGCCGCAACATTGCCAGAATGCGATCCCCCACGGATTATGTTCGGCGCACCCATCATGATCTGAATGTCGTTTTCGTGGCAGGCGCGTGCCGCCTCGACGGTCGTGGGGAACTCGGCCAGACGGATATCGTGACCTGCGGACACTTTCACCTGATCTTCAGTCGTGTCGTCATGGCTGGCCAATACTGCTCCGAAACGGCGGGCAGCTTTGACAGCTTCGACCTCGTGCAGTGCGCCATTGCGATCTCGAAGCCCTTTCAATTGCGCCACGTGCTGAAAGAACGTGTCATCATCCATGGCATATTTGCCCTTCAGAAAGGTCTCCAGCTTGCCCATATCTCGAAACTGACGCTGACCGGGTGTGTGATCCATTATGGACACAATGCCAACCCTGTCTTCCGGTCCAAATTCGCTCAGCTCTTCAACCAGAGTTTCCGAACACACCTCGGCCCGCAAGTGCAGAAAGTGGCTGATCTTGAGCGCATCCTGTTCGCGCAGATCCCACAACTCCTGCGACAGGCCGCGGGCGTATTTCCCATACCGCCGCGCGCCCGACGGGATCGATCCAACCCGCATGGCATCGAACACTGTCGTGATCCCGGCGCCGGCCAATTCCGCATCATGCGCAAGAATTGCAGCGGCATGGGGCCAGTTCACCTGTGGGCGCGGTTGAATGTGACGTTCAAGGTTGTCGGTGTGCAACTCGACAAGCCCTGGGCTGAGATAGTCGCCTTCGCAATCTATCGCGCCCGCGGGAACCCTGTTTCCGGTGTCGATTTCAGCGATGGCCTCACCCACAATCCGGACAGTGCCGGTTACGGTTTCATTCGGCAATACAAGCGTGGCATTGGCAAGGATCAAGTCTTCTGTCATCTGAACTTCACGCATGTTGAGACCGAGGAAGGCCACGCAAAAGGAGGCCGATATGACATTCACGCGATACGCGATCTATTTTGCGCCGCCCGCGGGAAAGGAATGGGCGAAATTTGCAACCAGCTGGCTGGGTTGGGACATGGAGGCGGGAAAGCCGGTTGCCCATCCGATTGTCGAAGGCATCGACGTTGCCGCCGTCACGGAGGTGCCGCGCAAGTACGGGCTGCACGCGACACTGAAGCCACCGTTCAGACTGCGCGACGGCAAAACGTACGAAGCCCTGCAAAAGGCTTGCAGCTCGCTCGCCTCCCGCCAACCACCTGTGTCGCTGGATGGCCTCGAGATCGCCCGGTTTGGCCGCTTTCTGGCCCTGCGCCCGCTGGGTGAGACGCGGGCACTGAATGCGCTTGCCGCGGCCTGTGTTCGGGAACTGGACAGTTTTCGTGCGCCCACCTCCGAGGCCGAACTGGCCCGACGCCGCGCCGCCGGGTTGACCCCAGAGCAAGACGCCAACCTGGTTCAGTGGGGCTATCCTTACGTACTGGACGCGTTCCGCTTTCACATCACGCTGAGCGGCAAGCTGGACAAACCGACCCTGAGAGCAACTCGGAACGCGCTGCAAACCCATCTGGTCCCACTGCTGCCGCAGCCCTTCCAGATCACGGATCTGGCCCTTACGGGCGAGGCTGAGGACGGGCGCTTCCACCTTATCCATCGCTACAGGCTTTCCGGTTGAAGACGCGACAGGATTTCGGCAACCGTATCTTCCATCGCACCGGAGTTGTCGATTTCCACGACCTGGTTCAAACCGTTGGGCAAAGACGTTTGGGCCCGGTCCAGACGCCGCGTCTGTTCCGCCTTGCTTTCCCGCCCTCTTAAGGACAGGCGTTCGGACAGAACCTCGGGCTTTGCCGTCAGGGAAATCACGATCAGATCACCAAACACCTCCTGCGCCTGAAGCAACACCGTTCGTGACAGGTTGACCAGAACCGCCTCGGCCACCTGCCGCTGCCGCGTGATCGTCTTCGGCACGCTGTAATACAGCCCATGCGCATGCCAACTCAGCGCAAACGCACCATCCCGTTCCATTCGCTGAAATGTATCGACCGAGACCCGGTCGAAATCTTCGCCGTCTTCGCCTTCGGGACGGGTAATCACCCGCCGCTGCCGATGAACACCCGGCGCCCGGGCCACCAGCGCGTTCATTACGCTGTCCTTTCCGACCCCCGAAGGACCCACGACCGCTATGACCGGAGCAAGCGTCATGCAGCCATCTCCGGCGTGAAGTCCGAGACATCGACCTCGCGGTCACAGACCCGTTCGCGTGCGTCGAGATCATGAAAAATCCCGACAATCGTCACGCCCTTGTTCTTGGCCTCTTCGATCAGGGACAAAACGGTTTCCCGGTTCTGCGCATCCAGGCTTGCGGTCGGTTCATCCAACAGCATTGCCGGATATTCATGCGCAAAGCCCCGCGCAATGTTCACTCTCTGCTTTTCGCCGCCCGAGAAGGTCGTCGGGCTGAGGGTCCACAGACGTTCGGGAATATTCAGCCGTTTCAGCAACCCGGCTGCCCTGTCCATTGCCACTTGCCTGTCACAGCCCACGGCCAGCAGCGGCTCTGCCACAACGTCCAACGCCGACACCCGAGGCACGACCCGCAGGAACTGGCTGACATAGCCCAAGGTGTCACGACGCAGCAACAAGATCTGCCGCGGTTCAGCCCTGGCCACGTCCAACCCGGCAACCAGCACCTGACCCGAGGCCGCCAGATAGTTGCCGTAGATCACTCGCATCAGCGTGGATTTGCCTGCACCCGACGGCCCGGTCAGGGCGACGCACTCACCCGGCTCCGCTTTCAGAGACGCGCCTTTCACCACCGGGATCGTGGCGCCGCCCTGATTGTGCAGGGTGAAGCTTTTGCTGACATCAACAAGTTCAATCATCGCTTCATCTTTCCCCAAAGCCTCAAACCTGCAAAACGCTGGACACCAGCAACTGCGTATAGGCATGTTGCGGGTCGTCCAGTACCTGATCCGTCAGCCCGGCCTCGACCACGCGACCGCTTTTCATCACCATCAACCGATCCGCCAGCAGACGCACCACGGCAAGATCATGGGTGACGATGATCGCACTCAACCTCATCTCACGCACGAGTCCACGCAACAAATCCAGTAAACGCGCCTGCACCGACACATCCAGACCACCGGTCGGTTCGTCCATGAACACCAGCCGAGGACCTGTCACCAGATTGCGCGCGATCTGCAAACGCTGCTGCATCCCGCCCGAAAACGCGCTGGGGCGGTCATCGACGCGGCTCTCGTCAATTTCGACCCGGCCCAGCCAGTCAATGGCCTTGCCCCGAATGCTGCCATAATGGCGTCCGCCGACGGCCATCAGCCGCTCGCCGATGTTGCCTCCGGCGCTGACAGACATCCGCAATCCGTCGCGCGCGTGTTGGTGGACAAAGGCCCAATCGGTGCGACTCAGCATCCGGCGCTCTGGCTCGGACATTGTGACCGTATCGACCGGGCCGTCTGCACGGGTATCAAAGATCACCTGCCCGGCATCCGGCTTCAGAAGGCCGGCCATACAGTTGAGCAAGGTCGACTTGCCCGACCCACTTTCACCAACGATTCCCATCACTTCTCCGGGGAAGATATCAAAATTCACATCCGCGCATCTGATCCGGCGGCCATAGCTTTTTTCAATGCCTTTGACTTGCAACAGAGGGGTCATTGCGCGTTCTCTTCAGCCAATCGATCCGCGTAACCCGCCTCGCGGCGTGACCGGCAGTAATCCGTGTCGGAACAGACAAACATCCGGTTGCCCGCGTCATCCGTGATGACCTCGTCCAGATAGCTGTCTTCGGCCCCGCACAGGTCGCAGGGATGATCGGCCTTGGAAGCCTCGAACGGGTAGTCCTCGAAATCGAGGCTCACGACTCTGGTATGCGGAGGCACCGCGTAAATCCGCTGCTCGCGCCCGGCGCCAAACAGCTGGATCGCGTCCATCTCAAGCTTTGGATTGTCGAATTTCGGAATTGGGGACGGGTCCATGACATAGCGTCCAGCCACGTTCACCGGATAGGCATAAGCGGTCGAAATCGCCCCGTGCTGGCTGATATCCTCGTACAATTTTACATGCATCAGCCCGTATTCCTCAAGACTGTGCATCTTGCGCGTCTCGGTCTCGCGCGGTTCCAGAAAGCGCAGAGGTTCCGGAATCGGAACCTGATAAACGATGATCTGGTCTTCGCGCAGTTTTGCCTCGGGGATGCGGTGGCGGGTCTGAATGATTGTGGCCAGTTCCGTCTTTTCCGTGGTGGCGACCCCTGCGGTGTTTTCAAAGAACTTGCGGATGGATACGGCGTTGGTGGTGTCGTCTGCGCCCTGATCGATCACCTTGAACGTATCCTCGGGCGTCAACGTCGCGGCTGAAACCTGTACGCCGCCGGTACCCCAGCCATAGGGCATCGGCATCTCGCGGCTAGCAAACGGCACCTGATACCCTGGTGTGGCCAGACCTTTGAGGATCGCCCGCCGGATCATCCGCTTGGTTTGTTCGTCCAGATAGGCGAAATTGTACGCGCTCATAAGCAGCCTCTTTCGATGAGGGCATGTTCCAGCGCGTGCGGCGCGGTGAAGTGGATCCCATCCATGCCCACAGCACGCGCGCCTTCGACATTGTGCGGCCCGTCATCGATGAAAATGCAGTTCTCGGGTGAAAGCCCGGCCCGCTTGCACAGCAGATGGAAAATCTCTGGCTGAGGCTTCAAAAGCTTCTCCTTCCCCGACACGACGGTGACACCAAACACTTCGCCCAATTCGGGATGTGCCCCCACGCCGACAGGCCAGGTTTCCGCTGACCAATTGGTGATCGCGTGAACCGGAGTGCCCTGCTCTTTCAACCGATAGAGCACCTGCCAGCTTCCCTCGATCTTTTGCGGAACGGTTCTGGCATAACGTTCAACGTAAAAACTGAGGCGCTGCCGATCTTCCGCATTTTCCAGTTCAGCGGCCAGATCGGCGAACATCTCTCCTCCATCGGCCCGCAGGTTGCGTTCGGGGAAATTGATGCGCGTCAGGAACTCTGCCACCGCCTCGCGGCTGCCCATCTCCTCCAGCCATGCCAGATGCGGATCCCATTTGACCAGCACGTTTCCGATATCAAAAACGACGGCTTTCATTCCATGGCCTCCTCTGACATGCGCTCTTCGGCCTTTCGACGCAGTTTGCGGACCAGTTCCAGCTCGGACTGGAAATCGACGTAATGCGGCAGCTTGATATGTTCGAGAAAGCCGGTGGCCTGAATGTTGTCCGCATGGCTCAGGACAAATTCTTCATCCTGCGCGGGCGCACCCACGGTGTCTTCACCCAACTCTTCCCACCGCAAGGCCCTATCGACCAGCGCCATCGCGATGGATTTTCGTTCAGACTGGCCAAAGACCAGCCCATATCCCCGCGTGAACTGCGGCGGTTCCGTTTTCGAACCGGTGAACTGGTTCACCGTTTCACATTCGGTCAGCTCGACCTCGCCAATGTCGATGGCAAAGCCCAACTCGGGGATGTCCAGCTCAACCACGACCTTGCCGATACGCAATTCTCCGACAAAGGCGTGGTTGCGGGCGTAACCGCGCTGGGTCGAATAAGCCATGCCCAGCACAAAGCCCTCATCCCCACGAGTCAGCGACTGAAGGCGCACCGGGCGGGTGGACGGGAACTCCATCGGTTCACGGGTCAGATCGCCCGGAACGTCATCGCGGGCAGGTTCATCCTGAATGATACCCTCGCCTTTCAGGAATGCGGTAATATGTGGCATCGGTTCCAGCCGCACAGGGCCTTCAGGCGCCTTTGGAACTTCGCCCTCGGCCGCCAGCTTGAAATCCAGCAATCGGTGGGTGTAGTCGAAGGTTGGCCCCAGAACCTGACCACCGGGGGCATCTTTGAACGTGGCCGAGATCCGGCGATCACAGGCCATGTCGCCGGTTTTGACGGGGTTGGAACAGCCGAAACGAGGCAGGGTCGTGCGGTAAGCGCGGACGAGGAAAATCGCCTCGATCAGATCGCCGCGCGCCTGTTTGATCGCGAGCTCAGCAAGGTCGGGATCGTATAACGACCCTTCGGCCATGACCCGGTTCACCGCAAGGCTCAACTGTTCACGGATCTGCGCGAGGCTCAGTTCCGCGACATCTGTCGCACCACGGCGTTCTTCGGCAAGCCACGCATGGGCATTCTCGATGGCTTTTTCGCCCCCTTTGACCGCGACGTACATGGCTTACCCCCTGGACCTGATTTGCGTGCTACGCGGCAGAGCTGCGACCGCCTCACCGCAGGTGAAGAAAAAATCACACCCCAAAGGGTAAAGCAGCGCATTGTTCTGAAGAGCCGGAACATCCGGCAGAGAAAGCCGCGCCGTGTCCCGGATGCCGGGGCCGCTCAGAACCGCACCGTTCTGCTCCAGGCGCGTGCATTCCACAACAAGTGTCGCGGACCGGTCCGGGTATTCCGGCGTCCCGATACGATAGGTGTTTAGCGGCGCCAGTGCATCCCACGTACCAAGGGCAAAATCAGCCTCTTCCGCCGCCACCATCGGTGCACCCGTGTGAAAGGTCAGCCATTCGCGCACCATATCGGTGTCGGCTTCACCCGCCAGATGAACGTTTGTCTCGGCGTCGCAAAGCGTCAGGAGCAGCGCGCCGGCCGCAACGGACAAGGGCGCAGGTGGTTCACAGCCAGTCAGGGCGCGGATTTCACCCGGACGCGCCATGACAGTCATGGCCGCGCGGAATGCATGTGCCGCGTCGAAAGGTGCGTCTTGAAAGCCCCCCGAGAACCGCATTTGATCAGGCATCAATCTTCCCCCCGAGCCAGCGTGAAAAACTCGACCTTGGTGGCCGCTGCCTTTGCGGCGCGCGCTGTCTTGATCGACTGCATTTGCAGCCTCAGCGGATCAAGCAGCCGTTCCTGCAAATCATCAGCAGCGGCCGTCTGCATCATCGCATCAATCAATGCCGCCGCTTCTGCCTTGGATTTCGACCTGCCCTGAACATATCCGTGACCGACCGTACCATCCTGCAACACGACCGAGCAGCGCGTAACGGTCATTTCGCCCAGGTTGAACAAAGCGCCGGTTCCTCCGATGCGGCCAAGCACCATGACACCACCCACTTCGGGCCCGCGCAGCCATTCGAAACTCGGGCAGTCCTGAATGCCGTCCCACAGCGTCATCAGGGCGGTGTCCGGCGCGCGCGCCAGCAGACCCATCCATTCCTTCCGTGCCTTGATCCCGATTTCCGTCTGGTTTGCCATCAAAGCCTCTTGGACAGGTTGTCCACATGAACTATACAACTAGACAAATGTTAACTGACAGGTTGTCAAAACGCAATCTGCGACCGTTTGAAGGTTTGGTGAAATGAGCAAAACGCCGATCTGGAAAAGTATTGCCCTGCGCCTGACCTCGGACATTGCCGAGGGGCGCTATCAAACCGGAGATCGCCTGCCGACCGAAGCCCAGCTGGCCGCCACCTATGGCGTCAACCGCCACACGGTACGGCGCGCTTTGGCTGACATGTCTGATCAGGGTCTGGTTCACGCTCGGCGCGGTGCGGGCGTTTTTGTTGCGGCACGGCCAACAGATTATCCGATCGGCAAAAGGGTGCGCTATCACAAGAACATCTCGGCCAGCGGCAAGATACCGGGCAAGAAAATCCTGGCTTTGACCACGCGCGTCGCCGATGAAGCCGAAGCCGAAGCTCTGGGCCTGAACAAGGGTGATCCAGTGCACGTCTATGACGGATTGTCCCTGGCGGATGGGCAGCCCATAGCCCTGTTTCAGAGCGTTTTCCCGGCGGAACGGTTTCCTGAAATCTTGCAGACATTGACCGAAACCCAATCCGTCACCAAAGCGCTGCAAGCCTGCGGCGTCAGGGATTACGTCCGCGTGTCGACTCGCCTGACCGCGCGCGGGGCGACCGCAACGCAGGCGCTGCAACTTCAATTGTCTGAAGGTGCTCCTGTTCTCTTCTCGGTCGGCGTCAATGCCGACCCGGATGGACGGCCAGTCGAGTACGGCCGCACGGTTTTCGCGGGTGAGCGTGTAACGCTGACCCTGAACGAGGCATAAGCCAACAAAGGTTCTCAGCCGCATCCGACCGCCGGTCCCACGTCTCAGCCCATTGGGTCATATGCCGCGCGGTGAGAGTTTTGTGGCAACACATCGTTTGCGGGGGCTATCCATCCCACCGGCTCAGGGGTATACGCATCCGCGACTCTTCAGCTGATACGAGGCCACCATGAGCTTTGACCGCACCATCAAGATCGCGCCGTCTATCCTGTCCGCCGATTTCGCCAATTTCGGACAGGAAATTCAGGCCATCGAAGCGCAGGGCGCCGACTGGGTTCATGTTGACGTGATGGATGGCCATTTCGTTCCAAACCTGACCTTTGGCCCTCCAGCCGTGAAAGCCTTTCGCCCGCATGTGAAAACGGTGATGGACGTTCACCTGATGATCACGCCGGTCGATCCCTACATCCAGGCCTATGCCGATGCCGGAGCGGACATTCTGACCGCACATGTCGAGGCTGGCCCTCATACCCATCGCACCTTGCAGGCCATTCGCGGCGCCGGAATGAAAGCCGGCGTTGCCCTGAACCCCGGCACCCCTGCCGAAGCGGTCGAGCATCTGATGGACCTCACGGATCTGGTTTGCGTGATGACCGTGAACCCCGGCTTTGGGGGCCAGAAATTCATCGACATGACCGGCAAGGTCAAAAAACTGCGTCAGATGATCGGTGATCGTCCGGTGCATATCGAGATTGACGGTGGCGTCGACCCGAAAACCGCTCCGCTTGTGGCAGCGGCAGGTGCGGATGTGCTGGTGGCCGGTTCCGCGGTATTCAAGGGCGGATCGGTTTCAACCCCACAGATCTACGGAGACAACATCCGTGCCGTCCGGGCAGCTGCTGAATCAGCACTGTCCTGATTTGCAATCACCGGCGGCTGTCAGCAAGACTGTCAGCCGCCGGTATGGATCGCAGCGCTTGTCAAACAAGGACTTAAGCCCGCGCGGAACGCGCCCAAATAAGGCGCTCTGCCCGTTTCCTTGACTTTGCGGTTGAGAGGATGACAGACGCGCATCACCACCCTTCATCAAACCCAATTGGCGGGAAACATCCCACCTTGACGTTCTTGTTGAGAACCCGCGTGTATTGGTGAGGTTCGCAGGACTTGGCAGGGGGCGAAATGCGACCAGGACCCCAATACGGTTTGTAAAATGGGTGATGAGCCACCGCGCAACGTAAAAACCGATAGACCCTACCCAGTTTCAGGATCGTTTTGGGATTGACCCAGTTCCGCCAACTCGCTCCAAACCGCATCCGGAATAGCCCAGTTGGCCCATTCGAATGTTTGGTCCACATGTTGCGGCCATGTCGCCCCGCAGATTGTTGAAGCAATGTCTGCGTTCTTGACTGAGAACTGCAACGCAAGCGCCCCCAACGGTACATCGTAACGAGAACAGATACTCTCAACTGCACGAACCGGGCCCAGAACGGCTTCGGTCGCCTGCTGATAGACGTAATAATGATGAGCAGAACTTCCCTTGGCCAGAATGCCTCCGGAATAGGGCGCCGCATTCAGAACCGCCACACCATTGGACCGCGCAAGCTCGATCATTGGAGCGGAGTTCACGTTGACCACTGTATGCCTGTTGTGTGTCAGAAGGACGTCAAACTCACGATCACGCAGCATCGGCATCAGGACGTCAATCCGGCCGCCTGCAAGCCCCACTGCCTTCGCCAGACCTTCTTCCTTGATCCGGAACAGCTCATCAAGTGCACCGCCGGTGCCGGTCACCTCTGAAATATCTGCAGCGTATTCGGGGTCATGTAGATGGAGAATATCCACCTGTTCCACCCCGAGGGCCTGAAGACTTGCTTCAAGTGACCTTCGCGCTTGTGTCGCATCAAACCTGTTGCTCTCCATGTCCCGGTCCAGTTTCGTGGACAGAACCCGGCCTTCAGGCCACCCCCCCAGTTCACGAATGACTTGCCCGATACGCTCTTCACTTCGACCCATCGCGTACCCACGCGCTGTGTCAATGAAGCCATCCGGGCGCTGGAGAATTGCCCTTATTGTGTCCAGCGCACGGCCTTCGTCTACCTCGTAACCATATATCTGAGGTATGCTTCCCAGACCTGTTGAACCGAACCCTATTTGCGGCAGCCTGACTCCAGTCCGGCCGATTTCAACATGCTTGGTCATCCCACCATCCTCCCCTACAGGACATTTCTGACTGCAATTTTGTCGAGGGTCGCCGTTCAACGCAAGCTTGGCGTATTGGCTTGCTATCTCGAAATCGAGACAAGCATGGCATTTGAATCCTAACAAAAAGGGCGCCCCGCGGGACGCCCTTTCCGTCTGATCATTCGCTTGCGCGAATTATTCGATGATTTTCGACACAACGCCGGCGCCGACGGTGCGGCCGCCTTCGCGGATGGCGAAACGCA
>NZ_WVQW01000005.1:0-272355 GCF_013110635.1 Ruegeria sp. HKCCD6604 | reverse complement strand
GGCACTTTCAGCCCCTCTCGTCGCCAAAGCCGTTCAATTCGCCCATCGCTGACAGACCATCCAGCCTCTCGCAGTAGTGCAGCGATCCTGCGATAGCCATATCGGCCGTATTGACGGGTCAGCTCAATCATGTCGGCCACCAATCGGTCTTCGTCTGCGCGACCTTGTGGTACACGTCGTTGCGTGGACCGGTGTTGTCCAGGCACGCGGCAGGCGCGTCGCTCAGATACTTTGAGCTGGCTGCGGACATGATCGATGCAGGCACGACGACGAGCGGGGCTCAATAGTTTCCCTTGGCCGCCTCCGTGAGGATCAGTTTGTCCAACGTCAGGTCAGACACCGCGCGTCGCAGCCGCTCGTTCTCTTTCTGAAGCCGCTTCAGTTCCTTCAACTGATCCACACCCATTCCGCCGTACTTCTTTCGCCAGCGGTAGTAGGTTTGTTCAACAACGCCAATCTGTCTGATCGCATCAAGACGGGACATCCCTTGCCCCATCAGAACTTCAACCTGCCGTAACTTCGAGACAATCTCTTCGGGCCTCGGTCGCTTGTTTACCATTCTCAGTCCTCCGTTTCCTAAACATAACGGTGGACCCGTTCAGTTGGGGAGGCTCAGTGTACAGCACCCGTAATTCCTACGGATGCTGTGGAGGTTTATACGCTATCGCGCCAATTCATAGCGTTTCATCGACATTGAGGTTGCGTCGATCATACTCATGAACTTCTCGGCTGCTTGGGCGGAAGCAAAACTGTCCATCGACGCTTGCGCGGCCTCCGCGCTTTCCCAGTTCACCACGACAGCCCATTTGCCGTCCGCGAAGGCCGCTTGGCGTGAGATGAAGCCGGGCTGCTGGCTGACATGCTCTTCTTCGATGGCCTTATCGATCGGTTCGAATTCTTGTGCCGTGACATCTTCTGCGAGGTTCATAGTCACGATCTCAATTACACCAGCATCTTGCGCCATGGCTATACTTCCCAGCATCATCGTTAGAGTGATCAAGAACGTTTTCATGTTGCCGTCCGATCAGAACTTGCCGTTGTCATGGGCCATCTCGGATGGGATGTCTGCGATCACATCCCAGTGCTCGACGATCTTGCCGTCCTCAACGCGGAACAGGTCATAGAACGCGGTCGGTACGCCGCCCAATGTGCCCTCGGATGCGGTGAAGACAAAATTACCCTCGGCCACAACCATGTGCACATCGGAATAGATCATCTGGATGCCCTGATCCGCCATCGCCATCAAAGCGGCACCCAAACCGTCCAGACCATCAGCGATCTGGCTGTTGTGCTGAATGTAGGTTTCGGTGGACAGGAAGTCGGTGATCCGATCAGTTTCACCACCTTTCAGGATGGTTTCAACGAAATCCGTGACCAGTGCTTTGTTCTCTTCTGTCCTGTCCAGATCAGTGATGTCGGTCGGGCCATCGGTTTGCGTGTGACCGGAAGGGTTTGGCGGGGCGAGCGGAGTCAGATTGTCCCAATGCTCTGCAACCTTTCCATCTTCCACGCGGAAGACGTCGAAGCCAACCAACGTATCTGCGCCAAAAGCCTGCGCATTGTTGTAGGTCGTGTGCAAAACAACCATGTCCCCTTCGGCGATCACGCGGTGAATGTTCACTTCGATCCCACTGTCCTTCAAGCCCGGAATGAAGCCAAGTATGGGGGCTGCACCTGTCGGCACGGCGGGGTTGTGCTGGATGTAGTCCGGCGCCAGCAGTTGCTGCGCTGCGGATGGGTCGAAATTGATAAAAATGGCTGCAACAGCCTCCAGTACGAGTTCTTTGGGGGTCATTGATTTTCTCCTTGTTTTGAAGCGGTGGTGATAGGAATTCACGCGGCGCGAGCTTGCGTCGCGGTGATTTCGAATTCAGTTCCCCACGGGTCGATCAGGCGACCAGGGTTTAGGCTTTCAGATTCCGCCAGAAGTTCGACACTCGCGAGGCCTGTGCTCCATTCTGTGCGCTTCTTTGCCCCTTTGGATTGCCATTCGTTGACAGCAAGGTGATGGTGGTAGCCGCCTGACCCGAACCAACGCGCCGAGGGCAGTTGGAACGTCTGCACCATTCCAATGGCCTGAGTAACAAATCGCGCGGCCTCATCCACGTCTCCAACACGCAGATGGACATGTCCGATGACAGTGCCGCTAGGCGCGCCGTGCCACGGCGTGGCATTTTGCTTCAGCGAATTCAGTTCAAGCGGTTGCGTTGTCATTTGCACTTGCTCGCCGCTGCGCTTCCAGGTCTCGCGCGGCAGGTCCCGGTAGATTTCGATGCCATTCCCCTCCGGATCACTCAAATAGAGAGCTTCGCTAACGCCGTGATGTGATGCGCCATCAAGTTGGAGTCCGCGTTCCTCTACATGGATCAACCAAGCGGCGAGGTCCTGCTGGGTTGGCAGCAAGAAGGCAGTGTGAAACAGCCCGGCTTCGCGCGGGAAAGGCCTGGCTTTGCGGTCCTGGCGGAGCTCGATCAGTGTCCCGTTGCCGGTCCCCAGACAGGCGGTTTCGCCGTTGCGTTCGATCAGGCCAAGGCCAATCACGTCTTCATAAAACGCGGCCATGCCATCAAGGTCGCGCACTGTCAGGGCAACCTGACCAATCGAGATCGGGGCATGCGAATTTGCCATGTTCTTGTCTCCTGCGTTTGAGCTTGAGAAGAACTTAGATGTGGCTTTTGCTCGCTGAAATGGCGATAATTGAGAGTATGTATCGTCATTCTGGAGATAAATGATTGGACCGGATTGATGGAATGCGAAGCTTCGTGGCTGTCGTGGAAACCGGTTCCTTCGCTGCTGCTGGGCAACGCTTGGGGATTTCGAACAAATTGGTGAGCAAGCGTGTCGCCGGGCTCGAAAACCTGCTTGGCATGACGCTCCTTCACCGGACCACGCGCTCAATGTCTCTGTCTCACGAAGGAGAAAAATACCTGGAAGGGGCGCGACGTGTGCTTGCCGAGCTTGAACAGCTGGAAGCCGAATTCGATACTTCAGGTGGTTTGAAAGGTGTTATTCGCGTTGCGGCACCCCTCACCTATGGCGACACCGCGGTGGCGGTAGCCGCAACTCGTTTTGTTGAAAAACACCCGAGTGTCACGGTCGAGCTGGACCTGTCAGATCACTATGCTGATCTGGCCAAGGGTGGCTTTGACATTGCAATCAGGATTGGGAACCTTGATGACTCAAGCCTGATTGTCCGCAAGCTGGGCGAGACGCACATGAAGGTCGTGGCTGCACCGGCCTATCTTGCAGAGCATGGCACGCCTTCACATCCCGCTGAGCTTTCCGAACACATCTGTATCAGGGATGCGAACAACCCCGAACCGAACCGCTGGCCGTTTCAGGTCGAAGGCCAAACCATACAAGTGCCCGTATCCGGGCCGTTTCTCGCCAATAGCCCTCCTGCCTGTCTCGTGCCAACACGCGCAGGGCGGGGTATCTTTATCTGCCCCGATGTATTCCTCGGGGATGACCTGGAAACAGGGCGGTTGGTCGAGCTGTTCTCTGGAATCCACTCCCGCACGCTCCCGATCCAAGGTGTCCATTTGCCATCAGCTTTTCGCAAACCGCGCGTGAAAGCCTTTGTTGAATTCATGAAGGCCGAAATCAGAGCTTAGGTTCGTCAAAGATTTCGTTCAGAGTTGTTGCACGAGTACCCACTTTTGATAGGCGAACAAAGTGACGCTAAAAAAACTTGGTCGTGCGGTTAAAAGGCGCTTTTGGATTAAACTACAAGAAGGCGCTTGATAACCTGGCGGCGATGATTGCTTAGAAGGTTGAAAAATGGGGCGGTGATGCCGCTATCTCGCTCCGCTTAAGACGTCGGGCAACGATGCTCGAAGTTGCCGTTTCCTTCTTCTTCCATCAGTGACGAGTGGCAGCCCATACAAGACCTTCTAATCGAGAACTCTGTGTCCTATTTTATTTGCGATAAAGAGTGCTTCTGAATTCGGTGGGTGAAATGCCCATTTGCCTTTTAAATGACCGGCTAAAATTATTGGACGTTTCATATCCCAGCGCGGTAGCGATGTCGGATACCGCTTCCGTTGGTAAAGCCAAAAGTTCAGTCGCGCGTTCTATGCGGACTCTATTGATAATATTACGATAACGTCCGCCCTCCGCTTCAAGCCTACGCTGAAGGGTTCGCACTCCCACATCTAGAGAACGCGCAATTGAATCAATCGAAACCGCATCATCATGAAGTTGCTGGCGCGCGAGTTCTGCAACACGTTCAGAAAGCGTCTCAGGAGGTCCTCCCAGACGCTCCCTAGCTATGTCGTCGACTGTGGTTGGATTTTCGGCGTTGGGTCGACTTGAGCGGCTGGCTTGCAAACAACACCTATCAAACTCTATCCCCAACCGCGGCGCGTCCCAAATAACCGGGCACCTAAACACATCTTCAGCTTCGTTCGCGTTCGTCACTTTGTGGAAATTCAACAGAACGGCACGCGGCGTCCAATTCGCTCCGAGATAAGCTTTAAAAATACTAAGAATGACTCCTATCGCGGAGAAGCCGACATCGGGATAGGCGCGGTGAGATTTAATACCAAAATCGTAGCAAAACCTGGCGGGTGATCCAGGGCTTTCCAACCATGCCCTATCTGTGGACGAGTGAAGCGGCATCACAAAAGAAGCACGATTGAGGGCCGTACCCAAGTTCGGGGCCGAAAGAACATAGCGCCCCCATGCGCCGTACTCTGCGACAGTCAGGTGAGGAGACCAAAAAAGACCGATGTTCTGTAGCCCGGTTGACCAAGCCGCTTCGTGTATGAACGTCGCCAGCGAATGAGCCGAAATATAGCCGGAACGTTCATCCACGAATTTATACGACAGTTCGGCTGCCCTCATCGCGGCGATAAGCCTTCTCTCCCCTGCCACATCCAAGACAAACTGCGGCATTGCTCCAAGTGCTTTCGCCGAAATCATTGGGGGTAAGCTCATGCCAGATTGTCTCGCTTCTACAAGGCCGCTGTCGTGAAATGATACGCATCCCATTTGGCTTTGTGCAATAAATTCACATCCAAGCATACGTGGAGAAAGCAATGTCGAATAACGTTCCCAGAATTGGATGCCTTTCAACTTGGGCCACCGCGGCGATCCTGTTTTTACCCATTAGCGCAAGCGCCGAGATGTCAGACGCACAACGGAACCTGATCGAACGTCGCGCGTGTGAAGCTGCGATTTGGGGCATGCCGGCGGTCGGCGTTTATGACATCGAACTTGCAATCCAGCGCGATGCCGGCGCTGATCGGGGCGTTATCGCCTATATGAGCGAGCCAATGGACAGTCGCCACGGCTTTCTAACGGCCAACGATGTCACGCCCTATGTATTCGGCGGCGGAATCACTGTTGACGAGCCTGTAGTCATTGATGTGCCCCCTGCCGGTGATAAGGCGGCCTTCTTTGGAACCATCGTGAATGCCTGGCAAGTCCCGCTGGCAGACGTCGGAACGACAGGCGAAGATGCGGGGGAAGGTGGCAAATACCTCATCCTTCCGCCTGGTTACGACGGAGACGTACCGTCAGACGGGTACTACGTTCACCAGTCCAACACCTATGGCGTTCATTTTGCTTTCCGTCCAGTTGCAAAAGATGGCGGCACAAGCGCAGACCAGGCCGCATATGCCCAAACGCTCCGAGTCTATGCCTTGTCGGATGCGGACAATCCTCCGGCAACACGGTTCATCGATGTAAAAGAGAACCCCATCAACACGTTGCCTGTATACGACATGACTTTCTTCACTGATCTGAATGCGGTCATTCAGCGCGAGCCTGTTTTGGAGCAAGACAAGGTAATGATGGCGATGCTGGCGTCTCTGGGTATTGTGCGAGGCCATCCTTTTGAACCTGACGAGGAGACACAAGCGGCCATGCTGGATGGTCTCCAATGTGCCTACGATACGATGCAAGAACACTTCATAACGCGCTCTGTCGTGCCTTTGTGGGAAGATCGCCAATGGGGTGTCTGGGCATTCGCCGAAGGCCAACCGGAAGCCGGATTTCCCTATGTTACGACAGATATGGTTTTGATCGACGACCGCGCGGGCGGGTCATATTCTTGGATCACTTACCTGCCCAAAAAGCTCGGTGGAGGCACGTTCTACCTGACAGGTTTAACCGACAGTGATGGCGCCATGCTCAACGGTGAAGATACCTACAAACTGACAGTTCCATCAGACACGCCCGCCGAGGATTTTTGGTCCGTCATTGTATACAGCATGAAAACTAAGGGCTTTGTAAAAGGCAACGAGCGGGTGGGATTGGCGACGCCTGACCTCCCTGACATACAGGTTAACGAAGATGGCTCGGCTGACGTGTATTTCGGCCCAATTGCTCCGGATGGGCTGGAAAGCAATTGGATTCCGACCGGCGAGGACTTTTTCTTGCTTTTTCGTCTCTATGGACCAGCTGAAGGCTGGATAGAAAGCGGTTGGAAACTACCCGATCTGGAAAAAGTGAATTGACTAGTAGACTTATCCCACTAGGAGAAAACGGTATGAAAAGACTGATGTTCGCAGGTGTAGCCGCATTGTCTCTTGCGATCCCGGCCTTAGCACAGGAATACAGTGCAAACGTCCCCGACAGCATCATTGTGCCGGACACAGTGGAAACACGTTTTGGTGCGTTGGAGTATTTCGATGGACTTCCAACGCCAGAAACCGCGAAGTTGTCGTACAACGCGCTTAACTTCGTGCGGGGTATGCAGATTTTCATGGATGGTATGCCCGCCGCATCGACCTATGCGATGTGTCATGGTCTTGAAGAAGGCGCTGGGGTTGATCCGATGAAAATCGGCATCTTTGAAGATTTGTATAACGCGCGTTCGCTACTGCTGACACCCAACACGACAACAATTTATATATTGAACTGTACCGATCTCTCCGAAGGTCCGGTGGTATATGAAGTGCCCGAAGGTATGCTGGGTTTCGTGAACGACGCATACATGCGATACGTCACCGATATCGGTAATGCTGGCCCTGACGAAGGCAAAGGCGGAAAATTTCTGATCGTGCCTCCCGGATTCGAAGGAGATTTGCCGGAAGAGGGCTATTTTATCGTTCAGCCACCAAGCTATCGTAACTGGTTTTTGCTTCGTGCGTTCTACGGGGATGACGGTGTTGAAGCGGCGGTAAAACGGGTCAAAGAAACTTTGCGTGTCTATCGCTGGGAAGACAGAGAGAACCCACCAGAGCAAGAGTTCGTGAATCTAACGGACAAACAGTTCAACACAATCCACGCAAACGATTTCAGCTTTTTCGATGAAATGAAAGCCGTCGTCGATAGCGAAGCCGAAGGTGCGCTGCCGGAAGAGTTGATGGGCGCAATGTTCTCGATAGGGATTCGCAAGGGAGAGCCTTTTGAACCTGATGATGAACTGAAGTCCTTGCTGAGCGAAGCCGTGGCACTTGGCACTGCTGCCGCGAAATCTCTTAACTTTGCCCCACGATCCCGCGCACCTTTCTACTATGACGACGGGTATTGGAAGACCGCGTTTGTCGGGGGCAATCACGAGTTCCAAGCCGGTGACGTCAAAATTCTAGATGCGCGGACTCTGTTCCACTACTACGCGACCGGAATCACGCCTGCGATGGTCGCTCAAAAGGTAGGGGTCGGATCGCAATACGCACTCGCGAATCGCGACAGCGATGGAAACTACTTCGACGGCGGTAAAACTTACTCGGTGACAATTCCCCCAAACCCGCCAGCAAAAGACTATTGGTCATTCGTTGTCTACGACACGCAAACCCGTTCACTTCTCGAAACGGACCAGAAACTTGCAGGGGTCGATAGCAACCAACCCACTTTGGAAGCAAACGAGGACGGCAGTTTTACGGTTTGGTTTGCGCCAGAAGCGCCAGAAGGCAAAGAGGGCAATTGGATACAGACAATGCCCGGAAAATCCTGGTCCACGGTTCTAAGACTCTACGGTCCTTTGGAGCCTTGGTTTGAAGGAACATGGCGGCCCGGTGAGATCACACTAATCGAGTAGATCCTCGCTATCTTGGAGTAGTTTCAAAACAACGAAAAAGGCGACGTGTACTGACAACGTCGCCTTTCCTCTTGCGACCGTTCTGGATCCTCGTACTCGGTTGAGTGCTTTTTGCTTCCGGATTTCACCAGTTCAAACATCAGTCTAAAGAACACCTTCAACTATGGATTATGAAAGGTTGAAGGCAAATCGCTGCATAGGTGCGGAAGTGAAATATTGGCAACGCCAAATAGGCCGATAACATACGGACCAATCATTAGGTTCTAAACGTCGAATAGAGGAAAATTACTCAAACTTTGCAAAGTCAGCTTTCTGCGCATTTCAGTCACTATGTCAGCAAGCAGCTGCTATCGATTTTTTCCGTCCACTTCTAGCGGGCACAAGAAGGTGGTCCAAGAGGTGGCCTAATTCTTAAAGGATTCAATTATAATATTGTAATAAAACAATTATTTCAATTTTTTGGTGCGGTCGAGAAGACTCGAACTTCCACGGGAGTTACCCCACAGCGACCTCAACGCTGCGCGTCTACCAATTCCGCCACGACCGCACTGCCAATGACTTGGTAAAGCGGCGTATAGACGTTGGTGCGCGCGATGTGAAGAGGCAAAAACGCAGTGGTTTAAATTCCTTCACCACGGGCTTATCTCTGCCACTGGACAACACGCCATTGACCTGACAGGAGCCGCCGATGCCCCCGCCCGAAAACCTCCCGATCGTTCAGATCGATATCGTCTCGGATGTTGTGTGCCCCTGGTGCATTGTCGGGTTTCGACAGCTTGACATGGCGTTGCAGCAACAGGGTGTCCTTGCCCGGCTTCGCTGGCATCCGTTCGAGTTGAACCCGGACATGCCACCCAAAGGCCAGAACCTGCGTGAACATATCATGGCGAAATACGGCTCGACCGCCGAGCAAAGTCAGCAGGCACGGGACAAGCTTACCTCGATCGGGGCCGAGCTCGGCTTTGCCTTCAACTTCGACGATGACAGCAGAATGGTGAACACATTCGCAGCGCATCAGCTGCTGGATTGGGCGGAAACAGTCGGCCGACAGCATCCTTTGAAACTGGCTCTGTTCGACGCGTATTTCACAGCGCAGCGGGATGTTTCCGATATGGATGTTCTGCTGGAAGTTGTTCGATCCATCGGGCTGGACGCGGATACGGCGCGACAAGCACTTGAAAGCGGAGAACTCATAGCCCCGGTGCGTGAAAAGCAGCTGTTCTGGACCAGCCGGGGAATTTCAGGCGTGCCATCCATGGTTTTTGGCGGGAAATACCTGCTGACCGGCGCACAGGGTTCTGAAACCTATGCCCAGGTGCTGCAACGTTGCCTGTCCGAGGCCGCCTGACCCCTTTTCTTGACCGATTCAGACGGATATGAGACCGGCATGGAATGGAAAATCACCGATGGTCTGACCAGCTATGACGACGCCGTTGCCTTTATGGAGGCGCGCGTCGCCGCAATCGCAAATGGCGAAGCCCAAGAGTGTGTCTGGCTGCTGGAACACCCGCCACTTTATACGGCCGGCACTTCGGCCAGGATCGAGGATCTGACCGACCCCGATCGGTTTCCGGTTTACGCAAGCAAACGCGGCGGCGAATACACCTATCACGGGCCCGGTCAACGTGTGGCCTATGTCATGCTGGATTTGAACAAACGTGGTCGCGACGTGCGTCAGTTTGTGAAACAGCTGGAGACCTGGGTGATCTCGGCGCTGGCGGAATTCAACGTGCAAGGCGAGATCCGTGAAGGGCGCGTGGGGGTTTGGGTTCGGCGTGATGACAAGCCGTTGACAGCGACCGGCAAACCGGCGGAAGACAAGATCGCCGCCATTGGTTTGCGCCTGCGCAAATGGGTCAGTTTTCACGGAATCTCGGTGAATGTCGAACCGGATCTGGAACATTTTTCCGGCATCGTCCCTTGCGGGATAAGCGAATACGGCGTGACCTCATTGGTCGACCTGGGCTTGCCTGTAACGATGGCAGACCTTGATGCCGCACTGAAAAAGACTTTCGCAGACGTTTTTGGCCCAGTGGCACCCTGAATCCATCTGTCGATCACTGCGCAGCGAATCGCTGCGCGCCACTGTTGCAAACAACAATCCCTGTGACAGGCTGGCTCTGTTTCCCATGCGTAAGGCAATTAACCCTGAATTAGGTGGATTTGTAGAAGTCTTTAAGCATTTTTTAAATCAGGTGGATACAAAGCCCCTGTTAACGAGTAATATGGAACTGCCAATCAAGAGTGAGTGGTATGTTAACCGGTGATCCAGGGCTCGCCCTCGAAATCCGAGAAGTGTTTGGTTACGAGTCTGCCGTTCCGACCCCAAATCGGAACGGCAATTCTCTTTCAGGCACCGCTATTCTTCCTGGTGGCCAAATCGGGACGAACCGACGCAGGCGCGGCCAGCCTGTTCCAGTTCGAGCGTCGCATGGCCCACCCCGAAACGAACTTGCAGCGTGTGCCTGACACTGTCCCGTACCATTTCGGCATCTGACCACGCGTTCGCATCGATGACCAGATGCGCCGTCAGCGCGGGCTGCCGCTCCTGCATGGCCCACAAATGCACGTGATGCACTTCGGCCACCCCATCCGTTTCTTCGATCGCCGCGGCTACCTGCTCTGGCTCCAGGTCGGGCGGAGCGCCCAGCATCAGAACGCGGACCGTCTCGCCTATCTCTTCTTTGACATGCCACATGATGTAGACCGAGATCAGGATCGTCACCGCCGGGTCCACCCATGTCCAGCCGAACAGGATCACTGCGGTGCCCGCTACGATCACGGCGATTGATCCCAAGGCGTCCGCAACATTATGGATGAATGCGGCCCGGATATTCATGCTGTCCTTGGCCATGGTATAGGTCAGAGCGGCGGTTACGAGATCGACCACCAATGCCAGCGCGGCGACCCAGACCACAAGCCATCCGTTGATCGGCTCGGGTTCAAAAAACCGCATGACACCTTCGTAGAACAGGTAGACCGACAACACGATCAACGTAGTGTAATTGACCAAGGCCGCAACGACTTCGGCCCGGCCATAGCCAAAGCTCATCCGTGGATCGGCCGGACGCCGTGCAATCTTGCGGGCAAAAAACGCAATGATCAGCGCAACAGCATCCGAAAAATTGTGCAGCGCATCGGCAATCAACGCCAGAGAACCCGAAATGATGCCCCCGATGACCTGAGCCAATGTCAGGAACATGTTCACCGCAATCGCCCAGGCGACGCGCGCATCGCCAGCGTCTGGATCAATGTGGTTGTGTTGGTGACCATGCCCGGTGTGGGAATGCTGGTGTGCCATATCGTTTCATGTCCCTTGTTACGGCTTCCCAGAGCATGTAATTCCTCTAGCCACTAGAGGTTCAAGAGGTCAAAACCGAAAAATGTATTCGATCGGGGACTTATCGCGCCGAACCGGGGTGAAAATTCCAACAATCCGGTTCTATGAAGACAAAGGCCTGTTCCCCAAGCCAGAGCGAACCGCGGGCAATCAACGCCGCTATGACGCAGCCGCGTTGAAACGGCTGATCTTCATTCGCCATTGCCGTGATCTGGGATTGCCACTGGCTGACGTCGTGGGCCTGCTGTCCCTTGAGGGCGCGTCTGGCAGCGACCTTAACCGGGCGCACGAAATTGCCCAAAAACAACTGGCCGATCTGCGGGACCGAATTGCCCGCCTGCAAAACCTCGAAGCGGAACTGACCCGAATTTCAGCGGCCTGCGACGGGCAGCACGATCATGTCTGTGCCGTGCTGCACGCGTTTCAGGATCATGGCGAATGCATGGGGCCGCGTGGCGCCGAATGATCAGGCGAGAGCGGCGCTGATCTTTTTCGCGTGTTCACCGATAAGCTCGAAATCCCCCATCTTGCCCGGCGGGCGCATGGAAACCCCTTCGTGGCGCGGCAGGACGTGGAAATGCAGGTGGAAGACTTCCTGCCCGCCTGCCGCCTCGTTGAATTGCTGAATCGTCACCCCGTCCGCGTCGAATGCAGACTTGACCGCCCGGGCCATCTTCTGCACCGTTTTTATAACCGCCGTCAGTTGCTCGGGCGTGGCATCCAGTACGTTGCGGCATGGTGTTTTGGGGATCACCAAAAGATGCCCGTCCACGCGAGGCATGATATCCATGAAAGCCAGCGTTTCATCATCCTCGTACACGCGCATGCACGGGATTTCTTCGCGCAGGATTTTGGCAAAGATATTGTCGGGGTCGTAGTCAGCCATCTCAAACCTCTGGATTGCGGGTGTTGGCACAGTTCTGAGACGCGCGCGGGCGACGGTCAAGGCGGAACTCTGCCAACGCCCATGCCGCATCGACAGTCCGGACTTGAATTCTCATCCGCCATGCCCAGATACCCCACGTTCAAAGCCGGAAAATCGTGCGGCACCCGCGTGCCCGCGACAATTAATCTTGATCCAGATCAAACTCGGCCATTGAAGGTGCCTTCTTCACATTCTAAAACCAGCAGGAATACCGCGCGTTGGAGAGGTCCGACTGCGCGGTGCAGTTGCAACAGGAGGCACCTATAATGGCAGACGCAGCCATTCACGGTCACGACCATGAAGATCAGCGCAGCTTTTTCCAGCGCTGGTTCATGTCGACCAACCACAAGGACATCGGGATTCTGTACCTGGTCGTTTCGGCCCTTGCCGGTCTGATCTCGGTGGCGATGACCGTTTACATGCGGCTCGAGCTGATGCACCCGGGCGTTCAGTACATGTGCCTGGAAGGCTTCATGGCCGACCCATGTACCCCCAACGGACACTTGTGGAACGTGATGATCACCTATCACGGTGTTCTGATGATGTTCTTCGTTGTCATCCCTGCCCTGTTCGGCGGATTTGGCAACTATTTCATGCCGTTGCAGATCGGTGCGCCGGACATGGCGTTCCCGCGGATGAACAACCTGTCCTTCTGGCTGTATGTCGCCGGCACCTCGCTGGGTGTTGCCTCGCTGCTCAGCCCGGGTGGGAACGATCAGCTCGGCTCGGGTGTGGGCTGGGTTCTGTATCCGCCGCTGTCGACGACCGAAGGCGGCATGTCCATGGACCTAGCGATTTTTGCCGTGCACGTATCGGGCGCCTCCTCGATCCTCGGCGCGATCAACATGATCACCACCTTTCTGAACATGCGTGCCCCAGGCATGACCCTGTTCAAGGTACCGCTGTTCAGCTGGTCGATCTTCGTCACCTCATGGCTGATTCTGCTGTCGCTGCCGGTTCTGGCAGGCGCGATCACCATGCTGCTGATGGACCGCAACTTTGGCTTCACCTTCTTTGATCCGGCCGGCGGCGGTGACCCTATCCTGTATCAGCACATCCTGTGGTTCTTCGGCCACCCCGAAGTGTACATCGTGATCCTGCCCGGTTTCGGCATCATCAGCCACGTGATCGCCACCTTCTCGCGCAAGCCGATCTTCGGCTATCTGCCGATGGTATGGGCGATCATCGCAATCGGCGTGCTGGGCTTTGTCGTGTGGGCGCACCACATGTACACCGTCGGCATGTCGCTGCGTCAGCAGGCCTATTTCATGCTGGCCACGATGGTCATCGCGGTTCCGACGGGGGTCAAGGTGTTCTCGTGGATCGCCACCATGTGGGGCGGCTCGATCGAGTTCAAGACGCCAATGCTGTTCGCCTTCGGCTTCCTGTTCCTGTTCACCGTCGGCGGTGTGACCGGTGTGGTTCTGTCGCAGGCCGGTGTCGACCGTGCCTATCATGACACCTACTATGTTGTGGCACATTTCCACTACGTGATGTCGCTGGGTGCTGTCTTCGCGATCTTTGCTGGGGTGTACTTCTACTTCAGCAAGATGACGGGTCGTCAGTACTCCGAGTTCTGGGGCAAGGTTCATTTCTGGCTGTTCTTCATCGGCGCCAACCTGACCTTCTTCCCGCAGCACTTCCTGGGCCGTCAGGGCATGCCGCGCCGTTACATCGACTACCCCGAGGCATTCGCCCAGTGGAACTTCGTTTCGTCGATCGGCGCGTTTATCTCGTTCGCCTCGTTCCTGCTCTTCTTCGGGATCGTGTTCTACGCCCTGTTCCGTGGTGCGAAAGAGACACGTCCGAACCCGTGGAATGAATACGCGGATACGCTGGAATGGACCCTGCCGACACCGCCGCCCGAACACACGTTCGAGCAGCTGCCCAAGCAGGAAGACTGGGACAAAGGCCACGCGCACTGATCCCGATCTGATCCCAAAAAAACCCCGCCCAAGTGGCGGGGTTTTCGTTTTCCACTTCTGTCGGTTCGCCAAGTGTACCAAAATCCGCTATGATACCCCCACAGAACAGTCGGAGGATCGGCAATGCCGGAAATCGACTTTTGGTATTCAATCGGCAGCACTTACAGCTTCCTTACCGTGATGCGGCTGGACGACTGGTGCGCAGAACATGACGCCACCGTTAACTGGCGGCCCTTTAATGTGCGCACGGTCATGTCAGCCCAGCAGAATATCCCGTTCGCCGGAAAACCCGAAAAATCCGCATATATGTGGCGTGATATCGAACGTCGCTGTGCCAAGTATCACATCCACGCCAGCCTGCCCGCACCCTATCCGATTTCCGATCTTGCCCTGGCCAATCAGGTCGCTCTGCTTGGTATGATGGACGGATGGGGCAAGTCATTTACCCAGAACCTATACCGCATCTGGTTCGAGGATGGCGTCGAGGCCGGCAGCGAAAGCGCCCTGTCCGAAGCTTTGCTACGGTGCCAGCAGGATCCTCGCCTGACACTGGCCCGCGCGCGCAGCCCGGATTTCGTCACCGCGCTGGAAGCTGAAACAGACATCGCCGTGAAACTGGGTGTTTTCGGCGCCCCCAGCTTCGTGGTGAGGCAAGAGGTGTTCTGGGGCGACGACCGTTTGGATGACGCCTTGTCCTGGGCGCGTGTGGGCCACGTGGTCTGATCAAAATCCGTCGACATGAGGCGGCACTGCGATATGTTTCCGGTATGCCGTACAAATGGAATCAGACATCCGAGACCGAACAGGAACTGCGCCTCTGGCCGCATAACTCACTGCCGCGACGTGGGGCGATGATTGCCATCCTGTCCGTATTTCTGTTCGGTTTGATCCCATTGTTGGCCGTGCTTGGGTCGGTCGTGTTGTGGGGCCTGTTACCGTTTCTGCTGTTGACGGTGCTTGGGCTTTGGCTGGCGATTCAGGCGAACTATCGCGCGCGCAGTGCGTTTGAGGTTTTCACCTTGTCCGGTTCACAAGCCCGCCTGGTGCATCACACTCCGGGCAAAGACCAACAGGAATGGTCGTGCAATCGCTATTGGGCACGACCTGAAATGTACGAAAGAGGCGGCCCGGTTCCACACTATGTCACGCTCGTCGGAGACGGGCGTGAAGTAGAAATCGGGGCGTTTTTGTCGGAAGATGAGCGCATCACGCTCTATGACGATTTGGCCAGGAAACTGCGCGACCCTGTCGCGCAGTAGGTGTTTCAGCCTGATGTCTCAGCAGTCGCCGTTTGACGCGGCGCAGAGGTGGTCCTTGACCATAGGCCCGACCTTGCCGAAATCCATCTGTCCGGTATAACGGGTTTTCAACTCGCCCATCACCTTGCCCATGTCGCGAATGGAACCGGCACCGGTCGAAGTGATTGCAGCCTGAATCGCCTTTGACACCTCATCATCATCCAACTGTTTGGGCAGAAACTCTTCGATGACGGCGACTTCCTGCATCTCGCGCTCGGCTAGGTCCAGGCGACCACCCTCTTCATAGGCGCGCGCACTTTCCTTGCGTTGCTTGGTCATTTTTCCAAGAATTTCAAGCACCTCTGCATCACCACAGCCTTTGACTTCTTCATTGTCCGAGGCGCGCGCGGCGATGTCGCGGTCCTTGATGGCCGCGTTGATCAACCGCAGTGTCGACAGACGCTCGGCTGCCTTGTCTTTCATTGCTTGCTTCAGGGCGGCATTCACCCGTGATCGCATGTCCATTTGGCTTGTCCATCCCCATGACAACGGAACCCCGAACATATCTAAACAAAAAGCGCGTTACAACCAGGGGCGAACAAGCTTAACCCATTGAAAAATAACGATAGCCCAAAAATTGAACAGACTTGACCCAAGCGCTTAACCCCCTTAGGTATGCGCCGGTTTACCTTGCAGGAGAGTCGCGCCATGGCCCAGAACGCCCCGTCCAAGCCCACCGCATGTCTGGCATTGGCCGACGGAACGCTGTTTTACGGCATCGGTTTCGGTGCAACCGGACAGACCGTGGCAGAACTCTGCTTCAACACAGCGATGACCGGATATCAGGAAATCATGACCGATCCATCCTATGCCGGGCAGATCGTCACCTTTACCTTCCCCCATATCGGCAATGTCGGCGTGAACCCCGAAGATGACGAAACCGCTGATCCGGTTGCCGCTGGCATGGTCGTCAAATGGGATCCGACCCAGCCGTCCAACTGGCGCTCGGCCGAAGAACTCAAGGGCTGGCTTGCCCGCCGTGGACGCATCGCCATCGGCGGCGTCGATACCCGCCGTCTGACCCGCGCCATTCGCCAGCAAGGCGCGCCGCATGTGGCGCTGGCTCATGATCCCGAGGGTAATTTCGACATCGAAGAACTGGTAGCTGCGGCCCGCGGCTTTGCCGGGCTGGAGGGGATGGACTTGGCCAAGGATGTCACCTGTGCCCAAAGCTACCGCTGGGATGAAATGCGCTGGGCGTGGCCGGAAGGATACAAGCGGCAAGAGGCCCCCGCCCACAAAGTCGTGGCTGTCGACTATGGAGCAAAGCGCAATATTCTGCGCTGTCTCGCGTCGGCTGGATGTGATGTAACCGTGCTGCCAGCAACGGCAACCGCTGCCGAAGCGCTGGCCCATCAGCCGGATGGCGTTTTCCTGTCGAACGGTCCCGGCGACCCGGCCGCAACGGGTGCCTATGCTGTGCCGATGATCAAGGAAATTCTGGACACAACCGATCTGCCCGTCTTTGGTATCTGCCTTGGCCACCAGATGCTTGCGCTGGCGTTGGGCGGTCAGACAGTCAAGATGAACCACGGCCACCACGGCGCGAACCATCCGGTCAAGGATCTGGAAACCGGCAAGGTCGAAATCACTTCGATGAATCACGGTTTTGCCGTGGACGCACAATCTTTGCCGGAAGGCGTGGTCGAGACCCACAGATCGCTGTTTGACGGCTCGAACTGCGGGATTCGCATGACTGACAGACCTGTATACTCGGTACAATACCACCCCGAAGCGTCGCCCGGACCCCAGGACAGTTTTTACCTGTTCGAACGTTTCGCCGAAGCGATGGAAAAGAAAAAAGGGCAGGCATAAACCCTTAAGTTACCAGAGTTAACGGCACATTAACCTTGTTTGATCAACCCTGAGCGCAGGTAACTGTGCCAGGGTTTTTTAATGGTTGAACTTAACCTTCAGGATTTTACAAACGCGTCCCCGATCCCGGCGCCCGGATTTCGCAAACCGCTGGGCACTTGCCTGCTGGAAGCCAATGTCATCACGTGCTCGCAACTGGACCATGCGTTGAGCTTGCAGACTAGGCAGAAAGCGCCGCTTGGCGAGATTCTGGTTGGCGAGGGGTATGCCACCAGGCAGGACGTTCTGAAAGCTCTGTCCACGCAGTTCGGGTGGCAGATCGCGGACCTCGAACAAATTCCACCGATGCCCGGATTGTGTGACCTGAAGCCGGTGGACTTCTGGCTTGAGCACAATGTTATCCCTTGGATGCGCATCGGCCCGTTGCTTTTGGTCGCCACTGCCCGGCCCGATCGTTTTGCAACCGTGGCAGCCGAGATGCAGGATTGCGACTATTCCATCCTGCCCGTTCTTGCGGATTCTCATCACATAGACAGGGTCATTGCACAGCACTTCTCGCGGACACTCGCAAAAGCGGCCGAAACCCGTGTGAACGCAGCACAAAGCTGCCGCAACTGGACCGCCGGGTCCCGGCTCGTATCATCAGCAACAACGCTGGGTGTGCTGTGTCTTTTCGCCCTGTTCCCTTCGTTTGGATTGATGGTTTTGTTGAGCGCGGCCGTAGGCAGTTTGGTTCTTTTTGCAGCCTTTCGGATAATGGGCGCCCTGGCCTGCCTCAGCGACCGCATGAAAAAGCCGACCGAGCCAACAGAGGCGGCGATCGCGCTGCGTCACCCCTGCGTGTCCATCATGGTGCCGTTGTACAAGGAGCGAGAAATCGCGAATGCTCTGGTGCAACGGCTTCAAAGGTTGACCTATCCCAAAGCGCTGCTGGACGTCATTCTCGTGCTTGAGGCGACGGATGACGTGACGCGCGACGCCCTTGCGCGAGTGGCTCTGCCCAGTTGGATGCGTGTTGTTGAAGTCCCCGAACTGAACGGGTTGACCACCAAACCGCGCGCCATGAATTACGCGCTGGACTTTTGCCGCGGTGACATCGTTGGCGTTTGGGATGCCGAAGACGCACCACAGCCGGATCAGATTGAACGTGTGGTTGCGCATTTCACCCAAGCTTCGCCCGAGGTGGTTTGCCTGCAAGGTGTTTTGGATTACTACAACCCCCGCACGAACTGGCGGTCGCGCTGTTTCACCATCGAATACAACAGCTGGTTTCGCGTGATCCTGCCGGGCATCGCACGTATGGTGCTGGTCGTCCCGCTTGGGGGAACGACGTTCTTTTTCCGCCGCGAAAAGCTGTTTGAACTGGGCGGCTGGGACGCCCACAATGTCACCGAAGATGCCGATTTGGGCGTGCGGCTTTGCCGGGCGGGTTACCGGACCGAGATGGTGGACACCGCCACCTTCGAAGAGGCGAATTTCCGTGCCTGGCCGTGGGTGAAGCAACGCTCACGCTGGCTCAAGGGGTTCATGGTCACCTATCTTGTGCACATGCGGGACCCGCGGAAACTGTATGCTGATTTGGGTGCGGCCAAGTTTATCGGCCTGCAGGCATTTTTTCTGGGCACTCTGGGTCAGTTCCTGCTGGCCCCCGTTCTATGGGTTTTCTGGCTATACGCCCTGGGTATACCCAATCCGATGGAGCAGATCCTGCCGCAGCAGATCACGACGGCGCTGATCTGCCTGTTTCTGGCGACCGAGGCCCTGAATATATGCGTCGGGATCATCGCTGTATCCGCGCGTGAACGTCGGTTTTTGCTGCCGTGGGTTCCGACGATGTGTTTGTATTTCCCTCTGGGGGTGGTTGCCGGCTACAAAGCCCTGTGGGAACTGGCGACAAATCCGTTTTTTTGGGACAAAACCCAACACGGGCAGGCCAGCGAAGACGTTCCGCTGACCTGACGTTCATTTGTCGCGACGACTGGCATCCTGTTTCAGACGCGTCATGAAGGCGACCGAAATATGTTCCTTCAACGCCTGCCCTGCAGCCTCCTCGTCTCGGGCTGCGATGGCATCGACGATTCCCTTATGCTCACTTTGCGCAATCTCACCACGCCCCTGAACTGCCAGCGAAGTGGTCGCCATCAGGGCCATCGTCCGGTGAACCAGATCAAGCTGCTGAACCAGATAGCGGTTGTGTGACGCCAGATGAATCTGTTCGTGAAACCGTCGGTTGGCGCGCGACAAGGCCGTTGGGTCATCGATCAGCTTGTCATCTTCGACGACCATGTCCTGAAGAACCTTGATTTCTTCTTCGGTGGCGTGTTTTGCGGCAAGGCGCGCAGCCAGCCCCTCAAGTTCCCGGCGCACGATGTAAAGCTCGGCCATCTGGTTGTGATCCAGGGATGCGACGATCAACGACCGCCCGTCCCGTTCCAGCAAAGACTGGGTTTCCAACCGTTGCAACGCTTCGCGGATCGGGGTGCGTGACACTCCGAAACGCTCTGCCAGTTCGCTTTCGACCAACCGATCACCGGGCTTATAGACGCCCACATCGATGGCTTCCAGGATAAGGCTGTAGGCGTCCTTGGTCGGGGATCGGGTCTGGCTCATGGGATCGTTTGTCTCCTCGTTCGGACATGTCTAGCCGTGACAGGGGGCGGCGATCAAGTACAGCATTGAAAACCGACCGACTGCGCCCTAAACCCAAGCCATGGTCAAACCTTCGTTTAGTCATGTCACACAATGGGTGTTCGATCTGGACAACACCCTATACCCACCGCATATGCGGCTGTTCGATCAGATAGAAGTTCTGATGACGGATTATGTGGTGCAAGCCATCGGTGTTGACCGGGCCGAGGCCGACCGGCTGCGCGCGCATTACTGGCGGGAATACGGGACCACGCTGGCCGGGTTGATGGCCGAACATGATCTGGACCCCGACCCCTACCTGCACGCGGTACATCAGGTTGACATGAGCCACATGGACCCGGATGCGGAACTGGCCGATCATATCCGCGCCCTTCCCGGCCGGCGGATCGTCTACACCAACGGCAGCGCGCCCTATGCGGAACGGGTCCTTGAGGCACGCGGCCTGACAGGCCTGTTCGACGCGATATACGGTGTTGAACATGCAGGGTACCGACCAAAACCCGAAAAAGCTGCGTTCGAAGCGATTTTTGAAAAAGACGGTCTTCAGACCGAAATGGCGGCCATGTTCGAAGATGACCCACGCAATCTTGCGGCCCCGCACGAGATGGGAATGCGTACGGTGCATGTTGCCCCTGACCCGCATGAAGCCGATCACATTCATCACCATACGGACGATCTGACCGCGTTTTTGGCCCGCCTGCGATAGCCTGTCACAGTGCGACGATCTGCACGTTCCGCACCTGCATCTGCATACCTATATGCGCGTCAGCGACGAACAGATGGAGACCCCGATGAGCGCGATTGACATGCCGCTGCGCCTGCCGATTTGGCAGCGCATTTTCTTTGCAATTCCCGTCTTTGGATGGCTGGCGCGCGACGCGGTCAACGCCAAGGCAGAAGACTTGTATTACACCACTGCTGCGATTTTCAGCATGTGGGGCTGTTCCATCATGTTGTTCGGCCTTCCCGGCCTCTACATCCCTGCCCTTATGATGGTGCCGCTGATGTTTCTGATCCTCATCCTGATTTCACGGGGCTGAAATACGGGACAGGATGTCACTTGGCACTCGGGGCAGATCCGAACTAGGTTCTGCCCAGAATGATGAGAGGCGCCATGTCCGACAGCTGTGACATCCTGATTTCCGGTGGCGGGATCGCCGGTCTGACCGCCGCGGCGGTATTCGGAACGGCAGGTTTTGAAGTGATCTGCGTTGATCCGAGCCCTCCAATCACCGAGCGGGACGTGGACGGGTCAGATCTGCGCACCACGGCTTTTTTGCAGCCTGCGCGCGGCCTGCTGGAACAATGCGGTCTGTGGGCAAGACTGGATGCACAGGCGGCCCCGTTGCAAATCATGCGGATCGTTGACGCGGGGGGCGACGTGCCCGAGCCGCGCGTTGTCCGCGACTTCAACGCAGCCGACATTTCTGACCACCCTTTCGGTTGGAACCTGCCCAACTGGTTGCTGCGCCGAGAAATGGTGGCGCGACTGGCTGAATTGCCCAATGTCGATTTCCGCACCGGCACCGCGACCACAAGCCTTTTCACCCGAACCGCCGAGGCCCGCGTGGGCCTGAGTGATGGCAGCCGCGTCCGGTGCAAGCTTGTGCTTGCTGCCGATGGTCGCAACTCGCCAATGCGCGAAGCAGCCGGCATCAAGGTGCACACAACACGATATGGGCAAAAGGCGCTGGCATTTGCGGTGACGCACCCAATTCCACACGAGAATGTTTCGACCGAAATTCACAGATCCGGGGGGCCGTTCACGCTGGTGCCACTGCCGGACTGGAACGGGCAGCCCTCGTCCGCCATCGTCTGGATGGAACGCGGACCGAAGGCCGTTGAACTCCTGAACCTGGAACCCGAGGCATTCGAGGCCGCCATGACCTCTCGGTCCTGCGGGTTGTTCGGCCCGCTGAAATTAGCATCCCGCAGAACGATCTGGCCCATCATCAGCCAATCGGCGGAACGGCTGGCGGGTGAACGCATCGCGCTGATGGCCGAGGCGGCGCATGTGGTGCCTCCCATCGGGGCACAAGGATTGAACATGTCTCTGGGCGACCTGCGTTGCCTGCTGGAATTGGCACAGGCCCGGCCCGAAGGTCTGGGAGACGAGCAGATGCTGGGTGCCTATCACAAGGCCCGTCACACCGAGATCGAGATGCGCGTCAAAGGCATTGATCTGCTGAACCGCGCCTCGATGATTGAGACGCGGCCGCTGCGAGATGCACGGGCGATGGGGCTGAGCGCGCTCTATTCCCTGCCACCAGTGCGCAAGACTTTGATGCAGATGGGCCTTGGCGTTCGCTAAGGCCCGGTCCGCTTACAGAACCTGATCCAGCACCCGTTTCAAACGCGCGATGGTGCCGTCCACGTCGTACAGCTTGTCGAGCCCGAACAGACCCAACCGGAACGTGCTGAACCCTTCGGGCTCATCACATTGCAACGGAACACCCGCGGCAATCTGCATGCCAAGTGCCGCAAATTTCTTGCCGTTCTGGATTTCGGGATCCGAGGTGTAGCTGACCACAACTCCGGGCGCGCCGAAACCGTCGGCCGCAACCGAAACGACACCCTTGTCCTTCAGCATCGATCGCACACCGTCACCCAGCGCCCACTGCGCCGCACGCAACTTTTCGAACCCGTATTCACGTGTCTCTGCCATGGTGTCGCGGAAGGCCAGCAACGCATCGGTCGGCATCGTGGCGTGGTAGGCGTGGCCGCCGTTTTCATAGGCTTGCATGATCTGCCGCCATTTCTTCAGATCAAGGGCGAAACTGTCGGAACTGGTCTGCTCCAGACGTGCCTCTCCGCGTTCAGACAACATAACCAGACCGGCACATGGCGAAGCGCTCCACCCTTTCTGCGGCGCCGAGATCAGAACATCGACACCGGTGGCTTTCATGTCCACCCAGGCGCAACCCGACGCAATGCAATCCAACACCATCAACGCACCCACCTCATGCGCCGCGCTTGCCAGCGCGGTCACATAGTCACCCGGCAGAATAACCCCCGCCGACGTTTCAACATGCGGAGCAAAAACAACACCGGGCTTTTGTTCGCGAATCGCGGCGACGACCTCTTCGATCGGAGCAGGCGCAAAAGGCGATGGGCTGGAATTGCCAGTCTCGCGCGCCTTCATGACCGTGGTCAAGTTTGTCAGAGACCCGCTTTCAATGATCTGGCTCCACCGGTACGAGAACCATCCATTGCGAACCACCAGCACATCTGCGCCGCGCGCGAACTGTCGGGCGACCGCTTCCATGGCATAGGTTCCACCGCCGGGAACAACGGCGACGCCATCCGCGTTGTACACGCCCTTCAACATATCCGAAATGTCGCGCATCACCTGCTGAAACTTCTGCGACATATGGTTCAGCGAGCGGTCCGTAAATACGACCGAGAATTCTTCGAGCCCGTTCGGGTCAACGGTTTCCAGCAAGCCTGGCATGGCGCATCCTCTCCAAAGCGTTTTCGAAGTCTTGTCCGCTTTGTCAGTGCGGGTAAAGCCCCTTCGCGGTAAAATTTGACCCAACGTAAAGCTTAACAAACACTTAATTTTTTTCGCTTAAATTCGTGAAAGCACGAAAATGACGCCAACCAGTGTCACTTCCCCTTTACACTTCTACTTGCTTCTGAACAGATGCGCACACTTTATACTTGAAGGGATAGATTCACCCGTGACGATACAAAAGCGGATCAGCTTCCAGTTCGTTCGAGACGAAGTAAAACGACGCATTGAAAGCCGTGTCTGGCCACAAGGATCGCTTTTGCCGACGGAGACCCAGCTGGCAGAGGAGTTCAATTGCGCCCGGGCCACTGTGAACAGAGCCTTGAGAGAACTGGCCGACCAGGGCTTTGTCGAGCGCAAACGCAAGAGCGGCACACGTGTCAAGAAAGAGCCCAGCAAACACGCCAAACTCGAATTGTCACTGGCGCGGCAAGTGGTCGAAAGCCAGAATGCAAACTATCGTTATGCGCTTGTTGAAAGGAATGTCGTCACCAGCCCTGGATGGCTTTCCTCGCAGATCAGCGTGGCACCGGACGCGCGTGTTCTACATGTAATCTGTATGCACTATGCGGACAATCGGCCCTTTCAGATGGAAGAACGGTGGATCAACATCGAGGCCGTACCTGATGTGGAGGACGCCGACCTGTTCGAACAGGGGCCACATGAATGGCTGTTGACGGCCGCACCTTTCACCGATGCCGAAGTCGCTTTCTGCGCCATTTCCGCAGATGCGCGACTTGCAGAATTCATGGGCACCACGGCGGGAACATCCATGATTCAAATGGAGCGCACCACCTGGAAAGAAGACAGGCCGCTTACCTTTGCGCGTATGACGCATCATCCGGGCTATTGCATCCGCACCAAGTACTGACTCTGTTCAGCCGATGGGACCGGGCAGACGTTCTTCGCTCAGCAGAACGTTGGCCTCGACGTCGCCTGCACCTGGCAGAGTCATGATCCGGCGCCGCAAAACACGTTCGAAATCGGCCAGGTCCCGGGCCACGACACGCAGTCGATAATCATACAGCCCCAGCACGTGCTCGACGGTCTGCACCTCGGGAACGGCACTGACAGCGCGCTCAAAATCTTCAAGGCTGACTTGGCCCTTGCGCCCCAGCTTGATGCCCAGAAAGACTGTCACACCGAATCCCAGCGCCTCGGCATTCAGACGCAGCCGACGGCCCTTGATTATTCCTGCCTCTTCCAGCCGGCGAATGCGACGCCAGGTGGCGGGTTGGGATAACCCGAACCTGCGCCCCAATGCTCCGGCACTTTGCGTGGCATCCTGTTGCAGCGCGCGAAGAAGACGGCGATCAATCTCATCCAGCTCGATCATACCGGCAGCACCTCGTCCCGCTTGACCCGCGCGATGTGCATAAGGGCTTCGATATCAGCAATATGCGGCAGGGTCAGAATCCGGTCGCGATAAAGCTGCTGATAGTGCTTCATGTCTCTTGCAATGACGGAAAGACGAACATCGACACGACCCAGAAAGGTCTGGATTTCGATCACCTCTGCCACGTCACGCGCCGCCTGCGTGAAATCGTCGAAAGCTCGGGCCTGCGTCTTGTCGAGCGTGATCCGAAGCGAAACCTCGACGGCATATCCCATCGCGGCCCAGTCTATCACGGCCTCCTGACCTTCGATGATCCCTGCGGCCTGCATCTTTTCGATTCGCCGCCAGCAAACGCCCGCGCTGATCCGGCAAAGATCGGCCAGTTCCGCTGTTGTCAGGCTCGGGTCTGCTTGAAAGTGGCGCAGAATGCGCCGATCAATATCATCAAGCATGATTTTTTCACATTCTCCGATTAGCGCGAATTATTCTTCATCTTTTTCGCAAATACTCAAGCCCAACCCTATCGCCATTGCGCGAACAGGCAGATACAACCGCCGCAATCAAACCAGAAAGGACCGGCGAAATGCGCGTCTATTACGATCGCGATTGCGATATCAACCTGATCAAAGACAAGAAAGTGGCTATCCTGGGCTATGGCTCGCAAGGTCACGCGCACGCGCTGAACCTGCGCGATTCAGGCGCGAAGAACCTGGTCATCGCGCTGCGCGAAGGTTCGCCTTCGGCCAAGAAAGCCGAAGCCGAGGGCCTGGAAGTCATGGGCATCGCCGAGGCGGCCGCCTGGTGTGACGTGATCATGTTCACCATGCCCGACGAGCTTCAGGCCGAAACCTACAAAAAATACGTCCACGACAACATCAAGCCGGGCGCGGCTATCGCCTTTGCCCACGGCCTGAACGTCCACTTCGGCCTGATCGAGCCGAAAGAAGGCGTCGACGTCATCATGATGGCCCCCAAGGGCCCCGGCCACACCGTGCGCGGCGAATACACCAAAGGCGGCGGCGTGCCCTGCCTGGTCGCTGTCCACAACGATGCAACCGGCAAGGCGCTGGAAATCGGCCTGTCCTACTGCTCGGCCATCGGTGGCGGCCGCTCGGGCATCATCGAAACCAACTTCCGGGAAGAATGCGAAACCGACCTGTTCGGCGAACAGGCCGTTCTGTGCGGTGGTCTGGTCGAACTGATCCGCTGCGGCTTTGAAACTCTGGTCGAAGCCGGTTACGCCCCTGAAATGGCCTATTTCGAGTGTCTGCACGAAGTGAAGCTGATCGTTGACCTGATCTATGAAGGCGGCATCGCCAACATGGATTATTCGATCTCGAACACCGCCGAATACGGCCAGTACGTCACCGGGCCGCGTATCCTGAAATACGACGAGACCAAAGCGCGCATGAAAGAGGTTCTGAACGACATCCAGCAGGGTAAATTCGTTCGTGACTTCATGCTGGAAAACGCAGTTGGCCAGCCGACCATCAAAGCGGCGCGCCGTGCCAATGACGAGCATATGATCGAGGAAACCGGCGCCAAGCTGCGCGGCATGATGCCGTGGATCTCGGCCGGAAAGATGGTCGACAAAGAAAAGAACTAAGAAGGGCGGAAGCCTGTCACAGGGCGGCCCATGTGGCCGCCCTTTTCGTTTGAATAAAGGCCCGGCAAGGCACATAAACAGCCGGTCAGGTTTAATTTCTGGCGCACCCGCGCGTTCCGACAGGACAATCAATGGTTCAACAGCCGACAAAACAGGACTGGAGCGGCGTCTTCACGCTTGGCCTGATCTGGGGCGCGACCTTCATGGTCGTTGCCATGGCACTTGAAGGGTATGGCCCAATCACCGTTGCCACCTCACGAACTACGCTGGGCGCAGTTACCCTGTTGCTGATGATGAGGGCGACCGGTCGCAAGCTGCCGGTTCTGACGCCGGCGCTGAGTGTTTCGATTGTCCTTATCGGCGTGCTGTCTACTGCCGTACCCTTCATGCTGCTCAGCTGGGGGCAGCAATTCGTGCCATCAGCCTTTGCGGGGCTATCCATGGCCGCCATTCCGCTGATGGTATTGCCACTTGCGCATTTCTTTTCTGATGAGCCGCTCAATCTACGTCGCCTGCTGGGCGTGTGTTTGGGCTTCTCGGGAGCTTTGGTATTGATCGGCCCCGGTCTGGCACAGCTTGGCCAAGGGGCCGAACCCCTAGCCCAATTGGCCTGTATCACTGCCGCATTGTGCTATGCGTCTTCGTCGGTTTTGACCCGTCGCTGTCCGCCTGTCGACCCGTTGGCGCTTGCTGCGCTGACCCTGCTGGTTGGGGCTGCGTTGTTGGTGCCAATCATGCTGATGACCGAAGGCTTGCCCAAATGGCAAGGCACGCGCCCCACACTTGCTCTGATCGTGCTGGGCTTGGTGCCAACGGCGTTCGCCACCCTGCTGCGCGTGTCCATCACCCGCAGCGCAGGTTCCGTGTTTCTGACACTGGTGAACTATCAGGTACCCATCTGGTCAATGGTATTCGGCGCCTGGATTCTGTCCGAGGCCCTGCCCCTGCGCTTTTTCATCGCCCTTGCGCTGATCCTGACAGGCATGGCCATCAGTCAATGGTTCAGCCTGCGCAAGGTTCTGTTCGGGCACTAGCTTGTGGCGGCTTCGACCTCTGCCACGATGCTGTCGACAACTTGTGTCAGCAACCCATCGTCTTCGCATTCAGCCATCACGCGGATCAGAGGCTCGGTCCCGGATTTGCGGATCAACAACCGGCCCTGCCCGTTCAGCCGCGCCTCGGCATCGGCGATAGCCGCCTGAACACTTTGAACCTCCAACGGTGTTTGATCGCTGGAATAGCGCACATTCTTCAGCAACTGCGGAACGGTTTCGAACTGCTTGGACAGATCAGATGCCTTGCGCCCCGACAGAACCATTTCCGCCAGGAAATGCAGCCCTGCCATCAACCCATCACCGGTGGTGGCATAATCGCTCATCACGATGTGGCCGGACTGTTCCCCACCAAGGTTGAACCCACCTTCACGCATCCGTTCGACCACGTAGCGATCACCGACGGCCGTTCGCTCCAGACGCAACCCTTGCGCTGTCAGGTGGCGTTCCAGGCCCAGGTTGGACATGACGGTCGCGACCAGGGCGTCGCCCTTCAACTGGCCCGATTTCTTCCATGCCGTCGCCAGCAAAGCCATCAGCTGATCGCCGTCAGCCACCTGACCGGTTTCGTCGACCACAACCACCCTGTCCGCGTCGCCGTCCAGACAAATGCCCACATCGGCGCCATGCGCGACAACGGTTTCTGCGGCCAGTTGTGGCTTGGTCGATCCGCAGTTGAGATTGATGTTCTTGCCGTTGGGCGCGATTCCCACGGGGATCACTTCTGCGCCCAGCTCCCACAGAACTTCTGGCGCGGTGCGGTGGGCTGCGCCGTTCGCACAATCGATCACCACCTTCAAACCATCCAGACTGACGTTCCGCGGCAACGACGATTTCACACGTTCGCCATAGCGAAACCGTGCGTCATCAACCCGGCGTGCCCGGCCGATATTCTGCGCCTGGGCGGGTCTGACGCCTTCGTCGATCAGCCTTTCGATCTCGACCTCGGCCTGATCGGACAGTTTATAGCCGTCCGGCCCAAAGAACTTGATTCCGTTGTCTTCGGCAGGGTTGTGGCTGGCCGAGATCATGACGCCCAGATCAGCCCTCATGGACCGCGTCATGAGGCCAACGGCGGGCGTCGGAACGGGCCCCAGCAGCAGCACGTTCATTCCAGTGGACGTCAAACCGGCCGTCAGCGCGTTTTCCAGCATATAGCCGGACAAACGCGTATCCTTGCCGATGACAACCCGGTGCACCCCTGTCGCGTCCCGTCGGAAATACCGCCCGACAGCGGCCCCGATACGCAACGCCATCTCTGCCGTCATCGGATGCGTGTTGGCGGTGCCCCGCACCCCGTCGGTTCCGAACAGCTTGCGCATAGGTGTCACTCCGTGATTTGCTGTGCGACCGGATTACCGGACAGCAGCCCATAGGCGCAAGGCCTGAGAGGTCTCGGCCACGTCATGAGCGCGGATGATCTGCACGCCCTGAGACAATCCCGCCAGAGCCACCGCGATTGATCCCGGCGCGCGGGCAGTCTTGCGAGGCTCTTTTCCGATGCTACCAATAAAGCCCTTGCGCGACACGCCCAGCAGGATCGGGCAGCCCAAGCCGTGGAACAGGCTGAGATTGCGCAGAAGGGTCAGGTTATGATCCTCGGTCTTCCCAAACCCGATCCCAGGATCCACAACGACCTGATCGCGGCTCAGGCCAAGACGTTCCAGCAACGCGATCTGGCCTTCGAGAAAATCGTAAACATCCAGCAATACATTGTCGTATCGCGGATTGATCTGCATCGTCGCCGGATCACCCTGCATGTGCATGACACAGACAGGCACTCCATGCGCGGCACAGAACGGTGCCAACGCCGGATCGAAGGTGAAGCCCGAGACATCGTTGACCAACCCTGCCCCGGCCGCGCAGGCAGCCTTGGCGACATCGACCTTTCGTGTATCGATGGAAATCAAAGCGCCTGTTTCCGACCGGATCGCTTCGATCAACGGGCGGGTTCGCGCGATCTCTTCCCCGGCCGGGACAAAATCCGCACCCGGACGGGTGGACTCTCCGCCGATATCCAGAATCGTGGCACCCTGCGCCACCATATTCACCGCAGCCACGCGAGCAGCATCTACCGAGCTGTGAACACCGCCATCCGAGAAACTGTCCGGCGTGGCATTCAGAATCCCCATGATATGAGGCAGCTGCATATCAAGGCCCGTCACGTCAGCCCGCAGTTGGCTCAAACGGCTCAGGTAATCTGACGGAACGTCCGAGGCCGCGACGATTTCGGGTTCGGACCCGCGCCGCAGGGCCTCGGCATGAGTGAACCAAAGGGGTTGGCCCGCCAGCGGCACAGCGCCTGTGGGACGGGTCGCTCCATGCTGGACCAGTGGTCTGAAATAGGTTCTCACAGCTGGGCCTGATCCACCGCAACAGCGCGCAAGGGCGTTTTGGGTTCCGTCGGCAATGCGCCGCCGATCACCATCATTTCGCTCGCTTCAAAGGTCGCCGCGAACCATGCAGCCAGCGCCACGGCATCCGACGGGGCGGCAGACGGGCCGTCAACGGCATCCAGTACGATCTTGGATGGGGCCCAGACACAGATCTGGCCATTCTTCATCGCCCAATCCAATTCGGTCCGCGTCGAAACCACCACACAGCGATGATCCCGTGCCGCCAGAACCCAGGCATTCTGTTCAATTGCCAACAGGTCAATTCGGCGTTGCGTCATCGCATGACCCGTTTGCGGAGCGGCCAGGTCGGACGCCCCGACACACAGGATCAGCGGGCGCTGGCGGTTCTCCAACTGATCGATCCAACCCTTCAGGTTCTCCGAGGCGATGGCGTCATTCGACAGGAAGACAAGGCGGGGGTGCGGACGTTCTTCTTCGGCCACCTCATGATGGACCGAGTCTTTTCCGCGCACGATCTCAACCCCCAACGCACCCGGGCCCCGATCCAGTTTTTCGATGCGAACAAAGACTCTTACAGCCTGAGGTTCAAGCAGGATGCGTTCCGCAACGCGTTCGGCCAATGTCTCAAGCAGGTTCAGGCGCTCGGCTGCCAGCTCATAGGCGATGGATTCCGTTACGCGGTCATATGAAAGGATGCGATCCACATCATCATCAATCGGGTCCGTCAGAGGCCGGACTTCGACCACGATGTTGAAGCAGATCCGCTGGGTTGTTCCCCGCTCGGCCTGGAAGGCGCCAATTTCGACTTCGACGATATGGTCGCGCAACGAGATACGATCCAACGGCCCCCGAGGAGACGTCGCCTCGGACCGTTCGGACGGGTGTGCGAATGCCAGACGGATTTCAGAACTCATGGGTCAGGCCTTTTCGGGCTCGTTGCATAGTTTGCCTACTATAGGCGTCGCGAGGGCCTATAGCATTCAAACAAGCGCCATTCCAACCGCCGAATGCGGCGTCACGAGACCCGAAACCAGCTCATCATCCCCGAAGCAGCATGCCCAAGCATATGACAATGCAGCAACCAGTTGCCGGGATTGTCCGCGATCAATGCGATTTGGCGCGCCTGTCCCCGCCCGACCAGAACGGTATCACGCCAGGGGCCCAGAGAGCCATCGTCCATGATCAGCCGGAAGTGATGCCCGTGCAGATGCATTGCGTGCGGAAATGCGGTTTCATTCACGAACTCGATCCTGTGCAAACTACCGACGGCCGCATCCAGAAACGGATCTTCGGGGCGCTCGGCGTAACCGTTCAGTGCCCAGAATTTGCCCAACTGCGCCAGCTCGCGGCCTGACAGTTCCGTTTCACCCAGCCGGGCGCTTTCCAGCCAGCGCATTGCGCCACCTTGCAGAACCATCCGGTGCGTTCTGGCATTTTGAAGATTTCCGATCTCAGGCAAAGGGTTAGACGGCAATGCTGACACGCCGTGCCTGTGCGCCCCGGCAGCGTATCCACCAACCTCGAACCGTGCCAGCCCAAAGGAACCATCTCTTTCGACGCTGACCAGGCTTGCCGTTTCGCCCTCGGTGACGACATCCACAATCAGATCCGCACGCTGCGCAGGTGCTAGCGGGAAAGAGCCCGACAGCCGCAGCGGTGTTTCCACGGGCATTCCATCCAAGGCGACGATCCACCCCGAAAGACCATCAAGATCCAGATCAAATATCCGGGCATTGGACGCGTTGACCAATCGAAGTCGCAGTCGCTCGTTTCTGCGTACCGCAAACGCGGGATCGAATGATCCGTTGACGGTCAGGATGTTCCCAATCCGACCTGCATGGCTCAGATCATGGCCATTGTCGAAATCATCCGTTATCTGCGCGGTCTCAGGGTTCAACCGCCAATCATCCAACATCAGCACCAGATCCTGATCGACATCCGGTGCCGTGGCCTCTGCAACGATCAGCGGCCCGTAAAGCCCGCGGGCAACTTGTTCCATCGACTGGTTGTGCGCGTGGTACCAATAGGTGCCCGCATCCGGGACAACGAAATCATAGTCAAAAGTGCCGCCCGGTTCGACAACATCCTGCGTCAGGCCGGGCACACCATCCATGGCGTTATCGATGCGTATTCCGTGCCAATGCACCGATGTGGGTTGGGGAAGGTCATTCACCAGCTTGCGCTGAACGCGTGCGCCCTGATCGATCTTTATGATCGTACCGGGGACTGTGTCACCGTAACTCCAGACCGTCGTGTCAGGAAACCCATCGGGCGCAACGCGCTGTCGGCTCAGACGCGCCTTGAGCGGCGGATAACCAGCCTCGGCCGCGACCGGCAAAATGGCGACTGCGGCGGCTGTTTTCAGAATGTGTCGTCGGGTGAAAAGCATTACGGGCCTCCTGGCCCGTAATATAGACTGCGACCTGCCACGCGCCATCAAGCTTCCAGCGCGGGTGCGTCAATCAGTTGCTCGCTGTCCGATAGTTGTGGCGGTAGAAAATGTGCACACCGATCCGCGCAGTCTGTTTATAGACCCGCGACCAAGATGGCCGAACCGCGGTCGTGTGGTAATGGGTCGCCCCTTCGGTCAGCTCATGGCCGATACCATCAATGGCCGCCCGAGCGACCTTGGACACGCGCTCATAGGCTTTCTTCTCGTGGATGACCTCTTTGCGACCGTCACATGTATAGGTGAACTGGCACTGGTATTTCTTGCCGGTGCCCTGGCGGATCACACCACACAGTGAGCTTGGAAAGCGGCTGCTTTTGACCCGGTTCAGAATAACCTCGGCCACCGCAAACTGACCACGCACGCTTTCGCCTCGCGCTTCGAAGTACAGCGCCTCGGACAGGCACTTCCAGTTTTCGTCACCGGTCGCCTTGGGCTGTTGGTCAAGCCAATCCTTGGAGTATGTTACTTCAACAGGTTTGGCCGCCTTGCGCGGCTGGAACAGTTTGAAATAGTCGCGAAAGCTTTGCGCCGGCAATTCGCTGCGGGCGACAAGTTCTTTCTTTGCAGTATCAATTGCTTCCCTCTCGGCGAAGGACGCACTCGGCAGCACGGTTGCCGCCATTGTGGCAACAGCCATTATGTAACGTAGCATCAGATAACCTCGCACAGGCACTTCACGCGCCATACCCTCCCCCGGCGGGCGCGACGAGGCATCTAACGCAATCGAGCGCAAAGGTCCAGTCATTCGGAAAATGCAAGTGGAATCTTGCCCGCAGCGAAGATAAATTTCGCCTGCGAGTATTCTGACAACCCACTAATCCTTGGGTTTTCAGCCCCTGTCAACCCCCAAGTCTGGAGGAAATCGCCAGTTGAGCGGCAGCCAGCCGAGCGACAGGAACCCGGAACGGCGAACACGAAACATAGTCGAACCCCAGATCCCTGCAAATGGCGATTGATTCGGGGTTTCCGCCGTGTTCTCCGCAAACGGACAGGGTTACATCCGGTTTTGCGGCTCGTCCCCGCTCGGCTCCCAGCTTCAGCAATTCCCCGACCCCATCCGGATCAAGAACGTGGAACGGATCTTCGCCGAAGACACCCTGGCGAACATAGGCGGACATGAAACGGCCAGCATCGTCGCGGGACAGACCATATGTCATCTGCGTCAGGTCATTGGTACCGAAACTCATAAACGCGGTCTGCGGGGCGATCTCTTCTGCGCGCAGACAGGCACGCGGGGTTTCAACCATCACACCCAGCCGATATTCAAATTCCTGCCCTCGTTCTGACGCGACCGCGGCCGCCACCGAATCGATGCGGGACTTGACCAGTTCGACCTCTCGTTTCGCAGAGACCAGCGGGATCATCACTTCGGGCACGACCGGGGCGCCGTTCTTTCTGGCATCAAGCGTGGCTTCAAAGATCGCGCGCGCTTGCATGTCATAGATTTCCGGCACCGTTACGCCCAGACGAACGCCGCGCAAACCCAGCATCGGGTTGTATTCAGTCATCGCATTGACCCGGCGTTCGACATCGGAAACCGGCAAATCCAGCGCCTCGGCCAATTCCCGTTGACCGCTGCGCGTGGTGGGCAGGAACTCGTGCAAGGGCGGGTCGAACAGGCGAATACAGACAGGCTGCCCTTCCATGATTCTGAACAGTTGAACAAAGTCTTCGCGTTGCATCGGAAGCAAACGTTCCAGCACAGCCGCCCTGCCCGAGGACGTTTGCGCAAAAATCATCTCGCGCATCACGATCAGGCGACCGGGTTCAAAGAACATATGTTCCGTCCGGCACAGGCCGATCCCCTGAGCCTGAAAATTGCGCGCCGTCTGCGCATCGGCCGGCGTGTCGGCATTGGCGCGGATGTCAATATCACGCTCGGCATCGGCCCAGGCCATCAATGTCTGAAAACAATCATCCAACGCGGCCTCAAGCATGGCTGGCTGCCCTGCCAGCACCTGACCGGAACTGCCATCGATGGTCAGAACATCGCCGGTTTTGAAAACACGACCATCGGGTGCGGTCAGCATCTTTTTTTTGGTCTGGAACCGCATGTCTGAGGCACCAACGATACAGGGCAGGCCAAGTCCGCGACCTATCACGGCGGCGTGGCTGGTCATGCCGCCCTTTTCCGTCAGAACCGCCACGGCGGCATGCATCCCACGCACATCCTCGGGCGAGGTTTCGCGGCGGACCAGAACGCATGCCTCTCCGCGCGCGGCACTGGCCTGCGCTTCTGCGGATGTAAACACGATCTTTCCGGTTGAGGCGCCCGGGCTGGCGCCGATGGCCGTCGTCAGCACATCACGCCGCGCTTCCGGATGGACCTGCCGGTGCAATAGTTCATTCAACGCATGGGGGTCCACACGCATCACCGCCTCTTGCGGCGGTATGATCCCGTCTTCAGCCAGACGAACGGCGATCCGCATCGCTGCGCGCGACGTTCTCTGAACCCGGACGCCATCCAGAATATGCACTTTGCCGTTTTGAATGACGAACTCGACCTGCATTTCTTCGCGCAGTTTTTCGCGCATCAGCGCGGCTTGTTCTTTCAACTCGGCAAAGGCCTTGGGTGCGACTTCTTCAAGCGACGGTCCTCGCGGGTCTTTTTCAAGAAACAGCGCTGCCACATCTTCGCCCAGCGCATCCCGGCCCTGGCTCTGGCTCAGGTAGCGCCCCGTGATCTGCGGCATTCCGGTGGTCGAGTCGACCAGTTGAAGCACACCTGATCCGCATTCACCCTGCCCGACGCCCGGGATCATCTCTTGAATGACAAGCCCAAGACCCGCATCTGCCGGGGCACCCTTGGCCTGCCGCAGCAGCCGGGCGGATGTCCCGTCCCATGCACGGGCCATCGAGCGCAAAACCCCGATCAACTGCTCACCCCGGTCCTGCGGGAAGGCTTCGTCCGTTTCATCTTCGTAGGCGCGCAGGGAATGGCGCAAGCCTTCGCTGCCATCCATGTCGATGTCATCGAACACATCCGCGTCCAGCCGCGCCACGTGAATCGCATAGCTTTGAACGAACCTTAGATACAGCGCAGCAGCGGCCTCTGCCCCCATGGTGTCGGACAGGTCCACATAGCGTGCATCATTCATGCCAATGTTTAGAACCGCACCGGGCCCACCCCAGTCGGGATCTTCAGAACTTGGTCGGACGCACAGCAAGGTCGTGGGATCGAATTGCTCAAGGATCGCGTCAAGGTTCGGAACGTCGCCTTCCGCAATCTGATGGACCGCATCAAACGACAAGGCGACGGTCCGGGGCACCGGCAGGTCCAGTCGGACCAGCCGTTGCAGACACTTGGCCCGCCCGCCATGGGTATGGGCCGTGACCGGAGCATCGGATGTAATGAGCGTGGTATGCGGATTATTCTGCACTGCAGCACCTTTTGATTTGCGTGCAGCATAAGCGCTTGCGCCCTTCGTGCAAGGGCGTTGTGGGCACGCATCACTGCGTGCCCGAGGTTTTAACCTTCGATCCGCGACAGATCGGCCACGCTGGAACAAACCTGCCTGATCTGACTGAGCAGGTTCAACCGGTTACGACGGATCACGTCATTGTCGGTGTTGACCTGTACGTCCTCAAAGAACGCATCCACCGGCCCGCGCAGCCCGGCCATCGCCGCCATTGCAGTTGGGAAGTCTTCGGATTTCAGGGCCACGTCGATTTGCGTCTGCGCCCCATCCAAAGCCGCGAAAAGCGCCTTTTCGCTGTCTGTCTCGGCAAATTTCACATCCGCACCGTAAGAGTATTCCACGCCGTCCTTTTCCTCGGCCTGGGTCAGGATGTTGTTGGCCCGCTTGAACCCCTGCACGAGGTTCTCGCCATCTTCAGTCGCGATCACTGCATTCAGGGCGCGGGCGCGTTTGACCAGCAGGTTGAGGTCGTCATTCCCCTCCATCGCGATGCAGGCATCGATGATGTCGTGGCGGATGCCCTCGTCGCGGAGGAAGACCTTGAGGCGGTCGTGGAAGAAGGAGAGGAGGTTTAGCTTGTCCTTGTCCAGTCGTGCCAAAAGCTGTTCTTCAGTTGCCGCCCCATCGCTGTCCACGACAGCGTAAGCCAGTTCCTTCAGCTGATCGTTAGACAGATATTCTGCTATCCCACTTTGGCCAATAGCATCGCCTTTCGCACGTACTTCACTGCCTTTGACCGCGATAAGAGTAGCGAGCAAATGACGCTCAATCGTTCGAGAGGTTAGGCCAACTCTCAAATTGTTGTCCAACACTAGCCTTACGACCCCCAATGCCGCTCGGCGCAGCGCAAACGGGTCTTTCGATCCAGTCGGCTTCTCATCAATCGCCCAGAATCCGGTCAACGTGTCCAGCTTGTCGGCCAGAGCCACGGTTACAGACAGTGGCGCGGTCGGCACGTCATCCGAGGGGCCAAGAGGCGAATAATGTTCCTGCGCTACGGCGGCCACGGCGGCGTCTTCGCCTGCGGCTTTGATATAGTAGCGCCCCATAAGCCCCTGAAGTTCCGGGAATTCATAGACCATCTCGGAACTCAGATCGGCTTTGGCCAGACGCGCAGCCTTTTCGGCCTGATCGGCATCCGCGCCTGTCACCGGGGCCAGTTCACGGGCCAGAGCAGCGATGCGATCAATACGCTCGGCCTGCGTGCCCAGCTTGTTGTGGAAGGTCACATTCTCCAACGCGCGGGTCCATTGGGCGATGTCCGTTTTGGCGACGCGCAGGTCGTTTTCCCAAAAGAACTTGGCATCGGCCAGACGCGCCGACAGCACCTTTTGATTGCCGGCCAGAATGGTCGCGCCGTTGTCGGTGGTTTCGCGATTGGCGACGGTGATGAAACGCTCGATCCGGCCGGTCTTTGGGTTCTTCACCGAAAAGAACTTCTGATGTTCTTTCATCGAGGTCTGCAACACCTCGGGCGGCAATTCGAGGAATTCCTCGTCGATTATCCCCATCAACACCACAGGCCATTCCACCAGCCCGGCAACCTCGGCCAACAGTCCCTTGTCTTCGACGATTTCCAGACCGGCGGCAAAAGCCATGTTCTGCGCATCATTCCAGATGTGTTCGGCACGTTCATCCTGTGACAGCAAAACGAATGCGCGTTTCAGCTTGGCAGCATAGTCCTCGAAAGACGTAACCGAGAACCGGTTGGGGGTCATGAAACGATGACCGGCCGTGGTGTCACCGGAACGGATGCCATCGACCTGCATCGGAACAACCTGCGCCCCTGATTCATCCGACAAGATGCACAGAATGGAATGCAACGGGCGCACCCACCGCAGACTGCCGCTGCCCCAACGCATGGATTTGGGCCATGGGAAATTGCGAATGGTGGCTTCCAGCACTTCGGCAATGATCTCGGCGGCCGGGCGGCCCGGTTTCTCGATGGTGGCGAAATAGACAGCGCCCTTGGGTGTCTCACGCTCTTCCAGTTGGTCGCGGGTCAGGCCCGCGCCCCGCAGGAACCCTTCGATCGCCTTGTCCGGCGCGCCAACCTTGGGCCCTTTGCGCTCTTCCCGGATTGTCGGGCTTTGCGCCAGCAGACCTTCCACCGCCAGTGTCAGGCGGCGCGGTGTGGTCAGTGCGGCCGCGTTTGAATAGGTCAAACCGGCCTCGACCAGACCATCGGTAATCCGCTTTTTCAGATCCTCACCGGCACGGGTTTGCATCCGCGCGGGAATTTCTTCGGAAAACAGTTCGATCAGCAGGTCGGGCATAGTCGGTCCTTAGAAGTTCACAATCGTCTGAATGACGATGGCATTGGCGATATCCACAAAGAAGGCGGATACAAGGGGCAGCACGATAAAGGCAATAGGCGACGGCCCATATCGCTTGGTTACTGCCGTCATATTTGCAATCGCCGTGGGTGTGGCACCCAGGGCAAAGCCTCCGAAGCCCGCGGCCAGCACCGCTCCGCGATAATTCGAGCCCATCAGGGGAAACAATACCCAAATCACGAAGACGACCGTAAACACCGTTTGCGCCGTCATGATCACGGCAATTGCCACACCCAGTTCCGCGATGGTCCACAACTGCAAGCTCATCAGTGACATTGCCAGAAAGGCCCCAAGCGCAAATTCAGACAGCAATGCCAGCGACGGTGTCCGTGCAACCGGCGGCGCGGACGGAGCGATGGCCGCTCGGACATTCGAAATCACGATGCCCATGATCAGACAGGGCACAAACAGCGGCAGTTTCAGCCCAGCGGCCGAAATCGCCTCGCCCAGCGCATAGCCCAGAATAATCGCAAGGTTCAGATGTAGCAGCACGCGCATGATAGTCACATGGTCAATTTCGGTGGCTGCGGTCGTTTCTTCCGGCAGTCCGACCGTATGTTCTTCGTCAGGTCGGTCCGGCGACAGGCCTCGTGTTTCCACCAGAAGACGGGCGATGGGGCCACCCACCAGCGCAGCAAGCACCAGTCCGAGCGTCGCCACGGCAACGCCAAGTTCGGTTGCACCGTCCAGACCCGTTGCGCTGGCAACTTCGGGTGCCCATGCGATTGCGGTTCCGTGTCCACCAATCAACGCGGCCGAACCGAACAGAACGCCAGCTTGCGCCGGATAGCCAAACAAGGAAGCCCCTGCCGCGCCGATAACGTTCTGCGCAACAATCGTGACAAGCGTCAAAATCAGAAGGATCAACAAAGGCTTACCACCGGCAATCAAGTCAGAAAGTCGCGCGTTCAGTCCGATCCCGGCAAAGAACAGAACCAGCAGAGCGTCCCGGGTCTGCAACTCGAATGACAGTTCTACATTGGCAAAGAGATACAGAAGCAAAACCACGAGCGAAGCCAAAAGGCCGCCCGTGACCGGTTCAGGAATATTGAACTGCCTCAGAACTGCGACTTTGCCGTTGATCCGGGCACCCAACAAATACACCGCAAACCCCAGAGTTGCAGTAATGAAGTCCGGGATCAAAACGGCGTCAGCCATGGTTTTCCTCAGTTTTCAGGGCGTTTCGGGCACTCCTCACCCACCACCGTACCGTCATAGGCTTTTTCACCGCAGTTGTTCAACGCGTGCCAGACATATCCCTTGCCATCCCTGGTAATCGCCACGATCCGGTCGACGCCGAAATGGATGTTCTTCTCACTCAAAAACGCCTGCGCCTGCCCCGATTTCAGTGCATCGCCCAGCGAAACGGCGTCGTAACAGTCAAACCAACCCGGCGCGGTCAAGGGTTCTGGGTTTTCAACAGCAATAAACCCGGCCATCTGATCCGGCTTCAGATCCGTTTCAAAACAGCCTCGGTAGCGGATCGGAGAACTGTCTGCATCGATCGCCTGAAAGTCCGAATAGGTGATTGGGACAGGCGCATCGCTTTGGTCCGTCATCAGGACCACGTCCTGGCCGGGCTGCGGTTCGACCTCATAGTAGAAACCGTAAATCTGCAAATAATACATTCCGGCCCCGGCCACCAAGGCCGACAACAACAGAACAATTGCCAGCAGTTTTCCCGTCATGTTTCAGGCTGCCTCTTTCAAGTTCTTGTAAAATAGGACAGGTTTCGTCCGGGTACAGGCATCAATGAGGTCAACACCATGGAATCCACGCTTGCTGTCGGTTTTTTCGGCGCATTGTTTGCCATCATGAACCCGGTTTCCAACCTGCCGGTGTTTCTGAGCGTCACTCAGGATCTGCCTGCTGCCGACCAGCGCAAGATTGCGGTGAAGACGGTGATCTATTGCCTGATCCTTGGCGGTGCCTTTGCGCTGGTCGGAAGTCAGGCGCTTGGCCTTTTTGGCATCAGCGTCAATCACCTGCGCGTCGCCGGCGGCCTGGTCGTTATGATGATCGGCCTCAACATGCTGAACGGAAACGAAAGCACCTCTCATCATGGAACAAAAGGAGAGAAGGAAGCTTACCCCGAAACCGATACGGTCGCCTTTTACCCGCTGGCCTTTCCCATTCTTGTGGGCCCCGGCACAATAACCACCCTGATCCTGTACGCACATCAGGTTAAAACCACGGTCGAGGCTTTTGTTTTTATGGGAGTATTTCTTGTCGTGGTCGGTCTGCTTCTGATCACGTTCTGGAACGCCGCATGGCTGGCTGAACGCCTGTCCAGCAACGCGCGCGTGATCATGAGCCGCTTCATGGGCATGATCCTTGCGGCCATTGCCGTCAGCATGATCGCAGACGGACTCAAAGCACTTTTGCCCGGACTGGCCTGATTGCCTCATCAGGCCTGAAACCCGGCGGCCTCGGTCTGCACGAACGCATCCGCACATTGTTTGGCCAACGCCCGGACGCGCCCGATATAGGCCTGCCGTTCGGTCACCGAGATCACGCCGCGCGCGTCCAGCAGGTTGAAGATGTGACTGGCCTTGATGCATTGATCATAGGCCGGGTGCGCCATGATGATGCGTTTGCCCGTCTTCGGGTCCACATGCTCCTGGCTCAGAATGGCGGCGCACTCGGCCTCGGCCTCTTCGAAGTGGCGCAGCAGAACCTCGGTGTTGGCCACGTCAAAGTTCCAGCGGGCATACTCCTCTTCGGTCTGCTTGAAGATATCGCCGTAAGTCAAAGGACTCGGCGACTGGGGGTCATTGAACGGCATGTCCATCACGTGATCAATGCCCAGCACATACATGGCCAGACGCTCCAGCCCATAGGTCAGCTCGCCTGATACCGGCGCGCAGTCATGGCCGCCAACCTGTTGGAAATAGGTGAACTGGCTGACTTCCATTCCGTCACACCAGACTTCCCAACCCAGACCCCACGCGCCGAGCGTCGGGCTTTCCCAGTCATCTTCGACAAAACGGATGTCGTGCAGGTCCATGTCGATGCCAATCGCCTCGAGGCTTCCCAGATACAGCTCCTGCAAATCCGGTGGGCTGGGTTTGATCAGCACCTGGTACTGATAGTAGTGCTGCAACCGGTTCGGGTTCTCGCCATAACGCCCATCCGTCGGGCGGCGTGACGGTTGAACGTAAGCCGCAGCCCAGGCTTTCGAGCCAAGCGCGCGCAGGGTGGTCGCGGGATGGAACGTTCCGGCCCCGACTTCCATGTCATAGGGCTGTAGAATGGCACAGCCTTTAGAAGCCCAATAGGTCTGAAGCCGCAGGATGATCTCCTGAAATGAACGCGGTGCGCTGGTCGGTTCGGTCATGGCATTCCCTCTGGGCGCCTTTGCGCCCGGTTCCGGTCGGTTTTGCCCTTCCTATGCAAGGGGCAAAGGGGCGTCAACGGGGCTTGGGGCCAAGCCTGTATCTGCAGGGCCACACCGTAAATTCCCCGCATTCGCGGCATGGCTTTTCGCAAATGAATTCGCGTATTCTGCGCCAAAGCACGAACACTGCATAAGACGGGCAGACTATGACACGCGTATTTTCAGCAATCCTATTGTTTCTTCTGGTCGGCCTGCGCGCCGCAGCCGCACAACAAGATCCCGGCGTCTGGGTCCAGGTCGAGGCGCGGCCCTCGCTGCGCGAAGCGCAGGAACGGGCACAGGCCTATGCCAGCGCTTTGCCGGACGTGAACGGGTTTCGCCTGAACAGCGGCTGGTACGCGATCGTGATCGGCCCCTATGCGCGGGCCGACGCCGAACAGGTGCTGCGCGTCTATCGGGCGGAAGGCCAGATCCCGCGCGACAGTTACATCGCGTTTTCCAGCGCGATGGGGCAACAGTTCTGGCCCATCGGGGCAAACGTGCTGAACCGTGGCACCGTCGCGGCACCAATTGAACAAGCGGTACAACCGGAAGAAGCTCCGGCAGTCGCCACACCACAGGATTCGGATGAAACCCGTGCGCAGGCGCTTCAATCCGAACGTCTGTTGACCGCGCAGGAACGCAAGGATCTGCAAACGGCTCTGCGCGCGGCGGGGTTTTACAACTCGACCATTGATGGTGCGTTCGGGCAAGGCACCCGCCGATCGATGAGCGATTGGCAGCGCTATAACGGGTTTGACGCCACGGGCGTTCTGACGACGTTGCAGCGCAAGGCCCTGATGGATGAATACAACGCGCCGCTGATCTCTGTCGGAATGGAGCGGTATTCCGACGACAAGGCCGGGATCGTGCTCGACATGCCTCTGGGCGCTGTTAGCCTTGATCGCTATGAGGCCCCCTTCGCACATTTCAAAAGCAGCTCTGACCTGAACGCCAAGGCGCTGCTGATCAGCCAGGAGGGGGACAAGAACACGCTCCGCGCGCTTTACGAGGTGATGCAATCGCTTGAGATCGTTCCACTGAATGGCCCTCGTGAACTGGGCCGCGACCGGTTTACCCTTGAAGGACGCGGCAACGGCAAAGTGTCCTTTACGCAAGCGCAATTGGCCGATGGAAAAATCAAGGGCTTCACCCTTGTCTGGCCCGAAGGAGACGAGGCACGTCGCCTGCGAGTTCTGTCAGCGATGACGTCCAGCTTCAGCACGACGGATGCGGTTCTGGATGCCGCCGCCGGTGCTTCCGCAGAACAGCGCATCGATCTGGTGTCGGGCCTTCAGGTCCGCAAGCCTCGGCTGACGCGCTCTGGTTTCTTCGCGGATGAGAACGGGACAGTACTGACGGTTTCCGAGGCCGCGGAGAGCTGCACGCGGATCACTCTGGATGGTGATCAAGAGGTTCAACTGGCCCTGACTGACCCTGAACTTGGCGTGGCGGTCCTGCGCCCTGCAAAAACGCTCGCCCCCATGAGCGTCGCCGCGTTCAGTGCCGCCAAGCCGCGCATCAAGTCAAAGGTGGCCGTGTCCGGCTTTTCCTATCAGGGCGCATTGGGTGGCCCCACCCTGACCTACGGGCAGGTCGCGGACATACGTGGGCTGAGCGGTGAGACCGGCGTCAAGCGTCTGGCGCTGAACGCCCAACCCGGTGATGCAGGCGGCCCGGTCTTCAACGACAGCGGCAACGTCGTTGGAATGTTGTTGCCCACACCGTCCGAAGGGCGCACCCTGCCCGCTTCGGTCAGCCTTGCGGCCACCGTTGATCGGTTGACCGAAATTCTTGCAGAGGCCGGAGTGTCCGGTCAATCGAGCGAAGAAACCATACAGATATCACCCAATGAGTTGAACCGGCGCGCAACCGGCATGACGGTTCTGGTTCACTGCTGGGATTGATCCGACAGCACCTCAGCAAAAAAGCGCCGCATGAAAGTGCGGCGCTTTTTCGTTACAGAATATCAGGTGTCACGTGGATCAAGGTCGGCACAGGCGCATCGAATGCGGCCCTTACTGCACTTTGCATCTCTGCCACATTCGAAGGCGCCGAGGAGCGCGCACCAAAGGCTTCGGCAAGATTGCAGAAATCGGGATTATGCGCCATGACCGCGTTGGGCGCGATCTGGCTGCGCACCATACTGTCCTCGATTTCCTTTAGTTTGCCATTGTCCCATAGAATGATGGGCAGCGACAATCCCAACTCAACCGCCACGCCCAGTTCCTGCATTGTGTAATGGAACCCGTAATCCCCGGCGATAACCGCCGTGGGTTTGCCGCGCCGGGCAACCGCCCCGCCAATACCGGCGGGCAACCCATAGCCAAGGGTGCCAAACCCCGTCGGATGATGCCAGTGATGAGGATAGGCCATGTCCCATACCTCTTTGGCGACATAGGCAAACTGCGTCATGTCCGAATAGATCATAGTGTCGGCCGGCATGGCAGCGCGCAAAGCATCCGAGATCGGCACGATTCCGGGCCGCTCTGCATCCACCTCGGCACGCCAGCGGGCGCGCATCTCGGCGACTTCCTCGGGTGACCAGCCTGTTGCTGGTTTCATGTCCTGAGTTGCGTGCCACAAGGCGCGGGCAAAGCTCTGGCTGTCGACTTGCAGCTTGATGGCGGCGCGATGGCGATCGGAAAGAACTTCGGGGTCGAGGTCGACGCGTATCAAGGTCGCCTTGTGCCCCAAATCCTGCCGCCACAAATCGATCTCGCCCAGCTCGGCCCCCACCGCAACGACCAGATCCGCCGACGCGATTACCTCGGCGCTGCCGGGACGCGGCAACATGGACCCGAAGTCCAGCGGATAATTTGCGCCCGGCAGCCCGCGCCCGGCATACGTGGTAAAACAGGCCGCCCCCAGCTGTGTCAAAATCTGACGCCAATCATTCGACCTGCATCCGCCGCCCAGGATGAACAGCGGCCTGCGGGCAAGGTTCAACATGGACACGACCGATGACACGTCAGGCGGCAAGGCTTTGGTGCGCAGCGCAGGCTGGTTGGGGAACGGCGCGGGGTCGGCCTCTGCCTGCAACTGCGCGATGGGCACCTGAATGTGCTTGGGGCGCGGGCGAGAAAGCTCGAATTCTTCAAACGCCCGTTCTATCAGCCCATAGGCAGCTTCGGCAGAGTTGGCCTGTACAGACCAATCCGCAACCGTGCCGGCGGCAGCACGTTGATCTTTCATCTGGTGCAACTGACCCCGGACAGCCTGCGTTTCATCCAGACAAGAGGACAGAATCAGCATCGGAACCGAGTCGCTGTAGGCCTGTCCGATCGGGGTCATGATGTTGCACAAACCGGGGCCGGTGATCACATAGGCGACGCCGGGGCGGCCGGTTGCGCGCGCGTAACCATCAGCCATGAATCCGGCCCCCTGCTCGTGCCGGGCCAGAACATGCGTGATGCCGGCCTCTTCGATACCACGATACATTTCCTGGTTGTGGACGCCCGGTATACCGAAAATCACATCCACGCCACGATCCTTGAGCATATGCGAGATTTGCGCGCCAAGGGGTCTTTTCATCAGCCTCTCCAGAATTGAACGGTGAAGATCGCGTATACCGCTAAAAGCTCGAGCCGCCCGACCAGCATTCCAGTTGTCAGCAGCCATTTGGCCGTATCGTTGAGACCTGCGAAATTACCCGCCGGTCCGATCTGATCGCCAAGACCCGGGCCAACGTTGGCCAGCGCTGTCGCGGCCCCGGACACCGAAGTAATGAAGTCCAGACCTGTCAGTGCCAACGCCCAGGACAATACGCCCATCGACAGAACGAAGAACATGAAGAAACTCATCACCGAGGTCAGAACGTCCCGTCCGACCGGCCTTCCATCATAGAGCGGCATGAACACGCCATGTGGGGACCGGATCCGTTTGATCTGGCTTTTGATCGAGGCAAACAGCAACTGATACCGGAAAACCTTGATCGAACACGCCGTCGACCCCGCGCATCCACCGATCAATCCGATCAGGAAGAACAACATGATCGGAAAGCTGCCCCACCCCATGTAATCGACACTGGCATATCCTGTCCCCGAGATGATCGAGGTAATATTGAACAACGACTCGCGGAACGCCTGTTCCCAGTGATGGGGAAAGACCGAGGTCAGAAAGACTGACATGATGACAACCAGAACCAGAATGGTCGCCAGAAACGCCCGAATTTGACTGTCTTTCAACAGTGACGATGTATGACCATTGGCCAATTGCACATAACGCACAAAGGGAAGAGCCGCCAAGATCATGAAGACGGATGCAGCATATTCGGCCGGGCCTGAAAATGTACCAAACGAGGCATCATAGTTCGAGAAACCGCCCGTGGACACCGTCGTGAAAGCATGGACCAACGCGTCAAAAAAGCTCATCCCAAACGCGGCATAGACCAGCACGCATACAAGTGTCAGGAAGACGTAGATCAGGGAAATCTGCCCCGCAATCTCCTGCGCGCGAGGCAGGATTTTCCCCATGGTTTCAAATCCTTCCGAGCGGAAGATTTGCATGCCACCAACCCGCAATTCGGGCAGGAATACCATCGCGACGACGATGATACCGATGCCTCCCAGCCATTGCAGGATACCGCGCCACAACAAAAGGCCCTTTGGCAGCGTGTCCAACCCTGATATTACGGTCGAACCGGTCGTCGTAAGGCCTGACATCGCCTCAAAATAGGCATCGACAAAGCGCAGCTCGGTTTCACCGAACAGAAACGGGATTGCACCAAACACCGGCAGCGCGACCCAAACGCCGGTTGTCAGCAAAAAGGTCTGCCGGATGGTCAGCCCCTCGCCCACACCGTTCGAGCAACTCATCGCCAGGACGGATCCGGTCAGCATTGTGATTATCGCGCTTTCCAGGAACACATTCCATTCGCCGCGACCTTCGATAATGTCCGCGAGCATAGGAAACAGCATGGTCGCCCCAAGAATGGCGACCAGCAAGCCAATCACATATCCGACCGGGCGAAGATCCATCATAACGCGCAGCGTTGGCGCGCCAGCCCGACCGTGTCAAGCAGATGATCCCGGTTTACGTGTCTGTTTTGGTATCCGCTCCCGGCATTGCGGGCGGTTTCGACGGCGGTCGCGTTTTGCGCGCCTGCGGTTTTGATTGTTCTGCCGATGCCGCAGGTTTTGACCGCGCAGCAGCGGGCGCCGACTGCTGAGTTTCTGCTTTGGGAGCAAGGGGCGCGGTTTTTGCTGGGGTCGAAACGGTTTGTTCGATAGGCTTAGCGGCTTTGGCACGCGCAGCAGGTGCCTTGGTCGCAGAAGCCGCCGGTCGGGTACGAGGTTTTTTTGCCGGGGCCGACGCGCGAGAGGAAGACGTGGTTGCAGTCGCGTTCCGCGCAGCCGGTTTGGCGTTTTTTGCAACAGCTGCAGCCGGTTTCGATTCTGTTTTTGGCTGCGGCGCCGGTTTGGGTGCTGGTTTTGGTGCGGGCTTTGCTATCGCCGCAGGTTCAGCCTTTGGCGTGACGACGGCGCGCGGCTTCGCGGAAAACTCCGCGGGTTTGGGCTCAGGTTTGCCGGCGGTGACCTTCGTTACGGTTTTTTTCACTGCTGCGGTCTTTTTGACGACAGTTTTTTGCACACGCGGCGCAGTGGCTTTTGCCTTGACCGTCGTCTTTTCCACCGGCTTTTCCGGGGACGCCGCAGCCACGTGCAACGCCTGCACAGGAGCCATCGGCAATTCGAACGCTGAACGGGCTACGATCTGCATGATCTTCATCTGGTTGACCATTGCGTAACCAGCCATGCGAATTGCCGCAGCTTGAAACTCCAGCGGTTGGGTAATCGGATTCATTACATGCTTCTCCTGTAATAACGATGCAGCCCAAATGTGATGGATAAAACGCCTTGCCCTCTTCGATTTCTCGAACGGTGGTCGCGGTCTTGCAGTCCAAGGCGTCTCACGTCTCGGCATCCTTTTCGGGGCGGCCAGCCAATCAAATGGCAAGCATCCAGCTGCTGCATTCACGATAGATATATAACAAACGACTGCGCAAATGCAGCATTTTTGCTGCATTGCGGCAAAAGAACGCCTACCGCCGTAATCTTTGATTAAATCCTAATCGCTTACACGGCGGTATTCACCCAACGTGAAACAAAGTGTTGAACAGTCTTGGATCCAAGCTGGATGCCGCAAAGGTTGGGCCTTCGGTCAGAATCGACACAGCGTCGTGGCTATGCAGGCTCTCCTGATGGCTGGCTACTATCCGGAAATCACCAACATGATGATCTGCCAGCAATTCAGCGCAGAACAAGCGCGCCGCATCTTCGACAAAAATCGGATTGGCTGCGTTCAACTCGGCAAAAGCCTGTTCGTCTTCACGTTTGACCATGACCTGAGTTTCGGTCGGCACCGCGCGTCGGCACAACTCGATCAGGTCTTCAAACCAAAGACAATCGGCATCGCAATCCACGACCACGGAAATTCGCGCGACAGATCGTTGCGAATGCGGTGTTGCCAATTGTCCCCGCATGACACGGGCATGTTCGCTCAACTCCAGAGAGCACGGGCAAGTCGAGGAATAGACATAGTCCAGATGCATGATCTTCTGGCGCACACCGCCCGACTCCACCAGTTCCAGAGCGATGTCGTAATATTGATATCCTTCCAGACCTGATCTCAGGCTCTTGACCTTGTCGGGGTAAGAAAACCGCATTTGGATACGAGCGTCAAAGCTGTCCAGATCGGTCATATAGTCGTCAAGCGCCGCCTGCATCACTTCGAAGCTGAATGTACGCTCGGCATGTTTGTAAAAAGACCGCATGATCCGGGACATGTTGATGCCCTTTTTCTCCGCCTCAAGGCTGACGGTGCCCGTAACAGATGTCTCAAGCGTCAGGTCTTCCCCATCTTTCCGATGGAAACGGATCGGCAGGCGAAAGTTCGAGATGCCAACATGCTGAATCTGTTGCTTGGCACCGCGTATCAAGCTGGACGGGCCGTTTTGCAAGTCGGGCAACGACGCTCGGTAATCCGCGTCAACCGAGAAACCCTCCGGGTACTCGCGCGAAAGCGAAGGATAGTTCACCCGGGTCAGGCCGGGCACCAGCCGCGCAATAGCCGGATCCAGTTGGCTGATCTCGGATGCCGTCGCAGATTCCGCCCATTGCCGCAGAACTTTCAGGGCCTCGGCGGCTTTTTCCTGATCCGGGGTCTCATCAATATCGCGCGGGTGGATGTTCATCGGCTGCGGTTCCTCGATTGGTCGTAGAAATATATACGACTGCAGGTGATTTACCAGTTTAACCCAATACGCAGGCAATAGCAGTCCGGATTGAAAAAACCGGCGCAAAACCGTCATTCTGCAACGAAATACGCCTTTCGCAGACACAAAGGTCAGGCTTCAACCGCGAACACCACCCGGAAAGACGCCGCGTTCACAGATAACGCGACGACCCCTAGTGGTAAGAGGCTTGTCACTGTGCTGCTGTTTGCTTCTGCGAAGCCTCCAATGCCTGCTGGATGTCTGCCAGCAGGTCTCCGGCGTCTTCCAGGCCAACGGAAAAACGGATCAGGCCCGGCGTAATGCCCAACTCGTCCTTCTGCGCATCGCTCAGACGCTGGTGCGTTGTGGTCGCCGGGTGCGTTGCGATCGACTTGGCATCGCCCAGATTGTTCGAGATCACAGGAATGGTCAGCGCATTGAGGAAAGCAAAAGCCGCGTCCTTGCCGCCCTTGACATCCAGGGACAACACGGTCCCGCCTTTTCCACCAAGTTGCGATTGAACCAGAGCGTTTTGCGCGTGGGTCTTCAAACCGGGGTAAAGGGTGCGCGCCAGCGCCGGGTGCCCTTCCAGCGCCTCTGCGATCCGTTGTGCACTGTCGGCCTGCGCATTGACGCGCAGCGCCATGGTTTCCAGACCTTTGAGCATGACCCAGGCATTGAACGGGCTGAGCGCGCCGCCGGTATGCTTCAGATACGGCTCGACGGTTCCGCGGATGAAATCCCTGGTGCCGATGATGACGCCGCCCAGCGCACGGCCCTGTCCGTCAATATGCTTGGTCGCCGAATAAACGACCACATCCGCGCCCTGTTCTATCGCGCGCGAAAAGACGGGCGTCGAAAACACGTTGTCCACCACCACAATCGCCCCGACGGCGTGGGCCAACTTGGACACGGATGCGATGTCGATCACTTCAAGAGTCGGGTTCGACATCGACTCGAAGAAGACCGCCTTGGTGTCCGGGCGGATCGCTGTCTGCCATTGCTCCAGATCGGTGCCGTCCACAAAAGTCACCTCGACGCCAAAACGGGTCAGGATGTTTTCCAGAATGTACAGGCAGGACCCGAACAGTGCCTTTGCTGAAACAACATGGTCCCCGGCCTTCAGCATCGAGGTCAGCGCTCCGTTCACCGCCGCCATGCCCGAGGCCGTCGCGAACGCATCCTCGCCACCTTCAAGGGCCGCGATGCGCTGTTCGAACATAGACACGGTCGGGTTGCCATAGCGGGCATAGATGAACTCATCGGGGCCGCATTCCAGAAACCGGGCTTCGGCCTGTTCGGCAGTTTCGTACACAAAGCCCTGCGTCAGGAAAATCGCCTCGCTCACCTCGTTGTACTGACTGCGGCGGACACCGCCATGGACGGCTTGGGTGCGTTTGTTCCAGTTCTCGCTCATCTCATTCCCTTTCAGCCTCCGGCGGAGGCAAACAAAAAACCCCAGACGCGGCCAAGCGAAAGGGGTCTTTCATCCTGACCTTTTAGCGGTGTTGTTTAGCGTGGCCCGCAATCCGGTAACAAATCGCCACGAAGCTCTGGGATGGCATACGCCTCGGGCGGTTTGCGGTCAAGCCCGGCCTGCGTTTCAGTCACGCTTTCGTAAGCGGCCCTTGCCGAACCGGCAGAAACCCGCATGATCCCTTCAACATCAGGAGAACACATGGCCGACCCGATTGATCTGTACTTCTGGCCCACACCGAACGGCTGGAAAGTGTCCATCGCCCTTGAGGAGATGGAACTGCCCTACACCACGCATCTGGTCAATATCGGAAAGGGCGATCAGTTCGACCCGCAGTTCCTGAAGATCGCCCCGAACAACCGTATGCCCGCAATCGTGGACCCTGACGGGCCGGATGGTGCACAGATCTCGGTTTTTGAAAGCGGGGCAATTCTGATGTATCTGGCCCGCAAGACCGGGCAGTTCTATGGCAAGACCGAGCGTGATCGGATCGCCGTCGAAGAATGGCTTATGTGGCAGATGGGCGGTGTTGGCCCGATGGCAGGTCAGGCGCATCACTTCCTGAAATACGCCCCGCAACTGAACCCGCCACAGGACCTGCCCTATGCCAAAGATCGATACCGGGCCGAGGTCGGTCGTCTGTACGGGGTGCTCGACAGACGGCTGGCCGAGAACGAATACGTTGCCGGAGACTTCTATTCGATTGCAGACATGTCGATCTGGGGCTGGGCCAGCCTGTGGGAAGGGCAGCAGCAAGTGCTGGAGGACAAACCCCACTTTGCGCGCTGGCTGAAGGCCGTCGGCGCCCGCCCCGGTGTTCAGGCCGGGCGCGCTCTGCACGCAGAGCTACGAGGAGACAATCGTGACAAGCAGGCGCAGGAGGTCTTGTTCAAACGATGACTGCGTTGAAAACCCGTTTGGATTGACGCTGATCATCAGCCCTGGCTGGCTTGGCCACGGCAGGTTCGGCTAGCGAAACTTGAATTCGGGTTCCGCCAGGAAAGGCATCGGGGTGTTCCTCCAAGCTCCACTGCGCAGCGCGGCAGGATTTCTGTGGTCAACGCGCATCCGGGGTGTCAGAACAAAAGCCGCTTGCTTCTTCCCATCCGTTTCCCGCACCAAGCGTGTCATCTCTTTTCGCTTCAGACGCTGCAATTCCGAGAGGTATTTTTGGGTATTCCCAAGGTGTCTGCGCTCGAAAGAGTGGGCACTCAATGCTTCCTCGATCATTCTGGCGGTATGCACGTATCCTTTTGAACGCGTATGCTCCAACAGTTCGCCAAGGCGACCGGCAATCTGGCTCTCATCCAGCTGGACGGTTTTTTCGAACGATCCATTTCGTGTTACTTCGGGCATCTGAACTGACTCTGAGAAGATGTTGAGTAGCGTGCCGTCGCGCCTGCGTTCAGACACAGGCCGACGCATAGAGATGCCCGCAGTACTAACACGACATCAAAGAGTCGACCGACCAATGCCGAATTGGCGGAAAAGCGCCTTTGACCCAGCGTGATATGCGAGAACTTACCGACATTCATCGGCGCACAGGTCTTGCTGTGCGCAAGGCGGCAAGACAGCCGCTCGCTATTGTCCGTCACGGCAGGCCGCCCCTGCGCCCTGAACCAGCATATCCAGCATCCCCGAAATATCCTCGATTTCTTCCGCAATCACATGGGTCACTGAATGCGCCCGCTGCATCCGGCCCGTCACCTTCAGCAACCGCCCCGAAATCACCGCACGGCGGAACCGTTCGTAGATTTTGCGCCACACCACCACATTCACGATCCCGGTCTCATCTTCAAGCGTCAGAAAGATCACGCCCTTGGCCGTCCCCGGCCTCTGCCGCAGGATCACAAGCCCGGCCACAGCCACGCGCGCGCCCTCGGGCGGGGAATCCAGTTGGCTGGAAGGTAGGCAGGACGGCGGGCGCGGCCAATCCCGGTTTGAAACCACAGGGCGAATGGGTGTAACAAGCATAAGAACAAAAATAGAACAAACGACAAGAAAGTCCAGACACGGCGCGCTGAGTCGCAAATGAGGCTGGAAAGACCTAAATGCCTTCACTAAGGAAGAAATCGAACATCGCAAAAGGAAGACGCACGCAATGGCAAAGATCACCTATGTCGAGCACGGCGGTACCGAACACACAGTCGAGGTCGCCAACGGACTGACCGTCATGGAAGGGGCCCGTGACAACAACATTCCCGGCATTGAGGCCGATTGTGGCGGCGCCTGCGCCTGCTCGACCTGCCATGTCTACGTCCACCCCGACTGGGTCGAGAAAATCCCGGCCAAGGATGACATGGAAGAAGACATGCTGGACTTTGCCTATGAGCCCGACCCGGCCCGCTCGCGCCTGACCTGCCAGATCAAGGTCACCGATGCGCTGGACGGTCTGGTCGTTCAGATGCCTGAAAAGCAGATCTGATGCACAACAATGCGCCGCGCCTGCCCCGCCGCTTTTGGCAATCTCGGGCACGCGGCGCTTTGCTATCTTTCGGACTTTGGCTCTCACAGCAACCGGCTGACGCGGCGGAAACCATCAACGGCGCCCGTTTCACAGAACCAACCACCCGTTACGCCCATGGCGTCCTGGGTGACACGATCGAATATGGCGCGCTGGAATTCACGACCGACACTACGGTCGTAACTGTTCGACTGCCGCAGGATCGCGTGTTCGAAGACCTCGCTCCGCGTTTGGCAGACGTCAACCTGGACGGCGCGCGCGAAGCAATTGTCGTTGAATCCCACGACAAATCAGGGGCTCAACTTGCGATCTACGACGCCGCCGGAGACAAGATCGCGGCCACGCCTCATATCGGTACCCGCTTCCGCTGGCTCGCCCCGATCGGGGCAGCCGACCTGGACGGCGACGGACATGTCGAGATCGCCTATATCGACCGTCCGCACCTTGCCAAAACGCTGCGCATCTGGCGCTACAAAGACAACGCCCTGACCGAAATCGCGGCTCTGCCCGGATTGACCAACCACAGGATCGGTGAAGATTTCATTTCCGGTGGCCTGCGCACCTGCGGCGACCGCCCGGAATTAATCGTGGCCAGCGCCGACTGGACGCGGATCGTCAGCGTCTTCTACGACAACGGCTGGATCACATCCGACCGGGGCCCGTTCCACGGCCGCAAAAGCCTTGCCCAAGCCCTGAACTGCTGATCCGCTTCTTCGTCTGGCCAAAAAAATCCTGGGGGGTGAGCGGTTGAAAGGAAATCGTCCAGTGGACGATTTCGACCGCGAACGCGCGCAGCGCCGGGAGGCCGCAAGGCCGAGGAGGCACCCCCCAACCCCGTCAACCTTCCAAAGCACGCCATCCGATATCGCGCCGGTAAAACCCGTCAGGCCAATCCACAGCTTCAACCATTTCATAGGCCCGGTCGCGCGCCTCTTGCAGCGTGTTCCCGCGGGCGGTCACGTTCAGCACGCGCCCGCCCGATGCAACCACGTGTCCATCGACACTCTTTGTACCAGCGTGGAACACCATGTTCCGGCTATCTTCCGGCAGGCCTTCAAGCCCTTTGATCGCAGTGCCTTTCTTGTAAGCACCCGGATAGCCATTGGCCGCCATTACAACCGTGATCGCATGGTCATCCGCCCAATTCACCCGCATTTCACCCAACCTGCCCTCGGCCGCGGCGTGCATCAGGTCCATCGCCTGCGCGCCCAACCGCATCATCAACACCTGACATTCCGGATCACCGAAGCGGACGTTGTATTCAACCAGCCTTGGCCGCCCGTCCTTGATCATCAAACCTGCATAAAGAACGCCCTGAAACGGCGTTCCCCGGCGTTTCATCTCGGCGATGGTGGGGCGCACGATCTCTTCCATCGCGCGCGCCTCCACCTCTTCGCTCAACACCGGCGCCGGAGAATACGCGCCCATCCCGCCCGTGTTCGGCCCGGTATCGCCCTCGCCAACCCGTTTGTGATCCTGGGCCGTCCCGACTGAAAGAATGTCCTCACCATCACACAGAACGAACAGCGAGGCTTCTTCCCCATCCATGAATTCTTCAATGACGACTTCCGCACCGGCTCCGCCAAACGCACCGCCGAACATGTCGTCAATGGCGTCCAGTGCGGTCTTTTCGTCCATCGCAACGATAACGCCCTTGCCTGCGGCCAGACCATCGGCCTTGACCACAATCGGTGCGCCCTGTTCGCGGGTATAGGCTTTGGCAGCCTCGGCCTCGGTAAACCGGGCATAAGCTGCGGTGGGGGCGTTGGCCGCGTCGCAGATTTCCTTGGTGAAACTTTTCGACGCTTCCAGCTTTGCCGCCTCGGCCGAGGGTCCAAAAACCAATACTCCGGCTTCGCGCAACCGATCAACCACTCCGGCCGCCAAAGGCGCCTCGGGCCCGACGATCACGAAATCAATCGCATTTTCTTCGGCAAAGCCGACAACAGCCCCGCCGTTTTCAATATCCAGAGCGGCACAATCCGCGATCTGCGCGATCCCCGCATTCCCCGGAGCAACGATCAGGCGATCACATTTGGGGTTTTGCAGCACTGCCCATGCCAGGCTGTGTTCGCGCCCTCCGCTGCCGAGAATGAGGATATTCATGAAAGCTCTCCGATCTGCTTGGCCTTGCCTGCGCGGCGTTCTAAGCTGGGCGCGCATTTGAAACAAGGCGCTGAAATGTCCGACCTGCTTGATGACCCGATTCCGGGCCAAAACACCCCTGAATACACAGTGTCCGAAATTTCGGGTGAGGTGAAACGGACGCTCGAAGGCTCATTCGGCCGAATCCGCGTGCGCGGTGAGGTTGGGCGCGTGTTCAAAGCCCGATCCGGGCATCTTTATTACGACATCAAGGACGACCGGAACGTTTTGGCCTGCACCACGTGGAAAGGTCAGATTTCCGGCCTGTCCGTTGTGCCCGAAGAAGGGTTGGAGGTCGTCGTCACCGGCCGCCTTACCGCTTTCGGGGCGCAATCCAAATACAACCTGAACGTCGATGAGGTTTCTGTCGCGGGTCAGGGCGCGCTCATGGCGCTGCTGGAGAAGCGCAAGAAACAACTGGAATCCGAAGGTCTGTTCGCGCCGGAACGCAAGAAACCCTTGCCTTACCTGCCGCAGATCATTGGCGTTGTGACATCCCCTTCCGGTGCCGTGATCCGCGACATTCTGCATCGGCTCAGGGACAGGTTCCCGCGCAAGGTGCTGATCTGGCCTGTGGCGGTTCAAGGGGCCAACTGCGCCCCCGAGGTCGCCCGCGCCATCGAAGGCTTCAACCAACTGACACCCGGCGGCGCGTTGCCCCGGCCCGACCTGATCATCGTCGCCCGTGGCGGCGGATCGATCGAAGACCTCTGGGGCTTCAATGAAGAGATCGTCGCCCGCGCCGCAGCCGCGTCGGACATACCGTTGATCTCGGCCGTTGGGCATGAAACCGATACCACCCTGATTGATTTCGTGTCGGACCAGCGCGCGCCGACGCCCACCGCGGCCGCCGAACTGGCCGTTCCGGTGCGCATGGAACTGCTTGCCTGGACCGAAGAGCAAGCCGCGCGCCTGTCCCGCGCGGCAACGGATGCCGTTCAACGCCGAACGCAAAGGCTGCGCGATCTGTCCCGCGCCCTGCCGCGCCCGGACAGCCTGTTGAACACACCAAGACAACGCCTTGATTTGATTGCAGATCGCCTCACACCCGCCTTGATCCGAGGGGTGCAGAACCGTCGCCTACAAGTGGTGGAATTGTCTGCTCATCTGCGCCCCTCGACCCTGCGAAGCTTGATATCGACGCGACAGGAATCGCTGCGCAACCTGTCATCGCGCCTGTCCTTGCGACCGATCCAAAGGGAAATCGACCAGCAGCGGCAAAACCTCGATCGTTTGCGCGATCGAATGCACACGGCCCAAACCACGCGACTGGACCGCCTCAAACAGCAACTCGAAGCGACGGACCGCCTGCGCGAGACGCTGAGCTACAAAGCCACTTTGGACCGCGGATACGCAGTCGTCCGGGCCGAAGGGAATGTGATCACCACCAAGGCTCAGGCCGCCAAACAAACGGCGCTCGAGATCGAATTCGCCGATGGTGTTCTCAGCACCGGCCCGGGCGCGAAATCACCCTCGAAGAAACCCAGGCCGGACACCCCGGATCAGGGATCACTGTTCTAAGCCGTGTTGACCATCTGGGGCCGTGACAATCGCCGATGCGCAACTTTCTGAAAACGCTTTCCTGTGCGGTTCCTGCCTGACTTTGGCCGATATCCAGTTGGGACACATACTCTATCGCTACTATGACATCGATATTTCGCGCGCATAACTGCGCAGTTTGCGCCGCTATCATGAAGGGTTGACGGACAGGACAGCTTACCAAACCCATGTCATGATCGATTATGATGAGCTGCGCACCAACTGATCAAACGCCAACGTCCGGCCCGTAACAAACCATTTCTTCCCCAAGATCCTCGGCCTCATACAGTTCGGTCGCTTGCGGATTGCCTTCGAACTGCGCAATCAAACCGCCACCGGATTGAGTGAAAACCCAGCATTGCGGATCCAGCCTGTCTTCGTAGACAAAGCAGATCTGCTCACCCTGCTGATACCAGATACCTTCCTTGCAATTCCCGTCGAGAAAAGACCAGATCACACGACGGTTCGGAAGATACCGCTCCACCCCGTAAATCTGACCTTCGAACCCGTAAAACAGAGTTTTGCCTTGCGTATACTTGTCGAACTCCGAGCCAGACAAAGGCGTTTGTGCCGCCACGGAATGTGCGGCAAAAGTCGCGAGAATCATCAGGAACCTGAACATGCTTCCATTTTGTCAGAAGCGCTTCGGTCATGCCATTCGCCTGTTGGATCGGGGTCATCACAAGGCGCTTAACTCAACGTAAGCGGTTGATTTCAAGCCACGTCCCAGATCAGATTATTCTGAACCGGCGAGGAGATGACATGCCAACCCTACTGTTCTGGATCGCCTTTGGCTGTGCCCTTGGGTACCTGCCGCTGACCTCCCGGCCCGCCGGTTCTTTGCGCACTGTACTGAAAACCGCATCGGTCGCCCTATTGGCGGTCACGGCCATCATGAACGGTGGGCCTTGGCTGTTGGTTCTTGCGCTCGCTCTTTGTGCGACAGGCGACGCGCTGCTGTCGCGCGAAACAGATGCCACCTTCATGACGGGCATCGCCGCATTTGCCGCCGGGCATCTGGCCTATATCGCTCTGTTCCTGACATTGCCGATCAGTTCTGCCGGGCTGATCCTCAGCGCGCCTGCGATTGTATGGTCCTTGATCATTCTGGGCATCATCATGGCCACATTGCTTGCGCCCCGCGCCGGAGACCTGAAGGGGCCCGTTCTGGCCTATATCCCCATCATTCTTGGCATGGGGATCACGGTGCTGGCACTGCCGGATGCCGGTCCCCTTCGGTGGGCCTTTCCCGCCGCAATGGCCTTCATCGCGTCAGATCTGATCCTCGCAACCGAGAAGTTCCTGCTGCCGCCGCACCATCCGGCCCTCAAGGTGACGCCCTATCTTGTATGGCCCCTTTACTGGGGTGCTCAGCTTGGCTTTGTCCTTGCGTTTGCGTGACCCTTTGCAACTGCCGCAAATCCGCATTAGGTGAAGGGAACACCTGTGGAGACCAAGTATGGCGTTTTTCTCAAAGCTAAAGGACAAGCTGTTCAAATCTTCATCTCGTCTTGAAGAAGGGCTGGAAGCCATCGTCGAGGATGGCGGCGAGGAAACGGCGGCACCGGACCCGGTGATCCCCCAGCCGCAGCCGGATCCGCAACCCGTTCCGGAAGTGCCAGAACCTGCCCCGGCCCCGCAACCGGCTGAACCGCCGGCACCGATCCCGGCTGACCCCACGCCTGTCGCTCCGCCGCCGGAAATACCGGAATCCAAGGGTATCCTGAACCGCCTGTTCAATCGAGGCGCCGTCACGGAAATGCGCCGAACCCTGGACGATGACATGCTGGAGCAGCTCGAAGAGCTGCTGATCGCCTCGGACATGGGCGTCGACACGGCCTTGCGTGTCACGTCGAACATGGCCGAGGGCCGCTTTGGCCGCAAACTGTCGACCACAGAGATCAAGCAACTCCTGGCACAAGAAATCGCCCGCGTGATGGAGCCTGTGGCCAAGCCTCTGCCGATCTATCCCAAACGGCCACAAGTGGTGCTGGTCGTCGGCGTCAACGGCTCGGGCAAGACCACGACAATTGGAAAACTGGCCAGCCAGTTCAAAGAGGCCGGCAAAAAGGTCGTCATCGCCGCCGGCGATACCTTCCGCGCCGCGGCCGTGGAACAGTTGCAGGTCTGGGGTGATCGCGCCGGAGTTCCGGTTCTGACCGCCCCCGAAGGCTCGGACCCCGCCAGCCTCGCCTTTGACGCGCTGACCCGTGCACAGGCAGAGGGCGCCGATCTGCTGATGATAGATACGGCGGGCCGCCTGCAAAACCGCACCGACCTGATGGAGGAACTGGCCAAAATCGTCCGCGTCATTCGCAAGGTTGATGACACTGCTCCGCACAACACCTTGCTCGTACTCGACGCCACCACCGGACAGAACGCGCTGAGCCAGGTGGAAACGTTCCGCAAACTGGCGGACGTTTCCGGTCTGGTCATGACCAAGCTGGATGGCACGGCCAAGGGCGGTGTTCTTGTTGCCCTGGCAGACAAATTCGGGTTGCCCATCCACGCGATCGGCGTCGGTGAACAGATCGACGACCTTGCCCCTTTCGACCCCGAAGAATTCGCCGCCGCCCTCACCGGTCTCGACAAAGGCTGATCCCAGGCTTCATCTGGCCCCAAATATCCTCGGGGGGTGTTGGGGGGCAGACAGCCCCCCACCTTCTCCGCTCCGCAAAAGGTCCGCGTATTTGAGCGACTGGCTGATCTCTCTCGAAGGCACCGAAGCCGGACACCAGCTGGCATTGGCGCTGGCTTTGATGGCCGCGTTCCTGCACGCGGTCTTCGGTGCATTGCAAAAAGGCAGGCATGACCCATGGCTGTCCCGCGGCGCGATCGACGCCTGCTATTGCCTCATGGCCGCCCCCTTCGCCTTTTTCGTGGTGCCCTGGCCCGAACCTCATATGTGGCCGATCTTCGCGCTCGTCTGGCTGATCCACATCGCCTACAAGACATTGCAAGCCATGGCATATACCAAAGGCTCTTATACCGTCGTCTATCCGGTGGTGCGCGGGACGGGTCCGCTGTTCACCGTCATCGGTGCCTATCTTCTGTTCGGCGAAACATTCTCGGCCGTTCAATGGCTGGGCGTGGCCACCTTGCTGGCGGGGATATTTGGGTTGGCTGCCTACAACTTCAGGTTCCTGGAAACCAACAGGGATACGCTGGGCATCGCGCTGACACTGGCGATCATCACTGGCCTGTTTGTGGCCCTGTACACCACCTATGATGCCTATGGCATTCGCGCCACCGCCGATCCGTTCACCTTTTTGGCCTGGTTCTTCATGATCGACGGCGCGGCCATGCCGATCTACGCATTTCTCAGGTGGCGCGCGATGGCGCACAGACCTGCGCCTGGCCCGCTGATGCTGCGCGGCCTCGCTGGCGGTATCATCGCCCCTTTGTCCTTCGGGGCCATCATGATGGCCACCCGGCTGGACAAGGTCGGTGAAGCAGCCGTTCTGCGCGAAACCTCAACAGTCTTCGCTGCGCTGATTGGCTGGCTTGTGCTAAAGGAAACGGTTGGCCCCAGACGCATTGCCTTGATGGCACTGATTGCACTTGGCGCCGTAATAGTTGAAATGGGCGGATAAGCAGCAGGAAGTACAGATGACAGTCAAAAAAGACATCAACCCGTTTCTGAAACAGGTTCTGGAACTTGGCCCCCCGCTGGCCTTCTTCTTCATCTACCTGCGCCTGCGCGACGACAGTTTTCTGATCGGCGGCATCGAGTATTCCGGCTTCATTATCGCCACGATTATCTTTGTCCCCCTGATGCTGGGGGCAATGGGTATCCTGTGGTATCTGACCGGCAAACTCAGCCGGATGCAGATCTTCACGGCCATCATGGTGATTTTCTTCGGCGGTCTCACAGCCTGGTTCAACGACGAGCGGTTCTTCAAGATGAAAACCACACTTGTCTATGGTCTGTTTGCCCTGATCCTCGGCATCGGTCTGATGCAAAAGAAATCCTACCTGGCCTATGTTCTGGACGAAATGCTGCCGATGAAACACGAAGGCTGGATGATACTCACGCGCCGTCTGTGTGCTTGTTTCGCCGTTCTGGCCGCCGCAAACGAATTCGTCTGGCGCACCATGTCGACGGATCTGTGGGTCAAGATCGAGACCTTCGGCTTTCCCATCGCGCTGATGGCCTTCCTGATGCTTCAGTTCAGCATTCTGCAACGCTATATGGACGATCCCGAGCAGAAATAGCGGCCTTTACACCCGCCAGACCTGCCAAAACAAACAAAATTCTTGGCTTGAGCGCCCAGCTATGGGAAGTTGTGCCACCACCCACTCTCATACCCTGCCCAAGATCGGTGCATACATGACGGCCTTTCCCACCAGCGGCTTCCTTGCCGAAGCTTCCGACGGGCTCAGAGAAATGCTTTCGGCGCAGGCGACCGAAATATCTCTGTCCCAAGGTGAAATACTTTTTGAACAAGGTGACGAGGGCGACTCTCTCTATGCCATTTTGGAAGGCACGTTAGAGGTTTCCTTTCTGGCAATGAGCGGCCGCAAACTGACACTTACCTTGATGCGCCCCGGCGAAGTCTTCGGTGAAATCGCGTTGTTCGACAATGGTCCGCGTACGGCCACCATTGCGGCGGCCGAAAAGTCGCGTGTACTGCGTGTGCGCCGCAACGACGTTATGAACCAGATCAGGCAACAGCCTGATCTGGCCGTGGATATGATCCGTCTGGCCGGATTGCGGATGCGATGGATGGGATTGCAATTGAACGAGCAGGTCTTTCTGCCCATGCCTATTCGGCTGGCCCGCAAGCTGCTGCACCTGTCCAGTTTACAGGACGACCCGACCGCGCGCATCACCCTGTCGCAGAGCGAACTGGCCGAATTTGTCGGTGCCACACGCGAGGCAGTATCCAAAACCATCTCGATCTGGAAACGCGACAACATGGTCGAAGCCTCTCGAGGTGGTTTGCTGATCCAGGACTTTGAAGCCCTGCGAGAATTGGCTGATTCAGATCTTATTTGATCCGGTGTGATCTGGTTCACAGACCATCGATTACGCTTTGACCTAACGTGAGATTGTTACCGTAGGAGGTCAGAGAATCATCCCCGATATCTGTCCACTGACCTCTCCCTGTATCTGAGCCATACGCAATCACTGCGTATGGCTCATTTTTTTGGCGCATCAGTGATACCTGGTCTGGCCCGCAATCAGAAAAAAGGCCGGGAAGTTCTCCCGGCCTGTTCAATCAGTTCTCAAGGCTCAGCGCCACAAAACGCGGATCGCCGCCCCTGCGCACCAACAGCAGCAGAGATTTGCGACCAGCTTCGCGCGATTCTTCCATACGGGCTTCGAGATCTCCGATGGTTTCCACCTTTTGCTGGCCTGCTTCGGTGATCAGATCACCTGCCCGCATTCCCTTGGCATACGCCTCAGATGCTTCATCGACATCCGTAATCACAAGGCCGTCTGCATCACCATCCAGACCCAAATCTGCACGCAGCGTATCGGTCAGGGGGGAAATCGTCAGGCCCAGAATATCCGCGTTCTCTTCAATCGGAGCTTCCTGCGGTTCCTCCTCGCCAGTGTCAGCGCGTTCCGCATCTTCCCGACGCCCCAGTGTCACAAGTACGGTCTGGGTTCCGCCGTCGCGGTGCACGACCACTCTGACCGACTTGCCAACTTCTGCTTCACCGACCTGACGCACCAGACCTCGGGTGTCTTCCACCTCGACGCCATCAAAGCTGAGGATCACGTCACCCGCCTTCAACCCAGCTTCCTTGGCGGGGCCGTCCGGTACATCGCTGATCAGCGCCCCGCCCGGCTTTTCCAGGCCCATGGCCTCGGCCATGTCCTCGGTTACGTCCTGAATACGGACGCCCAACCAACCGCGGCGGGTCTCGCCATATTTGCGCAGTTGATCCACGACTTTTACGACAACATTCGACGCCATCGAGAAACCGATGCCGATCGAACCGCCGTTGGGCGACAGGATTGCGGTGTTCACACCGATCACTTCGCCGTCCATGTTGAACAGCGGCCCGCCCGAGTTGCCCCGGTTGATCGCCGCGTCCGTTTGAATGTAATCGTCATAGGTTCCGCTCAGTGCTCGGTTGCGTGCAGAAACGATCCCTGCCGATACCGAAAAGCCTTGCCCAAGCGGGTTGCCCATGGCGATAACCCAGTCACCCACACGTGCTACGTCGCTGTCGCCGAATTTCACATATTTTAGTGGGCCCGAAGCCTCGACCTTGAGCAGCGCGATATCGGTTTTCTCATCCGTTCCGATAACCTTGGCCACCAGCTCTTTCTTGGGTTGGCCATCGCCGGGGAAGAATTCCACAAGTATCTCATCAGCTTCGGCGATCACATGGTTGTTTGTGACGATAAAGCCATCTTCCGAGATAACGAACCCAGATCCCAGCGCGTTGCTTCTGCGCGGCGCGTTGTCACCGTTGTCACCGTTGCGATCCTGAAACTCGCGAAAGAAATCCTCGAACGGAGAGCCTTCAGGAACAATACCTTGCGGTCCAGTCTGGCCTTCGATCAAAGTGCTGGTGGTAATGTTCACTACTGCCGGGCTGATTTCCTCGGCCAGCGGTGCCAGACTTTCACTTTTGGCCTGCGCTGCAACCGATTGCGCCAGCAACAGCAGTGAACCTGCAAAAGCCAGCCACATCAGCCGCATCCAAACACTCACTTCGTCCCACCGGACGGATACACTGCGCGCTTTCGCCTGCACTTGAGCTCTCCTTGTCGACATTCACGCCAAGACCGCTTGTTCTCGGCCTTTCTTACAAACCAATGTAGTCAGTTTGCCCCCACGAGCAACTCGGGATCGCAGTGAAATCACCAGCAAGTGAAACCACAGCGTCAAAATCCCAATTGTTGCGCGCCCCAAAGCAGGACCAAACCGCTGATCACGCATAGCAATCCGACCAGGCGCCGGGCTTGCTCTGGCATGTCCCGCAGGGCTTCAAGCATCCGCTCGATAAGCGAAGGGGCCAGCGCATAGGCCAGCCCCTCGACAATCAGTACCAGCCCGAAAGCCAGAAGGATCATACCCATTATTCAGACGCCGCAGCCGCCGGTGCTCGCCGTCCGTTTGGCGAAGCGAGGTAGTTGAAAAACTCGGAATCTGGGCTCAGGATCAATGAGCTATTACCACCTTGCAGCGCATTTTCATACGCGGTCAGCGAACGGTAGAACTCGAAGAACTCCGGGTCTGCACCATACGCTTCGGCAAAGATCGCGTTGCGTTCGGCGTCAGCTTCACCGCGGATGATTTCCGCTTCCCGACGGGCATCCGAGACCAGTTCGACCACGGTACGGTCTGCCTGCGCGCGAACACGTTGTGCAGCTTCGTTACCGCGGGCGCGCTCGTCGGTCGCCTCACGTTCACGTTCAGCCTTCATCCGGTCGAATGTTGCCTCAAGGTTCGCCTGCGGCAGGTCGGTTGCCTTAAGTCGCACGTCGATAACGTTGACGCCCAGCGCCCGCGCTTCGGCAATCGCGCTGTTGCGGATGCGCAGCATCAGCGCGGCACGGTCTGAACTGAGGATGTCACGCGAGGACACCGAACCCAGTACTTCGCGGGTTTCAGCGCGCAGGATACGATCCAGACGGTCTTCGGCGACCGGAATACCACCCACACCAACGGCCTGACGGAACTGTTCCAGATCAGAAATCCGATAGCGGGCGAAGGCATCAACCACCAGTCGGCGATCATCCAGAGGCGTAACCTCCAACGGCTGAACGTCGATGGACAGGATCCGGTCGTCATAGCGGACAACTTCCTGAATCAGCGGGATCTTGAACGCCAGACCCGGCTCTTCCTTGACCGCAACAACGCGGCCAAATTGCAGAACCAACGCGCGCTCACGTTCATCCACGATAAAGATCGAAGACAGTACACCAACAATCGCGATGAAAACGATCGGCAGAATAAAGGTCGCTTTACGCATCAGTTGCTCTCCTGTCCGGAATTGCGGCGCAGTTCGTTCAGCGGCAGGTAAGGTACGACGCCCTGCCCCGATCCGGTCGAGTTTTCGTCCAGAATGATCTTGTCCACGTCACCCAGAACCTGCTCCATCCGCTCCAGGTACAGACGTTTGCGGGTCACATCAGGCGCTTTGGAATATTCTTCCAGAACCGCACTGAAACGGCTCGCCTCACCCATGGCGCTGTTGATCTGTTGTGCGCGGTAGGCTTCGGCTTCTTCGAGTACCTGGGCAGCTTCACCGCGCGCCTCGGCCAAAACCCGATTGGCATAGGCGTCGGCGACGTTTTGCAGCCGGTCACGCTCCTGCGCAGCGGCCTGAACATCGCGGAAGGCGGCGATCACGTCCTGCGGCGGGTCGGCCTTGTCGAAGTTCACTCGGATGATGTTCACACCCGAATCGTAGCTGTCCATCGTCGTCTGGATCAGTTCCTGAAGGCGCTCAGCAATGATGCCGCGATCCCGGTTCAGGATTGGTGCCAGCTCGCTCTGCGCGATAATCTCACGCATCGCCGATTCCGACACGGCGCGGATCGTCTGACGCGGATCACGCAGATTGAACAGGAACTTGGCCGGGTCGTTGATGTTCCAGACGACCTGGTAATCGATATCGACCACGTTTTCGTCGCCGGTCAGCATGAGGCCATCGTCGCTTCCCCGGGCTCCGCCCATATCTTCGGTCTGTTCGCGGGTGACCGGAATCACCTCGGCAGTGACAAACGGCCATGGCGCAAAGTTCAGACCCGGATTGCCAACCGCAGAAAACTCACCCAGAAACAGCTCAACTGACTGTTCTTCCGGTTTTACAGTATAAAAGCTGGCCAGCCCCCACAAAACGGCAGCCGCCACCAGACCAATCGCAACTGTACCTTTGGTAAAGGCCGGGCCTCCACCGCCCTGACCACCGCTGCCACCACGGCCACCGCCGCCGCGACCGCCCATCAGGACGCGCAGCTGCTCCTGGCCTTTTTTCATCAGCTCGTCGATCTCGGGAATCTGCGGGCCTTCGCCTTCGGGTGGGCGTCGCCCGTCCCCGTTGTTACCCCGATTTCCTCCACCTCCTGAAGAGCCTCCGCCCCCCCAGGGGCCACCGCTGTTGCCCGCCATATGTATCATTTCCTTCGTTTAGGCCCGTGTGATCACGGGCACACTTGTAACTTGTGTGCGCGCGCTTGCAAATCAAGCGGAGCGTACAGGTTGCCGCATTGTCACCAGTTCTTCCGCCATAACGGGATGTACTGCAACCGTGCGATCGAAATCTTCCTTTGTCGCGCCCATCTTTACGGCAATTCCGGCCAGCTGGATCATCTCTCCTGCTCCGGGGGCGACAATATGGCAGCCCAAAACCTTGCGGGTGGCTTGGCTGACGATCAGTTTCATCAGAACCCGTTGCGTGCCACCGGCAAACGCCTTCTGCATCGGTTTGAACGAAGTGGCATACACATCGATCGGTTCCTGGGCCGAGGCCTCTTCCTCGCTCAGGCCGACTGTGCCGAATTCCGGTTGCGTGAAAATGGCGGTTGGGATCAGCGCGTGATCCACAGGCGTGGGGTTGCCTTTGAAGACGGTTTCCACAAAGGCCATACCCTCGCGGATGGCCACGGGTGTCAGGTTGACCCGGTCGGTGACATCGCCAATGGCATAGATCGACGGAACGGCGGTCTGGCTGTATTCATCCACGACGATCTCGCCCTTGCGCCCACGTTCAACGCCCAGCTCTTCCAGCCCGAGGTTATCGGCATTCGGTGCCCGGCCGGTGGCGTACATGACGACATCGAAACGATCCTCGGTGCCGTCTGTCGCCTTGACACGGATCTGGTCGCCATCTTTGACCATTTCCAGCACATTGGTGCCCAGCCGTACGTCGATGCCGTTCTGGCGCATCTCTTCGCAGATTAGCCCACGCGCTTCTTCGTCAAAGCCACGCAGGATCTGCGCACCGCGATAGAATTGCGTGGTCTTGACACCCAGACCGTTCATGATCCCGGCGAACTCGCTGGCGATATAGCCACCGCCGACGATCAGAATGCTTTCGGGCAGCTTGTCCAGATGGAAAATCTCATTCGACGTGATCGCAAGATCCGATCCCGGGAAATCCGGCACCACCGGTCGACCGCCTGTTGCAATCAAGATGTGTTTGGCGGTTTTGCGGGTGCCATTGGCCAGCTCGACCGTGTGCGCATCCACCAGGCGCGCCCGCTGATCAAAGCTTTCAACGCCGTTGTTTTTCAGGATGCTGCGATAAATCCCTTCCAACCGGTCCAGTTCTGCAACCAGTTTGCCGTGAAACATGTCCCAGTCAAACGCGCCGGGCTGAACATCCCAACCATAAGCTTGCGCATCTTCGATCATGCCGGAGTATTCACTGGCAAAAACCATCAGTTTCTTAGGCACGCAGCCCCGGATCACACAGGTGCCGCCATAGCGGTCTTCTTCAGCCAGCGCGACCTTTGCACCGGCTTCACCCGCCGCCACGCGTGCCGCCCGGACCCCGCCCGAGCCTCCGCCGATCACAAAAAGATCATAGTCAAAGCTCATGCCGGGTTCCTTCGTTCAACTTGCAAAAATCCTCTGGATATCTGGGCGCGAAAACCCCGGTGCCAACCCCCGGGCGTGGAATTTTCGATCTTTTGCCGACGCTTGTCCGATTGGCTTGCATAAAACTCAGTCCGTTTGGTCGGAAAACAGGTTTTCCCGAGAGTCACTCAACAGCTGATCCAGTTCAAGGGTGCCCGCGTTGATATCCCGCAGTTCGACCCGCCCGTCGCCGTGGCCGATGATGACCTTGTCACAAATATCGACAAACAGGCCATTTTCCACCACGCCGGGAACCTGGTTGAGGATCAGGGCCATCTGACGCGGATTGCCGATGCGTTGCAGGTGCAGGTCCAGAATGTGGTTGCCTTCATCCGTTACGAACGGGGCCGCGCCATTCATACGCAGCGCCGACGAGGTTCCAAGTACATCCATCGCGTCCAGCGCTTCTTCGATCAGTGTTCGCGTGGTTTGCCAGCCAAATGGAACAACCTCGACCGGCAAGGGGAAAGCACCCAGCGTCTCCACCTCTTTCCCGGCATCTGCGATGACAACCATCTGATCGCTGGCCGTGGCAACGATCTTTTCCTGCAAATGCGCGCCGCCGCCGCCCTTGATCAGGTTCAGGTCAGGGTCGAATTCATCCGCGCCGTCGATGGTCATGTCCAGCCACCCGGCCTGATCCAGAGAAATGACTTCGATCCCGACTTCGCGTGCCAGCTGCGCGGTGCGGGTGGAGGTGGGAACACCCTTGATCCGCAGACCTTCGTCCTGCACCCGTTCGCCCAAACGACGGACCAGCCAGGCCGCAGTGGATCCCGTTCCAAGACCCACGCGCATGCCGTCCTCGACCATCTCGGCGGCACGACATGCGGCCACGTATTTTGCGGTGTCGATGGGCGACAGTTCTCCGGTCATGGCAGCTTTCCCAGTTTGGCCTGCCGGAGTTATAGGGAATGCGCCGCGCGACTGCGACCACATTTTGCGGTTCGGCAAGCGTAAAGATGCCTGAAGACTGCGCGTTTCCTATCGGAAACGTCGCAATCATGTCTTACACCCTCATCTTTGTCATATAGATTGCCCGCATGTTGACCCGATACCGCCTGCACTACGCCCCTGACAACGCCTCGCTGGTGATCCGGCTGGTGCTGGAAGAAATGGGGGCACCTTATGAAACTGTGCTGGTCGATCGCCGTCGCAACGAACAGGACAGCGCGGCGTACAGGGCATTGAACCCCAACGGGCTGATCCCGGTGCTTGAAACTCCGCAAGGGCCGATATTTGAAACGGCGGCAATCCTGCTGTGGCTGTCCGAGCGCCACGGGCAACTGGCCCCGGCGGCAGGCGCCCCCGAACGCGCAGAGTTTTTGAAATGGCTGTTCTTTGCGTCCAACACGCTGCACGCCGATCTGCGCATTATGTTCTATGCCGAGAAATACATCACCCCACCACAGGCTGATACCCTGCGCGCAGGCATCAGACCCCGTTTGAAGCAGCACCTGCAACTGCTGGACGCGCTGGCAAAACGCGCGCCAGCCTGGTTTTGCGCGGAATGCCCGTCGGTTTTGACCTATTATGTCGCCTGCATGATGCGTTGGATGGCCTTGTATCCGGCCGAGGCAGATCGCAGTTGGTATGCGCTGGCTGACACCCCGGCCCTGCAAACCATCCTGGCACAGCTCGAGACACGCCCCGCCACCCACACGGCCATCGCGGCCGAGGGTCTGGGCCCCGCACCGTACACCTCTCCTATTTACGCCAACCCCTTAGAAGGCTCAGCTACCTGACATGTTCCTCTCTGTCTTCGATATGTTCAAAGTGGGCATCGGCCCGTCCTCCTCGCACACCATGGGCCCCATGGTGGCGGCGGCGCGCTTTCTGGATATGATGCGTGCTTCACCCTTTGAATTTGCGGGTCTGAAGGGCTCGCTGCATGGCTCGCTCGCCTTTACCGGCGTCGGCCATGCGACCGACCGGGCGACCATACTGGGCCTGGCCGGCTTCGTTCCGGACACCTATGACAACGACAAGGCCGAGGCCGCATTGGCGGATATCGCCAAGACGCACACGGTTACCCCCAACGGCCTGCCGACGCTTCAGTTCGATCCCAAAACAGACCTGATTTTCGACTATGACACCAACCTGCCGGGACACGCCAACGGGATGATCCTGATGGCTACGGACGCGCAGGGGGACGTGATCCTGCGCCAGGTGTTCTATTCCATCGGTGGCGGTTTTGTCCTGACCGAAGAAGAACTGGCCGAAGGCAAGGCAACGGATGAAGGCGCACCGGTGCCGTTCCCGTTCAAGTCCGCGGCTGAAATGCTGGAGATGGCCAAATCCAGCGGCAAAACCATTGCCGAGATGAAGCGCGCCAATGAGATTGCGCGCGGCTGCGCCGACAGTTTCGCCAAAGGATGCGCCCGTCTGTGGGACGTCATGAATGCCTGTATCGAACGCGGTTTGACGACCGACGGCATTCTGCCCGGCGGGCTGAAAGTGCGACGCAGGGCAAAGGGTATCTATGACGCGCTGATGGCCGAACGCGGCATGAACCTGACCGCGCCGCACACGATCAACGACTGGATGAGTGTCTACGCCATGGCGGTCAACGAAGAAAACGCCGCCGGTGGGCAAGTCGTAACGGCACCGACCAATGGGGCGGCGGGCGTTCTTCCTGCGGTGCTGCGCTATTACCTGGACCACGTTCCTGGTGCCTCGGAGAGCCATATCGAAGATTTCCTTCTGACCGCGGCCGCGATTGGCGGGCTGGTCAAATACAATGCGTCCATCTCGGGGGCCGAAGCGGGGTGCCAGGCCGAGGTCGGCAGCGCATCAGCCATGGCCGCGGCGGGGCTCTGCGCCGTGATGGGCGGTACGCCCGAACAGGTTGAAAACGCCGCCGAGATCGCGTTGGAGCATCATCTGGGCATGACCTGCGATCCCGTCGCCGGGCTGGTTCAGGTGCCCTGTATCGAACGCAACGGGCTGGGGGCCATCAAGGCTGTGTCCGCCGCGTCTTTGTCCCTTCGCGGGGATGGAGAGCATTTCGTGCCGCTGGATGCGGTGATCGAGACGATGCGTCAGACCGGCCATGACATGCACGAAAAATACAAGGAAACCTCGCTTGGTGGATTGGCCGTGAACGTGCCAAACTGCTGAGATCGCAACAAATGGGGGTCGAAATGCGTGGACATTGCCTGTGCGGCAGCATCAAGTACGAAATCGACCCTCCTGCCCTGTCGTGCGTCACCTGTCATTGCGACAGCTGCCGACGCCAATGCGCCGCGCCGATGACAACCTATTTCGCGGTTCGTGACGGTCAGTGGCGCTGGATCGGGGAAGAGCCGAAACGCTTCAACTCTTCGCCCGGAGTCGAGCGCAGCTTTTGCCCGGATTGCGGCACGCCAATCTCGTTCCGCTCGGCCAAAATGTCGGATGTGCTGCATCTATACGTCGCCACTTTGGAGAACCCCGAAGCAATGCAGCCCACATTGCACGTGGCTCATGAAGAAAGGCTGAGCTGGCTGCATCTGGATGACAACCTGCCCACCTGCACCGGGCCGGATTACACAAAGGTTCAACCCCTGCCCGAGGCCTGACATTCGACCTTTCCACTGCGCCGCGAAGCAGATAGCGTCGCGCGCATGACTCAGGATCGTCCCGTCTTTGGCATCTTTTTGATGCTCGGTTTTTGCGTGCTTGCACCCTTGGGGGATGCGATGGCAAAGCTGTTGGGCGAAACGACACCGTTGGGTTTGCTGGTTGCAGCCCGGTTCGCGGTGCAAGCGCTGATTCTTATCCCGTTGGTGATGATAACAGGCCGGCCCTGGCGGATGCACGGGCGTATCCTGCGCCTGACAGTCATCCGCACGCTGTTGCACATCATCGGCATAACCGCGATGTTCAGTGCGTTGCAGTTCCTGCCCCTGGCTGATGCCATCGCCATTGCATTTGTCATGCCGTTCATCATGTTGCTGCTGGGCAGATACGTTCTGGGCGAAGAGGTCGGCGCGCGGCGCCTGGTGGCCTGCATCGTCGGTTTCATCGGCACACTCCTGGTCATACAGCCCAGCTTTGCCGAGGTGGGCTTACCTGCCCTGCTGCCGTTGATCGTTGCCGTGGTCTTTGCCCTGTTCATGCTGGTCACGCGGCAAATCGCCAAGGAAACTGATCCGATTTCCTTGCAGGCGGTGTCTGGTGTCATGGCAACTGTGGGGCTAGTTCCTGTCCTTGTGATCGGAACATCGCTTGGTATCTGGAACCTGTCAGCCGCCTTGCCCGCCCCCGACATGTTTTGGCTGCTGATCGCGATAGGAGTTTTGGGAACTGTCGCACATCTGCTGATGACATGGTCGCTGCGCTATGCACCTTCGGCCACGCTGGCCCCGATGCAATATCTGGAAATCCCTGTGGCGACTCTGATTGGCTGGGCAATCTTCAGCGACCTGCCCGACGGGCTGGCGGCGGTTGGGATCATGATTACCGTCGCCGCCGGTTTGTACGTTATTCTTCGTGAACGGGCCACCGCTCGCTCTGCCCCGACAGAAACACCTGCATAAGCGGATCGAGTGCGGCGCGGGGAACCATCACCAACAGGCCGGGCCCATCCATCTGCAATTCAACATCCGACAGTGCGCGATTGGAGGTGCCCACCTGGTCGTCCGGTTGCAACCGTAGGCCGTCGATGGGCCATTCCAGCCCGGTGCTGCGCCCCGTCACAGGGCGCATTGGAAACAGCGACACCACATCCCCCGGCAGAACCGGCAGCCGGATTTGGCGAGGCGCGTGAAACACAACCTCATGCGCGCCCAGCAGAATGCAGGCCTGTTCCTGACGTCTGACCAGCACGTTCAGAACGGCAAGCTGATGGTCAAGCCGTCCGCCCAGAAAACCGGCCCCCAAAACCAGTGGAGCCTGCACATTGCGCAAGGCCTTGTCGAAATCGGTGCTGTCCTGTTCACGAATGGCAAAAAGCCGGTCAGACGGGATATTGGCTTTCGTTGCTTTGTCCAGCGAATCGAAGTCCCCGATGACCGCATCCGGAATCCGGCCTGATTCTGTCAGAACTGCCGCTCCACCATCAGCTGCAACGACAGAAGTGACGCGGTTCAGCACCAAATTCAGGTCCTCGGAACCAACAAAACCACCCCCAAACAACCCGATTGGATCGGCAGAGCGTACAATTGGTTCATTTTTCCAAAGATTGGCCATTTTTCCCGGATTTGGACACATTAAGACCACAAAATGATAGGTTCATGCATAAAGTTCAGAGCCCTCGTGTGCTCCCGATTCCGGGTAAGTGGGCTCTCGTAGTTTGTAAAGGACGTGCGTCTGATGGTACAGAATAACAAGGTATTAACCGTTTCATATGGAACCTTCTCCTGCACTTTGGAAGGATTCGACGATTCCTTTGAAACGATGAAAGCCATTGCCGAATATTTCCGCGATCTTGCTGCAGATGATCGTTACTTCGGCTCAGAGCCTCCACAACCAGACGCCGAAATGCTGACCCGTATCGCACGCCGCGACGCATCGCAACGCGTCGAAGCCAGCCAAAACGAATCCGGGCTTCTGCTGCGTGCCGCTCCAAATACTGAAGCCCCGGCACCGGTCGCTTCTGACGCAACGGACCCGCATGCGCAAAATGCAGATGCTATGACCACCCCCCCTCCCGGATATGCGCAAGCAAGCCCGGGGCAGACCGCGTTCACGAACGCGGAGGCCGTCGACGCCACCACATCTCCGCCGGCCGACAGCATTGCCGCAAAACTGCAACGCATCCGGGCCGTTGTTTCCCATTCGGACGTCCCCCCCACTGCCTATTCCGAAGACGAGGAATCTTCGCTGCTGGCCAACACCGCCCCCCCGGTGGACGCCGTGGCCGCTGCGTTCGAAGCAGGTGCTCTCAATGCGGATGACTTTGCTGAACCTGCTCAGCCCGAGGCCGCAGAAATCGAGGATCTGCAAGCGCTTGACGCCGAAGAGGTACAAGACGACGCGCCGGCAGTATCTGAACACCAGGCCTTCGAATCCGCCGCGCCGAATATCGAGAACAATTCCGAACAGCAGGTGCAGCTGACCCCCGACCACCTGCGGGATGAAGAAATCGAGGTCGCAACGGACGACGCGCAGCTTCCTGCTGAGCCCCTGTTTTCGGATCTTGAAGAGGATACCGACGAGGAAATCGACGAAGAAGATGTTCCAAACATCCTCAACGTCGAAGACGTGGCGATCGAATCCGAAGATGAAGCAGATGACGAGCCGCAAGACGATCAGGCGCAAGGAGTATTGTCGGAAGAGGACGAAATTCAGCTGCTGTCCGAGATTTCCGAAATCGAAAAAGACATGGCAGGTCGTTCAAGCCAAAAACTGACGGATGACGCCGATCCTGATCAGGATATCTCGCGACTGATGGCCAAAACCGGTGAACATATGGAGGATCCCTCCAGCAGCGACGCGCGAGAAACCTATTCGCACCTTCGCACCGCCGTTGCCGCGACCGAGGCCGACCGTGATGACCAACCGGCCCCGAAAACCTCGCCTGTTGATGAGTATCGCGTTGATCTTGCGTCAGCGGTCAGCCCGCGCCGCCCCGAAGTTAACGTGACCAGCATACGCCCGGAAGCAGACGCTCCGGCTCCGTTGAAGCTGGTTGCTGAGCAGCGCGTGGACGATCAAAGCGAATCCAATGGCCCCGTGATGCCGCGTCGCGTGACCACTCAGGTGGAAGAAACCGGGTCGGAAGAAGGCGGTTTTGCGCAATTCGCACAGGATCAGGGTGCACAGTCGCTCCAGGACCTGCTTGAAGCGGCCGCAGCCTACCTGTCTTTCATCGAAGGACAGCAACAATTCTCGCGCCCGCAACTTATGAACAAAGTCCGTTCTTTGAAGCAGGATGAGTTCAATCGCGAAGAAAGCCTGCGCTCCTTCGGACAGCTGCTGCGCGATGGAAAAATCGAAAAAGCCGGCGGCGGACGTTTTGCGGCCTCTGACCTGATCGGCTTCCGACCTGATGATGAGCGCGCAGTAGGCTGACTGCCGCGCCAATTGACAAAAAAGGGCCGGGTGAACCCCGGCCCTTTTGCTATGGCGCGCCCAGAGACAAACGCACGTTGTTAAACAAGACACAGCGTTGCCCATTGTACCGGGCCCGACCAGCCGCCTTGGTCCGAGCAATGGCCCGGCTCAGGATTGATCCGGGTCCTCTTTGCCAACGCCGCGAAAAACGAACTTGAACGGCAGGGCCCAAAGAATGCCCAGAACGATATAGACCAGAAGTTCCATCCATATCGGGGGGCGCTCCAGCCAGTTCAGAACCGTCACCACCGCCACAATGTAAAGTGGCAGGCCGATCACAAGAATAACCAACGACCAGCGCCGGCGCGCCTTATAGCTCAGACCTGTTTTCTGCTCTTTGTTCATCAATCTGCAAACGGGTCGGTCACCAGAATGGTGTCGTCCCGCTCCGGGCTGGTGGACAAAAGGGCCACAGGGCATTCGATCAGCTCTTCCACCCGGCGCACATACTTGATTGCGTTCGCGGGCAATTCGGCCCAGCTGCGCGCGCCTTCAGTGGATTCGCTCCAGCCCGGCATTTCTTCGTAGATCGGGGTGCAGCGCGCCTGTTGTTCTGCGGCAGTCGGCAGATAGTCGAGGCGCTCGCCGTCCAGTTCATAGCCTGTGCAGATCTTCAGGGTTTCGAACCCATCCAGAACGTCCAGTTTTGTCAGAGAAATACCGTTCACGCCACTGGTCGCGCAGGTCTGACGAACCAGGCACGCATCAAACCAGCCACAGCGGCGCTTTCGACCTGTCGTTGTTCCGAACTCATGCCCGCGTTCCCCAAGGCGCTGACCATCCGCATCCTCAAGTTCTGTCGGGAATGGGCCTTCGCCGACACGGGTGGTGTAGGCTTTGACAATCCCCAGTACAAAGTCGATCGATCCCGGTCCAATCCCCACCCCGGTCGCGGCCTGACCTGCGATCACGTTGGACGAGGTCACAAATGGATAGGTGCCGAAATCGATGTCCAGCAGAGCGCCTTGCGCCCCTTCGAACAGGATGCGTTTACCTGCTTTGCGTTTTTCGTTCAGCACTTTCCACACAGGCGCGGCAAACGGCAGAATCTCTTGCGCGATCTCTTTCAATTGGGCGATCAGCGCGTCGCGGTCGACCGGCTCGATTCCCAGACCCTTGCGCAGCGGGTCGTGGTGCTGCAAAGCACGGTCCACCCGAGCCTCGAGCGTGGCCTCATCCGCCAGATCCGCGACGCGAACAGAACGGCGCCCGACCTTGTCTTCATAAGCGGGTCCAATCCCACGACCTGTGGTGCCGATCTTGGTTCCCTTGCTGGCCGCCTGTTCGCGCGCACGATCCAACTCGCCGTGGATCGGCAGGATCAATGGGGTGTTCTCAGCAATCATCAGCGTATCGGGGGTGATTTCCACACCTTGTGCCTGGATGGTCGCGATTTCCTTGACCAGATGCCAGGGGTCCAACACCACGCCGTTGCCGATGACGCTCAGCTTACCGCCGCGCACGACACCGGACGGCAGAGCGTGCAGCTTGTAAACTTCGCCATCAATCACCAGCGTATGTCCGGCATTGTGCCCGCCCTGAAAACGCGCGATCACGTCCGCCCGTTCGCTGAGCCAGTCGACGATCTTGCCTTTTCCTTCGTCACCCCACTGGGCGCCGACAACAACCACGTTGGCCATATCCGGTCCTTTTGCGCTGAGTTATCAAACCCGGCTCATATAGCGGGGCGCAAACGGCAGGGAAACCGATATTTCGCCGCAGATGAAAATCGCGCGAACGCGCGATGCCTCCGGCGGGGATATTTATGGCCAGATGAAAAGCGGATCCCCTGCTTCATCTGGCTGAAAATATCCCGGGGGAATCGCACCGAACGGGCGGCGGGGGCAGAGCCCCCTGCCCGGCATCAACGCAGATGCACCGGTTGCCCATGAGGCGTCGTCAGATAAGCCTCTTCCCAGGACTCATGTAGCCCTTTTACCTCCTGAGGCGGCGCGACGCCCTGCTCGGCCAGCAACCCCTCGAGCGTTTCCAGCCATGCACGGAAATAGTCGTCGCCGCCGTCCAGCTCTCGCGCGAGCCCGTGGCGTTTCAATGTGCCCGAGAACCGTGCCGCCCAATCGGACCAATTGAACCGCCCCGCCTCGTTCAGGGCAACGGTGACGGCAAAGACCTGAGCGTGCCAGGGTTCGGCAAACACCGGTTCTGGGGCTGAATGTTCATTGCAGCCGCTCATGCCGGTTCCAGATAGCTTTGCCAGAGATCCAGAACCACTTCGTCATCCGGATGCTCCGGGCTGGCCCAAAGTTCCGAAGCGGGGAAGACCACGGCATAGATCGGTTCGGGCGCTTCGCCCAGCCCATGGGCATTGGAATCGGGCAGGACATGGGTTCCGTGCAGGCGCAGTATTCGACCCCTGGCACCGGACGCATAATTCGGCAGGCGTGTGTGCCCGCCATCCACAATGCGATTTCCCGCCGGACGGGTCGTGACCACCTGTTGACCGACAGAAAACTGCACCGCCACGTTCGAAGGTCTGTCCGCTGGCCCACCTTTGGCCAGGGCGACTGACACGGCGTCCGCCTTGAGTATCCGTTCTGCCAACGGATGCGGCCCATCCTCTCCGCCGCTGCGCAGGTCATCCAGAGAAAGAACGCCGCGTTCAACCAACAGGTCAGCCAGGCCCGAAATCCATTTCTCGTAATATGAAAACCGGGCATAGTCCTTTGGCGACAACCGTTCCCTTGCGTGGCGGGATACGTCGATATTCCACTGCCCCAGAAAGCCGGATGCAAGTGTCACCGCCAGCGCCCGTGCGTGCCAGTCTTCGGCAAAAACCGGCGCGTCCTCGGCCTCGGGATTTATCGGACCATCTCCAAAGCGGCCGCCCATATCGTGAACGCGGGTCATGAAGGGGCCTTCGGCAGGCCCGTGCCGATCATGCTGTCACGTGTCACAAGTGCGGCTAGCGCCTCCTCATCCATCCCATCAGTTCCATCGGGACGCATCGGCAGAACGAGATAGCGAACCTCGGCCGTCGAATCCCACACCCGCACCGAAGTGTCTTCAGGCAGGGTGAGGCCGAATTCGGCCAGTACCTTGCGGGGTTCACGCACCGCTCGGGCACGGTAGGCATCAGATTTGTACCAGCCCGGCGGGATACCCAGCAACGGCCAAGGATAGCAGCTGCACAAGGTGCAGACGACCATGTTGTGCCGGGTTGGCGTGTTCTCGACAACAACCATGTGTTCACCCTGGCGGCCAAAATAACCAAGATCCGCGACCATCGAGGTGGCATCTTCCAGCAGAGCGGCCTTGAAAGTTGGGTCGCTCCAGGCTTTGGCAACCACCCGCGCGCCGTTCTGCGGGCCAATCTTGTTCTGATAGGTGTCTATGATTTCGTCCAGAGCCGCCGGGTCGATCAGGCCCTTGCGGGTCAGAATCGTTTCCAGCGCTTTGACGCGCAGCGCGGGTTCGGTCGGCAAAAGGGCGTGCGGGTGGTCGTGGTCGTCATGAGGCATGGGCCGCAGCCTGCGTCACGCATCGGCGTTCTGTCCAGTCCCTTTGACGTGATATGTCATATCACGTGCGGTGATGCGAACTCCTCACTTGCCCCCGCTGGCAAACTTGCATAGATACCACGCGATACACGCCACGCTGTACAGGACCACCATGGAAAACGTCGTTCTCATCATCCACCTCCTCTTGGCCCTAGGCTTGATTGCCGTTGTTCTGATGCAGCGGTCCGAAGGCGGTGGCCTTGGCATGGGTGGCGGTGGTGGCGGAGCCATGACAGGCCGTGCAGCGGCGACGGCTTTGGGCAAACTGACCTGGATCCTCGCCGCTTGCTTCATCGTGACCTCGATCACGCTGACCATTCTGGCGGCGCAGAAATCTTCGGGCAGCTCGGTGATCGACCGTTTGGGCGTGCCGGCTCCGGCTTCAAGCGAAGAAAGTACTCCGGCAATTCCGTCGGCGGATGACCTTCTGCCGCCTGCACAGGGCGACAACGCGCCGCTGATCCCGCAGGCCGACTGACCTACAAAACCTAGAAACATGGAAGAGGACTGCAACAGCATCTTGCGGTTCTCTTGCGCTTTTGGCGCGAATCCTTTATACGTGAAGTCCCGTGATGCAGCGGTTTTTCGAAACCGTCGGGCAGCTGATTATGACGTCTCACGGGAGCAGCCGAAAAACTATGGCGCGTTTTATTTTCATCACTGGTGGTGTGGTTTCGTCCTTGGGCAAAGGACTGGCTTCGGCGGCGCTGGGCGCCTTGTTGCAGGCCCGGGGATACTCGGTACGGCTGCGCAAGCTGGACCCCTATCTGAACGTGGATCCGGGGACGATGTCGCCGTTTGAGCACGGCGAAGTGTTCGTCACCGATGATGGGGCCGAAACCGACCTGGACCTGGGCCATTACGAACGGTTCACCGGAGTGGCCGCGCGCAAGACCGACTCGGTCAGTTCGGGGCGGATCTATTCGAACGTTCTGGAAAAGGAACGCCGCGGGGATTATCTGGGCAAGACCATTCAGGTGATCCCGCACGTCACCAACGAGATCAAGGATTTCATCGCCATCGGCGAGGATGAGGTTGATTTCATGCTGTGTGAAATCGGCGGCACCGTGGGCGATATTGAGGGTCTGCCGTTTTTCGAGGCGATCCGCCAGTTCAGCCAGGACAAGCCGCGCGGGCAGTGCATTTTCATGCACCTGACACTGTTGCCTTATATCAAGGCCTCGGGCGAGCTGAAAACCAAACCGACTCAGCACTCGGTGAAGGAACTGCGCTCGATCGGTCTGGCGCCCGATATTCTGGTCTGCCGCTCGGAAGGGCCGATCCCGACCAAGGAGCGCGAGAAACTGGCGCTGTTCTGCAACGTGCGCCCCGACAGCGTGATCGCAGCGCAGGACCTGAGCACCATCTATGACGCGCCGCTGGCCTATCACCGCGAAGGTCTGGATCAGGCCGTTCTGGACGCGTTCCAGATCAGCCCTGCACCCAAACCCGATCTGGCAAAATGGGAAGACGTCAGCGACCGCATCCACAATGCCGAGGGCGAAGTGAAGGTCGCCATCGTAGGCAAGTATACGCAGCTTGAAGACGCCTATAAATCGATTGCCGAGGCGCTGACCCATGGCGGCATGGCCAACCGGGTCAAGGTCAAGGTCGAATGGGTTGACGCCGAGGTGTTCGACAACGAAGACGTCGCCCCCTATCTTGAAGGTTTCCACGCCATCCTCGTCCCCGGAGGCTTTGGCGAACGTGGCACAGAGGGCAAAATCAAGGCCGCGCAATATGCGCGCGAGCACAAAGTCCCCTATCTGGGCATCTGCCTTGGGATGCAGATGGCCGTGATCGAGGCCGCCCGAAATGCGGCTGGCATCAAGGAAGCTGGTTCGGAAGAATTCGACCACGAAGCCGGGAAGAAACGTTTTGAACCTGTCGTGTACCATCTGAAGGAATGGGTGCAGGGCAATCACAAGGTCGAACGCAAGGTCGGTGACGACAAGGGCGGCACCATGCGCCTGGGCGCTTACAATGCGGTGCTGGCAGAGGGATCGAAAGTCGCTGAAGTTTATGGCGGCACACAGATCGAGGAGCGCCACCGTCACCGCTATGAGGTGGACATCAAATACCGTGAGCAGCTTGAAAAGGCCGGGCTCAACTTCTCGGGCATGTCGCCGGACGGACGCCTGCCCGAGATCGTGGAATGGTCGGATCACCCATGGTTCATCGGCGTGCAGTACCACCCGGAACTGAAGTCCAAACCGTTCGATCCGCATCCCCTGTTCCGCGATTTCGTGCGCGCTGCGAAAGACACTTCTCGCCTGGTCTGACCCTGGGCTGTGTCGGACTGTCACCCCGCGTTGTTTTGTGCGGGCTGATCTCTTAACTGTATGTGCAAGCAGAATTTCTGCTTCGCAGGCTCAATGCCGTTCAGAGTTTCAGGAGATTTCCGATGAGCAACGCAACAACGATTACCAACCTCCAGCAAGCGCTTCATATGGAGCTGACGGCGGCGCACCAGTATCAGCTGCATGCCCATGTGCTGGAGGACTGGGGGCTGGACATCCTTGCCGAAAAAATGCGCGCTGAAATGCAGGAAGAATTGGGTCACTCCGACGCGTTCATCGAGCGTATCCTGTTCCTTGGCGGTGTGCCCGAGCTTGCGTTTCAGAAAAGTCCAGTTGCCGCGGGGTCTCTGGAAGACATGTTTGCCGCAGACCTGAAAGATGAAACCGAGGCGGTCGACTTCTATACCAAGGCCGCGTTGCAGGCCGCCGAGGTCGGCGATGTCGGGTCAAGGACCCTGTTCGAACGCATCTTGCTGGAAGAAGAAGGCCATAAAGACTGGCTGGACACTCAGCTGAACCTGTTGAAGCGTTTGGGTGAGGCCAACTTCAGCGCAAAATTCGTATCCGGCGCGGCAGAAGAAGCCTGAGGCACGCACCGCCGCTTGCCCATGCACCAGCATGGCCCGGACCATCTTGCCATGGACCGGGCCATGCGGCTACCGTCACTTCAATGTGACGCTGCCGAGCAAAAAACCTCTACTCGGTCTGCCCTCATGGGGTTAACTGTTGATCACACCACGACAGGAGAGCCCCGATGAGCGATCAATCCCAACGCGCGAAGACCTTTACCAGCCTTCACAAAAAGGGCGACCCCGTCATTCTGTTCAACATCTGGGATGCTGGCAGTGCCGGCGCGGTGCGGGATGCAGGCGCGCAAGCCATTGCAACCGGCAGTGCACCTGTTGCCATGGCACAGGGTTTTGGCGACGGTCAGAACATCCCGCTTGAGGCCGCATTGGACAATGCGCGCCGCATCGTTGCAGCGGTTGATCTTCCGGTGACACTGGATTTCGAAGGGGCATATGCCGAAGATCCACAGGGCATTGCGCAAAACGTCAAGCGTGCGCTGGATTGCGGCGTGGTAGGTTTCAACTTCGAAGATCAGATCATCGGCGGCGACGGGCTGTACGATACAGCGGTTCAGGCCAAACGCGTCGAAGCCATGCGCGCGGCCTGCGAAGACGCGGGCATACCTGCCTATGTCAACGCAAGAACCGACATTTTCCTGAAAGCCCCGGCAGAAACACATGATGAGGCCATGCTGAACGACGCCATTGCCCGTGCTTCGGCCTATGAGGCTGCGGGCGCCAGCGGTTTTTTTGCTCCGGGGCTGAAAGACGAGGCGATGATCGGCCATCTGTGCGAGCGCACGAACCTTCCGGTCAACATCATCGCCCTGCCCGGCACCCCCGGCACACCGCGTCTGGCTGAACTGGGGGTTACGCGCGTCAGCTATGGTCCGGTTCCTTATCGTCAGATGATCAAGTGGTTAACAGATCAGGCGCACGCCGCTATTCACTACCGCAACTGATCACCCTGAAGTTGTGGGATTGCAATTGCCGCCACTTCTCACCACCCTGCTTTTGAAACTGAACAGGAGGCAAGCCTGATGAAAGGCTATTGGGTTGCACATGTCGATGTGGACGACATGGACACGTACAAGACCTACATTGCTGCAAATGCGGAACCCTTTGCAGCTTATGGTGCGCGCTTTCTGACGCGCGGAGGAAAGCGCGAAGTTAAGGAAGGCGCAGCGCGCGCCCGGACCGTCGTGATCGAATTTCCCAGCTATGAGGATGCGCTTGCCTGTTACGAAAGCGAAGCATACCAGAAAGCCAAAGCACTGCGCGCCCCGGTATCGATGGGCGATCTTGTGATCATTCAGGGCTATGACGGGTAGACTAAGCTTGGCGCACCACAAAATATGGAATAATCTTTTGCCATGTTGAAAAAGTTCCTTCAGGCGCTCAGACCGCCCCAGCATGAACATCTTCCGGACCCGGATGCCGAACTTGCTCTGGGGGCGCTCATGGTGCGCGTGGCGCAGGCTGATCGGGACTACAAGCTGGAAGAGATCCGCCTGATCGACAAAATCCTGGCCCGTCTTTACCAGCACAACGCGATCGAAGCAGCCAAGGTGCGCGCCACATGCGAAAAGCTTCACGCGGCAGCACCGGATACCGATACCTTCGGCAAGCTGATCCGTGAGACCACGGATCTGAAGGAACGCCTGGCCGCTCTGGATGCGCTATGGGAAGTTGTCCTGGCAGATGGAAACACCGACGAAGGCGAGGTGAAAATCGTCGAGGAAGCCCGCGTTGCCATGGGGTTGAGCTTTAACGACAGCAAGGCTGCGCGTGAACGCGTTCAAAGCCGCTTGGATGTGAGTTAGTCGCTCGCTATATCTAACGCATGTTCAGTGAATTTCTTTCCAGGCTCACGCAGCCTCAGCCCGATCCTCTTGTCGACGATGACGCCCGCCTGGCCCTGACGGCCCTGCTGGTGCGTCTGGCACGGTCCGACAATGACTATTCCGATACCGAAATGGCCCGTATCGACCGAATTTCGGCGCAACGCTATGGCCTGTCGCCGTTCGAAAGCGCCGCCCTGCGCGCCCGCGCTGAAGATCTTGAGGCCGAGGCCCCGGACACCGTCCGCTTTACCCGAGCCATCAAAGAGGCGGTTGCCTATGAAGATCGGCTTGCGGTCGTTCAGGCACTGTGGTCCGTGGCGTTGGCCGATGGGCACCGCACAAGCGAGGAAGATTCGCTGCTGCGTCTGGTGGTCAGTCTTCTAGGCGTAAGTGACGTGGATTCCGCTTTGGCACGGCAAAAGGCTGCAAAATCGTGATTGCCATGCTGGGCATGTATGACATGCCTGCCCTGCAAGCCGCCAATGACAGGTTCTGGAACCTGATTCGCGCCCAACTTGGATCAGGCCCGGAACACCTTACCCGCGACAAAGACGTGTGGACGGTCTGGCGGGACCCAAAACTGATTCTGGCACAAACCTGTGGCATGCCGTTTCGAACCCGATTGCATGGTCACGTGCAACTGGTTGGCACCCCGGACTATGGCCTGCCCGGATGTCCCCCCGGATACTATTGCTCGGTCTTTGTGTCTCGGAATGACGACGACCGGGATCTGGCGGGGCTGAGCACAGGCGTGTTCGCGTATAATGAGAGCCTGTCCCAATCCGGCTGGGCAGCCCCGATCACACATATGACCCAAGCAAACCTGCACCCCGCCGGACTGTTGGAAACCGGCGGGCATGCGCTGTCTGCCCAAGCCGTCGCAGATGGCAAAGCGGACTTTGCCGCACTGGACATGCTGACGTGGCTGATGCTGCAACAACATAGCAATTTGGGGACCAAACTGCGCGAACTGGCAAGAACGACTCCGACTCCGACCCTGCCCTACATCACATCGATGGGTCAGAATCCGCAGGTCGTTGCAGGCGCTGTTCGGGCCGCGATTGACCAGCTTTGCGACGACGATCAACGATTGCTGCATATACGCGGGTTGATCGATATTCCCGCGGCGCACTACTTGGCTGTCCCCACTCCGGCGCCCCCCAAAGACGGCGGATCAACGACTGCCCAATTTGTCGACTGATTTTGGCCAATTTGGGTGTTTCTCCGCTTGATTCTGTCATTTGCACATTGCATTGACCTTTTTTTTCGGTCCTAGTACCGGACCAACACCACCAACCACTGGACTGCCCGTGACAGAAACTGCACCCGTTATCGAAATCAAAGACCTTCACAAAAGCTTCGGAAATCTTGAAGTGTTGAAGGGGGTCGATATCACGGCACATCGCGGTGACGTGGTATCACTGATTGGGTCGTCCGGGTCCGGCAAGTCGACGCTTCTGCGATGCTGCAATCTTCTGGAAGACAGCCAGCAAGGAGAAATCCTTTTCAAGGGTGAGCCTGTGAAATGGTCCGGGGAAAGCCACGGGCGCCGCCCCGCCGACTCCAAACAGGTTCTGCGCATACGCACCAACCTGTCGATGGTGTTTCAACAGTTCAATCTTTGGGCGCATATGACCATCCTGCAAAATGTGATGGAAGCCCCCGTGACCGTTCTGGGGCGCGACAGGGCCGAGGTGGAAGAGAGCGCGCGCAAGTATCTGGATAAGGTTGGCATCGGCGACAAATGCGACGCCTATCCGGCGCAATTGTCCGGCGGGCAGCAACAGCGCGCCGCCATCGCCCGCGGCCTGTGCATGGAACCCGAAGCCCTGCTGTTTGATGAACCGACTTCGGCTTTGGACCCTGAACTGGAACAGGAAGTGATCAAGGTGATCAAGGACTTGGCCGCCGAAGGGCGTACCATGATCATCGTGACGCATGACATGAAAATGGCCGCCGACATTTCAAGCCACGTGGTGTTCCTGCACCAGGGCCTGATCGAGGAAGAAGGCACGCCCGAAGATATCTTCACATCTCCTGAATCCGAACGGCTTCGGGGTTTTCTCTCCGCCACTCAGGCGGCTTAACTTCAAAAACAGAACCAAACTGGGGAGCAACCAATGAAAAATCTGATTCTGTCCACTGCCGCACTGGCGCTGACCGCCGGTATCGCCATGGCCGACACGGTCCGCATGGGAACCGAGGGCGCCTACCCTCCGTACAACTTCATCAATGATGCGGGCGAAATCGACGGCTTCGAGCGTGAAGTCGGCGACGAACTGTGCAAGCGCGCAAACCTGGAATGTGAATGGGTCAAGAACGACTGGGATTCGATCATTCCGAACCTGGTCTCGGGCAACTACGACACCATCATCGCGGGTATGTCGATCACCGACGAACGTGACGAAGTCATCGACTTCACCCAGAACTACTTCCCGCCTGCGGCCTCGGCCTATGTCGGTGCGTCTGCGGATGTTGATGTCACCACCGGCGTCGTTGCCGCACAGACCGCCACCATTCAGGCAGGCCACGTAGCCGAGTCGGGCGCGACTCTGGTCGAGTTTGCAACTCCGGAAGAAACCATCGCAGCCGTCCGCAACGGTGAAGCCGATGCCGTGTTTGCCGACAAGGACTTCCTGGTGCCGATCGTCGAGGAATCCGCCGGAGAGCTGGTTTTCGTGGGTGATGACGTTCCGCTGGGCGGTGGCATCGGGCTGGGCATCCGTGAATCGGATGGCGAACTGCGCGGAAAGTTCGACGAGGCGATCACCTCGATGAAAGCGGACGGTTCGTTGAACGAACTGATCATCAAGTGGTTCGGCGAAGGCGTTCCGACCTACAACGCTGACGGTTCGGTCGTTACAAACTAATCCGTATCAAGCGGTTCGGCGCGTCCATCGCGCCGAACCCTGCCCGGTGGAATAACCGGGTACGACGCTCGAAAGACGCTTCATGTTTTCCTATTGCGCTGACCCTGACACGCTTGGAACGTTCCGCTGGTTCTCCTGCTACCTGACCAACGGCGTGCACTGGTCCTTCTACCTATCGTTCCTCAAGGTGTTGGGATTGCTGGCGGTGACCGCGCCGGTCGCATTGGCGTTTGGTTTTGTTGGCGCAATGGCCGCCCGATCACATTTCCCGCCCCTGAGCTGGCTGGGCAAAGGGTATATTGCCATCGTGCGTGGTGTTCCGGACATCGCTTTCTTCCTGTTTTTCGTGATAGCCTTGGATCAGGCATTCGAATGGACGCGGCACAAGATATTGTGCCCCGAATGGACCGACCCGATCCGGCAGGGAAATGACTTTATCGTCTGTCAGGCGGCCAAGCTGCCATTGGGGACCGCACCGGAATGGGTGCATGAAACCTACGGCTTTTTCCTGGCCGTCGTTACCTTCTCAATTGTTTTCGGGGCGTTTGCGGCAAACGTTTTGTTTGGTGGAATGCGCGCCGTGCCCCACGCGCAGCTTGAAACCGCCGAAGCATATGGCATGTCCCGTCGTCAGACCTTCTGGCGCATCCTTGTGCCGCAGATGTGGGTCTATGCCCTGCCCGGCCTGTCGAATCTTTGGATGGTTCTCATCAAGGCCACTCCGCTGCTGTTCCTGCTGGGGATCGAAGACATCGTCTATTGGGCCCGCGAACTTGGCGGCACCAAGACGTCCAAGTTCACCCAATATCCGCATGGCGACTGGCGCATGTGGTACTTCCTGTTCCTGCTTGTCTTCTACCTCGGCATGACGCGCGTATCTGAACTTGGGCTTGAAAAGCTGATGCGGAAACTGTCCCACGGGCAGGCCACGTCCGGCGGTGAGCTTCTGCGCAAGGAGACCACGGCATGAGCTGCTTGCAGACGATTCAAGATTACGGCCTGCGGTCCCTGGGTATCGGCGAGCGACTACTGCCCAAAAGTGACTTCACCCTGTGCGAACAGTTCACGCTGATCGGGTCGGGGATGATCTGGAATGTCTATTTCGGGATCATGGCGCTGGCGACCGGCTTTTTTCTGGCCACGGCCCTGGCCGTCGGCAAGGCGTCAGCAAACAAATGGCTTCGCAAGCCTTCGGAATGGTTCATTTTCCTGTTTCGCGGCTCGCCCTTGTTTATCCAGTTTTTCTTCGCCTATTTCCTGTTCCTGTCGCTGAAGAAATCCAACCCGATGTTCGACGCCTTCACCTCAGCCTGGCTGGGGGCGCTGATCGTGCTGTTCCTCAACACCGCAGCCTATTCGGGCGAGATCTTTTACGGAGCGCTAAGGTCCATTCCCAAGGGCGATATCGAAGCCGCAGATGCCTATGGCATGTCAGGCTGGGCCCGTTTTCGCCGGATCGTCTGGCCCACCATGTTGCGGCTTGCCTGGCCTGCCTACACAAACGAAGCGATCTTTCTTTTCCACGCAACAACGCTGGTCTTCTTTTCAGCCTTCCCGGCATGGCAGCAACGCGGAGACGCCCTGTATTACGCCAGTTACTTTGCAGACAAGACGTTCAACCCGTTCATCCCATACCCGATACTGGCGTTCTATTTCATCCTGCTGACGCTGGTGATTGTCGGGGGCTTTGGCCTGATCAATAAACGCCTGAACCGGCACCTGCCGGTCGCAAAACGGGCCAAGATGCGGTTCAAACTGAACCTGGCGCGCTGAGTTTCGGCGCGCCAGTCACGTCTGGACACCAAACCAAATCAACGCCAATCACCGCGCGCCCGCGCGCTTTACAGCACATTCAAAAGGGGAGAAGTGGTACCGCCTCCCTGGCTTGAACAGGGGACCTCTGGATCCACAATCCAGCGCTCTAACCAACTGAGCTAAGGCGGCACTCGTGAGGGGCGATGTACCGAACACGCCCGCGGAATGCAAGAGCATTAAAGCCGAAATTTCCAGCTTTGTTCGACAAGATCGACACCGAAGGAATGCACCGCTTTGCTGTCTGTCAATTCCCAGCCGGACGCCTTGTAAAGTGCGCAGGCGGCGGTATGGCTTTCGTGCGTCCACAGAACCATTTCTTTGTATCCTGCCCCGCGTGCGAAGGCAGTGCATGCTTGCAACAGGCGCTTTCCCAGCCCCAGCCCTCGTGCTTGCGGGACAAGCAGAAACAGCCGCAACTTGGCGGTATTCCGGTCAACAGCAACGCAGAAAATACTGCCCAGACGCTGCCCGTCCTGCTCGGCGATCCAGCCTCTTTCAAGCTCGGGGTCACTGTTGGCCATGAAGTCGTCAAGGATGCTGGCCACTAGGGGCGCAAAGCTGTCATCAAACCCTTCGTCGCGCGCATAAAGCAGACCGTGCTGTTCAACCAGCCACGCGGCGTCATCGGGGTGAAAGGGTCTGAGAACGGCGTCTTCCATATCTCATCTGACCGCAAAGGTGACTTGATTCTCAACCCCGTGCGCGCTAGCAGGAACGCTCAGTCTCGGAGGCACAGATGGGCATCAATACCGAACGCGACATTCAGGCAAACCTGCAAATCGGTCCGACCGATCAGGGTATGGTCCGACTGTTCATCGAAGCTGACGGCATCGAAATACCGATGGATTTTGACCCGGAAGAAGCAGCAGAAATCGCCGACGAAATTCGTGCTGCGGTACAAGCCGCCCTTGCCGTCAAAGGTTGACCTTACAGCCTGGGATCCCGAAGCGCGTGCAAACGGCGCGCGGCATCCGTTGCAAATTTCTGGATCATCTTCTTGCGCCGCGCCGGTGCGATTTTGTCCTCGGGCGCCATGCGCACGATTTCCGCATCATAGGCATCGGCGATGATCAGGCCTGTTTCATCAGGCAACAGATCGGTCGGGAATTCTGTATCGACGGCCCAAAAGAAGCGGTCACACCATTCCAAATAGCCCTGCCATTTCGAATCCGACTGATAATCGGCACGGCTGGATTTGCATTCAATCACCCACAACTCACCCTTTGGCCCCAGCCCCATCACGTCAACGCGCAACCCGCGCGCAGGTACGAATTCCTCCACAGAAACAAAGCCATGGGCCGCAAGATGCCGCGCGACGCCACGTGCCAGTCTCTGTCCAGGTTGCAGATCCAAAGTCATAGCTGAAAATGTGAACAATTAGCGAACAAAAGTAAAGCGCCTTTGCGTCTTGACATAGTACCTTTTGGTATTACATTCATATGACGCCAAAAGGTACTATTTCTGGGGTTGCTTATGGAGAACCAAACTCAAAACGCGTTTCGCGCGCTGGCCGATCCCACACGCCGGAACATCGTGCGACTGCTCTCGTCACAGGACATGACGATCGGGCAGTTGACGGACCGGTTCGACATGACCCGCGCTGCGGTCAAAAAACACCTGACGATTCTGTCCGACGGTGGGTTGATCACAGTCGAAGCGCGCGGCCGGGAACGCATCAATCGACTTGAACCACAGGGTATGGCCCCGGTGCTCGACTGGCTCAGCTATTTTGACCAGTTCTGGGACGATCGCCTCAACTCTCTCAAGGAAGCCATTGAAAGGAAACAAAATGACTGATGCCGTATTGAAGAAATCGATTTTCCTCAGGGCGGAACCGGAAACCGTTTGGGCATATCTGACGGAACCTGAGCATTTGGCGGAATGGTTCCACAAACCTGAAAGAACACTGGCAGAAGGTCAGAAGCTTGAGATGTTCGGCACGACAAGCGGCGACTTGCTGATCTGGGGAGAGGTCCGTGTCGCCCGCCCCCCAAAATATCTTGAACACACCTTCACCGTCAAACCGATGGGAGACGCTGTCAGCGTGGTCAAATGGACATTGGAGCCGGTCTCGGGCGGCACACGTCTTGAGCTTGTGCACGAAGGATTGCCGCAAGGCGTCGCAGCATTTGATCTGATCCTGGCCCTGGACAAAGGATGGGATGAACATTTCGGCAAGTTGCGTGTGGCATTGCACGAAACTGTTGACGCCTGACCTCTTGCGCGAACCCGTCAGACACCCTACTTAAGCGCGTGGCGGGTTCTGCCCTTCTTGTGACAGGTAGCATTCTGGTGGCCTTAAGCAATTCCGAGGGGGCTGGCTCTGTTCAGGTCCTGGCCTGATTACCCGGCGCCCACCTGTACATACAGGTCCTCGGGAATCAAACCGCACGGTTGACTGGTGGTCCCGCCGCACTTTCCCTGAAATATCAGCGCCCTGCGTGGGCTTCCTGTTTCACGGTTGCCGGCTCGAAGCTGTGTGCGACCGGTGTTCCCCGACGCGGCCCCTGCGGCTTTTCCGCCATGCTCATGATCTTGTACGCGAACTGAACGCCGGCAAAGACGATGCCGTTCATGAACCAGATCATCACCAACGCTATCAGGCCGATTTCCGACCCGGTGATCAGATGCCGAAGGTTCGCGACGTTCAGCGCCAAGAGCACCCCGACAAACACGGCCGAAATGACAAAACCCCAGGCGACTTGCGTGATATACAGGCGGATCAGTTTGGGCATGGCGAACCTCCTTGCGCTTCGAAAACAATGCTAGCGCATGTCTGGTTCAGGTAAACGTGTCAGAACGCCTCGGGCTGGGCCTCGCGCGCCATGTGATCCAGCACGGCATTGACGAATTTTGGTTCCTTACCCTCAGGGAAAAATGCACGTGCCACATCGACAAACTCGGTGATCACCACCTTGGGCGGTGTGCCGCTTTGGGTCAGTTCCGCACCCGCCGCGCGAAACAGCGCGCGCAGGGTCGGGTCGATGCGCGCGATCGGCCATTTCGCCACCAGCGCGCGGTCGGTCATCTGGTCGATCGGCGCCTGATAGTTCACCGCGTCATCCACCAGCTTGCGGAACAGCGTGCTGTCGCCCTCGAGCATCTCGTCGCCCTCGTAGACCGCGCCGAACCGGTGGTCCAGAAACTCGTTGACCACCTGCTCGGTCGTCTGGCCCGACTGTTCCATCTGGAACAGCGCCTGCACGGCATAAAGCCGCGCTGCGGATTTCATCAGGCGTTTCCGGTTTGCCGGTTTCGGCGTGTCTGTCTGGGTCATGCTGTCGTTGATCCGTTGCTGTCGCCCGCCACCATGATGGACTCGGACGGCGGCTTGAATCCGACGCCCTTTTTCGAAGCGCCCCACTTACGGCTGAGCGCGATCAGATGCAAGGCCGCAGCGGCCGCGCCGCCCCCTTTATTCATCTTTTCGGGGTTGGCGCGGACTTCGGCCTGCTCGTCATTCTCGACCGTCAGGATGCCGTTGCCGATGCACAGCCCCTGTAGGCCCAGCAGCTGGATCGCGCGGCTGGAGTCGTTGCAGACGGTTTCGTAATGCGTGGTCTCACCGCGGATGACGCAGCCAAGCGCGACATAGCCGTCAAAGTTGCACTGTCGGTCGGCCATGGCGATGGCCGTGGGAATTTCCAGCGCGCCGGGCACTTCGACCACTTCGCAGGTGCCGCCAGCCGCTTCGATCTCGGCCGTGGCACCCGCAATCAGGTTGTCGGCGATCGAGCGGTAGAACGGAGCGGCCACGATCAGCAGTTTCACCGGCTTGTCGAAGCTGGGTGTCGGCAGAATTCCGTGTTTGTCTTGTTCAGCCATGTTCAGTCTTCCTTCAGAATCGAGCGGGTGCCGACGATGGACAGGCCAAACGCGTCCAGCCCAAGATACACCGTTTCAGGAGAGTCGGTCAGAAGCACCAGTTCCTGAATCCCCATCTTGGACAGGATCTGCGCCCCCAGACCGGTTTGCTTGATGGTGCGCGGGCCTTCATCCTCGACCGCATACAACGAGTTGCGCGGCTGGCGGAACAGGCAGACCACTCCGCGGCCCTCTTCGGCGATCTTTTCCATCGCGCGCGGCAACTCGCGCGATGATTTCGGGCCAAGCCCCAGGATATCCGGCGCTTCGTGCAGGGCGTGCGTGCGCGTCAGAACGGGCTCGGGCGTGGTGATGTCGCCTTTGATCATGACAACATGTTCAATGCCGTGGGTCTGATCGGTGAAAATCCGCATTTCCCACTCACCGCCGTATTCCGAGGTGACTGTTTGACGAGAAGTCTCGACAACCAGATTGTCATTGCGCGCCCGATAGCTGATCAGGTCGCTGATCGTGCCGATTTTCATGTTGTGCTTTTTGGCGAACTCGACCAGATCCGGCAGGCGCGCCATGGTTCCGTCTGCATTCATGATCTCGCAGATCACGCCTGACGGGTTTAGCCCGGCAAGGCGCGAGATATCCACGGCGGCCTCGGTATGGCCTGCGCGCACCAGCACCCCGCCCCGCTTTGCCCGCAACGGAAAGACATGGCCTGGGGTGGCGATATGCGCCATCGTATTCTGTTCATTTATTGCGGTCGCCACGGTCAGCGCCCGGTCGGCGGCTGAAATCCCGGTGCTGACACCTTCGCGCGCCTCAATCGATACGGTGAAAGCCGTCTCGTGCCGGGACGAGTTGTTCACGGCCATCATCGGCAGCCCCAGCGCATCTATCCGTTCCGCCGTCATCGGCAAACAGATCAGACCGCGCCCGTGGGTGGCCATGAAGTTGATCGCCTCGGCATCCGCAAACTCGGCCGGAATCACCAGATCGCCTTCGTTTTCACGATCTTCGTGATCGACCAGAATGTACATCCGGCCTGCGCGCGCTTCTTCGATGATTTCTTCGATCGGGCTGATCGCGTCACGCAACTGGGCCTCGACCGGTCCGGGGGTTTCAAAGCTCATGGGGCAGCCTTTCACATGGCAGGTTTGCTCGGCGGAATAGACCACTGAGGGCGCAAAGACCAGTCCACAAACGGCGCAGGTGCTTTCCGACGCGACGTATCAGGACATCTCGGCCAGACGCGCGACGTACCGGGCCAACGTATCGATCTCAAGATTGACGCGATCGCCCACACCCACATCGCCCCAGGTCGTGACTTCCTTGGTGTGAGGGATGAAATTGATGCCAAACTCGCAATCATTCACGTCATTGACCGTCAGCGATGTCCCGTTCAGCGCAACCGACCCTTTGGGCGCTATGAACCGGGCCAGTTCCTTCGGTGCGCGCAAGGTGACACGCGTGCTGTCGCCTTCATCCTCGACCGCGACCACTTCGGCCACGCCATCCACATGACCCGAAACAATGTGACCGCCCAGTTCATCGCCGACTTTCAGCGCACGTTCCAGATTGACACGCTTGCCGACGGCCCATGTATCAAGGTTGGTCTTCGAAACCGTCTCGGCGCTGATCTGAACATCATACCAATCGTCGCCCAGCGCGATCACCGTCAGACACACACCATCACTGGCGATCGAAGCACCGATATCGATACTGGCCGTGTCATAGGCCGTCTTGATCCGGGCACGCAGATCCCCCTGCTGTTCCAGCTCGGTGACGGTGCCGATGTCGGTGACGATCCCTGTGAACATTCCGTTAACCCTCAGTTCCTAACCTGTGCCTGCTATTCACCGTCGAGGTAAGCCCAATGGGCCGCGCGGGCAAGCCCCGCCTTGCCGTACAAGGCCCAAACAGGCATAGTTTCCGCAACAAAAAACAAAAGAGCAGTCCAGATGCCGCAAATGCCTTCAGGCTCAGACAAACGGGTCTTCCTGTTTCTTCAGGGACCTCACGGGCCGTTTTTCTCAACACTCGGGCGGATGTTGCGTGCCACGGGGGCACAGGTCTGGCGGGTTGGGTTCAATGCGGGGGATCAGGCGTTCTGGTTCGACAAGGCAAGTTTCATCGCATTCCGGAACAGGCCCGACGATTGGCCCGAGACATTGAACAGGTTGATTGCCGACAAGGGCGTCACGGATATCGTTCTTTATGGCGACACGAGACCGGTCCACGCCCGCGCAGTTGAGATTGCGAAGTCTCAAGGGCTGACAATTCACGTTTTCGAAGAAGGCTACCTGCGGCCCTGGTGGGTCACGTACGAGCGGGACGGGTCAAACGGGCATTCGCGCCTGATGTCACTGGATGTCGACCAGATGCGGCAGGCTCTGGCCCGCTCGGACAGCAAAACGCCCCCGCCACCGTCGCATTGGGGGGATATGCGGCAACACATATTCTACGGTGCCCTCTATCATTGGTTCGTCATGTTCCTGAAAAAGAGATACCGCAATTTCCGGCCGCATCGTGATCTGTCGGTTTCACAGGAATTCCGGTTGTATTTCAAACGCTTGATGCTGATGCCAGTTCATCGCCTGCAACGCAGCGTTGCCACGGCGCGCGTCAGATGGGGGGGCTTCCCCTATCACCTCGTGCTGCTGCAACTCGGGCATGACAGTTCGGTTCAGGCCCATTCCGAATTCTCTTGCATGTCCGATTTTCTGGAACTGGTCATCGCAGGATTCGCGCAAGGCGCACCGGCGCATCACAGGCTGGTTGTAAAAGAGCACCCTTTGGAAAACCACCGTGAACCATTGCACCTTCGCGCCATGGAGATTGCCAGGAAACACGGGGTGCAGAACCGTGTTCACTATGTCCCCGGCGGAAAACTGGCAGGTTTGCTGGATGAGGCGAACTCGGCCGTCACCGTGAATTCCACTGCGGGGCAGCAGGTCTTGTGGCGGGGTATTCCGCTGCGTATTTTGGGACGTTCGGTTTATGACAAGACCGACTTCGTATCACAGCAGTCGATCGCCGCATTTTTTGCTGAACCAGACGCGCCGGATGTCGACGCCTATCGCTGTTACCGGCAATTCCTGCTGGAAACCAGCCAGGTTCCGGGCGGGTATTATTCCCGGCGCGGCAGGCGGCAGTTGCTGCGCCGCGCTGTGGACATGATGCTCAGCAGCAGTGACCCTTATCAGGCCCTTCTGAACAAGAACGAGGCACCGACGCCACAGTTGAAAATCGTCGAGCAATTCGGGCGCCCTGTGACTGGAAGTTGAGCTGCTTCTTGGCTAATCTTCCCGCAACAACAAAAGACTGAGGATATCCGGCAGTGCAATTCTCTCCTAAGCGATGGATGCGGGGGGTTTCCCTTGTGGCCGCAATCGGCTTGATGGCGGCCTGCCAACTTCCGAAATCCGGGCCGAACAAGACCGAAATTCTGGCGGGCGCAGTCCAGAATGGCGGCAACGCGTTTGTCGTCGAAGTCGATGACCGCGTGACACGCCTTGCATCCGCCGTGCCTCAGTTTGGCTTTTCGTCCTCGTTCAGCAGCGCCCAGGCCTTGACCGCCGACACTGTCCGCCCCGGTGACGTGCTGGGCCTGACCATATGGGAAAACGTGGACGACGGGTTGCTGTCCGGCGAAACCGGTGCGGCGACCATTCTGGACGAAGTTCAGGTCGACAGCGATGGTTTCATTTTCGTCCCCTATGCGGGTCGGATTCGGGCCGCGGGCAACACGCCCGAACAGCTTCGCGTTTTGATTACGAACAAGCTGCGGGAACAGACACCCGACCCACAGATCGAAGTGCGGCGTGTTGCGGGTGACGGTTCCACCGTCTCGCTGACGGGTACAGTCGCAACCCCCGGCATCTATCCGATCGAACGCCCAACCCGTTCCCTGCTTGGCATGCTGTCCAAGGCGGGCGGGGTCTCAGTAGCGTCGGATATCGCACTGGTGACATTGATCCGAGGGGATCAAAAGGGCACCGTCTGGTACGAAGATCTGTTCCGCAACCCGAAACTGGACGTCGCTTTGCGTGGCGGCGACCGCATTTTGGTGGAAGAAGACAGCAGATCATACATAGCTCTCGGCGCGACCGGGGGTCAGTCTCGCGTGGCCTTTGACAGTCAGGACCTTACTGCGTTGGAAGCTTTGGCTCAGGTCGGTGGTCTGCTAACGCTGTCCTCTGATCCAACCGGCATTTTCATTCTGCGAAAAGAGCGCCAGGACATCGCGCGCAGCATCACCGGACGCGCCGACCTGAAGGGGGATCAACGCATGATCTACCTGCTGAACCTGACGGCCCCCAACGGCCTGTTCATCGCGCGGGATTTCGTGATCCGCGACGACGATACGATTTATGTGACCGAAGCACCCTATGCACAGTGGAGCAAATCGATCTCGCTGATCGCTGGTGGTCTGACCCCCATCGCAAACGTCGCCACGCTGACCGGCAACTGATGCATGGTACCCGATCCGGACAGCGCAGCCGGGGCCGAGCGCACCCGGCTGTTCGTCTACAACGGCGGGTTTCTTACGCAAAAACGCCTGAGACGGATTCTGACGCTTGCCGGATATGACATTCGTCTGGGTCTTCCCAAGGATGGCGATTGCGTGGGCATATGGGGCAACAGCCCGACCGCGTATCGGGGCCTGCGCATCGCCGAAAAACACCGTGCACCCGTTCTGCGGGTCGAGGATGCCTTTCTCAGGTCTCTGCACCCGGGGCGCGCCGGTGAACCGCCCTTGGGTCTTTTGCTGGACCGTTCAGGCCCGCATTTCGATGCGGCAGAACCTTCCGACCTTGAGAAGCTGCTGAACACTGATCCCTTGGACGACACCGCGCTGCTGAACCGCGCACGCGCGGCGATGGAGCGGGTCAGGGAATTGCACCTCAGCAAGTATTCCGCGTTTGACCTCGACCTTGTCGCACCTGATCCCGGTTATGTACTGGTCATCGATCAGACGGTTGGCGATGCCGCCGTCACGGCAAGCGGTGCCGATCGTGCCCGTTTTCTTGAAATGCTTGTGGTCGCGCAGGAGGAAAACCCAGGCGCGCGCATTCTGATCAAGACACATCCAGAAACGATGGCAGGTCATCGTCAGGGATATTTCACCGATCAGAACCTGTCAGACCGGGTCACGTGGTTTGACCAGCCCATCAGCCCCTGGCCCCTGCTTGAGGGTGCCGTTGCGGTTTATACCGTTTCCTCGCAGCTGGGCTTTGAAGCAATCCTGGTCGGTCACAAACCGCGCGTTTTCGGCCAACCGTTCTATGCCGGCTGGGGCCTGACGCAGGATGAATTCCCAGTCCAACGCCGACAGCGCAACCTGACGCGCGCGCAACTGTTCGCGGCCGCTATGCTGCTTTACCCGACCTGGTACGACCCCTTTCGCGATCAGCTCTGCGAACTGGAAACGGTTCTGGACATTTTGGAGGCGCAGACCCGCGCATGGCAGCAGGACAGGCACGGTTGGACGGCCGCCGGTATGCGTCTGTGGAAACGCAGGCACATGCAACAGATTTTCGGGCGGCATGGCAAGTTGCGCTTTACGGCCACACAGCCTGATGCCTCGGATCGCCCGCACATGGTCTGGGCCAGTCAGGCGCGCGACAGCGAAGGGGCCGTTCGTGTGGAAGACGGTTTTTTGCGTTCCCGCGGACTTGGGGCGGCGCTTGTTCCGCCCCTATCCCTGGTAACCGACGAAATCGGCATCTACTATGACCCCACAAAGCCCAGCCAGTTGGAAAACCTGATCAGCGAGCGTGCAACATTGCGCCCGGATCAGGAATTGCGCGCTGAACGGCTTGTTGAGCGATTGCTGGCCGATGGTTTGAGCAAATACAACACGGGCCAATCCGCGCCGGTTCTACCCCATGGGCACCGAATTCTGGTGCCCGGACAGGTTGAAGATGACGCCTCGATCCTGCTGGGCACCAACACGGTGCGCAGCAATCTGGACTTGCTGAAAACGGCGCGCGAAGCCAACCCCGATGCAATCCTGATCTACAAACCGCACCCCGATGTCGAAGCCGGTTTGCGGGATGGCCAGATAGACGCAGAGTCACTTGCGGACCTTGTCGTGACCCGAACTGACCCTGCCTCGCTGCTGACGCAGGTGGACGAGGTGTGGACGATGACATCGCTATTGGGGTTCGAGGCATTGTTGCGCGGGGTGAGGGTCACGACCCTGGGCGCGCCCTTCTATGCGGGATGGGGCCTGACCACCGATCTGGATGCCGTCCCCGTCAGGCGAGGTGCACGGCCGTCGCTGATGGGTTTGGTGCACGCCACCTTGATTGACTATCCACGCTATTTCGATCCGATCACCAGACAACCCTGCCCTGTCGAAGTGGCTGTTGAACGCTTGGCGCTGGGGCATTCGGCACCGTCCGGTCCGTTCAACCGGTTTCTGTCAAAGCTTCAGGGCGCGTTCGCAACGCACGCTCATCTTTGGCGTTGACGTTATTCCGACGCTCTGCGCCAACGGTGCAATACATCCCCGCCGACCGCCTGCGTCTCGATCAATTCGAATCTGGGGGCGGCCTCCAACGTTTCCAGACCTAGTGTCCCGACCGCGGCCAGGCCCTCGGCCCCGATGGTTAAGCCGGCAGTGAACCCGATCAGCTCGTCCACCAGATCTTCGGCCAGCAGCGAGGCCGCAAGCGCGGCCCCGCCTTCGCAGAAGACACTGGTCAAACCGGCCTGACCCAGTTGCTGAAGCAGATCCATCGCATCGATATGATGATCTTTCAACGCACAGGGGATCAGCTTTGCCCCCAATCCCTCCCACGCCTGTGCACGTTCTGCATCCGGGTGATGCGCATGGCAGAGCCAGACAGGTATCTTTGAAGCCGTGCGCGCCAGCTGCCCCATCAGAGAAATATCCATATGGCGGGACACCACGACGCGGACGGGTTGATGCTCAACGCCAAGATCCCGAACGGTCAGCGAGGGGTCGTCGGCGCGCGCCGTCCCTGCCCCGACCATAACCGCATCGTGACGTGCGCGCATGGCATGGACCACACGACGTGCCTGCGGTCCGGTGATCCATTGACTGTGCCCTGTCGAGGTTGCGATACGCCCGTCAAAGCTGCTGGCCATCTTCAGCGTCACAAAAGGCCGGCCTTGTTCAGTCTTGAGGAAAAAGCCTTCCAGATCCCGTTCTGCCTGTTGCGCAAGAACGCCAGTTACAACGTCAATCCCCGCCTCGCGCAACATAGCAAAACCCTGCCCGGCCACGCGCGGATCGCTGTCTTCGACAGCGGCCACAACGCGGGATACACCTGCCGCAATCAAGGCCTCGGCGCAGGGTGGCGTTTTGCCGTGATGGGCACAGGGTTCCAGAGTTACATAGGCGGTCGCACCACGCGCACCCTGCCCGGCCTGAGCCAAGGCTTCGGTCTCGGCATGAGGGCGGCCACCCGGCTGTGTCCAGCCCCGCCCAATGATCCGGTCATCACGAACGATGACACACCCCACAGCGGGGTTCGGCCAGCACGTCCCCTGACCGCGCCGCCCCAAAGACAGGGCAAGCGCCATGAATCGCTTATCTGTTTCGTTCACTCGTCAGTCGAAGGCTGCGGCGGGCGCAGTTCGTGGACGAACTCCTCGAAATCATCGGCCGCCTGGAAATTCTTGTACACACTCGCAAAGCGAACATAGGCGACAGTGTCGATCCGCGCCAGAGCTTCCATAACGATCTCACCGATCTTGTTGGACGGGATATCCGTATCGCCCATGCTTTCCAGACGGCGCACGATGCCCGAAATCATCTGATCGATCCGTTCGGGATCAACTGGGCGTTTCTGCATCGAGATGCGGATCGAACGCTCCAGCTTGTCGCGATCGAAATCTTCGCGTTTTCCATTGGTTTTTATGACAACCAGATCACGCAGTTGCACACGTTCGTAGGTCGTGAACCGTCCGCCACAGGCCGGACAGAACCGGCGTCGGCGGATTGCCACGTGGTCCTCTGCCGGGCGTGAATCTTTCACCTGAGTGTCGATATTTCCGCAAAACGGGCAGCGCATCCGCCGTCTCCTCGTCCCATGTTCGGCCTCTTTTTGTAAGCGCTGCGGCTTACTTATCCACAACTATAGGGCAGCCGCTAGGGTTTGGGTAGTCGGAAATTCAAACCGCTAAATAGTGGGTCAGGCCAGGTACGCCGCAACCTTCCTTTGATGCGGCGCAGTGCGGTGTTCAAACAGGTAAATACCTTGCCATGTTCCAAGAACAGGCCGTCCCTGTGACACCGGGATCGTCAGCGAAACCGGCAAGAGCGCGGCCTTGATATGCGCAGGCATATCGTCCGGGCCTTCATAGGTGTGCCGCAGATAGGACATGGCAGGGTTGTCTGACGGTGGAACCAGCCGTTCGAAGAACGCCTGAAGATCTGTTTGAACTTCGGGGTCCGCGTTTTCCTGAATCATCAATGAGCAGGAGGTGTGGCGAACGAAAAGGGTCAAGACCCCATCTTTCGCCACCCGTTCAAGCCATTGCAGAACGTCGGACGTGAATTCGTACAGCCCCGGTCCACGGGTGTGCAAAACGAACTCGGTCTGCATCGTGACTATCCTGCGCGTTTGTCAGTCGTTGAAGAACGGTCGATAATTACACCGTGCATTCGCACCTTGTACAGATTCACTGTTGCCAGGCTGAAACCCGAACGAGACAAAGCTGCTTGGTTGCACATCAACCGTTTGAGGTTGCTTGATCGAAAACTGAACCGCTGTTCTGCGACCGGTTGTGACACTGGGCCCGTACCCCCGCAGCACGTAAATCCGGTCCGTCCAACCCAATCCCAAGGTTCGGCGCGCATAATCTGCGGCCGCGCACCAATAGCCTTCGGTACGCATGTCGCCGCGGGGGATGACCTCAAAATCAGTGGCGTTTATGGGTTCCGTTCGAAATCCGTTCCGTGCAGCATCTGCTGTCAATGGAACACTGAAGGCCAAGGCTGCCAACGCGGCGAAAGTGTATGACTGTTTCATGGTAATTTCTTCCCTGATTGCTTGTTCCAAATAGCGACCCCTAAATAGGTTAGTCGAACTTCACCGCGTGCACAGGGTACCTCACAATCAATTCAGCCCGCCAGGTACATAGCGTTATCCGGTGTGAGCCAGCCTTGACAGCGGATCAGCAGGCCCAAGCCCGGCGTCGTAGAACAACGCGCCACTTGCGGGAAAAAGAGCGTGCCGGGGAGCCCTGAGCAGAGATTGGTGATTTCTCCGAGGCTCTGACCTCATCCCCATAAAGGTCCCGACCCGGCAACAAAGCTGATTTGGACAGCCCCGCTCTACACTTCATGCGCGTTCCGGTCAAAACCTTTCGAGAACTTGCCAACAAGTAGTACTCAAGTGCAAAATCCTTTCTGCCAAAAGCCAAAGTCAACAAAGGGATTTCCCTGATAAACTGTTAGTGTATTTGAGAATGTAAGGTGTTGTACCACGATGGATGTAGATATCGACCGACTACATTTTTTGATCCAGGCACTGGATCGCCACGCCGGCAACAGCAAAGTATCCCAGCGGGTATTGAAACAGGCCGGGCTGCGTCAGCAGGATATCGCGCCCCCTGCCGCAGTCTACAGCGCACATAAAGAGGCTCTGTTCATCCGGCACGCCTGTGACGCCGTTGGTGACATCACATTTGCGGCACGCACTGGGCTCGAGGTCACGTCGGCCTCGACCGTGACGGGGTATATCAGTAAATACTCCCGCGATTTGAGGCAGGTGATGGAAAACCTGTCCCGTTTTCACGGCATCATCGATCCGGCCATCGGGCTCAGCTTCCGTGTTGCCGGTAACTTCGCGGCCCTTGAGGCCGATTGGAAAGACGCCAGCTTTGCCCGCTATCATCGGCGCACGGAATTCCTGTTGTTCGCTGCGCTGGCCAGGATGAGAAACCTCACGCAGGTGAAGTTGCACCCGATCGAGATGCGCTTTCAGCACAAAGTTGGAAGCCACGCCAAAACCTACGAAAAGCTGGCAGGCTGCCCGGTGGTTTTCAGCGCTGAAAAGATTGAGATCATTCTGCCGCTATCTGCGCTGGAATTGAAAGTGCCGACCTATGATCCCAAGCTGCGGGAGCATTTGCTGGAATACGGTGAACGTCTGCTGGCCGAAAAACCACCCCCCAAGCACCAGACCCGCGCCCGTGTCGAAGGTCTGATCACCCGATCCCTGCCCGGCGCAATCCTGCAAGCCGAAGATGCGGCGGCTGATCTGGGGATGAGCCTCAGAACCTTCAGTCGACGTCTCAAGGAAGAAGGCACAAGCTATCGCGATATTGTGGACGATCTAAGATGTGATCTGGCCCAGACTTTCATCACAAATGGCATGACTCTGTCTGAAATCTCATACGCGCTGGGGTATGCCGATCAGGCTGCTTTTTCGACCGCCTTCAAACGGTGGACAGGTCAACCGCCCAGCGCCTTCAAGACCCGAGTGGAACATCCCATTCGGACAGCTGGCCGGGGGTCATCAGCCTGAAAAACCTCGCCCCGGCCTGTCCCATGAGTGGACAAGACCGATATAGAAAGGCACACCGCCCCGGCCTTGTGCATTCGCGCCAACGTGATGCGAGAACCAGCCAATGTGAACGAAAAAAGGCGCCTCTGAGGGGCGCCTTTGTTCTGATATATCTTTGTTCTTATTGATCCAGGAAAGACCGGAGTTTTCGTGAACGGCTGGGATGCTTCAGCTTCCGCAGCGCCTTGGCCTCGATCTGACGGATCCGTTCGCGGGTCACGCTGAACTGCTGGCCGACTTCTTCCAAAGTGTGATCGGTGTTCATGCCGATGCCAAAACGCATCCGCAGAACCCGTTCTTCGCGCGGGGTGAGCGAGGCCAGAACCCTTGTGGTGGTTTCCTTGAGGTTTTCCTGAATAGCGCTGTCCAGGGGCAGCACGGCATTCTTGTCCTCGATGAAGTCGCCCAATTGGCTGTCTTCCTCGTCGCCAATCGGCGTCTCCAGAGAAATCGGCTCTTTGGCGATCTTCATCACCTTGCGCACTTTCTCGAGCGGCATCTGCAACTTTTCGGCCAGTTCTTCCGGCGTCGGCTCGCGGCCGATTTCATGCAGCATCTGACGGCCCGTGCGCACCAGCTTGTTGATCGTTTCGATCATATGAACCGGAATACGGATCGTGCGGGCCTGATCTGCGATCGAGCGGGTGATCGCCTGGCGGATCCACCAGGTCGCATAGGTCGAGAACTTGTAGCCACGACGGTATTCGAACTTGTCCACCGCCTTCATCAGGCCGATGTTGCCTTCCTGAATAAGATCAAGGAATTGCAGGCCGCGGTTGGTGTACTTTTTGGCGATCGAGATCACTAGGCGCAGGTTGGCTTCGACCATTTCCTTCTTGGCCTGCCGCGCCTCTTTCTCGCCCTTCTGAACCTGCTGCACGATGCGGCGGAATTCCGAGATATCCAGACCGACATACTGGCCGACCTGAGCCATGTCGTTGCGCAGTTCCTCGACCTTCGCGGTCGAGCGTTCGATGAACATCTGCCATCCCCGGCCCGGCTTTTCGGCCATCTCGGCCAGCCAGTTCGGATCCAGCTCACGTCCCCGATACGCTTCGATGAACTCACGGCGGTTGATGCGTGCCTGATCGGCCAGCTTGACCATCGCGCTGTCCAGAGACATGACGCGGCGGTTGATACCGTAAAGCTGGTCGATTAGCGCTTCGATCCGGTTGTTGTGCAGGTGAAGGCCATTCACCAGTTCGACGATCTCAGCCCGCAGTTTCTGATAGGTTTCTTCGTCCTTTTCACTGAACGTACCGTCTTCGTTCAGCGTGGCCGAAATCCGGCTGTCCTGCATTTCTGACAGCATCGAGAAGTCGGTCGAGATACGCTCCAACGTGGTCAGGACCTGATCCTTCAGCGCCGCTTCCATCGCGGCCAGTGACATGTTGGCCTGATCGTCTTCGTCGTCATCGTCATCGTTGTTCAGCGGGTTGCCATCCGCATCCAGCTCGGGGCCGGTATCCTTGGCTGGCTTGTTCGCCTGCACGGCCGAGGTATCGACGACCGGCTCTTCAACGTCACCGTCTTCGTCCAACTGGTTGCCGAACGTGGTTTCCAGATCAATGACATCCCGCAAAAGAATGTCTTCGGACAACAATTCGTCATGCCAGATGGTGATCGCCTGAAAGGTCAGCGGGCTTTCACACAGGCCCGCAATCATCGTGTTGCGACCGGCTTCGATCCGCTTGGCGATTGCGATCTCACCCTCGCGGCTCAGCAATTCGACCGACCCCATCTCACGCAGATACATGCGCACGGGGTCGTCGGTGCGATCCAGCTTTTCAGTGCCGGAACCGGCCAGTGCAACCTCACGGTTGCTTTCCGCGGCAACCAGTTCGGTCGAGCCTTTGTTCTCTTCTTCTTCGGCCTCTTCATCTTCGATGATGTTGATGCCCATCTCGGACAGCATCGACATTACGTCTTCGATCTGTTCCGAACTGACCTGATCAGGCGGCAACACCTGATTGAGCTGGTCGTAGGTAATGTAACCTTTCTCGCGAGCCTCGGCGATCATCTTCTTGACGTTCGCCTGGCTCATGTCCAGCGAGATTTCCTGTTCCTGCTCGTCGGATTTGCGGTCTTCGTTCGTATCCTTGGCGGCCATTCAATGCTCCTGCAGGGATGGGTGATTCGTCTCAGCCGAATCATTAGCGCGTATAAGTGATTCGGCCACCCGTTTACCCGTTTTTCTTTTCCAGTGCCTTACGAAAACACCACTTAACGGCGTTTCCGCTCGAATTTGATACCAGACATGATCGCCGCAAACGCGTCTTTCTCGTCACGATTGATTCGCGCCCCATTGTCAGCAATGTCGAAAACGGCCCTATCCTCGTTCTGGCTTCTACTCGTGCGGTTGCGCTCTTCGGCGGCTTGCGCCAGCCGGTATGTCAGCGCCTCATCGGGCAGATCGGACAGTTCTTCCGCCGCTTCGGCAATCTCGGCATCCAACCCCCGGAGCGCTTTGATCTTTGCGAGTTCCTCGGCCAGTGTCATCTCGGCCTTTTCAACGTCGCCTGGCTTGGACACACAGGGGATGACTGCCACATGGCGAAGGGTCAGCAGGTTTTCAAGGGCGTCAGGCCCCATTGATGCGATAATGTGGTCTTTCAGGTTGTCCGGATCATCAATTGCGTGGCGCAGAACAGCATCGCGCAACGCCGCGTAGTCAGGATTGTGGCATTCCATTTCTTCCAACTGTTGCTCAAATTGGACAACAACCTTGGGATTCAGAATCGAGATCGCCAGAATAGCGGCTTCACGCAGCTGGATATCCGCGTTTTCCGAAGAGGCCAGAAACGAACTGCGCGCGCCCGGCGTCGCGGTCTGCTGCGGCTGCCATTTTCCCCGCGGTTGCCACGGACGGTTTTGAGGTTGTCGTCGGGGGCGGAACAGTTGCCAGCGCAGGTCTTTGATTTCCTGACCGTAATGCGAGCGGATCGAGGGATCTCGGATCAGCTTGATCTTGTCCCGCAGTGCCTTGTCCAGTGCTGCCTTGCGTTCCGGGCTGTCGAATACCTTTCCTTCGGTCTCGCGCTGCCACAACAGTTTGACCATCGGTATGGCCCCTTCCAGAACGGCCTTCACGGCCCCTGCCCCTTCGGCGCGCAACAGATCGTCCGGGTCCTTGCCTTCGGGCATCAAGGCAAAACGCAGGGATTTTCCGGCCTCCAGCAGCGGCAGTGCCAGATCAACCGCCCGCATTGCCGCCCGCAGACCCGCGGCATCCCCGTCCAGCGCTATGATCGGTTCATCCGCGATCCGCCAGAGCAGTTGCAACTGATGTTCAGTAATGGCCGTTCCCAAAGGCGCAACCGACGCGCCAAACCCCGCCTCGGCCAGCGCGATCACGTCCATATACCCTTCGGCCACGATCAGCGGCTGCCCTTTGCCCGCCGCCTGCCGCGCCGGACCTTGATTGTAAAGGCTGCGCCCCTTGTCGAACAACTCGGTCTCGGGCGAGTTCAGGTATTTCGCGTTGTCATTCGGATCCATCGCGCGGCCACCGAATGCAATGCAGCGCCCACGCGGATCACGGATCGGGAACATGATCCGGTTGCGGAATGTGTCATAGGGTTTTTTGCCTTTGTTTGAAGGCTTGGCCAGCCCGGCGCCAAGGATCAGCTCCTCTGGGATGCTCTTGCCGCGCAGGTGATCCCAAAGCGCCTGCCAACTGTCCGGCGCAAACCCGATCTCCCACCGATCCAGCGCGCTTTGATCCAAACCCCGACGCGACAGGTAATCCCGTGCCTCTGCCCCCGCCCCTGTTTTCAGCTGCAAGCGGAAAAACTGCACCGCCTGTTCCATCACATCGGCAAGCTGACTGCGGCGATCCTGCTTTTCCTGTGCTTTCGGATCCCGCGCAGGCATCGGCATGCCAGCCTCGCGGGCGAGGATTTCCACCGCTTCGATGAACGAAACATTTTCCGTTTCTTTTACAAAGCTGATCGCGTCGCCTTTGGCGTGACAGCCGAAGCAGTAATAAAACCCCTTCTGATCATCGACATGGAATGAGGCCGTCTTTTCGTGATGAAAAGGGCAAGGCGCCCACATGTCACCTTTGCCTTGATTGGATTTGCGCTGATCCCAAATCACCTTGCGCCCGACGACCTGAGACAGGCTCAGGCGGGTGCGCAGTTCATCCAGAAATCCTGGGGGCAGTGACATGAGTCAAACCTGACAGAAACAGGAAAGCGCGCCAAGGGGAAGGCGCGCGTTTGTCCACAGGGAAATGTCCGGGCTGTGGATTATTGTTGCAAACACAGCTCAAGCCAAGCGGCGCCCAGATCCTTTTTGCGCACGTCGCGCATCTTTTGTTCATAGACCCACGGCGTGATCAGCGGAATCGCGGCGTTGTAGTTCTCGGGCCATGTCGGGCCACTATCAGCCACGGCTTGCGCCACATCTCGTTCTTTCACGCGGTCCAGCCGCGCCTTTTGGATCGCTGCCACCACATCCGCCTGATACTTGCAGCTTTGTTCCTTAGTTTCCTGAGCGGCCAAAGGGGTGGCCAGCAGAGCCGCGACAATGGCTATACGCAACATGGAGGTCTCCGGGATTCGTTTCTCTGAGTGTCTACTATCCGTCAAACTAACGGGCCGCCATCGACATTCAAGCCGCGGCGCGCAGCGACGGGGCGAAATGATCACCCCGCCCACCTGCTTCAGAGCCCCTTGGCGCGATAGCTTTTGGCCACGCGGTCGATCGCCACGATATAGGCCGCAGTACGCAGGTCTTCGACATCGTCGCGGCTGTGCCACACTTCACGCATCGACTGGTAGGCGATACGCATCGTGTCATCGAGGCCCGAGCGCACCAGTTCAAGCTCATCGGCACCCTTGAGGTATTTTGCTTTGAAGTCCGGAGACATCGACCACGCGTCACCCAGATAACGGTCCAGCCGCTCCAGCTCGCTGACGATCAGTTCATGTCGCGCCTCTTCCTGCCGACGCTGCATCCGGCCGAAACGAATGTGGCTAAGGTTCTTGACCCATTCAAAATAAGACACCGTCACACCACCCGCGTTGGCATACATATCCGGGATGATAACGGTACCTTTCTTGCGAAGAATCTCATCCGCGCCAGCGGTGACCGGGCCGTTCGCTGCCTCGATGATCAAAGGTGCCTTGATCCGCTCGGCGTTGGAAAGGTTGATGACACCCTCCAGAGCAGCCGGGATCAGAATGTCACACTCAGCCTCCAGAACGCTTGTGCCTTCCGCTGAATGAGTCGCGTCCGGATAATCCTTGACGCCGCCATGCTTGACGATCCACTGGCGGACGGCTTCGACGTCGATACCATCCGGGTTATAGAGCGCTCCGTCCCATTCGATGATACCTACAACGCGTGAACCGTCCTCCTCGCTCAGAAACTTCGCAGCGTGATAGCCCACATTGCCGAGCCCCTGCACCACAACACGCTTGCCGTCCAGCTTGCCCGACAGGCCTGCCGCCCTGACGTCTTCGGGGTGACGGAAAAATTCGCGCAGAGCGTACTGAATGCCACGTCCGGTGGCTTCAACCCGCCCAGCGATACCACCTGCGTTCAATGGCTTGCCGGTCACACAGGCCCGTGCATTGATGTCGGTGGTGTTCATCCGGGCGTATTGGTCAGCCATCCAGGCCATTTCGCGTTCGCCCGTTCCCATGTCGGGCGCGGGAACGTTTTGCGACGGGTTTATAAGATCCCGCTTTGCAAGTTCATAGGCAAAGCGTCGTGTGATTTGCTCCAGCTCGTGTTCTTCGTATTTCCGCGGATCAATGCAAAGCCCGCCTTTCGATCCGCCAAAAGGCGTTTCGACAAGAGCGCATTTGTACGTCATCAACGCAGCCAGCGCTTCGACCTCATCCTGGTTCACAGCAGTGGCATAGCGAATGCCGCCTTTGACCGGCTCCATATGTTCGGAATGGACGGACCTGTACCCGGTGAACGTATGGATCTCACCACGCAAACGCACACCGAACCGAACTGTATAGGTCGCGTTGCAAACCCGGATTTTCTGCTCCAGCCCCGGCGGCAGTTCCATCAGGGCGGCCGCCCTGTTGAACATCAGGTCAACACTCTCGCGAAAGCTTGGTTCTTGGATGCCGGTCATAAAATCCTCCGTACCGCTGGATGACGAAACGTCATGACGTTTTGTCGCACCACTCAAGTCTGGCTGCAATCAAACAATGCACTTTTTTTCATCACCTTCTTAACAGAGACTTGAGGACCTGATGGTGAGTCGCCCAATCCAGTCAATCGCTTAACTGATTGTCTTCATTTCATCGACAGACCAGGGGAAAACGTGAAAATTATACCCCTTGAGTACGCAAAAAGGCCAAAACCAAGCCTTTTTCGCCCAATTCACGCCACGTTTGAAAATTAAATTTAACCGGAATTTCCTTTCTTTGGCGCACGACTTCTATGTGCGAGGCGGAGTCATCAAATGATAATTTTCTCGCTTCAGAACGACGGCTCGAAGCCGAAACACAAGATTTCCCGGTTGAGGCTGTTTGCCCGAAAAGAAGACGGCACTTTTACGATATTCACCCTGCTCATTTTAATCCTGATGCTGGCCATCACCGGCATGGCGATGGATCTGATGACGTACGAGCGCGACCGCGCCAGCCTGCAATCCACGCTGGACCGTGCGGTGCTTGCTGCAGCAGATCTTGACCAAAAGCTGCCACCCAAGGATGTTGTCGACGCCTATATGGAAAAGGCCGGGCTGGGCCATCTTGAGAAAACCGTGACCGTCACCGAAGGGTTTGGCTCCAGAAAGGTGGCCGCGACCGCCAATGCAGTCGTTCCGACGCGTTTCATGAGGTTCGGAAAAGTTACCGAACTGAATATGAAAGCGGCAAGCACTGCCATAGAGTCCATCGGTTCTGTTGAAATCTCGCTGGTTCTGGACATGTCCGGTTCCATGACCAGGTCTTCTGCGACCGCCGGAAAGTCGAAGATCGAAGTCTTGAGAACTGCGGCGAAGGGCTTTGTCACCAAAATGCTTGAGGAATCTGGTGAAACGAAGATTTCGATGTCGATTGTCCCCTATGCCACTCAGGTCAATGCCGGGCAGGACATACTGGGTAAATTCACCAACGTGACCTCAGAGCACAACTATTCCCATTGCGTGAACTTTACTTCCGGACAATTCGGATCTGCGACGCTTAGCCCGAATACCTTCTATCAGCGCACTGGGCATTTCGATCCTTGGCGATACAATTCGGCAAACGTCAACGGCGTTTCAACCGATGGAGAACAGCCCCCGGCCTATTTCGTATGCCCTGTTCGCAGCGGCAGTGAAATTACAGCTGTCACCGACAATGTCCAATATCTGCACAACCGCATCGATGCCCTGACCGCAAGTGGCAACACATCTATCGACGTAGGCATGAAATGGGGTGTCGGCATGCTGGATCCGTCATTCCAGCCTGTGATCAATGCCTTGGCCGCCGAAAACAAGGTTCCTGCAAAATTCGCTCTGCGCCCGGAATCTTATGACTCGGACGTGCTTAAGGTCGTAATCGTAATGACCGACGGGCAAAACACTTCGCAGTACATGTTGGACTCGTCCGCGCGTAGTGGCCTGACTGAAGTTTGGTTCAACCCTGACTATCAAAGACCCGACGGGAAAAAGGGTGAATATAGTATCCGCTATTCGACCAACCCAGATCGTTGGGTCTGGATGCAACATACAGAAGAAAACGGCAGCTATGTCACGGCAGGCCATCCTTTTGGGAACCCACCCAATGAAAACTCTTCTAACGAAGAGATCGGCACCGCCACTCGCCTGACCTATCCTGAGCTTTTTGCCCGAGCTTCGCTGTGGTGGAACGCCAAGAACAACTTCTATTGGCAAAGCAACCACGAGAATAACTGGTACTACGGCCTCAGAAAATCAGTGGGATCTTCCACAAAGAACGCGCGCACGACCAGCATCTGCGGCGCGGCCAAAGACAAGGGTGTCATCATCTATGGCATCGCTTTCGAGGCCCCCACCAGCGGCTTGAATACCATCAAATCCTGCGCAAGCTCGGACAGCCATGTTCACAATGTAGCTGGATTGGATCTGGACAAGGCGTTTACTGCGATTGCTTCGTCCATCCGCAAATTGAGGCTGACGCAATGATCCGCAAATCACTGTCAAAACTCCGTACTTTCAAGCGATCCGAGTCCGGGAACGCGACGATCGAATTTGTCATGATCATTCCGTTTTTCCTGGCATTCATTGGTATTGGTGGAGAGATGTCGATAATCACCACCAAGCACGCCGCGCTGGAACGGGGTGTTGATCTGGTCGTTCGGGATATCCGTCTGGGCACAGGCACCAACTGGAGCCACGATGTAATCAAGGACCGGATTTGCGACATTTCCGGTATCAAGAATTGTAAAACCAACCTGCGGCTGCAAATGCTTCGCCAGAATGCATTCAATGGCATCGTACTTTCGGACGAAATACCCTGCACCGACAGTTCGGAAGACCCCAAACCAGTGCTCGACTTCAAAAGCGGGGCCTCAAACGAGTTGATGATTTTGCGGGCCTGCCTGCGTATCGATCCTGTTCTGGAAAGCTCGATCATCGCAAACACAGTGGTCGACGAAAGCGGCCACTATGCAGTGACCGCAACGACCGCATTCGTGCAGGAGCCACGGTAAAGCTATGTTTGTATTCAGAAACGTGAAAAACCGCATCAAGGCCTTCAAGCAGGACGAAAGTGGTATTCTGACCGTCGAGGCCATCATGATCTTCCCACTGTTGCTGTGGACGATTACGTTTACGTTCACCGCATTCGAGGGATTTCGTCAAAGCGCGTCGAACCTGAAGGCTGCCTATACGGTCAGCGATCTGATCTCACGTGAATCGGCCGCTGTGACTGATGTTTACATCGACTCGCTTCACGAACTTATGGGCGAAATGGTCAACAACCGGTCTGAAGTGCGCATGCGTGTCTCTCTGATCCGTTTTGACGAGAACGACAACCGCCACTACGTGGATTGGTCGACCGTGCGCGGCTATGACACGGAATGGAACGACAACAACATTCAGGAAATCGAAAACCGTCTGCCGCCAATGCCGGATCAGGACACGGTCATTCTGGTGGAAACATCCAACGAGTATATTCCTCAGTTCAAACCTGGCTGGGATCTGGCGACCGGCATTAACTTTCAAAACTTCATCTTCACCCGTCCCCGCTTTTCCACCAAGGTCGCTTGCAACCTAGTGCGCCCTCCGGTCGTCTGCGTGGATAATAGCGCTTAAGACTTCTGACATGAACTTGGCCTCGGCGGCAGACGTCATGCCGCCGACGCCGACCCGGCGACCAATCCGCCACCACAATCCGGGGGCCCATTGGTACGTATCTTTGTGCTTGGTGCGAACCAGAAAGCCGTTTGACGGCTTGAACGCGAATACGCCGCGATCCACCGACTCAATATCAGCCACCTTTGCGATCATTTGACCTGACCCGGTACGCAATTCCGACTGTGTCAGTTCAATATGGTCCTGGGTCGCGTGCCATACACGATAGGCCAGCCAAAGCGACGCGCCCCCTACGGCAAACAGAAATACTTGCCACGCCGGTTCGGGCGGCGATGCCAAAGCGACGTATGTGACCAGCACCCCAACCGTCGACAGCATCCCTACTCCGATCCACCGTCTGGGGGATGATGCCTGAATCGTTGCCAGCACTTCGTCCTGCATGGATGTCTCCTGTTCGCTCCGCTTCGACTTAGCGACTTTCCAGGGGAAACAACAGGGCTTTGGTTGCTTAGCAAATTTGCACAGCTCCGGTTAATTAACGCTGATTGACCGCAATCACGCAGGGGTTACATGCTGATCAAACGAACCGGAGGCGAATATGTCCCTTAGACCCACACTGGAAACACGCAGGGCCACCCCGACGATGGAAGGGGCTGGCGTGAAACTTCACCGCGCATTCGGGTTTCAGGACCCGTCCGAACTTGATCCTTTCCTGCTGTTCGACGACTTCAGGAACGAACGCCCGCAGGACTATAAGGCTGGTTTTCCCTGGCATCCGCATCGCGGAATCGAGACGATCACCTATGTTCTGGCCGGATCGGTCGAGCATTCGGATTCGCTGGGCAACACCGGCACTTTGGTCGCGGGCGACGTGCAGTGGATGACGGCGGGGTCCGGCATCCTGCATCAGGAAATGCCGCAGGGAAACACCTCGGGGCAGATGCATGGGTTTCAGCTGTGGGGTAACCTGCCTTCGGATCAGAAGATGACTGCCCCGCGCTATCAGGATGTTCAAAGCAAGGATATCCCCGAAGTCACTGATGACGACGGCACCACCGTTCGTGTGATTGTCGGAGAGTTCTGGGGCAAAACCGGCCCCGTGGACGGCATTGCGGCAGATCCACAATATCTGGACATCTCGGTTCCGGCGGGTGTGAAGAAGACCTTTCGCATCGACACTTATCGCCGAGCCTTCGCCTATGTCTTTCAAGGTCAGGCAGCTTTTGCAGATGCGTCACGCCCGTCCGGTGTGCTGTTGGAAAAAGAGGTCGCCGGGCAAGAGGTGAATATCCGGGATATGTCGGGTGACCGCACGCTTGTCCGTTTCGGGACGGGGGACGAAATCACCGTTCAGGCTGGCCCCGAAGGCGTTCGGTTTCTGTTGATCTCGGGGGCTCCGATCAATGAGCCCGTCGCATGGCACGGGCCCATTGTGATGAACACGCGGTCCGAATTGGAACAAGCGTTTCGCGAACTGCGAAACGGGACCTTCATTCGCCCTGCGCACTGACACAGTGACTGTCTGGCCCTGTCAGGCTGTCACCGCCTTATGCACCATGTTCCAATAAATCTGTTCGACCTCGTCCAGTGACAGCCGCCCTCCGGACCTGTACCAGGTCATCACACCGTTCAACATGGCAATCACCGCCAGCGTGGCGATCTTGGTGTCCGGTATCGCAAACTGACCAGCCTGCTGGCCAGAGTGAAGAATGTCCTCCAGCGCGTTTTCGTATTGGCGCCGAAGGTCTTCGATTTCAGCGAAGTTTTCGGGCGAGAGGTTGCGCAGTTCCATATAGGCGATGAACACCTCGTCTGGGCGTTGCAGGTGGAAACGAATGTGAAAACCGACAAATCTGCGCAACGCTTGCTGGCAGTCATCGCAGCGCTCTAGCGCGTTGAGCGCCGAAAGCAGATCCTGCATATGCTCTCGCATCAACCGATACAGCAAACTCTGCTTGTCCGGCGTGTAATTGTATAGCGCCCCCGCCTGAACGCCGACCTCTTTCGCGATCTGCCGCATCGAAACCGCGGCATAGCCGTGGCGGGCAAACAGGTTCAGGGCCGCCTTTCGAATGCGCGGGCCTGTGATATCAGAGTGGGAGCCTTGAGTACGTGCCATCCGCCCACAGTATCTGAACAAATGTTCATATAGAACCCCGCTTGATCGGCGCCGGCAAAAGGTGCATCACGAAATGACGAACGAAACCGAAAAGCGTGCCACATGAAACTGCTGCCTGTTCTGCCTCTTATTCTTGTGTTTGCCGGGTGTTCAGACTTTCCCGAACTTGAAGGCAGTGAACCGGCCTCGGTCAAATCGGCCCCCTATCCGCGCCTTGTTCCGGTGCAGGAAACGTTGGGGCCTTCGATTGATCCCGTAAGCCAGGCCGCAGAGGTGGAGGAAGACCTGACGCAGCGCAGCGAGGCGCTTGCGAAAAAGGCCCAGGCGCTGCAAAACGCGCAAACCAACTAAAGCGTGACATTTGACCTCGACAATCCCCCGGTGACGGATTGCACCCTTGGCCTGAACCCGATAAGGCAGCGCTGATCGGGCAGGCGTCCGAATGCAGACAAGTTTCGAGCGGAAAGGAACCCACGACATGACACAGGCACTGCGGCTGGGAATTGCGGGCTTGGGAACTGTCGGCGTGGGTGTCGTCAAGATTGTTCGCCGCCACGCAGATTTGCTGAAGGCGCGCACGGGCCGGTCGATTGAAATCGCGGCCGTATCGGCGCGGGATCCGAACAAGGACCGCGGCGTGAACCTGTCGGATTGTGCCTGGGAAACCGACCCGGTTGCGCTGGCGAAACGTGACGATATCGATGTCTATGTCGAACTGATGGGCGGCGAAAACGGTCCGGCCAAGGCCTCGGTCGAAGCCGCGTTGGCCAGCGGCAAAGACGTCGTGACCGCCAACAAGGCATTGTTGGCCATTCACGGGCAGGAACTGGCCGAACAGGCCGAAGCTGCTGGCCGCGTCATCCGGTTTGAGGCCGCAGTCGCGGGCGGTATCCCCGTAATCAAATCCCTGACCGAAGGGTTGGCCGGAAACGAGATCACGCGCGTGATGGGCGTGATGAACGGCACCTGCAACTACATTCTGACCCGGATGCAATCGCAGCGTCAGGGCTATAACGCCCTTTTCGACGAATGCGCCGAACTTGGGTATCTTGAGGCCGACCCCAATCTGGATGTCGGTGGCATCGACGCCGCGCACAAACTGGCTTTGCTGGCCTCGATCGCTTTTGGCACCAAGCCGAATTTCGACGGGATTGAGATCGAAGGCATTCAGCAAATCAGCCTCGACGATATCGACCAAGCCGAGGATATGGGCTTTCGCATCAAATTGCTGGGCGTCGCGCAGCGCACCGCGCGCGGGCTGGAACAGCGGATGCAGCCTTGCCTTGTGCCCAGCGACTCGCCCTTGGGGCAATTGGAAGGCGGCACCAACATGGTGGTGATCGAAGGCGACGCGGTTGAACAGGTTGTGCTGCGCGGCCCCGGTGCGGGTGAAGGCCCGACGGCCAGCGCCGTGATGGGCGACGTGTGCGATCTGGCACGCGGGCTGCAAATCCCGACCTTTGGCCGACCGGCCAAATCGCTTGAGGCTGCGGCCCCCGCCGTCACGGGCCTGCCGGCGCCTTATTATCTGCGGCTGGGTCTGCTGGATAAACCGGGCGCACTGGCCAAGGTTGCAGCCATTCTGGGCGATGCCGGTGTTTCCATAGACAGGATGCGCCAATATGCCCATGCAGAAAGCACGGCGCCTGTGCTGATCGTTACCCACAAAACCACCCGCGCCGCGCTGGACGTTGCGCTGGACCGGTTCCGGGAAACGGATGTGGTTGCCGGTGCCCCCGTCGCATTGCGGATTGAAGAGGTTTGAACTTGCGGCCTGCATGAAACGCAAGCTATGCCGATAGAAACGGCTTAAATGACCAGAGGATACATGACAATGAGTGCTGCCAAAACCGATTTCAACGACCGCCTGCTGTCTCTGGGGCTGGCAAGGGTGGCGGAACAGGCTGCGCTGGCCTCGGCTTCGCTGGTGGGGCGTGGTGACGAGAAAGCCGCCGACCAGGCCGCCGTGAATGCGATGCGAGAACAGCTGAACATGCTGGACATTGCTGGCGTCGTGGTGATCGGTGAAGGTGAACGCGACGAAGCTCCGATGCTTTATATTGGCGAAGAAGTCGGCACCGGAAACGGCCCCGGCGTGGACATCGCGCTGGATCCGCTGGAAGGCACAACGCTGACCGCAAAGGACATGCCCAACGCGCTGACCGTGATTGCCATGGGCCCGCGCGGCTCGATGCTGCATGCGCCCGACGTTTACATGGACAAGCTTGCTGTTGGTCCGGGCCTGCCCGAGGGCGTCGTCAATCTGGACATGTCTCCACGTGAACGGGTGGAATCCTTGGCAAAAGCCAAGAACTGCAAGCCTGCGGACATCACCGTCTGTATTCTGGAACGTCCCCGTCACGAGGCGATGATCGCCGAAGTGCGCGAAACCGGAGCATCGATCCGCCTGATCACCGATGGTGACGTGGCAGGTGTCATGCATTGCGCAGAAAGCGAAGTGACCGGCATCGACATGTATATGGGCCAGGGTGGCGCCCCCGAGGGGGTTTTGGCTGCCGCTGCGCTGAAATGCATGGGCGGTCAGATCTTTGGTCGCCTGTTGTTCCGCAACGATGACGAGCGGGGCCGTGCTGCCAAGGCGGGTATCACCGATCTGGACCGGGTCTATTCGCGCGATGAGATGGTGACCGCAGATGTGATCTTTGCCGCAACGGGTGTAACCGGCGGTTCTCTGTTGCCGCGCATCAAGCGCGAGCCGGGTTGGGTGGAAACCACGACGCTGCTGATGCGTTCAAAGACCGGATCCGTACGCCGCATGTCGTATCGCACCCCCACCTGGCCGCACGATAACGCCTAACGGCTTGCGCCGTTGCCTCCGGCGGGAGTATTTGGGAAAAGATGAAAAGGCCGGGTCCGAAAGGATCCGGCCTTGGTTCACAAGGGGCAGGCAATGGGTTTTCTTGGCGTAGAACAATCACTGACCGGGCGGCGCTGGGTTGGCCCGAAAGCCGAGCTGGAACGGGCTGCCGAGATGATGACTCAACAGACCGACCTGCCGCGTGCGGTATGTCAGATTCTGGCCCGTCGTGGCGTGCCGGTCATGGAGGCGCGCGGCTTTCTGGACCCCAAGCTCAAGGAGCTGCTGCCAGATCCCTGCGACATGAAGGACATGGAAACGGCGGCGGCGCGTTTTCTGGACGCCGTACGCCATCGCCAGAAAATCGCGGTGTTCGCGGATTACGATGTTGACGGCGGCTGCTCTGCCGCTCTTCTGCTGGTTTGGCTTCGGCAGATGGGGTTGCAGGCGACGCTTTATGTGCCGGATCGGATTGATGAGGGATATGGTCCGAATGTTCCGGCAATGCGGGAACTGGCAACCAGCCACGACCTGATCATTTGCGTCGATTGCGGCACGCTCAGCCATGAACCGATTGCCGCGGCTACGGGGGCGGACGTGATCGTTCTGGATCACCACCTGGGCGGCGAAACCCTGCCGGATTGCGTTGCAGTCGTGAATCCCAACCGGCAGGATGAAAGCGGTGATCTGGGCTATTTCTGCGCGGCGGGTGTCGTGTTTCTGATGCTGGTCGAAGCAGGGCGCCAGTTGCGCGCGGCAGGCGCAAAGGGGCCTGACCTGATATCGATGCTGGACCTGGTGGCCCTGGCAACCGTGGCTGACGTTGCGCCTTTGATCGGCGCCAATCGCGCCCTGGTTCGACAAGGCCTGAAAGTGATGGCCCAAAGGCAGCGCCCCGGACTTGTCGCGCTGTCCGATGTCTCGCGCATGGATACGGCGCCCAACAGCTATCACCTGGGTTTTCTGCTTGGCCCCCGCGTGAACGCGGGTGGTCGCATCGGGCAGGCCGATCTGGGCGCCCGCCTGCTGAGCACGGATTCCCTGCACGAGGCACAAGCCCTGTCCGAACGTCTGGACGCGCTGAACACAGAACGCCGGGACATTGAAAACGCCGTGCGCGCAGCCGCGATGGAGCAGGCCGAGGGTCGCGGACTCGACGCACCGCTGGTCTGGGCCGCCGGTGAAGGCTGGCATCCGGGTGTGGTGGGCATCGTGGCGTCTCGTTTGAAGGAAACCGCCAACCGTCCGGCCATCGTGATCGGCTTTGACGGTGATGAGGGCAAAGGCTCGGGGCGTTCGGTCTCGGGCGTGGATCTGGGGGCGTCGATCCAGCGGCTCGCGGCCGAAGGGTTGCTGGTCAAGGGTGGCGGGCACAAGATGGCCGCTGGACTTACCGTCATGCGCGACAAACTGGAACCTGCGATGGAACGCCTCAGCGAGTTGCTGGCAAAACAAGGCGCAGGTCAGGGCGGCCCGGCGGATTTGAAGCTGGAAGGTGCCCTTATGCCCGGCGCCGCAACAGTGGAGTTGGTCGAACAGATCGAACAGGCCGGGCCGTTCGGTGCCGGAGCCCCTGCCCCGCGATACGCGATTCCGGATCTACAGGTGCGTTTTGCCAAACGTGTGGGGGAAACGCACCTGAAGCTGTCGTTGTCCGATGGCATGGGCGGCGGGCTGGATGCGATTGCCTTTGGTGCCTTTGACGGTCCGATGGGCGAGAGACTGTCAAATCATGGTGGCGCACGCTTTCATTTTGCAGGCCGGCTTGAGGTGAACACCTGGGGCGGACGGCAATCCGTGCAGCTCAGGCTCGAGGACGCGGCAGAGGCAAATTGACATCTCGCTCTGACCGCGCAAAAAACTTTCAAGTCCCTGCGTTTTTCGGCTTGCGGGGGTCACGGTGAAACCGTAAAAGGCCCCCCACAAGCCAGCGTGGCCCGTTCGTCTATCGGTTAGGACGCCAGGTTTTCAACCTGGAAAGAGGGGTTCGATTCCCCTACGGGCTACCACTTGTGCTTGCGTCACTACCAAGTGGCCCGTTCGTCTATCGGTTAGGACGCCAGGTTTTCAACCTGGAAAGAGGGGTTCGATTCCCCTACGGGCTACCATTTTCCATTTCAAATGATAACTAAAATGGAGCGTATCTGCTTAGCCGGCGCAGGGTTTCCCGTTTTTTGAATAAGTTGATCATTCTAAAAAATGCGAATTGATTTACGACGGCAGAGTGCCTCATAGACTTTGCGGGGCCCACACAATGCCGAATATTGTTTCAAAAAGAAGTGTGTGACCGATTACAGAAGCTTTTGGTTCCAGATCTCAATAACACACGCCCCAATCACTCATACGCGTCGAGGTATTTGTCGACGATTGCCCAAGTTTTTGTGAGAATGTCCTCGCGAAAATTCTCTGAAAAATTTGGTAATCCTCCATGACGTAAGTCTTTGGCCGCTTCAGATATGAAGCTGATCTCACCCTTAGTTATACCTGCTACCTCTCGAAATTTCTGCCACTGGGTCGACCGATCCTTATCCAAAAGTCCGTGCGAAACTGCGCAGTGACGACGAATAGCTTCAATAGCACGATAACAATAGAATGGACTGTCATCAGCATGCTGAATGGCGCTCGTTAAGTCGTTGAAGCAACGTGAAACGAACATTCCGCCTTCGCTTAGAAACAAAGTCCGCAATTTTCTAAGTCGGGCGTCTACGTCTATTTTGCCCCTAGGCTCTGAAATACAAGGAACCTCAATGCCGTACACGTAGTCAACGCCTTTTGAATGGTTGACCACGCGAGTTATTTCAATTTCGTATCCTCTACCCAACAGGTAGCCAAGTGCAGTCAAATCCACTCGAACCGCATTCAGTACAATATTGCGAAGGTCGAAAATGTTCCATTCCAGTTCTGAGTGGACGCGAACTACAAGCTGGTTCAGGATAATACTTACTTCAGCCCGAAAGGTGGTGTCAGTCTCCTTTCGGTGTATTGTCAAATCCGATTGGAAGGACAACTGGGCTCTCTCGGGGAGAATTCGGCCCGAGAATAAATATGGTTCTACCACGTATACCTCGTGAATTATTGATCAACTAAGCTTGCTACTCGGCTCCCACAAAAAAGCTGCAAGCCGAGCATTTTGCAATTGGTCAGCTTTGGGAAACTACTAAAAAAATACGCTATCCCCTACGGGCTACCATTTCACCTGATCACACTCCGAACTTTTCCTGGCACAGGTTTTCGATCTTTTGCCAGGTGGATTTGTATTCGGGTGTGTTTTCTGCCGCGTAGTGAAAGTTTTTAATCAGCCCGGTCAGTTGCGTGAACACCTGCCTTACCTCGGTCTTGTCGACAAAGACCGCCTTGGATTGCGTCACATCGTACACAAGCTTGAACGTCTTTATCTGCCGTTCAAGCGGCACCGTCGCATCGACTGTGTCAAATGCGTCCTGCTGCAAGTAGACCATATCGACGAACAACGCTTTCTGTTGGGTTACAAAGTCGTCAATTGTGACGCCCTCTTCCCCGGTGACCTGCATCATCTGATCGACCTGTTCGCCTTTTTCGATCAGGGCCAAAAGGGTGCGCACTTTGGCTGTCCACCCTGGCTCGGCGTTCCTGTCATACCAGTCGGACAATTGGTCAGTGTACCGAGACCAGCTGAGCATCGGATCGACCGCTGGATAAAACCGCTTGTAGGCGCGTTCGGATGACAACCCGAGGAAACACTTGACCGTCGACAAGGTTGACTGGGTTACCGGCTCGTCAAAATTGCCGCCAGCAGGCGAAACCGTTCCGATCAGCGTCAGGCTGCCAAGATCGCCGTCATTCGTTTTCAGCGCCCCGGCGCGTTCGTACAAACCCTTGATCGAGCTTTCCAGATAGGCCGGGAACCCCTCTTCGCCCGGAATTTCCTCGAGCTTGCCAGAGGTCTCGCGCATGGCTTGCGCCCACCGGCTGGTGCTGTCGGCGATCAACAAGACATCATTGCCCATCTGGCGGTAGTATTCCCCCAACGTGATCCCGGTGAAGATCGACGCCTCGCGCGCGGCTACCGGCATGGAGGACGTGTTGCAGATGATGATCGTCCGATCCATCAGGCTGCCACCGGTGGTTGGATCAGTCATCTTCGGAAATTCCTCGATGGTCTCGACCACCTCACCAGCACGTTCGCCGCAGGCCACGACGATCACGATATCAACCTTCGCATTCCGTGCGATCAGGTTTTGCAGCACGGTCTTGCCCGCACCGAACGGCCCGGGAATACAGGCGGTGCCGCCGCGTGCAATCGGAAAGAACGTGTCGATCAGCCGTTGCGACGTCAGAACCGGTTCTGTGGGATACAACCGCTTGGACAGTGCGCGCTTCAGGATGTTCTCCGGCAATGGTCTCCGAACAGGCCATTTCTGCGAAAGCGTCAGCGTATGCTCGCCACCGCCTTCGTCTTCCAGGCGGGCCACGATGTCATGGATCGTGGCCGCGCCTTTTTGCACCCAGACCACCTTGTACGCACCGGTCCAGTTGAACGGCAGCATGATCTTGTGGCTGAAATGGCCTTCGGGCACCGTTCCGATACTGTCCCCGGCAGTGACCGTGTCGCCCACCTTCACGGACGGCGTAAAGGACCATTTCGCGTTTTCATCCAAGGGCGCGACATCTGCGCCGCGCGGCAGGAAGGTACCAAATGCTGCCGCCACCTTGGGCAAAGGCGACTGCAACCCGTCAAACACCTGCCCCAGCAGCCCCGGACCCAGCTCTACTGACAAGAGCTGACCTGATTGCTCCACCGGGTCGTCGACCGCCACCCCATCAGTGCTTTCATAGACCTGAACGTCCGCCATATCCCCACGTACGCGCAGCACTTCGCCCTTGAGCCTTTCTTGACGCCCACCGGGGCCGGAACGCGAAGGCAATATGTAAACCACTTCGTTTTTGACCAGTTGACCGGGGCGACCGGTCGCGTCCGGATTGGCCTGTATCCGCACAAGCCCTTCCTGAACCAGGACGACGCGAGCGGTCGATGAATGTTTGGCTGAGATTGGGGCTGTCATGCGCTTGCTCCCTCAAAATCGACATCAGCGAAGTCGGCCATGGCCTGTTGTGCCAGTTTCTCAAATCTCTTGGCGGCTTCCGCAGCGCTGCTTTGCGCCCAGCGGTCGAAGATGTTCCAGATCAGAACGTAGATGGCGACCGCCTCGAAATCGAACATGTGACGAGCCGCGTGCCGCTTGAGCTGCTTGTGGCTTATCGACAAAAGCAGACGTTCCAGACCCAGCGGATCTTCGTTTTCCAGCAATTGGGTTGCCTCTTTGATCCAGGGCATGAGTCGTTCCAACCGAAAACTGGGATCACCCCAATTGGCAGGGATGTGGCGGCTCCATCGTCCGACTCCGAATGGGCCTGAAGGCGCTGGTTCTCCGCGTTTTCTCAATCGCAATGCCGCAACCACCGAGCGCAGTTCCATGCGTTCCATGAAGAGTTTGCGCAAGGTGGGCTGAGGGATGTCCTCCATCGCTTGTTTGCAGCGCTGGATCGCCTGAGCGTCGGAGACATCCATGTCGTAGGCGCTCCAGCTCAACGTGTGCTCGAGGATCTTCAGAACTTTGCTGTCCTCAGGTGTCAAAGCCGTCAATCGACGGTCCAGCCTGATACGTGACAGGGGCGGCTGCTTGGCAACGAACAACCGTTCCGAACCCGGAAGGCTGCACATCAACGCGATATAGGCGTCCTGCTTTGACATCTCAGCGGATGACCCCTTCCAGAACGGCACGGAACCGGGGCTGCAAATGCTCCATCAACAGCGATGCCACTGCCTTTTCCGTAAGGTCCAGAACAACACCCTGATCTTCTGCGCGAACGCGGATGCCTTCCTGCACGTCATCGGCTGCGTGCAACTCGACATTCTCGCGCAGCATCTTCGCAGTCAGCCCAAGAACATATTTTGTCAGCTTGCCGGATTGAATGTCATCGGCGTTTTGCTTGATGTCTTCCTGCGTGGCGACCCGGGCAGGAAGAACGACGGAAACCCTGCCATTCAAATTTGCACCTTCCCCGGCCCGGCCTACCACCTCGAGGATCATCTGCCTCAGAAGCTCGGGATCGGACATCTCTTTGGTTACAAGGCGTTCGACATCTGCCTTGAAGCGATCCGTCAGACCCGCCTTCATGGTCAGCACGGCATCCCGCATTGCCGTGTTCAATGCTTCTTCGCCGGCAGCCCTGTAATTGTCTGTCTCCGTGCGGGCTTTCTTTTTCAACTCATCGGCTTCGCGCTTTGCCTCCGCCACGATGCGCGCGGCTTCGGTTTTTGCTTCTGCGCGCAACTTCTCGGCTTCGGCCTGACCAGCGGCAACCCCATCGTTGCGCAATTTGTCGATCAGCGCGTCAACCCCATGCGCAATCGTTCTGTCTTGTGCCATCAGCTGATCCCCGCACTGATGACCAACGCAAACACGAAGGCAAAAACACCAAACCCTTCGATGATTGCGGCAGGGGCCAGAGCAAGGCCAAAAATCTCGGGCTTTTCCTTGGTCGCATTGATCGCAGCCGCACAGGCCCGACCCTGCCAGATGCCGCAATACATCAGCGCGATACCCGACAGGATGCCGATCCCGAACAGACCGCCCGCGTTTTCAGGTGTCACGTCGCGGTTCAGGGTAAACATGATGACGATCCCATAGATGACCATCGTTGAGGGAAACGCGGATACACCCACGAAACGGCCATAGCCGCCCTCGGTTTCCGTCATGGCCCCGATACTGGCCATACCGGCGATCGAACACCCAATAGCGCTGGCTGCAGCCCCCAACGCCATTGGCGCATAAATACCCAGCCAACCCAGTGTAAGAACAAGCTCATTCATTCCTGAACCTCCTTGCGGGCAAATGGACGAAAGATGACGCCTTCATCCGGCAGACCCCATTTAAAGAATTCGATGTAATTGAGACGCAAACCGTGCACGACGCCGCTCATCATCGCGAGCGCGAAGTTCAAAACATGACCTATGATCAATATCAGCAGCCCAAACAGAATGCCCGGCCCCCTAAGGGCCTGCATGACCGACACCGCCAGATCATTGAACGTGATCGCCAGCGAGGCCGAAGCAAGGCCCAACGCGAAAAGACGCATATAGCTGAGAACATCCCCAAACGCGCCCATCGCCCCGGCAAGGCTTTGAAACCCTTCGAGCAAACGCCAGATCCAGTCCATCGGCCGCTGGATGACCCGCTCGCTGGAAAACAGGACAATCGCCACGATGCCGGCGCTCAGGATAGCTGCGCCCGGCACCGGCGACTTGCCGTTCATGTAGCCGAGCCAAAGGGCAAACCCGCCGATCAGGGCCGCAATCCAGCCCAAATTGGCAACCGCCATGCGTTGCCCCCACGCTGCGCGAGCCGCAAGTGCGTTGGCTAGGACAAGGTGTATAACGCCAACGACGATCGAGACCATCATCATCGCGCCGAAATCGTTCAAATCCAGCACCTTGAGCCTTGCCCAAATCGAGCCCGCAGCCGGTGATACCCCAAAATAGCTGCCCACCATGACCCCGTAAAATATCGTAACAGCCGAGATGATCAGGCCGAACAGACGCCAGGATCTTTGACCAGCGGTGCGGTCCATCCGTCTCCAAAAGGCCAGCACCGCCAGCAGGATGACGGCGCCGTACCCGGCATCCGCCACGATCATGGCAAAGAAGATTGCGAAGGACGCCGAGACGATGACGCTGGGGTCCCAGTCCTGATATCCGGGCACCTGATAGAACAGCGCCAGATCGACAGCGGCCCTGCGGTTCTCGGGCTGCTCCAGCAAGGTCGGAGGCGCGTCGCCCGACCCCGGATCTTCAATCAGGACAGCTGAACCCTTGGCGTTTGCCATGGCAAGAACAGCATCCACCTGATCCACGGGAACCCACCCCTGCAAAGCAAACACTGCCTCTTCATCGCGCACTTTCTGCGTTGCATGGGCAAGCTCGGCGGCACTTTCGGCGACGGACAGGTTCCGGCGCATCAGTGTCAGATAGCGCGTCAGCGCCACGCGTTCGGCTTCCAACGCCTCGAGGGCGATCTCGGCCTCTTCCAACTGGGCCACAAGCTCGTGTACCGGCAGCGAACCGACATGGGTTCGCGGAACAGGAAGAACACCATCATCGGGTTCGTCAGGTGAAATCAGAACGGCATACAGGTACCGGTGGTCTTCCTCCAATATCGCCCAGGGGAATCTGACCTCGGACAATGCATCCCGGTGCTTCAGCGGCAGCTGATAGAACCACAGCCTGTTGCCAGCCAGCGCATCGGTCGGCGGAAAATCCAAATCCCCCCAAGGTCGCACCTGGGCGATGCGATGCGCCAGAAAGTCACGCCGGTCCATTGTATCCCGAACGCGCTGCATGAGGTCGGTCACCTCGCGCACGAAACGATCCATGTCGAAATCAGACGCACGCTGGACCTGGCAGCGCGGGTCAGGCACTTCTGCAAGGAAACGCAATGCCTTATACGCCTCTCTTGCACCGCGCTCACTGATCTTTTCCGGCTCTTTCGGTGTGGGAACAAGCGGCAAAACATGCATGCAGCCAAGGGCCTGAAGCGCCTCAAGCGTTTCCGCCTTTCGGGCAGCAGGCCCGATCAGAGACATCTTTTTCAGACGCGCAACGCTCATGTCAAAGCCTCCTGCGCGTGTTTGCGTTTCGATATCTTCGACCGCACGACGGCCTGCATCTGTTCGTCGCTCAGGTAGATGCGGATTTTCTTGATGTTGGCCTTGGCGCGCGGGATCAGAACCTTTTCGAACAAGTTGACCCGCTGGGTGATGGTGGCCACCGCCTTGTCGAAGATGCGAACGCGTTCTTCGGCAATCTTCACCCGCACCCGCGCTTCGATGACGTCGTGCAGCAAAAGCGCAGCGGCATCGACCCAATGGGGCTTGGCCAAAACGGAATATGGGCGCACCACCACTTCGATCCGATCAAGGTCAGGCAGTTTGACCCCCACCACATTGACCTCTTTGACCTTGTAGTCCTTGAGCGTGACCAGCCCATCCAGAGCGACACCCTGCTGGGCCAGCATCGGCAGCTTTTCACCAACCTGCCGCACCAGCGCCTGCACCTTTTGCTCGAGGCGGTCGACCTCTTCCCGGGCCCGGACCCGTTCAGCCATCAACTGTTGTCGCTTCAGGTCCAGCGACGGCAGGAACCGCTCGTAGCTTTTCAGCTGTGTCTGCTCGCGCGCAAGCGACGATTTATTCAGCTGCAACCGCGCCATTGGCATCCTTCGGGAAATACTTGTCGATCAATGCCTGCTTCATCAGCAGCTGTTCCGGCGCAAAGCACTCTGCAAGTGTCTTCCAACCCAGATCCAGCGCCTCTTCCAGCGGGATCGAAACATTGATGTCCATAAACCGCGACCGGAACAGGCCGCCGAATTTCAGCAATTGGTGATCATAGTCTGACAGGTCGAAGGCCATCGCCTGTTTTTGCGCGGCATCGCGGCTTTCAGAATAGAAACGGATCATCGTGTTCATGATCTGCCCATGATCTTCGCGGGTGGTCTTGCCGATCACGTTCTGCTTGAGGCGCGATAGGCTGCCGAACGGATCGATCACGCCGGAATGCAGATAGAACTGCCCTTCAGTGATATAGCCGGTGTTGTCAGGCACCGGGTGGGTCACGTCGTTTCCGGGCATGGTCGTGACGGTCAGAACCGTGACCGACCCGCCTTTGGCATAGTCACAGGCTTTTTCGTATCGGCGCGCAAGCTGCGAATACAGGTCCCCCATATAGCCGCGCTGAGATGGCACCCTCTCCTGACTGATGCCAACCTCTTTCATCGCGTCAGCATAGGCGGTCATGTCCGTCAGCAGGACCAGCACGCGTTTGCCCTCTTCCACAGCAAACTTCTCGGCCACTGCCAATGCCATGTCCGGCACCAGAAGACGTTCCACCAAAGGATCCATCGCCTGATTGACGAACATGACGGTACGCGAAAACACACCCGCATCTTCGAACGAGGTGCGAAACGTGTGGTAGTCGTCAAAAATCAGCCCCAGCCCGCCAAAGATCACGATATCTGCATCGGCCTGAATACCGATTCGGCTGAGGAACGCGTTGAATGGCTCGCCTGAAACCGAGAAGATCGGAATTTTCTGGCTCTCGACCAATGTGTTGAACACGTCGATCATCGGCACATCCGTGCGGATCATTCTGTTTGGAACCGCGCGTTCCGCCGGATTGACAGTGGGTCCGCCAATATCGATATGCGGTTCCGCAGACAGGTCGGGGCCTCCATCAATGGCCACACCGGCACCATCAAAAACGCGGCCCAGAATGTTGGCCGAATAAGGTGTCTGCATCGGGTGACCGAGAAAGGTTGCCGTTGCTTCGGTCGATATGCCCTTGGTGCCGGAAAACACCTGCAACGTGACGACATCCCGGTCGATGAAGATCGTCTGGGCCAGTGTTTTTCGGCCATCCACCGTCTCGATCACAGCGAGGTCGTTGAACCGGACAGCCGGCTCTCCTTTGTTCTGGATCGGAACCCGAACCTTGATTGTGTCCCCGACGATTTCCAGAACACGCGTGTACTTCAACAGACTTCGGGACATTGCCTATCCTCACTGTTCCAAGTCGTTTTTCGTAATTCGCGCCGCACGTCTCAGCGGTAATTTTTGCAATGACAATCCTAGCTTACAACGAATTCACAAATTGGCAAACGAGTTCAGCGCCACCTCTTTTGGGTTGCCTGAACGTCAATTACTAAATTTTTAGTTTGACACATACGCAAGAAATCGCTGATGCTGTCCGTCATCCGGTTTCCGCCGGAGAACCATAATTTTGGGAGGAGACAGATGCGGAGACATCTACTTTCCGCAGTGGCGGCGGCTGCCGTCATTGCGGGGCACGGTCCTGCTTGGGCCGACGAAGCCGCAGCACAACGTTGGATCGACGACGAATTCCAGCCATCGACCTTGTCGAAAGACGAACAGATGGCCGAGATGCAGTGGTTCATCGAAGCTGCACAGCCTTACGCAGGTATGGAAATCAACGTCCTGTCCGAAGGTATCCCGACACATTCCTACGAATCCGAGGTGCTGACCAAGGCGTTCGAGGAAATCACCGGCATCAAGGTCAACCACCAGATTCTGGGTGAAGGTGAAGTGGTTCAGGCCGTTCAAACCCAAATGCAAACGGGTCGGAACCTGTATGACGGTTATGTCAACGACAGTGACCTGATCGGCACCCATTCGCGTTTGCAGCTGGCCTATCCGCTGACGGACATGATGGGCGGTGACTGGGCCGCGACGACTTCGCCGACGCTGGATCTGGATGACTTCATGGGCATTCAGTTCACCACCGGACCGGATGGCAAGCTGTATCAGCTGCCCGATCAGCAGTTTGCGAACCTTTACTGGTTCCGCAAGGACTGGTTCGATGATGAGGCGAACAAAGCCGCGTTCAAAGAAAAGTACGGCTATGATCTGGGCGTTCCGGTCAACTGGTCCGCGTATGAAGATATCGCCGAGTTCTTCACCAATGATGTGAAAGAAGTCGATGGTACCACGATCTACGGCCACATGGATTACGGCAAGCGCGCGCCCGACCTCGGATGGCGCATGACCGATGCCTGGCTGTCGATGGCCGGTGCCGGCGACAAGGGCGAACCGAACGGTGTGCCTGTCGACGAATGGGGCATCCGCATGGAAGCGGGCACCTGTAACCCTGTTGGCGCTTCGGTGTCGCGCGGTGGTGCTGCAAACGGTCCGGCTGCGGTCTATGCGATCCGGAAATGGGATGAATGGCTGCGGGCCTATGCGCCTCCGGGTGCCGCGTCTTATGACTTCTACCAGTCGCTGCCGGCACTCAGCCAGGGCAACGTGGCCCAGCAGATCTTCTGGTACACGGCCTTCACCGCCGACATGGTCAAGCCGAAGTCCGAAGGCAACAACACCGTGGATGACGAAGGTACGCCGCTGTGGCGGATGGCGCCCAGCCCGCACGGCCCCTATTGGGAAGAAGGCCAGAAGGTTGGCTACCAAGACGTGGGCTCCTGGACGTTCCTCAAATCGACCCCCTCGGATCGTGCCCAGGCAGCTTGGCTTTATGCCCAGTTCGTTACCTCCAAAACTGTCGATGTGAAGAAGTCCCATGTGGGTCTGACCTTCATCCGCGACAGCTCGGTCAACCACGAGTCGTTCACCGAACGCGCGCCCAAGCTGGGTGGTCTGGTCGAGTTCTACCGCTCACCTGACCGCGTGGCATGGTCGCCGACCGGCATCAACGTGCCGGACTATCCGAAGCTGGCCCAAATCTGGTGGCAGCAGATCGGTGACGTGAACTCGGGCGCCTTCACCCCGCAAGAGGCGATGGATCGTCTGGCCGAAGAGATGGACATCACTATGGCCCGGATGCAGGCCGCTGATGAAAGCGCCGGTGTCTACGGCGGCTGTGGTCCGCGCCTGAACGAGCCGCAGGACCCATCTTTCTGGCTGGAAAAGCCGGGCTCACCCAAGGCCAAGCTTGAGAACGAAAAGCCGCAGGGCCAGACCGTCAACTATGACGAACTGGTTCAGCGCTGGCAGTCAAAGTAAGCCGTTGAAACCCGGGGGTGCCGCGTCAGGCACCCCCACTTCAAGACCAGTGCATTGCACTGAAGGACCGGAACCCACGGACATGATCGAACTTCAAGACGCGACCAAAAGGGTCGGCAACGTCATCCATATCAAGCCCACAAACCTGACCCTTCAGACAGGCCACTTCAACGTGCTGCTGGGCGCGACGGGCTCGGGCAAGACCTCTCTGATCAAGATGATGGCTGGTCTGGACCCGATCGCCTCGGGCAAGGTCCTGATGGATGGGCAGGACGTCACGCGGCTGAATACGCAGAAGCGAAAAATCAGCCTCGTGCACCAGTTCTTCGTGAACTACCCACATATGACCGTATTCGACAACATCGCCTCGCCCCTGCGTGTGGCAGGCATGGCGCAATCCGAGATCGAAGGCCGCGTGGAAGAGGCCGCCGACCTGCTGCAACTGCGCCCGATGCTGCACCGCCGCCCGCACGAACTGTCGGGGGGGCAACAACAACGTACCGCGCTGGCGCGTGCCATTGCCAAAGAAAGCCGCGCCGTGTTCCTTGACGAACCGCTGGCCAACCTCGACTACAAACTGCGTGAAGAACTGCGCGAGCAGCTGCCCGACCTGTTCGCAGGTCGCGGGGCCGTGGTGGTCTATGCCACGTCCGAGCCCGAAGAGGCGCTGCTGCTGGGCGGCTACACCGCCCTGATGGAAGATGGCCGCGTGACCCAGTTCGGGCCAACCGCTGACATCTATCGCAACCCCGAGAACATCGCCGCCGCGCGGGTCTTTTCGGACCCGCCGATCAATGTCGCACGCATCACCGTTTCCGCTGCGCAGGCGCAACTGGCCGGTGGAGGTGGCTGGGCCGTTACCGACATGGCCGACGGAGATTACATGGTCGCGGTGCGGCCGCATCGCGTGACGCCGTTCCGGACGTCTGACGCGGACGTGGAACTGACCGGCCGCGTGATCGTGACCGAGCTTTCGGGTTCGGATTCCAGCGCGCATTTCCAGCATGGCGAGGACGCCTGGGTGTCGCTGGCCGCCGGAGTCCATCCCTATCAGGTGGGCGAGGACCACGCATTCTTCATGAACCCGGCCCATTGCCGGTATTTCGGCCAAGACGGCAAAAGGGTGGCCTGACATGGCACAGATCAAACTTTCGAACCTCCGCCACAGCTACATGCCGTCGCCAAAAGGCCCCGAGGATTATGCGCTGAAGGAAATCGACGTGACCTGGCGTGATGGCGGGGCCTATGCCCTGCTGGGCCCGTCGGGCTGCGGCAAGTCCACGCTGCTGAACATCATCTCGGGCCTGCTGACCCCGTCCGAAGGGCAGATCCTGTTCGACGACCGTGACGTGACCGCTCTGCCCCCTGATCAGCGCAACATCGCACAGGTGTTCCAGTTTCCGGTGATTTACGACACGATGACCGTGGGCGAAAACCTGGCCTTTCCGTTGAAGAACCGCGGCGTCGATCCGGCGACGATCAAGCGCCGCGTCGATGCGATCGCCGAGATGCTGGATGTCACCGACATGCTGAATACCCGTGCCAGCGGCCTCAGCCCGGACAACAAGCAGAAAATCTCGATGGGTCGCGGCCTGGTCCGCGACGACGTAAACGCGGTGATGTTCGATGAACCTCTGACCGTGATTGACCCGCATCTGAAATGGAAGCTGCGGTCCAAGCTGAAAGAACTGCACCAGCGCGTCAAGGCGACGATGATCTACGTCACCCACGACCAGACCGAGGCCCTGACCTTCGCGGACGAGGTCGTGGTGATGCAAGAGGGCGAAGTGGTGCAGATCGGCACTCCGGTGGAGCTGTTCGAGCGCCCGCAGCACACGTTCGTGGGCCATTTCATCGGCTCGCCCGGTATGAACGTGCTGCCCTGCGAGGCGCGCGGCGACCGCGCCCTGTTCGAAGGGCACGAAGTCATGCTGGAAGGTCCCATTCACGGTGATGGCGGCCGTACCGATCTGGGGATTCGCCCGGAATATGTCGGCTTGGGCGAGACCGGCATCCCGGCGCATGTGACCAAGGTTTCCGACATCGGTCGCCACTTTGTGGTCAGCGCGATGGTCGGCAATACCGCCCTCAAGGCCGTGACCGAACACAGCGTGCCCGAACCCGGATCACAGGTTTTCCTGCAATTCAAACCCGAACAATCCCGCGTCTACCGCGACGGCTGGATCGCAACCGAGGAGCGGGCCCAATGAGAACAGAAAATCAAAAAGCGTGGTTCTTTGTCCTGCCCGTGCTGGCACTGGTCGCGTTCAACGCGCTGGTGCCGATGATGACGGTGGTCAACTATTCGGTGCAGGAAACCTTTGGCAACAACCAGTTTTTCTGGGAAGGCTTGGGTTGGTTCGAACAGATCCTGCGGTCGGACCGGTTTCAGGCCGCACTTGGACGACAGTTCCTGTTTACTTTCCTGATCCTGATCATCGAAGTGCCTCTTGGCATCATCGTGGCCCTGTCGATGCCGCGCAAAGGATTCTGGGTGCCTGTCTGTCTGGTGCTGATGGCCCTGCCGATGCTGATCCCGTGGAACGTCGTTGGGTCCATGTGGAACATCTTCACCCTGCCCAAAATCGGTCTGTTGGGATATTTCCTGAATGACGTTCTGGGCATCAACTATGACATGACGCAACAGCCGCTTTCGGCCTGGATCACCGTCATCGTTATGGATGTCTGGCACTGGACGTCGCTGGTCGTGTTGCTGTGCTATGCAGGCCTCGTGTCGATCCCGGACGCCTACTATCAGGCGGCCAAGATCGACGGCGCAAGCCCATGGTCGGTGTTCCGCTACATCCAGCTACCCAAGATGAAGACGGTTCTGACGATCGCGGTCCTGCTGCGGTTCATGGACAGTTTCAACATCTATACCGAGCCGTTCGTGCTGACCGGCGGTGGGCCCGGCAACTCGACCACCCTGCTGTCGATCGACCTTGTGAAAATCGCGCTGGGGCAGTTCGACCTTGGCCCTGCGGCTGCGATGAGCCTGATCTATTTCGCCATCACGCTGCTGGTTTCGTGGCTCTTCTACACTCTGATGACAAAGGATGACGCGCAATGAAGAAGCGGTCTCTCATCCCGATCCTCTATATCGCGTTCCTGATGCTGCCGATCTATTGGCTGGTGGCGATGTCCTTCAAGACAACGAACGAGATCCTGTCGGGCTTTTCCCTGTTCCCCCAGACCTTTACGCTGGAGAATTACATCACCATCTTCACGGACCCGACGTGGTATTGGGGCTATATCAACTCGATCACCTATGTGACGTTGAACACGGTGCTTTCGGTCAGCGTCGCCTTGCCCGCTGCTTATGCGTTCTCTCGCTATCGGTTCCTCGGTGACAAGCAGCTGTTCTTCTGGCTGCTGACCAACCGGATGGCCCCGGCAGCGGTCTTCGCCTTGCCGTTCTTTCAGCTCTATTCTTCGATCGGCCTGTTCGACACACATCTGGCTGTGGCACTGGCGCATACATTGTTCAACGTGCCGCTGGCAGTTTGGATTTTGGAAGGCTTCATGCGCGGCATTCCAAAAGAGCTGGATGAAACCGCCTATGTCGACGGCTATTCCTTCCCGCGTTTCTTCGTGACGATCTTCCTGCCCAATATCAAAGCGGGCGTGGGCGTGGCGGCCTTCTTCTGTTTCATGTTCTCGTGGGTGGAAATGCTGCTGGCCAAGACCCTGACCGCGGTCGAGGCCAAACCCATCGCCGCCGTGATGACCCGCACCGCATCCAGCGCGGGCTATGAATTGGGGCTGCTGGCCGCCGCCGGCACCCTGACCATCATCCCCGGCGCCATCGTCATCTGGTTTGTCCGCAACTACATCGCGCGTGGTTTCGCGATGGGACGTGTGTGAGGTTCGATATGCGTAAACTTCTTCTCATCCTTCTTTTCCTTCCTTCTACGGCCTTTGCCCAGCAGGCCGGATGGGGCAGTGTCGGCCAGCAAGAGGAAAAAGGTTTTTCCTGGACTGCACCACTGTGGCCCGATTTCTGGATGGCCTGGACCCCGGCGACACTTGCCGTATTTGTCGGCATCTTTTCGGCCATCGCGCTGATTGGCGTTCTTGAGGGCTTCAAGTATCGCGATGGCATAGAACGGCGCGGTGTACTGGGGCTGACTACCACATTGGGCGATCGGCTTTTCATCACCCTTCTGGGGTCCGCCTATATCTTCCTCGCATGGCTGGGCATTGTCGGGCAGCCGGTATGGACACCTCTTTTCCTGTCTATCGGCTGGGGCGTTTTTGTGTTCTGGAAAGTTTAGACTTTGAGAAATCGCGAAAGGATGCTTGTCTGGCAGGCATACTAAACATGACAACACCGAGATCGATGCGAAAGAAAAAGACAACAAATCTGCTGACCGAGGTTGAACTGGAGTTCATGAACGAGCTCTGGGCCCTCGGGCAAGGCTCGGTGCGAGATGTCCTGGACCGCCTGCCTTCGGAACGCAATCTGGCCTATACATCCGGTGCCACGATCCTGCGTATTCTGGACGAGAAAGGTTTTGTGGAAAGCCGCAAGACAGGAAAGACCCTGATCTATACGCCGCTTCTGGAAAAGGACAGATATCAGGCCCGTTCTCTGCAAAACCTGTCCCGCACTCTGTTTGACGACACACCCGCCACACTGGTGGCCCGGCTTGTCGATGATGCGGGGCTGAGCGAAGCCGACCTGGAGGAAATTCGAGCACTGGTAGAAAGGAGACTGCAAAATGACAGCGGTTAGACCGGTTCTCGACACATTTATCGAACTCAACATCGTGCTGGCCTTGTCAGCCGTCATCTGGCTGGCGGCCCGCGCAGCCCTGACCCGAACAGCCCTGCGCCACAGCTATGTCGCGCAGTTGCGTGCGCTCAAGGCGCTGTGCGTGTGCGTTCTGATCAGCCCGTTTCTTGCGTTCGGCATGTCATCGCTCGCCTCTTATGCATGGCCGGACAGCGCCATGGCGCTTGGCGACATCGCCGTTGCCGCCTATCTGCGCGGCGATATCGCCATGCCCGCCACCCAGTTCGAGGCCTTGCTGAACACCCGTGAACGGTGGGTGGATCTTGCGTTGTCGGGGCAACAGCCGGTGATCACTGCCCTTGTGACGCTGCTTGTTTTGGTCGCCGCCGTGTTTGCGGCCCGTGCTCTGCGGGACGCGGCGATGATCCGTCAGACAGTCAAATCCAGCTTTCTTTGGCGGCAGTCGGCCAAGGTTGACATCCGTCTTTCGGATCGCATCACCGTTCCGTTCGCCGTGCGCGGATTGCGCCGTCGCCATGTCGTTCTGCCAAGCCACCTGCTGGATACCCCGCACGAACTGCGCTTTGCGTTGGCGCACGAGCTTCAGCATGTTCGCGCGGGTGACGTGGAATGGGAACTGGGCTTTGAAATGCTGCGCCCGCTGTTGTTCTGGAACCCAGCCTATTTGATGCTCAAATATCAGTTCGGCCGCTTGCGTGAACTGGCATGTGACCAGTCCGTGGTGGCCCGCAAACGGATCGATGCGCGCGAATACACGGCTTGCCTGCTGGATTATTGCGCGCGTACGATCTCGGCAAACAATCCTCGCGTTCTGAATGTTGCGTTTGTGACGGGCGGCAAGGCCAAGCGCGTGCTGCGTCAGCGCGTGCTTGCATTGACCGATGCACAGCCGGCGGTGCCTACCCTGCCCGCTCTGTTCCTGGGGATGGCATTGACCTTCGCCACCCTTCTTGCGTTGGGGTCTGCGTCGATCCAGCAAACGCAAGATTGGAGCCATGACCGCCTGATGCTGTCAACCGTGGTCAATCTGGAACGGCTGGAAGCGCGCAATCAGGGGAACTGATCCGACCTGATCACCAGCCGTGACGCCCGAACAGCGAATGAAGCCGACCCTGATCTGAAAAAGGCTCGAGCGCTTGCGAGCGCTCCAACCGCGCCACGACCCGCGCGACCATAACCCAGCCTATGACTGCAAAGATGACGCCTCCAAACGCCTGCCCAAGCAGAACGCCGGATGCGCCGGCGATCTGTGAACCAATCGTCGCGAAAACCCAAGTGCCGATAGTGTGACGACCCCAGTTTATCCATGTGGAATAGACCGGATGCCCCAGATTGTTGAAGCTGGCATTTGTCACGAAGATCACGCCATTGAAGAACGAAGCCAAAGCCAACGGGCCGCAGAACAGATAGATCAGACTGCGGGTTTCGCCCTCGGCAGCAAACAGATCCGCAATCGGTGCGCGCAGCAAAAACAAAACGGCCGACATGCAAACGACATAAATGGCCGTGAACTTGATCCCTGCCAGAAAGGCAGCACGCACGCGATCGAACTTTTCGGCCCCGAAATTCTGCCCGATGATTGGCCCTATCGCGCCGGACAGAGCGAAGATAACCGAAAACGCCACCGGCAAAAGGCGCCCGATCACCGCCATGCCCGCAACCGCGTCCGTTCCATATTGCGCGATTTCCCGCACAACGATTGCATTGCCGATCGGCGTGGCGACATTTGTCAGAACCGCTGGAATTGCAATCGCCCGCACGGGGCGCAAATCCTTTGCAACCTGCTTCAGTGAAGGGCGCGCAAATCCCCGATGCACCCGATGCGCTGGCCACAACGCCGCCCCCAGCATGCACAGCCGCGCCAGGACCGAGGCGATAGCGGCGCCATCCAGCCCCAGCCCGACCGCAAAGATCAGTATCGGGTCCAGAACTGCATTCACCACTCCGCCGTAGATCGTGGCCATCATTGACCTCCGCGCATCGCCATGAGCGCGCAGCACGGCCATCGCCGTCATCGCAATGGACATCACGAACATGGTCGGAAGGATGATCGACACATAACGCGTCGCCAGCCTCAGAACCTCTCCTTCCGCGCCAAGCAAGGACAGCAGGTAGCTGAGGTTAAACAAGACCAGTCCCGAGGTCGTCAGCCCGGCAATCAGCCCAATAACGGCCACGCTGGACGCGTAGTGTCTTGCCTGTTCAGCCCGCCCGGCCCCGAGTTCGCGAGCAACCAGCGCCCCGGCGGAAATCGACAATCCGATATTAATCGCGTTGGTGAAAAACAGCAGCGTACCGGCATAGCCCACCGCCGCCGCAAGCGCATCGTTGCCCAACATCGAGATGAAGATCATATCGACAAAGTCGACGGCAAAAATGGCCATCAGGCCAATGCTGGTGGTCAATGACATGCGTGTCACATGCAGCATCAGACTGCCGCTCAGAAACACCGCTTTGCCTGCCGATTGATCCGCCAAAACCCTGTTCGCCCCACCTGTTCAACCCCGACGGGCCTTTGATGCCGTTGCGCCCAGCAAGGGAAAGCCCCGGCCAACGCTGAAGCAAACTCACGCGTTTCCGGGGCATTGTACACAGGTTATTTTACGGATCGGCTGAACCCACAGGGATCAGACAAAACGGTTCACGTAGTTCTCGAGGATTTCCTGACGCCCCGAGCGCGGATCTGGATTGAGACCCTCGGCCAGCACCCGCGCTGCAATCTCATCAAGACCAGAGGTCAGCATTGCCTGCGCCTCGGGCGTATTCCAGCCCGCGTACCGATCAGCCAGCGCCTGTTCCAATCCGCCATCTTCGATCATCGCTGCCGCTGCTTTCAGGCCCCGGGCACAGATATCCATACCGCCCACATGCGCGGCGATCAGATCTTCGGCATCGATCGACTGCCTGCGCAGCTTGGCGTCGAAATTGGTGCCGCCAGTGGTAAACCCACCCGCCTTCAGGATGTGGTAATAGGCCAGCGCAACCTCGGGGGTGTTGTTGGGGAACTGATCCGTATCCCAACCCGATTGATAATCGTTTCGGTTCATGTCGATGGAGCCCAGCATCCCCTCGGCCGCGGCTACGGCAATCTCATGTTCAAAACTGTGTCCCGCCAGGATCGCGTGCCCCTGTTCGAGGTTCAGTTTGACCTCATTCTCAAGCCCATATTTGCGCAGGAAACCAATGCAGGTCGCGGCATCGAAATCATATTGGTGCTTTGATGGCTCCTGCGGTTTGGGTTCGACGAGGATCGCACCTTTGAACCCGATCTTGTGCTTGTACTCGACCACCATGTTCAGGAACCGGCCCATATGATCCAGCTCGGTTTTCATGTTGGTGTTGAGCAGCGTCTCGTACCCTTCGCGCCCACCCCACAGCACATAGTTTTCTCCGCCCAGCTTGTGGGTGGCATCCATGCAGGATTTCACCGTGGCGGCAGCAAAGGCAAAGACGTCGGGATCGGGATTGGTGCTGGCACCGCCCATCCAGCGGCGATGGCTGAACATGTTGGCTGTACCCCACAACAGCTTGGTGCCGGATGCCTGCATCTTTTCACCAATATAGTCGGTGATCTCGTTCAACGTGCGCAGATTGTCGGCGAAGTTCCCCTGCTCTGGACGGATATCGGCATCATGCCAGCAGAAATAGGGCTGTCCCAGAATCTGGAACATCTCGAACGCGATATCGGCCTTCATCTTGGCGCGGCCCATGTCATCCTGTGGGTGCCAGGGGCGCTCGAAAGTGGGGCCGCCAAACGGATCCCCGCCCTCCCACGCGAAGGAATGCCACCACGCCACGGCAAAACGCAGGTGATCCTCTATGCGCTTGCCCAAGATGATCTCGTCCGGGTTGTAGTGACGGAATGCGAGCGGGTTCTTGCTGTCCTCGCCTTCAAATTGGACTTCTTCAATTCCCTGAAAAAAACCGCTCGTCATTTCGCTTACCTCATTCCGTCTTTTCGCCGGGCTTTTTGCCCAGAATGATCATCGACAACAGATCGTCATCGGTGACGTCTGCGATATCGACTGTTCCAACCAATTGCCCGTTCTTCATGACCGAGGCCCGGTCACACAGCTCCATCACCGCGTGTACATCATGGTCGATCAGGAAAATCCCGATCCCCTGCGCCTTGAGCTGTTGGATCAGGTCCGCCACCATCTGTGTTTCGTGCGGGCCAAGTGCGGCCGTGGGCTCGTCCATGATCAGGATACGCGCGTTGAAATACACCGCCCGTGCAATGGCCACCGATTGACGCTGACCGCCCGACAGGGCCGAGACCGGATCATTGAACTTCTGAAAGTTCGGGTTCAGCTGCGCCATGATCTTGCGGCATTCCGCCTCCATCGCGGCGTCGTTGACCAGACCAAAGGGCGTGACCATTTCGCGGCCCAGAAACAGGTTCGAACTTGCATCCAGGTTGTCCGCCAGCGCCAGCGTCTGATAGATCGTCTCGATATTGTTGGCGCGCGCGTCGCGGGGGTTGTTGATCTCGACCTTCTTGCCGTCGATCAGGATTTCGCCATGGTCCATCTGATAGGCGCCCGAAAGAACCTTGATCAGGGTGGATTTGCCGGCCCCGTTGTGGCCCAGAAGGCCCACGACCTCGCCCGGGTAGAGATCAACCGACACATGGTCTACCGCCTTGATACCCCCGAAGGAAATCGAGATATCGCGCATTTCCACCAGCGGAGGCTGGCCCGATCCGCGACCCGAAGCCCGGTTCTGTGTTTCTTGTGCTTGCATCATTTCGCCCCCAGACGTTTGCGATAGACGATGTCGATATAGACGGCCAGAACCAGGACGGTGCCGACGACGATATTCTGAAACGGCGCGTCAACGCCAACCATGGCCATGCCCGATTGCAGCGCCTGCATGATCAGCGCGCCAAGGATTGCGCCGTAGATCGTGCCGATGCCGCCGGACAGCGCCGTTCCACCGATCACGGCGGCGGCAATCACGCGCAGCTCATCCAGCGTTCCGATATCGTTCGAGTGATTGGCCAGACGGGCCGAGGCCACAACCGCCGACAGCGCGCACAGGAACCCCATCAGGGCAAAGATCTTGACGGTCATCAAACGGGTGTTGATGCCCGACAATTCGGCTGCATCCGGGTTGCCGCCAGTTGCAAAGATATAGCGTCCAAAGCGGGTTTTGCGGGCCACGACGGTCAGCGTCACCGCCACAATGATCAGGATCAGGACCGAAATCGGGATGCCGTATCCCACAACCAGCCCTTCCGGCATGGTCTCGCCGCGCGCTTCGAACATGCGTTCAAGCCGACGTGTCGGGATGGCATAGCTGTTGACGATAAAGACATAGCCCATGATGGCAATGCCAACGATCCCGGCAAGTGTCGCTTCGGCCCAGACTGGCTTGACAGGGAACCCATGAGCCGCTTTGGACCGGCGACCGCTCCACAACGCCCAGATCGCGATAGCAGTGGCGGCAAGGCCGAACAGGAGGCTGACGGTTGTTCCCAAGGTTCCGTTGGTGCCGCCAAACATCAGAAACGTGCTGTCCAGCGGGCCGATTGTCTGGCCGTCAGTCATGTACCAGGCAACGTTGCGCCAGACCAGAAACCCACCAAGCGTCACGATAAAGGCTGGGATGGTCAGATACCCCACCATCCAACCGTGGAACGCACCGATCATTGTCCCGACCGCAAGACCCACCACCAACGTGATCGCCCATGTCGCGGGGTGGTTCAATCCCATCCCCAACACGTTCGGCAACAGCTCGGTCTGTGTCATCGCCATGACGGCAGATGTTGTCGCCAGAAGTGCGCCGACCGACAGATCGATGTGGCGCATGACGATGATGAACACCATGCCACAGGCCATGATGGCGACCGAGACGGTTTGGATCGACAGATTGAACAGGTTTCTGGGCGTCAGAAAGCGGCCGTCCGTAAAGATGTTGAAGCCGATGCACAGGATGATGAAGGCGCCGATCATGCCCAATAGCCGCATATCCAGTTCCAGTTGCTGAAACAGGTTGGACTTTGCTTTTTGGGGTACCGGCTGAGACGAAGTTTCGGTCATATCCGATCTTTCATGTTCAGCTATGATCTCTGGCCCACCCTTGCGGGCCAGAGATATCATGGTTTGGAACTTGGATTAGTTACAGGGTGCAGGGCCGTTTTCGACGCCCTGACACAGGTCTTCCAACGGAATCCAGCCAGCATCGACCACGACGGACAGGTTGTCTTTGGTGATCGGTACAGGCGCAAGGAAGACCGAATTCATCTCGGTTCCGCCGGGCGAAGTCCATTTGATGGCACCTTCAATGTCCTCGGGGCTGGTTCCGTTGCTCAACGCAACTGCAATTTCCCCGGCAGCTTTGCCCAGCTCACGCGCATCTTTCCAGACAGAAACGGTCTGCGTACCCTTGGCAACCCGGTTCAGCGCCGCGTGATCGCCATCCTGACCCGAGACCGGAATGCCTTCCATGCCCTGCGCGGTCAGTGCTGCAACAACGCCGCCGGCAGTACCGTCATTCGAGGCCACGACGGCATCGACGTTGTTTTCATTCGCGGTGAGGATCTGTTCCATGTTGCGCTGTGCGTTCGCAGGCAACCAACCGTCGGTATAAGCTTCACCCACGATGACGATATCGCCGCTGTCAACGGCGGCCTGGATGATCTCTTGCTGACCGCCGCGCAGGAAATCCGCGTTCGGATCCGTGGGCGAGCCCTTGATCATCACATAGTTGCCTTTCGGCATCGCCTCGAACACCGCGCGGGCCTGCATGCGGCCGACTTCAACGTTATCGAATGTCAGATAGAAGGCACGGTCATCTTCGATCAGACGGTCATACGCGATGACCGGAATGCCTTCGTCAGCCGCCGCCTGCACTGCCGGGCCGATGGCCTGGGAATCCTGCGCCAGGATGATCAGCGCATCAACGCCCTGGGCGATCAGACTTTCAATATCCGACAATTGCTTGGCAGAAGAAGATTGGGCATCCGACGAGATGTATTCCGCACCGCCCGCTTCCAGTGCAGCCTTGATCGCCGCTTCGTCGGTCTTCCAACGCTCTTCCTGGAAATTCGACCAGCTTACGCCGACCGTGGGCTCTGCGAATGCAGCTGTCCCCATCAGGACCGCCACGACAGAGGCGCTGAGAATTCGTTTCATGATTTCCTCCCGGTTTCATTGAGCCATCGTTTCATGATTCGTGGCCCCGATAATTCTGAGTAGCATATTTATTTCAGTCGGTAAAATATTTATGCTATCGGTAACTGAAAAAACCACCTAGGTTGAAACAGGGATCAGATTCGCGAGGGCAAGATGCTGAAAAGCAAAGCTTCTTCAAATGCCACGGACCAAAGGAACGTCACTCGCCTGCGCGTTCTGGAAAAAATCCGGGCCACAGGAACCATTTCGCGAATCGACATCGCCACCGCGTTGGAGACCAGCCCAGCGACCATCACGTCCGCCACTGCCGATCTGCTGTCTGCCGGTCTGATTGCGGAAATAGAAAGCGAAACACCTTCCAAATCAGCGCGCCGCGGCAGACCGCGGGTACAGCTGAAACTAAATGGCGCGTCACATCTGATCGCGGGCGTGAAAGTCGCCCGCCAGCAGGTTTCAGTCATTCTCGTGGATTTTGAAGGAACCGAAATCACTTCGTACACGCATCCGCTGGACCAAGCCCGCATGGCCCCGGATGCGTTTGCCAAGAAGATCCGCGGCGTGCTTGATCAGGCCTGCGCCTCGGCAAACCGATCCCTTGCCGATTTGTCAGGTGTCTGCATCGGCATCGCTGGCCTTATCGATGCAAATCAGAACTTTGTGCATTGGTCATCTTCGCTGACGGAACGAAATGTGGATTTGAGCCCGCTGTTGTCCAAGGTGCTCCCCTGCCCCGCCTTCATCGAAAACGACGCCAATCTGGTCGCAAAGGCGGAACAGCTTTTTGGGTTGGGAAAGGGGCTGAAGAACTTTTTGGTTGTTACGATCGAACATGGCATCGGCCTGGGCATCGTCCTTGATGGCAAGCTTTATCGCGGTGAACGCGGATGCGGCGCAGAATTCGGGCACCTCAAAGTTCAGTTGGACGGTGCCTTGTGTCAGTGCGGCCAGCGCGGATGCCTGGAGGCCTATGTGGGGGAATACGCCCTGATCCGCGAAGCCACGATCGCCAGTGAAGCAACGGATCCCCGCACTCTTGTCGATATACTTGCAGCAGCAAAAGCCGGCGACGCCCGATCCATTTCCGTTCTGGCCCGCGCGGGCCAAATGTTCGGGATGGGAGTTTCGAACCTGATCAATCTGTTCGACCCCGAGTGCATTATCCTGTCCGGCGCCAGAGGCCGATTTGACTACCTGCATTCAGACGAGGTGATGGCACGTGTCCAAAACGGCGTCGTCAGCGTCGACGCGCCGTTGCCGGAAATCAAGGTCAACCACTGGGGCGATTCAATGTGGGCAAAAGGGGCAGCGGCTTATGGAATTGAACAAGTCTCTATCCTGAAGGTCAGGGAACTGGCGGCTCATGCGAACTAAGATGGCACTCTTGCTTGCGGCAGGTTCCGCTGCCGCTGCGGACACCGTTCCACCCCGCTTTCAAAAGGTGGAAACCCCCGGCCATGTTTACGATGGCGGCTGGGAACATTTCGTCGGCGGGGGTGTCGCGGTCTTCGACTGCAATGATGACGACCGCCCTGAAATGTTCGTGGCAGGCGGATCAAGCCCAGCGCAATTGTTCATCAACACAGCCGACACAGAGGTCCGTTTTCTTCAGGATACGCCCGGCCATCTATCCTTGACCCGTGTGACCGGCGCATACCCGGTGGATATTGACGGCGATGGGTTCCTGGACCTTGCGGTTTTGCGCGTAGGCAAAGACCTGTTGCTTCGTGGCAAACCGAACTGCGCGTTCGAGCCGTTCACGGCACTGAATTTTCAATCTCAGGACCATTGGACCACCGGCTTTTCCGCCACTTGGGAACGGGGGCAAACCCTGCCAACGCTGGCCTTTGGAACCTATGTCGACCGAAGCAATCCGAATGGACCTTTTGAGGCTTGCGGGCCGACGCTTTTGTACCGACCCCAAGGCGAAAAGTATGGCGATCCTGTCCGTTTGGAACCCGGTCACTGTTCCCTGTCGATCCTGTTTTCCGACTGGGCGCGCACCGGTCGCGCGGATCTGCGTGTCAGCAATGACCGCCACTATTATGTGCGTGGCGGGCAAGAGCAATTGTGGGCCATGGAAGACACCCCGCGCCTGTACAGCGAGGCCGATGGATGGCTACCCTATTCGATCTGGGGCATGGGGATCGCCTCGCGGGATCTGACCGGTGACGGGTTTTCCGATGTTTATCTGACGTCCATGGGGGACCAGAAATACCAGGTTTTTGACCCTGCATCAGATGGGCCGACATGGCGGGATGCGACTTACGACCGTGGAACAACGGCACACAGGCCACATGCAGGAGGAGACGGCCGCCCCTCGACCGGCTGGCATGCACAGTTCGGGGACGTCAACAATGATGGGCTGGACGACATTTTCGTCGCCAAAGGCAATGTCGAGCAGATGCCCGACGCGGCGCAGAACGACCCCAACAATCTGTTGATGCAGACCTTCACCGGTCAGTTTGTCGAAACAGCATCAGAGGCTGGTGTCGCGTCCATGGCAAAGTCCCGCGGCGGGGCCCTGGCGGATTTCGACGGGGATGGGTGGCTGGATTTGGTGGTGGTCAATCGTGGCTCGGACCTAGAGGTTTTTCAGAATGAACCGACGACCGGCAACTGGCTCATGATTGATCTCGGCCAGAGCCACCCCAACAGACAGGCAGTCGGCAGTTTTATCGAGGTCAGGACGCCCGAGGGCATTCAAACCCGTGAAGTGACCATTGGCGGGGGGCACGCCAGCGGAATTGCCGGGTTCCACCACTTTGGTTTAGGAGACCTCGAAACCGCAGAAGTACGGGTGATCTGGCCTGATGGTGAACATGGAGATTGGCAGAAGGTAGATGCCAATCAGGTGATCCGCCTCGGCCGTTGATCACTGATCGACGGGCAATCCGCTGGGAACCGTTTGGGGAACACCCAGCCGCACAGCCGGATCTTCCAGCGTGCCCAGAAAACTCAGGATGGCATCGACCTCGTCATCACTCAGGTCGATGGGCGCCAGATCGTTTGACGCAGCTATGGCTTCGACATGCCGGGGATCAAGCAAAGCCTTTTGATCCTCTGCCCCGAAAAACTCTGGCAGGTCAGCCATTTCGATGGCGTAGTTCCGCAACGCGGAAACCGGGTCCAGATGATGGCGCACGATATCCTCAAGCCGTGCGTAGGCACCGCTGTGGCCATATGGCGCCGTCAGGGTCACGTTGCGCAGCGAAGGCGTGCGGAATGCGAACGCATCATCCTTGTCGCCCGTGACGCGCAGTCGCCCGTCATCCCGCACATGATTTTCGAAACGAGCTGATTTTCCGGGGCCTATCTGAGGCATGGCGATGGAATGGAACCCGTGATCGGTCTGGAACCAGCCGGAATGGCAGGCGCTGCATCCAGCCTTTCCGTAGAACAGCGCCATCCCCAGCTGCGCTTGTTCGGGCAGCGTGTCTTCGCCTCGCATCGCACGATCAAACAGGCTGTTGTCAGCCCGCCATTCAAACGCGATGAAATCGGCAATGACATTGGCGATTGCGGTAAAGGAGATGTCTTCTCCGGGCGCGATGTCATCAAATCGCCTTTGATACTCTGGTATCGCCGCCACACGCACGGCGATCAGATCCCAGGCGCCACCCTCTTGGGTCAGCAAGCCGAGTCGTACGGCCTTGCTCACCTCGTTTTCTGAATAATGCCCCGCCATTTCGTCAGGTGACAGCACCGGAAACATCGCCTGCGCCGCCAAAGCCGATTTGAACCCCGGCCTCATATGCGTCCCCAACGGGGTTCTGATGCCATTGGGCTGTGACGGATCCGTCTCGAGGCGACCGTCATGGAAAAACGTCGTGAATTCCAGCGCCCCGAGGTTCCACATCGCGGGCGAGTTCCGGGGAATGCGCTGCTCGGGCCTGTTGTCTTGTGTGACCTTGCGCTGACCACCCAGCCCAGCGCCACCTTCGCCGATACCCAGTGAAAGCCGGTCGGATGTTCCCAGTTTCGGATGATGACAGGTTGCGCAGCTGATGTTCTTGTTGCCCGACAGGATCGGATCGTAGAACAGCAGTTGCCCCAACTCTGCGTTTGAAAAGTCAGGTTCGATGAATTCAGGTTTCGGACCAAGGTCTTGCGCCTGAGCAACTGAAAGCGACATCCAGATGCCTACGGCATGTGCTGCAATCTGAAGTCTCATGATCGTTCCTCGGATATCTCAAGTGTCAGAGTTTGTTGATACGGGCTGTCCGGCGTATGGATGACGGTCGGGAACGCGGGGACATTCACGGCGTTCGGATATCCTGACGGTTCAATGCACAGCCCCGCACACGGGCTAAATCGGCCTGACAGATGTGCCCCGGCATAGACCTGTACGCCGGGTTGATCTGAATACAGGTTCATCTTCAATCCCGAAGGTGCCGTGACCTCTGCGACCGGATGATCATGGGTTCCACCGTCATCAAACACAAAATAATGGTCCAGCTCGCGCCCCTTTGCCCCGACGATGCGTGACAACGCGAAATCTGGCACACTGTCGCCGACGGCTGAGATATCTCCGGAAGGAACGGAACGCGCGTCCAGCTCCAGCACCCGGTTCGACCTCAGCCTGAGCCGGCAGTCCAGGATATCCTCAGGACAGCCCAGAGTGTAGTAATTGTGCTGCGCGATGCTGATCGGCGTTGGGCGATCCGGGCGCGCGCTGATTGTATAGATCAGACGCGGACAGGTCAGTTCGACATGCACCTCGAATTTGACTTCACCGGGAAAACCGCCTTCATCTTCAGGTGAAGTCAAGGACAGAACCGCCTGATTTGGAGAGGTTTTCACGATATTCCAGTATTTGCGCGACAGCCCGCTCGGGCCACCATGCAGCGTTGTCGGCCCTTCGTTTGCTGTCAGGTGATGAACGCGCCCCTGCAATGCAAACTGTGCCCCGCCGATGCGGTTGGCCACTCGCCCGACCATCGCGCCAAGGTAGAACGGGTCCGACAGGTAATCCTGCGGGTTTTCGTAGCCCAATATCAAAGGTGTTTCGCCAAGCCACCAGCCTCGCGTGATTGCGCCATAGTTCAACAGGGAAACGGACATGTTGCCGTCTTCCAGAAGGACCTGCTCGACAGGCCTGGGTTTGGGATCAGCCATCAGCGCGCGGCCAAAGGGGACAAAGCAGCATAGTATTCGCGATACCGCTGATATTCCGCCTCATATGCGCCGGACAGCTCGACACGTGGTTCAACACGCTCAGCGACTTCCGGGGCCAGCATGACATCCTTGGGGTCGGCGCCATCCACCGCACATGCAGCAAGACGCGCCGCACCTATGGCTGCGCCGAACCCACTTCCATCGGGCACAGCAAGCGGCGTGTTCAGAACCGTGGCCAGCGTTTCCAGCCAAAACCGAGACCGCGCACCGCCACCGACGACCAGAAGACTTTCGGGATTGGTGCCCGTGCTTTTGAGCGCCTCCAAACAATCGCGCATGGCAAAGGAAACCCCTTCTGTCACGGATTGCGTCAGATCAGCGGGTTCCGATGCGATATCCAGCCCCAGGAATGCCCCGCGTACGTCGCTGTCGTTGTGAGGCGTCCGTTCACCGGACAGGTACGGAAGGAATGTAATCTTTGAAGGCCCCTTCACCGAATCCGGCAGGGTCGATGCCAGCGTGCCGACGGGTTGACCGAGGTGACGGGACAGCCAGTTGAGACTGTTGGTGGCCGACAGGATCACACCCATTTGAATCCAGCGATCCGGCACCGCATGGCAAAAACAATGAACGGCTGTTTCCGGCGCGGGCGCATAGCTTTCCTTTGCGACAAGCAACACACCCGACGTGCCCAATGAAAGAAATCCGCTGCCCTCACCGATGCTTCCGATGCCGCAGGCCGCTGCCGCGTTGTCACCGGCCCCGCCGGCAACCACGACGGGCCCAGTCAGGCCCCATTGCCGAAGGATCTCTGACCGCAGCTCTCCGCCTGCCGAACTGCCTTCAACCAGCTCTGGCATTTGATCCCGGCGCATATGGCTTTGATCCAGCGCAGTGTCTGACCATTCACGTTTTCCAACGTCCAGCCATGCCGTACCGGCGCTGTCGGACATGTCGCTGACATAGGAACCGGTGAGCCAGAAACGCAGATAATCTTTCGGAAGCAACACCTTGGATGTCTTCGCAAACATGTCAGGCTCATGCCCGCGCACCCATTCCAGCTTGGGTGCGGTGAAGCCCGGAAAAACGATGTTCCCGGTGATCGCGCGCATCGACGGCAGACCATCCAGCTCCGCAGCTTCCTGCGCTGATCTCGTGTCGTTCCAAAGGATACAGGGCCGCAGCACATTGCCATCCCGATCCAGCAACGTGGCACCGTGCATGTGGCCGCTCAGACCGACGCCGCGCACCGCAGAAAATGCAACACCGTTCAACGCGCGTAATTGGGCAACGACGTTTTGGCAGGCTTCTACCCAATCGGACGGATCTTGTTCCGACCAGCCGGGATGCAAAATCGATGTCTCGACACCTGCCTCGGCTTCAGCAACGACTTTGCCCTCTTCGCTGACCACAATTCCCCTAAGACCTGACGTCCCCAAATCCAGACCGAGATACACGCGATTTCCCCCTTCGTATGCCGCACGGATCGCGGGCGCAGCAAAGCGCACCCCAAGCCGATGTCGGACCTTACCAGCACAGTTTGCGCTACCACAACAATTCCAAACAAGAGATGGCCGGTATTTTTGCGCACCGCCTCGCAGACCGCGTGAAATCATCGACAAACCCGATCATGGTTTAACTGAACTCAGCTGGACCGGAAAATTTTTCGAATTGCCTGACGCGGATTTCACGTAAACAGTTCAATCAGTTCTCAGCCCGCTGATTTCGTTTTGACTGACCCTCTGGAAACGAAAACAGCCTTAGGAAGGAATGCGTCGAATGCAGTCACATGCCAAGGTTGTCGTCGTTGGAGGCGGATGCGTTGGGGCTTCGGTTCTTTATGGTCTGACGCAGCATGGATGCACAGATGCAGTCATGCTGGAGAGAACGACGCTGACCTCCGGCTCCACCTGGCATGCGGCGGGTCTGCTGGTTACCTTCGTGCGATCCCACAATGTTTCGAAGATGACGATGGAGACCATCCGCATCTATTCCGAAGTCGAAAAGAAGGTCGGCGCTTCGGTCGGGCTGCGCCAGGTGGGCCAGTTGCGCGTTGCCAATACGCTGGAACGCTGGGACGAGTTCCTGTCCTATGTCTCGATTGCCGAACCTGCCGGTGTGCCCTGCAAGCTGCTGACGCCAGAGGAAATCGCCGAACTGCACCCTCTGCTAAACCAATCGGAACATATTCGCGGCGGCATCCTGCATACCGAGGACGGCTATGTGAACCCGGCCGACATCACCATGGCGATGGCCAGGCTGGCGCGCGAGAAAGGCGCCAAAGTGTTTCAGAACACCGAAGCGCTGGCTTATGAAAAACTGGAAAACGGTCATTGGAGGGTGACAACCAATCAGGGTGAGATCACTTGCGAACATCTTGTCTTCGCGACCGGAAACTATGCCCGCGAAAACGCGCGCCGTGTTGGTCTGGATCTGCCTTGCATTCCAATCGTTCACCAATATTGGACAACGGAAACCGTTCCGCTGCTGAAAGAACGCCGCGCGCAAGGGTTGCCCGAGTTCCCGATCCTGCGGGATGAAGATTACGGTGCCTATCTGCGCGAAGATGTGGGCGGCATTCAGTTCGGTCCTTATGAGTTCACCAAAGACCTCAAGCTATTTGCCGAAGATCGCGTTCCGCCTGACTTTGGTGCCGACCTCTTGCCCGAAGACTTCGACGCGGTCCAAACGCAGTGGGAACGTGCCATCGAGAGGGTTCCGACACTTGCAGAGGTGGGTATCAAGGCCAACACCCGAGGTCCGTTCCAGATGACACCGGACGAGTTGCCGCTTGCGGGGCCTGCGCCGGGGCATGAAAACCTGTGGCTGGCCGAAGGCATGCCCGGCGGCATATTGTGGGGGGGCACTGTTGGTGAACGCCTGGCCCGCTGGATTGTCGATGGGGATCCGGGCATGGACATGTCTGAACTCGACCCACGCCGTTTTTCGGATTACGCGTCCAAGCGGTGGACCATGGACAAGGTGCGCGAAACGTGGGGGACCCACATGAACGCGCACATTCCCGGAGAAGATTTTCCCAACGCGCGCCCGATGAAAACGATGGGGTCCTACGACTTGCTGAGCGCGCATGGCGCCGTCTGGACCAGCTCCAACGGATATGAGTTTCCGCGCTGGTTCGCCAAATCGCGCGAGGACGCTGTTCCGGAACATTCCTTCCGTCGCACCAACCACATGGAACGCGTTCAGGAAGAGGTGCGCACCACCCGTGACGTGGCCGGATTCATCGAGATGTCACCGATGACCAAGTTCACCCTGCGCGGACCCGGGGCCGCCGAATGGCTGGATGGCCTCATGGCGAACAAGCTGCCCAAAGTGGGGCGAATGACCCTGTCGCTTTTGTTGAACCCAAAGGGCGGCATGGATGCGGAATATACGGTCGTCCGCTATGCCGAGAATGATTTTTACCTGGTCTCCACCCCGAACTGGCGCGCCTACAACTGGGATCAACTGCGACGTTTGCTGCCCAATGACAGCTCTGTCCTTCTTGAAGATTTTTCAGAACAATTGGGCGTGATTGCTCTGGCTGGCCCCAAGGCACGAGAGATCCTGCAACCATTGACCGACAATGATCTGTCGAACGAAACCTTCCCCTGGCTTTCTGCGCAAATGGGTGAAGTGGGGTACGCCAAGGGCGTTCATCTGCTTCGCGTGTCCTATACCGGCGAGCTGGGGTGGGAACTGCATCACCCGGTCGGTTACAACCGCCATCTTGTCGACCTGCTGCTGAAGGCCGGTGTGAAACCTTTCGGGCTTGAGGCACTGGAATCCATGCGTCTTGAAAAATCCTATCGCGCCATCAATCGCGAAATTTGCAAGGACATGACGCCATACGAGGCCGGCCTTGATCGGTTCGTGGTAACTGATGGTCGCGACTTCATAGGCAAGGCCGCTCTTTTGAAACAGAAAAAGGAAGGGACGTACCGGCGGTTGGTCACGCTGAAGCTGCCCTTTGGCGAAACATCGGTGATGTTTGACGAGGGTGTCTATGCTCAGGGCAAGCTGATCGGACGTGTCACCTCGGGCGGGTTCTCTTATTATTGCAACCACGACATTGCGATGGCACTAGTGCCACAGAACATGACGGCGCCCGGAACGAAAATGCAGGTGCTGGTCCACAATGAGATGCGCGACGCCGTGGTCATCGACACATGTGCTGTTGATCCCGCAAACACACGCCCGCGCGCTTGAGTGCGAAAACAGAAAGACTGGACTCGAACCGATGACCGAACAACTGACAAAAACGCTTTCACTTGCCGAAGTTCGGGACTTGGCCAAATCGGTTTTTGTTTCTGCCGGGGCGGACTCGCGCAGCAGTGATGTACTTGCCGATATCGTCACCCGGTCTGAACGGGACGGCCCGCGCAGTCACGGGTTGCGCATGTTGCCGGTCTATGTCCAAAGCTTCACGTCCGGCTACGCCAACGGGCACGCGAAGCCCAAAACCGAAAAGGTTGCCCCGGGCGTTTTGCGCTGTGATGCCGACAACGGGTATTATCAGGTTGCAGCGGCAGCGGCCCGCGAGGACCTGATCGCGATGGCCCGGGAAAACGGGATTGCCGCGTTCACCTGTGCGAACTGCCACCATCTGGGTGCGTTACGGTTTGACACCGAACCTTTGGCCGAAGCCGGATTGGTGGCCTTTGCCGTGATCAACTCGTTGTCCATGGTGGTTCCGCAAGGTGGGGTTCGCCCGGTTTTTGGCACCAACCCCATGTCTTTTGCCTGCCCGCGTGACGGCGACGCGCCCGTGGTCTGGGATCAGGCCTCGTCCATGGTGGCCCTCATGGATATCCGCATGGCCGCTGCCGAGGGGCACGACCTGCCCCGCCCTGCCGGTCTTGATCCCCAAGGCGAGCCCTCAACAGACCCGAATGCCATCCTTGAAACCCGCAGCCTATTGCCGTTCGGAGAGCATAAGGGAGCCGCGATCGCTTTCATGGTTGAGGTGTTGGGCGCCGCGCTGGCCGGTGGGACCCTGTCCGTGGACAACGAAGAACGCGAATCCTTCGGCGCCCTGAACATCAAAGGTGGTGCGACCCTGATTGCCATCGATCCCACCCGGTTCGGCAACGCGGCCTTCAACGAATATGTCGCCCGCATCTGCGCCGAGATTTCCGGCAACGGATCCGCCCGGGTTCCGGGGGACGGTCGCCTTGCAAATCGGGCAGCCGCCGAAGCCCATGGCATCGACGTGAGCACCGAGGTTCTGGCCGCACTTGGCTGAAACTGAAATCACCCGCCATCGAATGGCCGGACAGCACCTGCCCGGCTTGCCAACCAAGCCACTCAATGGCCGCCGAAATAGGCCTCGAGCAAGCGTTTGTCATTTCTCAGTTCGTCAGCTGTACCCGACGTCTGCATCCGCCCGGACTCCAGCACATAGATGCGGCTGGCAAGCGACAGGGCAAAATTGGCATTCTGTTCCGTGATGACGACGGTCAGCCCGTATTCCTTGTTCAGCTGACGGACGACTTCGGCAATCTCGTGACAGATCTTCGGGGCAAGACCGATCGTCGGCTCATCGACAAGCAGCAGTTCCGGGCTGGTCATCAAGGCCCTGCCAAAGGACACCATCTGCCTTTCCCCGCCGGATTGGGTCGACGTCTCCTGCCCTTCCCGTTCTTGCAGACGCGGGAAAAGACTGTGCACCATCTCAAGGTTGTTTTCGATGTCGTCTCGTGCGGTGAAGGCCCCCACCATCAGGTTGTCGCGCACCGACATATAGGGAAACAGGTTGAACCGCTCGGGCGCATAGCCCACCCCGTGACGCACGATTTCCGAAGGGCTTCGACCGGCAAGGCTGTGCCCGCGCAAGCGGATGTCGCCTTCGATTTTCACAAGGCCCATGATGCTGTCCAACAAGGTGGATTTACCTGCACCGTTCGGGCCGACCACGGCGACAATCTCACCGGGCTGCACCGTGATCGAAATATCGGTCAACGCCCGGGCCTTGCCGTAAAACGCGGACAGGTTCTCGATTTCCAGATAGGACATCAGACGCTCCCCAGATACGAGGCCTGAACGGCCGTGTCGTTCATCACGTCGCTGAACGCGCCTTCGGCAATCATGGTGCCCCGCTCGATGGCGATGGCGCGGTCGATCAGCGGTTCCAGCGCCGGCAAATCATGGCTGACGATCAAAAAGGTCATCCCGTCCTTGCGCATGGATTGTATGAGATCGGAGATCTGCGCGATTTCACCGACTGTCAGACCTGCAAACACCTCGTCCAGCAACATGACACGCGGTGCGGTGGCCATGGTTCGGGCCATTTCGAGCTTGCGCAGATCACCCATGGCCAGTTCGGCGGGTGAGCGGCTCAGATCCGTTTCCGTGAACCCGACACTCAGCGCGAGCTCTTTTTCCCTGTCCGTATCCGGCCGCGAAACGATCATGCGCCATATGTCGTCCGGCATCAGGCCAACCCTGATGTTTTCTGCAACACTCATGTCGCCGAACGGCCGAGGTATCTGATAGGTTCTACTGACCCCGGCCCGGATACGCTGAGGCGTCGACAGTGCCGAAATCTCATTGCCGAACAGCTCGATCGTACCGCTGTTCTGCCGCAATTCGCCCATGATCTGGCTGAATACCGTCGTCTTTCCCGCGCCATTCGGACCGATCAGGCCCAGCGACTCTCCTTCTTGCAGGGAAAAGGACAGATCATTCGTGGCCACCAGCCCGCCGAACCGTTTGACGAGACCGGAAACTTTCAGCGCAACGGTCATGCCAGCCCCCCTTTCCGCAGTCTTTGAAAGCCGCGTTGCACAAGTTCAACCAATCCCTTTGGCTGATACATGTAGAGAAGCAGTGCGATGGCACCGTAGACGAAATACCGTTCAGCCCCGGGAAGCAAGGGGCGCAGGTATTCCAGAAGGAACGTCATGAAGAACGCACCGATCATGGGGCCGATGATGGTCGATGTTCCGCCCAGCAATGCCGCTACGATGATGGTGAAAAGAAAGTTGATGTCAAACAGCGCGCGGGGCGCGAGTGAGCCCAGGTAATGGACATAGAACGCCCCGCCAAGACCGGCGATGAACGCGCTGGTCAGAAACGCAAAGGCCTTCAACCGCGTGGTGCTGAGCCCCGAACCGCGCACGCTTTCTTCATTCATTCCGATGGCGGCCAGTGCAGTGCCCAGCCGGGTTTTCATCAGCAGCCACATGCTGACCGCCACGCTGAGCATCAGGGCCGTGGACAGGTAGTACCCGTTTGCCGCGCCGCGTGTCAGAGTTTGAATTCCCGACATCCCGCGTGTGCCGCCGGTCAGATCCGGGCGGATCACCTGAACCAGCTGATAGAGCAGCTCCATGAAAGCCAGTGTGACCAGCGCGAAGTAGCTGCCGCGAATGCGCAGAGCGGGCAACAACACAATCAGGCCTGCGATCATCGTAACCAACACGGCCACAGGGATTGAGATTTCGACCGGCACGTCAAACCGTTTGGTCAGGATGGCAGTCGTATAGGCCCCGATACCGATCAGGAAGGGATGCCCGAAACTCACATACCCGGTCCTGCCTGACAGCACATCCCAGCTGATAGCGAAGATGGCCAGATAGTTGGCAAAGATCATCGTGCGCAGCGTCCCGTTCGAGACGACCTGGGGCAGCAGCAGCATCCCCGCAATCAAGCCGCCCCAAAGGACAAAGTGAAACCAGCGCAGACCCATGTTACAACTCCTCGCGGCCGAACAGGCCCTGCGGTCGCGTCACCAGCACGCCGATGATCAGCAGCATGGTGAAGACACCGCGCAGTTCCGGCGCCAGGGTGGCGACAACGATGACTTCGAGAAAGCCGACGATATGAGCAACGACCAGCGTGCCGATGATCGACCCGATGCCGCCCACAATGACGACGGCCACCGAGATGATCAAAGGCGCAACCCACATTGACGGCGAAAGCTGCGTATAGCTGGCGAAAAACACGCCGCCCAGCGCACCCAGTGCCCCTGAGATACCCCATGTGATCAGGTTGATCCGATCCGGGTCGATCCCTGAAATCGCGGCCCCCTTGGCGTCCATCGACACCGCCTGCATCGCCCGCCCTGTATGTGTCAGGCGGACAAAAGCATACAGGCCCAGCAAAACGGCCCAACTGATCATCGTTGCGATCAGGATATTATAGGTGACGGACGCTCCGGCCACGTTGATCACGCCCGGCACGATCGGCAGCAGGATCTTGCTGCTGTCGCCAAATACAAGAACGATCCCGGCCTGAATCACGACCGCCAGGATCAGAGTCGAGATCTCGACGGCTACGTGATCCCCTTTCAGGGTCTTGACGACCAGGCGGTATTTCAGAACCCCCATCAGAACGCCCAGAACCACGGCCACCGCAACGCCCATCAGCTTTGGCATTCCCAGCGTCTGGGACACCCAGAAATACATGTACCCGCCGACCATCAGATAGGCACCGTAGGCCAGGTTCAGGACCCGACCGATGCTGAAGATCAGCGTGAAACCCATTGCGATAAGCGCATAGAGACCGCTGAGCAAAAGCCCCTGGATCAGTATTTGCAACATGTAAGGATCCCTGGCTGCGGGTGCGCGCACCCGCGCACCCATTTCAAGCTAAGCGAACGGACAGGTTACTGTTTGACCCAGCTTGGCAAGGTGAATTCACCCGTCGCGTATTTCTCGGGATAGACAACGGCGGCGGTGCCGTCCTCGTACCATTGGACCACGACCATTGACGGCGCGGCATCGTCGAACGGCTCGGACAGATCAAAACGGATATTGTGCGGATAAGTCCGGCCTGTCACGGGCTCTACCTCGTCATCGCCCCAAAAGGCGTAACGCAGCCACAGCTGGCCATCCAGTTCCAGAACCAGATCCTGTTTCTTCATCGCATCGGCCCAGCCTTCGACATTGTCGAAACCGCCGGCCTCTTCGGCTGCGGCCATCGCCTGTTTCAGCCCATGATAGGCATTGAACCCGTTGAAATGCGGTAGCAGCGGGCGGCTGTCATACTTCGCCTGATAGGTATCGACAAACTCCTGGCTGGCCGGATCGAGCCGAAACCCGACCGAAGGGATCGGAGACAGGGTCGAGATACCGCCGCCAGCACCGCCCGTATCTTCCCAATACTCCATACCCAGTGCAGCGACGTTCACGCCCGTCATCGCCATCGGCACCTGAAGTTTCACGTATTGCGATGACACAACCTGCGAATTCACCGACGAGACCTGATAGATGAAGTCCGCCCCGGTATCCTGCGCGCGGCTGAAGATCGGAGCGAAATCGACGGTGGCGACGTCATAAGTGATGATGTCCTTGACCTCGATACCCGCAACCGGTGCAAGCGCTTCGGTGACAAGGCCGGTGATCGCCTCGCCAAAGGCCGTATCTTCCGCCAGAATGACGACGGAATCCCACCCCATCTTTTCCTTCAGAACATCCGCGCCAAAGTTGATGTACAACGTGGCCAGCGCCTCATCCGAGGCGATGTTCATGAAATAGGGCGCCATGCTTTCAGGGTCTTCGACCACCATGTCGATGATGCCGATATAGGATGTCCAGGTGTCCAGCGTCGGAATCCGGTATTCCTGCATGCGGGGCAGCCATCCCAGCGACACATCGTCAATCGAGCCCGAGATGATGAAATCGACCTCTTCCGTTTCCGCAAGGTATTCATAGGCCCGGATGCCCTCGGTCGGGTCCTGTCCGGTATCCGCCGAGACCAGAGTGATCTGTTCGCCCATCACGCCGCCATTTGCGTTGAGCTCTTCAATCGCAATCTCGGCCCCGCGCAGCGTCGACAATCCCGTGTCCGAGGAAAGCGACCCAATGAATCCTACCTTGATTTCCGCTCCGGCCGCCGAGGCCATGAGCGCGATGCATGTTCCGCTGAGCAGCGCTGTCTTGATCATCACATTAGCTCCCTGTGTCTCATTATGCCTTCTTGTATTCTGTATACAGTACACAAGAAGATGGTTCGATCAATTCCTTTCTTGAAGACTCATGTTCAGAATCCGCTGATTTCGCCGTTTTCATCGTGGATCACGGCATCCACGTCGATTTCCACCATCAGCCCCGGCTGCGTCAGCCCAGCCTGAACGGCGGTCAGAACCGGATCGATCCCCTTGAAAACTTCGCCATGCGCCTGCGCAAACGCGCCTGCTTGGGACAGATCGGTCAGGTAGGCGCGCACCCGCCCTACATGTCGCAGTTCGGCGCCAACCTCTTTCAGTGCGTCCTCGATGCGTGACAGGATGTAAAAGGTCTGCGCACCAACGTCCCCGGGCGCGTGGATGCGGCCCGTCGGCTCGATGGCCGTTGTCCCGGCAACCCAGACAAAGGGGCCGATGCGCTTGGCCCGAGAGTACGAGGCCACCTCTTCAAACCGTCCGCCGGATTTCCAAAAACGCAGGGTCACAGGCCCAGCCTCACCCGGATCGCTTCAGCCGCGTTTTGCAATGCCGCGGTTTCTTCGGCGGTCAGCCGCAACTCCTCGACCTCAACCAATCCGCCTGCACCCAGATGGGCTGGCACGCCCAGCACGACACCGTCGATGCCGTATTCCCCGTGCAGCATGACCGAAACCGGAACCGGGCCCGTGCGCGCGCCCCGAATGTGATCAATCAATTCGATCGAGGCATGAGCCGGAGCTATCGTTGCAGAGCCTGACTTCCGAAGCGCAACCACCTGACCGCCCCCGGTGATCGCATCCTGAACACAGGCTTCGATCTGTTCGCGGGACAGAAATACATCCAGCGGACGGCCTTTGATCCTGGCACGGCTGGGGATCGGGGCCATTTCGTCCCCATGGCTGCCAAGCGTGAAGGCTTCGACGTCCGCAGGCGTGACACCCGCGGCCATCGCCAGCGCGTTGCGAAACCGGCTGCTGTCCAAAGTTCCTGCCATACCCAAAACCTGTTCGCGGGGGAAACCTGTTGCACGCAGCATCTCGACCGTCATTTCGTCCAGCGGGTTGGTCACCACGATCACGATGGCATTTGGCGCGGCCGACCGGATCGCTTCGGCCGACTGTCGGATCACGCGGGCATTCACATCGATCAGATCGGCACGTGTCATGCCCGGACGGCGGGCTCGTCCGGCCGTGACGACGACCACATCCGCCCCGGCCACCAGATCCATCGCTTCGCCACCGACACATCGGGCCCGCGCACCGGTGATCCCGGACGTATGATTGAGATCCAGCGCAGTCGAAGCCGCCAATCCCGGAGTGATGTCGATCAGCGCGATTTCATCCGCCATGTCCGCCATCGCCGCCAGATGCGCGACATTGCCGCCAACACCCCCTGCCCCGATCAAGGCAAGTTTGCCCAGCCTGCGGGCTTTGCGCGGCACACGCGAAGGGGCAACCCATTTGGGTGAACGGCGGTACAGCACCCGGCGCATGGAAACAGCACCATCCGTACGCGGCGGTTTCGGTCTCTCCAGCGGGCCATCCACCAAGGCGATACCAACACGCTCTGCGGTTTCACGCGCAAGGGCCGTCACGATGTCACCCGGCAAAACCTCGAATACGATCCTGCCCCGGCGGCGCGCATCCTCGACCGCATCCGAGCCTATGACGCGAGGGGTTGCCATCAGCCGTCCTGTCCGTCCACCGCCTCAATTGCACGCGTCGCGGCCTCGACGGCGGTTTTGACCGAATTTTCAGACCCCGAGATGAACAAGCGACCAAACCGCCCCACCGCGCGCACCTCGACGATGTCAATCTCGGCGGCCTTTTCGGCCTCATTCGCGGCAATCGAGATATATGCGGCCGGCGCGCATTCCACGATCCCCAACGTCTGCCCCGGCACGATCAACGCGCCCTTGCGCCATTTGTTCAAAAGCTGCGCCTGATAGGGTTCGACACTTGTGATGATTTGCGTGGAACTGATGGCAGGCTTCAACCGGTCTGTCATGGAAGCCCCAAGTTCGGCCAGCATCGCGTCCCGTGCAGCGGATACTTCGGCGTTTGAAGGTGAGCGGAGGATGAAGAAGCCGAATTCGCGCTCGACCATCTGCGTCGTCGCTTCGACCGAAGACGCCTTGAGCGCCCGGTCGATCAGCGAGAACACGCCATTGCCCGGCGCGAACTCTCCGATCAGCACGGTGTCACCGGACAAAGGCACTGACCCTTGCACCGTCGCGCCGTTGTAGGCAGCGAATTTCGGTTGCAGGTTGTCGATCTGCATCAGCGCCCGGATCGTGATCTCGCTCATGCGCCATACTCCTCGTAAATGTCGCGCCAGGGTCTGCTTTCATACGCGACCCGCTTGATGTTGATGAGATGCAGGGCGGTGACGTTGTCCGAGGTGATCGACCCCGACCACGTACCGGTACCCAGCATGAAGGATGGTTCAAGGTCGGTGGAATACCCCATGCCGCCCATGATCCCCGGCGTATTCACCAGGACCCGCCCCGTGGGAACGGTGGAAAACCGAGCGACCACCTCGGGGTCATCGGAATGGATGACCGAGGAATGTCCCCAACCTTCGAATTTGGCAATGGATTGCGCCAGTTCGATGCCGTGATCGGTGGACTTCGCCTCGTAAAAGGCCAGCACCGGGTTCAGCTTTTCAGCCGAAAGCGGGCGTTGCCACCCCACTTTGGTCTCTTCCGACACCAGGCAGCGCGTGCGCGGCGGAATCGAGAACCCCGCAGCATCGGCCAGCGCCTGAGGGCTTTGGCCGACGCGTTCGGGATCCATTGCCTGAACACCCTTGAAGATGACCCGAGCCAGCCGATCAGCCTCGGCCGGGGTGCAGAAATAGGCGCCTTTGAGTTTCAGTTCATGGCGCAGATCGCGTGCAATTTCAGGATCAGCGACCACGGCCTGCTCACTGACACAGGCCGTGCCATAGTCGAAGCTTTTTGACGTCACGATCATCTCGGCAACTTCGGACAGATCGCGCGCCTTGGACTTGTGCACGTAACACGGCACGTTCCCCGCCCCGACTGCAAGCGTCGGTTTGCCACTGGAATAGGCGGCCTTGACCATGGCAGGGCCACCTGTCGCCATGACAACCGACGTGCGGCGATGCTTCATCAACTCGGCGGTGCCCTGAATGGTCACGGCGTCCAGGCATTGTATCAACCCTTTGGGTGCGCCCATCTGTTCGGCAACGCGCGCCATGATGCGGACGGTTTCCTTCCCGCATTCCACGCCGCGCGGATGCGGGGCACAGACAACGGCATTTCCCGCCTTCACCGCAGACAGAACCTTGTAGATGATCGTGGAGGTCGGATTTGTCACCGGGATAAGCGCCGCGACCACACCCATCGGCTCTCCGAAGGCCGCGATCTTTGTCGCATCGTCCCGCCACAACAGACCCAGCGTCGTGACATCCCGCAGGTAATCGGCGACCGACAAGGCGTTGAACAGATTCTTGACCCGCTTGTCTGCTACGTTGCCGTACCCGGTTTCCTCGACCGCCAATTGCCCCAACCGTTCAGCTTCAGGTTCGATCGCCCGAGCCATGGCATCGACGATGGCATCCACCTGTGCCGGGTCGGTGCCGAGAAAGGCGCGATAGGCTTCGAAAGCCGTTTCAGCAGCGCGCCGTGCGGCGGCGATGGATTTCAGATCAGCGTCCATCACGAGGCTCCGGTGGCAATGGTGTCAAAGATACGGCGGGCCTGATCGACATCGCCTGCGGAAATTCCGATGGTTTCCAGCCTGCGCCCGGACGCGGCCACGTCAGCGCCCAGGATGCGATCTGTCATGCAGATCAGGCTTTCCGTCAGAGGCGCAGTCAAACCTGCGAGCTGTGCGGCGGAAACAAGGGGCACCAATGACCCCAAGACGCCGTCGCGCATCAATTGGCGCGCGGCCTGCCGATCCGGGACCGGACGCGCGCCCGCCCCCCGCTCGGCGCCGGCATAGGTCGCGATCCAGTCATCGGTCTCGGGCAGGTTTCGAACGCCAAAGGCCTTTGCGACCTGCCGCCTTTCGCCAGCCAACCCGCGGATCACCTCATGCTGTTCCGGCCCTATGAACGCAGAGAATGTCCGGTTGCCTTCCAGCGGCACCCCGCCCATCGGCACCTCCGGTCCACCGGACCCCAGCCCCGCGCCACCAAGGATCAACGCCGGAATCTCGACCGCAGCGGAAAGATCGGCAAAGCCTGAGGCCAGAACCGAATCCAGCGGCTGGATGTTCGAAAGATAGGGTTGCAGCGCTTCAAGAACGTCCGCGCGGCCTCGTGGCAATGTCGCAGCAGCCATCGGTGCCGCCTGCGTCAGGGTCAGGCCCGCACCTTCGGCCTGATACCAGTATGGCAGGCCCTGCGCCTCGACCAGAGTAACGTCGGCAGTGCAGCCGCCTATTCGCAGCATCCAGACCGCTTCGACCGCGCCCAAAGAGCGACCGGGCGCCAGAACAAGCACCTGCCCATCGTGCAGATGATCAGCCAGCACCATCGCATAGGTGCGCTGTTTGTGGATCGGCCCGGTCAGAAAGATCGCCTGTGCGTCCCGCACTGCTGCATCCAACTCTGCCGTGGTGCGGATTGAAGGCCCGTCGCGATCCACCTGATACGTGCCCACAGGCCCTTCGCCGCGAATACCGATGCCCGAGGATTGCGCAAGCAGTGACAGTTCCGCCCCATAGGCCGAAAACAGCGTAACCTCAGCCCCTTCGGCCAGACACAGCGCTGCCAGAAGACGGGCATCCGAGCCGCCACCCAATACAGCAATGCGCTCAAACCTTTGGGCAACGGGTGCATCCCGTGTCGCGCCACGTGTCACCGCGCGCGTGAAATCCTCGAAACCGGCTGACATGGTACCTCCTCAAAGGGGTTGATCAGGCCGACGACCCGGCACCCAGCCCGTCGATGATTGCCTCAAGCTCGTCATGCGGCCGTGCGATCACGTGAACCGAGACCACCTCACCCACCTTGTTGGCCGCTGTCGCGCCTGCATCGGTGGCGGCTTTGACCGCGCCGACCTCGCCGCGCACAAGGGTTGTCACCAGCCCGCCGCCAGCTTTGGTCTGACCCACGATGGCAACGCTGGCTGCCTTGACCATCGCATCCGCGGCTTCAATCGCGCCGACCAGGCCGCGTGTTTCGATCATGCCCAGGGCCATCTGCCCCGCCACTGGTTTCGCCATTTTCTGTTCCTCCAAAAATTGATGTTTCGCGTTGTGTGATTCAGGTCGTCGAGACGCGGTCGATCACCGCGATGATGGCCATGTCCACGGGGGTCGTGGACAGCCCGGCCGCCATGCGGGCGGCAGACCCGCTGACAACCAGCACCGTATCCCCGACCCCAGCGCCGCAGGTATCGACCGCAACCCGCGCGGGATCGATCAGGCTGCCCTTGCTGTCGACCAGATCCGTCACCAGCAGCTTTGCTCCGACCAGCCTGGCATCCTTGGCGGTTGCCGTGACAGTTCCAGCGACCTTGCCCAAGTGCATCAGAACGCCCTCAGGTAGCGGTCCAGCTCGACCTGTGTGACCTGTTGATTGAAGAATTCCAGCTCTCGCTCGGCCTGTTGCAGGACCAGTTCCCACTGCATTTCGCCCATGACATCGCGCAGCCATTCCGATCCGCGCGCCAGATCGATGGCGGTTGGCAAATCGGTGGGAATTGGGTCTCCGATCCCTTCTTCATACCCGTTGCCTGTCGTCGGTTCCGAAGGGGACAGCCCCTGTTCGATCCCGTCAAGCCCGGCGGCAATCTCGGCCGCAAGCAACAGATACGGGTTGGCGTCTGCACCGGCATCGCGCTTTTCCACCCGCACGGCACTGTCCGAGCCTTCGATGACACGGATACCAACCGTCCGGTTGTCATAGCCCCAGCTCGCGTTGATCGGGCAGAACGTATAGGGCTGGCGACGGCGATATCCGTTGACCGTGCCGCTGCCGCAAATCGCCGTCTCGCACATGCGCTTTTGCAGGCCTGCGATGAAGGATTTTCCGGTGTCGTTGATCTTGCCGTTGTCGGCAAAGGCGTTTTTGCCGTCTTTCCACAGCGAGTAATGCGTATGAAACCCGTTGCCCGATTGATCAAAAAACGGCTTGGGCATGAAAGTCGCCAGATAGTCGTGCGCGATCCCCAATTGCCGGATCAGGGATTTGAACAGAACGACACGATCCGCAGCTGCCAGGGCTTCACCATAACGAATGTTGACCTCGATCTGGCCGGCCGCATATTCCGGGTTGGACTGTTCGATGGGAATGCCACATTCGTTGATCTGCTGACGGATCGGGCCAACGATGTGTTCCATCCGGGCGGCGCGGCCCAGGCCGTAGACCTGGATGCCCGTGTCGCGGGGCTGGCCGGTTTCCGGGTCCAGCAGATAGAATTCCAGTTCCGTGCCGACATTCACCTCGAACCCCATGTCGCGGGCCCGGTCCACCTGCCGCACCAAAGCCTGACGCGGATCGATCGGCACCGGTTTGTGATCCATGCCCTCAGCGCGGCCAAAACAGACGGCCACGCCCGGTTCCCACGGGACAGCGACAGGCTTTGTCATCGGAAAGACATGCATGTCGGGATAGCCGTTGTCGAAATTGACGTAAGGCGTATCCCAGACGTCGCAGGTCATATCGATCGCCAGCAGCGCAATCGACAAGGCATTGCCGCTTTTGCAGACATGATCCCAATGGCTGGCCGGAATGCGCTTGCCACGCATGATGCCGTTGAGATCCCCGACACCAAGAATGACGGTATGTGTGCCCTCGGGCAGATCAAACCCCGAACTCATTTGCGCGTACTCCCTGTTTTTAGCTTTATAATTGCTGTATTCTGTATACAGTATTCACAAAGCCAGTCAGGAAACAAGGAAAATCTGCGCCATGTCCAAAAGCTCGGTCATCGTTGTCGGAGGCGGCATAGTTGGCGTCATGACGGCGCTTACACTGCAACGGCGCGGCGAGGCCGTGACATTGATCGACAGGTGGGAGCCGGGACATTCCCGTGCATCTTCAACGGATTACAACAGAGTGATCCGCGCCATATCCGGGCGGGACGAGTTCTATACGCGGTGGGCGCGCGAAAGCCGCCTGCGCTGGCTGGAGTTGCAGGCCGAAAGCGGCCAGAACCTGATGTACGAATGCGGCGCCTTGATTCTGGCGACTGCGGGACATTGCGACTGGGAAGACGCAACCGCACAGACTTTCGACCGGGTCGGGGTGCCCTACTACAAATTCGGTCAGCAGGATATCGAATCGCGGTTCCCTCAGTTCAAGGTCGCCGATATCGAATATGCGCTGTTCGAACCCGAAGCCGGAATGCTGATGGCCCATCGATGCGTTCTGACCGGTCTGGACCTGTTCCGAAAGGCAGGAGGCAGAATACGGCGCGGTCGCGTCACCACGGATGGATCGGAACGTCCGATGCTTGACGGCAAACCGCTCGAGGCTGATCTGATCATCATGGCGACCGGCCCATGGATGGCCGACATGTTTCCCAGAACGATCAAGCCGATCTCGACCGTGGTCGGCGTCAATGTCCTCTACACTTCGACACCCGACGGGTCGGAGGATTTCGACATGAGCCGGATGCCCTGCTGGATCGATCACGGGCAAGGGTCATTTGGTCTGCCCTCGTCCGAAGGATCCGGCGTGAAGGCGGCGGTTGTCATCCCGGACAAGATCGATCTGGACAATGATGAACGGCTGATCCGCCAGGAAACGCTTGGCCGCACACGCAGCTATATCCGCCACCGGCTTCCGGGTTTGGAGGGGCAACGGGTTGTGGATTCCAAGTTCAACCAGATCATTCTGACCCCGGATACACATTTCATTGTCGACTGGCACCCCGAGCATGAAAACGTGCTGTTCGCCGGCGGATGCTCTGGCCATTTGTTCAAGCACGCCCCGGTGTTTGCAGAATTTGCCGCAGGCGTTGGGCTGAAGGATTTTGGGACCGCGGACCGGTTCAAGATCAGCGGCCGCAGAAAGCTGAGCCCGAAGGAAAGCCCCAGCGGACGCTAACCATCTAAAAGGGCGCGATAAATTCCAGCATTCGGGCATTTGCCCTGGGGAAGACGCGCGCCCGCCCGAATTGCGTCACGGCAGGTTTCGGCCTGAAGGCAGTGCCCGCATTTTTCCGCCAGTTCCAACCCCAGCTCCGGGTGCGCGTTCAGGTCTGCCTCGGTCAGTCCGAATTGTCCGGCCATGGCGAGTATACGCTCTCGTGCCTGCGGTGCGCCCGATCGCAACATGGCCAGATCCGCGCGGGACAAGCCAAGGTCCGAAAGCTCTCGGTCACTCAGGTTTTCATCCCGAGGCGAGCTGACAATGCGCGCTTTTTTATGAAAGAAATCTGTGTATCCCGACATCTCGCGGCCTCCTCCACCACGTTATGGATACAGTATACACAGTGTTTCAAAGCCGGAATTGATCAGGATCAAGCGGGTTTTCAGGTCTTACGGCCGACCGCAGGCCTTGCGAAACAAGTCAACCGCCTGCGCGGCGGCCAGATCCTTCGGCACATGTGCCATTTCAATCGAGGCCAGCCCCTCATCCGCCTCTTGCGGTGCAAGGAACACGTCGCGCCCGCGCACGAACAATTCACGCAGATGGCTTGCCCGGTATTCGGGATGGAATTGCACGGAACGGGCCGGGAAATCATAATCCAAGGCCCCTACCGGGCAGTGATCCGCCGACCCTGTCACCCGCGCCGAAGGCGGAACATGCGTGACCTGATCCTGATGCCAGACAAAGGCATCAACGCTGGCTCCGCCATAGTCAAAGCCTCGTGCGCCGACGACATTGCCGATCTCGGCCTTCTCGGCTTTGCCGCCATAGACATCCGCCATGATCTGATGACCAAAGCAGATGCCAAAGACCGGCTTGGCATGGTCCCGGCACAACTCCAGGAAATCGCGAAGGGGCCGCATCCACTCCGTGTCATCGTAGACGCCGAATTCGGACCCTCCGACAACAACCCCATCAAAATCCCCGAGCTGAGGCAATGCCTCGCCGTCGACCACATCCACCGTGGAAAATCGGGCTTCGGGCAGATGTGGTTCAAGCCATGCGCGGATCTGCTGGGCCGTACGCGGCAGCCCCTCAAGCAGCGGCAATGGATGAAGGGTCAACTCAAGAAGTGCTATCCTCACCAGTCGAAGGCCCGGTCGATGCCCGCCATCTTGACGCCGGTAAAGGCCGAGGCCTGAAAGCTGAGCGCGCGCAGATCTTCGGTTTCCAGATTGTGCACCGAAGATTTGCCGCAGGCCTTGGCAAGCGCCGTGATCTCCATTGTCATCGCGGTCAGATACCGCGCGACGCGCTCTGCACCTGCATGCGGGTTCATTCGCGCCTCAAGGTCAGGATCCTGCGTTGCGATCCCAACCGGGCAACGGCCCGTATGGCAGTGATGGCACGCCCCAGGCGATGTTCCCAGCGCCTGGTAATCGTCCAGATATCTGGGAGTATTGCATCCCAGCGCGACCATCGCGGCATTCCCGATCATGACCGCATCCGCCCCAAGCGCCAGACATTTGGCCGCGTCCACCCCTGATCGAATACCCCCCGCGGCGACAAGCGAGACCTTGCCGCTCATCCCGCACTCATCCAACGCTTCGCGTGCCGCTCGTATGGCACTCATGGTCGGTATGCCCGTGTGATTCAGCAGCAACTCGGGTGACGCACCGGTGCCGCCCTCGGCCCCATCCACCACAACCACATCCGCGCCCGCCTTTGCAGCCACGGCCACGTCGAACCGTGGTCGCGTGGCCCCCATCTTGATGAAGATCGGCACCTGATAGTTCGTGGCGATCCGCAATTCCTCGATTTTGACGGCCAGATCGTCGGCCCCAAGGAAATCGGGATGCCGGATAGTGGATCGCTGATCGACCCCTTCGGGTAAAGTGCGCATTTCGCTGACCCGCGGGCTGACCTTCATTCCCAGCAACAGACCGCCGGTGCCCGGTTTGGCCCCCTGCCCGACCACCAGTTCAAGTGCATCGGCGCGGCGCAGGTGATCCAGATCGACCCCATAGCGGGCGGGCGACATCTGGTAGAGCAGGCGTTGGGAGGCTTCGCGCTCCTCTTCCAGCATGCCGCCTTCGCCGGTGCAGGTCATGGTTCCCACCTTCGAGGCACCATAACCAAGCGACGCCTTGGCCGAGGCCGAGAGCGCGCCGAAAGACATCGATGCGATATAAATCGGGATTTTTAGTTCCAGTGGCCGTTCCACCAATCCGCGCCCGCCGCCCAGAACCGTCGTCGTATCGCAGCTCTCGCGGTATCCTTCAAGCGGCAGGCGGGTCATCGTCGCCGGGACAAATGTCAGATCGTCGAATGTCGGCAACTGCTTGTTGAACGTGTTGTAGCCACGCACCTGATACCGCCCAAGCTGCGCCAATGCGTGAACTTCCGATATCGCTTCGGGCGTCCAACGGGTTGATCCCCCCTCATCATAAGACGAAGGCACACCGGCCGGTCGTCCATCGACCGCGCCTGCGTCGCGGAACCGTATTTCTTCCTCTGACGCGACTTCGAACGGGTAGTCATAAGGTTTACTCAGATCATGAGCCATGCGCTTGCGTCCCTGCTTTCAAAATACCAAAGGCGCTGGCCAGAGACCATTTTGCGCCAGTTACGAGAGCTGTCGACAAGCCCCAGAGGGTCTAGGATCGCATCGACCTCGGCCACCTCTTCGGCAGTGGGTTCGATCACCGAGACGTCCACACCCAGACTGTCGACTTCGCCTGCGACCCAAACCTCGCCTTCCCACAACGCGTCCGCACAGGATTCACCCGCACCGCCCAGCGCAATGATGCGGCCCGCATGCGCCATGAAACCGGATTGGTATCCGATCTTGCCCTCGACCACGATGTTGCCGCCCTTCATGGCAACACCGACACGCGGCCCGGCATCACCTTTGACATGAATGGTGCCGCCAATCATCGCAGCCCCGCAGGACATGCCCGCATAGCCACCGACAGTGATGTGACCCTTGGCCATCCCTTCGCCCACGGCCCACCCGCAATTGCGTTCGATGGAGATGTTGGCGCCAGTGTTCAGTCCACCGCAATAGTATCCCACCGAACCTTCGAAAGTGATGTCCACATTATCCGGCAGGCCCACGCCCAGATTGTGTCGCGACAGCGTATCGACAACCCGGATCGGCCGTCCTGATGCGCAGGCTGCCATGATATCCCGGTTCACCTCACGAATGTGCCGCTTGCCGACTTCGATGACGATTTCATCCATCTGTCTTGCTACCTCGCTCATGCTGCCAGGCTCCGGTTGCCGACACCCCAGATGCCGGTCAGCGATGGGCCATCATAGTTGATAACGTCGCATTCCTCGGCCATCACGCGACGAACAGCCTGTTCTTCGGTCGCGGCGGCCAGATCCCCATTGCGATTGACCACCACCAGCGGCTTCATCGCGAACCGATCCTTGGCAAATCCGATCCCGTCCGGCGTTGCGATCATGTAGGTGAATACCCCGTCGATAGAGGTAATCGACTTTTTCAGCGCCTGTTCCATCGTCAGGCCCGCTTTCATCTGGTCACTGACCCAGACCGCAATCAACTCGCTGTCATTCTCGGTCAGAAAGCGATAGCCCTTTCGGCTCAACTTGTCGCGCCAAGTGAAATAGTCGGTGATCTGGCCGTTATGCACGATCGCCACATCCGAAAACGGCCGCGCCCAAAACGGGTGTGAAGCGTTGGGCAGAACCGAGCTTTCCGTCGCAAGCCGCGCGTGGCCAAGACCATGGGTGCCGATGATGTCGCGCACGCCATGCTTTTCGGCAACCGCTTCGGCCCCGCCGATATCCTTGATGATCTCAAGACTACGGCCGCAGGACTGCACTTCGAACCGGTCCGTCAGCTCATCTGCATCCCGCACCCAGGCCTGCAAATCAATCGGGTCCGAGATTTCCGCACGAAAGCAATAATGCCGGTTCTCATCGGTTACGATCTTCGGATCGGACAGAAAGCCAGAGCTGTGATCCTTCAACACCGCCTCAAACGCATTCAGGTCAGCATCCTGCCGGGATTTGTCAAATCCCATCCCTCGTAAAACATATCCGGTGTCTCGTGGCGGCCCATAAACTGCAAACCCGGTGCTGTCTGCGCCACGGTGTTCCTGCGCATCCATCAGGTCTACCAAGTCCGCCCCGACCTGCCCGGGTGCGGTAAGAATCCTTCCAGCGATTCCACACATGAAGAGCTCCCTGTTCAACTGCGTTTGTATACTGTATACAGTACACGGACAATAGCAAGCCCATTCGCCTTGGCACCAGATGCTTTTTTGAATACAGAATTCACAAAACACGGAAAGAGAGGCTTCGAGTGGCTCTGAAACAGATAAAAACACAGCGCAGACGGCTGGCGGACGAGGTTTATGATCAGTTGGTCGAAGCCATAATGAGCCGCGAAATCTCTGCCGAAGACCGATTGGTTCAGGAAAAGCTGGCAGCGGAACTGAACATCAGCCGAACCCCGGTTCGCGAAGCCCTTATGCGGCTGGAAACCGAAGGGGTTCTGGAAGTCGCCGCAAGCGGTGGTTTCCGGCTGGCACGCATGGATCAAACCGAAGTCCGGCAACTGTATCAGGCCCGCGCCGCAATCGAAGGTCAGGCCGCCCGGATTCTTGCGGCCCACGCAGACCCCGCGGTTCTGGAGGGTTTGCGCGAGCTGATTCGTCGTGAGGAAAACCTGACCAACCCTACGACGCGCGACTATTTCATAGCCAATCGGCGCATTCACCGCGCCTTCATGGTTGAAGCGGGAAACAAGTTCCTGCTGGACATGTTCGACATGATCTGGGGCAAGGCCATGGCCTTTCACCTGTTTTCCGCCATCGAAAATGTCGACATTTCACAGTCTCTGGGTGATCATCAGGCGCTTGTCGACGCGATTGAAACCGGAGACGTGACAGAAGCACTGGAAACCTTTACCGCCCATATTCAGGCCGGGTTCGATTTGCAGATCGAGGGGCTGAAAGAAGCGGACAACGGCTGATGCACAGAACCATAGGCAAAGCGGACCGCGCCGGTTCGCCTGACTGAAACCGGCTCATGCATCGTGTGCAATGCCATCAAGGTATCCGCGCGCTGTTCTGACAGCTTCATGACAAAACGGTCATTTTCGTATATTATTGAAATCTCTCATTACAAAGACGCTCCGATTCCATCGGAGTTGATATTTGAACGACACGTTTTTCCACAGGCGGTCCCAAGTCGACTATTCGACCACCTCAGATTCCGGAGAGAGAAATGAGTGCTGACGAAAACGACAATCGCAAAGAACACGAATACACCGAAAGCGAAAAGACAGATCCGGAATGCCGGTCTGTCGATGACAGGCTGACCGCGATCGAGCAGCGCCTCGACCAGTTGATGCGCGTCATTGAACCAGGCCCGGAAGACAGGCTGGAAACCGTCGAACATCGCGTGGACGCGCTTTTGACATCCATCGAATCCCTGGGCGAGCTGGGTAATCATTCTTCTGATTTCAACCCCACGTCCACCGGTCCTGCCTTCGGCTTCGTTGACGCCGGCAGCGTTGGCGCTCCGACGCGCCGCACGTTCAGCTGGGCCAAAAATTGCTGCAAGAACTGGTGCAGCATCCGTGCCAGCAGCAAAGGGTGCCATCCAAACGCCTGCTGAATGACAAATCCCGTTTGGCGGGGAAGATTGTTTTGCCCATGTCTATTTCGACAACGCGGATTGATGCGGCAATACAGTCCATTGCAGGATCGATTGTTGCAGCCCCGATCAGAACTGATGCAATCGGACTGGGAAGCGCCGTCGCCGGAGAGGCGCTGGCATTGTTGGCGGCAGACAATTTTCTGAATGATGATCGCGTGCGATCCGCCGCGTCACGTCGCCTTGCGGCCATTTGGGCTTGCGACCGAGACCTGCGCGGAGCCCCTGTTTCTCTGTTCGATGGCCGCGCCGGCCTTGGGTTGCTGGCCTGTCATGCTCTGGACGCCAATCCACACGATCCCGAAGCGCAACTGGCGCTTGACCGTGCCCTGCGTTCGGTTGCGCAACGCCTTCTCGAAGCCCCCTGGATGGGGCACTTCGATCACGTGTCCGGTCTTGCGGGTATATCCGTATTTCTGTGCGAACCGAAATCCCGGACGGCCCGTCTTGGGGGAAAGTCGCTGTGCCTGCGTTTGTCAGAGGAGCTTTGGAGGCACTCGGCACGAACAGAACGGGGGCTTGCGTGGACAGAACCTTTTTCCTCACCGGAAGACGAGACCGGCCCCCTGAAAACAACGCGGTACCTCGTCAACATGGGGCTGGCGCATGGTTCTCCCGGCGCCGTTCTGGCTCTGGCCCGCCTGGGTCGGCGGCACGCGTTCACGCCACGACACATCGAAGACCTCAAAGACGCGGTCCTGTTTCTGCTTTCGCACCAGGGCGCGTTTTCAGACAGCGGCCTGTCATCCTGCTTTCCCTGCATGTCAGCGCTCAGTCATGCCTGGGAGGTACCGTCACGTCTTGCGTGGTGTTATGGCGACCTTGGCATCATATACACCGCGCTCGCGGCGGCGAGGCTGGTGGGTATGGAGGACGAAATACGCGATGTCGCATCGCGGGTTCTGATATCCTGCGTCGACAGACCTTTTCATGAGACGGGTATCAATGACGGCGGGCTGTGCCATGGCGATGCCGGAATTGTGGTGATGGCCCTTGCCATTCGATCGCTTTATTCCAAAGCAGACGTCGATCCTCTGATTGAAAAGCACGCCAAACGGCTTTTGTCCCTCGTTGAACGGGAATTGAGCCCGGACGGGCTTCCCGCGATCGGCGCAGGCTGGAAGACGTTTCAATCGACGGATCTTTTGACCGGGTCGAGCGGCGTTTTGTTGGCACTGCTTGCCCTAAGGGACCCGGGTTACCTCGGATATCTGAAGTTCATGGGGCTGGATGTTGAACAGAATGTCCACTGCCCGTCCCATCCGGAACCGCACAGCTCTCGTCCGTTCCTCGGAATTCGTGTATGTACGCGTTCACCGAAGCACGATCTTGGCGGAGTCACAAAAAGCACCCGAAAAAAGGATCTGGAAAAGCGTGCTTCAGATTTAATTCGCGATCCGTCCTTTGCCTTGTCGTTGTTCATAGCACGACCCGGTTTTTTCTCGAAGGTCATGCGGGAAATCGAGAAAGGCGAAGGCCTCTCCCCCGCAGTCCTCGGCACATTGTATCGGTTTGTTTACAGAATGTGTTTTCGCCCGACGCCGTTCGGCGCATTCGCGGCAGTGGGCACGGCAATACCTGTTGCAGGCAAGGACATCGTCACCGTGGCAGACCACCATCTGGATATGGATCTGGACTGTGGGTTTTTGTCTCATATTGCCGCCGGACTCGCCGAAACGCAAAGCACGAGGGTGCGGTGCAATCCATCGGCCTGGTGGGAACAGGACGTTCTGCACTGGATAACCAACGGTGATCTCGACGGGCCCTGGAACCACGAACAGATCATTGCAGCGGCGGATTCCGATCTGGCAGAGTTCATCTTTGATGTCGATTCCGTCCCGATTTCCGATCTGGAAACGGCCCTCAAAGACCGCCCTTTCAAATCTGCCGTGACAATCTCGGATCTATGTCGGTCCGAGGCTCTGATTCCACAGAAAGACCCAATACTTCTGGGGCATGACGCAACCGCCAGAACCCTGAAGCGGCTGGAAAGAGATATGACCGCCCGTCAAAAGAGAGGCTTGGCGGCGCTCGGGCATGCTCTTGATGCCGCGCGTGAAACCCCTTCGATGATCGCGTTAAAGCAACTGGGGCGAACAGCTGACTCTTTCGCCCCGGGTTGGAGAGGTGATTTTCTGCATGTCGATGCGCATTGCGTCGGCACGTTGGAAACTCCACTGCGCGCGGTGCAGGCACTGACCGACGCATGGAACATTTTGGAAAAGATCGGCTTTCGCGTGCCAAAGCCAAACCGTTTTCTGGAATTTGAACGGCGTTTCCTTGACCGATACGGTGACCGCGCCGTGTTGCTGGGTCAGGCTGTGGATGCCGAAAGCGGGCTAGCATATCTCGGCATGCCGCTGCGAATGGATTTCGTTACAGGTACGGGGTCGTCAAGTGATGCCCCCAGGCAAAACCTTCAGGAATTTCCGCTGGAACCCGATTGGGACGCGCGCAAGTGGGTGCTTTGCGCGCAGGATATCGAGATCCTGCATGCCCGCAACACGGATCAGGCCCCTTTCGCCATCCAAGATGGCGTTCTTCTGAGCAAAGTAGGACGCAGCTCCGGGCACAACCCCGTCTGGACGGCCTATCCCGAAGGAATTTTTCCGGGCGGCCCCAAGGCGATTTTCGGCCGTTTCTCAAGGCGAAATCAGTTGATCGCAAACACGTTGATGCAACACAGCCCCACGCGTGAAGAGGATTCAACAATTGTCGAAGCAGACATCCTGTGCGCCACGGACCCCCGGTCATCAAACATCCTGAGGCGCGCCAGCCTTTCCCGGTGTGTCATCGAGATCCTCGGCGACAGCGGGTTACCGTCCGAACAGAGGATTCCGCTGCACGATCTGTGGATTCGTCACGATGGCAGTCGGTTCCGGCTGTTCTGGGGCAGCCAAGGCGTCGAGGTCATTCCACAGTTGCATGCTGCGCACCAAAGCCCTCCCGGGGCGCCCGCTGTCTATCTTCTGCTCATCGACATCGCCATGCACATGCGGCAACCGTCGGTGATCTGGTCGTGGCAATCGCAAAGCAATCGGAACCGGCTGCCCAGGGTCCGTGCTGGAAATGTGGTCCTTGCACCGCAACGGTGGCGGCTTTGTATCCCGACAGAGATGGTCAGGTCAGGCAAAGCGGAATTCTGGATGGAAGCCAACCGACAAAAACTGGAGTTGCCGCGATATGTGGCCCCCACGGATGAGGCCAGCGACATGGCCACGCCATGGGATCTGGACAACCCATTTTCCACTGCCAACCTGATCAAGACGCTGAAAAAAGGGCCGCTTTCAATCTGCGAGTACCTTCCAACGCCCAAGGATTGGTGGATCGACTCACCGCATGGTCGATTGGCCTCTGAACTGGTTTATGCCCCAGCAAAGCCCGTTGATACGTCCTTTGTCGAATACGATGCCAACCCGACCGCATGGCAACCGCTGGGGCACGGCACTGATGAGGCCGGATCATGGTTGTATCTGCGGCTTTTCGGGGATGCCATAAAGCTGGAACAGTTCCTGAAACTGCAATCGAACAGGTTGACGCTTTGGCAGAAACGCAACCTGATCGAGAACTGGTTCTTCGTAAGATATGCAGACCCGGAACTTGAACTGCGCCTCCGCATCAAATTTTCAAACGATCATGACAGAGTTCTGAGGAACCGGGTGCTTGTTCACTTGCAGAAAACGGCCGGTGGATTGGTGGACAGGTTTCTTGTTGACGAATACCTGCCTGAAACGGCGCGCTACGGCGGAGAACTGGGGCTCGGCGCATGCGAGAGGATATTCGGCGCCGACTCGATCACTGCGCTTGACGTGCTCAACGATCCGAAGATCGGTCGATCCAGACGATGGATGGCATCAGCCGCCAGTATCGATGCCCTGTTCGAAGATTTGGAACTGCCCACAGGTGTTCGGCTGGCGATCTCCGAGCGCTGTTCACAAAACTACGGCGGCGGCCCGGCGTCGCGCCGGATTGCCCGTCGTGCTACTGGAAAGGAATGGAAAAGTGCATGCGTTGTTCTGAGTGAACTCGGTGTGGGCAAGGGTATTCAATCGCGGCCATCGCGCTGGAACGCACGTGCCGCCAGGCTTCATCCGGATCTTGGACGCCTTCAGCGAGAAGAACAGGATGGCCGGTTGGGAAACAGCTTGGCCGACGTTCTGGGAAGCCTCGCTCATATGTCCATCAACCGGATCCTTCACTGGGGAACCGCCGCGGAAGAGGCGGTCATCCACGAGGCGCTGTGTCGACATTATCGAACCAAATTGAACCACGGGTGGAAATCGTCCTAGGCGGCATGCTCATGGCAGCGAGTTGGAACCTGAACCGTCCGCCCGAAACATGGGCTGTCCACACATACCCCCTGCCCCTGAATGAAGCACCCGGCGCAAGGGGCAAGGCAACGCGGACGGTTGCGCTTTTGACCGGCAGCGGGACACCTCGGAACCTGGATCGCACTTTTACAGCACGCGGCGTTTTGGGACCTGTCTACTTACCGCGTAACCTGCAAGCGCCGAAAGCGATTTTGCCACGCCGCCCCTTGGCACGGGGCTTAGCGCCGCTATTGCCTGGTCGCGGTATTCTTCAGGCAATTGCTGCCTCTTGATATGGCGCGTGGCCGGGGAAAGCTCTGCCAAAAACCGCGCGGGGTCGCGGTGGCTAAGGAAAGCACGGGCTGCCGCGCCCCCTGTTTGCCCCCGCGTCGCCTCGAGAATAGGCACGCTGAATAGCCCGCTGGAAAGGTCTGACGCAAAAGGTGTGCTGCCCGCAGGGCGGTCCAGGGCAAGTTCATCCTCGGTCAGCAGGTAAGCCAGGCCAAGATTTTCGCCATAATCGCGAAAGGCGACTGACAGTTCGTATTGTTCGGCAAGCATCGCACCGAGTTCGCAAGGCAGTCGAAAAAATGCAGCCATACATTGCCGGATCTGCGCGATGCGCATTTCGACCGTCAAATCCGGTTGCCATGCGGACCGAAGCTCGGACACTCGGCCTTCACATGCCGAGGCCATGGCGCTCAGAATTGATGGCACCAGATCCGGGCAGTCCCGTGCGCCGACTTCGTGTGCTTTCGCCAACAAGTAGTCGCCTGTCAGTATCCCAAGCTTGTCGCCCCAGTTGGCCTTGGCGTCGGCTGTTGCTGCCGCAGCCTCGATCCCCCGAATGCCGCTTTGGGCAAGAAATCCCAAATACGCGAGTTCCAGCGCCGTGGCCGCGGCCCGACGTCTTTTTGCCTCGACATCACCCAGATAGGACGTCAGCAAAAGCAACAGCGAAGGTCGAAAGGCAACCATGTCAGCTCGCTTGCCCACGAAGGACATGCGCGTCAGAAACGGCCAATCGGTGCGCACGATGTGATTGAGGCGCGCGCCCACATCGCGCAGGTCGTCCCCAAGCGGCATCTCGGGCACTCGCACAAGGGGCGATACGTCATCCAACATGGCGCTTTCCACATCACCGCCAGTGCCTTCAGGCACCAAAACGGCACGGCGCAGCATGTTGTGAACCGGCTTTTCGCTTTCGAACGTATCGTCCAACACGCGCCAGATGAACTCGTATCGGCGGCTTGCGCGGTTCCCGAGCGTGAAGTACCCGGCAAAGCGATCCCCCAGCAGAAGCGCATAGTCTTCCGCCGCCACCCAGGGGCCTGCCCCGGTGCGGAGGCACCGATCAGTGGTTTGCGCCGCAAGCGCACCGGATTCCAGCGCAAAGCTGATTCCTTCGCCTGTAAACGGGCTGATAAGACCGGCGGCGTCCCCAACCAGCAACAGACCCGAATGGGCGGCGCGTTCCGGTGCGAAATCGAATCTCAGCGGTGCCCCCAAGGTCGTGCCGGACAACTGAATGCCCGAATATTCCGGATAATCCTTGCGGAGCACGTCCAGAAATTGATCGAACAATGTCCTGACATTGGCATCAAACGCCCTGCAAAACAGCCCGACACCGACATTTGCAGTTCCCTTCCCCGTTGGGAACGCCCAGCCATAGGACGGCAACAAATACCGGTCCGTAACATCAGTCAACGGCAGCATTATTTCCAGCTGTGGCGGAGTGTCTCCGCAGCCATCGACATAACCGCGAAGCGCGGTGCCATAGCCTTGTTCCGGTGTTTCCCGCAATCCCGCTGCTTTCGCCAATCGAGACGCGGCCCCGTCTGCGGCGATGACCATGTACCCGGTCAGAACCGCTGTCGTGCCATCCTGCATCCGAGCGGTGACACCTGTGACAGTCCCGCTTTCATCCGTTACCAGATCGTCGGCGCGGCATTTCGGCAAGAAAGCCGCTCCTTCCGCGCGGGCCTGACGCAAAAGACAGTCATCCAGTATCAAACGGGGTACAACCAGCCCATAGTCGTCTTCTCCCTCGTATCGAAAATCCCGGTGGCCCCTGTTGCGCATATGGACACGCACACCTTCGACCTCCTGTTGATCTGTAAGCGCGGATAGAATGCCGAGGCGTTTCAGCTGAGAGATACCGGACCGGGTGATCCCGTCTCCACAGCTTTTGTCCCGAGGGAAATCCTCACGGTCGATCAGAATGACCTTTCGACCTCTCCGCGTCAGCTCGATGGCGGCAGCGCTGCCGCCGGGCCCCGCACCGACAATGACGGCGTCCCATGTCTCGGCCGCGGCCTCCGCAGGTGTCGCAAGCGGCAGATCCTCGGCTAAAGGGCCGTAACCGTCCATGTCAGGCCCTCCTTTCGACCGAAAGCCGGGCGAGGTTTGCCAGCGAGGCGCGCAGCACATGATCATCCAGCCCCGAGATGACCTGTACGGCCGCTTCGGATTTGTCCCGCGCCAACTGTTCCGTAGCTTCCACCGCGCCCGAATTGCGAATGATCTCTACAGCGCGCGAAATATCCGCATCCTGCATTTCAGCCAGCCTCAACCTGGCCCGCAATTCATCGGCGGCCTGACCGTTCTGACCCAGGCACAGGAGCACCGGCATCGTATAGGCCCCTTCGCGCAGATCAGAGGCGGACCCCTTTCCAAGTTCCGCGCTGCTTGCAATGTAGTCCAGAACATCGTCGCGCAGTTGAAACGCAAGGCCCAGGCACTTTGAATAGGGGATCAGTGCGTCTCGATCCTGATCACTTACGTCTGCCAACATCGCCCCCAGCGATGCGGCGAGAACAAACAGCTCGGCCGTCTTGCCCTCGAGCATTTCAAGATGCTCTTCAATGGTCCAATCGGCGTTGTAGGCGTTTTCTGCTTCGCGCAACTGCCCCAGACACAGCGCAGCGCAGTGTTTGCCAGCCAGCTCCGAGGCCTTGGGGCTGATGGAATCCAACAGGTTTATTGCACGGGCCAGAATGAATGTTCCGGCGAAGCTGGCGATGGGCGAAGACCAGCGACGGTTCACGCTTTCCGCTCCACGCCGAAGTTCGGCCCGGTCCATGACGTCGTCATGATAGAGCGACGCCACATGGATCATTTCGACAGCCGCCGCCGCCTGAATTGCGCGCTTGCGGCCTTCTGTGTCGGTGAGGCTTCGCGCGGTAAGCAGCAGAAGAATTGGCCGCAACCGTTTCCCGCCAGCCCCGATAAGCCAGTGGGCTATCTCTTCGAATCCCGGCTGGTCCGAGGCGACGGCATCCAACATGGATGCTTCAACCTGGGGTATCGTGGCCCGGACCTGTTCGTCTTGCAACCAGTCAGACATCCGCAATCTTGCGGAACTGCGCCAGCGTCTTCTGCAAACGCTTCGACCTGAGCGCCGCTTCGGAGTTCCTGATGAAACTGTCGTAGCCCTCGTGCAATGCTGCGGACTCGGCGCGAACGACAATCTCACCACGGTGGAAAGCGTCCATTACGGTCATCCTGCCTTCGGATATGGCCACAAGTGCTTCCGGTGAAATCGCGCCGACGCCCCGGCCTTTCCCTTTGCGCTTTTGGCTCGGGTTGATGAGAACTTCACCGCTCATCACCGAAACGTCGACCGACCCCATACCAAAAACACCAACCGTTGCACTGGCGCCCTCGTACTGCTTGACCAGTTCAGCATATTCCTTCTTGGCGTCCGCCTTGAAACCCGCCAAAGCATCTTCGGCCAGTTTTTCGACTGCCTTTGCACCCTCTTCCGGCTGCATCCGCTGTTCATAGTCTGCCACGTTCGTATCCTCCGTTCAAAAATATCCAAATCAGACCGAGCCGACCGCCGCCCGAGCATCCACACGCCCGGCGCCCTGCTGCGTGGTCGGTGCGCCGATATCGACGGCGGTGGCCATGAGAACTGCCTTGATGTCAGCCGGCAGCAGTGTCGGGTTTCGCTGCAACATCAGCGCCGCGACCCCTGCGACATGGGGGCAGGCCATCGAGGTGCCGCTGGCCTCGAGATGAAGCGGATCTATCACCGTCGCGCCGCCATTCATGTCATTGCCGGTCGCCGATCGCGATGCCACGATATCCACGCCGGGGGCGGTGACATCCGGTTTGTCGCGTCCATCCGGCGTTGGTCCGGGACTGGAGAAACCGGCCATGTTGTCGCTGTCATCGCTTGCGCCGACGGTAATCACGCTCTGCGCAATACCCGGACAGCGAATGCGCGTGTCATAAGTGCCGCAACTGTCATTGCCCTCGTTGCCCGCGGCCACCACAAAGGTCACCCCGGCGGTCGAAGCCGCATCAGCGGCGACACATAAAACGCATGTTCCGTCCGGATCGACCCAATTGCCGTTTCTGTGGGAAAAGCCCCAGGAATTGGAAAGAACATCCATCCCGTCTGCTACGGCCTGTTGGATTGCCGCAACGCAGTTGGGAGCGTTCCCGCTGCCAAACTGATCCAGCAGCTTGTAGTCGTGGATAACCGCCCCCGTGGCGACACCACGGAACGTCGCGCCATTGCTGGCGACAACACCCGCACAATGCGTACCGTGCCCGTTCAAGTCGCCCAACCCCTCGCCGGTAAAATCCTGTTGGGTGCCGAAATTCCCGGCAAGTTCGGGATGTGTCTGGTCCACGCCCGTATCCAGAACGGCAACATCCACTTCGGCACCGTTGATCCCGCTGGCTTCCACGACATCGGCATTGATCAGCGGACGGCTGTTATCCAGGTCGACCAGGATCTGGTTTTTGCAATGAGCCATCTTCAGGACATCGGCGCGCCCTGCGATATCCGTAATGCGCTGATCATCGGCAAGGACAACCAGACTGTGAGTCAGCCAAAACGACCGCTCGACTTCAATCCCCCGCTCTTCAAAGCTTTTGGCGATTTTGCCCACCACGTCTTCACCATGGCGTCGGTGTTGCATGATCGAACGGCGGCGCTGGCGCCGGTCGAACGCACGGGGCGGGCGATCCGGCGATGCCCTGCCGCTGCGCAGCGAGACCAGCACGCGATGCCGGGGAAGCTGGGCGGTTTCGGTTTGGCCAAGCAGAGCGTTCAGGCGCGCCTCTTTTCGGTTGGCCAAGAGGTCGCGCAAGATAATGCTGTCCATCTTCGAGATGGACTCGCTGCCAAACTCGGCACGAAGCTTCTCGATTTCACGACGTTCCGCTCTTTCGAAGCGATCAACGTGTTCCCGGCTTAACTCGGACATTTCGTGCTCCTTTAGATCATGGTCTTGTGGGATTTTCAGGAATGGCCTGACGTTTGGTGGAATGGGTGATCATCACCACGGAAGGATCGTTGGCCATTGTCGCGATGGCCCCGGGCGAAAGTTCAACGGCAACACTGTCTATCAGCCACAGTTCGGTAATCCCGACACCGCCCAGGTTTTCCAGGGTACCGACCAGGGGCCGTGTGCGTCGGCGGAAATAATCTTCGCGTGCCTTCGTTTCGGCGCGCCGGAAAGAGGGCGCATTGCCTTCGGTGTCTGGCGCCAAGCGCAATATGACCTGCACCGAGTGCCCATCATCGCCGTCTGTTGCGGCCTTCGCCAATTCCGATCGCAGCTGCGTGTCCAGCTTGCCCCAAGCCGCCTTGGACAGGCCGAACGGATGGGGGCTGTTGGTTTCGGTCAAGGTTCTGTCCTCCGTGGTCGTCCTTGAACTGAACATGGCCGGTGCGACGGCACGATCGAAGCGCGGATTCACGACAATGCCGGGCCCCGGTTCAGGCTCAGCCGAGGGCGTACTGCGCGGGTGTTCCGGCCGGAAACACAGTTCGATCAACGCCGCTTCCTGCGCGCGCATGGCGAGGGTCATCATACCGCTCGCCTGAATCTCGATGACCTGTACCCCCTGCTGCTGCGTTCCTGTCTGGGTCGTCAGGACATTGCCCGCCGCATCAAGCGCGATGATCGTTATGGGCTTTCCGCCAGCAAAGCTCAACTTGAGGCGGGCCCAATCAGCAACGACCGGCAGATGGGCAAAGACACCGGCGATGGAAAGCAACAATTTGGGTGTGCCTTGCGGCTGGAACCCGCCAATGATCTGAAGAACGCTGCCCTTCGTCGGCAGGAACCGCACACCGCCGACGTTCAATACCGGATGGCGGGAAGGCAGTTTCTGGCCGCGAAAATCAATGCAACGTTCACGCGGGGGAATTTCCGGATCGGGCTTCGGCTGCTCCGGACAATGCGGCTGAATCGCGATGAAAGCGCAATCATCAACATAGCCAAGCGCATCGTTGCGCGGATCATCTCCACTGAACTCCAGAAATACCGTCACGGCTTCGGCTTCCGCCGTCACGCGGCCCCGCAATTGCCGCCAGGCACCGTCCAGATCGCCGGTCCACCATTCCACCCAGGGCGCCCGCGGATCATCACCACCGCGCGGATCCAACCCCAAAGCATAGCCGCCTGCGTCGCCAGCCTCCTTCGCGAACCAACACGAGAACTCATAATCCCATCCCGGGTTTGAGCCCAGCGATTGCCACAGCCCGACACGAAGGCCGCGCTGTGCGATGACCCGTTGGGACCTGTCCCCGGTCCGGACGATGCAACCTTCGCAGTCAAAGGCATCGGCAGGGATCGGTGCCAATTGCGGAACGGGATTTCCCTTTCCGGCGTGAAAGGCTGCCAAGTCGGTCAGCCATGCATAGGGTGTCCAGAACCGACCGACATTGCCCGCTGGAAGCGAACGGAAACCATCTTCGAAACCGGGGTTCAGCAAATGCACGACCCGGACGGTCAGGTCGTCCTGACCAAAGGCGCCATCGTCATCCATGACGGTACAGACGGCCCGGAAGTCACCACAGTTTTCATAGATATGCGAGGCGGTCGCCGTGCCTTCGGCTGCCGGTGGTTCGTTCGTTTCCTCGATCAGGGCGGTGCGGGGTTCGCTGCAATCGCCGAAATCCCACTTGGCCGTATGCGTGTCGCACCAGCCGGGATCCCGGAAATCGGCGACAAGCGTAATCGGTGTGCAGACATATGCATAAAGGTCAGGGCCAGCTTCGACCTCGGGCGGAACATTGGTAACGGTGACACGCAGGGTGTCGATGGCCTCGCCGCCGTTGACGTCGCGAATACGCACCGTGACGGTGTATTCGCCATTGTCGCACCAGGCATGGGTCACGGTCGACGTGCCTGTCGCCGCAGGAGGAGCATTGGTTTCAGAAATCACGCCGGGTTTGGGCGCGTGGTGATCACCGAAATACCACATGGACTCGTGGGTGTCGGGGTATTCGACATCTCGGAACCGTGCGACCAGAGTGACCTCTTCACCCTCCTGCACCGTCAGATCAGGGCCGGCATCCACTGTCGGCGGCACATTTTCGACGGTAACAAGCGAGAAACTGCGACTGCGCGCGCCACCCGGCTGGTTGATCGTCAGCGCATGTTTTGCGGTGTAGACACCACTTGCAGCATAGACATGCTGAATCGAGGGCAAGACCGCGGCCGGTGTTCCGTCACCCGGCAACCACTCGTACCCCGCGTCAGGATGTTCATTCGCAGCCGCAAGCGACATGGCCGATGCGGCCGCACCCGACCGTGCACCACCCGAATCCGCCGGGACGACATCCGTGGCTTCGCAACTGCTTATGACCGTGAAATCTCCGGCAATTTCAAGACCGTCGGTATCAATCACGATCGGGTCCGAGAATACCGCTTCGACCCGCCCGATCCTGGCAAGGTTCTCCGGCCAGCCGGTGATACCCGTGACTGTATTCGTAACTTCATCTGACAGGATTTCACTGCCCATGCTTTCGGCAATTCCCCGGACGACAAGGGCCACGATCACAACGACCAATGCGCCCAGAATTCCGAAAGCGCCGAATGACAATATCGCGGCGATTGCCGTCAGCACCCAAAGCAGCACGGATTCTTCGGGATCGACATCGCTGTCGATTTCAAAGTGATCCATTTGCTGTCCACCTGTTGGGCCCAGCGAACCATTCGGCTGCCAGCGCAATCCGACATCATTGAAAAAGTCGGCATCCACATCAATGCTGCCCAGGATCGCGTCTACGACCGTCACCTTGCCCGATATTCTGATCGCCCCAGTCCTGAGGCTCACGTCCAGATCGGTCAGCCGGACTTCGCGCCCGTCAGGTGTAAAGGTCTTTGGAAGGTCGTCATCCGACAATTCGGCTTCGATGCGCGCCGTTTCAATCGATGCTTCGACCTGGGCCGCGCTGATGGCGATTGCAAAATCCCTGTCAGCAGGGATGAAATTGGCAAGCCCGCCTACGTCACCGCCGCCATCATCGTTCAAGGCGATCGCCAGAAACTCGTTTGTCACACCAACGGTGATGCTGTCGACTTCAAACTCTTCGTCCGTTGCCTCTGGTCCCCAGATGTAAACGAAATCGCGGGCCTCAAGATCCTGATGAAAAAAGTCGCCGATGAATTCTTCGATCTCGGTTACTGTCGGGGCCGCAATTGAAATCTCGCCCAGCCCACTGGCCAATTCCTGCCCCCGTGACACCAGTTCGCTGGATATCTGGGCGTCGAGGTCAATCGCGACCAACGGGATCGCCGCCAGTTGATCACGGTTGTCGATGTAATTGTCACCCTCTGGCCCATATTCCGGACCGGCAGGGTTGATCGCGTCCACGGTAACGGTGGCAGCGTTCAAATCCGTGCGGAATTCCGAACCGACCCGACTGAAAGGTGCCGTGATGTTGATCCGCGTTTCGATCCCCATGGGGTCCTGCGGATTGAAAAAAAGCTGTACCGTCGGCCCAACGACAATGTTGAACATCCGCAGATAAACCGGCAGCGAAATTGTTATGTCACCGCCTGACACGGTGGTTTCAATATCGTGCGCCGCATCCGAGGCGTCGTTGAAGATTTCCGCATGGACATCCGTCGTCAACGCTCCCAAGGCAAATTGCAGCTCGGTCTCATCGATGACATGGGGGATGGAGGGAAAGGCCGGATCGATCGGTCCGCCGGGGCCGCCGTTCTCATAAGCTTTGTCCACGAATTCGCTTGCGAACAACTCGATATTGGACGCAATCGGATCGCCGCTGGTCAGCGTGGCGGATACCTGGTTGCGAGGCAGGCCATCCAACAGCCATCCCACATCCTGACGCCCGGGAATTAGACCAATCGGCGCAGCCGCGGCAAGATCGGCCGTCATCGTCAGCATTTGCGCCGATGGAACCGGGGGGTTTTCGATTTCGATCTGGATCAGGACACCAAGTTGAATTTCGGCACCGGTGATGTCCGGACGCAAGCTGGCGTCCAATTGGTCTTCGGGAATCTGAACCGACCCGTCAGCTACGACAAAACCGCCAAAGGTTTCACCTGCGGGAACATCCATGAATTCGGGAATGCGGCCTTCATCGCCGGGATCATCGTCACATTCCGCGGACTTCCACGCCCCCCGAATGACCTTTCGCAGGACCTCTTCCGAGGCTTCGACGACAACTTGGTATCCTCTTGTATTTGCCATCCTGACGTCCTCGGTGTGACGGCGCGAGGGAATCGCGCCCGGGTGTCTTCAAGCAGTGCCGGTGACAACGGCGCGGGGCGTGATATTGACTAGCCTACGTTTCCCGGTTCGCACGGCACGATACAGCGCCTCGGTCGCAAAACGCGGTGTCGATGCATCAAGTTGCCGGTAGGCAAGTAACGGAGCGATGATTTTGTGCGCCTTGCCCAGTGCTTCCAGCGGGTCGGGAATCTTCACGGGCTCAGTCAAACTTGGATCGATCCCGGCGACGGATTTGCCCTTGGCTTTGCCGGGAAATCGACGCGCGATTTCCGATGCCTTGACCCTGGCCACCTTCACTTTGGAGGTGGAATAGCGCACTTTTCGCATCGGCAAGGACAAGGGAGACAGGTCAGGGCGTTTCGAAGCCTCATCGACCAGCTTCAACTCGTCGAAAAGTACCACAGCAAGATCGTGTTCCTGCCCGGGATCAAATTCATGCCCGGACGCGGCGAAAATCTTCTTCCGCAAGCTTTTGCGTTCAACGATCTGGTTCTTGGAGAACCGCGCTCTGTCCTCCAGCTCAAGTCGGCCAGACAGGTCCAATTCGAACCCAAGCTCCTCAAGCGCCAACACGGGGTTAATCAGCGCAGCACGAGCAAGCTCTGGGGTGACATTCAAACGGGCAGCAATATCATGCACTGCTGCTTGAACGTCCTGAAACGTAGCCATAGCAGCCTTCCAATTACGAAATAAACGTAACTCTTGAACGCTTGGAACTGATATATAGATACTTTGGGAGTCTTGCTTCACGATATATTTTTAAAGCGATTCCGTCAATGAGCCGGAGACGCCGCAAGGCTGACTTCAACCCGATCGCGTAACTTTATTTGTCGCGTCGCTGGTTGTATCGGACGGGTTTGTCGCGAAAAATGCAGCCCGGAATACAGTCCCTGACCATCTGTCGACAACGGCAGTGCGGAACCATCCCGCGCCACGGCCAGGGGTGGTGGTTTCAAGCAAAACCGCTAATCGTGACGCCGCCACATTGTGCAAGCCTCCCGCGGCCCCGCGCCTTCAATCCGTCCACAACACCTCGCGCCCCTCTTCCCCCGGACCACATCACCTGCCATAATGGGGGAAACTCAAAAACAAGAGCAGCACCCATGCCCGACGATCTGTTGACGCCAGAAGCGACCACAACTTATGACGCCTCCTCGATCGAGGTGCTCGAAGGTTTGGAACCGGTCCGCAAGCGACCTGGTATGTATATCGGCGGCACGGATGAACGCGCTTTGCACCATATGGTGGCCGAGATCCTCGACAACTCGATGGACGAGGCAGTGGCAGGCCATGCCAACCGGATCGAGGTGGAACTTCACGCCGATTACGCCCTGACCGTGCGCGACAACGGGCGCGGCATTCCGATCGATCCGCACCCCAAGTTCCCGGACAAATCCGCGCTCGAGGTGATCCTGTGCACCCTGCACGCGGGCGGCAAATTCTCGGGCAAAGCGTATCAGACCTCGGGTGGTCTGCACGGCGTGGGCGCCTCGGTGGTGAATGCGCTTTCGGATTCGATGGTCGTTCAGGTGGCCCGCGACAAGCAACTTTATGAACAACGTTTCTCGCGCGGTGTCCCCTTGGGCCCAGTGGAAAAGGTCGGCGCCGCCCCCAACCGGCGCGGCACCACAGTCACCTTCCACGCTGACGACCAGATCTTTGGCCACCACCGGTTCAAACCCGCCCGCCTGTTCAAATCCATCCGGTCCAAGGCCTACCTGTTTTCGGGCGTCGAGATTCGCTGGAAATCCGCCATCGACGACGGCGAGACGCCCACCGAGGCCACCTTCCACTTCCCGGGCGGGCTGTCGGACTACCTGAAAGAGACGATGAATGGCTCGTCGACCTATGCCGACCAACCCTTTGCCGGAACCGTGGATTTTCAGGAGAAATTCGGAACCCCCGGCAAGGTCGAATGGGCGATCAACTGGACGCCCTCACGCGATGGGTTCATCCAATCCTACTGCAACACCGTGCCGACGCCCGAGGGCGGCACCCATGTGGCCGGGTTCTGGGCCGCGATCCTCAAGGGGATCAAGGCTTATGGCGAGTTGATCAACAACAAGAAAGCCGCCCAGATCACGCGGGAAGACCTGATTGCAGGGGGCTGCGCACTGGTCTCGTGCTTCATCCGCGAACCGGAATTCGTCGGCCAGACCAAAGACCGCCTTGCCACGGTCGAGGCGCAGCGGCTGGTGGAAAACGCGGTGCGCGACCATTTCGACAACTGGCTGGCCGCCGACACGAAATCCGCCGGCGCGATCCTCGACTTCCTGATCCTGCGGGCCGAAGAACGCCTGCGCCGACGGGCCGAGAAGGAAACACAACGCAAGTCCGCCACTAAAAAACTTCGTCTTCCCGGCAAGCTGGTGGACTGTTCCAGTTCAACACGCGAAGGCACCGAACTATTCATCGTCGAGGGCGACTCGGCCGGCGGCTCGGCCAAAATGGGGCGTGACCGCAAAACGCAGGCCCTGCTGCCCTTGCGCGGCAAGATCCTCAACGTGCTGGGCGCAGCCAGTTCGAAACTGGGCACCAATGCCGAGATCAACGACCTGACGCAGGCGCTGGGCGTGGGGCTGGGCAGCAAGTTCAACCTCGACGACCTGCGCTATGACAAGGTCATCATCATGACCGACGCGGATGTGGACGGGGCGCATATCGCGTCCTTGCTGATGACATTCTTCTTCACCCAGATGCGCCCGATGATCGACGCGGGCCACCTGTACCTAGCCTGCCCGCCCCTGTATCGCCTGACGCAGGGTGCCAAACGCGTCTATTGTCTGGACGAGGCCGAGCGCGACGAGTGGCTTGAGAAAGGTCTGGGCGGCAAGGGCAAGATCGACGTGTCGCGCTTCAAGGGTCTGGGCGAGATGGACGCCAAGGACCTGAAAGAGACCACGATGGACCCCAAATCCCGGAAATTGATCCGGGTCACTATTGATGAGGACGAACCCGGCGAGACCGGCGATCTGGTCGAGCGCCTGATGGGTAAGAAGCCCGAACTGCGATTCCAGTATATTCAGGAAAACGCGCGGTTTGTGGAGGAGTTGGATGTTTGACCAACTATCTAGATACACGCCGGAATCGACTGCCTTTGTCAAAAACTGAGAAGATTGCATCTTTTGCTTTCTCCCAAGCGTCCGAACTGGAGTAGATCAAGCCATAGTCTTCGAGAGTTGCCTGCTCTACGTTAGCGCCGCGCAAAAACTCAGCCCGTAACTGCTCACGCTTAAGACCGATAGAATTTGCCGATTTGGCAAACAGATTGACAACTCCGGGGGGTAGCATTGACCTTCTGGGTTGGAATGCGGCTTCCGTCGCATCGAAAGGCTTTCCGTTTGATAGCGCAACGTTGTTTGGACCATTGAGAGAAATGAACAGGTGTCGTGCGGAGCCTGTCAAAACCGCCTGGTAGTTTGCAGTCTTTCGCGCCTTCTCTATCTCAACAAACAACGAATTTGCATAAAGTCCAAGCTGACGGTTTTTCAGATGCAAGGCTATTTGGCTTGTCAAATTACAACTCCAACTTTGGTTTCGTAAGATGCGTGCTCGCACCCGGTACTTTGTCTGCAATGATTTTGGTGTAAACACTCTTCCTACCTAAAACGAAACCTCGCGCCCGGTCCGAGGGCGCGTGCTTGATACTTTACATCTTGTATTGCTTGGACAGAAGACACCCCCACACCACACGCGCCCTCAAAAAACCAAAATCTACTGCAATTCAAATCCCTTCGGTTTACTAATCAAACCAAGAACCGGCGTCCCCATGACAAGCTGGCTTGGATTTAACGATTAAGGATTTGCAATGGCCCGCCTTTATGACAGTCGAAAACGTGTTCTCGTAACCGGTGGGGCCGGGTTTTTGGGCTCGCATCTGTGCGACCGGCTTCTGGATCAGGGGCACGAGGTTCTGTGCGTCGACAACCTGTTCACCGGCACCAAGCGCAACATTGACCATCTGCACAACAACCCGCGGTTCGAGTTCATGCGCCATGATGTGACCTTCCCTCTGTTTGTGGAAGTGGACGAGATCTATAACCTCGCCTGCCCGGCCTCGCCCGTGCATTACCAGCACGATCCGGTGCAGACGACCAAGACCAGCGTTCATGGCGCGATCAACATGCTGGGTCTGGCGAAACGCTTGAAATGCAAAATCTTTCAGGCCTCGACCTCCGAGGTGTATGGCGACCCGACCATCCATCCGCAGACCGAAGATTATTGGGGCAACGTCAACCCGGTTGGCCCGCGATCCTGCTATGATGAGGGCAAGCGCTGCGCCGAGACCTTGTTCTTCGACTATCACCGGCAGATGGGGTTGGAGATCAAGGTCGCCCGCATCTTCAACACCTACGGGCCCAGAATGCACCCGGCAGATGGGCGCGTCGTGTCGAACTTCATCATGCAGGCCCTGACGGGTGATCCGATCACGATCTTTGGCGACGGTACGCAGACCCGGTCTTTCTGTTACGTGGATGATCTGATCGAAGGGTTCATCCGCCTAATGGAGACCGGCGCGGACGTGACCGGCCCTGTCAATCTGGGCAATCCTAACGAATTCTCGATGAACGAGCTGGCCCGCGAAGTGCAGGCCCTTGTGGGGGCCGAGACCCCTGTCAGTTTCAAGGAATTGCCAGAGGATGACCCGAAACAGCGCCAGCCCGATATCACATTGGCGCGGACCCTGCTGGGCTGGGAGCCCAAAGTGCAACTGAAAGAAGGGCTGCACGCAACCATCCGGTATTTCCGAGACCTTCAGGCCGAAGTCGAGACCTAGGGCCAAGGCCCGGTTTAGAATCCGGGCACGCCCCCAGCCCCTGACCTGCCCCGGCGCTTGCAGAACCTTCGCTAAGCATCGCCTTATTCGAAATCTGCCTGATCCAGCAGCGTATAGGTGAACTTGTTGCCAAACGCGTCGCGCCCGGCTTCGCATTTCAGCAGAAACTCGGCAAAGTGACGCTGATCGGCGAATACCTGACACCCGGCGGAATAGATCGTATTCGCCGTGTCATCGTCACCGTTGTTTGGCCCCTTGTGCAGATTTATGCCGAACATCCCGCTTTGAGGATTAACAAGGTTCAGGTTTCCATCCCTGTTGTTGTCCCGAAACACGGTAACGGTTCCCAGCCTTTGACACAGCGCCTTGTGGCCTCCGGGCCGGCCTCGTTTATGAATATCGATCTTGTAGCAGGACCGATATTGCCCCGGCGCCAGAATGGCCGTCCCATCCGGGTTTATCGGGTTCTTCAGGTAGTGATCGCTGGGATCGGCCGTCATCGGGTAATACGCTATATCCCAAACGCCAAGAAACCGGTGGAACACCGTCATGACATCATCGAATTTCTTGGGTGAAACCGGGTGGGCGCGAATGCCCACTATGTTCAGGTTCCAATCGACAGTTGGGGTGTCGAAAACCACAAAACCCTTTTGGGACATGACGTCCATAATCGCTTGCACAGAGGGTCTGAACATCTCTCAATTCTCCTTAAACAATGCGGCCATGTTACCACAGAAGTGACCGACCGTAAAAATCGCCCCCTTGGCTTGTCGCTGCGCGTGTAGGATTTTCGTTGCCTAACCCGTTGATCTCGTTCAAACTTGCTGAAACAAGAAACCATGATTGAGGTCCGGGCGTCCAAACCCTTTTTGATCGACAACAGATTTGCAGGACGAGAGGACGACATGAAAACACTGACCTATGGGCTGGCCTTTGCCATGCTGGCGACCCAGGCCCCGGCGCAACAGACGCTTAGCCTGGCATCTCCGATCCCGGACGGGGCGGAAACACGGTTTTGCTATTACAAGGGGCTGGCTTATTCCCCGGATTCCTTCATCGTGATCTTTGGCGACAACACCGTGACTGACACGATCAACACGCGCGAGGAACGCCTGCTGCGATGTGTAAGCAGCGACAAGGGCACCATGCACTGGAAGCCACAAAGCACGTTTCAGGTCGGCCGCTAAGCCAGAAATATCACTGTCGCCCAGGGCTTTTCAGCCGGATCAGACCGCCATTCCGATCAGGGCGACACCCACGGCCATGAGCACTGCGGCTCCCAACCGTCGCGCCCAGTTGCCTTCCTTGAGGAATACGAACCCGATCAGTGCGGCAAAGATGACCGAAGTTTCCCGCAGCGCCGAAACTGCGCCCAGCGGTGCAAAATTCTTGGCGTACAGTACCAGACCATAAGCTGTCATCGATACCAGCCCGCCAAGAATGCCGATCATCCACACTTTGGCTGGCAGGTCTTTCAGGGTCGCACGTTTCTGCACCCCGACAAATCCGGCAATGAACAGGTGCAGAAACGCACCCCACGCCCAATAGCTGAGCGTATTGCCCGACAGCCGAACACCGATCCCGTCAACGACCGAATAGATCGAAATGCAGAACCCGGTGCCCAGCGCAAACATCAGTGCGGTGCGTCCAACGCCCGAGCGCAGAGCTTTCCAACTGCTCAGCTGGATACCCAGGGCAATCAGGGCGATACCGGTCCAGGCCTGAAAAGGCAGCACTTCTCCGACCAAGGCCATTGCCCAAAGCGAAACCAGCGCCGGGACAATTCCACGGGCGATGGGGTAGACCACACTCAGATCACCATGCTGATAGGCTTTTCCCAGCATGAAGTAATAGCCGAAATGCACAACGGTCGAGAGCAGGATGTAAACAAAGCTCTCAGGGTTTGGCAGTGGCAGCAGCATCACCATGAGTGCCCCAGGCAGCACTTGACCCAAAGCGACCAAACCCAGCATGGTGGTTCGATCCGCCGCTGTCTTCACGATTGCATTCCACACCGCGTGCAGCAAAGCAGCCGAAAGAATAATAAGGACAACGAACAGGGTCATGTCCGGACCTTTCCCGCAGAGATTTCGCGCCAAAAGGGTCATTTGCCCCATTCAATTGGCGCCATGTCTGCAAAGGGTGGATCGTTGTCAAGCCCGTTTCAGATCACCTGGGTTGTCAGCCATTTCTCGATCTTCGAGGCCGGCCCTTCCCAACCCGGCTCCATGAACAGGAAATGCGCATGATCTTTGACCAGCAAAAAGGTTCCGCGATCCCCATAGCGCGTTGCCAGTGCGCGGCAGGTATCGGGGTTAACAGCCCTGTCTTCGGCACCCGAGACCACCAGAACCGGGCAGTCAACCTTGTCGAAATCAACCTTGATCGCGTGATGGTCATCGAACATCCAAAAGAACATTTCAAACATCACGCGCCCGCTTTCCGCGCCCAATTGATCGAATACAGCGTGCTGCTGCGCCTCATCCATCTTGTTCAAGGCGAATGGGGCCATCAAATCGAACCCGACCCGCATCGGCTGCTTCCAGAATGGGCCGCCTTCCATCAAGGTGCGCGGTACAGCCCGTTCATCATCGGTTTCGGGCAAAGTGCCCCAAGGCGCATTGGGATTGATCAGAACGATGGCACTGGCCAAACCACGAGACGCCACTTGTTGCGCCACCACCCCAGCAATGGCATGCCCCAAAATGACAGGTTTGCGGTCCAGTCCCTGAACAAAATCGGCGATGTCATTGGTGTAGTCCATGACACTGGCATCAGTCAGACCCGGGTCGGGGTCCGCTTTCGGATCACCGTCATGGTAACGCAAGGCAGGAACGTGAACCGTCCAACCTCGGTCCCGAAAGAAGGCCGCGTAATCCTGCATGCACCAAGGTCCGGCAAATGCTCCGTGGATAAGAACGATTTCTTTGGTCATCGAAGTCCCCCCTGCGCTGCCTACAGTATGGGGATATGGTAAGACGTTACAACTGCCCGTGATCCCTGTTGCAGGACGGGTCACAGGTCCTAAGATTGGACGCATGAGTTTTGTGACCGACAATCAATTGCCGCTGCTGATCCTGTTCTTTGTCATCGGCTCAATCGGCACTGCCTTTCTGTTTCGCAAACCGGCAGGGCACCGGGCGTGGAAACTGGCTGATCTGGTATGGGTTGTGCTGGGTGGCATCGGGGCATTGGTGGCTGTTTTGGCCGGGCTTTACACCTCGGACAGCTCGCGACTGGACCGACAGATCGACGTGGCCTATGCCGCGACGCTGGCATTTGACAGGGATGCGGCCCGGTTCCGCCTGCGGTTCTGTGATCCGGCCTTTGATCCGGATACCGCCGTTTTATGCGAAAAGGTTGAATTCCTTTCAGCTTCGACCGCCAGCAACTCGGAACTGCCCCTGTTCATCGCGGTCACGAACGAAGTGGCCCCCCTACAGGGGCTTCACTTCTTGGTTGGCGGTCAGTCCAAGGACGAAAAGGACGAAATACGTGACATGGCCGCCAAGGCCGATGCCTTTGACATCGACCAGTTCCTAGTCTTCACATCACTGGACGAAAACACACAGACCGCCATTGACAACATGCGTCGCAAGGTTCCCGCGATTGCTGGCGACTACCTGATACTTGCGCAGAGCTACGACGACCTGATCGCGCAGGTCGGGAAGCTGAAAGAAGAATGGGAATACCTACAGGACAATGCTCATATTCTTGTCCTGCAAATCGTGGCCCTATGCCTTGTCAGTTTTGCGGCACCGTTTCGGCTAGGGAAATCCGTGGTCGAGTTGCGCACCACGCTCAGCGACGATACGTCTGCGCCAAAGCTTGCGGGTCAGCCCCAAGAAAGTAACGCAGAAGAGTCCACAGGTTCCGAGCACCGCGCCGAATCCACCCCGCCCGCTCATACCGCTCCGCACTCGTAAAGGCGCGTGTGTTCAGAACAGTTACCTTTGGCAACGCGCGCACCAAAGCCACATCTTCCATCAACGGCTGGTCGGGAAACCCGCCTGCCGCTTGATAGGTGTGACGCGGAACCAGCAATCCCTGATCTCCGTAGGGCAATCCCAGCATCCTGCTGCGCAGATTGGCCCAGCCAGCCACCCAGGCCGGCGCAATCCCGCGCGCGCGGAACGCCAGCTGAAACGCGGCAGGTTTGGCTGAAGGCAGGTGGGCGCTGACGGTCTCGCTCCACCCCTGTTGCAGCACTGTATCCGCATGAAGAATCAGCAGCCAATCCCCTTTGGCCTGCGCGCACCCTCGGCGCAGCTGGCCGCCTCGGGATGGTGGGCCGGTCACGACCGTCGCACCGGCCTCTTCCGCAATATCCGGCGTGTGATCGGTTGAGCAGGCATCGCTGATGATCAATTCCCGGATCAACCCGGCATGCACCCCTTCCATCAAAGCCCCGAGACATTCGGGCAAAGCATCGGCGGCGTTGAGGGTCGGGATTACGACGGTAATAGGCGCGGGCACGTCTGATAACCTCTGGTCTTGGCATCGGAACTTCCTATATCACGAGGCCTGAGGAAATGACGAGGACCAAGCCATGCCCACCCGCCGCATACTGCGCCTGTCCGGCTCGGATACCGAAAGCTTTTTGCAGGATCTGATTACCAACGACATTAAGGGGTTGGACAACGGGTTGGTCTACGCCGCTCTGCTTACTCCGCAGGGAAAGTACCTGGCGGATTTCTTCCTGAAACGAGATGGCGACGGAGTTCTTCTGGATGTGGCCGAACACCTTGCGGATGATCTGGTCAAACGTCTGACGATGTACAAGCTGCGTGCGGATGTGACGATCGAGGGAACCGATCTGAACCTGCAACGCGGCACCAAAGCTGCGCCGGAAACCGCCCTGCCCGATCCCCGCCACCCGGACATGGGCTGGCGCAACTACTCCCCCGAACCCGAGGGCGATGATGGAACCGACTGGGATGCACTGCGCGTCCGGCACTGCATTCCCGAGTCAGGCATTGAACTGACCCCGGACAGTTACATCCTGGAATCCGGCTTCGAAGCGCTGAATGGCGTGGATTTCAAAAAAGGATGTTATGTCGGGCAGGAAGTGACCGCGCGCATGAAGCACAAAACCGAATTGCGCAAAGGTCTGCGACGCGTCGTTGTCCAGGGCTCGGCCCCGGTGGGGACCGAGATCAGTGCAAATGGCAAACCTGTCGGAACATTGTACACACAGGCCGGCGGAAACGGGATCGCGTATCTGCGATTTGATCGTGCAGGCCCTGAGATGCAGGCCGGAGACGCCACAGTGCGCCTGGAGGACTGAGCCCACCTTGTTGCCAAATCGGCACGACCCGCGCATCAGCTTGTATCGAAAAGTTTGAACCCGTTGTCCTGCACTGCCAAAGTGCAGGCAAACAGGACGAACCGGATACCCGCATGTTTCGACTTTATTCCGCGATCTGGCGCGCCAGTGCGGGGCGGCAGATCATCCTCATCATGCTGTCCGTCGCAATTGCGGGCCTTGCCGCCGTGCCGCTTGAGTTTCAGCGCGACATCGTCAACCACCTGACATCCGACGATGTCGGGACTGAAAAACTGATCCAACTGGGCATCGGCATGATGGCCGTCATCCTGCTGAGCCTCGCCCTGAAATGGGTACTGGGCTATCGCGCCGGAACCTTGGGCGAAGACATGATCCGGCTGATCCGCCAACGCCTGCTTTGGCGTTCGACCGACCTGAAGGATTCAGACGAAGGCCTGCGCAAAGGCACCATGACCACCGCCATTTCGGCCGAAGCCGAAGAATTAGGCAAGTTTGCCGGTGGAGCCTTTTCGGATCCGGTCGTTCAGATCGGAACGCTGATCAGCGTCATCGGCTATATCTCGTCCACGCAACCAGGTCTGGGGCTGATTGCGTTGTCAATGATCGTGCCGCAAATCATCATCGTTCTGGTCTCGCAGCGCAAAGTGAACACTTTCGTGGCGGAACGGGTTCGCATTCTGCGCGGTGCCACCGACCGACTGACGACCGAGGATATCGAAGCCGTTGAGCGGGATATCAACATCATGTTCGATGACATTTATGACACGCGGCGGCGGATGTTCCTGTGGAAACTTTCGGCAAAGTTCCTGCTGAGCGTGATCAACGGGGCCGGCACCGTCGGCATCCTGATGCTGGGGGGATATCTGGTCTTGCACGGCAAAACGGATGTGGGCACCGTGGTGGCCGCCACCAGTGGGCTCAGCCGCATTCAGGGACCCACTGCCTTTCTGATCGCATTCTATCGTCAGGTCAGCGCCAATCGTATCAAATACGAATTGATGCTGGAATTGTTCGGCCCGGATCCAACCCGCTATCGCTATCGACCCAACGCATAAGAAAAGACCGCGCGGCGGGTGCCTGCGCGGCCTGATACGTAACGTGACGAAACGTCACGCGCGTTCGGAATATTCCATCGTTTCCGTGTTCACGACGATCATTTCGTCCTGGCCGATGAAGGGGGGAACCATGACTTTCACGCCATTGTCCAGCAGCGCGGGCTTGAAAGAGTTCGCCGCCGTTTGACCTTTTACCACCGGTTCGGTCTCGACGATCTTGCAGGTCACTTTCTGCGGCAACGTTGCGTTCAGCGCCTCGCTTTCGTAGAATTCGACAACAATGGTCATGCCATCTTGCAGAAACGGACGGCGGTCACCCAGTAATTCTGCTGGTAATTCAATCTGTTCGTAGGTTTCTGAATCCATGAACACCAGCATTCCGTCGGATTCATACAGGAATTGCTGATCCTTTTGCTCCAGACGCACGCGTTCGACCTTGTCCGCCGAGCGGAAGCGTTCGTTCAATTTCGAGCCATTGCGCAGGTTGCGCAGTTCTACCTGTGCAAAAGCCCCGCCTTTGCCCGGCTTAACATGGTCGACCTTGACCGCTGCCCACAGGCCACCGTTATGCTCAAGCACATTGCCGGGGCGAATTTCGTTCCCATTTATCTTGGGCATTACATAAATCCTTCACAAACGGTTGATGCATCAGTTGCGGTCCCTATATCTGGCGGGATCACACCTGACAAGACAACGACACCTAGTGCTGCAGGTGCAGCGAGCCATGCAAGTGACGCAACGCAACTATGCATTTTAGCTGTATCCGAATCGCACCTAATCGGTCATAAAGACCCTCACGCCGAAAATGCAAGAGCAAGAACAACAAGGAAGACGAGATGAGAGATTTCGTTGACGGCACTGCCTTTAACAATGAGCAAGGCAATCGTGCGCGCAAACTTTTCGCGGCCGTTGTCCTGGCTGCGCTTGATGATGCTATCGCCGATGACAAGAAATACGGCAATGGCCCCGAACAAATCGCCCGCTGGGCGCGTTCGCGCGATGGGCGCGAAGTTCTGTCCTGCGCAGGCATTGACCCGAACGAACGGGTTGTCAGCGGATTGATGGAATTCGTTGGACGCGGCGTCCGTACCTCGGTCGCCCTGTCGCGGGAAGAAAGCGAACGCCGCAACGCTGCACAGCAGGCCGAAGCTGCCTGAACCAAAGTGGATTTGGATTGAACAAACGCGCTCTGCCTGTCAGAGCGCGTTTTTCTATGCCTGATCGACAGGCATGAAGCCAATGGCTCAAAAGAACAATAGCCATTGCCGAACCACCCAGAATTCAGCCGCCAGCATGGTAGCGAACAGGGCTTTGCCCCAAACAGGCAATCCACGCTGCCACAGCAGAACATATGCAGCCAGACAGACAAAGGCTGACACCGGCGCCACCCACAATGCATGATGGTCGCTGTCCCAATAGCTGACAGGGCTGTGGAACACCCAGTCGCTGATGGGCCAGAACTGTGGCCGTCCGTCGCCCGCATGAAGCAGGAAATCTGTCGCAAGATGCAACAGACCCGCCGCTGCGCCGACAGCCAGAACATGCCAACCTCTCCAGACTGCCAGCAAGAATGCCAGCCCCCAGAGGATAAAGGAATTGTCTATGGCGAATACGGTCTGCCACGCCGGGGAAAAGTAAAGCTGCCCGAAGACCACCTGCTCGGGGATGCCCAGAACAAACAGGGACACGCCCGCCATCACGTACAGGGACAGATCCGGCAATAACGCTCCCACGAGCGCGGCCCAGAGGATACGTCCTTGCGGCGGCCGGGCGAACACGGCAGCCCCGATCAAAAGATGCGCAGGCGTATTCATCCGGGGCTTTCCCTTTCGGCTCAAATCAGATCATCTGCGCCCAGACTTATAGGAGACAAGGCATGGTTCGCGCCATCATGATTCAAGGGACCGGCAGCAATGTCGGAAAATCGGTTCTGGTGGCGGGGCTGGCGCGCGCCTACACGCGCCGGGGCCTTCGGGTCGCGCCGTTCAAACCGCAAAACATGTCGAACAATGCAGCCGTCACTGAAAACGGTGGCGAAATTGGCCGCGCACAAGCCCTTCAGGCCCGTGCGGCAAAGCGAGAAACGCACACGGACATGAACCCTATTCTGCTCAAACCCGAGACGGATACCGGCGCGCAGATTATCGTTCAGGGGCAGCGCGCTGGCACGATGAAGGCCGGTGACTATCGCAAGGACAAATCCAAGCTACTGGGCGCAGCGCTGGAAAGCTTTGACAGGCTCTGCGCCGACGCTGATCTGGTTCTGATCGAGGGCGCTGGCAGCCCGGCTGAGACCAACCTGCGCAAAGGTGACATCGCCAATATGGGATTTGCCCGAGCAGCGGACATTCCTGTTGTTCTGGTCGGGGACATCCATCGTGGCGGGGTGATTGCGCAGATCGTTGGGACTCAGGCCGTTCTGGACGAAGGCGACGTGGCGCAGATCAGGGGTTTTGCCATCAACCGTTTCAAGGGCGACGTGTCCCTGTTTGACGAAGGCCGTGATGACATCTCGGCCCGAACAGGCTGGCCCTGCCTTGGGGTTGTGCCCTGGTTTCACGACGCCTGGAAACTGCCGGCCGAAGACATGATGGACATCCGTTCCCATACAGGTGGCGCGTGCAAGGTCGTTGTGCCCCAACTGGAGCGTATGGCCAATTTCGACGATCTCGATCCGTTGTCTGCCGAGCCCGGCGTGAGCGTCGAGGTCATTCCAGGCGGACGTCCCCTGCCCGGCGATGCGGATCTGGTTCTGCTTCCCGGCAGCAAGTCCACGATCGGAGATCTGAGCTATTTTCGCGCACAGGGCTGGGATATCGACCTGTATGCCCATGTTCGACGGGGTGGACATGTCCTGGGGTTGTGCGGCGGCTATCAGATGCTGGGCAAGACCATTTCCGATCCTGATGGCGTGGACGGCCGGCCCGGCAAAGTTGATGGATTAGGGTTGCTGAACGTCGAAACCGTAATGGGCGGGCAGAAACAGGTCATCCTGCGTTCCGCCCATGCCCTGCCAGACCGAGAACCGGTCAGCGGATACGAAATCCACATGGGCCATACCGACGGCCCTGACCGCGCCCGCGCATGGCTTGAGGTCGAAGGCAGACCAGAAGGCGCAGCCAGCAGCAACGGCCGGGTCAAGGGCAGCTATCTGCACGGAATTTTCTCGTCAGACGCATTTCGTGCCCGCTATTTGTCAACGCTGGGCGTGACGTCGGACATTGCCTACGAAGACGGGGTAGAGCAGGCGCTGGATGATCTGGCCGATCATCTGGAGCGCCACATGAATCTTGACCTGATGCTGAGCCTGGCACAGCCACCACAGCGCGGCTGAGTCTTATCCCAGATCTTTCGCGGCGAGCGCACGCGCGATTTCCCGCCGAACCATTTTGCGCACGTTTCGCGTGATCCGCTCGCCCATCGCGCCTTGCAACTCCTGGCGGACAACTTCCGCGATCAGCTCACGCAATGTTTCTTCATCCAAATCCGTTGTCGAAACGTCTTCAACGACTTCAGTGGCACGATCGGATTCAGCCGGTCGTCCCGCCCGGACGAACTCTGCGTTTTGTATCGAAGCGGACTCGGGTTGAGGATCGTCCGTATCTTCCTGATCAGTCAGAACGACGGTCCTTGCGGCCGCAAACTCCTCTTCGACGTTCCACGGCAGGGAATGCGTCGGTGTGCCGGAATAGGCGTCTGCGCTGTCGCCATCCGGCTCCCATTGATCCTCGGTTTGCGCAATCGCCGCTTCCAGCGCTTCGATCTTGGCACTCAGGCTGATCGCGGGATCATCGGTTGAGCCAGTTTCCGCGGAATGCCCCTCGGTCGCGTCATCCGCAGTGTTGGCAGGATCACCTGCCCTGACGATGTCGCAGGCACGCAGCAGCATCGGCTTGGCCGAGTCAGCAACATCAGGAGACGGCTTGGCGGGCATGATCTCGGGCTGAGCGGGTTTGCTGATGCGCAGCGCGTCCGTCAGCACTAAGCGCCCCGGCTTGCGCGTTGCACCCTGTTGATCCGAGGAGGATTTACCGCGACTGTCTTCACTGACCAGACGTTTGACCGAAGACAGAACGTCTTCGATCCCTGCTTTCACGACATTATCAGACATTGTTCTCTACCGCTCTATCGTTGGATCGAGTGTAGCCAAACAATCCGAGCCCTACAACAAATAGTATTGCCGGTCAGTCCCGACGCAACGCTTTGAGGACTCGATCCAGATCCTTGCTCTGTTTGCTGACACGCGCGGGGGCTTTCTTGACCAGATTATAGTACAAAGTCGGGTCATAGATCTGAACCGCCAGGCCAAGACGTTCTGCCGTCAAAAGGCCCTGCGCCTGCAGCAGCTGATACGCTGCGCGGGATCGTTCCGTTCGCGACGCCACTTCGGCCAGCTGCGCGTCCAGCAAATCCTGCTGAGCATTCAGAACGTCCAAAGTGGTCCGGGCACCCAAGGTCGCTTCTTCCCTGATGCCATCAAATGCCACCTGCGATGCGCGAACCCGTTCCGTCGATGCCCTGAGGCTGGCACTGGCTGCCTGGAACGCTGCATACCGGTCCGTAACGCCCTGTGTGATATTCTTTTGTACGTTCAGAAGATTCGCACGAGACGCATCCCGATTTGCCATAGCGCGCCGCACATTCGCGGCCAACCGGCCACCGGCGTAAATCGGCTGTGTAAAGTCCAGCGACACGGTCGCGTCGTTCACATAGTCGTTGTTATCATAGCTTTCACGCACACCCGCATCAGCATTCAAACTGACATTCGGCCCAAGGTTGGCCCGCTGTTGCTGGACAATCAGATCAAAAGCGCGGACCTGATGCTGCGCCGACAGAATCGCCGGGTGGTTGCGTTGCGCGAGGCTGATCGCTTCTGCCTCACTCCGTGGAAGATTGGGCAGGCTGGGTTGACCGGCCGTCCTCCCTGGCGCCTTGCCGACCGCATTGACATATTCAGCCTGCGCGATGCTCAGTTCACCACGAGCGACCGCCAGATCAGCTTGAGAACTTGCCAACTGCGCCTCGGAAAGCGCCACGTCCGTTCGCGTCACTTCGCCAACTTCGAAGCGATCATTCGATGCGCGAAGCTCTTCCGCCGAAACATCCACGTTGTTCTGGCGAATTGCGACTGTTTCTTCCTGTAGCAGCACGCCCAGGTAAGCATTTGCAGCGCGGATAAGCACCTGTTGCTCAATGTCGATTAAGGTTTGCCGGGTCGACAGAACCGTCTCCTGCGCCGATTGCTTGCCCAGAACCGAAGCGCCACCATCATACAAAAGCTGAGTTAGCCCCAGACCGGTGAAAAACCGGGACGGCTCGGTCGTTGTGACCACATTGTTGGTCCGAGACCGGGTATAATCCTGGCTGACCTGTACAGTCCAGTTGATGATTGGCCGCAATGCAGAAAGCGCGATTGCCACGTCTTCATCTGCCGCGCGCAGCAGCGCCCGGTTCTGCTCCAGCAAGCCGCTTGTATTATACGCGCCGATGAAGGCGTCTGTTATGTTGTCAGCCCACACCGGACGCCCTGGCATAACGCTGATGGCAAGTCCTGCGGTCACTGCGAATGCCCTGACCAGCTTGCCTGTCGCTGAACCACGCATACCGAAATCCTCTCAAACGAAATTACACTGCCCTGAAAGCAGTTTGCGGTCTTCTTTTCAACTAATCAAGGCGCCAGCAGAATCTATCGGCGAACTATAGCGAAAATGCACACTCCGCCGAAAAGCTCTCTAGTATCGGTGCACTGGCGTTGAACGCATCCCGCCAGCTGACCCGGCCTCCGGTCTTTCGACCGATCCGCACAGTTCCAAGATTGCCTTCAACAAACAGGCATGCAATCCGGCCATGTTCCTTGAGCTGATCCAACAGAGCGTCGGGAATCCGTTCAACACCGCCCTGCACCATGATCGCATCGTAAGGACCGTGCTCAGCCGCACCCTGCTCCAAAGGACCGACGTGGATAATGGCATTGTCCACATCGGCCTCAGCCAACAGGCTTTGCGCCTCGGACGCCAGCGAGTCGTCGCTTTCCACACCAACAACCAACTGGGCCATACGCGCGGCAACCGCAGTGGAATACCCCGTTGCCGGCGCGATATCGAGAATCATCTCGTCGTTCGAAATGTTGAGCGCATCCAGCATTTTAGCAAGCGTTCTCGGCTCGAGCATACAGCGCCCGTTGCCCAGATCGATCACACTGTCGGCATAGGCGGCCTCACGCTGTGCGTCAGGCACGAAGTTTTCGCGCGGGACGTTCAGCATCGCCTCAATGATCGGGAACTTTGTAACATCCGAAGGCCGGATTTGCGTATCAACCATAGTGCGGCGCCGGGCAGCGAAATCTGTCATAGGATCTCTCGAGTCATTCCCAAAGTTACCCGGCTTTTGCCACATCCTGAAACGCCCAGCAACGGCCCTGTTGACGCAACCCCCCTACGCCCATGCGTTTGCGGTTGCGGGCTTCGGCAAATTTCAATCTCGTCGACAAAATTGCGCGCAATCCTCTGGACGCCCCTTGGGAAAGCTGCTAAAACCCCACGCACACCACGGCAAGTATTTGATTTTACTTGTAAAGGCGAGTTGGCGGAGTGGTGACGCAGCGGATTGCAAATCCGTGTACACCGGTTCGATTCCGGTACTCGCCTCCATTTAGTTAATCACTAAATCCCGTAACACGTTGAAACTGTTTGCTTTCAATTGGTTACGTTGCGCCAAACCGTTAATTTCGCCAAAAATCCCGCAACATTTCCCGCAACACGATTTTTGCTGCAAAAACCACCTTACGTCGCTTGGCGGATGTCAAGAACAACACTCCTAGTGACTTGCGACGATTTACACCTATTGCGTGCTTGCCATAGGCATGGGAAACATTTCTAAGTTGAAGATTTGAATGAGACTTTGTGAATGGCATATCAAGATTTGCCGCTTAGCGCGCTTATTGTGAACCCAGCAAACGATCGGCATGGGGAGTTAGAAAACGAAACTGCTGCGATTGCCCAACTTTTTGCTCTGCGAGAGCAGCACATGAAAAACCTCGCAAAAGACCTAGCCAGCAAGGGCGAGATTTTCGAACCGCCTTTAGTCTACCCCAAGGACGGCAAGTTCATAGTTGCGGATGGTAACCGACGGACGACCTGCCTCAAGCTCATTACTGAACCCAGGCGAGCACCCACAGTCGAACTTCAACAGTATTTTCAAAAACTAAGAACTGAGTGGAACGGTACGCTCCCCGATACAATTGAATGCCGGGTGGAGGATGACCGCGACCGAGTGGACGACATACTTTTTCGACGTCACACAGGCGTTCAAAGCGGTATCGGTCAAAGCACTTGGGACGACCGGATGAAGAACAACTTTGTCGTCCGTACAGGAAAACATCGCGGGCTGAACATCGCTGATGAAGTTGAAAAGTTCCTTCGGCAAGAAAACCTCTTGCCACCGCAGAAAATTCCACGTTCTAACTTAAACCGTTTGCTGTCCGCCGAAAGCCTCCGCAATCGCCTTGGAATCTCTGTAAAAAAGAACAGCTTTGAGTTCATTCGAAATAAGAAGGAAGCTTTACAGGCACTAAGCCGTGTAGCGTCAGACCTCTCTAACCGTAAAGTAACACTTGATGATATTTGGGACGCTGAGTCCAAACTCAGGTACATTGATCAGTTGGAGCGCGAAGGCATATTGCCGACCGCCAGCAGCCCATCGCCGAAGCCCAAGCCCACTCCAATGCCGGGCCCGACTCCTCCAAATCCACAACCACCCTCACCAAAACCGCCAAAACCAACGGTCTGGCCGCATCTAATTCCAATTGTTGAGCACGGTATAACTTGGACAGCACAGCAGCACAGAGTTCGCGAGATATGGGAGGAGCTTCAATTCAAACTTGAGCTTCACCAGCATCCAAATGCTATTTCGGTTCTTCTTCGCGTGCTGCTTGAGCTTGGCGTGGAACATTATGTGAAAGTTAGGAACGTGAGCGCTGTGCACAAAAACGATAAGCTAGCACTTCGCATATCCAAGGTAGCTCAGCACATGTTGGACGATGGGTTAATTGACAACAAGTACCTCGGTGCACTCAAGAAGCTTCAACAGGGCGACGTTATTATTTCGATGGATACCTTGAACAGATACGTTCATTCGCCAAATTTTAGCGTTTCACCTGAACACCTAAAGATGCTTTGGGGTACGCTTTCTGATTTCATAATGCTCTGTCTAAAAGCCAAAACCTAGCACGAGAGAGAAAAACTAGGTCGAGCTATCCCGCAACAAATCCCGCAACATTTCCCCTGTGCAGCACGGCTCGACCAAATCCAAGATTTTGTTTTAAATATGTTTTTCTGAAAAAGCGGTTCGATTTCAAAACAGGTACTCGCCTCCAATACCTCCACTGACTCGCGGTACTTTTTCCCTCCTCGAGGTCCAATATCCAACCAACTATTGGATTTTTCGTATTGTGATCTTGTTCTGTTCCATCCGAATGCGAGCATTCTGGACATATGCCGCCAGCTTGCGTTCAGGCAACACCCGCCGTACTTCCTGGGCATCTTCATCTCGAAATGATCAGAATTTGTGACCTCAACCATTGGTCCCAGCCATTTGGGTACAGACCTTTCTTGTAGTCAGATTGCGATCAGGGACGGCCAAGCAGGCCCTTTAAGCGGTTCAGGCAGCGGCAGAATGGTGCCGCAAACAAAGCTGTCGGATTGTCTGTCGTCCATGGCTGGAATTGACCTGCCATTACCTGTGCTGCTTCGACCTGGTTGGAACGGCATCGCACCCGCTCGAAACGTGCAGGCTGCCTCATGCAATTTGTCCAATCCTTCTTTCTGACGTGTTCGTCAAACGGGGTTCCCGAAAGCATTGCTCAAACAACAGCCCTTGAGCAATATTATGTCTCAACATCGCCGAAAAACGAAACTTCATGACAACTCGGGAAGGATGAACTAGGACTCTAACAAAGAAAAAGTTCTGGACGTATTGTGGAACACATTGCCTTTACCTTCGAGATGGGGGTCGTTTGCACCCTGCTGGCTTTCACCGTTTTTCTGTTCGTTTCCGAGATCATAAGGATCGACCTTTCCGCCATATTGGTTCTGGTTCTCATAGGCTTGCTCAGCTACGCGCCCGGGCTGGGAAATCTGGCGGATGTCACCCTTCTGTTCGACGGCTTCGCATCCAATGCCGTCATCTCGATCATTGCGGTCATGATCGTCGGGGCCGGTCTGGACAAGACGGGGATCATGAACAAGGTGGCTGCCGTCATCCTCAAATACGGCGGCAAATCCGAAGGCAGGGTTGTACCAATCATTTCCGGCACCGTTGGCGTCATATCCTCGTTCATGCAGAATGTCGGCGCCGCTGCTCTGTTTCTGCCGGTTGTCAGCCGAATTTCCACACGGTCGGGCATACCGCTGTCGCGCCTGCTCATGCCGATGGGATTCTGCGCCATTTTGGGCGGCACCATGACGATGGTGGGGTCGTCTCCTCTTATCCTGCTGAACGATCTGATCCTGACGGCAAATGACAGTCTGCCGGCCTCTCAGAAAATGGAGCCCTTCGGCCTGTTCTCGGTCACGCCGATCGGTGCGGTTCTGATCCTGACGGGAATTGGTTACTTTCTGCTGTTGGGACGTTGGGTTTTGCCCGAGGCTGAAGGGCCTGACAATACGGGTACCGGACAAGGGACACAGGAATACCTGCAAAGGGTCTATGGCCTCAAAGCCGATGTGTTCGAAGTCGTGGTGCCCGAGGACAGCCCTTTGGTCGGCGAGATTCTGGCCGACATCAACCACGAAAACCACCTGTACATCATTTCCACCTTCTATCGCGGCAAAACCTCGATGGTTCAGGTTTTGACAGCGGAAATTGCAGCGCCGTGTCGGCTGGCCATCGTCGGCCGCCGTTGGGAGGTCGAGAAGTTCGCCGAGAAATACGGGCTGACCGTTCTTCCGGATTTGGACATTTTCGTCGAAGAGTTCGCCCCAACCAATGCAGGCGTGGCCGAGGTGGTCATCACGCCCGACAGCAAGCTGATCGGCAAATGCCCCCGCGAGCTTTTGTTTCGCAAGACCTACGGGATGTCGCTGCTGGCCATTCACCGCGGCGAAGAGACGCTGAGCCATGTCGAGACCGAGGATCACGAATCCACTCAGATCGGGCTCGAAAAGTTTCAGGCGGGCGACATGCTTGTGGCACATACCAGATGGGACAACCTGATGCGGATCAAACGAGATCCGGATTTCGTCGTTGTGACGACGGACTTTCCTCAGGACGAGCTGCGGCCGCAAAAAGTCGGCTGGGCCCTGGCATTCTTCGCCATTTCGCTATCGTTGATCCTGTTCACGGACGTCCGGCTTTCACTCTGTCTTCTTACCGGCGCGGTGGGCATGATGCTGACCCGTGTGCTCAGCGTGGACGAGGCGTACCGCGCGGTCGGATGGAACACCGTATTCCTGCTCGCCTGCCTCATACCTTTGGGACAAGCCGTGCAGAACACAGGCACGGCCGCGTGGATCGCGCAGCAGATCATGATAATTCTGGACGGCTGGCCGCTCTGGTCGCTGCAAACCGGCATCGCCATTCTGGCGACGGCCTTTTCTTTGGTCATGTCCAATGTGGGGGCCACGGTTCTGCTGGTGCCTCTGGCGGTATCGATTGCGGTGGCGGCGGGTGGAAACCCGGCCGTCTTTGCCCTGACGGTCGCCATATCGACCTCGAACAGCTTCATCATCCCAACCCATCAGGTAAACGCGTTGATCATGGGTCCGGCCGGATACAAGGTGATGGATTTCGTCCGCTCCGGCGGAATAATGACGGCGCTGTTTCTGGTCGTCTCGCTGCTCATGATAAACGTCATCTATTAGCGCAAGAGGATCCAGGGTGTTCGGTGGTCTTTTCCCATCATCTGGACAGGTTCAGCCGAGGCACCCGTTCACCATAGTCTACGCCCCTTGCTGAAATACCGTTCGTCGCCGGGCCCACCTCAGGCTGGGTCCCGGCACACCATGCCGCCCATCGACGCCCACAGGTCGCTTTCCATGCCTCTGCATCATTGTTGCGCGCGACTCGCTTGACAAGCAGGCCAGCGGTGCCGCATGTCCCTTTCGTTGGTGTCGGTGAGAGCCGATGAAAAGGGAATGCGTCAACGGTCTTGCCGCCAAACGCAGCCGCCCCCGCGACCGTGAACGGAGAGGATGCCCAATGCCACTGGCCCGAAAGCCGGGAAGGCGGGACATCCGACAGAGGCCCGCCTCTGGCATCCGCAAGCCGGGAGACCTGCCAACAACCGAAGTTGAAACCGGGCGGGGTGTTCCGGTGTCGGGTCCATGACCACTCGTGGCCCGCATGAAACCCCGTCCCCCGCGAAGAGGATTTGGGGGGATGAGAGACATGACCGAGACCGCACCAGTCGAGTTGCTGGTCTGTACTACCTGCCGTCGCGGCCTGCCTGTCGAAGATGATGCGCAACGCCCGGGCGCTTTGTTGCACAAGGCCCTGGAACAGGCAGACCTGCCCGACGGTGTCACCCTGAAAGCCGTTGAATGCCTGTCAAACTGCGATCAAGGCTGTTCGATCGTGTTGCGCGGGCCGGGCCGCTGGACATTCGTGTATGAAAACCTGAACGAAACAGATCATGTCGACGTCATCGTCGACGGCGCGACCAAGTATCTGGCCACGGAAGATGGTTTGGTGAAATGGCGCGAACGCCCCGAACATTTTCGCAAGAACTGTGCCTCGCGCATTCCCCCGATTGGAGCCTGACATGTCGAACCTCGAAAAACTCCCCGTCACAGTGATCACCGGCTTTCTGGGCTCGGGCAAGACCACTTTGGTGCGTCACCTGATGCAGAACCCACAGGGCAAGCGCCTTGCTGTCGTGGTCAACGAGTTCGGCGATGTGGGCGTCGATGGCGACATCCTGAAATCCTGTGCCATTCCTGATTGCCCGGCGGAAAACATCATGGAACTGGCCAATGGCTGCATCTGCTGCACCGTGGCAGATGATTTCATTCCTACCATCGAGGCCCTGATGGCGTTGGAGCCGCGCCCGGATCACATCCTGATCGAAACCAGCGGTCTGGCCCTGCCGAAACCGCTGCTCAAGGCATTCGACTGGCCTGACATCCGCTCGAAGATCACCGTCGACGGCGTGATCGCTCTGGCCGATGCCGAGGCTGTGGCCGCAGGCCGTTTCGCGCCCAATGTCGAAGCGGTGGACGCCCAGCGCATGGCCGATGACTCGATCGACCACGAAACGCCCCTGTCCGAGGTGTTCGAGGATCAGATCTCGTGCGCCGACATCATCCTGCTGACCAAGCCCGACCTCGCCGGCCCCGAAGGCGTGGCCAAAGCGCGCGAGATCATCGCCGCCGAGGCGCCGCGCCCCCTGCCCGTCGTCGAAGTGGCCGAAGGTGCCGTGGACGTGCGCGTTGTGCTGGGTCTGGAAGCCGCCGCCGAGGATGACATGGACGCCCGCCCCTCGCATCACGACGGCCATCACGATCACGAGCATGACGATTTCGAAAGCATCATCGTCGAGCTGCCCGAGCAGACCGATCCGGCCCAACTGGTCGCCAATATCGAACGCCTCGCCAATGAACTGAACGTCCTGCGCGTCAAAGGGTATGCCGCCGTTCAGGGCAAACCCATGCGCCTGCTGGTTCAGGCGGTCGGCGCGCGGGTACGGCACCAGTATGACCGCCCGTGGGAACCCGGTGAAGACCGTCGTTCGCGTCTGGTCGTCATCGCCGAGCATGACGATATCAAAGAGGCGGAAATCCGCGAAATCCTCGTGGGTGTGCGTGAGGCTGCCGAGTAAGACACATGCACGTCGTCTTCCGCGAAAGCCACGGGCTCGAGGAAACCGAGACCCCAACCGATCTGGGCCAGAGCCCGGCGGAACTGGTGGTGCTGTCCTTTTCGGACAGCGATCTGGGTGCTTTCGCGGCGGGCTGGCATCGTGGTGGCGGACCGGAAGGGCGAATGCCGACCCTGCGGCTGGCGAATTTGACGGCGCTGAAACACCCGTTGTCGGTCGATACCTATGTCGAACAGACGCTCGAGGGCGCCAAGGGCATTCTGATCCGGCTGATCGGCGGCGTCCCCTACTGGGCTTATGGGTTGCAGCAGGTTCTGGCGCTGGCGCAGGCCAAGGGCATCGCGCTGGCGGTGCTGCCCGCTGACGGGCGCGAGGACACGCGGCTGGATGACTATTCCACCCTGCCGGTCTCGACCCTGCGGCGTCTGGCGCATCTGTGCGATACCGGCGGCGAGGTCGCGGCACAGGCGGCGCTGGCGCAGATGGCTTTGGCGGCGGGGCTTTATGCCGGTCCGGTGATGGGCGCCAAGACCTTGCCCGAATGTGGCGTGTGGTGTCCGGATCGCGGCGTAATCCCGGTGGAAACCGCGTTCGAAAGCAAGGCCAAACGAATCCTCGTCACCTTTTACCGCGCTTACCTGACCTCGGCAGACACCGCCCCGATCGCCGTCCTGATCCGCAGCCTGCGCGCCCGTGGATTCCAGGCGGTGGGCCTGTTTGCCCCGTCTCTCAAGGCGCCTGTGGCCGCCGACTGGTTGCGGGAACATGTTGTTGCGCTGAACCCATCGGCCATTGTCAACGCCACTTCGTTTTCGGGAAAAGGCGCGTCGGGAACGTCGCCTCTGGACGCGGCAGGCGTGCCGGTGTTTCAGGTCGCTCTCGCCACCTCGCGCCGCAAAGCCTGGGCCGAGGCGGAACGCGGTTTGTCCCCCGCCGATCTTGCCATGCATGTGGTACTGCCCGAGGTGGATGGACGTATCTCAGCAGGAATCGCGTCTTTCAAGGAACCCAGCAAACGCGATCCGCATCTGGAATACGCGCGCTTTGCACATCGGCCTGAACCGGACCGGATCGAAGCGATCATCGACCGTGTATCGGGCTGGCTTGCACTGAACGACAAACCCAAGGCAGATCAGATTCCTGCGTTGGTCCTGTCCACCTATCCCGGCAAAGACTGGCAGATGGCTCATGCGGTTGGCCTCGACGCGCTGGCCTCGGCCGCGGCGATGCTGTCCGATCTTGACGAAGAAGGCTACGACATCGCGACTGGCGAACCGATTGCCGACACTCTTCTGGACGCACGGATTTCGTGGTCGCTTGGGGATTATCAGGATGCGCTTGCGGAATTGCCCGAGACCCTGCGCGCTGATCTGCACGCCGTTTGGGGCGCGCCCGAAGATGATCCGGCCTGTGCCGATGGTGCCTTCCATTTCACCGCGCTTCGGCGCGGCAAGGCGCTGGTCGCGCTGCAACCCGAACGCGGCTCGCCCGAGCTGCGGGATGACGACTATCATGACCTCTCGCGCACCCCGCGCCACGGTTATGTCGCCTTCTATCTGTGGCTGCGTAAAGGGTTGGGTGCCGATGCGCTGATCCATATCGGCGCGCATGGAACGCTGGAATGGTTGCCCGGAAAATCGGTCGCCTTGTCTGCCGATTGTTGGCCCGAGGCGCTGATCGGCGATCTGCCGGTGATCTACCCGTTTATCGTGAACGACCCGGGCGAGGCCGCGCAAGCCAAGCGCCGGATCGGAGCCGTCACGCTGGGCCACATCCCGCCCCCGATGAAGGAAAGCGGCACGCCGGATCGGATGGTGCGGCTTGAATCGCTGCTGGATGAGTTTTCCAACGCCGACGGGCTTGACCCCAAACGCCGCGACCGCTTGCAGGAAGATATCCGTGATGAGGCGCAGGCGATAGGGCTGGAAAGCGATCTTGGCCTCGATCAGGCAACCTGCACCGCCGAGGCCATCACCCGCATCGACCGCTTTGTCTGTGACATCAAGGAAAGCCAGTTTGGCGACGGGCTGCACATCTTCGGGCGTGTGCCCGAAGTGACGGGCAGTTTCGATCCGGCTCCTTCGGCCCACGCCGAACGCGACGCGCTGATCAAAGCGCTCGAAGGCAAGCGGATTGATGCCGGGCCTTCAGGGTCCCCCTATCGTGGCCGGTCAGATGTTCTGCCCACCGGGCGGAACCTTTACACCACCGATCCGCGGTCGGTTCCGACCCGTGCGGCCTATGCTCAGGGTGTGAAACTGGCCGAAGAACTGGTGCGGCGCCATCTTCAGGAAGAAGGCGATTACCCGAAGGGGCTGATCGTCGATCTGTGGGGGTCAGCCACCATGCGCACGGCGGGCGAGGAATTCGCCATGGCCCTGCACCTGCTGGGCGTCAAACCCGTGTGGGACAAAGGGTCCGAGAGGGTTTCCGGCATCGAGGTTCTGCCGATCACCGACCTGAGCCGCCCGCGTCTGGACGTGACCTTGCGGGTTTCGGGCCTGTTCCGGGATGTTTTCCCGACGCTGTCCGCTTTGTTTGGCCAAGCGGTTCGCGCATTGGCCGCGCGCGATGAGGCAAGGGATTGGAACCCCTATGCCGGGCAGGAGCCGGCAGCGCGGGTCTATGGACCTGCGCCCGGAAGCTATGGCGTCAATATGACCGAACTTTCCGAAGTGTATACCGACGAGGCCCGTGCGCAGGCCGGTGAAGCGTGGCTTGAGGCCAGCTCTTTTGCATTGGAAGGCGAACACATCTCGCAGGACAAGGACGGCATCACCCAACGCGTTGCAAATGCGGACAGCTTTGTCCACTTGCAGGACCTGACCGAAACCGATCTTCTTCTGGCCAACGATTATGCCACACACGAGGCGGGTTTTGCCGCCGCCAAGAAGATCGCCGGCGGAACCGCGCAGCTTTACCATCTGGACAATACCAACCCCGAAAATCCGCGGGCCCGTACTTTGCGCGAAGAAATCAGCCGAGTCGTCCACGCCCGTGCCGCCAACCCCGGCTGGATCGCCGGGATGCAACGCCATGGTTTCCGGGGGGCGGCTGAAATCGCGGCAACGCTGGATCATATGGCTTCTTTCGCGCATCTGTCTGGCACGGTCGCACCACATCTTTTTGACCTCTACCACGATGCCACTCTGGGCAACGAAGAGGTCGACGCGTTCCTGCAAGAGGCCAATCCCAAGGCGCGCCAGGCCATGCAGGACCGGTTCCGCGCGCTGCTTGAGGCCGGGCTTTGGAACACGCGCCGGAACTCTATCCGGGCTGATCTGGAGGGATTGAGATGAGTGCACCAATTGTTCAGGGCTGGTGCCCGGGCGCCCATCGTCCGATGATGTCCGGTGACGGTCTGGTCGTCAGGGTCAGGCCCCGGCTGGCGCGTCTGGAGGCCGATCAGGCACTGGGACTGTGCGATCTGGCGGACCGCTTTGGCAACGGCTCGATCGATTTGACCAATCGCGCCAATCTGCAATTGCGGGGCGTGGAAGAGGAAGACCATCAGCCTCTGCTCAAAGAGCTTGCCGCGCTGAACCTGCTGGATGCGGAACCCGGTATCGAAATACGCCGCAATATTCTGGTTACGCCGCTCTATCAGGCGGGCGATTTGACTGCTCGACTGACCCATGAACTGATTGATCGGCTTGCGGAGCTGCCGGCCCTGCCGGCAAAGTTCGGCTTTGCAATCGACACGGGCCGCGAACGTCTGCTGGCGTCGGATTCGGCTGATATTCGTCTGGAAACCGGTGCAGGCGGCCTGATCCTGCGCGCCGATGGCTGCGAAACCGGGCGGAGCGTGACCGAGACCGACGCCATTGACCACGTGATCGCGCTGGCAATGTGGTTTGCCGAAACCTACACACCCGAGACACGCCGCATGGCGCATGTCATCGACGCCCTGCCGCAGGAATGGAAGGGATGTGCGCCCGGTTCTGTTGGCGCAAAGCTTCAACCGGGCCGCTGTGAACTGGGTGCCCTGTACGGCGCGGCTTTTGGGTCGCTGCCTGCGCGCAAGCTGTATGACCTGATCGAGGACAGCGGCGCTTGCGCCCTGCGCGTCACCCCGTGGCGGCTGATCCTGCTGGAAGGCGGGGCGGCGATACCTGCCCCGGCCTTTGTCGAAGATGGAACCGATCCGTTGATGACCACCGACGCCTGCCCCGGCGCGCCGTTCTGCCCGCAGGCGCAGGCCGAGACGCGCGACATCGCCCGGGCGTTGGCTGTGCGGGTGTCCGGACGCCTCCATGTTTCGGGCTGTAGCAAGGGATGCGCTCGCATGGGTCCTGCCGACATCACATTGGTGGGCGCAAACGGACGATTTGATCTTGTCAAACAGGGCCGCGCAGGGGATGAGCCCAGCCAACGCGGACTCGACCCGGAAACACTCATGACTATGGACTTCACCTGATGCCCTATACATACGAAACCGATGGCGCGGCGATCTATAAGGAAAGCTTTGCCACCATCCGGTCCGAGGCTGATCTGGCCCGTTTTGATGCCGATGAAGAGCAGGTTGCCGTTCGCATGATCCACGCCGCGGGCATGGTCGGACTGGAAGAGTTCGTGCATTTCTCGCCCGGCTTCGTGCAGACGGCCCGCACTGCTTTGGAAAATGGCGCACCGATCCTGTGTGATGCGCGCATGGTCAGCGAAGGTGTCACCCGTTTCCGCCTGCCCGCCGACAACCAAGTGATCTGTACCCTGCATGATGAACGCGTACGCCCGCTGGCCGCCGAGATGAGCAACACCCGTTCCGCCGCTGCGCTGGAGCTGTGGCGGCCGCATCTGGAGGGTGCGCTGGTCGCCATCGGCAATGCGCCCACCGCACTGTTCCATTTGCTGAACATGCTGGAAGACCCGGATTGCCCGCGCCCTGCCGCGATCATCGGCTGCCCGGTTGGCTTCGTCGGCGCGGTGGAATCCAAGGATGCGCTGTGGCAGGCGCAACCGGTGCCATCCTGCATCGTCAAAGGTCGTCTGGGCGGCAGCGCCATCACGGTGGCGGCCATCAACGCCATCTCAAGCCGGGCAGAATGAAGATGGGCACCATATACGGTGTGGGCCTTGGCCCCGGCGATCCGGATTTGATGAGCGTCCGGGCTGATCGCCTCCTGCGCAATGCAAAGCATGTGGCGTATTTCCGCAAACCCGGTCGCAGTGGTCAGGCGCGCAAGATCGTCAACGGGATGATCCCCGAAGGCGCGGTCGAGTTTCCGATGGAATATCCCGTAACCACCGAGATCCCGGTGACAGACCCGCGTTACAACGAATTGCTGGCAGCATTCTACGAAGACTGCACAAGGCATCTCAAGGCCCTGTCAGAACGGGGTGAGGACGTGGTTGTTCTGTGCGAGGGCGATCCCTTCTTCTATGGCTCGTTCATGCACCTTTACAGCCGACTGCGCCAAGACGCGCCGGTTGAAGTTGTACCCGCCATTACCGGCATGTCCGGAGCCTGGACCGCGACCGGAGACCCGATCACCTGGGGTGATGATGTGCTGACCGTGCTGGTTGGCACCCTGCCCGAGGACACGCTGGCGGAACGCATGGCTCTGACCGATGCGTTGGTCGTGATGAAAATCGGACGCAACATCGACAAGGTGAAGCGCGCTCTGAAGACCGCTGGCCTGTATGACCGGGCGTGGATCGTGGAATATGCGCAGATGCCGAACCAGACGGTGACAAAGCTGTCCGAAGCCTGCGAGAAGATCACCCCGTATTTCTCGATCATCGTCGTGCACGGTCAGGGACGGCGACCATGAGCGGCTGGGTCAAGATTGCCGGTCTGGGGCCGGGTGACGAGGCGCTTGTTACACCAGAAGTAACAGCCGCGCTGGCCGAAGCCACCGATGTTGTGGGCTATATCCCATATGTGGCGCGTATTGCCGAACGCCCCGGCCTTACACTGCATGCCAGTGACAACCGGGTCGAAATCGACCGCTCGCAACATGCGCTGCAAATGGCTGCCGATGGCAAACGGGTGGTCGTTGTATCCTCGGGCGATCCCGGCGTGTTTGCCATGGCGGCGGCCGTCTTCGAAGCACTGGAAAACGGCCCTGCGGAATGGCGTGGCCTTCAGATCGATGTGCTGCCGGGGATCACGGCGATGTTGGCTGCATCCGCGCGCGCGGGCGCCCCGATGGGGCATGACTTCTGCGCCATCAACCTCAGCGACAACCTCAAACCATGGTCATTGATCGAAAAACGCCTGCGCCTTGCCGCACAGGCGGATTTCTCGATGGCCTTTTACAATCCGCGCTCGAAGTCCCGCCCGGAAGGCTTTGTAAAAACGCTGGAAATCCTGCGTGAAGAATGTGAGCCCGAACGTCTGATCCTGTTCGCCCGCGCCGTATCGCGGGCCGATGAAGAGATGCGTATTTCGACACTGGCCGAAGCCACGCCCGACATGGCGGATATGCAGACCGTGGTGATCGTGGGGTCATCCCGAACGCGCGTCATCGAGCGCGATGGCGCACCCATCGTTTACACCCCTCGCTTCACCCCTGATGAGGATCAGGGATGAGACAGCCAGTCCAGAACCTGTGCGACCTGCGAAAACTCGGTCCGCTTCGGCAGAACCGGGCGGTCGATCATCAGCACGGGAAGGCCCAGCGCCCGCGCCGCGTCCAGCTTGGCGCGCGCGCCCGTGCCGCCGGCGTTCTTGGACACGACCAGCTGCGTACCATGGCGCTGCATCAACGCCCGGTCGTCGGCTTCGGTAAACGGCCCTCGGGCGACGACCACCTCTGCATTCGGCAAGGGCAAAGTGTCGGGCTCATCCACAAGGCGCAGCAGATAACTGTGTTGAGGTCGGGTCGAAAAATCTTCAAGATGCATGCGGCCAACGGCAAGGAAGACACGCTGAGCATCGCCGGACAATGCGTCCACGGCGGCAGCCATGTCGGGCACGTGACGCCAGACATCGCCGGGCTGCGACACCCAGGCCGCGCGAGTCAACGCGGCCAATGGCGTCCGCGTCGCGGCGCATGCCTCGGTCGCGTTCCGGCTCATCCGGGCCGCAAATGGATGGGTCGCGTCCACGACATGGGTGATGGCGTTCTCATGGATATAGGCGGCCAGACCTTCCGGACCGCCGAAACCGCCAACCCTTACCGGCAAGGGCTGCGGACGCGGGTTTTCCACCCGTCCAGCGTAGGAATACACAGCCGCAATCCCTTGTTGCGAAACAGCTTTGGCCAGCGCGTTGGCCTCGGTCGTGCCGCCAAGGATCAGGAGGGTTGTCATGTCTGAATCTCCGTGGCTGACCGTTCTGGGACTGGGCGAAGATGGGTTTGATGGCCTGTCGCCAACCAGCCGTCAAGTGCTGGACCGGGCCGAAGTGATCATGGGGCCGCCGCGCCACCTGTCATTGCTGCCCGAAACAGGGGCGGAACGTGTCGAGTGGCCTGTGCCGTTCTCGGAAGGGCTGCCGATCCTGAAGGGATTGCGTGGCCGGCAGACGGTTGTTCTGGCCTCGGGCGATCCGTTCTGGTTTGGCGCGGGTTCGGTCATTGCGCGCAATTTCGATGCCGGTGAATGGACCGCCCTGCCCGGCCAATCCACCTTCTCGCTGGCCGCTGCCCGGCTCGGCTGGCCTTTGGAAAGCACACTGACCTTCGGCCTTCACGCCGCGCCGCTGACCCGTTTGCGTCCTCATCTGGCGCCGGGAGCGCACGCGATCTTGTTGCTGCGTGACGGAAAGTCCGTGGCGGAACTGGCACGGTATCTGACCGAGACAGGCTTTGCCGACTCGGCCCTGCATGTGATGCAGGCGCTTGGCGGTCCGCGCGAAGACACCCGAACAGTCACGTTGACCGAGGCGCTGTTGGGTACGTTCGACCATCCGGTCTGCGTCGGTCTGGAGGTTTCCGGTGCAGGACCTGCCCTTTCCAAGGCGTCTGGCAAACCGGACCACATCTTCGAGACGGACGGGCAGATCACCAAACGCCCGATCCGCGCGCTGACACTCTCGGCGCTTGCTCCGCAAAGGGGCGAGCACCTGTGGGATATCGGAGGGGGCACCGGCTCGATCAGCATCGAATGGCTGATGTGCGATTTGACCCTGACCGCAACCAGCATTGAACCCCGTGCTGACAGGGCTGAGCGCATTCGTCGGAATGCCGATGCACTGGGTCAGGATCGGCTGAACGTCATCCATGGCACCGCGCCCGCTGCACTGGATGGGTTGGAACTGCCCGACGTGGTGTTCATCGGAGGGGGGCTTGATCCAGACCTGCTGCACTGGCTGCACCAGAACCTGTCTTCCGGAACCCGCCTGGTTGCCAATGCCGTGACTTTGGAAAGCGAGGCCACGTTGGCCCATTGGCATGAGAAGCTGGGCGGTGAACTCCTGCGGATCGAACTCGCGCAGTCGGCGCCGCTTGGACCGCGGCGCGGCTGGAAATCCGCCTATCCGGTGGTGCAGTGGAGCGTGACGCTATGATCGTTGCCGGTTTGGGATTCTCGTCCGCCGCCACGGTTGACAGCTTGCGCGCCGTATTTGTCACGGCGGCCGCAAACCACGATGTCGCCGCCCTGGCAACCGTTGCCGACAAGGAAGGTCATTCCGCCCTGACGGTTTTTGCCGAAGAACTGTCCCTTCCTCTGCATTTCGTTGCCGCCGCCGACCTGGCCGATCAACGCACTCTCACCTGCTCGACCCGCAGCCGCGCCACCTATGGCACCGGGAGCGTGGCCGAAGCATCCGCATTGGCCGCCGCCGGAAAGCTTTTTGGCCCGGGCGCGCGGCTGCTTTCACCCAGACAGATTTCAGACGACCGGCTGGCGACCTGCGCCATTGCCATCGGAGGACAGACATGACCGTTCATTTCATCGGCGCCGGACCGGGCGCCGCCGACCTGTTGACACTGCGCGGGCGCGACATCATCGCATCCTGCCCCGTTTGCCTTTATGCGGGTTCCCTGGTTCCTGAAGAAATCCTCGGCCACTGCCCCGAAGGCGCAAGGATCGTGAACACCGCGCCAATGGATCTGGATCAGATCATGGCCGAGATCGAGGCCGCACATCAGGCCGGCCAGGACGTGGCCCGTCTGCATTCCGGCGACCTGTCGGTCTGGTCGGCGATGGGGGAACAGATCCGCCGCCTCAAGGAAATGGGCATCCCGGTCAGCGTAACTCCGGGCGTTCCGTCCTTTGCGGCGGCTGCGGCGGCTTTGGGAACCGAGCTTACTCTGCCCGGGCTGGCGCAATCCGTGGTTCTGACGCGGACGCCGGGCCGTGCATCTTCCATGCCTGAAGGCGAGACGTTGGAGAATTTCGCACGCACAGGGGCGACACTTGCCATTCATCTGTCCATCGGCAATCTGGACAAGGTCATTGCCGATCTGACCCCGGCCTATGGGGCCGACTGTCCGGTCGCCGTGGTCTATCGCGCAAGCTGGCCGGATGAACGGATCATCCGCGCGACGCTGGGAACGCTCAAAGAGGCGCTGGATGACAGCATCTCGCGGACTGCGTTGATCATGGTCGGTCCGGCCCTGGCGGGCGAAGGCTTTGACGAAAGCTGCCTTTATTCGAAAGATTACGACCGCCGCTATCGTCCACAAAGTGCCGAGAGCCCCTGGTCGAGCTGGAGCCATGGTGATGATTAACCCTCCGGGCCTTCTGATCTCCGCACCGTCCTCGGGCACGGGCAAGACAACGGTCATGCTGGGCCTGTTGCGAGCGCTGGCCGAGGATGGCCTGACCGTTCAACCGTTCAAGAGCGGACCGGATTATATTGACCCCGCCTTCCACCGAGCAGCGGCTGGGCGGGCTTCGTTCAATCTTGACAGTTGGGCAATGGGCGATCCTTTGTTGAACGCAATTTCAGCTCAGGCCGAAGGCGCTGACATCGTGGTGGCCGAAGGCTCGATGGGCCTGTTCGATGGCGTGGCCAAGCCGGGCGAGTTGGGTCATGGGTCAAGCGCCGAGACTGCCGCACGGATGGGTTGGCCGGTCGTACTAGTGCTGGATGTCGGCGGCCAGGCGCAATCTGCGGCAGCCACAGCGCTGGGGTTCAAGATATACAACCCCGATCTGCCCTTTGCCGGCGTGATCCTGAACCGCTGCGCCAGCCCCCGGCACGAGCGCCTGACCCGGCTGGGGATGGAACGTGCAGGCCTGCCGGTTCTGGGCGTGCTGCCGCGCCGAGGCGATCTGACCCTCCCCGAGCGACATCTGGGGTTGATCCAGGCCGTCGAACACCCGGATCTGGAAAGCGCCATTGTGGGATATGCTACATTTCTGCGCGAACATGTGGATTTGGAAGCGATCAAACGGGCGGCTTCCTCAGGCCCCATTGGGCCATCGTCAGACGCGCTGCCGTGCCCTCCGGCCCAGCGGATTGCACTGGCACGGGACGCGGCATTTTCCTTTACCTATCCACATTTGCTGGAAGGCTGGCGCGCAGCTGGGGCCGAGATCCTGCCCTTCTCGCCTCTGGCCGATGAAGCGCCGGCGGCGGATGCCGATCTGGTCTGGCTGCCCGGCGGCTATCCGGAACTGCATGCCGGGACGTTGGCTGCTGCCCAAACGTTCCTCGCTGGTCTGCGCAAGCACGCGGAAACAAGGCCTGTGCATGGCGAATGCGGTGGGTATATGGCGCTGGGTCATGCGCTGATCGACAAGGATGGCGTGCAGCATGAAATGGCTGGCCTGCTGGGGCTGGTGACGTCGTACCAAAAACGCAAATTCAACCTGGGCTATCGCAAAGCGGAACTCTTGGCCCCGATGCCGGGATTTGCACAGAATACGGCGCTGCGCGGGCACGAGTTCCACTATTCCTCGATCGTGGATCAGCCTGACGCGCCGCTGGCCCGTGTGTTCGATGCCGAAGGCGCAGAAGGACCTCAGACCGGCTCTGTTCGGGGCAATGTCACCGGTACGTTCTTTCACCTGATTGCGGAGGCATCTGAATGAGCGGATTTGTCTCTTTCATCGGCTCGGGCCCCGGCGATCCGGAACTGCTGACGCTGAAGGCCGTCGACAGGATGAAAAAAGCCGATGCGATTTTGTTCGATGACCTCAGCAGCGGGCCGATTCTGAGCCACGCGCGCGAAGACGCCGACCTTGTGGGCGTAGGCAAACGGGCTGGTCGCCCCTCGCCCAAACAGGACCATGTCAGCCGGTTGCTAGTGGACTACGCCCGGACCGGCCAACATGTCGTGCGGCTGAAATCCGGCGATGGCGGCATGTTCGGGCGGCTTGAAGAAGAGCTTGTTGCCCTTCGTGATGCGGGCATTGAATTCGAGATCATCCCCGGCGTACCGTCTGCGGTGGCTGCCGCAGCTGCTGCAGGCATCCCGCTGACGCGTCGTCTGACCGCACGGCGGGTGCAGTTCGTGACGGGACATGACGCCAGTGGCGCGTTGCCGGACGACCTGAACCTGACAGCCTTGGCCGATTCTCAGGCCACCACTGTCGTATTCATGGGTAAACGTACTTTCCCGCTTCTGGCAGAAGCGCTGCATTCACACGGCCTGCCTTTGGATACGCCCGCCCTGATGGCTGAATCGGTTTCGACCCCGGATCAGAAGCTGACGCGCGCCACCATCGGTGCCCTGGCCGAACAGCTGAAATCCGAGATCGGCACAGCTCCGGCCCTGATCCTTTACGGGCCACTGGCGGAGTGCGAAGATGATTGACCTGAGCCTGATTGGCATCGGCACCGGCAACCCGGATCATGTGACCTTTCAAGGCGCGCAAGCAATCCGGGCTGCGGATCTGATCCTGATCCCGCGCAAGGGTGAAAACAAAGCTGATCTGGCGGGCCTGCGCGAAGATATCATTGCGCAGGTCACGGAAACCCCGCCGCAGATCGCCTATTTCGACATCCCCAAACGCCGGGCGGATGATGGCTATCTGCGCGGTGTCGACGAGTGGCACGACGCCATTGCCCTGCGTTGGCAGGAAGCGATGGACACTCACCCTGAGGCGCAGCATGTTGCATTGCTGATCTGGGGGGACCCGTCGCTTTATGACAGTTCACTGCGCATCGCGGCACGGCTGGACCCTCGCCCCAATACCAAGGTGATCCCCGGCATCACCGCCTTACAGGCGCTGACTGCGGCTCATGCAATCCCGATCAACGATCTGGGCGCGCCCTATGTCGTGACCACCGGGCGACGTATCAGGGATGAAGGGTGGCCTGAAGGGGCCTCAAAAGTTGCTGTCATGCTGGATGGGGAATGCTCATTCCAATCCCTTGAGATGGCGGATTTTGACATCTGGTGGGGTGCCTATGTGGGCATGAAAGAAGAACTGCTGATCAGCGGCCCTTTGGACCAGGTCGCGCAGCGGATCCTTGACACACGCGCCCGCGCCCGAGCCGACCATGGCTGGATCATGGATATCTACTTGCTGAAGAAACGCGGGGGGCAGCAGCGCGCGGTGAACACGGATTCGTGACTGCGCAGAACCCTCAAGTCTGGCACACAGGTCAAAGCAAGATACCGGAGACGCGTTGATGAAAGCTCTCATTCCCCTGCTCTGCCTGATCGCTTCACCTCTGTGGGCTCAGAATGCGCCCGAGGGCTGGGCCGTATACCCAACCCAGAAACCGTATGCAGAACTGGTTGACGCAACCAAAGCCGCGATCAAGGAAAACGGGTTGATCGTCGTGACACAGGCGGGCCCGACCAAAGCGGCGGCAGCACGTGGGATTTCGATTCCCGGAAATCGCGTGATCGGGGCCTTCAACAATGACTACGCCGTGCGGGTTCTGGAGACCTCGGTCCACGCGATGATCGAGGCTCCGATCCGGTTTTACGTAACCGAGAACCAGGACGGGACGGCGACCCTGTCTTACAAGACCCCCAGCTTTGTCTTTGCGCCTTACGCCCCGGAAGGTGGGCAAGACCTGCTGAATATTGCCGCCGAGCTTGACACGACGTTTCAATCGATCGCTGAACGCGCAGTCAAATAGTCACACTGCCGTGAACCGCCTTGCGTCCAGAGGCGTCCTCCGCAATCTGCTTCGAAACAGTTTTCTCGGAGCATGACTGATGCAGGACCCCTCGCCCCGCGCTGCGGATCTTCTGGCCCAACGTCTTTATGAAGCGGGCTGTCGTCACGCCTTTGGGATGCCGGGGGGCGAGGTCCTGACCCTGGTCGACGCACTGGAAAAGGCTGGGATCACCTTTCATCTGACCAAGCACGAAAACTCTGCCGGGTTCATGGCCGAGGCCGTTCATCATCGCGACGGAGCACCTGCGATTCTGGTGGCCACCCTGGGTCCGGGTGCAATGAACGGGATCAATGTGGTGGCGAACGCTTTGCAGGATCGTGTGCCGATGGTCGTTCTGACCGGATGCGTCGATGCCGACGAAGCGTTGACCTATACCCATCAGGTCGTGGATCACAGCCGGGTTTATCGCTCGATCACCAAAGGCACTTTTACACTGACAGCCAAAGGCGCAGATATCATAGCCGACAAGGCGGTGTCATTGGCCATGCAGCCACGACCGGGCCCGGTTCATATCGATGTCCCGATCTCGGTTGCCGACACGCCTGTTACCGGCGTGAAATGCCGCCGGCTGGCCAAGGTTGCGCCGGTCAGCCCCGGTGGCGAATGCCTGGAAAAGGCCCGCCGCTGGGTGGCCGAGGCCGAACGCCCCATTGCCATCATCGGCCTGGATGTCCTTTATGACGACTCGCGCAGTGTGGTACAGGCGTTCCTGGAGCATTTTGGCATTCCTTTCGTGACGACCTACAAGGCCAAAGGCGTCGTGCCCGAGGATCACGCGCTTTGTCTGGGCGGCGCGGGGCTGTCGCCGCTGGCTGACAAGCATCTTGTGCCTCTGATCGAACAATCGGATCTGGTATTGTGCCTGGGATATGACCCGATCGAAATGCGCCCCGGCTGGCGTGAGATCTGGAATCCGGAAGAAAAGCGCGTCATCGATATCTCTGCCGTGGTCAACGACCACTACATGCATCAAGCTGGATTGAACCTTGTTGCCCACACGGGCGAGACATTGGAGGCAATAGCCAAAGGCAACCCGGCCCGTGAAACATGGCCGGGCAACGAACCCGAGCAGATCAAAGCCGCGCTGGCAAAGGACTTCCCCACCGATGAAAGCTGGGGGCCCGCTGCCGTCATTGCCGAAACCCGCGCTGTCCTGCCGCTTGAAACACTGGCCACGGCCGACAGCGGCGCACACCGCATTCTGCTGAGCCAGATGTGGGCGTGCAACGAAGAACGCGGGCTGATCCAGTCCTCGGCTTTGTGCACGATGGGATGTGCCGTACCCATGGCCATTGGCCTGAAACTGGCCGAACCTGACCGCCCGGTGATCAGCTTCTCGGGGGATGCGGGATTCCTGATGGTTGCGGGCGAGTTGTCGACAGCGGCTGAAATGGGCGGCAACCCGATTTTTCTGGTCTTCGTGGATGCCAGCCTTGCCCTGATCGAGCTGAAACAACGCCAGCGACAGATGCGCAACACGGGCGTGGATTTCGGCCATCATGATTTTGCCGCCATGGGCCGGGCCTTTGGCGGCAATGGCCATACGGTTCGCAACAGGGCAGAGTTGCGCGCCGCACTGGAAGCTGCTGTAAAGGCTGAGACATTTACGGTAATTGCTGCTGAAGTTGAGCGTGGAGGCTATGATGGCCGCATCTGAAGGCCCATTGAAGGGTGTCAAGGTTCTGGACCTTAGCCGGATCCTGGCAGGCCCAACATGCACACAGCTTCTGGGCGATCTGGGCGCAAGCGTCATCAAGATCGAAAACCCGGCGACCGGGGGCGATGACACGCGGCAATGGGGTCCGCCCTACGTGAGCGATGCCGAGGGCAACCGCTCGGATCTGAGCGCCTATTTCATGTCTGCCAACCGCAACAAGAAATCCGTCGCGCTGGATATCTCCTCGGCCGAGGGTCAGGCGGAAATCAGGCGCTTGGCGTCACATGCGGACATCCTGATCGAGAACTTCAAACCGGGCGGGCTGGCCAAATACGGGCTGGACTATGCCACCCTGTCGCAAGAGTTTCCAAGCCTCGTATACTGTTCAATCTCGGGCTACGGCCAAACCGGCCCGAATGCCAGCAAGCCTGGCTATGACCTGATGGCGCAGGGCTATGGCGGGATCATGTCGCTGACCGGCGACCCCGAGGGCGCGCCCATGAAGGTGGGTGTTGGCATCGCCGACGTGATGTGCGGGATGTATGCAACCGTGGGTATCCTGGCCGCGCTGCGCCACCGCGACTTGACCGGCGAGGGCCAGCAGATCGATCTGGCGCTGGTGGATTCTCAGATCGCCTGGCTGATCAATGAAGGTGTCAACTATCTGACGTCAGGCAATGTTCCGCAACGACGCGGAAACGGGCACCCCAACATCGTCCCTTATGACGTCTACGAAACCGCCGATGGGCACGTGATTCTCGCGGTTGGAAATGACGGCCAGTTCAGAAAACTCTGCAACTTCATCAATGCTCCTGAACTGGCAGACGATCCGAGATTCGCGACCAACCCGGCCCGATTGGAGCATCGTGACGCGCTGAATTCGATTCTTCGCCCCGCTGTGAAGGCGCTGGACACCCAGACCGTCATTTCCGGTCTGGAGGCTGTCAAAGTGCCCGTCGGCCCGGTGCAGACGCTGGATCAGGTGTTCAACACGGAACAAGTGGCCGCAAGACAGATGCAGATTGCCATGCAGGCCCAGCCGGGTCAGGTCAACCTGATCGGGAATCCTCTGAACCTGTCTCGGACACCTGTAACATATCGTAACGCCCCGCCGGTCTGTGGGGCCGATACTGAGGCTGTTCTGAGCGCCGAAAACCCGTTCGAGGATTGAAATACTTGCACATTTAGGCGGCAAGTCGCTGAAACATGCCCTTGAATCGGCGGTTTTTTTCATCTTTTTCGCACACGTCATTTCACCAATTCGAGAGCAGCGTCGATACTGTTACGTCCCTCTCGCACACTCTGGTACATCGAACAGTGTCAAATATCGCAATCAGATTGGACCCAAGTATGAAACAAGACGTTTTCGGACAGATGAACACCCTGACCCAGCCGGCGGCAGTCGAAGCGTGGAATGGTGTTCTGCTTGGGTTCATGGCTCATGCCGCTGTCACGCCGCAGCACTTGGGCAAAGTGCTGGAACTCGAGCCCGACTTCGCGCTGGGTCAAGCGGTCAAAGGTCTGTTCATGGCGCTGCTTGGGCGGCGCGAGATGATGGCGGTTGCTGTCGAAGCGCTGGCTGCTGCCAACGCGGCGATGGAACGTCAACCTGCAACTGAACGCGAACGTCTCTACGTGGATGCGCTGGCCCTGTATCTGGCCGGACAACAGGCACAGGCGGTTCAGAAATTCGAAGCGATTCTGCGTGACCATCCGCAGGACACTCTGGCGATGAAACTAAGCCATGCGACCCGCTTCGTTCTGGGTGATGCAAACGGAATGCGCCGCTCGATCGAGCGGGTGATGCCCGTTTATGAACCGGACCACCCCGGGCGCGGCTATCTGCTGGGCTGTCATTCCTTCGCGCTGGAAGAAACAGGCGCTTATGAAAAAGCCGAAATCGCGGGCCGTCAGGCGCTGTGGATGGTGTCCGATGATGCCTGGGGCCTGCACGCGGTGGCCCATGTCCATGAGATGACGGGCAATGCGCAGCTGGGCCTAGACTGGCTGGCCGGGCGCGAGGCGGCCTGGGCCCACTGCAACAACTTCCGGTACCACGTGTGGTGGCACAAGGCGCTGATGCATCTGGATCTGGGTCAGGTCGATCAGGTGATCGAGCTGTATGACAATCACATCCGCAAGGACAAAACCGACGATTATCGCGACATCTCGAACGGTACTTCGCTGCTGATGCGGCTTGAACTTGAGGGCGTGAATGTCGGAAATCGCTGGGAAGAGCTGGCTGATCTGAGTGCCGCACGAACGGAAGATGGCTGTCTGATCTTTGCGGATCTGCATTATCTGCTGGCGCTTACCGGTGACAATCGCGCCGATGCCACGGCCAAGATGCTGAACCGCATGAACAAGGATGCGGCCCGCGCCGACGACGACGCCACCCGCCGCATGGCAGACCCAGGTATCGCTGCGGCCATGGGCCTGGAGGCCTTTGGTGACGGCCATTATGGAACGGCGTTTGATCATCTGCTGGCGGCGCGCGATTCCATGCAACTGGCCGGTGGCAGCCACGCGCAACGTGATGTATTTGAACGCATTACCATTGATTCCGGCCTGCGCGCTGGTCGCCTGGACGCGGTGGAACGCATTCTGGATGACCGTCGCGCCAAGCGCGCCGGGGGCGAAGACAATTATGCCATCGCGCGTCGCGCCCTGATCGACGCGGCCCGCGACAGCGGTGACGTCCAAAGCGTCCCCGCCGAATAACAAGAAGACCAAGAAGGACAGAAAACGTATGGCGACCATATCGCCCGCTTCTGATTTTGTACCCGCTGCGGCCCCGGCCGCAGCCCCTGCCAGTGCGCGTGATCCGCGTCTGGATTTCTATCGCGGCATCGCGATGTTCATCATTCTGATCGCCCATATTCCCAACGATCCCTGGGCAAAGTGGATTCCTGCCCGCTTTGGGTACTCGGACGCTACCGAGATTTTTGTGTTCTGCTCGGGCATGGCCTCGGCCATTGCGTTTGGCGGGGCATTTCTACGCAAAGGATGGTGGATGGGCACCGCCCGAGTGGCCTACCGCATCTGGCAGGTCTATTGGGCGCATATTGCCCTGTTCTTCTTTGTTGCAATGACAATGGCCGCGTTGGATCAGACCGGCGCGTTCGAGAAAACCTATGTCTCGTCGTTGAACCTTCAGCATTTCTTCAATGACCCGGCCCCGCAATTGGTCGGGATTTTCACACTGACCTATGTGCCGAACTACTTCGATATCCTGCCGATGTATCTGGTCGTACTGGCGCTGATGCCGCTTTACATGGCGCTCTACCGCGTCAGTTTCTGGCTGATGGCGGCAGTTTGCGTGGCCATCTGGTTCATCGCCCAAACCGGCGCGCTTGCCCTTCCCGCCGAACCCTGGTCCGAGCGCCAGTGGTTCTTCAACCCCTTCGGATGGCAATTGCTGTTTTTCACCGGCTTCGCCTTCATGCGCGGTTGGATTCCGGCCCCGCCCGTGTCGAAATCCTTGATCTGGGTGGCGATTGCCTTTGTCGTTTTGTCAGCCCCGTTCGGGTCATGGAAAGTCTTCACCTGGATCAACACGGCTGCACCCGAGCTTGGCGCAGTGATCCGCAAGGGCTGGCCCCTGACCGAAGAGCTGCGTGGCAAAACCGAGTTCGGCCTTCTTCGATATGTCCACTTTCTGTCGCTGGCCTATCTGGGATGGGTTGCAGCGGGCGAGCACGGCCACCGCCTGATCGCGACGGGTCATGGTGTGGGCGCACGCATCTGGCAATTCCTGCTGGCCGTTATCACCAAGGTCGGCCAGCAATCCCTTGCCGTTTTCGTGTTTTCCATGGCCGCGGCCCGGCTGATCGGCGTCGCGCTGGATCAGGCTGGGCGGGATGTCGCCACTGTCTTTATCGCCAACATGATTGGGTTTGCGATGATCATCGGCGTTGCCTATCTGGCAGCTTGGTTCAAGTCACAACCCTGGAAGTCGAAGAAATGAATTTTACCCGTCGCGCATTCCTCGTCTCGACGACTGCTTTGGCCTTCGCTCCATCCGCCTATGCGACGGGCGGTGAGACGCCTTTTGACCGCGACTATGTGATCGAGATGGCCCGCGATCTGGCCAGCCGCCCCTATGTGGAACGCGAGATGGTACCGCAAGAATGGCAGGACCTGACCTATCAGCAATACCGTTCCATCCGGTTTCGGCTTGACCGGGCGCTGTGGTATGAAACCGAGACGCCCTTCAACGTGGATTTCTTCACCCCCGGCCTGTATTTCCCACGCACTGTCAAGGTGGAAACGGTCGAGAACGGCATGACCAAGCCGGTCGCCTTCGATCTGGATATGTTCGACAAGTCCGAAGACGTGCCGCAACTGCCGATCGATGACACGCTGGGCTTCTCGGGCCTGCGCCTGCGCACTGAAATGCACCGCCCCGGCAAGACAGATGAATTCTGCGTCTGGCAGGGGGCCAGCTATTTCCGCGCCATTGGCCTGCACGAGGTTTACGGACTGTCCGCGCGGGGTCTGGCGTTGAAAACCGGCGACCCGGATGGCGAGGAATTTCCGGAGTTCATCCGGTTCTGGCTGGAACGTCCCGAACCGGGCCAACGCAACATGGTCGTTCATGCATTGTTGGACAGCCCCAGCGTGACCGGCGCCTATCGTTTCAATGTCACGGCGGGCGCGGATTGCATCATGGATGTCGAGGCAACGCTGTTCCCGCGCGAAGACCTGCCCCATGTGGGTATCGCTCCGGGTACTTCGATGTTCCTGTTCGACCAGACCAACCACAGCCGGTTCGACGATTTCCGCCCTGCTGTGCACGACAGCGACGGGTTGATGATCCGCAATGGCGCGGGCGAGGTCCTGTGGCGTCCGTTGGCCAATCCGACCCGATTGCAGGTTTCATCCTTCGTCGATACAAACCCGCGCGGGTTTGGTCTGATGCAGCGCAAACGACAGTTTTCGGACTATGCCGATCTCGAGGCCAATTACCACAAGCGCCCGGGCCTGTGGGTCGAGCCCCGGGAAGACTGGGGCAAAGGCTCGGTCACGCTGGTCGAGATCCCGGCAGATCAGGAAATCTATGACAACATCGTCGCCTATTGGAGGCCCGCTGAGCCCTATGCGGCAGGCAGTCAGGTTGATCTGTCCTATCGCCTGATCTGGGGGGAAGAACCCCAGCGCACACCGATGCCGCGCGTGATCAACACCGCGATGGGCGAGAACACCTTTGGCGAAGGCCGGCTGGCCGTCGTCGATTTTGAAGACAGCGAACTGTTCGAGGACCTGGGCGCAATCACGGTCTTTGTGGATTCGCCACATGCGGAAACTTCGGAAGGCGTCTTGCAGCGCAACCCGGATACCGGTGGTCCACGCCTGGCGTTTTCATTCCAGCCCGGCGAACGCAACCATGTCGAGTTGCGCGCGCAATTGTTGAAAGACAAACAGCCTGCCTCGGAAGTCTGGCTGTACCGATGGACCGCATGAGCCACGATCTGCATATCATGCCGCCCGAGGCGCCTCTGGCGATGCCGGCGCAGAACTTCAGCGCACGGTTCCGGGATGCCGATGCGCCTTCCGGTCAGCACAAATCCTCTGCCGGATTCTGGCGCGCGCTGGTTTTTTCGCCTGCTATGGCCGCCACTCTGGCATTGCTGTGGGTCATGTGCGACTGGTTCGGCGCGGAAGGCATAAACGTGGTCGAAGCCATCCTTTTGGCTTTGATTTCGTTCAACTTTTTCTGGATTTCCTTCACCGTCTGCACCGTTTTGCTGGGCATGGTGTCGCTGGCGAAACAGGAACGGCCCGAGCGCCGGACCGCGGCGCAACCCCTGCGGGTGGCCCTGCTGACCCCGGTGTACAATGAAGTCCCCTGGAACGTGTTGGGCAATGCCCGCACCATGCTGGAGGATCTTCAGGCGCGCGGCGGCAAACACCACTATGCCATGTTCATTCTGTCGGACACGCGCGATCCCGAGATTGCGGCGCAGGAACAGGCCAGCGTCGAAGCACTGCGCACCACGCTGGCACCCGGGCTCGAGCTGTATTATCGCCGCCGCGAACAGAATACCGACCGCAAAGTCGGCAACATCGCCGACTGGGTCAGCCGCTGGGGCGCGGACTGGGATGCCATGCTGGTGCTGGATGCCGACAGCCTGATGACCGGGCGCGCGATCCATCGCCTGACCGATGCACTGGCATGCGATCCGGGTGCGGGCTTGATTCAAAGCTATCCGCAGTTGATCGGCGCACAGTCGGTCTTTGCCCGGATGCAGCAATTTGCAAATGGCGTCTATGGCATCGCCTTTGCCGAAGGTCTGGCCCGTTGGTGCGGGCAAGAGGGCAACTATTGGGGCCATAACGCGATTATCCGCACCAAGGCCTTTGCCACCAGCGCCGGCCTGCCCAAGCTGCGTTCGTTCAGCGGTCAGGACAAGCTGATCATGAGCCACGATTTCGTCGAGGCCGGCCTGCTGCGCCGCGCCGGATGGGCCGTGCGATTTCTGCCGCGTATTCGCGGGTCATATGAAGAAACACCGCCGACCCTCATCGATCACGCCATGCGGGACCGCCGCTGGTGTCAGGGCAACCTGCAACACCTGAAATTGCTGGGTTCTTCCGGATTCCGTGCCGTATCGCGATTCCACATGTTCCACGGCGCGGTCGGCTATCTGATGTCCCCGTTGTGGTTTGCGCTATTGTTGATGTGGGCGCTGATCGGTCAGGGTCAGGATGCCTCTGTCCTGCATTATTTCAGCCCCGACAATCCTCTGTTCCCGCAATGGCCCGAGATGTCGGAAACCCGCCACGTGCTGATCATTCTGGTCATGTACGCGATGCTGTTGGCCCCCAAGGTTCTGGGCGTTCTGGCCCTGCCGCTGAGCGGTGTACGCTACGCGGATTTCGGTGGCGGGCGCAAATTCCTTGCCTCTTTCCTGGCCGAGGTTCTGTTGTCGATCCTTTACGCTCCGATCCTGATGGTGCAACAGATGATCGCTGTATTCCGTACGGCTTTCGGCATTCAGCGCGGCTGGTCGCCTCAGGCCCGCGACGGTGGCACCTATGGTCTGCGAACGCTGATCCTGTGCCATGCGCTTGAAACCGTCATTGGAGTGGCGCTGAGTGTCGGTATCCTGTCCGGTCTGGTGTCGATCTGGCTGGCCCCGATCGCAATCAGTCTGGCGCTGGCTATCCCGTTGTCTGCGCTCAGCGGTGTTTCGGCAGGTGCCGCGCGCAAGATGGTCGGAATGCGGGAAGACTTCAGCGAACCCGCCATTACCCGGTCAGCGCGCCGCTATCGCGATGAACTGAAGTGCCTGGTCGAAGGCAAAGGCAACATGACCCCGGCCGAGTGATCAACTGCCGGGAAGCCCTTCGTACCAATCGATTATCATGTCGGCCCAGCCCACGGGAACGGTGTGCCCTCCGGGAAAGAGAGCAAATTCCAGCGCGCTGCCTTCGGCACAGGTGGTCCAGCGGCGGCGCATGAAATCACCCGTCGTGCTGAACCCGGTCGGTTTGTGATCGACACAACCGTTCGCATCGCGCCAGATTTCGAGACCCGCATAGATATCACCCTGCTGAAAGCGTCCTCCGCCCAGCAAGCGCCCTTCCAGCGGCACTACATTGTCGGTCCAGCCATGCGTATGGAACATGCGGATCGGACCATTGCAGGTTTCAGGGTGCGGGCGCCAGAAACCACCGGACACCGGGACATAGGCAGAAAACGTATCGGGGCTCTCGCAGGCCAGATAGTTGACCATGAAAGCTCCGGCGGAAAACCCGCCCAGAAGGACACGGTCAGCGTCGATGCCAAACCGCCGTGCCGCGTCTTGCACCGCTTCGGTCAGAAAGGCGGTTTCGTCCCGCTCACCAAAACCGGGATAGAAGTTCCAGCTTTTGGTGCCGCCCCGGTCGGGCCTTTCCAACCCCTCAGGGGCCATCACCGCATAGCCGCGCTCCAGCAGCGGCTCGACCATCCCGCGATTGCGCATCGTGCCCGACCCGCTGCCGCCATACCCATGCAGGAAAACCACCATGGGCGCATTGTCCGCGTCGGGCAGTTCGATGTAATAGGCACCCATGGGTGTCTCACAGGTATCCTCTTGTCCGGCACACCCCGCGAAAGCGATTTGCCCGGTCACTGCCAAGGCCAACGCCAGACTGAATTCCCGGATCATCCTGCATCCTCATCATATTTGCGCACCGGCAATCCGGCCCGAACCCATCCCGGCCCTGCGGCCGAACCCAACATACCCTCGGGCACGTCGATCACACTGGTGAATCCAGCTTCGATCAGGCGGTTGCTCAGGCGTGCCGAGCGCACGCCGCGCGCGCAAATCAAGGCCACCGGGGTCGTCGGATTGCCGCCAGCCAATTCCGTCAGCGCCTTGACAAAATCCTGGCGCCGCATGTCCAGCGGCACGGCACCTTCGCCTATGCCCGATGCGCGCCATTCACGCGGCGTGCGGATATCGATCAACAGAACGCTTCCCTTCGAGGCCTGCTCATGGGCCTCGGCGACCGTTATCCGGCCGCCGCCGTGGTCTTCGGGGATCAAACGGTATTCCCTGATCGCAAACCCGCCTGCAATCGCCGCGCATGCGCCGATCAACATCCATCTTCGGGCTAGGTTCACTTTCTCGGCCAAGATTCAGCCTCCTGTTCGCTGACATGTGTTCTATCACAGATGGTCAGAAACCGGGGCGTCGAAAAACCCGACCCGCATCAAGATCACGTTATTTTTTCGAATCCTTGCAGAGTTTTTGATGGGGCCAATAGGACTCTGTAAAAAAGTTACAATATCTGGACAGTCGGGAAAATATCCTTACAAAATTGGCTTCACACTGACCGCCCAGACCGGAGTATCGCACTTGTCCCTATTCCTTATCGCGGCCCTTCCCTTTCTCGGCGCTGTTTTTCCTGCCCTGCTGATCCGGGCAGGCCGGAACGCAGCCGCCTCCGCCGCCGGGTTGACCACATTCCTGGCCCTGATGGGCCTGTTGATCCATATCCCTGCGGTGATGCGCGGAGACGTCGTGACCGCCCGGTTCGACTGGATACCGGGGCTGGGGCTGAACGCGAACTTCATGCTGGACGGCCTGGGATTTTTGTTCGCGTTGCTGATCCTGGGCATCGGGTTGCTGATCATCCTTTATGCAAGGTTCTATCTGTCGCGCGAAGATCCGATGGGGCAGTTCTTTACCTATCTTTTGCTGTTTCAGGGCGCGATGGTCGGGATTGTCCTGTCCGACAACATCCTGCTTCTGCTTATATTCTGGGAGCTTACATCGCTCAGCTCATTCCTGCTGATCGGCTATTGGAAGCACCTTCCCGAAGGTCGTCAGGGCGCGCGCATGGCTTTGGCTGTCACTGGCTCTGGCGGTTTGGCGATGATTGCCGGGATGCTGATCCTCGGCAATATCGTGGGGTCTTACGACCTCAGCGTCATTTTGCAGAACAAAGAACTGATCCAGGCCTCACCCTACTACATGCCTGCGCTGATCCTGATCCTGCTGGGCTGTTTCACCAAGTCGGCGCAGTTCCCGTTTCATTTCTGGCTGCCGCACGCCATGGCCGCGCCAACACCGGTTTCGGCCTATCTGCACTCTGCCACAATGGTGAAAGCGGGCCTGTTTCTGATGGCACGGATGTGGCCGGTTCTGGCCGGCACGGATGCGTGGTTCTACATCGTCGCCACGACGGGGCTGATCACCATGCTGATTGGCGCGTCTATCGCGTTGTTCAAGGACGACCTTAAGGCGCTGCTGGCGTTTTCGACCGTTTCGCATCTTGGCCTCATCACCATGCTGCTGGGCTTTGGCACAAAAATTGCAGCCGTCGCTGCCGTGTTCCACATCATCAACCACGCAACGTTCAAAGCCGCCTTGTTCATGACCGCCGGGATCGTGGATCACGAAACCGGAACGCGCGATATCAAAAGACTGGGTGGCTTGCGCCACCTGATGCCGATCACCTTCACAATCGGCACGATTGCCGCCCTCTCGATGGCCGGGCTGCCGCCTCTGAACGGTTTCCTATCCAAAGAGATGATGCTTGAAGAAACCGTGCACACCACATGGCTGAACTCTCATTACCTGGTGCCGGGGCTGGCGCTTTTGGCTGCGTTGTTCTCGGCCGCTTATTCCTTCCGCTTCGTCAGCCACGTCTTTCTTGGACCTCAGCGGGAAGATTATCCGGCACATCCGCATGATCCGCCCGTTGGGTTGTGGATTGCGCCCGCGTTCCTGGTCGTACTTGTCATCCTGATCGGCCTCTATTCCGCGGCCATTGTCGGCCCATTGGTCGCAGTGGTGTCCAGCGCGGTGATTGGCGGCGAGAAGCTTCCGTATTACTCGCTGAAACTCTGGCATGGCTTCACACCGGCCCTTTACATGTCGGTCGTGGCCACGCTGGGTGGTCTATTCCTGCTGGCGTTGCACAGACGAGGTGAGCAGACCTGGAACGCTCTGCCCCGCCCCGAAGCCAAGCAGATCTTTGAAGCAATCATAGAAGCGCTGACCAGGTTGAGCCGATGGATCACGGATGAGATGCACAACGGGGTCCTTAGCCGCTATGCGATCATCTTCGTCGCCTTTACCGTTGGCCTGGGTTATTACGCGTATTCGACCGGAACCATCGGCATTGAAACCCGCGTTCCGCTGCCGGCCCAGATCATTCCTATCCTTGGCTGGATCTGCCTTGTAGGTGCGACGCTGGGCATTATGTGGTTCCACCGGAATCGTCTTTTGTCACTGGTATTGATCGGTGTCGTCGGCCTGATCGTTTCGGTTGCCTTCAACTATCTCTCGGCCCCCGATCTTGCCTTGACGCAGATCTCGGTCGAAGTGGTGACAATGATCCTTTTGTTGCTGTCGCTGAACTTCCTGCCGACCGAAACGCCCTGGGACAGCTCGGCGGCACGGCGCTGGCGGGACGCGGCGATTTCCGTGGTCGCGGGCCTTGGCACCGGTGCGTTGATCTACGCGATGATGATGCGCGATTTCGCGTTCCCGACGATTTCAGAGTTCCATCTGGCCAATTCCTACAAAGGCGGCGGCGGCACCAATGTGGTCAACGTGATCCTTGTCGACTTCCGGGGTTTTGATACCTTTGGCGAGATCATCGTTCTGGGCATCGCCGCGCTGATCATCTTTGCGCTGACGGAATCCGTTCTCGGTACAAATGTCCGCAGCTATCTGCTGAACCGCAAACCGCATTGGCCGCAATCCGGGGATTCGCATCCGCTGATGATGGTTGTGGTCACCCGCGTCATGATGCCGATCGCACTGATGGTCGGGGCGTACATCTTCTTTCGCGGGCACAACCAGCCCGGTGGCGGCTTTATCGCCGGCCTGATCGTCGCCATCGCCTATCTGATGCAATACATGGCCAGCGGCTATACTTGGGCCATCGAGCGGCAGAGGTTCTATTACCACGGCACCATCGGCTGGGGCGTTCTGATCGCCGCGGCAACCGGGTTGGGCGCGTGGTTCAATGAACGTCCCTTCCTCACCAGCGATTTCGGCTACATCAACTGGCCTCCGCTTGAGGAATTCGAATGGGCCACCGCCATGCTGTTTGATACAGGCGTATTCCTGGCGGTTCTGGGTGCGGTCATGCTGGCATTGGACAGCCTGTCCCGCTTTGCGTGGCAACCGGGGATGGCACAGGAATTCCCGATGGATATCAACCCCCTGCGAGACAACCCTCCGGAAGAACAACAAGAGAAGGAGCAGGCCTGATGGAAGCGCTCGTAGCCTCTGCCGTCGGTATCATGACCGCTGCCGGGATCTTCCTGATCCTGCGCCGCCGGACGTTTCCGGTCATTCTGGGCCTGTCTCTGATCACATACGCGGTGAACGTCTTCCTGTTCGCGACAGGACGACTGGCGTTGAACGCACCAGCGGTTCTGAACAAGTACGAGGACGTCCCCTATACCGACCCATTGCCACAGGCGCTGGTCCTGACGGCTATCGTGATCTCGTTCGGGATGACAGCCGTGATCGTGATGATCTCGCTCAGCGCATACCTGTCTGCCAAGAATGACCATATCGACATGACCGCCCAGGACAGTGTTGACGCGCCGGGAGATGACGCATGAACCACTGGATCGTTGCGCCGATCGTCCTGCCCGCGATTCTGGCCCCATTCATCATCATGGTCCTGCGATACCATCTGGACCTGCAACGCATCTTCTCGGTCGCGGGCGTCGTGGCTTTGCTTGGGATTGCGCTGACAATCACGGCTCAGGCCTCGGGCGGGGTCATTCAGGTGTACGAGCTTGGCGACTGGCCCGCCCCCTTTGGCATCGTCATGGTGCTGGATCGCATGTCCGCAATGATGGTTCTGCTGACCGCCCTGCTGGCCCTGCCGATCGTGCTTTATGCCATCGCCTCGGGCTGGGATGACCGGGGCAAGCATTTCCACGCGCTGTTTCATTTCCAGCTCATGGGCGTCTGTGGCGCCTTCCTGACCGGCGACGCCTTCAACCTTTTCGTGTTTTTCGAGGTGCTGCTGATCGCGTCTTACGGCCTTATGACACATGGCGGTGGCGCGGTACGGTTGAAAGCGGGTGTGCAGTATGTGGCGTATAACCTGTTGGGGTCGACCCTGTTTCTGTTTGCCCTTGGCACGATCTATGGCGTGACCGGTACGCTGAACATGGCGGACATCGCCCTGCGCGTTGCGGAGATTCCGGCTGAAGATACCGCATTGCTGCGGGTTGGTGCGGTGCTGTTGCTGCTGGTCTTCTGCATCAAGGCTGCCGTTCTGCCGCTGCACTTCTGGCTGCCCGCCAGCTATGCCAACGCCCCGCTGCCTGTTGCGGCCCTGTTTGCAATCATGACCAAGGTAGGGGCCTATTCGATCCTGCGAATGTACACTCTGGCCTTCGGCCCCGACGTCGAAGTCACGCAGGGTCTGGTTGGCGATTGGTTGCAACCTGCGGCGCTGCTGACGCTTGCCGTCGGTGCCGTCGGCATTCTGGGATCGCAGCATATTGCCCGCATGGTTGCCTTTTGCGCCATTGCGTCCATGGGGACTTTGCTGATCGCGATTTCGCAGTTCACGCCCGGCGCGACGGCAGCCGCCCTTTATTACGTGTTCCATTCGACACTTGCGACCGCGTTGCTGTTTCTCATTGCTGACCTGATCATGGAACGGCAGGGAGGGGCCATAGCCCCCAAGCCGCCGATGCCGCAAAGCGGGTTGATTGCTGCCCTGTTCTTTGTCGGCGCCATCGCGATGGCTGGAATGCCGCCGTTGTCCGGCTTTGTTGGCAAGCTTTTGGTTCTGGACGCTTCGCGTGATGCATCCGATGCCACCTCGGTCTGGGCCGTTATCCTGATTGGATCATTCGTCACCATCGTCGGGCTGGCCCGTGCCGGGACGCTGATTTTCTGGAAAAGCTACGACGCTGAGGTTGTCACAACCGATGAAACCGCCGGAGGCGAAAACGCGTCTGCACCCGCCGCCCCCGAACCGCAACCCGGCCTTGCTTTTACGGCTGTGTTCGGGGCCGTGGCAGGTCTGGTCCTGCTGACCCTGTTCGCGGGTCCGGCCCTGGAGTACACGAGCAAAACCGCAGAGCAGTTGTTTACCCCTGAAAACTACATCTCTGCTGTCTTGGGAAGGGAAGAGTGATGAAACTGCTGCGCCGAATTTTCCCGCACCCTCACCTGACGATTTTGCTGACGCTTGTCTGGATTCTGCTGGCGAACAAGCCTTCGCTGAACTCTTTGATCTTTGGTCTGATCCTCGGGATCATCATTCCGTTCGTCACGCAACCCTACTGGCCGGATCGTCCCAAGCTTCGCAACTGGCCAATGGTTGTGGAATACATGCTGGTGGTGCTTTGGGATATCGTGGTTGCGAACGTGACAGTGGCCCGGATCATCCTGTTCAAACGCAATGATAACCGCCAGCCCAACTGGATCTGCGTCCCGCTTGAACTGCGCACACCCGAAGCGATCACGGTTCTTGCGGGCACCATCACGATGACTCCGGGCACCGTCAGTTGTGATTTGTCAGCTCAGGGGCATAATCTGCTGGTGCACTGTCTTGATGCCCCCGACCCCGAGGCCGTGCGGGACCAGATCAAACAGCGCTATGAACGTCGCCTGAAGGAGATTTTCGAATGATCGACTACGCGATTTATTTTGCATTTGCCTGTTTCGGTGCGGCGATCATGATGTGTCTGTGGCGTATCATAACCGCTGACGGGGTCGGCACCCGGGTTCTGGCCTTGGACACTATGGTAATCAACACCATCGCCCTGATGATCCTATATGGGTTGGATCAGGGGACCGAGATTTTTTTCGAGGCCGCCATGATCATTGCCATGCTCGGTTTTGTTTCCACCGTGGCCTATGCGCGCTTCATGTTGCGCGGCAACATTATCGAATGAGGGCGGGATGACATTCATCGTGGAACTGCTGATCGCCTTTTTCCTGATCGTCTCGGGTATCTTCGGCTTTGTCGGGTCTTTTGGCATGATCAAGCTGAAAGACCCGATGTCCCGCCTGCACGCCCCGACCAAGGCAACGACCTTGGGGGTGGGCGGCGTGCTTCTGGCTTCGATCGTGCATTCTGTTCTTCTGGAAGGAAAGCTGTCCCTGCACGAGCTGCTGATCACTCTGTTCCTGTTCCTGACCGCTCCGATCACGGCCCTGTTCATTGCAAAATGGCACATACACCGGCATGAAAAACCCGAAGACCTGCCGGATGCCGGCGAGGATGAACTTTGGGCCACCCACGCCGTCGAGCAGGTCGAAGACGTTCCGGATCATAGCGCGAATTGAAACCGATGCATACTCCTCCGCTGCCCCTGACCCGCGATCTGGTTCTTGTTGGCGGAGGTCACACCCACGCGCTGCTGCTGCGCAAATGGGGGATGGACCCGTTGCCGGGGGCGCGTGTGACCGTGATAAACCCCGGCCCGACGGCCCCGTATTCCGGGATGCTGCCAGGCTATGTCGCCGGGCATTATGACCGGTCGGAGCTGGACATCGATCTGGTCAGACTGGCCCGCTTCGCAGGCGCGCGCGTCATTCTGGGCGCGGTCGATGGAATTGATACCGATCGTCAGGAAATCCATGTTCCCGGGCGTCCTCCGGTAGGTTTCGATGTGGCGTCGGTCAATGTTGGGATCACTTCGGACATGCCCGCAATGCCCGGCTTTGCGGAACATGCGGTACCAGCCAAACCACTGGGGCCATTCGCGGCAAAGTGGGCTGCTTATCTGGAAGGCAGCGGCCCTGCCTCGGTCGTCGTAATCGGCGGTGGGGTCGCCGGGGTTGAACTGGCCATGGCGATGGCTCATGCGCTCAGGGCCAAGGGTCGGTCAGCGCAGGTTGCGCTGATCGACAATGCCTTTGCCCTGACGGCCACCAGACCCAAAGCAGCAGAGACGATCCGCCGTGCGATGCAGGATCTTGGTGTAGAGGTGATCGAAAACGCCGCGATCAGCCGGATCGCTTCGGATCACGTCGCATTGCAGGACGGGCGCAAGATCCCGGCTGGTTTCGTGACAGGTGCGGCCGGAGCCCGCCCGTATGGCTGGATCGAAAAGACCGGGCTGGACCTTGAGGATGGCTTCATCCGGGTAAACAGCTACCTGCAATCCAGCGATCCCGTGGTTTTTGCCGCCGGTGATTGCGCCCATCTGACGGACAATCCCAGACCCAAAGCCGGTGTATATGCAGTGCGCGAAGCACCGGTTCTGTTCGACAATCTGCGCGCGGCGCTGGGGGCTGGACGGATGCGCAAGTACGTCCCGCAGAAAGATTACCTGAAGCTGATTTCGCTCGGCGGCAAATCAGCGCTGGGCGAGCGGTTGGGGTTGTCCCACAGCGGAGCGATGATGTGGAAATGGAAGAACCACATCGACCAGACTTTCATGAACAAGTTCCGGGACCTGCCGCAGATGAAGCCCCCCGCGCTGCCGCGCGCGCATGCCGCCGGGCTTGTCGAGGTGCTGGGTGAAAAACCGATGTGTGGCGGATGCGGTGCCAAGGTCGGGCGCGGAGCATTGCAGGTGGCGCTGAAATCGCAGCCCGATCCCGTTCGCCCGGATATCATCCCCCTGCCCGGCGACGACGCGGCTCTGCTTCAGACGGGCGGGGTTCGGCAGGTCATGACATCAGATCACCTGAGGGCTTTTACCAATGATCCCGCACTTATGGCGCGCATCGCCGCTGTACATGCCCTGGGGGATGTGTGGGCCATGGGGGCCACGCCTCAGGCTGCCACGGCAACGATCATCCTTCCGCGCATGTCTGCTGCCCTGCAACGCCGTACCATGTCGGAAATCATGTCGATCGCAGGAGACGTCATGCGGGACGCCGGTGCCGATATCGTGGGCGGGCACAGTTCCATGGGTGACGAGATGACAATCGGTTTCACACTGACCGGCCTGTGCGACGCCGACCCGATTACGCTGGCCGGCGGGCAACCGGGCGACTGTCTGATCCTGACCAAACCCATAGGAAGCGGCGTTCTCATGGCGGCCGAGATGGCAGGCCAGGCCAACGGTGCCTGGGTCGCCGCAGCCTACCGGCATATGGCGCAGCCGCAGGGTAAGGCGGCCCGCATATTGGCCGGGGCCCATGCGATGACCGACGTGACCGGGTTTGGTCTGGCCGGACATCTGCAAGGTATCTGCGACGCTTCCGGATGCGGGGCCATTATGGATTTGGATGCCGCGGAGTTGATGGATGGTGCGCAGGAACTGACGGACCGGGGTGTTCGATCAACCCTTTTTGCAGACAACCGGGCAATATCACCTGCCCTGCCTGCCGCGGGCAAAGCCGCCCTGATATTCGACCCGCAGACAGCAGGCGGCCTGCTGGCCGCAGTGGCGGCAAAGGGTGCCGAAACCGTCTTGAAAGACCTCAGGAACGCCGGATATCCGGCCATGGCAATCGGCGAGCTCACCGATGCACCGGGACTGCGCCTTCAGGACTGATCCAGCAGGGTTTCGATCCGGGTGGCCGCCTTGCTCAGGCCGGCATCGTTCAGAACGGCGATCTCAATATCGGCCAGAACCTTGACGGAACGGGACCGCCGCGACTTTGCGTATGCCGGGTCGTAATGCTGCTCCATCAGGGCCTGGGTCAGCACCTGTTTTTGACCTGCTTCGATCAGCTGCATCCAACCATCCACGACCTCGTGCCCGCGATGAAAGCGCAGCGGCGACAACCGGTCCCGCAAACGGTCGCCGTCAGACAGGATGTCGTCATAGGCCTGAACGAGATAGGCGGCGCGCGCCTCGAGCGGAGCCGTGATGTTCACCCGAGGGGCTGCGCACAAAGCGTTCCACAGGCTGGGCGGCAATATCAGGCTGCCGATCTTGGACGATTCCGCTTCGATGACAACTGGGCGCACCGTATTCATCGCACAAAGCGCCCCTGCCAGGGCCGATTCAAAAGCTTTCTGGCTGGGCTGGCCGCCCGGTCTTTCCCCCAGCAGAGATCCTCGGTGATTGGCCAGTGCTTCGAGGTCAAGAACTTGCACCCCGCGTGCCTGCAAAAGTGCCAGCAATTCTGTCTTGGCCGTTCCGGTATAGCCATCCAGCGCCACCAACCGATGCGGCAACGGATCATCGTACAAATACGCATTCACCAGCCTGCGGTAGGTGCGATAGCCGCCCTCGATCACATCGGCTCGCCAGCCGATTTGTTGCAGCATCCATGTGAACGACCCGGAACGCTGTCCGCCACGCCAGCAATAGATCAGAGGGCGCCATCTGCCTTCGTGGTGACTTAGATGTTGCTCGATGTGGTTGGCCGCATTGCGGAACACCAAAGCGGCCCCGAGTTTACGCGCCAGAAACGGACTCTCCTGTACATACATGGTCCCGACACGGGCGCGTTCCTCGTTGTTCAGAACCGGCAGGTTGATCGCGCCTGGCAGATGATCTTCAGCGAACTCTGCCGGACTGCGCACATCGATGACCGTGTCAAAACCATGCGCATAAAGCTGTGTCAGATCAGAAAAATTCAGGGCCATGCCGATGGTCTAGCTTGCCGCGTCTGCAAAGAAAAGGCCGCACGCCGTCACTCGTGCAAAGGCGTGATCAGATCAGGTCCGCTGGCCCGGTTCGAGTTCACGACTGGATCAACGCGATGAAACGTCAGCACATCCTCTGCCCCCGGCTGCATCAAACGAGCAGCGCCCTTTCCCGCTTCTCCCAGCCACAATGACCAATGTTCGGGTTCGAGGATCAGGGGCATCCGATGATGGATGGTACCAAGGTTTTCGTTGGCCGCCGTCGTCACGATGGCACAGGTGCCCTGACGGTTTTCATCCACCCCCCAATCCTGCCAGATCCCGGCAAAGGCAATGGGGGCGCCGTCCCTACGATGGATGTACCATGGCAAGCGCGTTCCCTCGTCCGTCTTGGTCCATTCGTAGAACCCCGTTGCGGCAATCAGACAGCGACGCGACCGGCAGGCATCGCGAAAGGCAGGCTTTTCCGCCAAAGTCTCGGCGCGGGCGTTGATCAGCAAAGGCCCGGCGGTTTGCGTCTTGTACCAATGTGGCAAGAACCCCCAACGCAGCGCATCCAGACGCCGACCTGAGTCACCACCCCGAACCACATGCACCTGATTTGTCGGACAAACATTGAAATTCGGTACGGTCGGCAACGCGTTTGCCGGACGCGCGGAGAACAGCTGCGCCATCGCGTCATTGGGAAGAGTTATTGCAAACCGTCCGCACATAGGTAATCAACCGACGATACAATCTTGATACTGGCACAGGATCTCACGGGATCACACGGAAAACCCAAAAACGCAATCCCTCAAGAGTAAAGCGATGGCCCTTTTGGATGCGGGCAAGCTTCCACAGGCGCTGAAAAAGGCCCAATTGGGCATCAAGAAATTCCCGAAGGACTCGGATTACCAAGCCATCGCCGGTTTCGTTTTGACCGAGATGAAGCAGTACAGGAAATCCATTCCGCATTTCATTGAAGCCTCGCGGATGAAGCCCGATGATCCGCAATTTGCCGAGAATCTGGCTAACGCCTTGATGCAAACAGGGCAAATTTTGCAGGCATTGACCTACGCAGAAAAAAAGATTGAACGATTTCCCAACAATCGGGAACTCACCAGAGTCATCGACGAAATACAACGCCAAGGGGAGAACTGGCGATCCATCATCCAGTTCACCACACACAAACTGGCGTCAGATCCGAACAACGCGGAATTGCTTTCAAAGCGTGCCCGCGCCTTCCAAAGCATCGGTTTTGTCGATGAAAGCACGCGGGATATCCAACGCGCGTACGAGTTGGCACAAAGAACACAACTATTGCATTGCAAATGGCCATCAGTCTGCATCAGGCCGGTGACAGAGCCCAAGCGATCAAAGTTCTGCAAAACATCCTGGAAACCGATCCCCACAACCCGAATGCCCTCTTGCAATCCGCAATATTGACCGCACAGGAAAACGTGCCGCAGATGATCCCTGCGTTGAACGAGGCCATCGCTCAGACAGATCAACCTTTACAAGAGCTCGAGTTTGCCAAGGCACATCTGATCGAAAAAAGCGAAGGCTTGGCCAAGGCGTTGCCGCAATTTGCAAAGGCAAACGCAATCCAACAGAGTATTCTACCCTACGACCCCGAAATCGAAGAGAACAAAATATCCGATATTCTGGACCTGTTCCCTCAAGGGTCGCCTCGGGTCAGTGCAGAGCAAAACAGTATGCCGGTACCAATTTTTATTATCGGTCAGCCGCGATCCGGAACCACTTTGATGGAGATGATGCTGAGCTCTGCGCCCGGTATCGCCGGTTGCGGTGAACTGATGCTGATGACCGACCTTTCCGCCAAGTTTTATACGTCCGGCACGTCGCTCGATTCAGAAGCCGCGAAGGCGATTGCCCAAAGCTACCTGGACCAGATGCCTGGGATTCCGACGGATTCAATCGCCTTTGTCGACAAGATGCCGCACAACTATCAAAATGTCGGCTTCATTCTTGCGGCCTTCCCGAATGCCCGGATCATCGACATGCTGCGGGATCCACGCGATGTCGGTTTGTCAAAATGGATCAAGCGGTTCCTGGCAGAAGGCATGAACGACACATCCAACCTTGAAGCGATCGCGCATACCGCAAATCTGTATCGCCGCTACATGTCTCATTGGGATAAGCTGTTCGGAAACCGCATTCTGACAATGCCCTATGAAGATCTGGTGGCGGACCCCCTGACCCACAGCCAGCGCATTGCCGAGTTTTGCGGTATTGAGTGGTGCCAATCCATGGTACACCCCGAAAAGAACACCAGACAGGTGCGTACGGCCAGCGTGGATCAGGTGCGCAACAAGATCTCTACCAAGTCAATCGGGCGCTGGCGCGAGGTCGCGGATCAGATCAAACCGATGCTGGACGGCTTTGACCTGGAACTTTGGCCGGAATACGATTTCAGTTAATCCGCAGAAGCGGAAAAGCCGCATCATAACAACGCGGCTTTTGTCCTTTTCGAAAAACAGGGTCACTTCTGTTGGATGCGTCCGTCGACATAAGGCTGGTACGGCGCGTTTTCAGCCAGATATTCCGCGGTTACATCCGCAAGATCCGGACCGAAGTCATAGGCGTTCTTGTCATCGCCCTCGAACATCGAATACCCATCGCCACCATTGCGGACGTAATTGTTGGTTACGACCAGGTAGGTTTTGTTCGGGTCGATCGGAACAAACCCATCGCCCTCGGCGACCATCACATCAATGATACGCCCTTCGTTCGGCGCTACACTGGGATCCCAGGTAAAGCGCAGGCCAGCAACCTGAGGAAAACGCCCCTTCACGTCTTCCACCTGACTGACGCCATTTTCCAGCGCGTCAATAACGGTCTGCCCGTTGATCTCAAAAGTGGACAGCGTGTTCTGGAACGGCAGCACGGTCAGCACTTCGCCCATGGTCACGTCTCCGGGGTCGATAGACGCCCGCAAACCACCCGAGTTCGCGATGGCAATCTGTACACCCTGATCGGCAACCCGCGCCAGCATCGCATCGGCAACAAGATTGCCCATCTGGCATTCCTGTACACGACATACAGAGCGGTCCCCCTCGATGGCCTCGGCCGCGCTGGCGACAACCTTGTTTCGGATTTCATCCAGAGGCTGAGCAAGTTCGGCGATCCGGTCCAATGCGGCCTGATCCTCGGTCACGGTGTTGTCCATGATCAAAGGTTCACCAACGGCTTCGACCACATTGCCGTCGTCATCAAACGTGACGTTCAGTTCGCCCAGAAACTTGCCGTAGGCATAGGCTTGAACGATCTGCACACCGTTGACCACCGTGGGATACGGGCCCACGGCCTTGTCCGATGCATTCGAAAGATAGGTGTTCGAATGCCCGCCAACGATCACGTCGACCCCGCTTGTCTCTGCCGCGACACGCTGGTCAACGCCATAGCCCGAATGGCTGAGCACGATGATCTTGTTGACGCCTTCGCCCGTCAGCTTGTCGACCTCGGCCTGCACCGCCGGTACCGGGTCTGAAAAGGTCACGTTGGGACCGGGCGACGCAAGTTCATGCGTATCGATCGGCGTCAGCCCGATCAGGCCAATCTGTTCGCCACCCACCTCGATCACGGTGGATTTCTTGATGTGGTCGGTCAGAAGCTCTTCGTCGCGAATATCGGCATTGGACATCAGGACCGGGAAATCGACCGAGTCGATAAAGCCACGCAGCACTTCCGGGCCGTCGTCAAACTCGTGGTTGCCCACGGTCATGGCGTCATAGCCCAGCTTGTTCATGAACTCGGCAGCGACCTTGCCCTTGTAATACGTGTAGAAAAGAGACCCCTGAAACTGATCGCCGCCATCCACCAGAATCGAATTGTCGGCACGATCACGTGCGTCTTTCACGGCCGTGACCAGGCGCGCCGATCCACCAAAGCACTTTCCTTCGGCATTGTCTTCCGCATCGCATCCGCTGTCGTATTTGTTGATCGGCTCGAAACGAGAATGAAAATCGTTGGTGTGCAATATTGTCAACTTGTAGTCGGCTGCCGCAACTCCGGCGGTCAGGCCCAGAACCGCGACTGAAGTCAAAATTCGGGTCTGCATCATGGTACTCCCAGTTGTTATTTGTGGTGATCGTGCGCGCATGACGGCAGAGAGTCAAAGAAGAAATCCGACTTGATTCCATCTTCGGCGCGGGGCATCAGGTCCGTATGCTGATTTACAAGATTTTCCGAGCCGAAGAGTGGGCCGCCTTGCAGAACCAGGGTGCCTCGGACGGCGCACCGATTGATGTCGCTGACGGGTTTGTCCACTTTTCCACCGCTGAACAAGCCGCTGAAACCGCAGCCAAACATTTTGCCGGTGTCGATGGTCTGGTTTTGCTGGCCTGTGACGCAGATGCGATGGGCGACGACCTGAAATGGGAGGTCTCGCGCGGGGGTGCGCTGTTCCCGCACCTTTATCGCCAGATCCGGATGAGCGATGTCGTCTGGTCACGCCCTCTGCCCTTTGACGGCACGACGCACCAGTTTCCCGAGGACATGACATGACATCTTACATCGACCCGGACCGCGACCAGTTCGAGGCCTTCAAAGCTCTGGATCGGGACATGCCGATCGAAATGCTCAATCTGGTGAAGTTTCGGGCCAAGGCGCAGTACCCAACAGCGCATGAGCTGGTGAATGCAGGGCTGACCGGAGCGCAAGCCTATCGGAGCTACGGGGCAGAAACCGCTCCGATCATTGAACGCATCGGGGCGCGCATCCTCTGGCGTGGGGTGTTTGAAGCAACCCTGATTGGACCGGCGGACGAGGCATGGGATTCCGTTTTCATTGCCCGCTATCCGACGGCACATGCATTTCTGGAAATGGTCACTGACCCGGTCTATCGGGCGGCGGTGATCCACCGTCAGGCGGCGGTGGAAACGTCGCGCCTGATCCGATGCGGTTCAGGTGAAGCCGGGGCGACGTTCGGATGAAACTGACAGAGAAACTGGGCCTTGCCGCCCTGCACCGCATGGACCCCGAGACCGCCCACGGGATGTCGATCAAGGCGTTGAAGTCCGGGCTTGCACCCGCACCGGGGCCGGTAACGACGCCGCGCCTGAAAACCGTCGTTGCCGGGCTGAACCTGCCGAACCCGGTCGGGCTGGCTGCCGGGTTCGACAAAAACGGCGAGGTTCTGACCCCGCTGTCCCGCGCCGGGTTCGGTTTTGTCGAAGTCGGGGCGGTCACGCCGCGCCCGCAACCGGGAAACCCCAAACCCCGTCTTTTTCGCCTGACCGAGGACAAGGCAGCCATCAACCGCTTTGGCTTCAACAATGAAGGCATGGAGGTGATGGCGAAACGGCTGGCAGACCGCCCCAAAGACGCGGTCATCGGCCTGAATCTGGGGGCCAACAAGGACAGCGAAGACCGCGCGGGCGATTTTGTCAAAGTGCTGGCCCATTGTGCCGAACACCTGGATTTTGCAACCGTCAACGTGTCATCCCCGAATACGGAGAAGCTGCGGGATTTGCAGGGCAAAGCCGCTCTCACCGCGTTGTTGAGCGGTGTGATCGAGACACGTGATGCGCTGCCGCGCCGGCTGCCGATCTTCCTGAAAATCGCTCCGGATCTCACCGAGGCGGAATTGCAGGACATCGCCGAGGTCGCACGCGAAACCGGGGTGGACGCTGTGATCGCCACCAATACCACCTTGTCCCGCGACGGGTTGCGCAGCGCGCAGAAAGACGAAAGTGGTGGTTTGTCGGGCGCCCCGCTGTTTGAAAAGTCGACCCGCGTACTGGCTCAGCTGAGCAAACTGACGGAAGGGGATATCCCCCTGATCGGCGTGGGCGGCATCAGCACTGCCGAGCAGGCCTATGCCAAGATCTGTGCCGGGGCATCGGCCGTGCAGTTCTATACTGCAATGGTTTATGGCGGCATTTCCCTGGCGGCCGACATCGCCAAAGGGCTGGATGACTTGTTGGCGCGTGACGGTTTTGACACCGTATCGCAAGCCGTCGGCAGCAAACGAGAGGATTGGCTGTGATCGAATACTGGCACAACCCCCGCTGTTCCAAATCCCGCGCCGGTCTGGCGCTTTTGGAAGAAAACGGTGCGCAGGTCTTCGTTCGAAAGTACCTAGAAGACGCGCCGTCAATCGACGAGTTGCGCGCTGCGCAATCCGCGCTTGGGCTGTCGCCCATCGAAATGATGCGCACAGGAGAAAAACGGTTCAAGGAACTGGGGCTGGCCAAAACCTCGCCCGACGAAGACCTGATCCGTGCCATGGCCGAAAACCCGATCCTGATCGAGCGCCCTCTTGCAATTGCCGGAGACAAAGCCGCCATCGGACGTCCGCCGGAAAACCTGTTGACGTTGCTCTAGGCCACCTGGGCTTCAAGCTTGGGATAGCGCCAGCCCATTGTCACACCACGTGCGATATTGAGAACCATCAGCGCGGCCCACAGGCCGTGATTGCCGAAGACAGGCACCAGCATGAACAAAGCGACCACATAGATCGCCACCGACTGAATCATCGCGTTTCGCATGGCGCGGGTCCAGGTGGCACCGATGTAGATACCGTCGAACATCCAGCTTGCCACTCCGATCACCGGGGCGATTGCGGCCCAGAACAGGTATTCGCGCCCGGCTTCACGCACTTGCGGTGAAGTTGACATCAGGTCGATCAGCGCCGGGCCGGCGACAAAGAAAACCGCAGCCAGCAACAGCGCGCCCCCAACACCCCATTGCGAGGCCATGACAGAGGCGCGACGCACCTGATACCTGTCTCTGGCACCGACTGCGCCTCCGACCAGCGCTTCGGCGGAAAAGGCAAACCCATCAAGCGCAAAGGCGGTGATTTCAAGAAACTGAAGCAAGACTTGATTGGCCGCCAGATTCACGTCACCCAGATCCGAACCAACAAAAAGGAATGTCGTGAACGATCCGGTCAACAGAACCGATCGCAGCATGATATCACCGTTGACCTGCAACATACGCCGCAGCCGGGCGGCATCGAAAACCCGAGCCCAATCGCGCCAGATTCCATCAGCGAACCCATCCCGGCAAAGCCACACCCCCAAGGCCAAACCGGTCCATTCTGCGATCAGGGTGGCAATGGCAACCCCTTCGACCCCCCAGCCAAGGCCCAGAACGAACCACAGGTCGAGACCGATATTCAACCCATTCATCCAGACCTGAAGGATGAACACGCCGCGCGTACGCTCGACGGCGATCAGCCAGCCGGTAACGGCATATAACGCGATGGTTGCAGGCGCCCCCCAGATGCGGATTTCCAGATAGGATCGGGTCAGGGCTTCGACTTCGGGGCTTGCCGGGGAAAGCGCGAATGCACCCGCAAACACGGCCACCTGCGCAAGGATAAAGAACAGTCCTGCCGCGCCTCCCAGGATCAGGCCGCGCATCAGCAGCGCCCGGGTTTCAACGGTGTCGCCTGCCCCGCGTGCCTGCGCCGCCATCCCGGTTGTGCCCATCCGCAGGAAACCGAAGATCCAATAGATTGTGGACAGGATCACAGCCCCGATGCCGACCGCCCCGATCGGGGCCGCCTCGCCCATCTGACCGACAACGCCCGTATCCACCGCACCCAGTATCGGCACGGTGGCATTCGACAGGACTATGGGCACCGCGATCTTCAGCACCCGCCTGTGCGTGATGGGCGCCGAGGCGTCCTGCACGGTCAGCTCTTGTCTCTGGGAGGTTGCGGCATCAGAAAATGTCCGGAAGCCTGCGCAAACAGTTTCGCATGGTTATCCTGCCAGGCTTCGACCCGGACCGAGGCGTACCGCCGCCCGGATCTGCTGATGAAGGCCCGTGCATATGCGTCCCGTGGAAGGCCCGAGCGCAGATAGTCGACGGTAAAGTCGATGGTCTTGGGAAAGCGGATATTCGGGTCGGTCACAATGGCCTCTCCGTCGATCTCGCCACTTTCGATACGCGGGAACATATGTTCCCAACTGAGGGTGATGACAGCGGTCACTTCGAGGAATGCCGCGGTTACACCGCCGTGAATCGCAGGCAGGAACGGGTTGCCAATCAACTTGTCATCGAAGTTCAGAACGCCGGTCAGTTCATCCCCGCGCCGGTCGAAGCTGATATTGAGAAATCGGATATAAGGGACACCGTCAACCAGCGCACGCAACGCTGCGTCGCGTCGCTGCTTGACCACCTGCATTGGTTCGGGACGAGGTCTTGCCATGTTATTTCCCCTCAACCGTAAAGGACCCCGAGGCCGTGGCCACCGGCAGGTCTTGGTCATGGTCCATAGCCGTCGCTCGTACAAACGCCACGTTCCGCGTGATGTGATAGCAGACGGCATGCGCTGTCACCGTCTGACCCGGTGTCGCTGCGCGCATGTAGTCAATGCGCAGATCGATCGTGGCTGTCCCGCCGGGGGCCGAGGGGTGGCTCATCACAGCAGCACCGCAGCATGTGTCGAGAATTGTGGAAATCGCCCCACCGTGAATCACCCCTGTGCGCGGATCCCCGATCAGATCCTCATTGTAGGGCAACGTGATCTCTGCCTCGCCCTCACCGATCTGCGTGAGCTTGAGGTTCAATGCCCGCGCATGGGGTATCGCCTCGATAAACTGGCGGGCTAAAACTGTCTTGTCGACCATTGGTTTGCGTCCTGTTCTCTGCCCGTCCTTTATGAGCCGCTGTTTCCGCAAAGGGCAAGCCCACCTGTTGCGCTTGGGATCGGGACCGCCTAGGTTGCTGACAAGGAGATCGGGAATGTCCAACAACCGTTTGTCATTCAAAGAGATGTGCGCCGAGTTCGACGTGACCCCGCGCACTCTGCGCTATTACGAATACATCGAACTTTTGCAACCGGACCGTGAAGGTAGGTCCCGGTTTTACGGCCCGCGCGAATGCGCGCGGATGAAGCTGATCATGCGCGGCCGCAAGTTCGGTTTCCCCCTGGAAGAGATCCGCCAATGGCTTTTGATCTACGAAGATCAGGGCAATGAGGCGCAAATGGCCACCTTCGTCGAGATGGCGGATCGCCAGATGAACGAGCTTCAGCAGCAGCGCCAGCAACTGGACGAAGCCATGGACGAACTCAAGCGTCTGCGCGACCAGACGGCCAAGTCCTTGGGATAGCCGCCCCCCATCCGAAAAATCGAATTGATCACCCTGAATCTGCGCAAGCAGATGCGCGGTGTTTCCGCAATTGCGACAGCTTTGGCGGGAAATTCCGCATGACGCTACGGAAAGAAAATTGCGTCAGACCGTGCTTACGTGACCGGATGTTACGTCAACTTTGAAATGACGCAGCGTCTGGATTACGTAAACGTCACTCTCATGTTGTAAAGCGCGTACCAACTGCGCAACTCATATCTCATGACGCCAGTGACGAGAGTATGACGAATGACCGAAGATGTGATGACCATCCGTGAGATGTGCGAGACTTATGATGTCACGCCACGCACCTTGCGGTTCTATGAGGCCAAGGAACTTCTGTTCCCGATCCGTGAAGGCCAGAAACGTCTGTTCACCAAGCGTGATCGGGCGCGGCTCAAACTGATCCTGCGCGGCAAACGATTTGGGTTCAGCCTGGAAGAAATTCGACAACTGCTGGATTTGTACCATGTAGGCGACCAGCAGGTCACACAGATGACCCGCACCTATGAAATCGCGTGCGAGCGTCTGGAGGACATGGAAGCGCGCCGCGAAGAGCTGACGCAGGCCATCGACGATCTGAAAGAGCAGTTGCGCTGGGGCGAGAAAGTCATCGCCTCGATGAAACAGGAAAAGAAGGCAGCCGAGTAACCTCGACCTGTCATCCGGACATATGAATTAAGGGAGCTTCACATGCCCGTTTACAACGCGCCAACCAAAGACATGCAGTTCATCCTGCACGACGTGCTGAATGTCTCAGAGTCGGACATACCCGGCTATAACGAACTGGAAGCCGAGTTTACCGGCGCGGTTCTGGAAGAAGCCGGCAAAGTTGCCACAAATGTTCTGCATCCGCTGAACGTTGTCGGCGACACCGAAGGATGCCGGTTGGAAAACGGTATTGTGTACACCCCGACCGGGTTCAAGGAAGCCTTCGAGCAGATGAAGGAAGGCGGCTGGACTGGCCTCGACATGCCGGAAGAGTATGGCGGCCAAAACATGCCCTATGTGTTGGGCACTGCTGTGGGTGAGATGTTCTCGGGCTCAAACCAGGCTTTCACCATGTACCAGGGCCTGACGCACGGCGCGGCCTCGGCGATTCTGGCGCACGGAACCGACGAGCAGAAGAACAAGTACCTGCCCAAAATGGTCAGCTGTGAATGGACCGGTACCATGAACCTGACCGAACCGCATTGCGGCACCGATCTGGGCCTGATGCGCACCAAAGCGGAACCGCAGGGCGACGGCAGCTATAAAATCTCGGGCCAGAAGATCTTTATCTCGGCTGGCGATCACGACATGGCCGATAACATCATCCACCTGGTGTTGGCGAAAATCCCCGGCGGCCCCGAGGGAATCAAAGGTGTTTCGTTGTTCATCGTCCCCAAGTTCATCGTGAACGAGGACGGTTCGCAGGGCGAACGCAACGGCGTCTCGGTCGGCAAGATCGAAGAAAAGATGGGCATCCACGGCAACTCGACCTGCGTCATGAACTATGACGAGGCCACCGGCTGGCTGCTGGGCGAAGAGCACAAAGGTATGCGTGCTATGTTCACCATGATGAACGAAGCGCGTCTGGGTGTGGGCATGCAAGGCCTGTCGCAGGCCGAAGCGGCGTATCAGAACGCTCTGGAATACGCCAAAGACCGCCTGCAGGGCCGCGATGTAACCGGTGTAAAGAACCCCGATGGCCCGGCTGATCCGCTGATCGTTCACCCTGACATCCGTCGCAATCTGATGGATCAGAAAAGCTTCACCGAAGGCGCACGCGCGTTCATCCTTTGGGGCGCGACCATGATCGATAAAGCCCACCGATCGGGTGACAAAGACGCGGACGGGCTGATCTCGCTTCTGACCCCGGTCATCAAGGGCTTCCTGACAGATGAAGGTTACGACATGACCGTTCAGGCGCAGCAGGTCTATGGTGGGCACGGCTACATCGAAGAATGGGGCATGTCGCAATACACCCGCGATGCCCGGATCGCCATGATCTATGAAGGCGCCAACGGCGTACAGGCGTTGGACCTTGTTGGCCGCAAACTGGCGCAGGATGGCGGTAAGCACGTCATGGCCTTCTTCGACATGGTCAAAACCTTCTGTAAGGAAAACGCAGGCCAGAACGAGGCTTATGACAAAGCCTTCATCGAACCGCTGAAGGCTGCGTCCAAGGATCTGCAGGCGGCTGGTATGTATTTCATGCAGGAAGGCATGAAAAATCCGAACAACGCGCTGTCCGGTTCCTACGATTTCATGCACATGTTCGGTCATGTCTGCCTGGGCCTGATGTGGGCCCGTATGGCCAAGGCCGCACAAGAAGCGCTGGACAGTGGCACGTCGGACAAAGAGTTCTACGAGACCAAGATCAACACCGGCCGCTTCTACATGGCCCGCCGTCTGCCCGCCACGGCGTTGCATCTGTCGCGCATTCAAACCGGCGCAGATACGGTCATGGCGCTGGAGGCTGCAAACTTCTGATCTTTCTCCGGTTCCGGGGTCCCGCCCCGGAGCCGGTTTTCGGAGGAGATACAATGCCAAAACGATTTCGCCTGACCCGCCGATTCCCGGTCGCCATGACCGAGGACGGCTATCGAAAGCTCAGGGCTTTTGCCCGTGAGGCAGGATTAGATGAAGGCGAAGCGCTGTCTTTTCTGTTCGAAAATTTCAACAGCGTCATTGATGAAGACAACCTTACCCATCGATTGCGTCTTTTCAATTCCGAGTTGGAGGCGCGCAAGCGCTAGGCACCAAAACCGCCAAGCTAGGGTAAAAGACGCACAAAACGCCACGGGAGGGGCGATTGCATGACCATTAAACTGCACTGCTTCGGAGAAAGCGGCAATTCCTACAAGGCCGCTCTGGCGTTGGAAATGTCTGGCCTCGATTGGGAACCGGTCTTTGTCGATTTCTTCAACGGCGTCACCCGAAGCCCCGAGTTCCGTTCGGAAATCAACGTGATGGGCGAAGCGCCCTTCATGGTCGATGGTGATTTTCAAACCTCCCAATCCGGTGCCATTCAGGCCTACGTGACTGAAAAATCCGGCAAGTTCGGCGGCAAAACGCGGGAAGAGAACTATGACATCCTGCGCTGGGTGCTGTGGGACAATCACAAGCTCAGCTCGATGGCGGGCCTGACCCGGTTCCTGATCAACTTTCTGCCCGAACAGCACCGCAACCCGGATGTGATCGCCTTCAACCAGGGCCGCCTGAAGGCCGCCTACCAGGTGCTGAACGCGCATTTGGAAGGCCGCGACTGGATCGTCGGCGACGGCGTGACCAACGCCGATCTCAGCTGCTGCGGCTATCTGTATTACCCTGAACCATTCGGCTTTGACCGCGCCGACTGGCCCCATATCGACGCCTGGCTGACTCGCCTGTCCGAACAGCCCGGCTGGAAACACCCATATGACCTGATGCCCGGCAACCCGTCGGATCGAGCTTGAGGAGAAGACCCATGACCGAAGCTTATATTTATGACGCCCTGCGCACCCCGCGCGGCAAGGGCCGCAAGGATGGCAGCCTGCACGAGGTGACCTCGGTACGTCTGTCCGCCCTGACCCTGAACGCGATGAAGGAACGCAACAACCTGGAAGGCCACGCCGTCGAGGACGTGATCTGGGGCAACGTCACGCAGGTGATGGAGCAAGGCGGCTGTCTGGCACGTTCGGCGGTTCTGGCCTCGGATCTGGACCAGTCGATCCCCGGCCTGGCGATCAACCGCTTCTGCGCGAGCGGGATGGAAGCCGTGAACCTGGCCGCAAACCAGGTCAAGGGCGGCGCGGGCGACGCCTACATCGCAGGTGGCGTCGAGATGATGGGCCGTGTTCCCATGGGCAGCGACGGGGCGGCGATTGCCGTTGACCCCTCTCTGGCGATGGAGACCTACTTTGTGCCGCAGGGCATCTCGGCCGACATCATTGCCACGGAATACGGGTTCAGCCGCGATGACGCGGACGCTCTGGCCGTTGAGTCGCAAAAGCGCGCGGCGGAAGCCTGGGCGGAAAACCGGTTCGAAAAGTCGATCATCACGGTCAAAGACCAGAACGGCCTGCCCATTCTGGACCGCGACGAGTACATGCGGCCGGGCACCGACATGCAAAGCCTTGGCGCGTTGAACCCGTCCTTCCAGATGATGGGCGAGCAGATGCCCGGTTTCGACAAGGTGGCGATGCTGAAATACCCACATCTTGAGCGGATCAATCACATCCACCATGCGGGCAACAGCTCGGGCATCGTGGATGGGGCTGCGGCCGTGCTGATCGGAAACAAGGAATTCGGCGAGAAATACGGCCTGAAACCGCGCGCCCGCATCAAGGCCACCTCCAAGATCGGTACCGACCCGACCATCATGCTGACCGGCCCGGTTCCTGTGACCGAGAAGATCCTGGCCGACAACGGCATGAAGATCAGCGATCTGGACCTGTTCGAAGTCAACGAAGCCTTTGCTTCGGTCGTGCTGCGGTTCCAGCAGGCCTTTGACGTCGATCCGGCGCTGGTCAACGTCAACGGCGGATCAATCGCGATGGGCCACCCGCTGGGTGCAACCGGTGCGATCATCATCGGCGCCTTGCTGGATGAACTGGAGCGTCAGGACAAGGAAACCGGTCTGGCCACGCTTTGCATTGCGTCCGGCATGGGTGCGGCAACGATTATCGAGCGGGTCTGATGCCCAAGCTGGATCTCTCTCAGATCCCGTTCAAGGGGGGCTCGTCCTATCCGGGCAAGCTGGCCGAGGCGACCGCTGGTCGTTTCGTGCAGCGCGTCGGGGATGCGGGCGGGCTGACCCAGTACGGGGTCAACATCGTGCGGCTGGAGCCTCAGGGCCTCTCGTCGCTGCGCCACTACCATATGGAGCAGGACGAGTTTGCCATCATGCTCAGCGGTAAATGCGTGCTGATCGATGACGATGGTGAGCATGAGATGCTGCCCGGTGACTGCGCCGCTTGGCCCGCTGGTGAGGCCAATGGCCACCACCTTGTGAACAAGACCGATGCGCCCGCGACCTTTCTGGTAGTGGGCACACGGACCCCGACCGAGACCGGCTATTACAGCGACATAGACATGATGGTGAAGGATGATGAGAACGGATTCTCTTTCACCCGGAAAGACGGCGGCCCGCTGACGGCTGACCAGATTGGAGATGACAATGACTGATTTCACTCTGACCAAAGACGCGGACGGCGTCGCCTTTGTGACCTGGGACGCCCAGGGAAAATCCATGAACGTGCTGACCCGCGAGGCTTTTCAAGAAGTCAGCCAACTGGTTGATCAGGCCCTGAGCGACGACGAGATCAAAGGTATTGTCATTACCTCGGGCAAGGAAGGCTCGTTTGCCGGCGGAATGGACCTGAACACATTGGCCACCATCCGTCAGGAAGCCGGGGACGAACCTGCGCAGGCGTTGTTTGATTTCGTCATGGGCGGACATCACATCCTGCGCAAGCTGGAATTGGCGGGCATGGACCCCAAGACCAAGAAAGGTGGCAAGCCCATCGCCTGTGCGATCAACGGAACCTGCGCCGGGATCGGGACCGAGATCGCACTGGCCTGCCATCACCGCGTCATGACAAGCAATCCAAAGTCCAAGATCGGGCTGCCCGAAATCCTGCTGGGCATCTTCCCCGGCGGCGGCGGCACCATCCGTTACAGCCGCATGGTGGGCGCCATGGCGGCGGCCCCGGTGCTGCTTGAAGGCAAGATGATGGACCCGGCCAAGGCCAAGGGCGCGCAGTTGATCGACGCAGTTGCCGACGATCCGGTCGCTGCGGCCAAGGAATGGGTTCTGAATGCCAAGGACGCCGACCTGGTGAAACCGTGGGACGCGAAGGGCTACAAGATGCCCGGTGGTGCGCCCTACCACCCTGCCGGTTTCATGACCTTCGTGGGCGCGAGCGCCATGGTTCATGGGAAAACGCAAGGCGCCTTCCCCGCGGCCAAAGCCCTTCTGAGCGCGATCTATGAAGGCGCGCTGGTCGACTTTGACACCGCTTTGAAAATTGAAGCCCGCTGGTTCACCAACGTTCTTATGAACCCGTCCTCGTCGGCGATGATCCGGTCACTTTTCCTCAACAAGGAAGCGCTTGAAAAAGGCGCGGTCCGTCCGAAAGGTGTGCCCGATCAGCGTGTCAAGAAGATCGGCGTTCTGGGCGCTGGCATGATGGGGGCCGGTATCGCGCTGGTTTCGGCCCAATCTGGCATGGAAGTCGTTCTGGTCGACCGCGATCAGGAGGCGGCCGACAAAGGCAAAGCTTATACCGAAACCTATCTGGACAAGGGTATCAAGCGCGGCAAGGTCACGGCCGAAAAGAAAGAGGCCATGCTGGCCCGCATCACGGCGACACCGGATCTGGACCATCTGAAAGGGTGTGACTTGATCATCGAAGCCGTGTTTGAAGACATGGGCGTAAAGGCCGAGATGACAAAAAAGGTCGAAGCAATCATCCCCGAGGACTGCATCTTTGCCTCGAACACCTCGACCCTGCCGATCACCGATCTGGCCAAGGCAAGCGTGCGTCCCGACCAATTCATCGGCATCCACTTCTTCTCACCGGTCGAGAAGATGTTGCTGGTCGAGATCATCAAGGGCAAGGAAACCGGTGATCGCGCCGTTGCCAAGGCGCTCGACTACGTGCGCCAGATCCGCAAGACGCCGATCGTGGTCAACGATGCGCGCTTCTTCTACGCCAATCGCTGCATCATTCCGTACATCAACGAAGGCGCACGGATGATCACCGAAGGCGTGAGCCCCGTGCTGATCGACAACGCCGCACGTCAGTTGGGCTTTCCGGTTGGTCCGATCCAGCTGACCGATGAAACCTCGATTGATCTGGGCGCCAAGATCGCCCGTGCGACCAAGGCCGCCATGGGCAATGCCTATCCGGAAAGCCCCTCGGACGATCTGATCTTCTGGATGGAAGAACAGGGCCGTCTGGGCCGCAAGGCAAACGCCGGCTTCTTCGACTATGACGAAAAAGGCAAGCGCGTCGAATACTGGAAGGGTCTTCAGGATAAGTATCCGCTTGCCAAAGACCAGCCCGACCTGATCGAGGTACAGGAGCGCCTGATGTTCGCTCAGGTTCTGGAAGCGGTTCGGGCGCTGGAAGAAGGTGTGCTGGAAGACATTCGTGAAGGCGACGTGGGCGCCATTCTGGGCTGGGGCTTTGCGCCGTGGTCCGGTGGTCCGCTCAGCTGGCTCGACATCATCGGCACGCCCTACGCAGCCGAAAGATGTGATCAGCTGGCCGAGAAATATGGCGAACGCTTTGCCTGCCCGCCGCTGCTGCGTGAGATGGCAGAAAAGGGTCAAACCTTCTACGGGCGTTTCAACCCAGAAGCAAAAGCTGCCTGAATCAGTGACGCAGGCGCGTGAAATCACGCGCCTGCATCGTTTTTGTCAGTGTTTGGTTAGATCTGCCATTCGGGCCGCAGAAACAGCACCGGCGCGTTTGGACGCCCCGGTCGACCCGGCCGCCTGACCCCAGAGGGCGGACGGATCGGAAATATCGGTTCCTGCGGAATGGGTGCAGGCAGGGCACCCAATGGGTTGGCAAGGGCTGACATATCTCCCCTGCTTGCAATCAGGTTGACCAGCTTTGTGCCGGTCTCTTCATCGGCGACATCGTAACCAGCCCCGCTGACCCTGCCGCGCATGTTGAACAGGCCGGAAGGGCAGTAAGCTTGCAGGCCGCCCTCGACAAAAATCACCTGATCTTCGTCGAAAAACAGGGAACGGACCTCAAACGACGATCCCGGTGCCTGCGACATAAACCGACCCACGCCATTCAGCAGTCTTGCGGATACGACGGAACATCCGCTGACATCGGCATCAATCTGCGACAGGTTCAGAGCAATGCCCTGTTCGGGCATCAGCCAAACGGGGCGCCCGTTATACGCGGCGCGTGCCGGTACGAAAACCGGCAAATACTCGGAACGGCGCTCTTCGGCAGGAATGACCACGACGCTGGTCGAGATGCGGCGCACCTCTTTGAACCCGTGATCCAGAGTTCGGACAAGATCGCCGACTGCAATGCGCTCAACCGGTTTCCACCCGCTTGTTGTCGCAACCTTCGTGCCGTTCAAAAAACCACCACGGCGCGCGTTCACCGCGTGGTTCAAACCGGATGGATCAGTATCGGACGATTGATCAAGATAAACAGAAATACTCGTAACTTCAGACACGTGCCTAACCCCCTTTGGCACAAACTCACTATGCAAAACAGCTAGCATCAAAAACCGGGACTGTCTTATTTCGGACATATTTATGCCCAATTTGGGCCGTCTCAGCGCGCTCCCAGGGCGATTTGGTAAACACTCACAAGGCTTGAACAGGCTTTTGTGCAATTTTCGAAACGGTCAGCATGCATGGAACTTACGAATCCATCTGCACCTGATCCGTTGAAATGAACCTGCTTATTGAGGTTTCAGCGTGCAAAATCCGTTGGCAATGCGCTGTTGTATGTGTCAGGCAAGTTCCTGCTGGGTGGATGACCGCCTGGCCCGCCAGCCCAGCAAAACCCCTGCCGTCGCGATCAGGACAATCCCGGACACCTGCATCAAATCGAGGGTCTGACCCAGTGCGACGAATGCAAAGAGCGGCCCGAAGATCATCACCGAATACTCGAACACGGCCACGTAAGAGGTCTCGCCTACCTGATAGGCTTTGATGAGCATGAAGACCGCAATCGTCGACCCGACGGCCTGAACAACAATCCATGGCAGCGCGGGCCCCACTTCCCAGACCCAACCCCGTGTAACAAAGCCATCCGGCCCGTCCAGCGTGGCAACGGGTGCAACCGTGAACAAGGCGGCGCCCACGGCCCCTGACAGCCCAAGGGTAATAACCATGGCTGCCAGCATCGCAACCGTGCTTTCACGCGCGCAATATGTCCGCGTCATGATCGAACTCAAGGCATAGAAAAAACCTGCGGCAATTGGAAAAACCGAACGCATGTCAAATTCGACCGGGTTGGGTTGCAATACCAGAAGGGTGCCCGAAAAACCGACCAGCACAGCCAGAATGCGCCAGGGCCCGATCTTTTGCCCAAGCGCAAAGGACGAAATCAGCAGCACGAAAATCGGCGAGGTGAACAACCCTGCCAGGGCTTGCGCAATCGGCATCATCGACAGCGACGCAAAATAGAAAAACATGGCCGTCGTAATCAGAAGGCTGCGCAAGGTGACCGCCCCCCACCGTTGCGGCCTCAGCCTGCCCAGCCCCATAAGGGACAGGCCGACAATCAGCGGCAGCATCAGCAATGCCCGCATGAAATGGAATTGCCACAGCCCGACCGTCTCGGCCAGCAGGATCACAACATTGTCGATCACGCCGATAATTGCCATTGCTGCTACCATAAGGGCTGAAGCCAGCACCGGAGAGGTGGTCGTGTCTGCCTGCATGTCCGTGCCCTTGTTGCGATCAAAGATCGGCGATCTTTTTCCTGACGGGTATCCAGCACAAATCGGAATACCTGCGCAACAGGTTTGCGCACGGCGTTTTCACCATGCTAAGCTGCTGCAAAACAATTTCGAGCAGACCCCAACCAGATGACGGCCCTGAAACAGTACCAGCGGATCGAAGCCACCGGTCTGTGGCGCCCTTCGCCCGATGAACAGCGGCGCGAAGTCGTGGTATCGATTGGCGAGGCGACCCTAACCATTTCCGATTTCAATGACAGGGCTTTGACGCATTGGTCTTTGGCGGCGCTTGAACGGCAGAACCCCGGTGCCTTTCCGGCTGTTTTTTGCCCCGACGGTGATCCGGATGAGACACTGGAACTGGGAGAATCCGAAACCACGATGCTTGAAGCGATCGATCGGCTGCAACGTGCCATCGAACGTTCGCGCCCCCATCCCGGCCGTTTGCGCTGGATGAGCGTCGGCGGCGTCGCGGCTGCGGTTCTGGCCGTATTGTTGTTTTGGCTGCCCGGTGCGTTGCAAAACCATGTTGTCTCGGTCGTGCCCGAAATCAAACGACAGGAAATCGGAGACACGATCCTGCGTCGGATCGAGCGCGTCTCGGGACCGGCCTGTTCTTCCGTGGATGCGCAGGCTTCACTGGATCGCTTGGCCAGTCGTACGGGCGTACGGCAGATCGTTATACTGCCCGCCGGCGTTCAGGACAGCCTCAGCTTGCCGGGTGGCACCGTTCTGTTGAACCGGGCGCTGGTTGAAGACCACGAAGACCCTGCTGTCGCAGCAGGCTATGTTGTTGCAGAGCGCGCGCGGGCGGCGCTCAACGACCCGCTGGATGATCTGCTGGACAGAACCGGGGCGGCCTCGGCCTTCCGGCTGTTGACGACCGGGGAACTGACACCTGAGATCATCGACACCTATACCGAACAGGTCCTCTCGCAGCCCCGACCTTCCCTTCCGGACGAAGACTTGCTGGCGATGTTCTCGCAAAGCGCCCTGCCTTCCACCCCTTACGCCTATGCTCAGGATATTACCGGAGAATCAGTACTGGGCCTGATCGAGGCTGATCCCATGGCCGGCCGGACACTGGAACAGGTGTTGCCGGACCGTGATTGGGTCCGGCTGCAAAACATATGTGGTGAGTAAGCCGGTTTACTTGGTTCCAAACATCCGGTCGCCCGCGTCGCCCAGACCCGGCATGATATAGCCTTTCGAGTTCAGCTCGCGGTCCAGTGCGGCGGTGACGATGTGCACATCCGGGTGCGCCTCTTTCATACGCGCCACACCTTCCGGCGCGGCCAACAGGCACAGAAAGCGGATATCCGTCGCCCCCGCCTCTTTCAGCAGGTCAATCGCCGCGGCCGAGCTGTTGCCGGTGGCCAGCATCGGATCCACCGCGATAACCAAACGGTCTTTCAGGCTCTCGGGTGCCTTGAAGTAATACTGCACGGGCTTCAGCGTTTCTTCGTCGCGATACAGACCGACAAAGCCGACGCGCGCAGAAGGAACAAGCTCCAGCACACCGTCCAGCATCCCGTTTCCAGCACGCAGGATCGACACCAGCGCCATTTTCTTGCCCGCCAGAATGGGTGCATCCATTTCTTCCATCGGTGTTTCGATATGGCGCGTGGTCAACGGAATTTCGCGCGTGACCTCATAGGCCAGCAGAAGCGTTATTTCGCGCAGCAACTGCCGGAACACGGCGGTCGAGGTGCCCTTGTCCCGCATGAGCGTCAGTTTGTGTTGCACCAGAGGGTGATCGACGATGGTCAGATGTTCGCTCATGTTTTCTCCAGTCTTTTCTTGACCCGCGCACGGGTGGCGTCATCGCAAAAGGCCGCTTCTAGGGCGGTTTCGTTCAGGGCCGCAAAATCTTCGGCCTCCCAGCCGAAAGCTGCGTTCAGCATTTCATATTCCCGCCGCATGGTCGTGTGAAAAAATGGCGGGTCATCCGTTGAGACGGTGACTTTCACGCCCGCATCACGCAAGGCCGCGATTGGATGTGTCGCAAAATCCGGGAAAAGCCCCAGAACCACATTCGATCCCGGACAGACCTCAAGAGTGATGTCCCGGTCGACCAGTTCGCGAACAAGGTCCGGATCCTCGAGGGCGCGAACACCGTGTCCGATGCGCTCGACCCCCAGATCGCGCACGGCATCGCGCACGCTTTCAGGGCCGCCGAACTCTCCGGCATGGGTCGTCAGCCGCAACCCGGCCTCGCGCGCGCAATCGAACGCCCATTTGAAATCGCCCTGAGTGCCAACGGATTCGTTTCCACCCATGCCAAAACCGGTGATCCAGTCGCCCGCAGTCTCTGCCGCGCAATAGGCGCTGCGCTTGGCTTGATCGGGGCCGAAATGGCGCACACAGGTAATGACGCCGCGCAGGGTGATGTCAAACTTGCGCTCGGCCTCGTCCGCCGCGTCCTGAATGGCGTTCAGATAGTCCCGCCAGGCGTGCAGGTCGCCGCCACCACAAAAATCAGGGCTCAGAAAAGTCTCAGAATAGACGACACCGTTTTCGGCGCTTTCTTCGAGAATGGCCAATGTCAGCCGCCGAAAGTCTTCGGGCGTCTTCAGGACTTCGCAAGCAGCTTCATACACATTCAGGAAATGCGCGAAATCGCGGAAATCATAGGATCCGTCCGGCTTGAAGATACCGCTCAGGTCCACCCGTTTTTCATGCGCAAGCTGACGTATGAATGCCGGTGGCGCGGCGCCTTCGTGATGCAGGTGCAGTTCTATTTTCGGCAGATCGGCGACGCTCATAGAAAGTTCCTTCCCGGCCCTTGCGCCGGAATGTTCAGGTGATGGGCGATGCTGGCGGCAATATCGGCAAAGTCTACCTGGCCGATCTGCCCCGTGCCCGACCCGGAAATCAGAACCGGCACTTGTTCACGTGTGTGATCCGTCCCGGTCCAGCTGGGATCATTGCCATGATCGGCGGTCAACACCAACAAGTCGCCGGGGCGCAGCCTGGCCAGAAACTTGCCGATCTCGTGATCGAACCATTCCAATGCTCGGGCATAACCGCTGATATCGCGGCGGTGGCCGTAAAGACTGTCGAATTCAACAAAGTTGGCAAAAGTCAGGCTGCCCTGTTCGGCGTCATCCACCAGATCTGAAAGGTGCCGCATGAGTTCAGCGTCCGACCCTTTGCGCAGCGTGTCGATACCCTGCATGGAAAAGATGTCGCCGATCTTGCCCACCGCGTGCACCTTCCGCCCGGCATCCTGCACCCAATTGGTCAGAACCGGTGCGGGCGGCAGAATGGCGAAATCCTTGCGGTTGGCAGTCCGTTCAAAACCCGCCTCTGGCGAGCCGACAAAGGGGCGCGCAATGACACGGCCCACTTTCATCTCGTGCAAGCGCGGTGCAAGTGCGCGGCACATGTCCAGCAAACGGTCCAGTCCGAAACTCTCCTCATGGGCTGCGATCTGAAACACACTGTCAGCTGAGGTGTAGCAAATCGGCCAGCCGGTTCGCATATGCTCGGCACCCAGTTCGGCGATGATCGCCGTGCCCGAGGCATGGCAATCGCCAAGGATGCCTTCGGTCCCGGCGGCCTGGGCCGCTGCGCGGCTCAGGTCCGCAGGAAAAACCGGAACCGTATCCGGGAAATAGTGCCAATCCCACGGCACCGGCAGACCTGCCAGTTCCCAGTGGCCCGAGGGCGTGTCTTTGCCGGGCGAATGCTCGCGCGCGCAGCCCCACAGCCCATTGGGTTTCGCGTTCAATCCGGGGATTGCGTCCCCAGACGCCAACCGCGCAGCCGCACCCAAACCCAGCGCGTCGAGGTTCGGCAGGTTCAAGGGGCCCGAGCGCCCGTCTTCGGCCCGCCCTTCGGCACAGGCCTGCGCGATATGGGCCAGCGTATTTGCTCCACTATCCGGGACGTCGCCATTGAAAAAACGATCGGCATCAGGCGCACCGCCTATTCCAACGGAATCCATGACGACGAGAAATGCACGGCTCATACGCTGATCCTTTCGTGGATCAGATCCGGAAGCGTCGGAGCCGTATCGCTGATCTCAATCGCGCTCAGCACGGTTTCCGCGGCTCGGCGCGCGGCATCTTCCCGAGCAGCATGGATCACTGCAATCGGCGTGCCTTTTGGCACGCGATCCCCAAGCCGAAGAATACTGGATATCCCGACGGCGGGGTCGATCTCATCACTTTCGACCTGACGGCCACCGCCCAGCGCAACCACGGCAAGACCCAGAGCTTCTCCGTCAGCGGCCGAGATGAAGCCGTCCCGCGGGGCCGGAACCTCTTGGATGACATTCGCCTCAGGCAGGAACCGGGCCCAGGTATCGACAAACTGAACCGGGCCACCGACCGCTGCCATCATGCGCCCGAACCGTTCGGCAGCGCGGCCGTCACGGATGATTTCAAAGATCTTCTCACGCCCTTCCTCGACCGTTCCGCACATTCCTGCATCGGTCAGCAGGACCCCCCCCAGCTCGGCGGAAATGTCTGCCAAAGGGGACGCATTCGACATGGTCAGAACCTTCATCACTTCCGCGACTTCCAAGGCATTGCCCAACGCCGGGGCCAATGGTTGGTTCATATCCGTGATCACCGCCGACGTGCGGCATCCTGCTGCGTTTGCGGTCTGGGTCAATGCGGTGGCCAATTTGCGGGCATCTTCCATCGTTTTCATGAAAGCACCGCTGCCGGTTTTGACATCCAGAACCAGTGCATCCGGGCTGGCGGCCAGTTTCTTGGACAGGATCGACGCTGTGATCAGATCCAGGCTCTCGACCGTCGCGGTCACATCCCGCACTGCATAAAGGCGCTTGTCTGCCGGCGCGATCTGGCCCGTCGCCCCGACGATGGCCGCGCCGGTATCGCGTAAAATCTGCGCAAGACGGTCCTGCCCGATCTGAGTGCTGACCCCCGGTATCGCCTCAAGCTTGTCCAGCGTTCCGCCGGTATGCCCAAGACCCCGGCCCGAGATCATTGGGACATACGCCCCACATTCCGCCAACGCCGGAGCAAGAACCAGGCTGACGCTGTCCCCGACCCCTCCGGTCGAGTGCTTGTCGATCACCGGCCCATCCACGTCCCAGGTCAGAACGTCACCGCTGTCGCGCATCGCAATCGTCAGATCCGCACGCCCCCGAGGGCCCAATCCGCCCATGCAGACAGCCATGGCGAATGCCCCGGCCTGCGCGTCGCTGACGCTTCCATCCGCAAGCCCCTGCGCAAACCAGATCAGTTCCTCGCGACCGGGCACCTCCTGCCTGCGCAGTTTTGCTATGATCGAGCGGGCATCCATGCGTTCAGACATCCTCCATGTGTGACGCGTCGAATGCGCCCGGCAACAAATCCCCGATGGTTGTCTCGAATTCGGAACCGTCCACGGTTGCCAGGGTAACCTTCACGTCGCGCTTGCCAAACTCGGCCAGTTTCTGGCGACACCCACCGCAAGGCGGCACGGGCTGAGGGCTGGAGGCGACCACATAGACCTCGGTCAGTTCCTGCTCTCCTGCGGCGACCATCGCGGCGATTGCGCCGGCCTCGGCACAAGTGCCTTCGGGATAGGCCACGTTTTCAACGTTGCACCCGGAAAAGATCTGACCCGTCGAAGCCCGAAGCGCTGCGCCAACCTTGAAATTCGAATAAGGCGCATAGGCGTTTTCGCGGACTGACAAGGCAGCGTCTTTGAGCGACATGGCGATTCCCCGTTTTTTTGATCATCTGGTCAGAAATTTGGATCGTTACGTAAAAAGGCCGAGGAATTGAAGCCCCCAGCCAGTTTTTTTCAGTCAGCCCAGTGTTGTCGTGAACGTACCGGGCAAGGTGACTTCCAGCAACTCGATGTTGTCCGAGGGCGAGGACAAACGCGTGCGCATCCCGGGCGGGATGACAAAGGCGTCTCCTTGCTCCAGCCGGTAGGGCTCGCGCCCCTCGCCTTCCAGCGTGACCGCCCCGCCCATCACGAAGGTAAAGTGAATGTCCGTATCGTGAATGGCCCATTCGGTATCGCCCTGCCCTTTGCGGACGACCTGGACGCCAGCGACCCCTTTGGTGTTCTCGGCAATTGTCGTATCGCGGCAGATGTAACCCGGAAGACGGAATGGCACCCATTCAGCATCCTTGGCCTGGTTGTAGACAAAGCGTTGCCCTTGCCATTCACGGTCCGGGCGAAAATGCGGCGTGGGAAGCTGCATGTCATGGTCGATTTCCGTGACATGCTCCGCTGGCACACCTATCTCGACAACCTGAACATTGTCTGACGCCTCGAGCACGCGGTGACGAATTTCCGGCGGCTGGATAAAGCAATCCCCTGCGGTCAGGCGCATTTTTTCTCCCTGATCCTCGTAGACGACATCCACCCAGCCATGAATGCAGAATATCAGCTGGAACCCGACTTTGTGAAAATGCACCATATCGGGCACCGGCCCCCCGTCCGGGATGCGGATATGGCTGGCGATGATCGATCCGCCCAGACGATCCGGCACCAGATCGCGATAGTGCATCCCCGCCCGACCGATGATCCATGGCGCCTGATCCTTGAGCCTGCGCACCACGAAGGAATGAACTGTTTCAGGCATCACCAGCGGCGGGTTACGCTCTTCGATTTCGATCCGGGTCCCATTCGGCGCGACAAGAACGCGTTGGCCATCTGCAAAGCTTTCCGGGTCATCTGTCAGGATGCGCAATGTTCCCGGACCTTCGGGCGCGTCTTTTTCAATCCGCAGCCGAAGACCGTGCCCTGAAAACACTGCGACGCGCGGATCGTCCGCGGGATAGATCATGTCCATCTGCATCCCCAACACCTTGGTATAAAAGGGGATGTCGTTTCGAATTTCCTGGGTAGGCAAACGAAATTCAGCTTGGGTCCGGGAAGGCTCGGATGTCTTTGTCATGAGATGTCTCGTCAGAACTCGATTTTGACCATCCGATCAGAACAGAGGCCAAAATGCCAATCGAAAAGAACATCTCGAGCGTTTCTTCCATCACGAAAAGCCGCGCCTTCATAACTGACGACAAAGCTTCGCCGTGCAGCCCGGTGAATTCTTCAAGAAGCTGAGCGATGACGGCAAGACAGCCGGCCGCAATGAACACGATCATAAAAGGCGCGCGCCGCTTGACAGCACGCCATCCCGTCGGGATCCCATGCCACATGACACCGCCCAGGACAACGCAGGCCAGCAAGACCCTGACCAGAGTGACGTCCAGCACCGAATCCAGCCCGTCAAGGATCATGAACGGCAAGCTGCCTTCAGGATAAACGCCTGCTTCCAGCTCTCGCTCGCCCAACAACAGTAATGTCAGCCCGATATACAGCCGGGTGACACCCGGATATCGCCACAAAGCGGCCACACCCGCTGCAAACAAACACGCCGCGGAAATTGTTTCAAACAACCCGCCTTCCTGATTGAAAACCAGTGCCTGTTCTGGCCAGATGCCAACAGCACCAAGAAGCACAACACTTGACAGCACCGCAAACCAAAGGGTTAGCCGCACAACTCCGGTATCCGCCACAGAACCGGAGAACAGGCCATCGACCTGATCATTTGCCTTGAAAGTCATTACTGCTTCGTCTTGCCTGAGTGTTTGTTCGTTTCGCAAAGTTGCCTAGATGTAAAAAAAATATGTCAAAATTCAACCCATTTCGGGTGTGCGACTGCGCCACGTCGGCAAAATTACGCAACGTAGCCAAGCTTGGACGAATAGTTTAATGTTAAATCAAATTCTAAGAGGGAACTGAAACTTCAATGTCTGACACCCCCAGCCTGCGACAGGCCGCGCTTGACTATCACGCCCATCCGAAACCCGGAAAACTTGAGATCAAGGCCACGAAACCGATGGCCAACGGTCGCGATCTGGCGCGCGCCTATTCGCCCGGCGTGGCCGAGGCCAGCCTTGAAATCAAAGCCGACGCCGCAAACGCGGAAAAGTACACGGCGCGCGGCAACCTTGTCGCCGTGGTATCCAACGGCACCGCGGTTCTTGGTCTGGGCAATATCGGGGCGCTGGCCTCGAAACCGGTGATGGAGGGCAAAGCCGTCCTGTTCAAGAAATTCGCTGGCATTGACTGTTTTGATATCGAAGTAGACCAGCCTGATCCGGAAAAGCTGGCGGATATCGTCTGCTCGCTGGAACCGACATTCGGGGCCATCAACTTGGAAGACATCAAGGCACCGGATTGTTTCATTGTCGAAAAGCTGTGCCGCGAGCGTATGAACATTCCCGTTTTTCACGACGATCAGCACGGAACCGCCATTGTCGTCGGGGCCGCGGCCAAGAACGCTTTGCATGTGGCGGGGAAATCCTTTGCGGACATCAAAGTCGTATCAACCGGCGGCGGGGCTGCTGGGATTGCCTGCCTGAACATGCTGGTGAAACTGGGTGTGAAACAGGAAAACATCTGGCTGTGCGATATTCACGGGCTCGTCTACGAGGGGCGCGCCGAGGATATGAACCCGCACAAGTCGCAGTTTGCGCAGAAAACGGAATTGCGGACTCTGGATGATGTAATCGGCGATGCGGATCTGTTTCTGGGCCTTAGTGGCCCGAATGTCCTGAAGCCTGAAATGGTTCAGAAAATGGCCGATCGTCCGATCATCTTCGCACTGGCCAACCCAACGCCAGAAATTCTGCCTCAGGCCGCGCGTGAGGTTGCACCGGACGCGATCATCGCCACGGGGCGCAGCGATTTTCCCAATCAGGTCAACAACGTATTGTGCTTTCCGTTTATCTTCCGGGGTGCTCTGGATGTGGGCGCGACCGAGATCAATGACGCAATGCAGATCGCCTGCGTTGACGGCATTGCGGAAATGGCTCGCGCGACGACAAGCGCCGAGGCGGCAGCCGCCTACAAGGGCGAGCAACTGACCTTTGGGCCGGATTACCTGATTCCGAAACCTTTTGATCCGCGTTTGGTGGGTGTCGTCTCATCTTCCGTTGCCAAGGCAGCCATGGAAAGCGGCGTCGCTAAGCGCCCCATTAAAGATCTTGAGGCCTATAAGGAAAAACTCAACCAGTCTGTTTTCAAGTCGGCGCTTTTGATGCGCCCCGTATTCGAGGCCGCAGCCGTCGCATCCCGTCGCATCGTATTTGCCGAAGGCGAAGATGAAAGGGTGCTGCGGGCTGCACAGGCTATTCTTGAGGAAACGACGGAAACACCGATTCTGATCGGACGTCCCGAAGTCATCGAATCCCGATGCGAAAAACTGGGCCTGACCATTCGCCCGGGCACGGACTGCCAGATCGTGAACCCGGAAAACGATCCGCGTTATTACGATTACTGGAGCTCGTATCATCAGATCATGCAGCGCCGAGGTGTGACCCCGGATCTGGCCAAGGCGATCATGCGCACAAATACAACCGCCATTGGCGCGATCATGGTGCATCGGGGCGAGGCTGACAGTATGATCTGCGGCACGTTCGGCGAATATCGCTGGCATCTGAACTATGTTGAACAGGTGCTGGCCGACGGCGACCTGCGCCCGCACGGCGCGTTGTCGCTGATGATATTGGAAGACGGCCCCCTGTTCATCGCCGATACGCATGTCCGGCAATTGCCGACGCCGGAGGAGTTGGCCGAATCGACCATTGGCGCCGCGCGGCATGTTCGCCGATTCGGGATCGAACCCAAGATCGCGTTCTGCTCGCAGTCGCAATTCGGCAATCAGGCGGAAGGATCGGGAAAACGCCTGCGCGCCGCATTGGACATCCTGGACCAGAAACCGCGCGACTTTGTCTATGAAGGCGAAATGAACCTGGATGCGGCCCTTGATGCGGATCTTCGGGCGCGGATTTTTCCGGGTTCACGCCTACAGGGCGCGGCAAATGTGCTGATCTTTGCCCATGCGGATGCGGCCAGCGGCGTGCGCAATATCCTGAAAATGAAAGCGGACGGGATCGAAGTCGGCCCCATTCTGATGGGAATGGGCAACAAGGCACATATCGTCACCCCATCCATTACCGCACGCGGATTGCTGAACATGGCTGCCATCGCGGGGACGCCGGTGGCACATTACGGGTAAACCGGCTGCCCGACACCATGAACCGCATCCCCCGCGGGGGTGCGGTTAACACAATTCTCACACTTTGACGGCTATATGTCGTGGCATCTCCGTGGGAACCCTGGGGCACGCGGAAGAATGGCGAATTGGCATTGTGCCGACTCGCCTTGGACGTGATCTTTTGCATGGTCGAGTTTGCAAGTTTGCAAAATGGCCTCTTCGGCGCAGAAAATCCAATGGTGAGAAAGAAGTTTGCAAAAATTTGCAAGTCGTTGCGCGAATTACTGCAAATATTTTGCGATAAACTGACGCGTCGTCATTTGACTCGCTTGCCCGATAGTTTTCTGGGTCCTAACACAAAGACCAAGTCGTTGTGAGGAGGACGAGATGGCGTATCAGGACGTTTATGACAGTTGGAAGAAAGACCCCGAGGCGTTCTGGATGAGCGCCGCCAAGGGGATCGATTGGGTCAAAGAACCCAGCAAAGCTCTGTTCGACGACAACGCGCCTTTGTATGAATGGTTCAGCGACGCACGAGTCAATACCTGCTGGAACGCCGTGGACCGCCACGTGGTAAACGGGCGCGGCGAGCAGACCGCCATCATCTATGACAGCCCGATCACCCATACCAAGCGCGAGATTTCATATGTCGAGCTGCGCAACCGCGTGGCCAATCTTGCCGGCGCGCTGCGGGCGAAAGGCATCGAGAAAGGTGACCGCGTCATCATCTACATGCCAATGATCCCCGAGGCGCTTGAGGCGATGCTGGCCTGCGCTCGTCTGGGCGCTGTGCATTCCGTTGTGTTCGGCGGATTTGCCAGCAACGAACTGGCGGTCCGTATCGACGACGCCAAACCCAAAGCCGTCATTGCGGCGTCCTGCGGTTTGGAACCTGGCCGGGTCGTGCACTACAAGCCGCTTCTGGACGGCGCCATCGAACTTGCCGAGCACAAGCCGGATTTCTGCGTCATCTTTCAGCGCGAACAGGAAGTTGCTCAGTTGATCGAAGGGCGCGACTACAACTGGCACGGGTTCCAGTACGGTGTCGAACCGGCGGAATGTGTTCCCGTCGACGGAAACGATCCGGCGTACATCCTGTACACTTCGGGCACCACGGGGGCGCCCAAGGGCGTCGTGCGCCCCACTGCCGGGCATCTGGTGGCGCTGAACTGGACCATGAAGAACATCTATGACGTTGATCCCGGTGATGTATTCTGGGCGGCATCCGATGTGGGTTGGGTCGTTGGACATTCCTATATCTGCTATGCCCCCCTGATCCACGGCAACACGACGATTGTGTTCGAAGGCAAACCGGTCGGCACCCCTGATGCGGGAACCTTCTGGCGCGTGATCTCTGAACATAAGGTGAAAAGCTTCTTCACCGCCCCTACGGCGATCCGTGCCGTGAAACGAGAAGACCCCAAAGGCGAATTGATCGCCAAGTACGATCTGTCTCATCTGCGGGCACTGTATCTGGCGGGGGAACGGGCTGACCCCGACACCATCATCTGGGCGCAGGATGCGCTGAAGGTTCCGGTGATCGACCATTGGTGGCAGACCGAAACCGGATGGGCCATCGCCGGAAATCCGCTGGGCATCGAAGAGCTTCCGATCAAGCTGGGTTCGCCCGCGAAACCGATGCCCGGCTATGACGTGCAAATTCTCGACGAAGGCGGCCACCCGATGAAAGCCGGCGAACTGGGGGCCATCGCGGTCAAACTGCCTTTGCCTCCGGGCACCCTGCCGACCTTGTGGAACGCCGAGGAGCGGTTCAGGAAATCCTATCTTGAACATTTCCCCGGGTATTATGAAACCGGCGATGCCGGTATGATCGACGAGGACGGATATCTTTACATCATGGCCCGCACCGATGATGTCATCAACGTCGCGGGCCACCGTCTGTCGACCGGGGGGATGGAAGAAGTGCTTGCCGCTCACCCGGATGTGGCCGAATGCGCGGTGATCGGTGTATCGGATCAGCTAAAGGGTCAGATGCCCGTTGGGTTCCTGTGCCTGAATGCCGGCGCTGATCGGGATCATGGCGACGTGGTTCAGGAAGTCGTCAAGATGGTGCGGGAAAAGATAGGCCCGGTGGCGGCCTTTAAACTGGCCGTCGTCGTCGACAGGTTGCCCAAGACACGTTCGGGTAAAATCCTGCGGGGTACGATGGTGTCGATTGCAGACGGTCAAGACTACAAAATGCCTGCAACGATCGATGATCCAGCCATTCTTGACGAGATCAAAGAGGCCTTGCAGACAATCGGTTACGCCAAGTAACCCGAGGGGCGGCATTAGCCGCCCATTTTTTTGTCTTCTCTTGCAACCGGAAGCAGCCCCTCTACTGTCACGTTAAGACAGTGAGGACCCATGACACAAACCGATATCTGGCGTCTCAGCGCCACAGACCTGACCACCCTGACAAGACGCGGCGACCTGAGTGCGACCGAGGCGGTTCGGGCCTCGATCGAGCGAATGGATGAGGTCAACCCGGATTTGAATGCGGTTGTGGAAGACCTGCGCGAGCAAGCATTGGAACGTGCCGAAGCGCTGGACAATGCGCGGGCTGGCGGCAAACCGACGGGTCCGCTGCATGGCGTGCCGGTCACGATCAAGGTGAACGTTGACCAAAAAGGCCACGCCACAACCAACGGTGTCGTCGCATTGAAGGATGTGATTGCACCGGATGACGCCCCGGTTGTGAGCAATCTGCTAAAGGCCGGGGCTGTTGTTGTCGGGCGGACCAACACGCCCGAGTTCTCTTTCCGCGCCGAGACGGACAATCCGTTGTATGGCCGTACGCACAACCCCTGGGGGCGGCATATCTCGCCCGGCGGCTCTTCCGGTGGGGCTGGCGCTGCGGTCATGGCCGGAATCGGCGCGCTGGCCCACGGCAACGATATCGGCGGCAGCCTGCGCTTTCCCGCGGCGGCCAACGGAGCCGTGACGGTGAAACCCGGGCTGGGGCGTGTCCCGGCATGGAACCCAAGCCAGAAGGTCGAACGCGGTTTGCTGGCGCAGTCGATGTCAGTTCAGGGCCTGATTACCCGGTCGGCCGCTGACCTGCATCTGTCCATGCCCAGCCTGATCACCGCCGACGCGCGTGACCCGTTTCACGTGCCGATGCCCTGGCGTGGTCCTGATCCCGACGCGCCCGTCAAGGTAGCCTTCACCAAGAACACATTCGGCTATGCCCTGCACCCCGAGGTGGAAAAAGCGCTCGACACGGCACGGGACGCACTGACCGATGCGGGTTATGTGGTGCAAGAGATTGACCCGCCCGATGTATTTGAATGCGGTCGGATCGGTTACCGTACGCTGATGGGCGAGGTACTCACGCTCTTGCAGTCAGATATCGAAGCGGCCGGTTCGAAAACCATTCAGAACATCTTTGCGGTCTATTTCCAGGAATTCCCGCCTATTGTCGAAACCGAGATGGTTCAGATGCTGGCCAAACGAAGCCACTATGCGCGGGAATGGTCCCTGTTTTTGCAGGATTACCCTTTGGTGCTGTCGCCTTTCCTGCCACAACCGTTCTTCAAACCTGACCGGGACACCGAAGGCGCCGATGGAGTGCATGAGGTTCTGGGGTGCGCCGTTTATTCCTATGCGATGAACTTTCTGGGCCTGCCTGCGGCATGTGTCCCGGCCCGGCTGGCTGAATTGCCTAAGGGCCCACAGCCGATCAGTGTTCAGATTGCGGCACAGCGTTGGCGCGAAGATCTGGCGGTGGATGCGGCCGCGGCAATCGAGGCACGCGTGGGGCAAATGTGCTTGCCGCTTTGGGAAAAATCAGAGTTGCAGGGCGGCTGCAAAAAATAGACCCCGGGACATTGTACCCGGGGCCCGACTGCTAAAATAAGCCCGGATTTCTGATGACGAGCGTAGCACCACCCACCCTCGCCAGCGCAAAATCTGCGCAATCATTCGAATACGCCGTTCAGGTGGCCACTCACTCCCACCTTGGCGTGTTCTCCGGGCAATTTCACATTAGCCAATTGCCAATAGATTCCCTGTGAACTGCTTCACACAGTTTCAAAAAATCCTCGCAGAGACGCAATTTTATGTGAATTGCTCGGAAATCAGTCGTTCTTCCAAACCGTGCCCGGGGTCGAAAAGAATGCGATGTGAAATCGTAGGCTCGGAACGGATTTCGACCCAATCAATGTCTGGGAAAGCTACCGAATCAGCGGCAACGATAACGGGTCGCTTGTCCGCATCCAGCACATCGAACCGTACCTTCGCGATTTTTGGCAGCAAGGCACCACGCCATCGGCGGGGGCGGAATGCGGCGATCGGCGTCAACGCGAGAACGTCCGAGCCAATCGGCAGAATAGGCCCGTGTGCCGAGTAGTTATACGCCGTGGACCCCGCCGCTGTGGACAGCAGCGCTCCATCGCATACAAGTTCATCCATTCGCTCGCGGCCATCAACGCTGATCTTAAGCCGCGCGGCCTGAGGGCCTGCCCGCAACAATGACACTTCGTTGATCGCCAACGCCTCGTGCAGCTTTCCGGACTGATCCATCGCCCGCATCGCCAGCGGATTGATGACCTCTTCCTCGGCATCCTCCAGGCGGGCCATCAGGTCGTCTTCGTGATACGCGTTCATCAGAAACCCGATTGTGCCACGGTTCATCCCGTATACCGGTGTATCAAGATGCTGCATGTTGTGAAGGGTATGCAACATGAAGCCATCCCCCCCAAGAGCAACCACAACATCTGCATCGCGGGGCGCCGCATTACCGTGTTTGGACACCAGAGCATCCCGGGCCGTTTGCGCCACTTTGACCTCACTGGCAAGAAAGGCGATTCTTTTTTTCATGTTTTCCGGTTTCCGGTGCTGCACATTTGGTTCCGAAACAAACATACCTTTCCCCGATAGGCCAGTCTTGACGCCGCAGCGGGCCAAATCGTCGCTTTAAGCCTTTTGCAAATGTGGCGTTTCCGATAGGAAATCCGCAAGATTTTTACCCAGCCATGTGGAGCGCCCATGAACGCCAATCTTCGTGATACCGGATTTTTCACCCAGTCCCTTTCTGATCGTGATCCCGAGCTTTTTGGCTCGATC